>CAVTGK010000040.1:0-295000 GCA_963734095.1 uncultured Acidobacteriota bacterium | reverse complement strand
CGAGTAGAGCTGGCGCCGCGCGAGCGGAGGCGAGCAAGGGCCGAAGCGCGAGCCGGAGGCGAGCCAAGAAATACGGGCCTGTAGCTCAGCTGGTTAGAGCACACGCTTGATAAGCGTGGGGTCAGTAGTTCAAATCTACTCAGGCCCACCATGTTTTCCCGGCGGCAGGGACGCAAGCGTCCCGCCGTGCCGCCGCGGGGCGGCGGCAAGGGAATATCCCGGCGGGAGGGGCGCAAGCGTTCCGCCGCCAGTTGCGCTGCGCGCAACCTTACAAAGGAGAGCTTGTTGCGAAAGTGCTAGTGCGCGGTGAATCGGTCAAGACAGTTTGAACCTGCCTCGATGACTCACCTGCGCCAGAACCACTCGTAACAATTGAATTCGGGGAATTAGCTCAGCTGGGAGAGCGCCTGGTTTGCAACCAGGAGGTCACCGGTTCGAGCCCGGTATTCTCCACCAGCCTTCGCCCGCTGACGCGGGCTACGCTAGCAGGCCCGCGCAACAGCGCGCAGTCTCGCCGAAGCGCGAAGCGCGAAGGCGGACTGACAGAGTTTGGACCGTGAAACGAGCCTGTCGCGCCGAAGCGACCAAGCGCGAGGCGAGCTCTTTGACAACTGAATATCCCGCAATCGGTAGTTCTTTGATCACACACACGCAGTGTGTAAGTGAAACACTTGGTCAAGCTACTAAGGGCGTACGGTGAATGCCTTGGCACCAACAGTCGATGAAGGACGTGGCAAGCTGCGATAAGCCCCGGTGAGCCGCAAGCAGGCTTTGACCCGGGGATGTCCGAATGGGGAAACCCACTCTGGTTTATCCCGGAGTATCCCGTGCTGAATTCATAGGCGCGTGGAAGGCAACGCAGGGAA
This sequence comes from uncultured Acidobacteriota bacterium, assembly GCA_963734095.1. Lineage (GTDB taxonomy): Bacteria > Acidobacteriota > Vicinamibacteria > Vicinamibacterales > UBA2999 > JACCSI01. The sequence continues at coordinate 294,134 of CAVTGK010000040.1, read as the reverse complement.
GTGAACCATCTCAGTACCTGCAGGAATAGAAAACAAGTCAGTGATTCCGCTAGTAGCGGCGAGCGAACGCGGAACAGCCCAAACCAGAGGGCTTGCTCTCTGGGGTTGTAGGGCCTGTTAGGCCGCAAGGCCGCCGAGTCACAAACCAGATCGTTAGTCGAACCCCCTGGAACGAGGGACCAGAGAAGGTGACAGTCCTGTAGACGAAAATGATCTGGCTCGGTGGACAGGTTCCTGAGTACCGCGGGACACGTGGAATCCCGTGGGAAGCTACGAGGACCATCTCGTAAGGCTAAATACTCGTTGGTGACCGATAGTGAACCAGTACCGTGAGGGAAAGGTGAAAAGCACCCCTGTGAGGGGAGTGAAAGAGTACCTGAAACCGTATGCCTACAAGCAGTGGGAGGGCTATAGCCAGCGTAAGCTGGTCATGCCTGACCGCGTGCCTTTTGCATAATGAGCCGGCTAGTTATTCTCAGTGGCGAGGTTAAGCGCAAGCGAGCCGCAGCGAAAGCGAGTCCGAATAGGGCGACAGAGTCGCTGGGAATAGACGCGAAGCGGGATGATCTACCCTTGGCCAGGATGAAGTACGGGTAACACCGTATGGAGGTCCGAACCAGTGTTGGTTGAAAACAGCTTGGATGAGCTGAGGGTAGGGGTGAAAGGCTAATCAAATTCCGTGATTGCCCGTTCTCCTCGAAATGCCTTTAGGGGCAGCCTCGGATGGTCGGCGATGGTGGTAGAGCACTGGATGGACTAGGGGCCTTACCAGGTTACTGAATCCAACCAAACTTCGAATGCCATCGACACGTAATCCGGGAGTGAGACTGTGGGGGCTAAGCTTCATAGTCAAAAGGGAAACAGCCCAGACATCCAGCTAAGGTCCCAAACTTTGTGCTAAGTGGGAAAGGATCTGGAGACGCTTAGACAACCAGGAGGTTGGCTTAGAAGCAGCCATCCTTTAAAGAAAGCGTAATAGCTCACTGGTCAAGCGGCTCCGGGCCGACAATGTAACGGGGCTTAAGCACAAGACCGAAGCTGATGACTGATGGATCTTGCGAGATCCATCATTGGTAGAGGAGCGTTCCGACAGCCGTGAAGCCAGACCGACAAGGACTGGTGGAGTGGTCGGAAGTGACCCTGCCGGCATAAGTAGCGAGAAGGGAAGTGAGAATCTTCCCCGCCGCAAGCCTAAGGATTCCTGAGGTAGGTTCGTCCGCTCAGGGTTAGTCGGGAGCTAACGCGAGGCCGAAAGGCGTAGCGGATGCACATCCGGTTAATAATCCGGAACTACCTGGAGATCGTTATCACGATGGGGGGACGCAGGAAGCTATGCGAGCCTGGAGAGGGCCGAAAGGCGCCAGGTTGAGGCATGTAGGGGGATCCAGCAGGCAAATCCGTTGGATCGCATTCCCTGAGGTGCCGGAGCGAGAGCCGCAAGGCTCACAAAGTCGCAGACGCTACGCTGCCGAGAAAAGCCTCTAAGGAGAGATCCAGGTACCCGTACCGCAAACCGACACAGGTAGGCGAGGAGAATATCCTCAGGCGCAAGTGTGACTCTACGTTTAGGAACTAGGCAAAATTACCCCGTAACTTCGGGAGAAGGGGTGCTCCTTGTTGTCAGTGGCTTCGCGCCACGAAGCGATCGGGAGTTGCAGTTAAGAGGCTCAAGCGACTGTTTACTAAAAACACAGGGCTCTGCGAAGTCGAAAACGACGTATAGGGTCTGACGCCTGCCCGGTGCCGGAAGGTTAAAAGGAGAGGTTAGCTGCAAGGCGACGCCTTGAATTGAAGCCCCGGTAAACGGCGGCCGTAACTATAACGGTCCTAAGGTAGCGAAATTCCTTGTCGGGTAAGTTCCGACCTGCACGAATGGCGTAACGATTTGAGCGCTGTCTCAACGTGGAACACTGCGAATTTGTGGTACCGGTGAAGACGCCGGTTGCCCGCCGTAAGACGAAAAGACCCCGTGCACCTTTACTGCACCTTAGTAGTGAGTGCTGGCGTCGTATGCGCAGGATAGGTGGGAGGCTTTGAACCCGGGATCTCGGTCTCGGGGGAGCCAACGGTGAGATACCACCCTTACGACTCCGGCGTTCTAACCGCAACCCGTCATCCGGGTTCGGGACACTGCTAGGCGGGTAGTTTGACTGGGGCGGTCGCCTCCTAAACGGTAACGGAGGCGCACGAAGGTTCGCTCAGGCTGTTTGGAAATCAGCCTTAGAGTGCAAAGGCATAAGCGAGCTTAACTGCGAGACACACACGTCGAGCAGATGCGAAAGCAGGTCTTAGTGATCCGGTGGTCCCGCATGGAAGGGCCATCGCTCAACGGATAAAAGGTACGCCGGGGATAACAGGCTGATCTGGGCCAAGAGTTCACATCGACGCCCAGGTTTGGCACCTCGATGTCGGCTCATCGCATCCTGGGGGTGTAGCAGCTCCCAAGGGTCCGGCTGTTCGCCGGTTAAAGCGGTACGTGAGCTGGGTTTAGAACGTCGCGAGACAGTTCGGTCTCTATCTACGGTGGGCGCAGGAAATTTGAGAGGGTCTGACCTTAGTACCGAGAGGACCGGGTTGGACGGACCTCTAGTGTACCAGTTGTCACGCCAGTGGCAGCGCTGGGTAGCTAAGTCCGGACGGGAGAAACGCTGAAGGCATCTAAGCGTGAAACCCTCCTCAAGATGAGATTTCCCTGGATCTTCGGATCCCTGAAGGCTCCTGGTAGACCACCAGGTATATAGGTTGGGTGTGTAAGCGTGGCAACACGTTCAGCTGACCAATACTAATCAGCCGTGAGGCTTGACCATTCACTTACTTGCTGTGGGTGTGTGATCAATGAACTATCGAATGGCCGAGTGCTGAACCAGGCGTCGCGTGACGCTCGTCACAGCACTGCGGCATCAGCAGAGTATTGCGGGATATTCAAACCAAGATGTTCTGGGACGACCCGCCTCGCGCCTCACGGCGCTCGGCGGGCGAGCCGAGCACTGGGCCTGTCCGCCATAGCTCGCGTGCAAGCGAAGGTGGGACCCCAGACGCCAACATTACGAAGGTGTTCTCGCCAGGGGTTCGGGGTAGAACGAGGTCAAGAACCACCGTCAGAACCAACGTGAGAAAGTTTCCCGGTGGTCATAGGAGCAGGGGCACACCCGTTCCCATTCCGAACACGGAAGTTAAGCTTGCTACCGCCGATGGTACTGCGTGCGTAGGTGCGTGGGAGAGTAGGTCGCTGCCGGGATTATTTGCGAAAGAAGCCCGAGGCTCAAGAGGCCTCGGGCTTTTTTTTTGTCACTAGTGCGACGGGTGCGCTCGGTGCGACACGTTCGGTGCGCATGCCCGGGTCGCCGGGTGCGCGGGTGCGGCGACGATCGTCTCAGGCCTCTTCGCTGGTACCGGCCGGCATCGTTCATCGCGATCTAAACCAGCCGGAACGGTACTATTGTCATATAAAGTCGCTGCAATGGCGACCCTTTCATCAAGCCTCAAAAGTGGAGTGGTCCTGATAGGCCAAAAATAAGCCCAAAAATGTCATTTTGTCGCTGCGGAGTATCCGGCAGCGAACCTCATCAGTATTTTCTTGACACTCGTCTCTAATGTCATATAAAGTCTCTTTACGCTCGGCCAGGTCGCCACGCGACCGAACCGTGCGGAGGGAACGAACCACACTGTGCTGACCAGTCCTCATCCGAGCGCGAACCGAATCGCACGCATCGACGATTCTCTTTCTGTCGGAGGGGTCGCGGCGTCAGACCGTGGTCGCCGAGCGCCTGGCGCACATCGGCCTCCGCGTCGTCGCCGCGAGCGACGTGACGCAGGCCCTGCAACTTCTCGCCTCACGAACGCTCGCGCTGTGTCTGATCGATCTCGCCGGCGAGCGTTCTCCATTGCCGGCGATGCGCGCGCTGCGCGCGCAGCATCCTCACACGCCGATCGCGGGGCTGTTCGATGCGAGTCACCCGCTCAGGGCGGCCGAGGCCATTCATGCAGGCGCCATTGACTTGCTGCCGTGGCCCTTCGACGAGCGAGAAGCGACGACAGTCCTGGCCAATGCCCGGGATGTGAATCCGATGGCTGGCGAGACGAACGGTGTTGCGAGGCCGGGTCCTGCCGAAGCGCTCGTCGCGCAGTCGCCGGCCATGCGTCGCGTCACCGAAATGATCAAGCATGCCGCTCGCGGGCGCAGCAGTGTGTGCATCTCAGGCGAGCCAGGCACCGGCCGCACCCTGGTGGCGCGAACGATTCACCAACTCGGCAACGAGTCGGGCAACCGGCCGTTCGTGATCGAGGACTGCGCAGGCGACACGCCTCAGGATCTGGAGCGCCGACTCTTCGGCGCTCCCTCGAGCTCGCCTCCCGCCTTCACGCAACGCACCGGGACCGATCAGATTGCCAGGAGCGGCGCGCTGTATAAGCGCAGGGCGGAACACTGCTCCTGTTGAACCTCATCGAAACACCGGCTCGAGTCCAGGCTCGCCTTGCGCGGGCGCTTCGCGACCGTGAGGTCCTCGTCATCGATGGCAAGGCGGCGTTGGTCGAACTGGACGTTCAGCTGATTGCCACGCTCGACGTCAATGTCGACGGTGCGGTCGCGGATGGGCGGCTACGCGCGGATCTCTACAAGCAGATCGCACAAGTCAGAATCGATCTCCCCGCGCTGCGTCGCCGTCGCGAAGACATTCCGGTGCTCGCCGTCTACCTGCTCAAGCGGGTTTGCTCGGCGAACCACGCGCCGGAGAAGCACCTCAGCCGAGCAGCCGTACAGGTGCTGAGTGCCCTGCCCTGGGGAGGCAATGTGGCGGAGCTCCGGACCCTCCTGGAGACGCTCGTCAAGTCTGTCGATCGCCCCGTCATTCACCTTGAAGACTTGCTGGAGCATGCGCGTCTGGATGGCGGCACCGAACCGGTGGATGTCGGTTCGACCCTGCGCGATGCCAAAATGCGATTCGAACGCGATTGCATCAGCGCGGTGCTCGCGCGTCACCATGGTCGCGTGCCTGAGGCGGCGAAGGCGCTCGGAATCCAGCGGACAAACCTGTACCGGAAGATCCGCCAGCTGAACGTGGCACGGTCGTTATTGTCCGCTCGGAAATAGATTCTGCGACCCGTCGGAGAACGCTCCCGCCTCTCCGACGGGTCGGTGCGCCCGCGGCCGCATCCAGCGAACCGGTGCTCCCTCCCAGCCTCCGACCTGCAACAACCGTCAAGGAGTTGCTCCGAGTTTGACCGTCGTTGCACAGATCCTCGCGCTATCCCACCCGGGCAGAAGTTTCGATACGACAAGCGTGTCCCGAGCGAAGAAATCTTGATCATGTTTTCTGGGATAGCGATGGATAGACGGCGCAATACGCGTGTGTCGATTCTCGGCAAGTTGCGGGGCCGAGAAGTGACTCTGGATGTCACCGTCAAGGTCACCGAGATCAGTCTCGGCGGAATGGGCATCGAGACCGACATCCCGCTGTCCGTCGATGCCGTGCACACCTTTCAAGTGACTCTGGCCGACAATTCCGTTGTCCACCTGAAGGGGCAGGTCAAACACTGCCAACCGCTCTCCGACGACCCGGAACGGTTTCTCTCAGGCATTCAATTCATCGATGACAAGGCGAACGACTGACCATTCATGCGCATCGCCTTTGACCTGGATGGAGTCCTCGCCGACCTTCACGGTTCCTTCGCAAATACGGCAATCCGTCTCTTTCCCGAGCTCGACCGGTCCATCGTCGGCTCGCCGGAAATCGGCGCCTCGCCGCCGGATCTCGAGGAGTTCCCGACCGAAATAGCACGCTGCGCCCGTCGCGAATGTCTCGCTGACGAACGCGCAATCCGCGGCGGTCTGGCGCGAGTTGTCGGCGACCACGAATTTCTGGGAGTCGCTCGATGAAATCGAGCCCGGATTGGTCAAGAAGCTGGCGACGGTGGCCGAAGAACGTCGCTGGGAGGTGCTCTTCATCACGAGTCGCCCACGCGCCAAGGGACGAACCGTCCAGCGCCAGACTCAGCGATGGCTCGAGGCCAAGGGCTTTCCAATGCCCAGCACGTACGTCGTTCACGGGTCACGCGGCCAGATTGCAAAGGCTCTGCATATCGATGTGGTCGTTGACGACCGGCCGGAAAACTGTCTCGACGTCGAGCTCGAGTCCAGGGCGGCGGCGATTCTCGTTTGGCGTGGCGCCCGCGGATCGGTGCCGGCATCGGTTCGCCGAATGGGCGTTTCAGTCGTGCCCACGGTTCAGGCTTGTCTCGAGGTGCTGCAACAGAGTGATCGGCCCGAAGACAAGCAGGGGCTGCTCCAGCGCCTCCGCAGGCTCGTTGGCGCCACCACCCCGCGAAACATACCTGACCATTCGAAACGATGCCGGAATGTTGTGCGCATCGAGCGGCGCAGGATGCGTGGCAGTCCGTCGACCGCCATATTCACCACGCGATAACACTTCGTCGTCGAGCCCTCGGTCGTCGTACGCGCGCCTGCTCGGTTTCAACACGACCGCTCACGCGAGTTGGCGCTTGCGCCAGCAACGCCTAACAAGACGCGCAGACAAGAGGCACTGCCACCGCAGCGTGAATTGTTGCCGCACAAGCCTCTCCTCAGTGTCCCAGCGCCGACGTCACCTCGTTCGCCGAGCGAAGCGTGAGCGCGGCGAAAGTCAAAGTCCCGTTTGTGCAGCCAGCGGTGGGCAGCGTCGGAGCGCCGACGACGAACAGATTGTCGTGATCGTGCGTGCGCCCGAAGCTGTCACAGACACTCGAGGAGGGGTCCGTTCCCATCCGACAGCCACCCGCAGGGTGATCCAGGTAGTTGCTCTCACTGGACGACAGGATCTTGCCGTTCTGAGCGCGAGCGAGTCTGGCGAAGACCTCGGCGATGTGCGCTTTCGTCGCGGGGATCCTCGCCTCGGTTGCAGCGTCGAGGCGATGCACGATCTTCGGAAGCGCATCGCCGAACGAATTCCTGATGGCGGCGTCGAGCGTCAACGTGCTGTCCGCCGATGGATGCACGTCGTAGTACGCTCGCACCCGGGCCGTGCCGCGTCTGACGCGTGATCGCCAGTCCGCGAGCAATTGGTCACCGAGCATCACGCGCCCGTCCGCGCCTTTCAACCGCGGTTCGCGCCCCACCGTGCTCTCCCACACGCGAAGATCGTGTCTCACGAACGGCTTGTCCATGGCACAGCGGAAGAACTGACGCGAGATCAGGCTGTGCTGATCGTTCATTCCCGGATAGATCTCTGCGTCGAGTTCGATTTGCGCCGTCATGAACGCGTGACCGTTCATGTATCGGCCGACCGTCCCCGAACTGTTGGCGAGCCCGGCGGGAAAGCGACTGGACGAGGACAACAGCAGCAGATGAGGGCTCCAGCAGTATCCAGCCGCGAGGACGAAGAGCCGCGCGCGGTACTCGGTCGGGTCCTGCGGCTTGTCGCGGTGAACCGCTTGCGCGGCGGCAATGCGGGGGGTCTTGCCGCCATTGGTCGCGGGAATCAGGCGGCGCACCAACGTGCGATCGTGCAGCTCGATCGCCTTCTTCGCGAGCAGACGCCTGAGGGTTTCGTCCGGCGAATAGCGTGCGCCCGTCGGGCAGATCTCGCACGTGTTACAGCGCTTGCACTCGCTGCGACCGTCGTAGGGCACGGTGTTCTTGGCCTGGGGCGTCGCCCAGAACGGAATACCGCTCTGTTCGGCCCAGCCTTTCAGCTGACGAAGATTCCATGACAGCGGCATCGCAGGCATGGGGTAGGGCTCGGATCGTCGGTCCTCGGCGAGCGGACCGGGTTCGCCAGCGACACCCATGCGCCGCTCGGCCTCGCAGTAGTAGCGTTCCAGTTCCGTCCAGCCGAGCGACCAGTCGTCGGCCAGGCCATACATCGATCGCAGGCGCAGGTCCTCTTCCGAGAATCGGTTGGTCACGCCGCCCCAATGCATGGCCGATCCTCCAACGGCCATCGTCCGCGAGATGATGCCAGCGCCCGTCTGATCGGGGATGAAATCCCCTGGCCACGGATTCTCGCCGTAGGCGAGCGACCTGGCACGGTCCTGCCAGCGGCGCTCGACGTCGAACAGCCGGCTTCCAGCCTCGACGACGATAATCGAGGTGCCGGGACGACTCTCGGCTACCTTCTGAGACAACAGCGCGGCCGAGATGCCGCCGCCGATGATGCACACGTCGCATTCATAGGTTGGCATCGCGTCCTCCGGCTGGCAGTGCGGCAGGCCGATTCTCCGATCCCGACAAGCTGCGACAAGCGTCGCGTCCAATCTGCGCGCGATAGCAGAGATCGTTGGCCTCGTCGCTGTGAAAGAAGAACGCCATCAAATCGGTCGCGACGTGGCCTCCGTCCGGTCGTGCCGGCAATCGTTCGACCTTTGCTGACGCGATCGCGGTCTCGATCAACACTCGCTGCTCCTCGGGCGCGGTCTCTGCGAACGTGCGCCCCTTCGGCGCGGCCGCGGCGTCAAGCGCGTCGAGCTGTGCGGAATATCTCGCCGCGGGGCTCGGAGCTGTGCGTCGAAGGCGCGGGAAGCCGTAACCGTGGTCCGTTTCCGCATCCGATCGATAGTCTCGAATCCAGGTGAGGAATCGATCGACCACCTGGGTTCGCCCGGCGGTGCCGATCTCTTGCGGCAGGACGATGTCCGAGAGAACACGGATGCGGGCGATATCCACGGGGCCCAGCGTTCCGGGTTGGCCGCGGAGTCGGAGGCGGGCTCCAAAAGCGGTTGCGCCCGAGAGCAGCAATTGCAGGAGAGTCCGGCGTTGCATGACAGTCACCTTGACAGCTCGTTCTGTGGCTTTCGATTGACCGCCCCAGAGTCCCGCCGCGCGCAGGTTGCGCGGTGGGTGGGCGGCGCCGAGGTTAATAATATGTGTTCGCGCCCTGTCAGCGCTGTCGCCGGACGTGAAGCGACCCCCAAGGGTGACGCCGCGCGACAGGTGACTCTCACGGGCGCTCGGAAACATGAGGTAATTGCCGTGACACGATCTGGTCCCGGTGTTGCACAGCGGTCGCGCATGCGCGTGACTGTCGCCCTGCTGTGTGCGGGCTTGACGTTTCTTGTCCCTTCACCAGCCCAGGCCCAGTCCGGGCCTCGCAACTGCACGCGGACGAGCCAGAACCTGTTCGTCCGCGACGTGCTCGACGAGTACTACCTGTGGTACCGCGAGTTGCCCCGGGTCAATCCGGCCAATTACGCATCGCCCGAAGCCTATCTCGAGGCGGTGCGGTACCGGCCGCTTGATTCCACGTTCAGCTACATCACCTCGCGTGCCGCCAACGACGCGTTCTATGGCGAGAGCCAGTTCGTGGGCTTCGGCTTTTCCACCCAGACGACCGAGACCGAGCTGAACGTCCTGCAGGTGTTTCCGGACAGCCCGGCGTCCGAAGCCGGGATGGCTCGAGGCGATCGGATTTTTGAGATCAACGGTCGAACGGTGGCGGATCTCGTTCGCGCCGGGACCATCGGGAGCGCGTTCGGCGCCAGCGAAGAGGGCGTCTCTTCCGCCGTTGCGGTCCGTTCGCGGCAAGGCGTCGAGCGTCGGTTCACGATGACCAAACGAGTCGTCACCATTCCAACCGTCTCGCTCACACGCACGTTCCAGGTCGACGGGCGGACTGTGGGATACCTCTTGTTCCGCAACTTCGTGACACCGTCCTATGCCGCACTCGACGAGGCGTTCGCCGCGTTGCGCGAAGCCCGGGCGACCGAGCTGGTCATCGATCTTCGGTACAACGGCGGTGGGCTCGTGGACGTGGCGGTGCATCTCGGGAGCCTTGTCGGAGGCACGTTTACGCAGGGTCGCGTGTTTGCCGAGTTCCAGCACAATGACCGCAACACCGCGCTCAACGAGACGCTGCGCTTCGAATCACCTCCGCAGGCGCTGGGATTGTCGCGTCTGGTTGTGATCACGACTCGATCGTCCGCGTCGGCCAGCGAGCTGCTGATCAACAGCCTCCGGCCGCATCTCCCGGTGGTCGTGATTGGCGATGCCACCTACGGCAAGCCGGTGGGCCAGTACCAGCTTCGACTTTTGCGACAAGGTGCTGGCCCCAGTGTCCTTCTCGCTGGTGAACGCTGACGGGCAAGGGGATTTCTTCGGCGGCATCGCGCCGACCTGTGTGGCGGCCGACGACATCGAGCACGACCTCGGGGCCGGCAGACGAGGCGTCGCTGGGCGAGGCGCTGTTCTACATCCGGACGGGGAGCTGCAGCGTACGGTCAACGACGTCCGCAGCATCCAGGGGGCTTCGTCCGAGCGCTGGCGTGCCGAGCCTCTCGGGAGCGACCGGTTGGCAGGCGCTCGTGAACGCGCATTGACAGAAGCCCGGGCTAAAGCCCGAGCCCTAGCCTCCACAGTCTCCGAAGCTCCCAAGATCCGACTTCCGCGGGACCGTGGCCTTTAGCCCGGTCACTCATCGGACTATGTTTCTGTATATTCCGCGGATGCCTCGCGGAGTCCTGGTCCTGGCGACTGTTCTCACCGCCACGACCCTCCTACACGCGCAGAACTATCCCAACGCCCGCTCGGGCGGCAACTACATGCACAACTATTACCTGCCGCCCGCAGGCAGTAGCACGCCCTGGTGGCCGTCATGGTCACCGGACGGGCAATGGATTGCCTTCGCGAGTCATGGCTCGTTGTGGCGCTTGCGAGTCGTGAACGGAACGAGCGACGGCGTGGCTGAGGAGATCGTCCACGCGCCAGAGTATTTATCGTCGCCTGAGTGGTCGCCCGATGGTCGCTTCATGGCCTACACTGCCGATGACGGCGGTCGATCGATCAACCTGCGGCTGCTGGACCTCGCCTCGCGGCAATCGATCGATCTCACCATCGGGGAGTACGTGAATATCGAACCCGCCTGGTCGCCGGACGGCCAGCGCCTCGCCTACATCTCAACCGCGCCCAACGGCTTCTTCAACGTGTTCGTGATGGCCCTGGTCGGCGGCAAACCGGGCGCAATCGTCCAGGTGACGACCGACCACACCTTTGGCCGCAATCGATTGTATTTCGGCGACAACGACCTGCACATTTCGCCGTCGTGGTCGCCTGATGGCCGCGAGCTGCTGTTTGTCTCCAACCGTGGAATACCGCTGGGATCGGGTGGCGATCTGGCGCGCGCCGGTCGAAGCCGATGTCATGCGCTCGGGCAAAGCCCGCCTGATTCACAAGGAAGAGACCCTCTATCGCACGCGTCCGTCGTGGTCGCCTGACGGAACGCGCGTTCATCTATGCCTCGCATCTCGGGGGCCAGTTCACCAACCTGTTTGTTCTTCCGACGACTGGCGGCGAGCCGTACAAGATGACGTTTGGCGAGCACGACAGCTTTTTGCCGCGCTGGTCGCCTGATGGCGAGTGGATCGCGTTCGTCTCGAACGAGCTTGGCCTGCCGCAACTCAAGCTTCTCAAGACGCTGGGGTGGCGAACAGCGGGTGGTGCCGATTCGCGAGAGAAAGTGGTCGCGCCCGTTCGGTCGTGTGAGCGTCGCGGTGGTCGACGAGGCGACGGGTCAACCAACGGCCGCGCGGGTGTATCAAACGGCGGCTGATGGCAAGCCATACACGCCCGTCGAGTCATACGAGCGCCTCAGCCAGCTCAGACGGCGACTCTTTCACACCGCCGGGCGATACGTCGCGGAAGTACCCGCAGGATCGCTCACGATCGAGGCGGTGAGGGGGTTCGAATACCTGCCAGCCAAGGTCACTGCGCAGGTCGCTGCGGGACAGACGGTGGACGTTCGCGTGCCGCTGCGACGGATGGTCAACCTGAAAGCGAAAGGATGGTTTTCGGGCAGCAATCACGTGCACATGAACTACGCCGGCAACCTGCACAACACCCCGGAGAACATCTTCCTGATGAACGCCGCTGAGGATGCCGACGTGATTGGGCTCCAGATTGCCAACAAGGACAATCGGATTCTCGATTACCAGCACTTCGTGCCCGGTCAGGCGCATCATCCGTTGTCGACGCGAGATCGCATCATGCACGTGGGGCAGGAGTATCGCCCGCCGTTCTACGGACACATCTCGCTGTTCAACCTGGAGAAACACCTGATTTCGCCGTTCCTCACCGGTTACGAGGGAACCGGCATCGAAAGCCTGTATCCCTCCAACACGGACATCCTTCGATACGCCAAGGAGCAGGGCGGCATCGGCGCCTACGTGCACCCCTACACCGGCGCACAATGACCCATTGGAATCGGCGCTGGGTACCGCAAAGTCACTTCCGGTCGACGTGGCTCTCGGTGCTGTGAGCTACCACGAGCTGTGGTCGCAAAACGCCGGCGATGCACCGCTGATGGTCTGGTATCGGCTGCTGAACAGCGGGTTTCGTGTCCCGGTGACCGGCGGTGAGGACTCGATCTCGAACCTTCATAACATCGAGCTGGTGGCCTCCGTACGTGGGTACTTTCACCTGGGTGGCCAACCGCTGACGTGGGCCAACTGGATGAAGGCGATGCTGAGCGGCCGCGGATTCGTCACCAATGGGCCGCTGATCGAGTTCACGGTGAACGGTCGCATGCCCGGCGAAGAGGTTGCGGTCAATCCAGGCGATCGCCTCCGGGTCAAGGCCGACGTCCACTCGCTGGCGCCACTCGAACGGGTGGAGGTCGTGCGCAACGGTGAAGTCGTGCATACCGCCACGCTGGCAGCAGGCGGACAGCGTGCCCAGGTCGACGTGCCGCTCGACGTCAAGGCCAGCGGTTGGTATTCGGTGCGCGCGATCGGGGCTGCCAGAACCTTTCCGGTGGAGAACACTCGACCGCAGGCAGTGACCAACCCTGTTTTTGTCATCGCCGGCAAGCAACCGATTCGGGACCGGGCCTCGGCCGAGTACTTCGTGAAATGGATCGATCGGCTCACGCAAATGGCCAGCGAACATCCAGGATGGCGCAGCGAGCGCGAGAAGGCTCATGTGCTGGGCCAGTTCGCGGAGGCCCGGGCTATTTTTGTCAAACGCGCGTCGGAAGCGCGCTGATGAGGAGCGGCATGCGGCAATCTCAACTCCGGCGTGTGATCGGCCCCGTGGTTCTTGTTGTAGCTGCCATCGGGCTGGCCCCGACAGGACGGGCGCAGCCCACCGCAACGCTGAAGGCCCTTGTCGGTGGAACGCTGATCGATGGCTTCGGCGGCCGACCGCTACGCAACAGCGTGGTCCTCGTCGAGGGCGAGCGGATCAGCGCGGTCGGCACCGTCGGCACGCTGCCGGTGCCGCGCGGCGCCGAGGTGATCTCCACCGAAGGCATGAGCGTGCTGCCCGGCCTGTGGGACATGCACGTGCATCTGATGCTGAACGGGCACAGCGACTACGCGCACTGGGACAAGACGTATCTGCCCAAGCTCGAGCGAGTCATCATGCCCGCTTCGGCCAAGCAGCTCCTGCTGGCCGGCGTGACCAGCGCGCGCGATCTCGGCGCGCCGCTCGAGGCGTCGATCAGCGTCCGCGACCGCCTCAACAAGGGCACGCTGCAGGGCGCGACGGTCTACGTCTCGGGTCCGTTCATCCAGCACGAGCCGTATCCGGGCACCGAGCAGTTTCGCTGGGGCGTCAACGGGCGTCGACGACGCGCGGGCGAAGGTCCGCAAGCTGGCCGACGCCGGCGTCGACGTCATCAAGCTGATCGATCAGGACCAGATGACGCTGGACGAAGTGCGCGCGGTCGTCGACGAGGCGCACCGGCGCAATCTGCCCGTCGTCGCGCATGCGCATCGGCCCGAGGAGATCCGGCGTGGCATCGCCGCCGGCGTCGACAACTTCGAGCACACCGGGCTCGCCGCCGCGCCGGAGTATCCCGAGGACATCATCACGCTGATTCGCGAGCGCGCCGCCAACATGGCGGCAGGCCCGCTGTTCTGGACGCCGACGATCGAGGGTCTCTTCAACTACGAGTACGTGCGCGACAACCCGGAGCACATCGACGACACGGCGTGGCACGAGGGGCTGCCGAAGGACATCGTGGACGACATCCGCAAGTCGGTCGAGCATCCGGAGCGCCTCGATTACTTCCGCGCCACGCCCTCGCGCCGTCCGACGCTGGCGCGGAAGTTTCAGCAGCTTCGCGAAGCCGGTGTCACGCTCCTCATCGGCACCGACAGCGGCATCCCGATGAAGTTCCACAGCGGCTCGACCTGGCGCGAGCTCGATGCCTGGGTCAACCTGCTCGGCGTCGATGCCGATGACGACGATCCGCGCGGCGACGTTCTGGCCGGCCGTGGCGATGCGGAAGGAGCGCGAGGTCGGCACCATCAGCCCCGGCAAATACGCCGACATCATCGCGGTGAAGGGCGACGTGCTGCGCTACATCGCGTTGCTGCAGCGAGTGGATATCGTGATGAAGCGCGGCGCGCGGGTGAAGTAGCGCGACACGTCAATGCCCGAGTTTCCCGATATCGAGCTCTACCTGCACGCGCTGACGCCCGCGAATCGTGGGGCAGCGGCTCGAGCGGCGTTCGCCTGGCGAGCCCGTTCCTCCTTCGCTCGATCGATCCGCCCCTCGACGCGCTGATTGGCCGGAAGGTCTCGCGCCTGCGACGGCTCGGCAAACGCAGTCGTGTGGGACATTCGGCGACGAGCTCTTTGCGGTCTTTCACCTGATGATCGCCGGACGATTCCGGTGGAAGGCAGCCAGGCGCGAAGGTGCCGGGCAAAGTTGGCCTGGCGGCGTTCGATTTTGCGGCCGGCACGCTGCTTCTCACCGAAGCCGGATCCAAACGGCAGGCATCGCTCTACATCGTGCACGGCGAAGAGGCGCTCGACGCTCCACGATCCCGGCGGTCTCGAGGTGTCTGACGTCGACGCCCGACGCGTTCGCCGAGGCCCTCAGCCGCGAGAACCACACGCATCAAGCGCGCGCTGACCGACCCGCATCTGCTGAGCGGCATCGGCAACGCCTACTCGGACGAGATTCTGCACGCGGCGCAAGCTGTCGCCGATGAAGCTCACGGCGCAGATGACCGATGAGGAGATGCGACGGCTGCATGCGATCACGGTCGACGACGCTGATCGCGTGGCGCGATCGGCTGATCGACGAATCCGGCGGCGACTTTCCCGAAAAGGTCACGGCGTTTCGCGAAGGGCATGGCGGTGCATGGCCGCTTCGGCAGCCGTGCCCGGTGTGCGGACGCCGGTGCAGCGCATTCGCTACGCCGCAAATGAGGCCAACTACTGTCCCACCTGTCAGACCGGCGGCCGCTTGCTGGCCGACCGATCGCTGTCGCGGCTGCTGAAAGGCGACTGGCCGCGCTCGCTCGAAGAACTGGAGCGTCGCAAGCGACAGAGTTGAGCATCAAGGCCAGTCGACCACGTGCTAGTCTGGGCGTGATGCGTAAGCTCACGTTGGGTCTCCTGGCGCCAGTCCTGGCCGTTGCAATGGCATCCGCGCAGTCGGCGCGGCCAGCGACGGCTCAGAAACTGTTCATGTGGGTGCTCAATGCACCAGGAGGGCCGCCGACGTATCTGCTCGGATCTCTTCACCTGTTGTCGTCGGAGTACTATCCCTCTGCCTGAACCGATCGAGCGCGCGTTCAAGCAGTCCACCGTCCTCATCGAGGAGGTGGATCTCGACGAGATGACGAACCCTGCCGTGGCATTTCCATTGCTCGGAAAGTCGATGTTCATGGACGGACGTACGCTCGACCAGGTGGTCGCGCCGGACTTGTACAAGCAGGTCGTCGAGCGGGGTGCCAAGGCCGGCATTCCGGTCCAGGCGCTGCAGCGAATGAAGCCGTGGATGGCCGCTGCCACCTTGACGATGCCCTCCCTCAAGGCCGCAGGGTTCAACACCGAGCACGGAGTGGACAAGTATTTCTTCGATAAGGCGAAGGCCGCCGGCATGGAGCGACGCGCGCTCGAGACCGTGGCCTATCAGTTCGATCGGCTCGATCAGATGCCACCCGCAGTACAGGAAGCGATGTTGCGCTCGGTGATTGCCGACATCGACACGCAGTTGTCGAGCGTCAAAACCATTGCCGAGGCGTGGTCGCACGGGGACACGGCAACGCTCGAAAAGCTCCTGCTGGGATCGATGCGCGAGACGCCCGAGCTATACGACCGGCTGTTGACGCAGCGAAACCGAAACTGGGTTGCGCCGGTTGAGGCGTGCGTCACCGAGAAGAAGTCGTGTTTTGTCGTCGTAGGTGCCGCCCATCTGGTTGGGCGGGACAGCCTCGTCGCGCTCCTTCAGGCGAAGGGACACATAGCAGGGATCGCCGCCAGACCCAGTGAAGGACCGTCCGCGTGGCATGTGGCGATCCGTGGTTGTGCGGCGGGATGTGGAGGCAGCCGGTCGGGCCCCTACGCATGCCCACGTATTTCCAGGACCTGTCACAGGCGATCCGAGGCCTCCGTCGTCGCCCGGGATTTCTCGCCGCCGCGCTCGTGACGCTGGCGTTGGGGATCGGCGCCAACGTGACCGTGTTCAGCCTGGTCAACGCGTTGCTCCTGCGACCGCTGCCATTTGGCGAACGGAGCGATCGCGTCGTCACGTTGCACTCCACGCACCGGCTGCAGCCCGAAGATTGGGACGATTCCGACCTGTCGTATCGGGATTTCGTCGACGTTCGCGCGGCAGTCGCAATCGTTCGAGGAGGTCGCCGGGTTCCTCGGTCGCAACTTCACCGTCACCAGCGAATCCGACGCCGAGCGACTCGCTCGGCGTGTCGGTGACCACGGAGATGTTCTCGATGCTCGGCGTCGAGCCCATCCTCGGTCGCACCTTCACGGCAGACGAGGCCGCGCCGCCCGGGCTCGAATCGGTCGTCATCCTCACGCACGGTCTCTGGCAGCGGCGCTTCGGCGGCGACCCCGGCAATCATCGGCCGCGGCGTGATCATCAACGATCGTGCCCGAACGGTCGTCGGCGTCATGCCGCCGGGGTTCAAGTTCCCCGAGCGCTCCGAGCTCTACATGCCGCTTCGACTCGAGGAGCCGCCGCGCGCGGCCCGCAACGTCAGCGTCATAGCGGTGCTGAAGCGTGGAATGTCGATTGAGCAGGCGCAAAGCGACGTCGACGCGCATTGCGAGCCGCCTCGAGACCGCCTATCCCGCTTCGAATCGCGGATTCGGGATCCGCGTGCTCAGTTTTCGCGATTCGCAGGTGGGCCGTGACGACCGGCTGATCACCGGAACGGTGATGGCGGCAGTCGGTTTCGTCTTGTTGATCGCGTGCGCCAACCTCGCCAATCTGCTGCTCGTCCGCGGTGCGTCACGGCAGCGCGAGATGGCCATTCGCGCGGCGATGGGCGCGAGCCGTGGTCGGCTGATTTGGGGTCTCCTGAGCGAGAGCGCACTGCTCGCGCTTGGCGGCACCGCTGTTGGCACGCTTGGCGCGGTCTGGACGGTCGATCTGATTCGCGCGTCGTGGCCCGAGGAGTTGCCGTACTGGATTCGGCTCGACGTCGACGGTCGCATCGTGCTGTTTACGGTCGCTGCTGACCGTCCTGACGACTCTCGCGATCGGGCTGCTGCCGGCGCTGCGCGCCTCGCGGCCGCGCGTCGTCGAAGATCTCAAGGAGGGCGCTCGCGGGCTGTCGCTGGGGCGGTCGGCGCAGCGGACCCAGGCTGCGCTCGCGATCGCTCAAGTCGCGCTCTGCCTGGCTCTGCTCGTCGGCGCCAACCTGATGATCCGGAGCTTCCTGTCGCTGCAGCGCGCAGACCTTGGCTTCGACGACACGCCGGCTGCTGACGATGCGGGTGTATGTGACCGGGGATGCGTTCGATGAGAACCAGGCCCGGGCGGCGTTCTTCAGCCGCGTCGTCGACGCCGTGCAAGCATTGCCGGGCGTCGCGGCCGTGGCGGCCACCACCAGTGTGCCCGGCGATGACGGCGGCAACCCTGTCCGAGTCGTCACCGACGAACGATTGAGCCCGGGGATGAAGTGGGCGCCCAGATCATCACGACGAGCGCTGGACTCCTTCGACGCGCTCGGTCTGCGATGGTCGAGGGCCGTACGTTTACCGCCGCAGAAGCGGCGGATCCGGCCGCGCGCGTGACCATCCTCAACCAGCGACTCGCGCGTCGATTGTGGCCGTCCGGCTCGGCGGTGGGTCGGCGGGTCGGCGTTCCGGGCGGCGATGACATCTCTGTGGATGCGCGTCGTCGGCGTGGCGCCTGATCTCGTTTACGAGGAACTTGGAGAGCAGACCGAACAGTCACGCATGAACCTCTACTTCCCGTACGCGTGTCTCGGCCCCGCGCACCATGGCGGTGCTGGTCAGACGCAGGGCGACCCGTCGTCTCTGGCGCTGCCGGTTCGGGACGCCCTTCGCCGGCTGCATGCCGGACTGCCCGTCTACGACGTCCGGACGATGCAGGAGGTTCGCCGCTTCACGACGTTCGAGCAACGCTTCTTCGGGTCGATGATGACGGTGTTCGCTGGAACCGCATTGTTGCTGGCTTGCCTGGGGGTTTATGCCTTGCTGGCCTATGCCGCCCGTCGTCGCACGCCACGAAATCGGCGTGCGCCTGGCTCTGGGCGCCGAGCCGCGCGACGTCGTGGGACTGTTCGTCCGACAGGCTGGTGCGCATCGGGGTCACCGGATTGCTTGCAGGGTTGGGGCTCGCCCTTGGTGTCGCGCGGACGCTGAGTGGAACGCTGTTCGCAGTCGATGCGTTTGATCCGCGGCTCTTCGTCGCGTGCGCGGCGGCCCTGCTCGCCGTCGTCCTCCTGGCTGGCTATCTGCCGGCGCGGCGCGCCGCCCACATCGATCCCGTGCGTGCGCTGAGGGTGGAGTAGACAGAGGTCAGTTTTCAGCGACCGGTCGTCAGTTCAAAGGGGCGGCCTGCGCGCGTCGAGATTGAGCCGCCAGTAGTCGAGCGTGAACGGCGGATCCTGGCGCGCCGCTTGCGCGGTCGATCTCGTCGATGAACGCGCGCGCAGCGGCCCCTTCGGGCAGCCGCGCGAGATGCGGGTTGTAGATGACCGTCGTCACGAACTCGCGATACGACGCTTCGTCGGCGAGCGTCGTCGGCGCCGGCTCCAGGCTGGTGTGCAACGTCGACGAAGCCGGCGTCGCGCAGCCGGTCGGCGGTGATCTCCGGCGTCGCGAACTCCCAGACGCCCGACCAATCCGCAAAGTACGGCGCGAACGGCTCCGCGTGCATCACGTCTTCGGCGAGCGCGTGCGCCCCGGCGAGATTGGGCCCGCCGCCGCACTGCGCGAACAGGCGGCCGCCGCGGCCGCAGCGAGCGAGAAGATCTCGCGGAACAGCGCGTCGTGATCGCGCACCCAGTGGAACGTCGCGGTGCTGAAGACCAGATCGGCCCATTCACGAACGGCAAGCGCGGCAGGTCGACTCGGACGAACGAGATGCGATCGCGAAAGTCGGGCGGAGATTCGCGCGCGCCGTCAGCAGCATGTTCCACGATCGATCGATCGCGATCAGCCGCCCGCGCGGCAGTCGTTCCATCAGCTCGCCGGTCAGCCGCCCGGTGCCGCACCCGGCGTCGATGACGCGCTCGTCGCCGCGCACCGTCGAGACGCGACAGCACGCGCCGGCCCCACTCGGTCTGCGGGGCCGAGACGCGGTGGTACGAGTCGCGTTCCATTCTCTGGTGCGGGGTCCGCCAGGTGCGTCCGGTGCGGTCATGATCACGTGGCACGTGAGTAGTGTAACTGCTCATGAACTTCCCGCCGACGCGGCTCTCGGTCGTGGCGCGCACGCGCAGCGACGATGAGAGACGCGTCGGTCTGGCGCTTCGCGATCCTGATCGAGGCGTACTGGAAGCCCTCTACAAGTACCTTCGCCTCAAGTGGCAGCTCGATCCCGACGCGGCCGCCGACCTGACGCAGGAGTTCTTCACCAACGCGCTCGAGAAGGACGTGCTCGGCCGCTACGACGCGGAACGCGCGCGGTTTCGCACCTACCTGCGGCTGTGCGTCGACGGCTTCGCCGTCGAATGTCAGAAAGGCCGAGAGCCGGCTGAAGCGCGGCGGCGGCGTGACGACGGTGCCGCTCGATTTCGAGTCGGCCGAAGGCGAGCTCGTCACGGCACGAGCCGGCGGTCGCCGCCGACGTCGACGAGCTGTTCTATCAGGAATGGGTGCGCGCGCTGTTTCAGCGCGCCGTCGACGATCTGCGCAGATGCGTGCGACGCGTCAGGACGGACGACGATGTTCGCGGTGTTCGAGCGCTACGATCTCGCCGATCCGTCGACGAGCGGCCGACCTACGCCGCGATCGCCGCCGAGCTGGGCTGACGGCCACGACGGTGACCAATCATCTCGCGGCCATGCGGCGGCAGTTTCGGCGGCATCGTGCTCGATCGGCTGCGCGATCTGACGACGACCGACGAGGAGTTCGAGGCCGAGGCCAAGCGGCTGCTCGGCGGCGCGCATGAGCCGGTGGCTGGGCGACGCGACGCTGGCGCACCTGCGCGACGTCGCCGAGTGGCCCGACTCGGCGATCGCTACGAGGTGACGTCGACGGCTCGGGCGCGGCGGCATGGGCGTGGTCTACGCCGCCCACGACCGCGCGCTCGATCGCGAGGTGGCGGTCAAGGTGCTCGACGCGGTGGCCGACGCGTGACGCCGCCGCGCCGGCTGCAGGACGAGGCGCGGATCCTCGCGCGGCTCGAGCATCCCGGCATCGTGCCGGTGCACGACGCGGGCACGCTCGCCCGACGGCCGCGTGTTCTACGTGATGAAGCTCGTGCGCGGCGCGCGGCTCGATCGACGCGCTCGACGAACGCGCGCGTCGCTCGTCGAGCGGCTGATCTGTTCCCGCGCATCTGCGACGCCGTGTCGTTCGCGCACGCGCACGGCATCGTGCATCGCGATCTCAAGCCGGAGAACATCATGCTCGGCCGGTTCGGCGAGGTGCTCGTCATGGACTGGGGCGTCGCCACGCATTCTCGGCAGTGCCGCCGGCGATGAGCGGCATCGTCGGGCACGCCCGGGTTCATGGCGCCGGAACAGGACAGCGGGCATCCGGAAGCGCGTCGACGCCCGCGCCGACGTCTATCGCGCTCGGGGCGCATGCTCGAAGCGCATGTGTCACCGCGCCGCGGCCGCGGCCGCTCGCGGCGATCGCCAGCACGCGCGCAAGGCCGAGCGCGAGATCGACCGCTATCAGACGCGTCGACGCGCTCGCGGCGACGTCGCGCGGTTTCGCAAGGCGAGCCGGTCGAGGCGTATCGCGAGATCCGTGTTCGAGCGCGCGCGCGCGCGTCTACCGGCGCTATCGCGTGCCGATCCTGCTCGTTCTGGCGTACATGGTGATGCGCGTGATTCTCCTGCTGTGGTGGCGTGCAGTGATCTGATGGTGAGCGTCGGCGTACAGAACGGCCGCGACGACGTTGAATACGATGCTGTAGGAGGGTGCGATGAAGAAGCCTGTGTTTGCGATGCTGCTCGGCGGGGTCCTCGGCGTGTTCGACGGCCTGACGGCGCTGATCTCCGCGCCGCAGGAGGCGCCGAACATCGTCGGCATCGTGATCGGCTCGACGGTCAAGGGCATCATCGCCGGCCTCATCATCGGCCTGGTCGCGCAGCGCACGCAGTCGCTGGCCGTCGGCATCGTCGTCGGCCTCGCCGTCGGCGCCGGCCTCGCCGCGCTGATCACGATCGGCGGGCCGTACTTCTGGGAGATCGTGCTGCCCGGCGCCGTCGTCGGGCTTGATCGTCGGCTACGCGACGTTCACGTACGCCGGCCGCCGCACGAGGCTGCGCGCAGACCGGTTCGAAGCTGCACCTGAGTGCTCGCTGAGTCTCGCTGAACGTCGTCCTGGTCTCCTCGATCGTCCTGTCGTCGACGCTGGTCCATCGTCCGGGTAGAACACCATCAGACGATCGACGGCGATGAAGCCGAGCTTGCGCGCCAGCGCCGTTGACGCGGCATTGGAATCGACCGAGCCCCAGACCGCCGTCTTGCCCAGCGCGGCGAAGTGGTGGATCAGGCAAGTCGACGCCGCCGTCGCCGAGCCCGCGGCGGCGATAGCCGTCGAGCGTATCGATGCTGACGTCCCAGTGCGTTTCGGTTTCCCAGCCGGAATAACAGAACGACACCGGGCGCTCGTCGGCAAACGCTGCAGCGATCGGCGAATAGGCTGCAGGCGTCGCGCAGCTCGCCGCGCAGGATCGGCGGCAGGTTGTCGAGCTGTCGGTACTCGTCGTCGCGCAGCAGCCTGGCGCACGGGGCTTGCCGGCAACGCCACGCGCGTGCGGGCGGCAACTGAAAGAGGACGTCGCCCGTCTCGCGACTGCGGCGCGGGACGATCTCGGCCACTGCCTCTTCGGCCTCGGCCGGGCCGACGATGCTGAACTCGCGCGGCACTTGACGCGATGGCCCGGCCAGCGCGTCGGGTCGATCCCAACGCACCACCACGGCGAGCAGCACCGACGGCGACGCGACACTGAGTCGGCGGATCGGGCAGTCCGTTCGACGATCGCGCCGCGGCCGCTGAGCAGCATGCCGCGCGCTTCGACCCAGCGCGGCAAGTCGGGCAGGTCGCTCAAGAGTTCCACAGCCGCAGGCCCAAGAAGATCGTTGACTCGCAAATAGAGCGCTGACCCAGCCATGGCCATCGCGACCAGATGGCGTAGACGACCAGCCAGCGGCTCGCGCCGTCGCGCCACGTGCGATCGATGCCGAGCAGAGTCACGACGGCGGCATAACGCGGGAACAGCCAGCGTTGCGACGCACAGACGCGATACGTCCCGATATTGCGGCCCCAACGCGTGGCTCGGCGTCCCGGCGAACACGAGCTGCCACGACCAGAACAGGGGAGCGGGCACAGCGAGCATCGCGAGCTTAAGCCCCAGAATCCGCGCGGCCGAGCCCGCCGAATGCGCACCAGCCAGAGCAAAGCCGACGAGCGCGACCGAAGAGACGACGGCGCAAGGCAGCAAACGGCACGCGGACGATCTCGATGTGCCATCGCGGCCGACGCTCTGCATAGATGTTGAGCTTCCCGCCAGGACCATCGCACCCGTCGTCGTCGTGCGTGAACACGCGGCTGGCGTCGAGTTCGTTCTCGAGACGAAACGATGTCTCGGTCACCGGAATGAGAGGCGCCGACTGCCGAACAGCGGCTGCGGCCAGCTGCGATCGCCGTCGCGGCGATCGTGCGTCCGGCGATCAGAACCATTTGCATCGGCCACGTGATCTGATTGCGTGGGTTGGCGTCCTGGTAATAGCCGACATACTGCGATCGAGCGTCGCGGGATCCAGGTGGATACGTGGCGGCTTCGACGGGCGGCTCGACGTCGCGCTTGAGATATCGGATCGCCAGCGATGACAGGCGCCTCATCGCTTCGCCGGAACGCTCGCCGATGCTGTTGAGAAGGACGACATAGCCCACGTCGCGTGACGGAGAGTAGCCGTAGGCTCGACAGGAACCCGTCGATGCCGCCGTTGTGGCCGAGCATCGGGAATGGCAGGTCGAGCAACGTCGCGATGCCGGTGCCGTACCCGTTGCGCAGACCAGCGCGCGCGGCCATCGCTCGTTCGCGGCTGTTCCATGTTGCCGAGATACTCGGGATCGACGACGAAAGCGTTGCCGATCTCACCCCAGCCGAGCAGCATCTGGACGAAGCGTCCAAGCTCGCGCGGAGAGCTGTGCAGGTTGCCCGCCGGCCGCAAATAGATTCGCGGGTAGCCGACGGCGGGACCGGTGGTGCTCGAGTATCCGCGTGCCAACGAGCGTTCATCGGCCGGCGACAGCGTGAAGCTGCTCGTCGCCATTTCGAGCGGCTCGAAGATCTCTCGGCGGATGTAGTCCTCGTACGGCTCGTCCGTGAGCTTTTCAATGAGATAGCCGGCGACTGCGTAGCCCGGATTCGAATACGACATCCGCGTGCCGGGGCGCCACCGCACTCGACGCGATCGCGGGTTGATCGCGAGCACGTCCGCCAACGGACGATCGGCCTCACCTTCCGGGACGTAGCGCTCGTTGAAGCTGCATGTCGTCGAAGCCGGCCGTGTGCTGCAGCAGGTGGATGATGCGCACAGGATCGGTATCGTGCCAGGGATTGTCGATCGCGACTTCGGGTGCGATCTCCTCGACCGGCGCATCCAGATCGACGACCCCATCCTCGGCGAGTTGCACGAGTGCCATGGCGACGAACGTCTTGCTGATCGAACCCGACGCGAAAGTGGGTGTCTGCCGTGACGGGTGTCTGCGTGTCACGATCCGCGTAACCGAGCCCGCCTTCCCACTCGACGCCGTCGGATCGGACGAGCGAGATGCCCGCGCCAGGCACACCAGTGTCGCGCAAGACTTGTGTGGCCGCCGCCTGGAATTCATCGACGGTCTGCGGCGTTGGCATCTGCCGCCTGGCTCTGCTGTCTCGCAGCGACCGTCCAGGCAGCAACGATCGCCAATAGGATGGCACCAGCGCACCCGTGACCCAGCGCACCCGTGCACCGCACCGCACCTGTCGCACCCATCGCACCTGACGCACCCATCGCACCTGCAAGTGTATCCTGTTTCAGTGCAGACACAGACGCACGCGCGCCGCATCGAGCTCGATACCGAGCGCAAACTGCGCACGCGCAACAAACTCTATTACCGGTTCAATCACTGGCCACTCTGGATCTTCGCCTTCTTCATTGCACCAGGACCGCTGACGGCCGACTTCTTCGCTGCCGGCTTTGATTCGCGGATGGCAATCTGGCTGGGGCTCGTGCTCGTCGGGACCGGCATCGCGGGACTCGCGGGAAAGCTTCCCGGTTGCGAGCCTGTCCCTTACATCATCCGGTTCACCGAGGATCGCCCGAACCCCTTGTACCGCCGCATCTGTTATACGGTGGGCTGGGGCGAGGTCATCGCGTTTGCGCTGCTCAATCTCGCGGGACTCGTCGGCGCCGTACTCACGGGCGAATGGCGGCTGCGGCAGTTGTACGATGTCGCGTACTTTCCGATCGCCGGCACGGTGTGGGCGCTCGGTGCGCTCGGCCGGCTGCCGCGCGTGAAGCCGTCGACAGCGGGCGAGGGACACGAACGTCGGTACTTCTACGGCTCGGTGTGGGCGGTCATGATCGCGCAGCCGATTCTCCTGATCCTGTGGAAGATCCTGCCGCCCGGATTCGCCGCCGACGTCGTGAAGCTGGTGGCGTTCGTCGCGATTCTCGGCATCGTTGGGTGGTGTGCGCGGCTCGGTCTGTTGCCACGGACGCGCCCGATCGTGCCGGGCGAACTCGCGATTTCTGATTGAACCGACCGTGGCGACAACTAAACCCAGGACTCGTCTGATCGCGATCTTGACGCTGAGCGACGCTGTCCAACTGCGCGACCATCTCAACGACCACGCTCGGAAAGTCACGCGGCGTGAAAGTCTCTCGATCGAGCGCACGCCACGCGCACGAATCCCTCGGCGATCAACGTGTCGTCGGCATCAATGCGCATCTCGAAGTCGTAGCGGAGACGCCGCGGGTTCTCAATCGTCGCGGCGATTCCAATGCGAATCAGTTGACCCGCTCGAACCGGCGCTTTGTACTTCGCGCTGGCTTCCACGCGCGGCATCGCAAAGCGATGTTCATCGAGCAGCGCCTGGCGATGCCGGCCAACCACGACCGCGTAGAGCTCTTCTTCAGCATCCTCGAACCACCCGAAATAATTCGGGAACCAGACGATTCCAGCGGCGTCGGTGTCCGACCAGTGAACCTTCTTGTGCAGCCAGAGACGGGACATCGGGGTCAGTTTCCAGTTATCAGTGATCAGTTCAAAGGGAAATCACAGCTTTGAACTGGCAACTGGCAACTGGAAACTGGAAACCGACCCTCGGTCTACTATCCTCCGGAGATGACCGAGGGTTGGGAGGGCTGGGATGAGTACGCACCGTTCTACGATTGGGAGAACGCGCAGACCGTCGGACGCCGCGACGTGGCGTTCTGGAAGCGCATCGCCACGAGGTCTGCCGGCCCGGTCCTCGAGTTGGGCGCCGGGACTGGGCGGGTCATGTTTCCGCTGGCCCGCGCGGGCGTGAGCATCGTCGGCATTGATCGATCGGCGGAGATGCTGGCGCGTGCCCACAAGCGGCGACAGCGGATGCGAGCGAAGCAGCGTGTCCAACTTGTGCGCGGCGACATTCGCACCTTGCCATTTCCAGACCGGACGTTTCCGCTCGTCATCGCGCCCTACGGCATCCTGCAATCGCTGCTTCGCGAGCGGGACCTCGGAGAAACCTTGAGAGCCGTGGCCCGCGTCCTCTCCAGCGGCGGCATCTTCGGCCTCGAGTTGGTGGCGGATTTGCCGGCCTGGCGAGAGTATTCGCGTCGAGTCAGCCTGCGCGGTCGTCGCGCCGGTGGCGCGATGGTGACCCTGATCGAGTCCGTGCGGCAGGACCGAACGCGCAAGCTGACCGTGTTCGATCAGGAATTCGTCGAACGCCGCGGGCGTGAGGTTCGCCGCCGCCATTTCAGCCTGGCGTTTCGCACGTTGACGGTACCTCAAATGGCCAGCCGGCTCGAGAAAGCCGGCTTCGAGGTCGCGGCGCTGTTGGGTGACTATCAAGGGGGCCCCTGGGATCCTCGCGCCGAAGCATGGATCGTGCTTGCGACCAGACGCTGACGGGCTTGGCACCCTTGCCCTCAGACAGTAAACTCTAGAATCCGTTCAAGCTTCCAAGATCTGGAGATCTTCGCATGTCCGGCCATTCCAAGTGGCACACAATCAAGCACAAGAAGGGCGCCGCCGACGCCAAGCGTGGCAAGGTCTTTACCCGCATCATCAAGGAACTGACCGTCGCGGCTCGCAACGGCGGGGGCGACCCGAACATGAACCCGCGGTTGCGGACAATCATCGCCGATGCCAAGGCGGTCAACATGCCCGCCGACAACATCAAGAAGGCGGTGCAGCGTGGCACGGGCGAACTGCCTGGAATTACCTACGAAGAGATCACCTACGAGGGCTATGGCCCTGGCGGCGCGGCGCTCATCCTCGAATGCATGACCGACAACAAGAATCGAACCGTCGGCGAAATCCGCCATCTGCTGGAGAAGTACCACGGCAATCTTGGCGCCTCTGGATCGGTCGCCTGGATGTT
The DNA here is from genome assembly GCA_963734095.1 of uncultured Acidobacteriota bacterium. Taxonomy (GTDB): domain Bacteria; phylum Acidobacteriota; class Vicinamibacteria; order Vicinamibacterales; family UBA2999; genus JACCSI01. The sequence goes on along the minus strand of CAVTGK010000040.1, from coordinate 267,161 downwards.
CTCCAAGAAGGGCTACATCGTGGTCGAGAAGACAGCAGCCGACGAGGAACAACTTCTGAACGCGGTTCTCGAAGCCGGCGGCGACGACATGCGTGACGACGGTGATTCGTGGGAAGTGCTGAGCGAACCGCCGGCGTTCGAATCGGTGAGGGACGCCGTCAAGGCCTTGGGCATCGAGCCCGGCACGGCTCAGATTGCGATGCTGCCTCAGAATTACGTCAAGCTCCAAGGGCAAGGAAGCGTCGCAGATGGTCAAGCTGATGGAAGTGCTCGAAGACCACGACGATGTGCAGCACGTGTGGTCGAATTTCGACATCGAGGAGAAGGAGATCGAGGCCTCGCTCGCGTGAGGGTATTCGGCATCGACCCCGGTTCGAACCGCACGGGCTATGGCTGCGTCGATAGCGACGGCCGGCGGCATCGCCTCGTCACTTGTGGCGCCATTCGCGCGGACCAGGCCGGCAGCTTTCCGGATCGTCTTGCGGCGATCCATCGTGAGCTCACCATTTTGATTCGCGACTGCGAGCCCGAATGGGTCGCGATCGAAAACCTCTTTCACGCGACCAACGTCCGCAGCGCGCTGAAGCTCGGTCACGCTCGTGGCGTCGCCATGCTGGCGGCGGTCGAAGCCGGTATTCCGCTGGTTGAATACACGCCCGCGGAGGTCAAGAGGGCGGTGGTCGGCTACGGGCGCGCTGAAAAGTCCCAGGTGGGCCAGATGATCAAGCTCCTGCTCGGGCTGCCCGCGCTGCCGAGCCCGCATGATGCCGCCGACGCGCTCGCGGTTGCGATCTGCCATCTGCACGCGGGCAAGGGTTTCATCCGCGCCGCCGAACTGCGGCGAGACTCGCAGCGGCCCAAGCTGTCGGCCGCCCGTTCCAGCTGGCGCCACTACAAGCCTCCCAGCCGCGCGCCCCACGCATGATCGCGTTCCTTCGTGGGCGCGTGCTCGAAAAGCATCCCAATCGCGTGATCGTGGACGTCGCCGGCGTCGGCTACGACGTGCTCGGTGCCGCTGTCGACCTTCTATGTCGTCGGCGATGACGGGTCCGAGGTCTCGTTGCGCGTCCACACCCACGTGCGCGAGGATCAGATGGCGTTGTTCGGGTTCGTCACCGCTCTCGAGCTCTCGATGTTCGAACGGCTGATTGCGGTCAACGGGATCGGCCCCAAGCTGGCCCTGTCGGTATTGTCGGGCATCGAGCCGCGAGATCTCGTGACCGCGATCCAGCGCGCTGACATCGCACGCCTGACGCGAATTCCTGGTGTCGGCAAGAAGACGGCCGAGCGCATCGTGGTGGAGCTGCGCGATCGAATGCCCAAAGCTGTGGAATCCGACACGACCGGGGTGGTGCCCGTCGCGACCGACGCTCTCCGCGACGACCTGCTGTCGGCGCTCGCCAACCTCGGGTACCATCAGCAGGCCATCGACAAGGTGCTCGAGAAAGTGTTGAAGGACAAGGACCCATTGAAGTTCGAAGATGCGCTCCGCGGCGCGTTGCGGGAGCTTGCACGTGCATGAAGTAAACGATAGCCACGAAGGGCACGAAGACACGAAGTGCAGTTTTGGAGAGCGTCTTTCCTTTCTTCGTGTCCTCGTGCCTTCGTGGCTCGAATTCGTCGGTGTCCTGAGCCCTGCCCGTGACTGACGACCACCTCGTCACACCGTCTCGCGTCGAGGAAGACGCGCAATACGAAGCTGGTCTGCGGCCGCGCAAGCTGGATGACTACATCGGCCAGGACCGCGTGCGCGAAAACCTGGAGGTTTCCATCGCGGCCGCGCGGCAGCGGGGCGAAGCACTCGACCACGTCCTGCTCTATGGCCCGCCAGGCCTCGGCAAGACGACGCTCGCATATGTGATTGCCAACGAGCTCGGCGTGGCTGTGCGTGCGACGTCGGGGCCGGTGATTGAGAAACCGGGAGATCTGGTGGGAATCCTGTCGAACCTCCAGGCCCGCGAGGTGCTCTTCATCGACGAGATTCATCGCCTGCAGCCAACGATCGAGGAGATCCTCTATCCGGCGATGGAAGACTTCGAGGCTCGACATCGTCATCGGGCAGGGCCCGGGCGCCCGATCCGTCAAGTTGCCAATCGAGCGCTTCACGCTCGTCGGCGCCACCACCCGGGCGGGTCTGCTCACCTCGCCGCTGCGGGCCCGCTTTGGCATCGTCCATCGGCTGGACTTCTACACGGAGGCCGACATCGAGGAGATCGTCCGTCGCTCGGCGCGGATTCTCGGCGTCGAGCTCGTGGGCGACGCCGCCAATGAAATTTCGCGGCGGTCGCGAGGCACGCCCCGGATCGCCAATCGGCTCCTGCGGCGTGTCCGCGACTTCGCGCAAGTGCGTGCGGACGGACGGATCACGAGCGAGGTCGCCGGCGCGGCCATGAAGCTGCTGGAAGTCGATCAATACGGCTTCGACGATGTGGATCGGCGTTTGATGCTGACGATCATCGAGAAGTTTGGCGGCGGTCCAGTTGGGTTGTCGAGTATCGCGGCAGCGACGAGCGAAGAGCCCGACGCCATTGAGGACATGCACGAACCGTTTCTGATTCAGATCGGATTTCTCGAGCGCACACCTCGTGGCCGCGTGGCCACGCCGCGCGCCTACGAGTACTTCGGCCGGCCGGTGCCGGGAAGGGGACTGTTTTGAGAGCTGAGATCAAGAGCCTGGCCACGTATGTGCCGCCCCGCCTGCTGACCAACGCGGACCTCGAACGGCATGGTCGAGACTTCGGATGAATGGATCATGCAAGCGCACCGGCATCCGCGAACGGCACATCGTCGATCCGGGCGTCGCCACATCGGACCTGGCGAAGGTCGCTGCGCTCGACAGCGATCGAAAAGGCAGGACTGACTCCGAAGGAGATCGACCTCATCATCGTCGGCACCGTGACACCCGACATGTTGTTCCCGGCCACGGCGTGCCTGGTCCAGCACAAGATTGGCGCCAGCCGCGCATGGGGCTTCGACTTGTCGGCCGCCTGCTCCGCCTTCACCTATTCGCTGACCGTGGGCGCCCAAATGGTCACGTCGGGCGCCGCGCGCAACGTGCTGGTCATCGGTGCTGACGTGATGTCGAGCATCATCGATTACACCGATCGGTCGACGTGTATCCTGTTCGGCGATGGCGCGGGCGCGGTCGTCGTCGGGCCGGCGACCGAAGACGGGTTCGGCATCCTCGACTTCGAGCATCAGGTCGATGGAAGCGGCGGGACCGGCGTTGTGCATGCCGGCCGGAGGCAGTCGGCAGCCGGCCTCGCATGAGACCGTCGACCAGCGTCTCCACTATGTCAAGCAGGAAGGGCAAACCGTCTTCAAGTTTGCCGTCAACAACACGGGCGAGGTGTGTGAACGGTTGCTGTCACGCAATAACCTGACCGCCGATGACATCGATCTGTTCGTCTCGCATCAGGCGAATCGTCGGATCATCCTCTCAGCGGCCGAACGGTTGGGTCTGCCGCCCGACAAGGTCGTCATCAACATCGAGCGGTTCGGGAATACGACGGCCGCGACGATTCCACTGGCGCTCAACGATGCCGTTTTGCCGGTCGCGTCAAGAAGGGTGATCGGCTGTTGTTGGCCTCGGTCGGCGCCGGCTTCACCGTCGGATCAGTTTTGCTGCGCTGGGGGCTGCCCTAGGCCGCCCTTCGGCCGGAGGGCCGGCCTTCGGCCGGGTGGCCGCTTCGCGGAAGGCCGCCCTTCGGGCGGACGGGCTTCGGTGCTCAGCGGCGCGCGAACACCCGCAGAACTCTGAGAATGCGACCAGCCCTCCGGCATGTGCAAAATCTGCGCTAAACGGCGACAATGTCGCTACTGTCGCGCTTGTAAAACACTGCAAAGATGACACTTACAACGCTCGACGTCGATTGGTCCGATCTGTAACAGATGTGCCAGGATTAGACAGTGTCGCAAACACTAATGTAATGAGCGAGTTACAGAATTATCGCGACCATTTTTGAATCCACTGTTCTCTATTTGCACAGCGGGCAATTTCAGGCCATGCTCAGCGCTACGGTCTGACTGCGCCATAAGTTATTGAAATAAATAAGTTGTCGGTTCAATAGACGCGACGGCCGGGCTTGGCTGTGCGCTTGCTCTGCCGTGGAGCGTGACTCCCGCTCGCTATTCGTACCTTCTCGCCGCTTTCGTGTTCGTCGTCGTGTCTGGCAACGCCGCGGCCGCCTCCGCCCAGGGCCGCGGCAAGCTGGACAAGGCCCTTCAGACGGCCGTTGATGAAACGCAGGGCGCCAGCCAAACACCGCGTCATCGTTCGCGCCCGCGCGGGTTACATCGAGTGGCTGAAACGAGCAACTCGCCGACGCAAGGCGCCGTGATTGGCAGCGAGCACCCGTCGATCGACGCGGTCAGTGTCGAACTGGATTCGCAGGCCGTCGAGCGCTGGTCGACGAGCACCGCTGTTGCCAGTGTTTCGCTCGACTCCTATGTCTGGCCAACAGCCAGGCCCCTCAGGCAGCGACGTCGCCAGCGGTCACTGGAACCCGATGTCAACACGGTTCTCGGAACGCTCGGTCTCGCTCCGAATCGCGATGAGGGGCCGCGGCATCACGGTGGCGCTCATCGATTCGGGCCTGCACCCTTCGAGGGCGTTTGCGTACCGGATCAAGGCTTTCTACGACTTCACGGGTGGCCAGGCAGCACTGCGATACCCGTTTGACGATTACGGTCACGGCACGCACGTCGCCGGGTTGATTGGCGGCCAGCAGAACGTTTACGACTCCGAGTTCGAAGGTGTCGCCCCCGGCGTTGAGTTCGTCGTCCTCAAGGTGCTCGATGGCACCGGCCGAGGCAATACAAGTGATGTCATCCGTGCCATCGACTTCGCGACCGCTCACGCCGGCGACGACTCGCTGGGCATCGACGTCATCAATCTCTCGTTGGGACATCCCATCTTCGAACCCGCGGAGACCGATCCCCTCGTCCTCGCAGTCGAAGCGGCCGCGGCGCGCGGCATTCTTGTCGTCACCTCGGCCGGCAACTTCGGCAGCAATCCAGTGACGCGGTCTCGTCGGCTATGCCGGGACCAGCTCTCCTGGCCAACGCGCCGTCAGCCATCACCGTGGGTGCCTTCAACCATCAAGACACGGTGTCGCGACACGACGATCGCGTCACCGCGCTATAGCTCGCGGGGCCCGAGCTGGTACGACGGCTATGCCAAGCCAGACGTCGTTGCTCCCGGCCACGCGCTCGTCTCCGAGGCAGCCCCCGGCAGCGCGCTCGTCGAGACCTATCCGAATCTCCGGCAAACCGGCGACTCCGGCAAAACGTTCCTTCGCCTGAGCGGTACCAGCATGGCTGCTGGCGTCACGTCGGGCGTCGTGGCCATGATGCAGCAGGCCGCACTCGAAAACGGCTCGCGACTCACGCCGAATCTGGCCAAGGCGATCCTCCAGTTCTCGGCGATTCAGCTCGCTGATGACCAAGGCAGTCCGTACGACGTTCTGACCCAGGGCACTGGTGGAGTGAATGCCGACGGCGCGCTGCAACTCGCGAGCAACGTTGATCTCAATCACGCGGATCTGTCGACTGCCTGGACTGAGCTCGTGCCATGCGGCATGCCGGGCAGCGAGTGCACGAGCAACATCGGCGACGAGCAGTACACGCTGGGTCTCCAACATTGTTTGGGGCGACACCATCGTGATTGGCGACGTCGTGTTCTACAAGGCAGGCCCCTGGGTCCACAACGTCGTCTGGGGTGAGAACGTGGTGTGGGGTGAGAACGTGGTGTGGGGTGAGAACATGGTGTGGGGTGAGAACGTGGTCTGGGGCGAGAACGTGGTCTGGGGCGAGAACGTGGTGTGGGGCGAGAACGTGGTCTGGGGCGAGAACGTCGTCTGGGGCGAGAACGTGGTGTGGGGCGAGAACATCGTCTGGGGTGAGAACGTGGTCTGGGGTGAAAACATTCTCTGGAGTTGGAAGTAGCCATGAACAGGATGTCACTTCAACAGGAGTTTGGCGGCGGCACACCCGTGGCGATGGAACAACCATCCGCGACGACGACAACGACAACAGTCGATTGGCGGCTTTCCGTGCCCACGCTCTCAGGCCGTCTTGTGACGCTGCGTGAGGTGCGGATGGACGACGCCGAGGCACTGATTGGCGTCCTCACGTCGGAAGCCGTGGCTCGCTTCATTTCGCCTGCTCCAATGTCCATCGACAGCTTCTTGCGCTTCATCGAGTGGGCGCAGCATGAACGGGAGCGCGGCACATACGTGTGCTTCGTGGTGGTGCCGCACGGTGAGTCGACCCCTGTCGGCCTGTTCCAGATTCGCCAGCTCGAACCCGGCTTTGCGACCGCCGAATGGGGCTTTGCTCTCGGGTCCGCCGCGTGGGGCACCGGAATGTTCGAGGACGGCGCTCGCCTCGCTGTCGACTTTGCCTTCGACACGGTGGGCGTCCATCGACTCGAAGCGCGCGCAGCGGTTGTCAACGGCCGCGGCAATGGCGCTCTCCGCAAGATTGGCGCGGTACAGGAAGCGGTGCTTCGGCGCTCCTTCTTGTGCCACGGTGAATATGTCGACCAGACGCTATGGTCGATTCTCGATTCGGATTGGCGCCAAACCAAAGCGGTTTGGGGTCCGAAAGTCCTCGTGCACTGATTTGAGGAGCCGCTGAAATGGAGAAGATGCCGTTCCGACCCGAATTCAAGTCACTGGTGCTGCCAGGCGGCCCGTCGCCGCTGGTTCGATCGCACCGGTCGCTCGCACGAGAGACCGATTGGCGGCGTCGACTCCCCGTGTTGGCCGGCCCTCACGTCACCCTGCGCGAGCTTCGTCTCGATGACGCGGCGTCGTTGTTTGCGATGGTCTCGTCCGAAGAAGTCGCCCGCTTTATCTCGCCGCCGCCGACGACCGTCGAAGGTTTCGAGCGATTCATCGAATGGACCATCCGCCAGCGAATCGACGGTCAGTACATGTGTTTCGGCATCGTCCCGAGAGGAATGTCAACCGCGATTGGGTTGTTCCAGGTTCGCGCGCTCGATATGGCCTTTGACATTGGCGAGTGGGGCTTCGTGATGGCGTCCGAATTCTGGGGGACCGGCGTCTTTGTCGAGGGCGCGCGCCTCATCGCCGACTTCGTGTTCGACTCGGTCGGTGTGCACCGTCTCGAAGCGCGGGCATCCGTCTCGAACGGACGGGGCAACGGCGCCCTCTCGAAGCTGGGAGCCGTTCAAGAAGGCCTCCTGCGACGGTCATTTCTGCGTAATGGCGACTACCACGACCAGGTGCTCTGGTCACTCGTTGCCGACGACTGGCGCGTTCAGCGCACCGGCATTCGTCCGGGCACGCACTGACGCCATCGAATTCTCGAGGCTGGGGGGTAAGGTAAGGCTCAGGTGTGTTGGGCACCTGAGCCTCTTTTCATGTACCTCGCGGACTTCGACTTCGACTTGCCAGCCGAGCTCATCGCGCAGGAACCGCCCGCCGAGCGAGGACAATCACGACTGCTGACGCTCGATCGGTCATCCGGTGCGCTTGGCGATCGCCGCTTTCTGGATCTGCCGACCCTCCTCAATCCCGGGGATCTTCTGGTGGTCAACGACACCAAGGTTTTTGCCGCTCGTTTGCTGGGCCGTCGCCTGCCCGGCGGTGGCGCCGCCGAATGCCTGTTGCTCCGGCGGGTCGAGGAAGCGGCGGGCGACGCGACCACCGAAGTGTGGGAGGCACTGGTGCACCCTGGGCAGCGCTTGAAGGAGGGCTCGCGACTCGAGTTCAGCGGCGGCGATCACGTAATTCGGGCCGAGGTTCTCAATCGAAGGTTTCACGGACGACGTACGCTCCGTTTCGAAACCGATGGCCCGAGCCTGACGGCGGCCGTCGACGCGATTGGTCGCGTACCGCTCCCTCCGTACATCAGGCGACCCGACTTCGCGGCGGATCGCGAGCGCTACCAAACTGTCTTCGCCGCCGCGCGAGGATCGGTGGCCGCGCCGACCGCCGGCTTGCACTTCACGCCCGCCCTTCTGGCCGCACTCGATGCGCGCGGCGTCGAGCGGACGGCTATCACGCTGCACGTCGGCTACGGGACGTTTCAGCCGATTCGAGTATCGAGGGTCGAGGACCATCGCATGGATGCCGAGCACTACGATGTGTCAGACGCCGCGGCAGCGGCCATCAATCGCACTCGTCAACGGAAGCGGGCGTGTCGTCGCGGTTGGCACGACCACGACGCGGACGCTGGAGTCGCTGCCCGTCGATGACCGGGGGAATATCCAGAGGGCCACGGGCTCGACCGACCTGTTCATCCGACCTGGTCATCGATTCCGAGTGGTCTCCGCGCTGATCACCAACTTTCACCTCCCACAGTCGTCCCTTTTGCTTCTCGTCAGCGCGTTTGCGGGTCCTGACCAAGTGCTGCACGCGTATCGCCACGCCGTCCTCGAGGGCTATCGGTTCTATAGTTACGGCGATGCGATGCTAGTTGTCTAGGGTGCCTGAGTGCCTGAGGTGCCGGGGTGCCTAGGTGCGGGTGCCTGAGGTGCGAAAGGTGCGAAGGGTGCCTTAGGTGCGCTTGCACCCTATGCATCCCCCAGCACCCTATGCACCCCATGCACCTAGCACCCTTGCACCATGGCACCCAGGCACCTTAGGCACCCCAGGCACCCTATGAAAATCCCCTACGAAGAATTCGACCTGAGCGACGTCCGCACATATCCGCTGGAATCGCGCAAGAGCAAGGCACATGTGGACGCATTCGCGTCGCCCTATCACGAAGGTGCCGGAGTGCCCGGGCTGCTCGGCTCGCTGCCGTCCATGCTGGCGGCGAACGACTTCAAGTCGGTCGTTGCCGCGATACTGGCGGCGCGTCAGGCCGACACACCGATCATCTGGGGAATCGGTGCGCATGTCCTCAAGACCGGGCTCTCGCCGATCTTGATCGACTTGATGGAGCGCGGCTTTGTCTCGGCCGTCGCGACCAACGGCGCGGGCATCATTCACGATTTCGAAATCGCACTCTCGGGAGCGACGTCCGAAGACGTCGACACGGCGCTTGGACCCGGGTTGTTCGGCATGGCCGAAGAAACCGGCACCGAGCTGAATGAGGCGATCAACCAGGGCGTGCGTGACGGTCTTGGCCTGGGACAATCGGTTGCGCGCCATCTCGCGCAGCGCAACGCGCGTCATGCGCGATACAGCGTGGCCGCCACGGCGTGGAGACTCGAGATTCCTCTCACGGTCCATGTCGCGATCGGCACCGACATCATTCACATGCACCCGCTGGCGTCGGGCGCGGCGCTTGGTGAGGGAAGTCTCCGGGACTTCAAGTACTTCACATCCGCCGTGTCGCGTCTGGCTGGGGGTGTCTACATCAACTGCGGATCGGCGGTCGTGCTTCCCGAAGTCTTTCTCAAGGCGATTGCGCTCGCACGCAATCAAGGCGTGTCGCTGAGCGGGCTGACGACGGTGAACATCGACTTCCTGCGACACTATCGACCGATCACGAATGTGGTGACGCGGCCGACCGCGCGGATTGGCCATGGCTACGCGATCACCGGGCATCACGAGTTGCTGCTTCCGCTGCTGGCCGCTGCTCTCATCGAGGGCGGGGCTTCGCAAGGTGCCTGAGGTGCCTTGAGTGCCTTGGGTGCCTGGGGTGCGGGTGCAAGGGTGCATTGGTGCAAGGGTGCATGGTGCAAGAAGCCTCCAAGCGAAGTTGCCTCGCTGCACCTCGGCACCATCGGGCACCTAAGGCACTCTGGCACCAGCACCCCAGGCACCGAAGGCACGGTAGGCACCTCAGGCACCTCGAGCGTATACAATCAAAAGTTCGGACCCTGCGACCGGCGCTGAGAGGGGTCCGAGGCAAGCCGGAGTAGCTCAGCCGGTTAGAGCGGGCGTCTCATAAGCGCCAGGTCGGCGGTTCGAGTCCGCCCTCCGGCACCACGTCAAGTTACAAGTTCAACAGTTCAAAAGTTGGATCTCGTGACACGCGTGTCCCGGTTTGCTCGTCGCCACGCCTTGTGGCAACCGGCGACCCGTTTGATTGCGGCGGTGTCTGGAGGCTCCGATTCGGTGGCGCTCGCGGTCCTCTTACGCGAGTTGCACGAGCGAGGCGACCTGACGCTGGTCGCGATGGCTCACCTGCATCACGGCATTCGTGGCGAGGAGGCCGATGCGGACCAGCAGTTTTGCGAAGCACTGGCCGCTCAGCTCGAGGTGCCGCTGGAGGTCGCGCACGTCGACGTGCCAGCGCTGGCACGCCGCGATCACGTCTCCCTCGAAGTCGGGGGCCGTCGCGCGCGGCACGAATTTTTTCGACGCGTCGTTACGGCGCGATCGGCGGATCGTGTGGCGACCGCTCACACGGAAGATGACCAGGCTGAGACGGTGCTCTTTCGCATGATGCGCGGCACGGGTCTCCGCGGACTGTCGGGCATCGCGCCGTCGCGCGGGCGTCTGGTCCGGCCGCTGCTCGAGTGCTCGCGCACGCAGTTTGCGCGACGAGCTCATTCGTCGCAAATTGACCTGGCGCGATGACAGCACCAATCTCGATCTGGCCAATCCTCGTAATCGGCTGCGCCATGAGGTCCTGCCGTTGCTGGAACGGCACTTCAATCCTTCGGTTCGCCGGGCGTTGGCTCGTCTCGCCGAGCACGCGCGCGCGGACGAGAATCTCTTGGCCCGCACAGCTGCTGCCGCAATGGTCACGGCGCTGCGGATTGAGGGCGGCGGCATCGTTCGCCTGGATGCCTCAGCCGTTCGTGCACTTCCAAGTGCAATTGCGAGACGAGTTGTGCAAGATGCCTTGGCGCTCGCGGCTGGCAGCCACCTCCCCGATGCCGATCAGGTCGCGGCGGTGCTGGCGGTCCTCACGGGCGAAGCGGCCGCCGCCGAGATCTTGGGTGTGCGAGCGGAACATTCTGCCGGTTCCGTGGTCTTAGTACATAGCGGGTCGACCGAGCCGCCTCGACCTTTTCGGTTCAATCTCTCGGTTCCAGGCGCCGTCCACGCTCCAGACCTCACGTGGGTGCTCGAAGCTGAAGGGCCGCGGGCATACCAGTCCGAAAGGCTCATCACCGATTCGGTTGATACCGTCGCCGTCGATGCCAAGGGTTTGAGTCCAAGGCTCGTCGTGCGAAGTCGTGAACCTGGAGACCGGATTCGACCGCTGGGGCTCAACGGACGAAAGAAGCTTCAGGACGTCTTCGTCGACCGAAAAGTAGGCCGGGACGAACGCGATCGCGTGCCGGTCGTGACCGATGATCGCGGCAGAATCGTGTGGGTGGCCGGGCACGTGTTGAGCGAGGAGTTTCGCGTCACGGACGAAACAACGGCCGTGATAATCTTGAAGTTACGGCGCCGTCAGCGCCTGGGACGCTAGCGCGGCTTTAGCGCGGCCAAAGCGGCAATAGCACCCGCCGGGAGGGCAAGTTGAATTCCACCCTGAGAAGCCTCGTATTCTGGATGGTTCTCGTGGCCATCGGGGTACTGGTCTGGAACTTCTCCGCCAAGTTTCAGCGGAACGAAACGTCAGCCAGCTTCAGCGAATTCGTCGCATGGGTCGACTCGGGGCAGGTGGCGCGCGTCGAGATTACCGGCAACGAAATCAGCGGCATCACCAAGTCCAATGAGAGCTTTCGGACAATCGCCCCTCCGCAATACGAAGGTCTCGCCAACAAGCTGATCGAGCGCAACGTCATCGTCGATGCCAAGAAGGAAAGCGGTTCGCCGTGGGTGACCGTGCTGTCGTACTGGGCGCCCATTCTCCTGATGATTGGGTTCTGGGTCTTCTTCATGCGGCAGGTTCAGAGCGGCGGAAACAAGGCGCTGTCGTTTGGAAAGAGCAAGGCCAAGCTCTCCTCGTCGGCACAGAAAAAAGTCACGTTCCGTGACGTGGCTGGCGTCGATGAGGCGAAGGAGGAGCTACAGGAGATCATCGACTTCCTGAAGGAGCCGCAGAAGTTTCAAAAGCTGGGTGGACGGATCCCCAAGGGCGTACTGCTCATGGGTCCGCCGGGAACCGGCAAAACGCTCCTGGCGCGCGCCGTCGCTGGCGAAGCCAACGTTCCATTCTTCTCGATTAGCGGCTCGGACTTCGTCGAGATGTTCGTCGGTGTCGGGGCCTCCCGCGTGCGCGACCTCTTCGAGCAGGGCAAGAAGAACGCCCCTTGCATCATCTTCATCGACGAGATTGACGCCGTCGGTCGTCATCGCGGCGCGGGTCTTGGCGGCGGCCACGACGAGCGCGAGCAAACCCTCAACCAGTTGCTGGTCGAGATGGATGGCTTCGAGTCGAACGAGGGCGTCATCCTCATGGCGGCCACCAACCGCCCCGACGTCCTGGATCCCGCCCTGCTGCGGCCTGGTCGCTTCGATCGGCGCGTCATCGTCAACCGCCCAGACGTCAAAGGTCGCGAAGGCATTCTCGCGGTTCACACTCGCAAGATTCCGCTGGCAGACGACGTGGACATCCGGGTGCTCGCGCGCGGCACCGCCGGGTTCTCGGGGGCCGATCTCGCCAACCTCGTGAACGAAGCCGCGCTGAACGCCGCGCGCTTCAATCAGAAGGTCGTGCGGATGTCGGACTTCGAATACGCCAAGGACAAGGTCCTGATGGGCGTCGAGCGAAAGTCCATGATCGTGACCGAAGAAGAAAAGCGAGTCACGGCCATCCACGAAGCCGGCCACGCGCTCCTCGCAGTGCTCCTGCCGCATGCCGATCCCATTCACAAGGTCACGATCATTCCTCGCGGTATGGCGCTTGGCCTGACGCAGCAGCTGCCCGAGGACGAGAAGCACAGCTACTCACGCAATTACCTCAACGACACCATCGCCATCCTGATGGGTGGTCGCATCGCTGAAGAGCTGACCACTGGCGACGTGACAACGGGTGCCGGCAACGATCTCGAACGAGCGACCGAGCTTGCCCGACGCATGGTGTGCGAGTGGGGGATGAGCGATGCGATGGGGCCGTTGACGTTTGGCAAGAAGGAAGAGCAGATCTTCCTCGGCCGCGAGATTGCCCAGCACCAGGACTACAGCGAGGACACCGCGCTCAAGATCGACGCCGAGGTGAAGCGCTTCGTGATGGATTCCTACAGCCGCGCCACCGAGGTGCTTCAGAGCAACAAGAAGGCCTTGCTCAATATTGCCGACGCGCTCCTCGCGCGCGAAGTGCTCGACGCCGAACAGGTGCGCAAGCTGGCTCGCGGCGAGAAGCTCGAGGATCCCTCGGTGGTCGAGCCATCGCGGCCTCCGGACGAAACGGCTCGCGATCGCGCCCGGGACACCAAGGAACGCCCGCCGCTCGTGCCTGGGATCTCGAAGCCGCTCACTCAGGAATAGTATCGGTCCGCGGTCCACGGCCCACGGTCTTACGGCCCACGGCCCACGGTCCCCAGTCCACGGTTACGAAGGTTTTTACCGTAGGCTGTAGACCGTGGACCGTAGACCGGAAGCCGTAGACCGTAGGCCGTAGACCGAATGATCGCACCCCGTCCACGCTTCACGATTCCCCTTCCAGGGCGCGGTTCTCTCGCGCTGGGGTCCCGCACGTTCGTGATGGGCATCGTCAACGTGACCCCCGACTCGTTCTCCGACGGTGGGCTCGCCCTTGATCCGAAGCACGCCATCGACCTGGTGCACACCATGGAAGCGTGCGGCGCGGACATCGTGGATATCGGCGCCGAATCCACGCGGCCTTCCGCCGTTGCCATCGATGCGGCCGAAGAATGGCGACGGCTGCGCCCCGTGCTCAAGGAACTCGCGGGCCGTGTGCGGGTGCCGCTGTCGATCGATACCTATCGTGCCGACACTGCACGACGAGCGATCGACGAAGGCGTCGCGATCGTCAACGACATCAGCGGGCTGGGATATGATCCGGGCCTGGGCCGCATCGTTGCCGCACGCGGCGCCGCACTGGTGCTGATGCACACGCGGGGGCGGTCGCGCGACATGTATGACGAGGCGCGCTATAGCGACGTGACGACCGAGGTGACGCGCGAACTGCAGCGCAGCGTCGAGCGCGCCGTGGGTTGCGGTATTGCTCTCGAGCGCTTGATCGTGGATCCCGGGCTGGGATTCGCCAAGCACGCCAATCACAGCCTGGCGGCGCTGGCCTTCACGGAACGTTTTGCGGCTCTTGGTCGACCGCTGTTGATCGGGCCGTCCCGAAAGTCTTTCCTGACCGTCGCCACCGGCGATCGTCCGCCCGGCGAACGTGACTGGGCGACCGCCGCCGCCGTGACGGCCGCGGTCCTCGCAGGCGCTCACATCGTACGCGTGCACCGCGTGCCGGAGATAGTCGACGTGGTGCGCGTCGCCGACGCGATCCGCGGGAGTGCCGAGCAGCAGCTGGCATCCGTGAAATGACCTGGCTTTCCGAGCTCCTCCAGCGACCTCCCGTCACGTTCTGGGACGTGATCGACATCATGATTGTGTCGGTCATCGTCTACGAGGTCTTGAAGCTGATTCGTGGTACTCACGCCGTCCAGATGGCGATGGGCATCGCACTCCTGGTCGGCCTGTTCTACGTCTCGCGCGGCGCTCAGCTCGAAACGCTCAACTGGCTGATTAGAAACGTGGTCGGCTACGTCGTCTTTGCCGCGATTGTCTTGATGCAGGGTGACATCCGGCGCGCGCTCGTGCACATCGGGCGAGCGCCGTTCTTCCGGCTGTTTCGTCGCTTCGACCGGCCGGTCAGCGACGATGACACCGTGCAGGAACTGGTCACGGCGGCGACGACGCTGTCCGCCAGGCGAACCGGGGCGCTCATCGTGATCGAGCGCTCGATTGGTCTGCGCAACTACATCGAGAGCGGCATTCCGCTCGATGCTCGCCTGACCTACGACCTGCTGGTCAGCATTTTTCAATCGACGTCGCCGTTGCACGACGGTGCCGTCATCGTTCAGGGTGACCGGGTGGCTGCCGCCGCATGCTTTCTGCCACTGACGGTCAACCCACGCCTGAGTCGCGAGCTAGGGTCGCGCCATCGCGCCGCCATCGGGGTGACCGAAGAGAACGATGCCATCGCGATTGTCGTGTCCGAGGAATCCGGCGTGATCTCACTGGTGATGAACGGAGACATCGAACGCAACGTGGGGCCCGATCTCCTTCGCCAGCGGCTGGCCAGCCTGATCCTCAAGCGACGCACGTTCGCCCGGCCACAGGAGGCGGCGCAGTCGCCGCTCAGCTGATGGCGCTCTCTCCTTTTCGCAACATCGGCCTCAAGTTTCTGTCGATCTGCATCGCCGCACTCCTGTGGCTGGTCGTGGCAGGCGATCGGGTGGTCGAGCGCAGCGTGCGCATGCCCATCGAGTTCCAGAACCTGCCGCAGGGTCTCGAGATCGTCGGCAATCCGCCCGACGACGTGGACGTCCGCGTTCGAGGGGGGTCTGGTGTGCTGGGACGGCTGTCACCAGGCGATATGGCCGCCGTGATCGACTTGCGAAATGCGCGACCCGGTCGCCGGCTGTTCCACCTGACCTCGAGCGAGATCCACGTGCCCTACGGCATCGACGTTGTCCAAGTCGCTCCGGCGACGCTGCCGATCGCCTTCGAGAACTCGATTGTCCGGGTCGTGAAGATTCGACCATCGATCGAAGGGACTCCGGCCCCTGGCTACGAGGTCGGTTCGATCGATGTGGACCCGGCGACCGTGGAGGTGATCGGTCCGGAGAATGCGCTGCGTGGTCTGGACGGAGCGATGACCGAGCCTGTCTCCGTGGCCGACGCCACACGTCCCGTGCGCGAAGTCGTGACCATCGGCGTCGCAGACCCAGCCGTTCGGTTGCGAACGCCACAAACCGCCGATGTCACGGTCCAGATTGTCCCCGGCGCCTCAGCACGGCTCTTGAAAGGTGTGCCCGTGCAGGTGACAAATCTGGGCGGCGGGTTACGCGGTCGCGTCGCACCCTCGACGGTGGTGGTGACGGTGAGAGGCACTGAAGCCGCCGTGGCTGGGCTGACGATTCGATCGGTCGAGGTCCAGGTGGACGCCCGCGAGCTTGCTGTCGGTGAACACATCGCCGAGGTGCGCGTGCGTGCGGACCCGGGGCTGACCATCGAGGGTGTCGCTCCTTCATCGGTACGCCTTCGAATCGCGAAGCCATGACCTCTGTCGGACGTCGAGGCGTAACGTGAGGCTATTCGGAACAGACGGTATTCGCGGCAAGGCCGGCGATCCACCACTCGATCCCACGACGGTGGCCCGTGTGGGAGCGGCGCTCGCCCGCACCCTTGCCGGGTCGCATCAGGGCCGCGCCGTGCGCGTGCTGCTCGGACGCGACACGCGTGAGTCCGGAGAGTGGATTGAGCGCGAGCTCACTCGAGGGATCTGCTCCGAGGATGCGGTGGTCGTCAGCGCGGGCATCCTGCCAACTCCGGGAGTGGCATATCTGACGGGAACCGATGCGTTCGACGCGGGCATTGTCATCTCCGCGTCTCATAATTCCTTCGAAGATAACGGCATCAAGATCTTCTCCGGACGCGGCGAGAAGCTGGAGGCCGCGCTTGAGACTCGCATCGAGACGCTGGTCGCCGATCCCGGGATGGTCGTTGCGGAAGCAGCTCGCCAGCCGCTGCACCAGCCGCATCTGGTTGATGAGTACGTCGAGCACCTGCGAAAGATTCTGTCGCATGCGGGATCTCTCGAGGGTCGTCGGATTGCGATCGACTGCGCGAACGGCGCCACGTCCGGCATCGCACCGGCGCTGTTCAAGAGTCTGGGATTCGACGTGATCGTCATTGGCGCGACGCCGAATGGGCGAAATATCAATCTTGATTCCGGATCCACGCATCTTGCGGGCTTGCAACACCTGGTGGTGGAACGGTCAGCTCGACTAGGCGTGGCCTTCGACGGTGACGGCGATCGCGCGCTGTTCGTGGACCGTCGGGGCGCCGCCGTCGATGGTGACGCCGTGTTGCTGATTGCCGCTGACTACTTGATGCGAGAAGGACGACTTCCGGGCGCGGCGGTGGTGGCGACGGTCATGAGCAACATTGGCCTCGAGCTCGCGCTGCGAGACCGCGGAATCGCGCTGCTGCGCACGCCGGTGGGCGATAAATTCGTGATGGAGGAGATGGCGCGCCGCCGGCTCACGCTGGGAGGCGAGCAGTCGGGCCACGTCATCTTCGCTGAGCACCTGTTGACAGGGGATGGCATCGGCACAGCCCTCCAGGTCCTGCGCATCATGGCTGCAACCGGCCGCGAGCTCGACGAGCTCGCAAGCGCGCTCGTCACGTATCCACAGGTCCTCCTCAACGTTCGTGTGAGGGAACGGACCGACTACATGACCATTCCAGCCATCGCCGCAACCATTCGCGACGTGGAGCAACGACTCGAGGGGCAGGGTCGGCTGCTGATTCGCTACTCCGGGACCGAGCCGCTCTTGCGCATCATGCTCGAGGGGAAGGACGACCGTGAAATCCGCCAGTGGGCGAACGATCTGGCCGAAACCGTGAAGGGACATTTGGGGACCTGAGCGATGGTCAAGCTCTCGGTCAACGTCAATAAGGTCGCGACCGTCCGCAACTCGCGCGGGGGACGTGTGCCGTCGGTATTGGACGCGGTGCGCGTGTGCATCGATGCGGGCGCCCCGGGTATCACCGTTCATCCAAGAGCCGACGCACGCCACATCACGGTTGCCGACGTACAGGAGATTGCGGACGAATTGGGTCCTCTGCGCGGACGGGTGGAATACAACATCGAAGGCGACCCACGGCCGGACCTGGTCGATCTGGTACGGGCGGTTCGTCCCGATCAATGCACGCTCGTGCCAGTCATGCCGGGTGAGATCACGAGTCAAGCGGGATGGCCGGCAGAGACACCTCGGGCCCCGCTTGAACGCACGATTGCCTTGCTGGCGAGCGCCGGCATTCGCGTCAGTCTTTTCGTCGATCCGCGTCCGGACGCCATTCAATGGGCCCGTCATGTGGGCGCCCAACGGGTCGAGCTGTATACCGAGCCATTCGCGCGTGCCTTCGAGCGTGGGCCCAAGGCCGCCGCCGAGAGCTATGAACAATACGTGGCCGCCGCGGAATGCGCGCACCAACTGGGGCTTGGAGTCAACGCGGGCCACGATCTGGACCTGCAGAATCTGACGCTCTTCCGGTCGCTGCCTCATCTCGATGAAGTGTCAATCGGTCATGCGTTGATCAGTCGAAGTCTCTTCGTGGGGTTGCGCCAGGCGGTGCGCGACTACCTGCAGGCGTTGACGCCGGAGTCGACGTGACATCGAGAGGCGAGTTCGTTGCGCCCGTGCTCGCGATGTTCGTTCTGACGGTGCTGGCAATTGAAGCGCCGCTCCTGGCCGCAGGACGTCCGGTTGGCTTCACTGCCCCCGACGGGACAACGCTGGCCGGTATGTTGACGAGTCGAACCTCCGGCCAGCGCCGGGCATCGTCTTGGTCCACATGCTCGGTCGTTCCAAGGACGAGTGGGCACTGTTGGCCGAGCGCTTGCAAGAAGCGGGCGCGACGGTCCTCGCCCTTGATCTCCGCGGTCACGGCAGCTCTGCGGGCTCAGCGGGTGCGCTGGGTCCCATGGCCGGGGATGTCGGTGCTGCCATCGACTGGCTGGCGACACGTCCAAACGTGCGGCCAGGGGCCGTGGCTGTCGTCGGCGCGTCGCTCGGCGCCAACCTGGCGGCCATCGCCGCCACCGAGCAGGGCCACCGTTCGCGCGGTTGCGCTCTTGTCGCCCTCGCTTGATTATCGAGGCGTTCGACTGGACGCCGCGACAATGAAGCGTTTGGGCGGCGAGGCCTGTCTGGTTGGCAGCGAGCAGCGAAGATCCATACGCCCTGCGAACACTCAAGGAATTGGTCGCCGGCGGTGGATCACGCGAGCAGTACCTGAGCAGCATTCGCGCGCATGGAACCACGCTCCTGACCGCCGACCCAGACCTGGCCCGCACGCTGATGGACTGGCTTCGACGGACATTGATATTCTGAGGACGGAAAAGCCACGGCATGAAGGCAGAGTCCATTGTGTTCGCCATCGCCGGCAGCCTGTTCGGCTTGATTGTGGGCTGGATCATTGGCAGCCAGCAGGGTGTCACGGCGCTTCGATCCGCCGCCGCGCCGGCGACTCAGCAATCGGCTCCGCCAGCCGAGCAGGCGAGCGCTGATGCGCCGCGCGCCTCGCTCGACCAGGGGCGGGTTCAATCATTGACCGTCACGGCGGAAAACAACCCCAAAGATCCGGAGCCGCGTATACAGTTGGGGAATACGTTTTTCGATGCGGAGCGCTATGCGGACGCGATCGCGTGGTACGAGTCGGCACTGACGATCAACCCGGCTGACGCCGATGTTTCGACCGATCTCGGCGTGGCGTACTACTACACCAACCAGGCCGATCGCGCGGTCAAGCAATTCGAGCACTCGCTTTCGATTGACCCGAAGCACACCAAGACGTTGTTGAACCTCGGGATCGTCAAAGCGTTTGGCAAGCAGGATCTGAGCGGGGCCGCCGCCGCGTGGGAGCGTGTGGTGGCCCTCGCGCCGGACAGCCCGGAAGGGGAGCGCGCCAAGAAGGCGCTTGAAGGTTTGCGCGAGCGCTCATCCGGCGCACCACCAGGTTCAGGAAGTCGATGACAGTGTTGTTGCGAACGTTGCTGTTCTTTCTTCTCGGCGTATTCCTGGTGCGCGCTGCGGTGCGTCTGCTGGGTGGAATCGCCCAAGGCGTGTCCGGCGGCACCCAAGCGAAACATCAACCGACGCAGCCAGCGGCGGTCAAGATGATGCGCGATCCGGTCTGTGGCACGTACGTCGTCCCTGGGAAAGCGCTCGAGCTCGCGCGCGGCCGCGAAACGCTGTACTTCTGCTCGGAGAAGTGCCGCGAGCAGTACTTCCAGAAGAGCTGAGCGATCACAGAACATTCGACAGTTGAACCGTTTCAGGCTTCATGACCCGCACCGAAGAACAAGTCCGCGCTGATATCGTCGAAGTGGGTCGTCGTTTGTGGGAGCGCGGCTACGTGGCCTCCAACGACGGCAACATCAGCGTGCGTCTCGACGACCGGCGCATCATCACGACCCCCAAGAGTGTGTCGAAGGGCTTCATGACGCCCGACATGATGGTGGTGACCGATCTCCGGGGTACGAAGGTGGCGGGCGAGCGCGACCCTTCGTCAGAGATCAAGATGCACCTGCAGGTGTATCGCGATCGGCCTGACGCCCGAGCGGTGGTCCATGCACATCCCCCGACGGCCACGGGCTTTGCGGTGGCCGGCATTCCACTCGACCGCGCGGTATTGGCCGAAGTGGTGACGACCCTCGGCAGCATTCCCATCGCCGAGTACGCCACACCGTCAACCGACGAGTTGCCCGCCGCCTGCAGCAAGTACCTCAAGGCGCACGATGGGTTGCTGCTCGCGAATCACGGGGCGCTGGCCATCGGGCCCGACCTCTTCACCGCCTACCATCGGATGGAAACGATCGAGCACTTCGCGAAGATCAGTCTGGTGACCCGCATGCTGGGTCGCGAGCATCTCCTCTCGCGTGACGAGGTCCAACGGCTTCAGGGACTTCGCGGGATGTACGGGATTGCATCACCGGCCCCCGTCTGCACCGATGACACGATGGTCATGAGCGCCGAGGGTCAGATGGAATGTCAAGTGGTGCAAGCGCCGGTAGCGCCGGCGGGCGCACGGCTCGTGGCCGACGCCGTCGGCCTGCAAAGTCGCCGCGTGGCGGGCGTTGACCGTCTCGCGCAACTGAGCGGCGACGGCGAAATTCGGCTAACATACCGCGAACTGACGGCCCTCATCGAAGACGCTGTTCGCAACTTGAAATGATTCTTCCGGGGACCGTGGACCGTAGACCGCGGATGACAGGCGGCGCGTCAGCGCCGCGAGGAGACGGTGAATGGGTGAAGCACTCGGGATGGTCGAGACCAAAGGTCTGGTCGCGATGATTGAAGCGGCCGACGCCATGGTCAAGGCCGCCAAGGTGTCGCTCGTCGGGTGGGAGAAGATCGGCGCCGGCTATGTCACGGCCATCGTTCGAGGCGACGTTGCCGCTGTGAAGGCGGCCACCGATGCCGGAGCGGCCGCTGCGCGACGGGTCGGTGAGCTCGTTTCGGTTCACGTCATTCCACGTCCGCACGCCAATCTCGAAGACGTTTTGCCGATCGGCAAGGCGAACGCGAAGGCTTAAGGCGCGTCACGCCGCCCGTGGTGAAAGGCCCACGCTAGCGCCATGGTTCTCGCCAGAATCGTGGGCACCGTCGTCGCGACGCGGAAAGATCCGCGTCTGGTCAGCAACAAGCTGCTGCTGGCTCGACCGGTCGACCCACGCGATCGCAGCCGACTCGAAGGTGGATACCTCGTCGCTGTCGACACGGTTGATGCCGGTGTCGGCGAAACGGTGCTCATCGTCAGCGGCAGCTCCGCTCGCATGGCATCGGGCATGAAAGATTGCCCGGTCGATGCCGCCGTCGTCGGCATTGTCGATGCCGTGGATCTCAACGAGTAGCCAGCATGCAGCTCGCCAGGGTGATCGGTGATGTCGTCGCGACGCGCAAAGAGCCCACGCTCGAGGGTATCAAGCTGCTGGTCGTGCAGCCGGTGGCGCTCGATGGCAGCGACGCGGGCCGTCCACTCGTCGCCGTGGATTCGGTCGGCGCCGGCGTCGGCGAGCACGTGTTCTTCGTGCGAGGGAAGGAGGCCAGCTTCCCGTTCCACCCGATCGAGGTCCCGGCCGACGCCGGGATTGTCGGTATCGTCGATCATTGGTCGAGGTCGAGGCCGGGCTCGAACCCGGTCAGCCGATGATCCTGGCCAGAGTTGTTGGCGAAGTCGTCTCGACGCAGAAGCGCCCCCAGTTCGAAGGCGCGAAGCTCCTGATCCTTCAGCCTGAAACGCCGGTCGGCGCCAAAGCTGGCTCGACGCTGCTGGCGATTGATTCCGTGGGCGCCGGTCGCGGCGAGCTGGTGATCGCGGTGCTCGAGGGGCGCGCCGCCGGCGAAGCGCTCGGTCGCAAGCTGTCGCCGGTCGACGCCGCCATCGTCGGCATCGTCGATCAGGTGGATGTCCACGAATGACAGACGATGAGCTCAGGGCGCTAGTGCGAGAGGCGATCGCGCGCCACTTGGGTGGAGGTCCGGAGCGGCCGCGGTCGGCGGCGCTCCTGTGCCAGCGCCGCGTGGCGGGCACATCCCAGCTTTGGCAAGTTCCTGGTGCCGCGAGGAGACGATGAGGGTGGGCCGTGCCTCATCGAGCCGTCCGTTCACTGCAATCATTGCGGGTTTTGCCAGTCGTACGGGCACTAGGCTGTCGTCGCGAGATCCGATCCCACAGCACCTCTGGAACTCTCCACATACGCAGATCAGGGCCGAAGCACGAGACGCGCACGATTGCCAGCATCGGGTGCTGAGCCTGCAGAACGTTCCGCTCGATTCAAACGTCAGCCGTTTTTATCGCGTCGGCGTCATGTTCAACGGTCACTGCGGAACCGCTCCTCGGTTCTCCTGACCCGCCGCATCCCTCCTCCGGTCCTCGCCAAGCTCGAAGCTGAGTGCGACGTCGACTTCTACGCGGGCCGTACGGCGATCGGGCGCGATGATCTGCTGCGGCGCGTCGCAGGCAAACAGGCGCTCATCTGTCTGCTTACCGACCGATCGACGCGGAGGTGCTCGACTGCCGGCGCGCGATCTTCGCATCGTCGCCAACATCGCCGTCGGCTACAACAACATCGACCTCGATGCCTGCCGCGCGCGTGGCATCGTCGTCACCAACACGCCCGATGTGCTGACCAACGCGTGCGCCGACTTCACGTGGGCGCTGATTCTCGCAATCACCCGGCGGCTTGGGCGAGGCGGAGCGACAGCTTCGAGCCGGGCGACTGGAAAGGGTGGGCGCTCGATCACATGCTCGGCACGGAGCTTCGCGGCAAGCGGCTCGGCCTTGTCGGCGTTGGCCGGATCGGCCGGGCAGTGGCCGAGAAGGCGCAGACGTTCGGCATGACCGTCGCCTACAGCGCCGCGACGCTCGCTCGATCTGCCGAGTGCCGCAGCACCTGCCGCTCGATCGGCTGCTCGCGACCTCGGACGTCGTGTCACTGCACTGTCCACTGACTCCGGAGACGCGACATCTGATCGATCAGAAGGCGCTCACGAAGATGAAGCGGACGGCGTATCTGATCAACACCGTCGCGCGGCCCGATCGTCGACGAGGCCGCGCTGGCGTGGGCGCTCAAGGAACGGCTCGATCGCCGGTGCCGCGCTCGACGTCTACGAGGACGAGCCGCGAGGTGCACCCCGACCTGCTGGCGCTCGAGAACGTGATGCTGATCCCGCACATCGCCAGCGCAACCACCGAAACGCAGGACCGCGATGGCCGATCTTGCCGTCTCGAACGTGCTGGCGGTTCTTGGCGGAAAGCCTCCGCTGACACCGGTATGACGGCCGCGCCGAAACCGCCACGTCGCCGGCGTGCCGCTCCCTCGCCGGCGCAGGTCGCGCGAATCATGCAGACGCTTGGCGCGCGAAATCGACGGCATGGAGCTGTCCCGCGATCGAGAAGATCTCCGGCGAGCATGCCGAAGACCCGTTTCGCATCCTGATTGGGACGTTGCTTTCGGCGCGGACTCAGGACGCCACCACGCACGAGGCGTCGACGCGTCTGTTTCAGGTCGCGCGGACGCCGCAAGGCGATGGCCGCGCTGGCGGTCAAGCAGATCGAGACAGCTGATCTATCCGGTGGGCTTCTACCGCAACAAGGCGCGATTCGTGAAAGCGACCTGTCAGGCGCTGGTCGATGCGGTTTGGCGGCCACGTGCCGGCGACGCTCGAGGAGCTCGTGACGCTGCCCGGCGTCGGCCGCAAGACGGCAAATCTTGTGATGATCCTGGCGCTTTCAGAGCCAGCAGAACATCTGCGTCGATACGCACGTTCACCGCATCTCCAATCGTTTCGGCTGGGTGCGGACGCGCGATCCCGAGCAAACCGAGCGGGCGCTCTACGAAGCGATCGAGGCCCGATGGTGGCCGTATCTCAATCTGTATCTGGTGACGTGGGGCCAGAACGTCTGCCGGCCGCTCTATCCGCGATGTGAAGCGGTGCGCGGTCGCGACGACTGCCCGCGTCAGGGCGTCCGCCGGTCGGCCCGGAGTCGAGGGTAAATCGCTCTGACGGATGTAGTCGGTCGGAGTTTCGAACAGGCCAAGGCCGACTGCCTGTTGGCGTTTCCACGCTTCCGTGTCTCCGTGGTTGGAAAGGAGTAACCATGCGTCTCGTGCGACTTGGCGTGCTGATCGGCGTTATCGCGCTGGCGGCCGGGCCTGCCGCTCAGGGCCCAAGGGACCGCCAAGCCCTCCGCCGGGGCCGGGCCCGTTGTCGTCGTTGAGACCGAGAAGGGCACGTTCGAGTTCGAGACCTATCCCAACGAAGCGCCGAAGACCGTCGCGCGCATTCTCGAGCTCGTGAGAAAGCGCTTCTACAACGGCCAGCGCTTTCATCGCGTCGTGCAAGGACTTCGTGGTCCAGGTTGGCGATCCGGCTTCGCGTGACTTCGCCAAGAAGGAAGCGTGGGGCACGCGGCGGGAGCGGCACGCCGATTGGCGTCGCCGAGTTCTCCAAGTTGCGCACGCACGTGCGCGGCGCCGTCGCGATGGCGCACGCCGGCGACGCCAGCAAGGCCGACAGCCAATTGTACGTCGACGCTCGCGCCCGTCCCTCGCCTTGACGGCGGCTACACCGTCTTCGGCAAAGTCACGACCGGGCATGGACGTGGTGTCGAAGATCGAGGTGGGCGATCGCATGATCAGAGCAACCGTGAAGGGGGAAAAATAGCGACTTTGCCCTTGAGCATCGGATAGCGCGCTCACCAGCTCGGCGGGCATCGGTTCCGCAACCGGCTCGTCGAGCATGTGCCGCAGCACTGCGGCGTCGGCAATCGCCTGCGCGGCGAAGTGGTTGTTGAGATAGATGTACTGCTTCTTCACGAGCGCACGCGCCGTCCTCACCGCCTTCGCAATCGGCCTCAGCTCCGCCTCCGAATACAGGTAGTTATAGCGATCCTCTGCATTCTCGTGCTCCCACCATTGCTCGGCGTTTCGGCCGTGAAGCCGCATGTAGTAGAAGCCCTTCATGTTGGGCATCAAATCCTGACGCACCGAAAAGCGGAACTTCGGCTCGTCGATCTGCGTCCAGGCCGCGCCGTGCTCGTGCAGCAGGTCGAAGATGGCTGGCGCCGCGTCGCTCCAGCTCCGATGCCGGAGCTCGACCGCCACGTCGTAGTCGGCGAACGTCGCGAGCAGCCAACCAGGTATTCGCGTGTTTCCGGTGTGTCCTTGAAGCTCGCCGGAAACTGCGCCAGCAGTGGTCCCAGCCGCTCGTCGGCGGCCAGCGGCTCGATTCCGCGCTTGAACGCGTCGATGTCGGCGACGCGTGACGGCGGTCTTGGTCGACGGCCATCTTCGGGTGCGTGAATTTCTGGTACAGCTTGACGGCAAACTCGAACCCGGGCGGCGTCCGCTTCACCCACCCGAGGCTCACGCTTGCCCGCGGCTGGCCATAGAACGTCGAGTTGACCTCGACGGTGTTGAACCGTTCGGCGTAGAAGCGTCAGCTCGTCGAAGCCTCGCGGTCGGTCCCCGCGTTCGGGGTAGAAGATGCCGTTCCAGGTGCCTTGTCCGTCGGGTAATTCCATCCTGAGGTGCCAATGCGGAGCGTCATGTCAGGCTCGCGTGGCGCGGGCGAGCGTGTCGCCAAACGCCGTTACAATGAAAGATTCTCGCAGCCAATGCTCACCGTCAACGAGATTTTCCACTCCATCCAGGGCGAGTCCACCTTTGCCGGCGAGCCATGCGTCTTCGTCCGCCTGACCGCGTGCGATCTGCGCTGCACGTGGTGTGACACGCCGTACGCGTTTCACGAGGGGCGGAAGATGTCGATCGACGAGGTCATGGCCGAGGTCGAACGGTTTGGCTGCGCCGCTGGTCGAAGTCACCGGTGGGGAGCCGCTGCTGCAGCCGGACGTCTATCCGCTGATGGACCGCTTGCTCGAGCGCGGCAAGACGCGTGCTGCTCGAGACCGGCGGCCATCGCAGCATCGAGAAGCGTGCCGACACGGCGTCATCCGCATCGTGGACGTCAAGTGCCCGGGTTCCGGGGAAAGCGACCAGATGGACTGGGCCAACCTTGGACGGCTCACCACCGCCGATCAGGTCAAGTTCGTCATCAAGGATCGAGCCGACTACGAATACGCGCGAGACGTGGTCTCGCGGGAATCGCTGGCGACACGGGTGGCGGCGGTCTTGTTTTCACCGGTTCATGGCGGTGCTCGACCCGCGCATGCTGGCCGAGTGGATGCTGGCCGACGGACTGCCGGTGCGTCTGCAGCTCCAGGCGCACAAATACATCTGGTCGCCGGACACGCGGGGAGTATGACGACGACACCGTCGAGTGGTCTGCGCGCGGTCGTGCTACTGAGCGGCGGGTCTGGATTCCTACACCGCGGCCGCGGTCGCTCGGGAGCGAGGGTCGTGAGCTGTATGCGCTCACCATCAACTACGGGCAGCGGCATCGCACGAGCTCGAGGCGGCGCGAGCCGTCGCCAGCACTCTGAGGGTCGCCCGCCATGTCGAGCTCGCCATCGATCTCTCGCAGTTTGGCGGCTCGGCGCTGACGAGCCCGATGGACATTCCCAAGGACCGCGCGCTCGACGCCACGGACATCCCGTCGACCTACGTTCCGGCGCGCAACACGATTTTTCTGGCGCTGGCGTTGGGCTGGGCCGAGGTGATCGAGGCCAGCGACATCATCATCGGCGTCAATGCCGTTGACTACTCCGGCTATCCCGATTGCCGTCCCGCATTTATCCAGGCCTTCGAGCGGCTGGCGTCCGTGGCCACGCGAGCTGGCGTCGAGGGACAGCCCATTCGCATCCGAACGCCCCTCATCGCGCTCTCGAAGGCCGAGATCATCACGCTCGGCATTTCGCTTGGGGTGGATTACGGGATGACGCACAGCTGCTACGACCCACGACCGGACGGCGCGCCCTGCCGCCACTGCGACAGCTGCCGGCTTCGCGAGCAGGGCTTTCGGGCGGCCGGGATCGCCGACCCGCTCCTCTTACGCTGCGCGTCGCCGCCGACGGGCTGTTAGAATCTGCCTGTGGCTCAGCCACTGCGTCGCCAGGTTCTGCTGCTCAATATTGCCATCCTGGTTCCCGTCTTCGTCGCAGCGGGGTGGTCGTCTCGGGTGACCTACCAGGAACAGATCAAGCAACTCGAAGCCGAGGCCTTCTCACTCGCCGGCTCGATCGTGGTGTACCTCGAGCGCGGTCTCGACATCAGCGATATTCGAATCGTCATTGGCACGATTCCACTGCCACCTGACGCGATCATCACGATCACCGATGACCAAGACACGGTCCTGGCGCGCAATCAGGACGCTCAGCACTATGTCGGGCAGATCGAGCCTTTTCTCGTCGTCCTCCGAGGATCCACCAGCAATCGCGATTCTCAGGGACACCGATGGTGTCGAGCGCGTCTACTCGAACCAGATGTTCGCGAACGGACCCTGGATGATCAGGGTCGGGATCCCGACCGCCGTCGCCAGGCGACGCATCCAGCCTCTGCTGCTTCGCAATCTCAGCATCGCGCTGGGGGCCACCTGGCTGACAGTTCTACTTGAGTTTCTTGTACTCCGTCCCTACCAGGCGGCGTTCGATCGCGCCAAAGGCTATGCGTCGCGTGTGGCGGATGGCGACCTGAGCCCGCCAAAGACCATCCCGATGCCGTCTCAGGAACTCGATACACTGCAGAGCACCCTCGTGACCATGGTCAATCGACTGCGAGAGGCTCGTGGAAAGCTGGCGGCGCAGGTTGTGGAGGAGCGTCGGATCCGCGAAGAGCTCGAATCGCTGCAACGTCAGGTCATTCGTCAGGAACGACTGGCCGCCATCGGCGTCCTCGCGTCGGGAGTCGCGCACGAGCTGAACAATCCGCTCCAGGCCATTCTCGGGTCGGCCGAGTTGCTACAGGTTCGCGAGGAACTGCCTGCCGACGCGCGTGCCGAGTTGGTCATGATTCAGAAGGAAAGCGCGCGGGCGAGCGCCATCATCCGCAACCTTTCGCGCTTCAGCCGGCAGCAGCCTGGCGATTCGACCCCTGTGCGCCTGCGGGAGGTTGTCGATTCGGTGATTCAACTTCGTGAACGGCGGTTGACCGAGGCTGACATTCGGATATCCGTTCAGGAGACGGGCGATCCGGTGGCCATGGCTGTCTTCGAGGAGTTGCAGCAGGTCGTGCTCAACCTGATCATCAACGCGGAGCAGGCGGTGATGGAGACGGCGCCTCCTCGTAACATCGAGATCAAACTCGAACGGGTTGAGGGCAAGGTGCGACTGGAGGTCCACGACTCCGGCCCCGGTGTGCCGCCACAGAACGAGCCCAAACTGTTCCAGCCGTTTTTTACGACGAAACCATCGGGCGAGGGCACGGGGCTTGGCTTGTCGGTCAGCTACGGCATCGTCCAATCCCATGGAGGCACGATCGGGTTCCGTCCCGGTGCTATCGGAGGCGCGGTCTTCTATTTCGAGCTTCCGGTTGCTGTCGCTCAGCTGGCATGACGATTCGTCTTTACTACGACGAACCGTATCGAGCAACGTTCGACGCGACCGTCACGTCGTGTGTCACGCGCAACGGCGCGATCGAGGTGATGCTCGACCAAACCGCGTTCTATCCAACCTCAGGCGGTCAGCCGCATGACCTCGGGACGTTGAGCGGGGCGCGGGTGCTCGATGTGGTGGATACGGAACCTGATGAGATCGTGCACGTCGTTGATGCACGGCTCGCCGAGGGTACGAGCGTTCGTGGTGCGATCGACTGGGAGCGGCGGTTCGATCACATGCAACAGCATACCGGGCAGCACGTGCTGTCGGCGGCCTTCGATCGACTGTTCGGGGTCCGCACGGAAAGCTTCCATCTTGGCGTCACGGCGGCGACGATCGACCTGGCGCGCGAGGTATCGGTGGAGGAAGTGCGAAGGGCCGAGGACGAGGCCAATCGCATCGTGTGGGAGGATCGGCCGGTTGCGATCCGGGTTGCCACGCCCGAGGAGGCTGCGAATCTTCCCCTCCGGAAGGCTTCGCTGCGGTCTGGCCCGATCCGTCTCATCGAGGTGTGCGATTTCGATCTCTCCGCGTGTGGTGGCACCCATGTCTCACGCACTGGCGCTATCGGTATCGTTGCGACTACGGGAACCGATAAGTTTCGTGGGGGCTCGAGAATCGAGTTCGTGTGCGGTGGCCGGGTACTCGGCAGGCTTCGCGAATGGCGGGCAGCGATAGGAGATGCGACGCGATACCTGTCGGTTAGTCCCGCTGAGCTGTCGATTGGAATCGAGCGTCTACAGTCCGACTCGAAGCAATACCAGCGGACGATTCGCGTGCTGCACGAGCAACTGGCCGCCCATGAAGGACGGCTCTTGATCCAGCGGGCACGGCGATTGCCGGATCGGCTGGTCGTCGCCGAAGCCCTGGATGGGTGGGATGCCGCCGGACTCAAGGCGCTGGCGGCCGCCGCGGTTGCCGAAGAACCGTTGGGACTTGTTGTGCTCTTCAGCCGTGCGACGCCTGCCCTGGTGGTCGTCGCGCGCGGCGCGAAGGGTGGTGTCGACGCCAGTGCCGTGTTGAAGGCCTTGACGACCAAGTTTGGAGGGCGCGGCGGCGGAAGGCCTGAATTGGCCCAAGGTGGCGGATTGGACGCGGACACCGACACCTTGCTAGCGGAAGCGAACCGTCTGCTCACTCAATCCTGAACCTGCGATACAGTGCCCTCCTGACGGTGGACTCGGTGGGGCTGACCTCACATCCGGTGGGCGCTTGGGGCTCAAGGAACAGCGACATGTCACAGATTGCGCGCTGTCTACTGGCCGTTCTCGCTCTTGGCCTGACGGGATGCTCGGCAGCCGAGCCCGAGGCGACCGTCTTCGGCACCCTCAATACCGCTCGCATTGCATCCGCCGACAAGGAACCGCACAACTGGCTGACACACGGTCGGACGTACCTCGGAACAGCGGTATAGCCCGCTGGCGCAAATCACGACTGACAACGCTTCGCAGCTCGGTCTGGCGTGGACGTATGAGTTGCGGACCGCTCGCGGAGCTTCGGCCACACCAATCGTGGTCGACGGTGTGATGTACGTCACTTCGTCGTGGAGTCTCGTGTATGCCCTGGATGCGGCGACCGGTGCGGCCAGGTGGCTCTACGATCCGAAAGTCGATCGCGCCAATGGCAGCAAGGCCTGCTGCGACGTCGTCAACCGCGGCGTGGCGATCTATGGGGACAAGGTGTTTGTCGGCGTGCTGGACGGACGCCTGCTGGCGCTCGACGCGAAGACGGGCGCGGTCGTCTGGGAAACGCTTACCGTTGATCAATCGCTGCCGTACACAATCACGGGCGCCCCCCGCGTCGCCAATGGCCTCGTGTACATCGGCAATGGCGGAGCGGAGTACGGTGTCCGAGGCTATGTCTCGGCCTACGACGCTGAGAGCGGCAAGCTGCGCTGGCGGTTCTATACGGTCCCCGGCAATCCCGGCGCTCGGCGCGATGGCGCCGCGTCAGACAGCGTCATGCCCAAGGCAGCCGAAACCTGGACCGGCGAATGGTGGAAGCTCGGGGGCGGTGGAACGGTCTGGGACGCCATCGTGTACGACCAGGAGTTCGATCAACTCATCATCGGGGTCGGGAATGGGTCACCGTGGAACCAGAAGGTCCGATCACCCGAAGGCGGCGACAACCTGTTTTTGTCGTCGATCGTGGCCCTGGATGCGAAAACGGGCGCCTACAAATGGCACTACCAGACGACGCCCGGTGAAACGTGGGACTACACGGCGACGCAGCCAATCGTCCTCGCTGATTTGACAATTGGCGGGCAGCGCCGAAAGGTGGCGATGCAGGCGCCCAAGAACGGCTTCTTCTATGTCCTGGATCGCACGACGGGGCAACTGATTTCCGCCACGCCACTCTTGCCTCTGTACCCGACGAAATTCACGCCGCCCGGTATGCCCCTGAGTTGGGCGTCGGCTATCGACTCCAAGACGGGCCGTCCGATCGAGAATCCAGAAGCACGATACCGATCGGCTACTGCCGTCGTGAGACCAAGCCCCTTTGGCGCGCACAACTGGCATCCGATGGCGTTCAGTCCCAACACGGGTCTCGTGTACATCCCCGTCCAGGAGCTGGCCTTCGACTGGACGAACGACCCGACCTTTACGATGAGGCCCGGTCGCTGGAATACCGGCGCCGTCCACGCGCCACTTCCTGATGATCCCGCCGTGCGTGCGGCCATCAAGAAGGCATCGAAGGGTTACCTCATCGCATGGGATCCCGTGAAGGCCCGCGAGGCCTGGCGCGTGGAGCACAAGGGGGCTTGGAATGGCGGCACGCTCGCGACCGCGGGCGGCATCGTGTTCCAGGGCACCATCGACGGCCGCTTCCTCGCGTTGGACGCCCGGACCGGCCGGGAGCTGTGGTCGGCCGTGCACCCGGCGTCGACGCTGGCGGGCCCGGTCACGTACTCGGTGAACGGAGAGCAGTATGTCGCGGTTCTCAGCGGCTACGGGAGTGTCTACGTCCTGACGAGCAGCTTGCTCTCACCGATTGAGCCATCGCGGCTCAATGGTCGCGTGCACGTCTATAGGATCCACGGGACGGCCACGCCGCCGCCGGTTCCGGCCAGCGCGTTTACGCGCGATGCCGGCGCCACCAGACATCAAGGCGTCAGATCAGGATGTGGCGCGCGGTGCAGCGCTCTACGGTCGTTTCTGCTTGATGTGCCACGGCGCTGCCGCGGCCGGTGGAGCGGTCGCCGACCTCCGACGCTCGTCGAGATTGCACGACGCTCCCGCATGGCGACAGGTGACCGCCGGCGGCATCACGGCCGTCGGGATGCCGAGCTTTGCCGGCGACGTGTCTGACGAAGAGGCCGAGTGGATTCGAGCGTACGTCGCCAAGCAAGCCGCCGCGCTCGTACGCGGCCGAACAGTCGGGGGCCAAGCGCAGGACCGGCCACTAGCTTGGCGCTGCACTATTTCGGCGCCATTCGGAGCGCGCCGTCAAGGCGAATCACTTCGCCATTCAGCATCTCGTTCTCGATGATGTGACGCACGAGCGACGCGTATTCGTCGGGTCTGCCGAGTCGCGACGGAAAAGGAACCTGCTGACCGAGCGACGTACGGGGCGGCTTCGGGCAAGGCCGCGAGCAGTGGTGTATCGAAGATACCAGGTGCGACCGTCACGACCCTGATGCCGCTGGACGCAAACTCGCGCGCGATCGGCAGGGTCAGGCCGACAATGCCTGCCTTCGATGCAGCATAGGCCGGCTGACCGATCTGCCCGTCGAACGCGGCAATTGACGCAGTATTGACGATCACTCCCCGCTCGCCACTCGCGCTGCGGCTCGTTTTGGACGAGCCGCACCGCGGTCAGACGAATCACGTTGAAGGTGCCCACGAGATTGACCCGAATCGTCCGCTCGAACAGGTCGAGCGGGTGCACTCCGTTCTTGCCGATCACCTTGGCCGCCGGCCCGATGCCCGCTGCGTTGATTACGCCGTGCAGCCCACCGAATGATGAATGCGCCAACTCGACAGCTGCAGTGACTTGCTCTTCATTCGTGACGTCGGCCTGCGCGAAGCGTGCGTGCGCACCGAGGGCTGTCTCGGCCGCGCGTCCCGTGTCGGCATTCACATCGAGGAGTACGGCGTTGCCCCCGGCAGCGAGAATGGCCTGGGCAGCGGCACGCCCAAGTCCGGAAGCGCCGCCGGTGACGAGAAATGTCCTGTCCCGAATCTCCATGGATCGATCGAATCCTTCTGAGCCTCAGCGTCTCTGAGGCTTGTACGGAGCGTCGGGTGGCCGCACGATGGTTCGAGCCGAAAGGCAGCATAACGTAGAATGAAAGACTGCATGATCCGCTACGAACATCACTACTACGCTGGCGACTGGCAGAAGCCCCTGACAACCGACTCGATTGACGTCATCTCGTCGGCGACCGAGAAACCGATTGGTCGTGTGCCGCGTGGCTCGGGTGACGATGTCGACCGAGCCGTGAAAGCCGCACGCGCCGCGTTCGAGACGTGGAGCCGTACCACGCCCCAGGAACGCGTTGAATGGCTGGACAAGCTGTCCGCTGCGATGAAGGCTCGTGTTCCTCAGATCGCCGAGGCGATCACCCACGAAGTTGGCACGGCCATCGGCTTCTCGACCAAAGTGCAGGCTGAATTTCCCGCGACAATGATCGGGATCAACGGCAAATTCCTGCTCGAGCACCCGTTGGAGCAGGAGATCGGCAATTCGCTGGTCGTCAAAGAGCCCATCGGTGTTGTCGGCTGCATTACTCCCTGGAACTATCCCTTGCATCAGGTGGTGGCCAAGGTTGCACCCGCGTTGGCCGCGGGCTGCACCGTCGTTCTGAAGCCCGCCGAGCTTGCTCCGCTGAGCGCATTGATGCTCGCCGACGCAGCGCATGAGATCAAGCTGCCGGCCGGCGTATTCAACGTCGTCTCGGGCGCTGGTCGTGTCGTTGGTGAAGGCATTGTCGGCCATCCTGGCGTGGACATGGTCAGCTTTACCGGATCCCTGCAGGCAGGACGACGGGTCGCGTCGCTGGCTGGGGACGGCATCAAGAAAGTCTGCCTCGAGCTCGGAGGCAAGTCCGCGTTCGTGGTTCTGGATGATGCCCCGTTCGACAAGGCGATCGCGGCCGGCGTGAACAACTGCATGCAGAACTCCGGTCAAACGTGTTCCGCGTGGACTCGCATGCTCGTCCCGCGCACCCGCCAGGGCGAGGCAATCGAGCTCGCGAAGGCGCAAGCGGCCAAGCTCACGATGGGCGATCCGTTCGATGCCAAGACCCGGCTGGGGCCGCTGGCGTCGGCCAATCAGCGGGACACCGTCATTGGCTACATCGATCGCGGCAAGCGGGAAGGAGCAAAGCTGGTGGCAGGCGGGTCGCGACCCGCGGCGCTCGCGACCGGCTTCTACGTCGAACCCACGATCTTCGCCGACGTCAAGAACAGCATGGCGATCGCGCAGGAAGAGATCTTCGGGCCGGTACTGGCGATCATCCCCTACGACTCGGAAGACGAAGCGGTCAGCGTCGCCAACGACTCTATCTACGGCTTGTCGGGAGGCGTCTGGGGCGGCACGTCCGATCGCGCGCTTCAGGTCGCGCGGCGCCTTCGGACGGGACAGGTCGACATCAACGGTGGCCGTTTCAATCCGCTCGCACCCTTCGGTGGCTACAAGAAGTCTGGCATCGGTCGCGAGCTAGGCCCTCTGGCGATCGAAGAGTTCTTTCAGATCAAGGCGATTCAACGGTAGCGCGCCGGCCGGCTCTTTCAACCGTGCCCATGTCACTGCTGCCGGGGATTTCGGCTGCCGCGCTGGTGATGATGGCCGGCTTCTGGCTCGCGGATGTTCTCGGCCGCGCGATTCTCGCCGCTCAAGGCCTCGGCAGCGGTAGCAGTCCCATCTCTGGCGTGCCGGTTGCCATCATTCTGGGTCTGCTGGTGCGGAACGTCTTCCAGCTGCCTCGCACGCTGACACCGGGCCTGAAGTTTTGCGTCACCACGGTCTTGCGGCTTGGCATCGTGCTGGTTGGCATCCGACTGAGCGCCTTGGACGTCATGCGACTTGGCCTGGGTGGCCTGCCAGTTGTGCTCGCCGCCGTCGCGACCGGGCTGATCTTCGTCAGCTGGTTCAATCGCCGCCTGGGACTTTCTCCACATCTCGGCACATTGATCGCTGCAGGTACGAGCATCTGCGGCGTCACCGCGATTGTTTCCATCGCCCCGGCTATCGAGGCGGACGAGCGAGAAGTCGCGTACGCTGTGGCCAACGTGGTCGGGTTCGGGCTCTTCGGAATGTTGGCGTATCCCTACCTCGCTCACGCGTTGCTGGACCGGTCAGAGACCGTGGGCCTCTTTCTGGTACGGCGATTCACGACACGTCGCAGGTAGTGGGGGCGGCACTCACGTATCGACAGATGTATGCAGACGACGTCGTGCTGAGAGTCGCGACGGTCACCAAGCTGACCCGAAACTTGTGCCTGGCTGGCGTCATTCCGCTGTTGGCCTGGATGCACCTGCGCGCGTCACGCGGCACGGGCGCCCGTCATGTCACGACCAACTGGACAACGCTTGGTGCCGTTGTTTGTGCTCGGCTTCGTAGGGATGGCAATGGTCCGGACGATCGGTGATGCCACGCTTCGCGCGTCAGGCGCGGCCTACGGAATCTGGAACAGCGGCGCATGGAACAGTCTGACGAACCAAGTCGGTGACTTCTGGGCATCGCGGCTGCTTCTTGGAACGGCAATGGCGGCGGTTGGCCTGAATACCAGCCTCGCCGTCTTCAAGGGTGTCGGGATGAGACCTTTTATCGTCGGACTCGCCGGCGCATTCGTCGTCGGCGCCGTGGGGATGACGATGGCGGTGATCTTCGGATCGTTCGTGTCGCTATGAGTACCGGTAATCACGGACAAGCCTCAGAGGCTCAGAGATAAGAGAGATCACGTTGGCCACGAAGGCACGAAGGTCACGAAGAAGCAACCGGAGCACATCGCCAGGTCGCCGGTTGCGGTAATCGCGTCCGCGCCGCTGGTCTGGGCTTCCGGGGGCCACGGCCCTGATCGGTCTACCCTGCGGCGTCACACGTTATCTATCCGCCGCTGCTTGCCACTGAAGGCTGCCGACGGTTTGAGCTCGTACGCGTCGAATGGCGGCAGAGTCGCTCCCAGTCCGTGGTCCTGCTAGTTCAGTAGCACGCAAGTGCTCTTCAGCCGCTCAAGGCAGGTGTCGCGCAGGCAGGCATGGTTTTCAGAGACCGAAGCGACGTAAGCCCGAGGAAGATGGCGCCAGGGATGACGACGCTCCCCACACGGCGTAGACGGATAGGTAAGGACCCAGTAGTGATATGCCGGAGATTCACAACGCTGGTCTTCGGTGGAAAGCACGTCGTTGCTCCTACCATCGGCAACGAACGGCCCCGAGGCGACATTGGTGTCCGCCTCGCCTCCACTGGTGCTCAGGCCGCGTGGTTGGGCTCCGAGAATTCGCTTCACCAAAGCGAATTGATGATGGGAGCGGCATGCACAAACGTGACCTTGCACTTCTCCATCCACTTGCCCTAAGGCGGAAAAGTCTGCCCAACTCGTTGTGGCTTGCTCGGAATGAATCGGCTACGCCAGCTGGGCTTTCATAGCATCTCAAGTAAGATTAAGAACGTGTTTCCCGTATGACAACGGGCGGACATCCCACGAGTTCGGATTTCTCGTCACCTTGGACACGTTGTAGCTCAGAAGAGCTTTCGACCGGTGCGATGGTGCGTAGACTTCATCCGAGGCGCGTGGCTCCGAAAGATGCGCTCGCCTCTTCCTCCGCCTGGTCAGGGAGAGGCGATGATGATGGCCGTCAGCTGAGTCTTGTCGTGGTTGCCGACATGGTCCGCACTCCGTATTCCATCAGCGGTTCGCGTCGAAGTATTAGAGTCGCCGCCAACCTTCAGTCACGCTGCTGGCGAGCCCACCGTCCGCAAGCTCGCTAACATATCTCGTCAATTGCTAGGCCCACAGCATAGCGCACAACCATCTAGTGATCCCGATCAGTGCCTTCTTAGCGCGGATTAAGCATACGCGCTGCTCGGTAACACTCAAGTAGCTCCGCTTCTATTCCAAGTCGGTCGTTCACGGCGCACCCGAGCTGATAGCTGTGACCTAGCCCCGCATAGCCGGAGCCCGCGAGCTGATCACTCGTAGGCTCTCTCTGCTCATGTTCTCGACGCCTGAATTAGCCGCGCACTTATCGACGTCGCCTAGCGCCACCTCTGCGCCCTCATTGCCTACACAGCTACCTCTCATAATCCGCTCTTCCGTAGCGAGGTCTTCTAACTCCGAGGCGCCGTCCGTAACTCACAGTCACCTAGCGGCAACCAGTGAGAAGCCCTCGCACTGCTCTCCCCTGCGACTTTACTCAATACTCTATTCCCTCCTTCTCGTTCTAAACCTTATAATCCTCTACTACCCTTATCTCTTGCTCTCCGCACCCACCTCTACTTGTACGAAATCCTCTCGACCATTGGCGCCGGCGCCATGGGCGAGGTCTATCGCGCACACGACACACGCTCAACCGCGAAGTCGCGTTGAAGGTCCTGCCCGACGCCGTCGTCCTCGATCCCGATCGGATCGCGCTTCACGCGCGAAGCGCAGCAGCTCGCGTCACTCAATCATCCGAACATCGCTGCGATTTACGGCTTCGAAGAATCGAGACAGCGTGCAGGCGCTCATGCTGGAGCTGGTCGACGGACCGACGCTCGCCGAACGTATCGCGCACGGACCGATTCCCGTCGACGAAGCGTTGCCGATCGCGCGGCAGTTCGCGGAGGCGCTCGAATCCGCGCATGAGCCAGCGATCATCCATCGCGATCTCAAACCCGCCAATATCAAGCTGCGACGCGACGGCACGGTGAAAGTGCTCGACTTCGGCCTCGCCAAGCGCTGGGCGAAACCGTCGCGCCTTGTCTAGATACCGAGGCAGTTGTCACAGCGTTCACCGAAGCTTTCGCCGTCTTGGCACGCCCGCGTACATGGCACCCGAGCTGCTGCGCGGCGGCGTGGCCGATGTGCGCTGCGACGTCTTTGCCTTCGGCGTCGTGCTGTTCGAGTTCTTCTGCGGGCAGCATCCGTTCCAGCGCCCCTCCATCTTCGAGATCGTCGAAGCCATTCTCAAGTCCCGCGCCTCCGCGATAGCCCGATGCCGTGGTCGTGAACGCCCCGCACTTGCAGCGCGTCGTAGGCAAAGCGATTGAAAAGGATTCCAGCCAACGGTATCAATCTGTTTCCGAAATCAAGCTAGAGTGGCGTCGCTCGTAAGCGCTTCTTTGCCAGTAGCGCGGATTCGTCGCCTCCTTCGCCCGGCGCTACACCTCCGCTGTTGCCCTCCGTTCCTAACGTGTAATCCTTTCGTCGCGGCGCGCGTGTTTCTCACCGCACTCGTCGCTGTGGCCGGCGTTATTTGTGGACTACAGCACTCCGGCGATGTCTACGCCCCCCGTCTTGAAGCTCACGCATTCACTTTCATCGGCAATGTGCGCGTCATCGCGTTGTCGCCTCTCGGCCGTACTTCGGCGTACGTAACGTCGGTCTT
The DNA here is from genome assembly GCA_963734095.1 of uncultured Acidobacteriota bacterium. Classification (GTDB taxonomy): domain Bacteria; phylum Acidobacteriota; class Vicinamibacteria; order Vicinamibacterales; family UBA2999; genus JACCSI01. The sequence goes on along the minus strand of CAVTGK010000040.1, from coordinate 229,048 downwards.
CAACTAAGTCTAGTCACGGTGCGCGACTTCGCTTGCGCTCAGGCCCTCAATATCTGGCAAGGCGATCTGTCGTCTAAATGTAGTGGTTGCCTTACTTATCCGACATCGTGGTCACTGGGAGTCAGCAGAATGAATCGGCGTCTGTATCGGTCCACAGCTCGGTGGCGCCGCCGTCGTCTCTCGACTACGGTGCGCATCTTGCGATGTCCTCACTGTCAGCAGCTATCTCTCTCGATGCAGAACTCAGCTATCTTTCTCTTGTTCCCGCTGACTGGCAGCGAGTAGCGTACCGTGTAGATATATTGTTCCGGTGGTGACTCGCCCTTGACTTTTCGTCACACCAATCGCCTGCGTGCTAACGCAGGCTTACGACGCACCGTCACGGTTTGGACAAGCGCGCCCGATTGCACCAACCGTCGACTGATCTACACGTCGCAAGCGTTGCGTCTATTCGCTACTCCTCGATTGACTATGTGATTTACGTAATCCGCCCTAGCAGTGTCGTCGCCGAGTTAATCTACCTTGTCTATCGCTAGGTCAGTCTCTGAAGCTGAGGTCTTGATCGCCTACCTTCCTTGTTATTCCTCAGATCCTTATCAGCAGCAGGCCAGTCTAGCGACTGTTGTTCGCCTTCTGCTCTTCGTGCTTATCTTCACCTACTCAAACCTCATCATTTCCCTATGAACTACACACAGCGCTCCACGTCTCTCACATAGGCCACAACGCGCTACAGCCTTCCGCTCGTATCGCCTCACTCGCATTATATCACCGCCGCAGTCGGGACATCGGCACGTTCAGCCATCGTGATGATCGCCATTCACCGCGCTACAGCTGGACCTCTGACCTCGGGCGATTCACGTGCTAACAGCCCAGCGTCGTCGCGTACTGCCGCCAGATTGCGTCTCGCTCGATTCTACGACCGAGCCGCGTATCCGCATCGTGTATTCTGACTAGCTGTCTACGCTGTAGGTCTCCTACAGCGCTATCTAATGCAGGGCGACCTGTGAATTGATTGGCTGGCGTACTAGCGGCTTATCTTTACGCTTACCCGTCTCTCAGAACTTGTCTGTGCTCTATCTCCGAACAACTGTGCATTAACTTCTCTTCAGTAGGCCCCTTAGCGATCCGACGTCGTGTTTATCAGACCCGCGCTTATCACGCGACTGACTGCAAATCGTCTTGTGTTGTAACCTACCAATCAGCGAGTAAGAGTATGTTATGTTCTCTCATCCTATAACCTTCCCGCGAGGAGACTAAATTGCTCCCTTGCAATTTCTATCCAGCTAGCTATTCCCCCTACAGCCAATCTATCTACTCTTATGAATATCTAGTAAAACATCTCTCTTGAGTATCTGTCAGCACCTACACGTCTCAGCCAGTGCGTGTATCTCCGCAAAGAGTGCTCTATGTGTGCTATATTGAGCCGAAGGCACGAGCATAATCTGCAGCGTCCGCGAGACAAATCTGACGCTTCTAATTACAGCTTCTATCGCAAGGATGCGAAAGTCGGCAATAATGGAACCACCTAATACCGGCGCGTAGTCGCGTTTACGAAGATTGCCTGCCCGTGTGCATCATTACTACTGATAAGTCGCCCAGTGTTTAGCAATCCGCCGAGGACACGATCGAATCGCATTGTTCGCGTGGGGCGACGAACTGCCGGCGCTTCGCGCCGGTCGGGTTTGTTGCAGTCTCTAAGAACCTTCGTGGCTTCGTGCCCTTCGTGGCTAGCGTTTACTCTGAGTCTCTGAGCCTCTGAGGCTTGTACGTTGTTCGCGACGACGAGTCTCTTATCGCCGAAACTCCACCAACCTCACCAACGCGCGATCGAAGACCGCATCGATCTCTGTGTTCGGAACACGGAAGTTGTTCACCAGAAACGCAAACACCAGCGGTTCTCCATCGAGCGTGACGACGTAACCGGATAGCGTGCGAATGTTCGACATCGACCCGGTTTTCGCCCACACGCGCGACTCTGCCGAGGTTCCCCGCATGCGATTCGCGAGGGTCCCGCTCACGCCGGCCTGCGGCAGCGTGTCGCGAAACGGCTTCGCGTGCGTCGGGTGCGCCCAGAGCGAGGTCAGGAGCTTGATGAGCGAATCGGCCGTCAGAAGGTCATACCGTGACAAACCCGACCCGTCCCGCGGCAGGTACGACTCTGGAGGAACACCCCAGGCGGTCAGTGTCTCTCGCAGCGCGGTGAGGCCCCGGTCCGCCGTCGCCGGCTCGCCAGGCGCTGATAGGGCATAGAGCAGCGTCTCTGCGTAGCCGTTCCGGCTCCACTTCATGGCGACGTCGATGATCTCCCCCAAGGGAGGCGACTGATCGGCGACCAGTTCTGTGGCCTCGTCGAACGCGAGTGGTTCCGGGAGCTGATCCACGTCAACCATGTGTCCGCCGACATCGATGCCGTGCCGACCGAGCGCTTCGCGAAAGGCGTTGAGGTACATCCGGGTTGGGTTTTCCACCGCCGCCAGCAGCGGGACCGGCTTGGCGTCGATGGCGATCTGTCCGCGAACGTCGAGAAAGGTGGTTCCGGCGATCCGCTGAACGTCAATCTTCGTTTCGGATCCGGCCGGGGCCGTTGTGACGCTGTTCTCGACGAAAATGCCGCTGCCAAACGGCGACGTCGTGAGGATGGCGCGGGCGCCAGCCGTCATGGCGGGACCAACCACCACCTCGACCTGGTTTTCGTTGTACTGCAATGCACCGACGGCGGCCCCGTAACCCAACGGCAGGTCATCCCACGACCATCCCATGCCCCAGCCAGGTTCGGCGAACGCGTTGTCGTCCCCGATCACGTCTCCTGCGACATGCAGAATGCCCTTCGCCCTGATGGCGGCCGCCCAGTCATCAAAGGCCCGCCACCGATCCGGATGACGAGGGTTGATCGTCGGATCACCGTTGCCGATGATGATGAGATTGCCGTCGAGCGTGCCCTCGATGACCGAACCCATGGCGAGCACCCGCGTGGTGAACCGATAGTTCCACCCCAGTCGCTCGGCTGCGGCCGCGGCCGTCAGAACCTTCTGGTTGGACGCGGGAATCATCAAACGACGTGCGTCAAGGCTATACAACGTCTCGCCAGACGTGGCCGACGCGAGCGCGACCGACCAATGCGCGTGATCGAACGCTTCGGCGCCAAAGATCCGGCCGAGATCCTGCGATAGCTGTGAACGAGCGTCGATCTGACGGCTCGCGCGTGATGGGGCCAGTGATCCGGTCGATGAAGCGCAGCCGGTCAGACTGATCGAAAGCGCGATGCTGAGGAAGGGCGCAGGGCGCAGGGCACGGGGCACAGGGATCTAGGGCCCAAGGCCAAGGGCCTAGGGCTTAGGACTGTCGGGGCCCTTAGGGCTTGGCGATGGTGCCGGTGCCGGTGGAGCCGGTGGCGCGAGTACCGCCTCGAGCGCCTTGATGGCTTCGTCGTACGCAGCGGTGTCCAGCTTGGCCACCCCCGGTTCGCCGTCGCGTGCGCCAAACACTTCGGCGTTCTTCGCGATCCGGACCCGCTCGAACTTTCCGTTGTCGTAACTGCTCGACACCACCAGACTGGGCGTCGCGAGGCCTGTACTCGGCGAGACGGCCACGAACGACTGCGCTCGCAACGCCGTCAGTCTCGACAAGAAGTCTTCCATCTTGGCCATGTCGACGTCGGCGGGCTTGCCGTCCACCACGCGCTGCCACGTCTCCCCGGCGTTCTCGCCAGTGCCGGCGCTCTTTCGGAACTCGAGCGTTTCGGCGCCGCGCACGACTCGCACCTGGGCAGCGTTGAACCCGCGCGTCTCGAACATTTCCTTGTCGCGATAGTCGCCGGCCGCGCTCTTGAGATCCGACATGAACGTTGGGTCAACGGTGAAGATCAAGCCGCGTCCCTGATCCTGAGCGTACACGGCGCCTTCTTCCTCTTTGCCGAGCGCCAGCGTCGCTCGCGCGCTGCCGGTTCCGAGCGAGATACGCGCGACCGGCTTGGCGAGCCCGTATTTGGCGAGACCTGCAGCGTCCTTCGGTGTCGACCCCGCGCCTTCCACCAGGCGGGTCATCCTGCCGCTGGCGAGTTTTGTGATCAGGGCTTCGATCGCGCTGTAGTCACCGCGCGCCTGAATCGGTTGCTTGACGACCCACTCGCTGCCGCTACGCGCCAGCAGGACGGTGTTGGCGTCGCGTACGACTTCCACCGAATCGATTTTGTCGCGTTCGAAGTCGAGGATCCGTTTGTCTCGCAGGTCGAACGGTTTTTTGGCGAACGTCGATTCGTTGAAGCCAGCGACCAGGAACACCCGCTTCTCGCCCGGCTTCATCGCGTAGACATCGCTCTGCGTCGGCGACTTGTCTCCGATCAGGAGCTGGCCTTCGCTGCCGCCGGCAGCCTTGTACGCCACCGTGATCCGCGGCGTGGCAAGCCCGTAGTCGGCCAGGCTGCTCGCGTTCTCTTCGACGACACGATTGACCTCCACCGTCGAGAGCGCATTCGTCACGCTGGAGATCTCGCTCTGGTCCACGTCCGCCTGAACGGGCGCGGTCATCCGCCAAGTGCCGTCCACCTTCCGAAGGGTGCTGGTTTCGCTGTCCGAGGTGATGGTGACTTCCTCGACCTTGTCCGCCTCGACCGTGAAAACCTTGGCCTTCTCTGCGACGCTCGTTGCTGGCCGTTTCGAGTCGACGAAATAGATGTACGCGCCGAGCCCGGCCAGGACGAGGACCAGCGCGATCATCGAGGTCAGCCTGCCCATGAGTTAGCGCCTTCGCCACCAGGTGTACCCGCCGGCTGCGAATACCAAGCCTGGAATAACGAGCAGTGACAGCAGCATGATCCGCTGCTGCTGATCAGCGGTGAGCGTAATACGCCGATCCTGGGCGTCACGCGGGCGGATGGCAATGAGGTTCTCCTGCTGCGCCAGCCAGTTGACCGAGTTGAGAAAGAAATCCTGGTTGCCCTGAATGCCGATGGCGTTGTTGGCGACGAAATCGGAGTCGCCGGTTGTGACGATCCGGCTTTCGGGCTTGGGCGCATCGGGAGTTGCATTTCCGCTTGCCGGCGTCGGCGTTTCGGTCGCGGGAGCCGATACCGCTGCGCCAAGCGCGACCGGACCCTGCCGATCGCCCTGGTCGCCGTTGAATTCGACTTTGCCCGATGCCAGGCTCTTGAGGTCGGTCTCGGCCCAGCTTTGCGCGCTCGTCTCCACGAGTGGCTGTGCGGTGCGCCCGCCGGCGCCGCCTTCGACCGGACGCACCGACCGTGCGAGCGGAAACGCCGTCATCACGCGGAACCCTTCGGTAATTTGGTGCGTGGGGTACGACGCCGCGACCGGCACCGAGGCATCACCGCCGAACAACTGGCCCATCCCGCTGGCATCAACGACCACATCGTCACCAATGTCGATCGCCCACTCTTTCAGGAAGGCTCTGATGTTGGCCAGATCGGCCGACCCTGGGTCCGGCGGATCCAGCATCGCCATCACCTTGCCGCCCTTGGCGACGAAGCGCCGCAACGCGTCCACTTCTGGCGCGAGAAAATCGGTCTTGGGCCCCGCAATGATGACGACGGTGGCATCGGCCGGAACGTCTTTCTGCTGCGCGATGACTACGGGCGCGACCGAGAAGTTGTCGCGCCCAAGCGCTGCGGCGATGTTCGTGTAACCGCCGCGATCGGAAGCCGTCGTGTCGCGTTCGCCGTGTCCCTGGGTGAAATACACCTTCTTCTCGGCGCCAGTCACGACCTTGATCAACGCATTCGTGACTTCTTGCTCTTCGCTGTTGGAGACGCGCTGCACCCGATCCTTGTACGAAATCACGATCGTCCCGTACGACTGAACCTCTGCTTGTTTGGCTCGTGCGGGTTGCCGGTCCATGTCGACGTACTCGACGTTGACTCGATCGGACTCGTAGTCGTAGGTGTCGAGGCGGTCGCGGAACCGTTCGAAGTTGGTCTCCTGGTCATAGACCGTGAACTGAACGGGCGCGTCGAGCTCGGACAGGACTCTCTTCGTCTGATCCGAGAGGCTGAAGGCTTGGTTCTCCGTCAGGTCCCAGCGCTTGTTTTGCCGGCTCGAGAGGTAGTTGATCGCGATGACGATGCCGAGCCCGACCAGGATGCTGATGATGGAGATGGTGCCGTAGCGAGTCTGGCGGCGGCCATAGAACGACAGCACGTCGCGCCACTGGCCAATCATGTAGATCAAGATGCAGACCAGACCCGCCCAAGTCAGGTAGGCGCCGTATTGCATCCACTCGGGACGAAGGAAGCGGATAGCGACGGCGCCAAAAACCAGCGCCGTGCCGAGCCACCCGATGACGCCGACGATTGTCTTCAGCATTAGCCTCGCCACCGTTCGCTGTCGACCGCCTTCGCGGTCAGGAAAAGTCCGAAGCCGATGAAGCTCAGGTAGTAGATGATGTGTTTGGTGTCGAGGACGCCCTTCGTGAAGTCATCGAAGTGATCCGTCAACGACAGGTGCGAGAGCACTGCCTGCGCGGTCGGTCCCACGAAGGAGCCGATCCAGTTGATGACCCACAGCACCAGGAACACGGCGAACGTGATGGTTCCCGCCACAATCTGGTTGCGGGTCATGCTCGAGATCAACAGGCCCACCGAGATGAAGCACCCGCCCATGAGCAGGATGCCGAGATAAGCCGTCAGCACCGGTTTCCACTCCGGGTCGCCGTATAGAAACAGCAGGCTGGTGTGGATCAGGGTCACCGCGACCATCGCCGCATACAGGCCCATCGCGCCCAGAAACTTTCCGAAGATGATCTGCATGTCCGTGAGCGGCGAGGTCAGGAGCAGCTCCATCGTCCCCGTTCGCTTCTCCTCGGAGTAGGTCCTCATCGTAATCATCGGCAACAGAAACAGCAGCACGACGGTCACGTTCTGCAACACTGGCGCGATGAGCATCTGGTTGATGTTCATCGTTCCACCCATGCCCATGCTCATTTGCATGCTCTGGCGGTTGAAGAACGCGAGCAGGACATAGAAGAAGTAGCCGTAGATCAGTGCAAAAAACCCGATCACGACATACGCGATCGGCGACGCGAAATAGGCGCGCAGCTCTTTGCCGGCAATGGTCAACACGTTACGCACTGGCGACCTCCTGATCCTTCGGCTCGGCTGCGCCCGCCTCCTGCGGTCGTGTCGCATCGTCTTCGGTCATCAGGCTCAGGTAGATGTCCTCGAGGCTCATTCGCATCGGTCGCAGCTCCAGCAGGCCCCACCCACCGCGGACCACGGCCGCGGACAGTTCGCGACGAACGTCGCGGCCGCGCTCGCTGTCCACTTCGACCTCGGTCACGCCCTCGCGGCCGGTCGTCGCACTCACACGGCTGACGCCAACAACTCCCAGGAGCGCGCTCTGGACAGCGTCCGACGGTCCCGCCACTTGCAGGTACATCGTTTCCGACCCGCGCAACTGGGCGTTCAGGTTCTCAGGTGTGTCGACGGCGACGACGCGCCCTTTGTTGATGATGACGACCCGCTGGCAAGTCTCTGAAACTTCGGGAAGGATGTGGGTGCTGAGAACGATCGTGTGTGAGCCACCGAGGTCGCGAATCAGCTGTCGTGTCTCGATTCTCTGCTTGGGATCGAGGCCCGCGGTCGGCTCGTCCAGCACCAGCACTTCGGGGTTGTGCAGCAGGGCCTGTGCAAGGCCGACGCGTTGCCGGTATCCCTTCGAGAGCTTCCCGCAGTGCCGGCTCGACATGTCGGCCACTCGCGTTTTGGCCATCGCCTCGTCCACGCGTGACCTGACTTCGCGCGACGGGACTCCTTTGATCTTGGCGACGAAGGTGAGGTAGTCCCGGACGGTCATGTCCGGATAGAGAGGAGGCGTCTCGGGCAGATAGCCAGTGCGGCGCTTGGCGTCGAGCGGCTTCTCGAACACATCGTAGCCGGCGACGATGACCTTGCCGTCCGTGGCTGGCATGTAGCCGGTGATGACGCGCATCGTCGTCGTCTTACCCGCACCGTTCGGCCCGAGAAAGCCGAGAATCTCGCCGGCCTCGACTCGAAACGACACGTCGCTCACGGCGGTGACAGGACCGTATCGCTTTGTGAGGTTTTGAACCTCGATCATGCTGAACCTTTGTTGTTGATCTGTTTTTCGACCAGGCGGAGCCCGGTAAACTAGCTTCGCGCGAATTTGCCTAGACTGGACGCACCGGCTCCGCGTTGCTAGGGCAGCATTGGCTTGCCCCGCTCCGCCCTTCGACGAGCGCGGGACGAAGTCTAGACGTTGGCGTCACTTCTCTGACACAAGCCTTCGATCCTATTCCAACCGTCGCATCCGGGCAAGTCGCGTGCAGACCGTTTGCGGTCGCAACCCGCCGCTGGTGACGGTGATTCCCTTGGCAGCTGACCGCGCCGAGCCACCTGCAAGTTAGGACGGCGAGAAGCCCGGAATTGGTCGGCCAGACCGCGGTTAGGATAAGCGGATGCCACTCAATCCCGGATCCAAGGCCCCCGACTTCACGTTGATGAACCAGGACAGACAACCCGTGACGCTCAGCACGGCGCTTGCGAACGGTCCGGTCGTGCTCGCGTTTTTCCCCGCCGCCTTCAGCTCGGTCTGCCAGCAGGAGCTGTGCACCTTTCGTGACTCCATGGCCGACTTGTCGGCGGTGAAGGCGCAGGTCATGGGCGTCAGCACGGATACGTTCTTCACGCTCAAGGCGTGGACGGACCAACAGCGCTTTGGCTTCCCGCTCCTCAGCGATTACAACAAAGAGGTGATCCGCCAGTACGGGGTGGTCAATCCCGACATGATTGGCCTCAAAGAGATCGCCAAGCGAGCGGTGTTCGTCATCGATCCGGCGGGCATCGTGCGCCACCAAGAGGTCCTGGAAGACGCCAGGAACGAGCCGGATTACGGCAAGGTTCGCGCGGCGCTCGCGGCGCTCTAACGTCGGACCGGTCCGGTCCGGTAGCCGTCCATGGCCGGGGCCGGGCCGTGGGCCTGGACCGCGCCTGGCACCGTGGACCGTGGACGTGGACCGGAGGCTGCTATACTGAACATATGAGCAGCCGTTCAGATATTCGCGGGACTGCACCTGAAGTCTGCGACATCGTTCATCTGCACCCGGCGCGGGTCGCTGAACTGCGCCAGTCGCTCATTGGAGGCGACGACGTGATCGACCTCGCCGAGACGTTCCGGGTGCTCGGCGACCCGACGCGCGTCCGCATTCTCGACGCGTTGTCGCACGGCGAACTATGCGTCTGCGACCTTGCTGCGCTCGTGTCGATGTCGGAATCAGCCGTCTCCCATCAACTCCGGCTGCTGCGCCATCTGCGGCTGGTGCGGCCGCGCCGCGACGGACGCATGGTGTTCTATGCGCTCGACGACCGCCACATCATCACGCTGTTCCGACAGGGGTTGCGGCATGTCCAGGAAGCCAGCGGCGGGCTCAAAGCACAAAGGCGCGCGCGATGACCGCGCCAGCGGTGACGGTTCCAACGGTTTGCACGCGCTGTGAGGTTCATGCGGAGTCCGTGTTTCGCATCGATGGCATGTGCTGCGGCGAAGAGGCGAAGATTCTCCAGCGACGCTTGGGGCCGATTTCCGGAGTTGAAGACGTTGCGGCCGACATCGTCGGTCAGCGCCTCCACGTGAAGTACGACGCGGCTGTCGTTTCAACCAACGCCATTGTCGAAGCAGTTGCCGAAACGGGCATGCGGGCGTGGCTGGAGCACGAACAGCCGGTCGCGCCCCCGTCCGCTCGCAGTCGCGGCCTTCTCGTGCTCGCGTCGGGAATCGCCCTGGTGACCGGTTTCGTGCTGACTTGGTTTGACGTCCCCGCAATCTGGCGGATCTCCACGTTCCTGTTGGCGGCCGTTACGGGCGGCGCCTATCCAGCCCAGCGCGCTTTGGCTTCGCTCCGCATGCGTGAGCTCGACATCAACGTGCTCATGCTGGTGGCGGTCGTGGGAGCCGCCTTTCTGGGCGAATGGGCAGAAGCCGGGACGGTGGTGTTCTTGTTTGGCATCGCCCAGTGGCTGGAGTCGCGCAGCATGGATCGCGCGCGCGAAGCCATTCGTGCGCTGATGGACCTGTCTCCCTCGGAGGCCCGCATCGCTCATGGCGATCACGAAGAGCTCGTGCCGATTGATCGCGTGACGATCGGCACAGTAATCCTGATTCGGCCGGGTGAGAAGATCCCTCTCGACGGCCTCGTGGTCGAGGGGCGCTCCGACGTCAACCAGGCGCCGATAACGGGTGAGTCCCTGCCCGTGGACAAGAGCGCGGGTGATGAGGTGTTTGCCGGCACGATCAATGGCCATGGTGCGCTCGAGGTCAGTGTCTCGCGCAAAGGCGCCGACACGACGCTGGCGCGAATCATCCATCTCGTCGAGTCTGCCCAGGCGCAGCGAGCCCCCTCCCAACAGTTCGTCGATCGGTTCGCGCGCTGGTACACACCCGGTGTGATTGCGCTGGCGGTGTTGGTCGCGACCGTCCCGCCGCTTCTCGGAGGCGCTTTCGATACCTGGCTCTATCGTGCGCTGGTCCTGCTCGTGGTGTCGTGCCCATGCGCCCTCGTGATCTCAACGCCCGTTTCAATCGTTTCGGCATTGGCGGGCGCGGCCAGGCGAGGAGTGCTGGTGAAGGGCGGCGTTCACTTGGAGCGACTTGCGGCGATTCGCACGATCGCGTTCGACAAGACCGGCACGCTGACTCGCGCCACACTGCGCGTCACTGCCGTCGTGCCAACGGGACCCGTCTCCGAAGCCGACCTGTTGACGACGGCGGCTGCGATCGAGGCACGGTCCGAGCATCCGGTGGCGGCCGCTATCGTCGCGGAGGCGCGCGCACGGCGGTTATCGCCGCCCGCTGTGCCAGATGTTCGCGCGTTGCCCGGGCTCGGCGCTGAGGGCCGCATCGGCGGCGCGCTCGTCGTTTGCGGTAACGCTCGCCTGTTTCAGGAGCGCGGACTCACGGTGCCGGCCGCGACCGTCGCGGCGGCTGAAGAGGTTGTAGCGTCGGGCGCAGCGCCGATTCTGATCGCGCGCGACGGAGTGACTTTGGGAGTGATTGGCGTTGCCGACGAAGAGCGAGAAGTCGCCGCCGATACGATTCACCTGCTGCACCAGCAGGGAATTCGACCGGTCGTCATGCTGACGGGCGACCAGGAGAGGACGGCACGCGCGGTGGGCTCCCGCCTTGGCATCGACATTGTTCGGGCCGGTCTGCTGCCTCACGAGAAGGTTGCCGCCGTCCAGGAGCTTCGGCACGCGCATGGGTCGATTGCGATGGTGGGTGACGGCGTCAACGATGCGCCTGCGCTTGCCGTCGCGGACGTCGGCATTGCAATGGGCGTGATCGGCAGCGATGCGGCCCTTGAAACCGCCGATGTCGCCCTGATGACCGACGACCTGCCACGAGTCGCCTACGCGATCAGGCTCGCCCGAGCCACAGTACGTAACATCCGCGTGAACATCGTGACGTCGCTGGTACTCAAGGCCGCGTTTCTCGCGGCCGCCGTCGCCGGCGTCGCCACGCTATGGATGGCGGTCGTCGCGGATACTGGCGCGTCACTCCTCGTGGTCGCCAATGCGATGCGGCTGCTACGACAAGGTTAGGTGCCAGCAAGTCTGCGGTCAACAGGATCGAAAGGCATTACGTAGCCACGAGGTCAGAGTCACGCAGAGATCCAACCGACACGTGTCCTTCGTGCCTCTCGTGGCTAAATTATCTGTGGCTTCCGTACGACCGGTGGCTAGACCTTGCGCGGATTGAAGAAGTTGGCATCGACGTAGTCGTCGATGGCCTTCTGATCTGCCGGATGGACGCGTTCGAACTGCAGCCCCATGCCAACGCGAGTGTCGCACCAGCAGACGCGGGCGTCCGCGTCGATGTCCTTCTTCGAAGCCGGCAGCCTGAAGCGCAGGCGAGCCTTGGCGTCGGTGTCGAGCGGGCTCGTGGTACGAATGGCGATGCCTCCGCGACTCATGTTCAGCGTCAGGGCGGCCGCAATCGTGTTACCCACGCGATAGGCAATCGGAATGCCGATGACGACCCGCGGGCTCGCCCGTCGATTGAAGCTGTCGGGAAACAAGTGCGGTGCGAGCGACGGCAGGATGTGCTGCACGGCGCTGTACTCGTTGAGGTAACCCGCAACGCCGAGGCGGGCAAGCTCACGAACCTCATCCGCATCGGTCACTGTCCCGCTGAAAACGAGGATGGGCAGTCGCCCGTCATCCAGACGTCGTATGTTTCGCACGATGTCGACGCCGGACGCATGCGGCAGTCGCAGGTCGAGCACAATCAAGTCGAGTTGTGACAACTCAACCCGGAGGCGGGACAGGAGTTCGCCCGCGCTCTTCGCCGTGAGCGCACGATGGCCCGCGCCTTCGATCGCCGCTTTGAAGCGGTCCCGCACGAAGGCGGTGTCGTCGGCAACGAGGACAGTCTTGGCAGTGGCCGCAGCGGGCATTGTGGGTTGAAAAGTTGCGCCTGCGTTCGTTGCAGACTCTATCAGGTTCTCGCTATAATTCCGAGGATCTTTACCGTTTTTTCGTGATCAGGAGCGTGGAATGGCTGCCAATTGTCCCGAGTGTGACTCCGTAATCGACATCGACGAACTGGACGTCGATGTCGGCGACGAGTTGGCCTGCTCGGAATGTGGTGCGCTACTCAGGGTCTTCAGTGATGCGCCTCTCGAACTCGAACTTGCCGATGACGAGGACGAGGACGAGGATGAAGACGAAGAGGACGACGACGAGGACGAATTCGACGACGACGGCGAGAATGAAGAAGACCTCGACGAGTAGGGACCTGGCCCCGCTCTCTCCGGCACTCCGCGCGAAAGAGGACGCAGTCCACGCCGTCCTTGCGGACCTCGATTCTGTGATCGTGGCATTCAGCGGTGGCGCCGACAGTGCCTACCTGGCATACACGGCCACCGCCGTTCTGGGTGCCAAGGCCCTCGCGGTGACGGCTGACAGCGCCAGCTATCCCGAGGCACATCGACAGCTGGCGCTTCGGGTCGCAGGCGAGTTCGGGATTGCCCACGAGATCATCCAGACCAGCGAGCTCGAACGACCGGAGTATCGTGTCAATTCAGCGAATCGCTGCTATTACTGCAAGCACGAGCTGTACTCTGAACTCAGAAAGCTGCAGGAACTGCGCGGATTCGCGGCCATCGTCGATGGCAGCAATGCTGACGATCGCGGTGACTACCGCCCAGGCCGGCAGGCTGCGCGCGAGTTTGGTGTTCGCAGCCCGCTCGATGAAGCCAGCCTCGCAAAGGACGAGATCCGAGAGCTGTCGCGTCGCGCGGGATTGCCCACATGGGATACGCCGGCTTCGGCATGCCTGTCATCCCGCATACCCTACGGCAACGCCGTCACCGAGGAGAAGCTCAGAACGATCGAGCAGGCGGAGGATGTTCTGCGAGAGCTTGGGTTTCGCGTCTTCCGGGTGAGGCATCATGAGACGATCGCCCGCCTCGAGATTGGGAAGGACGAGATGGCGCGTGCCCTCGATCCTGACGTCAGCACCGTGCTGGTCCGCGAGTTGCGCGCCCTCGGCTACCAGCACGTCACGATCGACCTTCAGGGATATCGTCAGGGCAGCCTGAACGACGCGCTGCGGCTCCGACCGGTCTAGTGTCCCGCAACATGGTGGCCTGTTTTTCTCGGCGGTTCGAGCCGCAACTTCACTAGTGATTCGCTCCGCCCTCGGGGTGTTGGCGATCGCGTACACCCTGGCGCACCTTCCGTATCTGGCCACAGCGCTCGAAGACATCGACTCAGTCAACTTCGCGCTCGGGATTCGCGACTTCGATGTCGCACAACATCGACCGCATCCGCCGGGGTATCCCGTCTACATCGGGCTTGCGAAGGTCGGCGCGACCGTCCTGAAAATGCTTGGCACGGGTCCTGCGCAATCGGCGATCGAGGCGCGCACGCTGTCGCTGCTGTCGCTGCTCGGCGCCATCGCATGCGTGTTCCTGCTTTATCGAGTGATGTCGTGCTGGTCGTCGGGCGCATCCGCCGAATCCGATGATCTGATCACTGCGCCCTTTCGCTCGTTTGACGCCCGTGCCCTTGCCGCCACCGCCCTCACACTCGCGTGCCCGCTGATGTGGTACCTCGGCGTTCGTCCGATGAGCGATGTTCCCGGGCTGGCGGCGGCGTTGGCAGCGCAAGCCGCGCTTGGCCTCGCGTGGTGGCGTCAGCGGGCGGGCGCGTCAAGTGGACATCGGCTCTCCCCGGATCGTCTGGCGGCTTCGGGTCGGATGATTGTGCTCGGGGCTCTCCTTGCCGGAATCGCGATCGGGTTCCGATCGCAGAACGCCCTGCTGACGCTGCCTCTCCTGGCTGGTGTTCTCATCGATCGCATCGGAAGAGGCGTGGCGGGAGCACTGGTCGGCACCAGCGTCGCGCTCAGCGTTGGCGCACTGGCCTGGGCGATTCCGCTCGTCGCTGCGAGCGGCGGCCTCGATGGCTACCTGGCTGCCCTTGGGTCGCAGGCAGGCGAGGATTTCGCGGGCGTCGAGATGTTCTACTCCAATCCCTCGCCACGCCTCGCCGCCTTCGCGCTGCTGCGAACGTTTCTGTATCCCTGGGATTCGGTCATCCTTGGAGGCATCGTTGTCGCGTTGGCCGCGATGGGGTCCATCGCGCTCGTCCTCCGCGATCGCCGAGGACTGACGGCAATTGCGCTCGTCTCGGTCCCCTATTTGGCGTTCCATCTCGCGTTCCAGGACACGACGTTTGTCCGCTACGCGCTTCCCTTGGTCCCGCCGACGGTGTATCTCGCCGTGTGTGGCTTGGAGGCGACGCTTCGACAAGCCGCGCTTCCGGTCGCCGGTGGCCTGGCGCTCTGGTCGGTCGCGTCCGCGGCTCCCATTCTGGCGGCTTACGGCAGCGAGCCCAGCCCGACGGCGCGCGTGGTCGCAGCCATGCGAGATGAGGCACGGGGGGAAAAGCCCGGCGGTCTGGCCTTCCATCAAACCTTTCAAAGGCCCTTGGAAGCGGAGGATGTTTCCATCGAGCCGCGTCTGGCGTCGCCTCCCCGGCGCGAGTGGCTCGAGCTGAATCGCTACTGGCGCGAAGGACACTCTCAGCCGCTCTGGTTTCTCGCCGACCCGCGCCGTAGCGACCTGGCGCTGATCGATCCTCGGAGCCGAACGAGCCGCATGGACTTTACCTGGCCATTTCATTCGTTGTCAGAACTCGGCGGGATGAGGCCGGCTGCCGTCTCGTGGTATCGCATGCCTCCGCCGGGCTGGTTCGCCGAAGAGGGATGGGCACTGACGCCCGAAACGGCTGGCATTGCCCGGCTCATGGGTCGTGGACCATCGCTCGGTCCGATTACCGCGTGGGTGCGTCGGCGTCCCGAGCCGGTTCGCATGGTTGTCGGGGGCCGTCACCTGGGGTCGCCGCTCGATCCACCGGCCTCGTTCGCGATCGCACTCGATGGCCGAACCATAGCGCGGTGGGATGCGACGCCGGGGTTCTTCGTCCACGAATTCGAAGTCCCCGCCGGTGGCCTGGTGGGTGACGGCCCGCTTGCCCGCTTGACGATCGAGTCCCGCTCGGTCGCCACTGTGATCCCGACGGCGATCGAACAGTTCGACCTGCAATCGCGCGGCTCGATGATGTGGGCTTATGACGAGGGCTGGCAGGAGGCCGAATTCAATGCGACGCTGGGCGTCTGGCGCTGGACGTCCGACCGCTCGACGCTTCGGATCATCGATGCCAGCACGCCCGTGAGCATTACTCTGCGGGTGGAACGTCCGACGCGCTATTTCGACCTGCCTCCGATCGTGCGCATGAAGGCGTCAGACCGCGTCCTCGGCGAAACGCGCTTCGACCGATCAGAGCAGTGGAGCGTGACGGTCCCGCTTGACGCATTACAGTCGTCACGCGGACGAGTTGTCATCGAGACCGATAAGACCTTTGTCCCCGCCGAACGAAGCGGTGTGGCGGATCAACGGCGCCTCGGCTTGCGCGTTTTCGGCGTGAACGTGGCAGCTCAGCCTTGACCCGACCGTACTCATTCTGTAATCTGCGTGCACGCAAGAAAAGGGGCTCGGATCCCATCGCGTCCTAACGTGATGCACGGAAACTGCCGATTGTACGAAGTGCCACCTTTCACTGGAGAACCTTGATGACCGTGTTTCAACGCCTGGCAGGGCCAGTCACGCTCTGTGTCGTCTTCGCCATCGGTGCAGCGGGTTGCGGTAAGAAGCCTGCGCCAGAACCGCCAGCGCCTCCTCCGCCGACCGCGCCTGCGCCCCCCCCGACGCCGCCCCCCCCGGCACCGCCGCCTCCCGCCGCACCAGCGCCAACCACTTTGTCAGACGATGAGATCTTCGCGAAGAAGACCATCGATCAGCTCAACAAAGAGGGGCACCTCGGTGACGTGTTCTTCGATCTTGACGAGTCCAGCGTGCGCAACGACGCCCGGCCGCTGCTTCAAAAGAACGCCGAGTGGCTGAAGCGATGGTCGTCGGTCCGGTTCACGATCCAGGGCCACTGCGACGAACGCGGATCGGGCGAGTACAACCTCGCGCTGGGCGATCGCCGCGCAAACGCTGTCAAGGCCTACCTCATCAGCCTTGGCGTCCCCGCGGATCGGATTGCCGTGGTCACGAGAGGGAAGGAATCGCCATTCTGCTCTGAGCAATCCGAAGGCTGCTGGCAACAGAATCGTCGCGGTCATTTCATGATTACCGCGAAGTAGAGGAAGTTCAGCCGACACGAAGATCACGAACGGGATCTTCCGCCTGAAGGCGGAAGCCACAGGAGGATGAACTCCCACAGGAGGATGAACTCTCCACAGGAGAATGAATTCCGCGTGGCTTCCGGCTTTAGCCGGAAGATCCCGTTCGTGATCTTCGTGGTGGATTCGGGAGCCGACTAGCTCAGAAGAGACTTTCGCTCCAGCACGTCGCGCAAATCCCGCTCGGTGATTCGTCCGCGTCCGACTTCTTCACCATCGATCAGCACCACTGGAATCTCGAATCGGTATCGAGCGAAGAGCGTGTCATCGCTGGTGATGTCGACTTCTTCGATTGCGAACGAATGGGACGTCTTAATCTCGTCGAGGAGCGACCGGACGTCCTCGCACAGATGACACCCAGGCTTCGAGTAGAGCGTCAGGCGTCTCACGGTGCGGGCGCAGCCGCACCGGTCCGAACAACCTCGGCGTTCATTTGATCGGCGGCCTCGACTGGATCGTTTGCCGCGGTGATCGGACGTCCTACGACGAGGTACGAGGCGCCTGCCTCCACGGCGTCGACAGCGCTCATGGTTCTCACTTGGTCGTCGGCACCAGTCTTGCGAGTGGTTGACCGGATTCCCGGGGTCACGATCAGAAAGTCCGGTCCGCACGCCGCACGAATTGCCGCAATCTCCTGTGGTGACGCGACGACACCGTCGAGCCCCGACTCCTTGGCGAGGCATGCGAGACGGACGACCTGGTCGACAACGGTCCCGGGCACGCCCACTTCGGCCAGTCCAGCGGCGTCAAGGCTGGTCAGCACGGTCACGCCAACGACCAGCGGGCGGTGGCGAGAAGCCCTTACCGCTGCGTCGCCTGCGGCGTCGACCGCCGCTCGCATCATCGTTCGGCCTCCCGCCGCGTGCACGTTGACCATCCACGCACCGGTGGAGACCGCCGATGCGACGGCACCCGCCACCGTATTCGGGATGTCGTGAAACTTGAGATCGAGAAAGACCCGCTCACCACGATCGGCCAGAGATCGCACGATCGCGGGACCTTCGGCAGCGAAGAGCTGCTTGCCGATCTTGAACCCGCCGACATGACCCTGGAGCTGCATGGCGAGCGCCTCGGCCCGTGCGGCTGAGTCGACGTCCAACGCGACCAGGATCCGGTTCACGCGTGCACCTCTCGCCGCGGAGAGGTATCAATCGCACCGACCAGCCCGGTGACCTGCTGAACGCCGTGTCGCTGCAGATAGCTGCGGAGGCCGTCGATGACCTTCGTCCAGACGAACGGATCGGAGAAATTAGCGGTTCCGATCTGCACTGCGGTCGATCCGGCCAGCATGAACTCGACCGCGTCCGACGCATCGGTGATACCGCCCATCCCGATGATGGGAATTTTCACGGCCTGGTAGCACTCCCACACCATCCGCACGGCGATGGGTCGAATCGCCGGACCGCTCAAGCCACCGAGAATGTTCGACAGCTTCGGCCGTCTCGTTTCGACATCGATCGCCATCGCAAGGAAGGTGTTCACCAGCGATACGGCGTCGGCGCCGGCCTCCTCCGCCGCCCGCGCGAACGAGGCGACGTCGGTGACGTTGGGCGTCAGCTTGGGGATCAATGGGAGCCGCGTCACCTTGCGAACCGCGCTGGTGACTTCTGCGGTTCCCGCCAGGCTGCAGCCAAACTGAATGCCGCCTTCTTTGATGTTGGGACACGAGATGTTCAACTCGATGGCGGCGACGCCCTCCGCGTCCGACAGCACGCGCGCAACCTCCGCGTACTCGTCGAGTGTCGTCCCGCAGATGTTCACAATCGTTCGTGCGCCACGCTCGCGCAGCAAGGGCAACTTCTCTCGCACGAATCGGTGCACGCCGATCCCTTGCAGGCCGATGGCGTTGAGCATGCCTGAGGGCGTCTCTGCAATACGCTGTGGCGGGTGGCCCTGACGCTCCCGCAAGAACAGTCCCTTGACGGCCACACCGCCGAGCAGCGACAGATCGACGATGTCTTCGTACTCGAGTCCGTAGCCGAAGCAGCCGCTCGCGGCGATGATCGGATTGGGCAACTCGATCGGCCCGACGCGTACCCGCAAATCAGGCGGGTGCATCGGTGCCACCCGGGAAGAAGTCCCACACGATTTGGGATCCATCAAATACTGGTCCGGCCAGGCATGAGCGTACGAAGTGCGGTCCGCCATCCCCATTGCGGACTGGAACAACACAGCTATAGCAGCCGCCCAGGCCGCATCCCATGACGCGTTCGACGGAAACCTCACAGGGCTGTCGATACTTTACGGCCAGCCTGGTGACTGCCTCGAGCATTGGCTCAGGTCCGCAGCCGTAGATCATGACCTGATCGCGCCCGGGCAGTGACGCCAACGCGGATTCGAGCGGCGAAGTGATTCGGCCCCGCACGCCGCGACTTCCGTCCTCGGTCGACAGCACGAGCGTGACTCCCAGTCGTTCGAAGAAGTCCAGATAGAACAACTCGCCGGCTCGACGCGCGCCATAGAAAAGCGTCGTCTTGATGCGGGACTGCGTCAGGCGTTCGGCGAGTGTCGCAAACGGCGCCAACCCGACGCCACCAGCCACCATCCACGCGTCGTACGGCGCTAGTGAGAACGACTTTCCAAGCGGGCCAAGGCAAGCGACACGCTCGCCGGGTTCGAGCTCATACAACGCCCGCGTGTTCTGACCGGCGCGTTTATTGAAGATGCTGATCGCGGCCACGCGGCCGTTGTCCCGCACGACCTCAAAGACCGAGAATGGTCGCCGCAGCAGCGAATCGGCAGGCAATGCGGCCTTGACCATGACGAACTGGCCGGGCTGCGTCTGCTCGCCAATCGCGGGCGCCGCCAGCGCTAGAACGTTGTAGTCCTCCGACAGCCTGACGTTGCTGATCACAGCCGCGTTGATGTCAACGGGCATTTTGTTGAGTATAGCCAACTGCGGAGTTCGGGGTGCGGGGTTCGGAGTTGGTGCAGTGTTCAGAGTTCTGAGCTCTTGTTCCGAGTTCGGAGGTTCTGAGTTCTGTTCGGCGTTCGGCGTTCGGCGTGCCGCGTGCGGCGTTCGGCCTGCGGCATACGGCCTGCGGCGTGCTGAGTTCTGGCCGCCTATTCCGTCGTCAGGGCCGACGTCTGCGAAGATGTTTGAGCAATCCGGTGGTTGTTGAGAGAGCTTCCTCCGAAAGGTCCCACAGGCTTTTGAATTCCGGCGCTGATAGGAATCTGGCATCGCGCGCGAAGAGCAGATTCGTCTGTGTCTCCATCAGGCTCGCTCGGGCGATGCTGACGAAGTTGGCGAACTCTCGATTGCCGAACCGGCCAAAGCCCTCAGCGATGTTTCGCGGCGACGAGAGGGCGGCATCACGAGCCTCCTCGCAGAACTTGCGATCTTGGGAGGCCGGCGGCCTGTCAAGAATTGCCTCGAATTCCTGGCTCAATCTCATACAGAGCTTCCAAGCCTCGATTTCCGTGAATTGTCGCCAGGGCATGCGGACATGAAGGCAACTCCCGCGCCAAGAACTCCGCACTCAGCAACAGAACTCAGAACAGAACTCAGAACCCCGTACCCCGAACCCGAACTCCGAACTCCGAACGTCGAACCAACGCCGAACTCCCGTACTCCGAACTCCGAACTAGAATCCAAGAGTGCGCTTTCTGCGAATGCTGTCGAATGCGGCGATCGCCGGTGCGCTGGCATCCCTCTACCTGACGATCCTGATCCTGCATCTCAATCCGTCGTTCCCGCTCACCGTCGGCGCTGTCGTGCCGCTGGCGCTCGTCCTGGTCGTGGCGTGTGGCATCTCCGTGACGGCGTTCTTCTTCGCACTGATCGTCGGTCGCCAGATGCTGGCGAGCGAGGTGTTGTCACCGGGGTGGTTGAGCGTCCGTCTGCTCTCGTGGCTCTGCACGATCGCCGCGGGTGTGTGTGCGACCATCATGTGGCTCAATCTGCGCGTTTTCACGATGGTGCTGGACCCGCAAACCGTGACGCGGATGACGGCGGGCGCCGTCACGCTGTCGGCGTCGACGGTCGTGTTTTTGCTGATCGCGCTCGCCCATCTCGGGCGGCGAGGAGGGCGCGTCAGTGCCGTGCTGTTGACGGCGATGATGGCAATCTCGGTGGCGGCGCCGCTGGCGGCGCGGGGACCCGGTCGCGCCAGCACGCTGGCGTCGCGTCCCAGTGCGGCCGTCGTCGGCCTCGGACCAGCGCGAACCGACGCACGAGTGCTGATCGTCGCGGTCGATGGTGGCAGTCTCGACGTGATCTCTCCAGCGGTAGCGGAAGGACGCTTGCCGAATTTGGGGCGAATCTTCGATGCCGGCGCCGTCCTGCACCTTGCCACGCTGCGTCCAACGCAAGCAGAGCCGGTGTGGAGCGCGGCGATCACGGGCCGTGTGCCGTTCGCCAACGGCATTCGTGCCTCCACCTTGTACCGCGCCCGAGAGGCCGGCCCGGCACTCGAGATGCTGCCCGACTACTGCTTCGCCTACGCGCTCGTGCGGTTTGGTTTTCTCGATGAGCAGGCCCATGATGCCGGCGCACTGCAGTCGCGGCCGCTGTGGACGATTCTCAGCGACGCTGGCGTCTCGGTCGGATTCATCGGCTGGCCGCTCACGCATCCGGCGACCACTGTGAACGGCTTCATCGTCAGCGACGAGTTTCATCGAATGGCGGATGTGGACGTGGATCACGGTCACGCGTCCGCGATCGCACCGCCGTCACTGTACGCCTCGATCCGCGCTGCTTTGCAGAAGCCACCCACCGTCGATCCGATCGCTGTCGTGTCCAAGGTGGCCGAGGCGCCGCAAGGGGACGCCGACGCGCGACCCGATCCGGCGCCGATCGCCGCCGATCGCATGCACGTCCAGATCCTGTCGGCGCTCGACGTCTCGATGACGCCGCAGGTCATTGCCGTCAGGCTGCCAGGGCTCGATGCGGTAGGGCACTACTTCCTGCGGTATGCCAACCCCTCGGAGTTTGGCGATGTGTCGGCCGACGAGCAACGCCGCTACGGTCGTGTGCTCGGCGACTACTACGGCTTCATTGATGCCGTCGTGGGCCAGGTTCTGCAGTCCATGGGCACGAACGACTTGCTACTCGTGGTGTCCGGATTCGGCATGGAGCCCTTGACGCCAGGCAAACGCATGCTCGAACGTCTGGTGGGAAACGACCGGCTCAGCGGCAGCCACGAGCGGTCGCCGGACGGCTTTCTGCTGGCCTATGGCGTCGCCGTGGCGCCCAGCCGCCCGCCGCGAGCATCCGTCCTCGATCTGACGCCAACCGTTTTGTACTACCTGGGCCTGCCGGTCGGGCGAGACATGGAAGGCTTCGCACGAACCGATCTCTTCAAGCCCGAGTTCACCGCCGATCAACCGATCACGTTCATTCCAAGTTACGGGAGGTGAAAAGGGGTAAGAGTGCCTGGCGTGCCTGGGTGCCGAAGGTGCCTGGCGTGCTGGTGCCTAAAGTGCGAAAGGTGCCAGAAGTGCCTAAGTGCGTGTAACAGTGCCTCCGAAACGCGCGCAAATCTTTCGAAAAGTTTGATGACCCTAACTTTGCGCCGACACGCCCGCGTTGGTGAATGCAATCTACCGACGAATCAGTCCTTGTAGGCTGCCGCCATCGTCGAACCTTACCGAAGGAACTTCAACACTTCTGCGTTGAAGGCTTGTGGCACTTCAAGATGCGGCAAATGGCCCGCATGCGCCAACACGACGCGCGTGACGGCCGGGACGCCAGCCTGAATCGCACCCATACTGCTATGCACGTCGGGAATGTCCGACTCGCCGGCGATCAAGAGGGTCGGAACCTTGATCTGCGATAACCGGCCCAGGACTGGCTCGGACCAGCGTGCGTGTTGCCCGCCCGCGCCGTTCGCCGGATTCGCCTCCATGAGTGAGCGCATCTTACGCTTCGCGCCATCGCTGGTCGGAGCGGTAATCCAGGGATCCTTCGACGTCCAGTAATCGATCCTATCTTCGGCAGGACTGCCGGGGGGAGGAATCTTCCGCCCGCCACGAGTCACGAAGTGATCGGAGAATGGCAGGCCACTGACAATCGGGCCGACGAGCACCAACGCGCTCACCATCGCGGGATGATCGAGCGCGAAATGTAGCGCCAGCATGCCTCCAGCCGAGCAGCCGATCAGAGCGGCGCGCTCGATCTTCAGCGCTTTCATGACCAGGAGCAGGTCATCGATATGTGAGAACGGCGCCTGAGGAGCGGGCGACTTTCCGTAGCCGCGACGATCCCAGCGGACGGTCCGGAACGAACGGCCGAATTCGGCGAACTGCTCATCCCACGTTTCGCGGTGGAGGATGCCGTCGTGGATGAGAACCAGCGCTGGTCCTTGCCCAGTCACCTCGTAGTAGATGCGACCGCCCTCAACCTCGACGACACCGTTGGTAGCATCCGCACGATCCTGCGCCGCCCATGCGAAGGGCCAGACGGGTCGAGGATGGGCTGTTCCGCTTACAATCAGCACGGTCAGCAGAATCCGCACAGCGAGCCGCCTCGTTACCCGAGAGTGGATGCCTGCCGGGCCCCCGTGCATGGCGCAATTCTACGCCGATATTCCCGGGCGTGTACTTCCTCGCGTCGCGGCCATCACGAAGAGGGAAAACAGACGCCTCGGCGCAAACGTTTGCCGGCGATCAGCGGCGTATCGAGCAGCTCTCGACCGTGCCGGCGACGTTTTCGCGTCAGGTCACCGATTCGATTACTGAGTACGTCCAGTAACGATGGTTTTGGATCCAGTCGGTCGCGCGACCGGCTCTTTTGGTCGAATGGTCAGCCACGCAGGAATCGAATCGGCCTCAACGTTCGGATTCCTCGCGGAAATGGCCCACCGTTGGCTATCTGGCCGTGGGCATGCTCGGATCGCGCCTGTCCAGGTGGTGCGACGTTCGTTAAAACTGAAGCGCCCAAGCCGGCTCAGGGTTTTGTTTGCACTTCATACACCTTAGGCACCGAACGCACTTCTTGCACCAGCACCTTAGGCACCCCAGGCACCGAGGCACCGTAGGCACCTTCGTCAGTCCTGCGCTATACTGAGACAGCTCTTTAACTGCGAACCTGCGAGTTCGCGAAGAGGGGACCATGACGACCTGCCACGAGGTCCGTCCATGCCGGTAATCATGGACGCGGACCGCATCTCACGCGCACTCACGCGCATCGCCCACGAAATCGTCGAACGGAATCGCGGCGTCGAGAATATCGCTCTGGTCGGCGTGCGCAGTCGCGGCGTCCCGTTGGCCAAACGCATTGCGCGCGCGTTGGCGCAGATCACCGGCGATCAGGTCTCAACCGGAGCGCTGGATATCACGCTGTATCGCGACGACCTGATGCGGCATCAGGTCGGTCCACAGCCGCTGGTGCGCCGTACGGAGATTCCGTTCTCGATCGACGACCGCACCATCATTCTTGTGGATGATGTGCTCTACACGGGGCGCACGACCAGGGCCGCACTGGATGCGCTGATTGATTTCGGTCGCCCCAAAACGATTCAACTGGTCGCGCTCGTCGACCGCGGGCACCGCGAGCTCCCCATCAAGGCCGATTACGTCGGCAAGAACGTCCCCACGTCGCAGCAGGAGAGCATTCACGTCCGACTGCTCGAGCTCGATGGGACCGACGAAGTAACCATCGACCGCGCGGAGTGAGCCATGGAAGCCGTTCAAACCCCGAAACAGTCGCTGACGGCCTTGCGTCGCAAGGATCTCTTGAGCATCGCCGACCTCAGCGCCGAGGAGATTGTGCTGATTCTCGACACTGCCGAGGCGATGAAGGAAGTCGGTCAGCGAGCTATCAAGAAGGTGCCGACGCTCCGGGGCCGTACGGTCGTCAACTTGTTTTTCGAGCCGAGCACCCGGACACGCACCTCCTTCGAGATCGCCGAGAAGCGGCTCAGCGCCGACACGCTCAACGTGGCCATCGGCACGTCGAGCGTGGTCAAGGGCGAAACCCTGGTCGATACCGCGATGAACATCGAGGCCATGGCGCCGAGCATGATTGTGTTGCGGCACAGCTCGTCGGGCGCCTGCCACCTGCTCTCGCGCATCTGCCGCGCCGGCATCATCAATGCGGGCGATGGCATGCACGAGCATCCCACCCAGGCACTGCTGGATGCTTACACGATTCGCGAACGCAAGGGACGCGTGTCGGGATTGAAGGTCGCCATCTTCGGCGACTTGTTGCACAGCCGGGTGCTGCGGTCCAACCTCCTGCTGCTGACGAAGCTCGGTGCTGAGGTCTGGGTGTGTGGCCCAGCCACGCTGATACCGCCAGGGCTCGATCGCCTGGGTGTGCACGTCACGACTGCAGTTGATGAAGCCGTCCGTGATGCCGACGTCGTGATGATGCTGCGGATTCAGTTGGAGCGCATGGAGGGCGGCTTCTTCCCGTCATTGCGCGAGTACTTCACGACGTTCGGGATGACCGAAGCGCGCGTCAGCCGGGCCAAGCCGGACGTCATCATCATGCACCCGGGACCGATGAACAGAGGGGTTGAGATCGCGTCGGAGGTGGCCGACGGTCCGTTCTCCGTGATTCTCGACCAGGTGGCGAATGGGGTAGCCGTGCGCATGGCCGTGCTCTACCTCCTCGCAGGAGGAGTGGATCATGAAGCGGCTGCTTAAGGGAGGCCGTCTCGTCGATCCCGCGGCGGGAATCGACGGCGACTTCGACATCCTCATCGAGGGCGATCGCATCGCGCGAGTCGACCGCGACCTTCCGGCCTCGTGGGCAGACGCGGGGCACGTGGTCGTCGATTCCGCGTGGGCTGGTGATTTGTCCTGGTCTGATCGACATGCACGTCCACCTGCGCGAGCCTGGACAGGAGCACAAGGAAACGGTTGCGACCGGCACCGCGGCCGCGGTCGCGGGCGGATTCACGGCTGTGGCCTGCATGCCCAATACCAATCCGGTCAACGACAACGCGGGCGTCACCGAACTGATCCTGCGCAAGGCGAAGGAGGCCGGTCTGGCGCGCGTCTATCCGATCGGCGCGGTGTCGCGCGGGCAGCAGGGCGAGCAACTGGCCGACATCGCCGAACTGCGAGCCGCCGGGTGCGTGGCCGTGACCGACGATGGGCATCCGGTGGCGTCGGCGTTGTTGGCGCGCCGCGCGCTCGAGTACACGAGCATGTTCGACATGCCGATGATCGAGCACTGCGAGGATCTCTCGTTGAAGGGTGAGGGCTGCGCCCACGAGGGTCCGCGGGCCGCGGAGTTGGGCCTGCGAGGGATCCCGGGCGCCGCCGAGTCGATCATGGCGGCCCGCGACGTGTTGTTGGCCGAAATGACCGGCGGTCACGTGCACATCGCACATATGAGCGCCTGGACCACGCTCGAAGCCGTGCGACAGGGGAAACACCGCGGCGTGAAGGTCACCTGCGAGGTTGCGCCTCATCACTTCACGCTGACCGATGATTGGCTCGCCGATCCGGTGCCCTACGACACGAACACCAAGATGAACCCGCCGCTTCGCGAAGCGCGAGACCGCGACGCGATGCTCGCGGGCATCGCGGATGGCAGCGTAGACGTGATCGCCACCGACCACGCGCCGCACCATTACGACGAGAAGCAGGTCGAATACGATCGCGCGCCGTTCGGGATCGTTGGCTTGGAGACCGCGATCCCGCTTGCGCTCGACCGACTGGTGCATTCCGGCCTGATCCGGCTGTCGCGGCTGATCGAACTGATGGCAGTGAATCCAGCGCGAATTCTCCGTGTCCCGGGCGGCACACTGGCCGTGGGGGGACCGGCCGATATCACGATCCTGGCTCCCGACCTCGAAGTGACGATCGATCGCGCACGATTCCGCAGCCGCTCGAAAAACACGCCGTTTCACGGATGGACGCTGCGTGGCGGCGTTGCCGCCACCGTCGTCGGTGGACGGGTCGTGTTTGCGAACCGGGAGGTCGCGACGCTGACGTTCGAAGAAGCCAGGACCGGCTCGCCTGTGGACCTCAGCTCATGACGTTCCGCCCTCCGCGACTCGTCGCCAATCTGATGTCGATTGCCCTGGTGACCCTCCTGGCGACCACGGCTCTAACGGCTCAGCCTGCCCGTCAACCGAATGCTCAGGACTTGATGGAGGCGGTGAAGGTCCTGGCCGCGCCCGATCTCGAAGGGCGTCGGACCGGCTACGCCCGGCAACGCCAAGGCGCGGGCCTGGATAGTCGAACAGTTCGCGACCGCCCGATTGACTCCAGTCGATGGCAGCTTTGAGGTGCCGTTCAGTTTCAACCGCAACGGGGTCGAAACGAAAGGCGTGAACATCGTCGGGAACTGTCGCGGGTCCGGTGCCGGTCAGCGTCCGGTCGATGGTCCGACCGTCGCGCCGGTCATGGTCGTCAGCGCGCACTACGATCATCTCGGGGTGCGTGACGGCGCGATCTATCACGGCGCCGATGACAACGCGTCGGGTGTGGCGGTGGTGCTCGCGCTGGCGCGTCACTGCCAGCGAACACCGTGGACCCACGATGTGGTGTTCGTCGCATTTGACGCCGAGGAGATGGGGCTGCAGGGTGCGCGGGCGTTCGTAGCGGCGCCTCCCGTGGCGAAGGAGCGGATCGCGCTCAACGTCAACCTCGACATGGTGAGTCGGAGCGCGACGCAACGAGATCTACGTAGCTGGGACATATCATCGCCCGGCGTTGAAACCGCTGCTCGAGCCGGTCGCGGCTCGGGCGCCCGTCAAGGTGTTGTTCGGTCACGACCAGCCGAAAGGGCAGGCCGGCGGTGTCGATGACTGGACCACGCAATCTGATCATGGTGCATTTCACGCGGCGGGCATTCCGTTCGTGTACTTTGGGGTCGAGGATCATCCGGACTACCACAAGCCTACCGACACGGCCGACAAGATCGACGCAACATTTTTCGCCGGCGTCGCGCAAACCGTACTCGATGCCGTGACGGTGCTCGATCGCGCCATTCCAGTGAAATAGCAGGAGGCATGGACCGGCACTAGGACACGAGGCCCGACCCGTGCACAAAATCTGCGAGCTCGCTCGAGCGGCGCGGACTCGGACCTGCATGGCCGGCTCGACGCGCTCTACCATCAGTTCAACGATGCACAGTCGGTCACCGACCCGATCCAGATCGTTCGTCGATTCTCGCGCGCAGAGGATCGCGAAGTGGTGGGATTCTGCGCCGCGGCACTGGCATTCGGCCGTGTGCAAAGCGTTTTGAATTCAATTGAAGGCCTGCTGAAGGTGATGGGTCCTTCGCCGGCCGCCTATGTCCGGGCTTTCGACCCTGGCCGTGATCGGCGCGCCCTCGATCATTTGCAGCACCGATGGACCCGCGGCGTGGACCTCGCGGCCCTTGTGTGGGTCCTCCGCCAGATGATCGACCGGCGAGGTTCGATCGAAGGCTTCTTCGCCGACGGGCTGGACGATGGCGCAGAGACCGTCGAAGCCGCTCTCGACGCGTTTTCCACGCGCGCGTGCGGCCTGAATCTCGACGCGATCTACGGTCGCGTTCCCTCCCGTCCCGGCGTGTCGTACTTCTTTGCGCGTCCCTCGAGCGGCGGCGCGTGCAAGCGGTTGAATCTTTTCCTGCGCTGGATGGTTCGGCGTGACGAGGTCGACCTGGGTATCTGGTCGCACGTGCGGCCGTCCCAACTGATCGTGCCCCTCGACACCCACGTGATTCGTGTCGGTCGATGCCTGCGGCTGACCCGATACACCAGCCCGGGTTGGCGAATGGCGGCCGACATCACCCGATCGCTCCGCGCGCTCGACCCGGTCGATCCCGTGCGCTTCGACTTTTCGCTCTGCCACATCGGCATGATGAAAGCGTGCGGTTTTGGGACGAAGCAGCGGGACGGTCAATGCCCGCTCCGCGGGCTGTGCAGACCGGGACGGCGAAATCTAAGACAGGGCGAGGGCACAGGGCACGGGGCTCAGGGTAGGGAGCAGGGCACTAGATCTCTGCGAGCTGCGCCCTGCACCCTGCGTCCCGACCCTGTGCCCTGTGCCCTGCGCCCTGTGCCTATCACAATCACCCATTCAGCCAATGCAATCACTCAATCACCCAATCACGCATTCACTCATTGTCGCGGCAGCCCTCACCCTGCCCGCGTCGGCGCAGGAATGGACCCAGTGGCGTGGACCGACTCGTGACGGCGCCGTCGGAGCCGGTAGCCTGCCGTCACCCTGGCCCGCATCGGTGAAGCGCGTCTGGCGGGTCGAAGTCGGAGAGGGGTATTCGTCGCCGGTGGTCTCAGGTGACCGCGTCTATGTTCACAGCCGACGCGACCCGGAGGAGATTGTTACCGCAATTGATCTTCAATCTGGCAAGGTGCTCTGGCAGCAGAAATACCCGGCAACGTTTGCGAAGAATCAGTACGCCGTGAAGATGGCCAAAGGGCCGAACTCGACGCCGATCGTCGTTGGCAGTCGTGTCTACACGCTCGGAGTCACCGGCGTGCTGTCGGCGTGGAACACGGCTGATGGTTCGGTGGCGTGGCGCAAAGACTATTCGGCGTCGGTCGACACCTCGAAGTTGTTCTGTGGGACAGCCATGTCGCCAATGCTCGAGGGCGGGTCGCTGATCGTTCAGGTCGGTAGCGACGTCCATGGTGGACGCGTCATGGCTGTCGACCCAACCAATGGGAACGAACGTTGGACATGGAAGGGGTTGGGCCCAGGCTATGCGTCGCCGATCGCCATCACGGTAGGCGGGACGAGACAGATCGTCGCGCTCACCAACGGATCGATCGCCGGGATCGACGCCGTGACCGGCGCCTCACTGTGGTCCATCGATTTTCGCGACGAGTGGCACGAGAACATCATCACGCCGGTGTGGACCGGGACGCATTTGATTGTGAGCGGCGTGCGGCAGGGAACGCAAGCCTTCGCGCTCGCCACCAGCGGCGGCACATGGCAGGCAACGCCGGTGTGGAAGAACGCCGAAGTGACGATGTATATGAGCGCGCCGGTCGTGGCGGACGGGACGTTGTACGGGATGTCGAACAAGCGGAAAGGGCAGTTGGTGGCGCTCGACGTCGCAACCGGAGCGGTTCGTTGGGCCACCGACGGACGCGAGGGCGACCACGCCTCGATTCTGTTGGGCCCTTCGCACGTCATCTTCCTGACCAACGCTGGCGATCTGATCGTAGCCAAACGTGATGCCGTGAAGTTCAGCGAGGAACGCCGAATCGAGGTCGCCGACGGCGAGACCTGGGCGCTCCCCGCCTTCGTGCCCGGCGGCATTGTCGTTCGGGACGCACAAGGACTGATGAGGCTGGCATGGGGAAGCTAGCAGTCGCTACGCTTGTCGCGCTCTCGCTGGGACAGCCAACCGCGCCGGACACTGCGCTTCAATCCGCGAAGCTGAAGATCACCGGCGGTGAGATTGCGTACGACACTGCCGGTTCCGGACCGACCGTCGTGTTTCTACACGGGGGGTTCATGGATCGCCGGAGTTGGGACGCGCAGATGGCCCCTTTCGCGAAACAGTTCCGTGTCGTTCGCTACGACATTCGTCCATTCGGAGAATCGTCGGCTCCAGAGGAGGCTTACAACGTTCCCGACGACTTGTTGCGTCTGCTCGACCACCTGAAGGTTGACCGGGCACATCTGGTGGGGCACTCGTTCGGAGGTGGCGTGGCCCTGGACTTCGCGCTGCAACATCCCGAGCGCGTCAACACGCTCACTCTGGTTGCCGCGGCGCCCAGCGGGTTCGTGCCGCCCGCAGGACGAGGTCAAACAGATAGGCGCGATCTTCGCAGCGGTCAAGGATGGCGACGACGCGATCGTCAAGGCCTGGCTGGCGCATCCCATGTGGTCGGTCGCCCGGACTCGCCCAGCCGTCATCAAAGAGCTCGAGGCCATCACGCGCCGCAATCTCGCGCCGTTCAGGATGCCATTTGCGCCCTACGTCCCGATGAAGCCCTCGGCAATCACGCGGCTGGCCGATGTTCGGGTCCCGACGCTGGTCATTATCGGCGACCGCGATATGCCCAGCATCAAGCAGTCAGCGCAGCTCGTGACGAAGGAGGTGAAAGGAGCAGTCCTGAAAGTGATACCGGGCGCAGATCATGCTCTGCCACTGGGCTGGGCCGACGAGTTCAACGCCGCCGTGCTCTCCTTCCTGTCGACGGCGAGTCGATAGGCCCTCAATGTCTCCTCGAGGAACCGCGCGACGCCGAAGTGTTCCGTGACTCTCGCGAGTCCGCGCTCGCCCATTTCATGACGCCGCTTCGGATTCTTCAACAAGCCGATCATGGCCGTGGCAAGCGCCTGCGGGTCGGCGGCTGGCACGAGCACGCCCGTCTCGTTGTGGACGACGGCTTCCGGAATGCCGCCTGCACGAGTGCCGACGACCGCCAGCCGCATGGCCATGGCGTCGAGCACAGTGGATCCAAGCCCTTCGGTGACCGAGCTCATGACGAAGAGATCGGCGGACTTGACCACTTGCAGGACATCCTCACGGAAGCCCGCAAGCCGAACCTGTTTCTCCAAACCAAGCTGTTTGATCTGCTTTTCCAAAGCGCCCCGCAACTCACCTTCGCCGAAGATGATCAGGAACGCGTCGGGAACCGCTTTGAGCACGTGCGGCATCGCCGCGACCAGGTATTTTTGCCCCTTGTGGTCGACCAACGCACCGACGTTAACGACAACTGGCGCACCACGCGGCAACCAGAACTCGCCGTGAATGTCGACCCCTGGCAGGCGGCCAATCTTGCCGACGTCGATTCCGTCGTGCACGACGACGATCTGCGAGGCGGCGATGCCATCGCCCACGAGAATGTCTTTGATCGCCTTGGAGGCGGCGATGAAGAGGTCGACCTGCCGATACTTCCAACGCGAAAAGGAGTGGGCTTGCAGATGAAAGTCGACGCGCCGCGAGGCAACGATCCGCGGTCGCGGGTCAGGAGCGCCGAACGACAGGGCCAGCCCTGCCATCGCCACCGCATGCGGGTCGTGAGCATGCACGACCTCTGGTCTCCACTGACGAATGATGCGCGACAGCTTCCACGCGGCCGACAGGTCGACTTCGTTGCGAGGGGCAAGCGGAATCAGATCGGGTCCCTCGGATGCGCGCCGATAGAGCTCACCGTCGGCGTGCGCGACGAGCACCGACCGATGTCCCAGGGTGCGAAGCCCCAGGACGGTCAGGAGGACCTGGTTTTGTCCGCCACGCCATGTGCGGGCGGTGTCGATGTGGATGGCGAACACAGCTCCCAGAGCTTTGCAAACTTGACGCTGACGTAATAGGCGTTCATTGCCGAGATGATGAGGCCAACCATGCCGTCGCGAAATCCACCACGCAGGATGTAGTTGCGAAAGAACGTCAGCCGGGGCACCACCAGAATGTCGATCCAGTTGGCGCGACGGCCGTCTTCGAACATCTGACGAGCGGCCAGCGCGGTATATCGATCCATCGTTTCGACATGATGCGCCAGGTCGCGATACGCGTAATGCTGCAGCTCGCCTCGGAGGGTTGCGACGTGTCCGTCGGTGCGAACTGATTCGTGGACATAGCGTCCGGCCCATTGAGCGCGGCGGCGGTCATAGAGTCGGAGCTGGTAGTCGGGATACCAGTCGGTCGAACGAATCCAGCGCCCGAGATGAAAGGTGACGCGGGGGATGCGGTAGCCCGCCGCCGTCATTGGCTCGGCCAGCATCCGCCGAATTTCGTCCCGGAGGCCGGCCGACACGCGTTCATCTGCATCGAGGGACAGAATCCAGTCGTGGGTGGCCTGCGCGGCGGCAAAGTTCTTTTGCGCGACGTAGCCGGGCCACGGCCGGACAACCACGCGCGACGTGTATCGGCCTGCAATCTCCACCGTGTCGTCGGTGCTTTCCGAATCGACCACGATGATTTCGTCCGCCCAGTTGACCGATTCGAGAGCGGCCGCGATGTGCCGGGATTCGTTGCGCGTGATGACCGTGACGGTCAGCTTCTGCACGGGGGGAGTTTAGCTGTACAGGGCAGAGGGCGCAGGGCACAGGGCATAGGGGAGGGATTAGGGCCCTCAGTCCCTGTCCCTAGCCCGCCCTATGCCCTACGCCCTATTCCCTGTGCCCTGTGCCCGTACCCCTGCCCTGTGCCCTGCGATCTACGCCCTACCGCTGTCTGTATTCGCCAGGATCGACAGTGGCGAGAACGTGGCGCCGCCGGAAAGCGGCGCCTCCTGGGATGTCTCGTAGTCCACCACAGACTTCAGATAGTCAATCGTGGCGGCCAGCTCGTTGTTGCGCGCCTGTGCCAAGTCGCGCTGCGCCTGGATGACGAGGAAGCTGCTGGTCATGCCGGCTTGGAACTTCTTCTCTTCCGCTTCAAGGCGCTTTTCCGCGAGGGCTCGCGACGCGCGCGTGGCCTCGATTCGTTTGCCGTTGGTCTGAACGTTTCGTGCGAGATCACGAATCTGAGTGGTGACCTGAAGCTCCGAGCTCTGAAGCTGCTTCTGTACCTGCGAGTTCTGCAGCCTCGCGCGTGCCTGGTTGCTCTCGGCGAACGACCTTCCAATCGGGTAGTTCAACTGGAGTCCCACGGACCACGTGGGGAAGTCCGACGCGAAGGCATCGCCAAGTGCGGTGCCAAAACTCCGGTTCGTCTGACCCAGGACCTGCGGTGGGAAGTTGTTGCTCAAGTCGAACTGTGTACCAGCCAGCCCGATGGCGCTGTAGTTGACCACGGCATTGATGTCGGGCATTGACTGGTTCTTGTAGTAGCGGATGGTAACGTCGTTCGCTTCGATCTGTTTCCGCGTGGCCGCAAGGTCCGTGCGCGCCGCGAGCGCGTTGCGAACCGCGGCTTCCGCATTGATGCTGACCGGCTGATACGTCGGAGGATCCGAAGGCTCGAGACGGGTGTTCCAGAACTCGGGCTGATCGGTTGGATTCGAGATCAGCGCCCGCAAGCGATCCTCTGCGCGCGAAATCGATGCTTCCGCCAGAATCACTCCCTCCTCGCGCTGTGCGACCTCGGCTTCCGCCTGGACGATGTCGAGCGGCGCCATGGTGCCAATTTCGACTCGCGCACGATTGTCCCGGTACGACCGCTGCGCAAGCTCCAACGATTGGCGCTGCACGGCCAGGTTGTTGTTGGCGTAGACCAGGTCCCAGTACGCGTTCTTCACGTTGCGCGTGGTGATGGCAATCGACTCCCGGAGTTGAACGTCCGAGATCTCGCGATTCTTGCTCGACACCAGCACCTGCTGACGCGTGGCGTCAATCGTGAAGTTGCGGAGCAGCGGCTGCGTGTAATTGAACGCGACCGATGAGTTGAGCTGTGGATTGAAGCTGCTGAAGATGTTGTTGGTCGTGATGCGACCGGTGTTCCAGTTGGCGCTGTAACTGCCCCCGAACCAGGGCAACTGCTGTTGGAGCCCCAAAACCG
The DNA here is from genome assembly GCA_963734095.1 of uncultured Acidobacteriota bacterium. Lineage (GTDB taxonomy): Bacteria > Acidobacteriota > Vicinamibacteria > Vicinamibacterales > UBA2999 > JACCSI01. Next base: position 195,019 of record CAVTGK010000040.1, on the reverse strand, counting down.
AGTTCAGGTTCTCGTTCGTGATGGCCGTCTGGTCCCCGCCGAAGATGTCCTGCGGTGGGTTGGTGGCGCTGCGCGTCGTCAACCCCGAAAAAAAGACCGGTGTCCAGCCGCTGCGCGCGACAGAGATGCTGTAGTCCTCAATCTGCGGGTCGATCCGATCGACCTGCAGGTCCAAATTCTGTTCGAGCGCGAGCGCGACAGCTTCGTCGATCGAAAGTCGGCGAACTGGGCCCTGGAACTGTGCCGGCGCTGTAATGGCAGAAACAGCGGCTATTGGCGCTGTCTGTGCCCGGACAGGGCCTGCCCCGAAAACGAACAGGGTCGAGGCGACTGAAAGGGCCGTGATCACAAGCCCCGAGCGATAACACGTCTGGTCACGCATTGCCTGGTACTCCAAAAAGGTGCTGGAAAAGGTCCGGACTGGGTACGGCAGCAAGAAGGGTGCCGACGTCCCAGATCTGGATAATAGACGCTCTGGACGCCCCGGGGGTTCGACCGACCCACAGATCGTGGCAGCGAAGCGGCGCCCGCTCTGGGTTCAGAGCTTCGATGTCTATACTACCGCCCGATGCACGAATCCGAGGTCTTGGCGCTGTTTCGCCAGTCGGGGGCCCTGCTCGAGGGCCACTTTCGATTGTCTTCGGGCCTTCATAGTTCTGGTTACCTGCAGTGTGCCCTCGTCCTCCAGCACCCGCGCGACGCGTCAGCTGCTTGGAGAGGCGCTGGCGCAGCTTGTCCGCCCGTGGAGTGCGACGTGCACTCTGGCCCCTGCCCTCGGCGGCATCGTGATCGGCCATGAAGTTGCGCGAGCGCTCGACGTGAGGTCGCTTTTTGCCGAGCGGCACGAGGGCACGCTGACATTGCGCCGCGGCTTCACCTTGTCGCCTGACGACCGGGTACTGGTGGTCGAGGATGTCGTCACGACCGCCGGATCGACGCGCGAGACGATTGCAGTCGCCGAGCGGGCCGGTGCCCAGGTCGTCGGCGCCTGCGCCATCGTCGATCGGAGCGGCGGCACGCATGGTCTCGAGCTGCCATTCGCCGCTCTGCTGCCGATGCAGCTTCCGCTCTACTCGGAATCCGAATGCCCGATGTGCAAACAAGGGATCGCGATTGTCAAGCCAGGCTCGCGATCGAGGTGACAGGCGTAGGACACAGGGCGCAGGGCATAGGAGGGATTGGGCCTCAATCCTGTCGCGCCCTCCGCCCTATGCCACTGCGCCCTGTGCCCTGATCACCGATGCGTACCCTCAAATTAACCATCGCCTACGACGGCACTGACTTCTGTGGCTGGCAGCGACAAGCCTCGGAACGCACGGTGCAGGCAGTCATCGAAGACGCGCTGGCGCCGATTGAGGGGCAGCCGGTCGTCATCACCGGCGCTGGTCGCACCGACGCGGGTGTGCATGCCGATGGTCAGGTGGCGAGCGTGTCGCTCACGACGACGATCGGCACTTCGGAGGTGCAACGCGCGCTCAATGCGACACTGCCGCACGATGTTCGCGTGTGCGACGTCGTCGAGATGCGTCCGGACTTCAACGCGCGGTTCGATGCCCGGCTCAAGACTTACCGATATGCGCTGTGGTGCGATCTCGTCATGCCTCCTCGGCAGCGCCGCTATGCGTGGCATGTGCCTCAGCCGCTGGATGTGAACGCCATGCAGGTGGCCGCCGACCTGCTCATCGGCCATCACGACTTCGCGGCCTTCCAGGCTGCAGGAAGCGATGTCAAGACCACGGTGCGCGACGTCATCGCGTCGAAGGTCGAGAAAAAGCCATCCACGCCGACGATCGAGTACGAGATTACGGGCACAGGGTTCCTGCGTCACATGGTGAGAAACATCGTCGGGACGCTGGTCGATGTCGGAAGAAGTCGAGTCGATTCGGCGGCGCTCCTGGAAATTCTGGCTTCCGGCGATCGGGCGCGGGCGTCCGCGACCGCGCCCGCGCATGGCTTGACGCTCGTGCGGGTCGACTACTGACGCGCTTCGCCTTGCTGACGTCGAGGCGCTGGCCGCCGAACGACGCCGAACAGAATCCAGACGAGGAAGGCCGCCACGACCATCAGCAGCAGAAGCCGAATCGCGGTGGTCAGCCCGGCGACGTTGAAAGCCGGCACCGGAAACTGCAAAAGCTGCGCGCCCCGCTCGGTCGCCCAGTGCCATCCGGTATGCGCGACCAGTGCTGACAGCAGAATCGTTCCGATTCGCTCAGCCAGCACGTAGCGAAACACCAGGTTGAGGGTCGGGATCAGCACCACCAGCACGAGCAACTGCCCAAGCTCGACTCCCACGTTGAACGAGACGAGCGACGTCAGCAGGTGCGAGCCGGCGAACTGCAACGATTCTCGAAGCGCGAACGAAAACCCAAAGCCGTGAATCAGCCCGAAGCCGAACGCGACCGCCCATCGACGCTCGAGCGCGCGCTGGTCCACATCGGCCGACTGACGTTCGCGCACGGCGTACAGGATGTTCTCGAACGCCATGTAGACGATCGAAACCGCAATCAGGGTTTCCACCAGCGGCGGGAACCACAGCGACGTCGGCGCCAGGTCGTACGCGGACGCGATCAGCGTGACCGAATGCGCGATCGTGAACGAGGTGACGACGACGAGCAGCGAGCGGAAGCGACGGAACGGAATGACCAGGCAGAGCAGGAAGAGGAGATGATCGATGCCGTCGAGGATGTGAAAGAAGCCGTCCTCGACGAAGCGCAAAGCCGCCTGGTGCCATCGAGGATCCAGCCGGACAATCCCGGGATCGCCGTGGACGTCGAACGCACGCTCGGCCCCTCCGGGCGGCAGGAACCGGAGCACGACGTTCACGCGGACTCCGAGCCGCGTGAGACCCGAGCTGATGGAGAACTGCGATTGGTCGGACTGAATAGGAAACGCGAAGGCCACATCCAGAAGGCCTTCTTCCCAGACGAGGTCGGTTTCGACCGGCAGCGGCGGACCATTGATGTTCGCCAGCGCCTGGTCGTACGACTCGAACGATCGATCGGACGGCAACGAGATGCGGGCCGCAAGGACCTCCGGATAGGGAAGCTGACGGTCGTCTTCGTAGAGCTTGACGAAGTCGCGCAATCCACTGTGTCGCGGCGTCGCGCAGCACGGGGTCGATGCGCGACAGGTCGATGTAGCCTGGATACGCGCCGCCCCGCCGCGGAACGTCCATGTCCCTCATGGCCTTCATCGGCGCGCGAACCAGGAACATCAGGCGCTGACCCTCCGGCTTCAGGAAGGTCTGAACCGTGACTTCGTTCGGGATCTCGTGGGAATTGAGGCCGATGGTCCGCAACCGTCAGGAGGACGACCAGGGCGATGACTACGCGGCAAGGCATGTGTTCGATTCCGGGATTTTATCTTCCCGCCTCGCGCCCTTGCGAATATACTGGCGCCCGTCAGGTCAACGGCCAAGGTTCCAAAGTTCCAAGGTTCAGCAAGGCTGCGGCGTGCGGCGAAAACCCGGAACCCTGGAACCTGGAACCGTGGAACTCTGACTGAAGAGAAAGGACGGAGCCGTGAAGCGGAATCTCCTGATTGGCGCGACGTTCGTCGTGGCCATCGTTGGATTGGTGGTCACCGAACGCGCCCTCGAACAGACGGCCGCAGGCGCAGGCCAAGAGCGGCGCAGGTGCCGATTTTCGAAGTCGATCCCGTTCTGGCCGAAGACGATGCCGAACAACTGGGTGTTCGGCGCAGACCATCGGCCTGGGTATCGACGAGAAGGACCAAGTCTGGATCATCCACCGGGGGAACGACCCGGCCAACCTCGACGGCACGGAGTTCGCGACTCCGTCAGCCAACCCGAAGGTCTACTACGCGCCCGGCACCACTCGGTGAGCGAATGCTGCGATCCGGCGCCGCCGGTCGTCGCCTTCGATCAGGCCGGCAACGTCGTGCACAGCTGGGGCGGGCCGACGCTTCATCCCGACTGGCCGGACTCGAACCACGGCATCGTCGTGGACCACAAGGGCAACGTGTGGATTGGCGGCAACGGCGGTCCCGACGCGCACATCCTGAAGTTCACGCGCGAGGGCAAGTTCGTCGGGATGTTCGGCAAGAAGGGTGCGCGCATGGTGGACGGCAAGCCCGTGGCCAACAGTAACGACATGGACAACTTCGGCCGCGTCGCCAAGGTCTTCATCGACCCGAAGGCCAACGAGGCGTACGTGTCGGACGGCTACTTCAACAAGCGCGTGGCCGTGATCGACATGGACTCGGGCAAGATCAAGCGCTACTGGGGCGCGTACGGCAACAAGCCGGACGACGCGCCGCTCGGCCGCTACGATCCGAAGGAGCCGCTCGCGCAGCAGTTCCGCACGCCGGTGCACTGCGCCGAGCTCTCCAACGACGGCTTCGTGTACGTGTGCGACCGCCCGAACGATCGCATCCAGGTCTTCACGAAGGAAGGAAAGTTCGTCAAGGAAAAGCAGCTGTTCCCAGAGACGTTGTCCGATGGTTCGGTGTGGGACGTCGCGTTTTCTCGCGACCCGCAAGCAGCAGCTACCTCTACGTGGCCGACGGCGCCAACGAGCACGTCTACATCGTCGATCGCAACTCGCTCGAGATCGTCTCGCAGTTCGGCACCGGCGGCCGCCAGCCCGGGCAGTTCCGAGGCGTGCACAGCATTGCCGTCGACTCGAAGGGCAACATCTACACGACGGAGACCTACACCGGCAAGCGCCTGCAGAAGTTCGTGTTCAAGGGCATGGGTCCGCGCGCAGCAGGGCGTTCCGTGGCCGACGAAGACGGGCGAGTAAGTCTGGTAGGGCGGGTAAGGCTGGTGGGCAGGCTGGTAGGCTCGCCGGTCTGAAGGCCGGAGGAATCCTCCGGCCTTTCCTTTTCATGATGCGACCAGCCTCACCGGGTCCTCCAGACCCGACCTGACCCGACCCACCCGCCTCACCAGACCCCGTAGTACCATTGGCTTCTGTCCATGAGTCTGGATCGCCTGATCGAATGGGTTCCGCCTGGCAGCGCGGAGGCGGATCTCGCGCAGCAGATCGACCCTGACCGCCTCCCTCGCCACGTCGCCATCATCATGGATGGCAACGGACGATGGGCGGGACAGCGGCACCTGCCGCGGGTCGAGGGGCATCGCGCCGGGATTGAGGCGGTTCGGGCAGTGGTCGAGACGTCGGCGCGTCTTGGCCTCGAAGTGCTGACGCTGTACGCATTCTCCGTCGAAAACTGGAAGCGTCCCGCCGCTGAGGTCAGCACGTTGATGATGCTCCTGAAGCGGTACCTCCGCTCGGAGCTGTCCACGCTGCTCACGAACGACATCCGCTTCAATGTCATCGGCCGGTCCGACGAGCTCGCCGCCGATATTCTTCAGGAGTTGCGCGCGGCCGAAGAGAAGACGGCACGCAATGCCGGCATGCTCTTCAACATCGCGCTCAACTACGGCGGACGCACGGAAATCGTGGACGCAGCCCGGCGGGCGATCGAATCCGGACTCAGCGCCGACGCACTGGACGAGCGACGGTTCGCCGAATTGCTCTACACGAATGGCCAGCCCGATCCGGATCTTCTGATTCGTACGAGCGGCGAGATGCGCGTCAGCAACTTCTTGCTGTGGCAGATAGCCTACGCCGAGATCTGGGTGACGGACACCTTCTGGCCCGACTTCCGATGCCGACACCTGCTCGAGGCTGTCCTTGCCTACCAAAAGCGCGACCGGCGCTTCGGTGGGGTCGCTACGAAATTGGATGAATGGGTGATTAGGTGATTCACTCACCCACTCACCCAATCACCCAATGACTCGTGTCCTGAGCGGCGTTGTCCTTGGCGCTGTGTTTTTCGCTCTAGTCTGGTTCAGCAACGCGACGACGTTGCTGGTTGTGGCAATCGTCGTCAGCGTACTGGCGTGTCACGAGTACGCGCGATTGATGCGCGCGGTTGGAGCCGACCTCCCCGAGGCGTCAACGGTCATCGCCACGCTCGCAACGCTGGTGACGGTGCCCTTCCCCCATGTAGCCTGGGAAGCGGTCGTCGGCATTGGCGTGCTGGTGATTGCGCTCTCGGCGATGGTCCGGACGCCGCGAGGTTCGACGAGCAGTGACGACGGTGGCCATCTCTTTCAAACTGCCGTTCGGGGATCAGCGGCCGGAGCCTTGTCGATCTTGTATCTCGGGTTACCGCTTGGCGCCCTGGTCGGGATCCACATCTATGGAGGGCGCAATGCGGTATTGCTGCTGATCGCCACGATCGTGGTGAGCGATACCGCGCAGTACTATGTCGGGCGGCTGATGGGGCGGCGCCCGCTCGCACCTCGACTGAGCCCGAAAAAGACGATTGAGGGAGCAGCGGGCGGATTCGTCGCCGCACCCATGTTTCTTTACTATGCTGGTCCTCAGTTGATTCCCGTCGCACGACCGTTGATGATCGCGTTACTGGGAATCGTGCTCGTCGCGGCCGGGATTGTCGGCGATCTCTTCGAATCCATGCTCAAGCGCGCGGCTGGCTTCAAGGACAGCTCATCGCTGATTCCCGGACACGGAGGGGTGCTGGATCGGATCGACGCGCTGCTTTTTGCGACGCCCGTGTTCTACCTGTACGTGCGCTGGGTCTACACGATTTGACGACATCATCCGTGAAGAAACGGATTGCAATTCTTGGATCGACCGGATCCATCGGCACGAGCGCGCTGGCAGTCGCGGATGCTCATGCCGAGCGCGTCGAAGTGGTCGGCCTGGCGGCGGGCGAGAACGCGGTCGGACTCGCCGCCCAGGTCCAGCGCTATCGTCCGCGAGCCGTCGCGATGGCCTCCGGACGCGCGTTCGACGAACTCCGCTCACTCCTCGGCCAGTCGTTGCCCGAATGTCATGGGACAGGCGGCGAAGGGCTGATCGCCGTTGCCACCCATCCCGCCGTCGATCTGGTCCTCTGTGCCTCGTCCGGCACCGCGGCACTCGAAGCGGTGTTGGGCGCAATCGACGCCGGCAAAGCCATCGCGCTCGCGAACAAGGAAGTGTTGGTGATGGCCGGGGGCCTTGTAATGGATCGCGCGCGCGCACGCGGGATTGACATCTTGCCCGTCGACAGCGAGCACAACGCGATTCATCAGTGTCTGCACGGCCGTGCGTCCGGCGAGCTGCGTCGCTTGATTCTCACTGCTTCGGGCGGACCGTTTCGCGGCCGGTCGTCCGGGAGCCTCGAGCGTGTCACAGCGGACGAAGCGCTCAGGCATCCCACCTGGCAGATGGGACCAAAGATCACGATCGATTCCGCCACGCTCATGAACAAGGGTCTCGAGGTCATCGAAGCGCACTGGTTGTTTGGTGCGCCCGCCTCGAGAATTCGTGTCGTCGTTCACCCGCAGTCGATCGTTCACTCGATGGTCGAGCTGACCGACGGATCGGTGATTGCCCAGATCGGCACGACGGACATGCGGCTCCCAATTCAGTACGCGTTTTCGTATCCGCAGCGGTGGGACGCGCCAGTGCCGGTCCTCGACCTGACGAAGTGTGCACCGCTCGAATTTCACGAACCGGCCTGGGACGATTTCCCCTGCCTCCGGCTGGCCTATCGGGCGCTTGAAGCCGAACGCAGCCTGCCAATCGTGCTGAATGCGGCCAATGAGGTCGCTGTGTCGTCTTTTCTACAGGGCCGGTTGAGCTTCCCAGGCATTGCACGCGTCATCGAGAGTACGATGAATGCGCACCATCCGGCCCCGGCCCAGACGCTCGACGCCATTCGGGAGGTGGATCGGTGGGCTCGCGATTACGCGAGCACGCTCGTGGCGTCGAGTGAGGGACGAGCCGGCGAGCCGTCGGCGACCGCACGGTAAAATCGAAGAGCCCGGGGCGCTGACTTGATGGCGTCATCGCGCCCCAGGGGACGGTTCGGTTGTCTCGAGGATTGACCTAGTGACTACGATTCTGGCCTTTGCTTTTGTTCTCGGCGTTCTGGTTTTCGTCCACGAACTCGGCCACTTCATGATGGCGCGCTGGCACGGCGTGCGCGTCCTGACGTTCTCGCTGGGGTTTGGGCCGAAGCTCCTCGGCGTACGGCGCGGCGACACGGAGTATTGCCTCAGCGCGTTCCCCCTCGGTGGCTACGTGAAGATGGCGGGCGAGAATCCCGACGATCAGGTCACGGGCGCAGACGATGAGTTCCTGTCGAAGACGAAATGGCAGCGGTTCCAGATTCTGATCATGGGCCCACTGATGAATCTGGCCTTGGCGGTCGTGCTGCTGGCGGTCGTTCTGCTACAGGGGGCCGAGGTTCCTTCCTTCGAGGACAAACCCGTTGTGGTGGGACGGGTCGAAGCGAATTCGCCAGCCGAGGGTGCGGGCATTCGACCAGGTGATCTCATCGTTCGTGTGAATGACGAGGACGTCCCGAACTGGGACCGCTTTTCGCTCAACATCGGCATGCGCGCCAACCGTGATGTGCGGCTGACCGTCGTTCGCGACGGACGGCAGGAAGTCGTGACGATGCGCGCCGCGAGTGAGGGGCGGTTCGCGGTCGGCGACATCGGCGTGCTGCCCGACGTGTACCCCTCGGTGAGCTATGTCGTCGATGGCGAGGAGGCCCAGGCTGGGGGCCTGAGAGCAGGCGACATCATCCTGTCCATCAACAATCAGCGAATGGTCTTCACCCGCGACGTCGTGGAGATCGTTTCCGCGAGCCCCGAGAAGCCGATTGAATTCCGGGTGCGGCGCGGCGGCGAGGAGAAGGTTGTCACCGTGACCCCACGACGCGAGAACGACGCCGGGCGAGTGGGCGTTGGGCTGGCGAACGAAACACGGACGTTCAGGCCGGGCGTGCTCGAGGCCTTTGGGTTGAGCGTGCAGCGCAACATCGAATTCTCAGGACTCATCCTCAAGACGCTGTGGGGCTTGCTGGTCGGCGAGACCTCGCCCAGGCAGCTGATGGGTCCGGTCGGCATGGCGCAGCTCTCGGGCGAGTCCGCCGAGGCTGGCTGGGTGGCGCTCATCGCATTGATGGCGACGATCAGCCTCAACCTCGGGCTCCTGAACCTGATGCCGGTTCCGGTGCTCGACGGCGGTCACATTCTCATCATGGCGCTCGAAACCGTCGCGCGTCGCGACTTCAGCATCCAGGCGAAAGAGAAAATGTTTCTCGCCGGCTTCGTCGCGCTGATGGCGCTCATGGTGACGGTCATCTACAACGATCTGACTCGCATTAGCTGGATCGAGCGCCTGATGCCCTGGCGCAACTAGAAGCTCGGCTGAGCTTCGCCAACTCCCGGATCGCATCTTGCACCCTCCTGCTTGGGCACCCCAGGTTTGCCCGGAATTCTGACCAACGTCCTCATCTCGTGAGAGCCGGATGGCCTCCCGCTCGGACAGTCGAGGCCGCTTGAGAAGGAGAAACCCATGACTCGCAGTGTTCGTTCCCTGCTCGTCGCGGGCGCCGCGGTCGCGCTCCTCGCGACGTCCGCCGCGGCGCAAGAGATGACCACGAGCGACGTGCAGCGACTCGAGCAGACCGCGGATCAGATTGGCGACGACATTGTGAATCTGAGATCGCGTGACCGGACTGCTGCCCGCACATACGAGGCGGAGCTCACCGAGCTCGAAGATGAAATCACGTATCTCAAGGTTCGCTTCCGTCGTGAGCGTTCGGTGCCACGCGCGCACTATGTCGATGTGCGCGACCGGCTCGAGGATCTTCGCAACCGCGTGTCCGGTAACGAAGGGTCAGCGGGACGCTACAGCGTCGGGAACGGATCCTCGCCGGCGTCATCTGGAACAGTGCCGACCGGGACCGAGATCGACGTTCGGCTGCAGACAGCGCTGAGCTCCGACACGAGTCAGGTAGAGGATCGCTTCGAAGCGACGACCATCGTCGATCTTCGAGAGGATGGGCGCGTGATCATCCCTGCCGGCTCGGTGGTTCGTGGCGTCGTCACGGCCGTGGACGATGCCGGTCGCGTGAATCGGAAGGGACGGCTCGCGCTCAGCTTCGATCAAATCACCGTGGGCGGCCGCAACTATCCGATTCGCGGCACGGTTACCGAGGCGCTCGAAGCCGGTGGCTACCGTGAAGATGCCGGCAAGATCGGGACTGGAGCGGCCGTGGGCGGGATCATCGGCGGCATTCTTGGTGGTCTGAAGGGTGCGCTGGCCGGCATCCTCATTGGTGGTGGCGGCGTCGTCGCTGCGACTGAGGGCGAGAACGTCGAGTTGCCGCCGGGGGCGGTACTCCGCATGCGGCTCGATCAGGAGCTGGTGATTCGGAATACGAGATGAGTGTTTTGGTTCTTAACGACGGTTCTCGACGGAGGTTCTTCACGACGGTTCCACAATGGTTCTTGACGAAGGTTCTCGCGAGAACCCCGTCACGAACCTTCGCAGAACCCCGGTGAAGAACCTCCGTCGAACCTGCGTGAAGAACCTTCGTCAAGAACCTCCTTCAAGAACCCTAGTTACGACTTCGCCTTTCGCACTTTCGTGAATGCCCTCTGCGCTGCGCTGATCGTCTCGTCGATGTCGCGCGTCGTGTGGGCAGCGGAAACGAACCAGGCTTCGAACTGCGATGGTGGGAGATACACGCCGTTCTCCAACATCGCTCGAAAGAACACGCCAAAGGCCGCAGTGTCAGCTGTCACCGCGGTGCTGAATCCAGTTACTCGCTCGCTGGTGAAGAACGGTGTGATCATCGATCCGAGGGCGTTGACCTGCAGCGGGACTCCTCGATCGCGAGCCGCATCGGCCAGACCCGAGGCCAGCCGGAACGTGCGCGCGCTGAGCGACCGGTACAACGTGGCGGTGAGGCGCTTCAGCGACCATAGTCCGGCTGCCATCGCCAGCGGGTTCCCTGAGAGCGTCCCGGCCTGATAGACCGGGCCGGCCGGCGACACCAGATCCATGAGGTCGGCGCGACCACCGTACGCGCCAACCGGCAACCCTCCACCGACGATCTTGCCGAGGCACGTGAGGTCTGGGCGGACGCCAAACAACGCCTGAGCGCCCCCGGGCGCGAGACGGAAACCGGTCATCACCTCGTCAAAGATGAGTAGCGCGCCCGTTCGATCGCAAATCGACCGGAGACCGTCGAGAAACCCCGGTTGGGGGATCACGGTGCCCATGTTGCCGGCTACGGGTTCGACGATGATTGCGGCGATTTCTCCGGCATTTGCTTCGGTCAGCTGCTCGACCGAGGCGAGGTCGTTGAAGCTGGCGAGCAGTGTTGGCGCAACAGCCCCCGCAGGAACACCAGGGCTTGTTGGTGTGCCGAACGTCAGCGCGCCCGAACCGGCCCGAACGAGAAACGCGTCAGCGTGTCCGTGGTAGCAGCCCTCGAACTTGATGATCTTCTCGCGATTCGTCGCCGCGCGCGCGACACGGGCCGCGCTCATCGTGGCCTCGGTGCCCGAGCTGACGAAGCGCACGCGTTCCATCGAGGGCACGAGCTTGCGGACCCGCTCCGCCAGCTCGACTTCGAGCGGGCTCGGCGCGCCGAAGCTTGTACCCGAACGGCCGACTCGGGCCAGTAGGCTGGTGAGGCCACGCGGCGCGTGGCCGTGGATCATCGGCCCCCACGACCCGACATAGTCGATGAACGAGTTGCCGTCGATGTCTGTGATTCGCGAGCCCGAAGCCTTCGCGATGAAATGCGGCGAACCGCCGACAGCTTTGAACGCCCGTACTGGCGAGTTGACGCCGCCGGGAATGACCTGCTTGGCTCGCTGAAACAGCTTGGCTGACTTGATGGGTTTCTTCATAGGGCACAGGGCGCAGGGCGCAGGGCCAGGGCGCAGGGCCAGGGCGTCAGGGCACAGCCCCTAGGCCCATCTCTACGCCCCTACGCCCTATGCCCTAGCCCTCTTACCACACCGAGCCGCTTCGCGCGCAAAGTACGTGATGATGATCTCCGCGCCCGCACGATGAATGGCCGTCAGTGACTCCAGCATCGCGCGCTCTTCATCGATCCAACCGTTGCGGGCGGCGGCTTTGATCATCGAGTACTCGCCGCTCACCTGATAGGCTGCGGTTGGATATCCGAATCGCTCGCGGACGCGCCAAATCACGTCGAGGTACGGCATTGCCGGCTTGACCATCACGATATCAGCGCCCTCATCGATGTCTTGTGCCACCTCCCGCAGCGCTTCTTCGACGTTGGCCGTATCCATCTGGTGGCTCCGGCGATCGCCGAACTGCGGGGCCGAATCGGCCGCCTCACGAAACGGTCCGTAGAACCCGGAGCAGTACTTTGCCGCGTAGCTCATGATCGCGACCTGGTCGAATCCGGCCTCGTCGAGCGCCGACCGGATGGCCCCGACACGTCCGTCCATCATGTCGGACGGGGCGACGACATGGGCCCCGGCTCGGGCATGGGAGATCGCCGCGCGCACGAGTCGGTCGACCGTGGCATCGTTCACGATCTCTCCATCAGCCACGATTCCGCAATGCCCGTGAGACGTGTACTCGCAAAGGCAGACGTCGGTGATGACGACCATGTCGGCGACTGAATCGCGGATTCTCCGGACGGTTTGTTGAACGGGGCCGGCCGGATCCTCTGCCGCGGATCCCTCGTCGTCCTTCTCATTCGGCAGCCCGAAGAGCAAGACCGCGGGGACGCCGTCACTCCGCGCAGCAGCAGCCTCAGTGACGGCCTCGTCCACCGACAATTGATACACGCCGGGCATCGACGACACCTCACGACGAACGCCGCCGCCTTCGCAGACAAAAAGAGGCAAAACGAACTGATCCGCCGACAACCGTGTTTCGCGGACCAGGCGACGCAGCGCCGGCGTGCGGCGCAAGCGTCGAAACCGTCGCTCGAGCTTCATGTGGCTTGGGGGACCGATGCGAAGTGCGCGACGAGGGCATCCACCAGCGCCGACACCGTCGAGGTCGCGGGCGTGATCTGTGGGGTGATGCCGTAGCGCAGGGCTGCATCGGCGGTCACGGGCCCGATTGTCGCGACGGTCGTGTGGTTCAGAAGATCGACCGCCTGATCCTCGCCGTAAATGGACACGAACGCTCGCACGGCGGAGGCGCTGGAGAACGTGACCGCATCGATGTGACGGTCCAGCAGCTGACGATAGATTCCGAGGTGCGCGTCGCTTTCGGCAGTGACCGTGCGATAGGCAATCACCTCGGTCACTTCGGCGCCGGCCGCGCGCAGATCTTCGGGCAGCGTGTCGCGAGCGATGTCGGCCTTCGGAAACAGCACGCGAACGTCCTTGAGTGAGCCGGTTGCTCGTAGAGCGTCGACGACAGCCTCCGCGCGGTGATCATCGGGGACCAGATCGACCTTCAACCCGAACCGCGTGAGTCGCGCGGCGGTCCCCGGTCCAACCGCACACAACTTGGCGTCGGCGAGGGCCCGGACATCCCGCGGACCGACCAGCAAACGATCCATGAAGGCGGTCGCACCGTTGGCGCTGGTGAACACGATCCAGTCGAACGCGCCAGCGTTCTCGCAGGCCTGATCGAGCGGGCCGTAATCGTCGGGCGGGACAATGTTGATGAGTGGCGCCTCGATCGCTTCGGCCCCGTGCGCTTCGAGCAGTTCGACCATTTCAGCCGACTGTTCGCGAGAGCGAGTCACGAGGACGCGTCGCCCAAACAGCGGCCGTGCATCGAACCAGCGCAAGTGATCCCGAAGCCCCACCACTTTGCCGACGACCAGCATCGCGGGCCCCGACGGCTGCTTCTCGCGAAGCCCATCGGCGAGATCTCCCAGCGTGCCCGTGACGGTTGCCTGTGACAGGAGCGTGCCATTCGAGATGATGGCCGCCGATTCCTCCGCGGGGCGGCCGTTGGAGAGTAGCGCGTTGACCAGTGCCGTCAATTGGCGCGGGCCCGCGTAGCACACGATGGTCCCTTCCAGCTTGGCAAGCGCGGCCCAATCGGCGCTCGGCGTGCCGCGGCCGTCGTCTTCGTAGCCACGGACGAACGTCAATGTGTCACCAGCGCCCGGATAGGTGACCGGGATGCCCGCATACGCCGCCGCGCCGATGGCCGACGGCACGCCTGGCACGACCTCGAACGGAATGTTCTGCTCGTTCAGAAACAGCGCTTCGATCCCGCCTTGATCGAACACGAACGGGTCGCCCCACTTCAGGCGCGCGACGAGCTTGCCTTCGCGCGCTTTCTCGGCGATGAGATAGCAAATCGCCTCCTGGTCCATCCGTTCGGGCGCCGCGCTGCCGACATCGATGCGTTCGGTGTCTCGCGGCGCGTGGTGCAGCAAACGAGGATGAACGAGGTGGTCGTAAATGACGACGTCGGCGGCCTGAAGACAGCGCAAGCCGCGTGCGCTGATGAGGTCGGGCGCACCGGGTCCGGCACCGATCAAGTAGACGATACGGCGAAGCACGGCCAGATTGTACTAGAGGGATCGCTGATCGGCCGCTTCCCGGATGGGCCGGCCTTCGGCACTCCGCCCGGAGGGCGGCCGGTCCGCGCAGCGGCCTCTCCCAATCAGTTTTCGTTTCGCGCGGCCTCGAGAATCGCCGCCGCACCTTGGGCTAGCAGCCTGGCGGCGAGCTTTTCTCCCGCCGCTGCGGCGCCGCCGCGGTTCCCACGGACCGAGGCGCGAACGACGGTGCGACCATCCAGTGATGCGACGAGCCCAAGCATCTCGAGCGCTTGCTCATCGATCCGGGCGATGGCCCCCAATGGCATCTGGCAATTGCCTCCCAACGCGCGGACGACCGCACGCTCAGCGGTCAGTGCCGCCTCGGCGTCTGGGTCAGAAATCCGGGAGACGATCGATCGCAGCGCTCGGTCAGCATCAACGCGGAGCTGGACAGCGACAATCCCCTGACCAGGCGCCGGCACGCAGGTCTCGATCGGCAGATACGCAGAAATCCGCGCCGCGAGGCCAAGGCGAGTGACCCCGGCGCTTGCGAGAACAATCGCGGTGCACTCACCAGCATCGAGCTTCCGAAGGCGCGTGTCCACGTTGCCGCGCAGGGCCGTGAACGTCGCGTGTGGAACGATGGTGCGCAGTTGCGCGATCCGTCGCACGCTCGTCGTACCGATTGCCGGACTCTTGCCGAGCGCGCGCACGACCGTGGGCCAGTCGCGCGTCGTCGAACCGTCGCGCATGAGCAACACATCTCGCGGATCCTCGCGTTCGAGCGCTGCGCCGATGGTCAACGCCTCCGGCAGTATCGCGGGCAGATCCTTGCTGCTGTGCACGGCAACGTCGACCCGGCCGTCGATCAGCGCTTCCTCGATCTCCTTCACGAACATCCGCTTGATGTTGGTCCCGGGAGCGTCAGGTGGGCCCGAGCCCTCATCCCCCGAGGTTCGAATCGCGACGATTTCGGTCTGCGCGCCTTGTTCTTCGAGGAGCTTCCCGACCGTGCGAGCTTGCCAGAGGGCGAGCGCACTCCCGCGGGTGCCGATTCGGATGAGGGTCATTGGCGGAAGTTACAAGTTACAAGTTCCAAGTTACAAACTCCCAAACTCAACTTTGAACTTGTAACTTGTAACTGTCCCGTCACTCCGACCGGTCCTCTGATTTGTCCTCGAGCCCAAACAGTCGGCTGAGCGCCGCCGCATACTGTGACACGAGATGCGCATCACCCGCGTTCTTCAGCTGCTCGGTCGGCTGGAGCAGGAGCTTCTCGACCATCAACCGTGTGATCTCGTCGACGCGCGCGCGCGCCTCCGGCGGCAACGCCGCAAGCTTTGGCTCGAGCCGCTCCAGTTCGGCCTTGCGAATCCCCTCGAAGTGCTGACGCAGCGCCACGATCGTCGGTACGGCATCGCGTGATCGTTGCCAGTTCGTGAACTTGAGCACCTCTTCGTCGATGATTTGATCCGCGCGACCGACTTCAACGCCGCGCCGCTCCAGGTTCTCGCGGACGATGGACTGGAGGTCGTCGATGTTATAGAGGAACACCTGCTCGAGTTCGCCTGCGCGCGGGTCGACGTCCCGAGGGACGGCGATGTCGATCAGAAACAGCGGACGCGAGCGGCTGGCCGGCATCGCTTCCTTGACCTGCGACTTCGACAGAATCGGTATCGGCGAGCCCGTCACCGTGATGACGATGTCCGAGTCGAGAAGCGACGGCTGCAGCGTATCCCACGGCGTGACTGCGGCCCCGATGTCATCCGCGAGATCTTGCGCGTGCGCGAGCGTTCGGCTGGTGATCGTGACCGATTCGACGCCTTGCGCTTTGAGATGCACCGCGGTCAGCCGGCCCATCTCGCCGGCGCCAATCACGAGCACCTTGCGGCCCGCCAGACTCCCGAAGATTTTTCGCGCCAGGTTGACTGCCGCGAAGCTCACCGAGACGGCGCCCTCGGCCAGCCCGGTTTCCGAGCGGACCCGCTTGCCGACGCCGAACGACCAGTGGAACAGTCGGTTGAGAAGCGGCCCGGCACTGTGAACCTGCGAGGCGGTCGCAAACGCGTCCTTCACTTGCCCCAGGATTTGAGGCTCGCCGACGACCAGCGAGTCGAGACCAGAGGCGACGCGGAACAGGTGACGCACCGCATCGTGATCCTGCAGTGCATACAGGTGCGGCCGAATCTGCTCGAGCGGTATGCGGTGGAACTCGGAAAAGAACGTTTGCAGGTCGATGATGGTCGACTTTGGATCGTGGCACGCGACGTAGAGCTCGGCCCGATTGCAAGTCGAAACGACCACGGCTTCCGCGGCGGATTGCCGGCCGATGACGGCGCGTACCGCGTCTTCGAGACCGCGGCTGCTGAAATCGAGCCGCTCGCGCAAGTCAACCGATGCCGTGCGATGACTGGCACCGACCAGAAGGAGATGCACCTCAGGCCCCGAAATTGTGGCTTTCGGTCAGGAAGTAACTGACCAGCACGAAGTTGAGCAGGACGATCGCGAACCCTGCCGCCGCGAGATACGCCGCCGGCCGACCGCGCCAGCCGATCACCCGGCGAGCAACGAGCTGAAACGTGTAGACCGCCCATGTCATGAGCGCGACCGAGATCTTGGGATCGCGAAGGGACATTGCCTGCACGCGCGGATCGGCCGGCGCCAACGCCACCGCTTCGGCAACCCACAGCGCACCCGCACCGAGGCCGAGCGTCAGCAGCAGCCAGCCGATGAAGACTGTTCGCGAGTTCATGACGTCGAGCGCTTGCAGCGAGGGTAGCCGCTCAAAGAAGAACACCAGGTGCTTGGCCTTTATTTCCTTGAACTGCAGCAGGTAGGTGATACCAATCACGGCTGCCAGCCCGAAACTCGCATAGGCGCCCAGTAGTGCTGCAACGTGGGTCCAAAACAGGGGGTGGGCCAGCACTGGAGATTGCGGCTCGACTTGGGCTCCCCGAACGGCGGGAAGAATCTGAAGCGCGACAATGATGGTGAGAATGAAGACGCCCAGGCCACGCTCGTCGGTCGTCACCTCGATGTACAGATACGCGAGTGCGAGCAGCCACACAAACGTCGAAATCGCCTGCGTCGTCCCTGCAAACGGCACATGCCCGGCCTCCATCGTCTGCATGCCGATGGCGAACGTGTGCGCCAAGGCGCCCGCTACCAGCAACGCCGTTGCGGCACGTCCAGCAGATGGCGTGCGGCGCGCAAAGTGAATCGCGTACGCGACCAGGGAGAGGACGTAGAGGAGAAGGGGGAAGACGAACATTCGTGAAGTTACAAGTTACAAGTTCAAAGTTGAGTTGCCAAGTTTTCGGTCAGAGCTGCTCCTGGAGCGCGAGTGGATCGGCCCAGCGGTTTGTAACTTGTGAACTTGTAACTTGTAACTCCGCCTAGTAGGCGGCCGCGTAGTACCCGCGCTTCGTGCGGGCGACGATATTGGGCCGCGCGACCTGAACACTAATCCGTCGCCAGCCGCCGTCGCGACGAAAATTCTTCGACGCATAACCCATCGAGTATTGGCTCGAGAGCTCGTCGGCGATCTGTTGGTAGACGTCCTTCAGATCGTCGAGCTTCTCGGGAAAGTACGCGCGGCCTCCCGTCTCCTGCGCGAACTGGCGGAGAACGTACTCCGCTTCACGGAAGCCCTTCGACTGCGCGCCGTCCTTGGACTGCAAGCCAATCGTATAGACGGCGGTCTCGGATCGCTTCGCCAGATCCATCACTTCTTCCCAGCTCACCAGGCTCGAGGTGTCTTCGCCATCCGACAGCACCACGATCGCACGCCGCCTGACGTCTTCGAGGCTCTTCGCCTTGATCTTGGCCAGTTCTTTCATCGAGATGTAGAGCGCGTTGTGCAGCGAGGTCGACCCGCCTGCGGTGGTGCCACGAATCGCTTTCTCCAAGTCGGGCACGTTGTTCGTAAATCCCTGAGCGATCTCTACGCGGCTGTCGAAGTCGACGACCTGTGCCAGGTCCTGCGGTCGCAATCGTCGAGCGAACCCGACGGCGGCCTCCTGCGCCATTGCCAGCCGGCTTTCCATGCTCGCGCTCGTGTCGATGAGCAGGGACAACGCAATCGGCAGGCTCGTTCGGTTGAAGAAGGTCAGCTCCTGCTTGAGACCGTCTTCGAAGACCGAAAACTCTTGCTCAGTGAGATCCGTGACATAGCGATTCTGGCCGTCAACCACCGTCACGTTCAGCGACACGACGTCAACCGCGGACCTGAAGATTTGTGGCCTTCTCCTGCGCACTAGTTGAAGAGCCCTGTGCGCGGGCAACTTCCAGCCAACTACCCGAGAATGCCATGCCCAGGCCTGCGGTCGCGAGGAGCAGCGCCCTCGCCCAATGCTTTGTGGAGTGCTTCATTGTGTGGCCTGTCCCCGCGCAGGCGTGCCCCGAACCTCGAGTCCCGGCTTTCCAGACGAGACTTCGACTCTCTCGGGTGGAATGAGCGACTCCGGACGAGCGTAGACGACGCGGTACTGATTCTTGAGAATTCCGCCAAGGTCTTTCAACCGCGGCTCGAACGACATGCTGGTGAGCACGTCCATGCGCAGGCCACCCGACTCGCGGGGGCCGCGATCAAGGACGGTCGCCCGATTGCGTGCCTCATCGGTCAGAAACGAGCCAGCAGGGTTGACCAGCACGACAGCGTGCATTGTGGCGCCGCTGTCCGAGAGGGCCTTCAACACGTCCTGGTACTGCAGATGTGCTGAACTCGGTGTTCTCGGTGGCGACGACGAGGATGGCCGCACGATCCGACTCGCGTCGCCCGACGCCTTTGGCGACCTCCGCGATGCCGTCCAGGAGCGTGGCACCGCTGCTTGGCACATGGAACAGCCGGTTGGCCGCGTCCGAGAGTGACTTCTGGTTGGTCGTGTAATCTTCGACGCTCGTCGGGCGGTCTGCGACCGTCGAGATCGCAACCGGACCGATCCCGTCGATGGTCGTCAAAAACGTGGTCAATGCTTTGCGGAGATCGGCGATGGCCGGTGCCACGGCCTGACTGTTGTCGATGATGATCGCCACTGACTGGGGTGTCGTGGCTGGCGTCACCCTCAACACTTCTCGTCGAGTGCCGTCTTCGCGCACGACGAACGCATCCGGGCCCAGGTTTGGGACGGGTTGATGCTTGTCGTCAAACGCGCTGGCGTACAGCACGCGCTCTCGAGCTTGACCATCCACACGCGCGGTCGCAACGTCCGCGTCGAGGAAGAGGGCGGGCAGCATCGCAATCGCCACGCCGCGTACGAGAAGGTGGGCCAGAGCTGCTCCGGACATAGGCAAGACGGGCCGAGGCGCTTCGGCAAGATCAGTATAGCGAATGCTAGACTCGCGCTGTGGCGCCGATCTCCGGCGAAAATATTCGGCTCATCGGACAACTCAGCACGCTGGGGTTGTCGTTCGTCTTCGCGCTGGTCATCGGTTTCGGCGGCGGCTACCTACTGGACAATTGGCTGGGATCGACGCCGTGGCTGTCGTTCCTCGGCTTCTTCGTCGGCCTGGCGGCCGGAATCCTCAATGTCTACCGGGTGATGCAGATCGCTGGCTCTTCCCGCACGCCGAAGTCGTAATCGCGGCGCCGGTTCAGCTTGTCTCCTTTGAAGATGTCGGGATCTGATGTCGTCGGACGGTTTGTTCGTACGCTTGCCGTGGTGGTCGCGGTCCTGGCGATCGTGGCGTATGCCGCGCGCCCGGCGCGCCCGCGTTTTGCTCTTGGGGTGGCCGGGGGCGGGGTGCTGGCGGCGCTGGCGCTGTGGGCGCTGCGGGGGGTGGTGGAGCAGGCGGTTGCGGCGGCCAAAAGTGGAGAAATCGGGCGGAATTCGCGTCGCCTTGCGCTAGTGAAGTTTTTCACAAGACATGCTATATTGGCCCTGACAGCCTACGGTATGATGCTCCGCTTGCAACTCGACCCGGTGGGGATCGTTGTAGGAGTGTCGGCCCTCTGGGTGGCCGCCGCCGTGGAGGCTGTCAGATCCAATCCGAAGTAGTCAGTCATTACGCCTGAGGAGGTTTTGTGAGCACTCGACGCTCCCTGCTGTCTGTGATGTTGGCGTTCCTGGTCCTGGGCGTGGCCTCGCCCGTGTTTGCCCAGGAGGCGGCCGCTGATGCCGCGAACAGCGGTCTGGTACAGTGGTCAATCATCACCGCTGGGTTCGCCCTGGCCATCGCCGCGGCCGGCGGAGCCATCGGGCAGGGCCGCGCCATCGGCTCGGCCGCCGAGGCGATTGCGCGCAATCCCGGGGCAGTCGGCGACATCCGCGGCGTTCTGATTCTGGGTCTGGTGCTGATCGAATCCCTCGTCATCTATGTGCTGCTCGTGACGCTGATTCTCTTCTTCATCAAGCCCTTCGGCGGCTAGCTCACGCCGGTGGCCAGTGGCCGGTAGCCAGCGGCCGGCTAGTTTCCAGTTGCCAGTGACCAGTTCAAAGAGTCGAGGTTGCGGTCGAACTGGTCACTGTTATCAAACCTACCGAGCCAGACCCGCGCCATCAGACCATCTCGACCCACGCGATGGGCCGCTTTTCCCGTCTCGACCTCCTGCTGCTCCTGATGGTCGGCATCTGGGGCGCCAACTTCTCCGCCATCAAATACGCGCTTCGGGACTTCCCCGAGGTCTCGTTCAACGCCATGCGGCTCGTGCTGGCAGGCGCGGTGTTTCTGGTCGCGATGCTACGACACCAGCGCCAGTCCGCCGCCGGCGAACGACCTCCCCAACCGCGCCTGACTCGTCGCGAGTGGGCAACTCTGGTCATGCTCGCGCTCGTCGGCACGGTTCTCTATCAATTGTTTTTCCTCGCTGGCCTCGCGCGAACGAGCGTCGCGAACAGTGCACTGATGTTCGGATGCACGCCAGTGGCGGTGGCGATCATGTCGTCCGTTGCCGGGCATGAACGTCTCACGGCGGCCCGGTGGGGCGGCGCTGCGTTGTCACTCGCTGGAATCTACGCGCTCGTCGGTCACCGGGCGGAGCTGTCGGCCGCAACCTTTGTGGGTGATCTTCTGGTGTTCTGCGGAATGCTGTGCTGGTCGCTCTACTCGGTGGCTGCACAGCCGATGCTCAAGCGACACTCGCCGCTCGTCGTCACGGGTTGGGCGATGATGATCGGCGCCGTCCTCTACGGCATCGGGGCGTTCCCTTCGCTCATCACCACCGACTGGGCTCGTATCTCAGCACTGAGTTGGCTGTTGATGGCGGCGTCCTCGCTGCTGGCGCTCGCTCTCGCGTACATGATTTGGTACACCGCGGTACAGGAGATCGGCAGCGCGCGGACTGCGGTCTACAGCAATCTCACACCCATCGTTGCCATGGTCGTGGCGGCCGTCTGGCTTGGCGAGCGGATTACCGGCCAACAGCTCCTCGGCGCGGCGCTGATCCTGAGCGGAATCGCGGTGACGAGACTGAACCCCGCGGTGTGAACACAGGGACGAGTCGGTGGCCGGCAGCAGGGCTCCGGCCTCCGGTCAGTTGTCAGTTGGCCAGTCCCTTTGAACTGGTAACTGGCAACTGGAAACTACCCGGCCGCCGGCCACCGGCCGAGGACCGTGGGCCGTAAAACCCTCGGCCGTGGCCGTTCCCGACCTTTTCGCCAGTTTGAACGTTCGGTTAAATTACGTCCCGTTCCGTTGTTGCGTCTCCGTCCCTGTTTCCTGTAGATTCGCCACCGATTCAGGCAAGTTCACCCTCGGAAGTGGGTTGTGACCGTTGCCGACGGTATGACTGACTGTCGTCGTCCCCGCTCGTGCGTTCTTCGTCGTCGGCGGCGCTCCCGTTCGGCGCATGTCGCTTTGCCTGCTGCTCCGAACGACTCTCGTTTTGTGTTGCATGTGGCGGTTGTTCTGGGATTGGACCCCCCGGGTCGTCCCCACAGGACATGGAGGTTGAGGCATGAAGCGTTGCTTAGGCAGTTTGCTGATCGCCGTGCTCAGTCTCGCGATAGCCGCGCCTGCGTACGCGCAGGGCGGTGGTGCCAGCAGCACCGGCACGATTCAGGGTCGGGTCATCGATGCGCAGGGCGCGGTGCTGCCCGGCGTGACCATCACCGCGACGAGTCCGGCGATGCTCGGCGCGCAGACCACGGTCACTTCCGAGACCGGAAACTACCGGTTCCCGGCAGTCCCTCCCGGCACCTACACGCTCACGTATGAGCTGACCGGATTCAACGCGGTGAGGCGTGAGGGCATCATCATTTCTCTCGGCTTCACCGCGAACATCAACGTCGAGCTCGCGCTCGCGACGTTGCAGGAAACCGTCACGGTGACCGGCGAATCGCCAGTCATCGACACATCGGCGACCGCGTCGTTCAGCAAACTTCAAGCTCGACCAGCTGCAGTCGATCCCGAACGGCCGCGACATGTGGTCGCTCCTCGCGGTGTCCCCCGGCGTGGCGATGAGGCGTATCGATGTCGGCGGCAACCGCGCTGGGACGCAGACCCCCTACACGGCGTATGGCTTTACCGGCCAGGTGCGTGTGCTCATCGAAGGCATCAACACGACTGAAGGCACCGGCGCCGCCGGCTTCTATTTCGACTACTCCTCGGTCGAAGAAGTGTTTCTCGGCACGCTCGGCCAGTCGGCCGAGATGCCGAATCCTGGTGTGCAGAGCCAGTTCATCACCAAGTCAGGCGGTAATCAGTTCAACGGCGAGTACTACCTTGACTGGTACAACAACGCCCTGCAGGCTTCGAACATTCCGCGACGATGTGCATCAACGACGGGCGCATACCGTAAGGGCCAGCAATGAGATCGATCGCTACTACGACACGGCGATCAACGCCGGTGGTCCGATCAAGGCCGACAAGCTGTGGTGGTTCGGAACCTATCCGGCACGCAGTTCAATGCCGTGGCGCAGCCGCAGTTCGATTTCGAACAGACGTTCGACACCAAGCTCTGGAATCCCGTCGTCAAGGGCACTTACCAGTTGAACCAGAACCACAAGATCATTGGTTACTACCAATGGGGGCACGAAGGAGCAACCCAACCGGCTGCCCTTTGCCACGTACAGCTACCTGACGCTGGGCCGACTCTCGCTCAGAAGTCGAGTAGTTGGGTGTACAAGGCCGAGTGGAACGGCACGCTCAGCGACAAGCTCTATCTCGAGGCGCGCTACGGCGATTTTGGCTACTACTTCCCGCTGATCGCAATACCGACACGCAGTATTGGTTCTGCGCGATACCGGACCTACAGATCCTCACCGGGGCGCAGCAGCCGATGGCAACTCGACCGCGACCGCAAGCAGTTGACCAGCGCCGCCACGATGTTCCTCGACACCGACGAAGGGGAGCCACACGCTCAAGTTCGGGGCGAAATGCTCACGTGAGCAGTCGTGGGAAGGCTTCTCACGCAGCGCTTCGGCGGCAACATCGAGCACCAATACGCGAACGGCTTCGCCAAGCACGGTGGTGTTTGGTCTCCCGACAGCGAAGCAACGTGGGCGGCATGAAAGACAACGACGAGGGCAATCTGACCTCACGCGCAGCGCTCAACCACGATGGACTTGTTCGTCAACGACACGTGGGCTGTCGGTCGGTTCACGCATGAGCGGCGGCGTTCGCTACGATCGCTACCACGGCTGGCTGCCAGAGCAGGAACAGCTCGGCGGCTACGGTCGGGCCGGTGTCTCGTGCCCGCGGATACTTTCGCTGAGACAAAGCTTCTTCACGTGGAACGTCTTCGCCCCGCGCCTCGGTGTCGTCTACGATCTCACCGGCGATGGCAAGACCGTGATCAAAGGCGAACTACGGCTTCTTCTGGCACAACCCTGGCGTCGCCGTCTCCAGCCTACGCCAATTCGAACACGCACGGCAAGGCGGTACCTACTCCTGGAACGACGCCAACGGCGACAGGCAGTGGCAACCTGGTGAGGAAGGCGCGCACGCCGACGTCGCCTCGTCTTGAGGGGTCGCTGTCAGCCTCGATCCCAATATCAACGCAGCCGTTACTCGCACGAGGTCGAGTCTGTTCCTCGAGCGCCAGATTGCGGCACCGATCGGGTGCGAACTGGGCTTCATCTACAAGACCGAAGACGACCTGCTCTCGTCGCACCGTGTCACGTATCAGCCCGGTCGCCCGCTGAGCGCGTACTCCGTGCCGTTCCCCTTCACCGATGTCGGTGCCGATGGCATCGTACAGGCACGGGCGACGACCAGCACGGTGACGTTGCTCGGCATGCCCAACATCGCGCAGGCCGGCACTCGTTCCCGCCACCAACTCGGTCGTGATGAACCTCCGGATGACGCGTACGGACGCTTCAAGACCGTCGAGGCGTCGGTGACCAAGCGCTACGGGAACCGCTGGTCCGGTCAGATCGGCTTCGGTTATACGTGGACCACGCACTTCCCCCAGAAGGATACCCGCAGAACCCGAATCAGGCCGGCGTCTATGACCGCGACCGGTTGGGGCTTCAAGGCAACCGGCACCTACGACATGGCCCGTGGGGCATTAGATTATCGCCCGTTCCTGCGTCATCAATCGGGCGTCCAGTTCGCGCGTCAGATCAGCGGTGCCGGGCAACGCGGCCGACGCCATTTGGCTCTGACGCTTCCAGCAACGACGTACTACGCCGAGGCGCCAGCGCCCGCCGGAGGACAACATCTGGGTCTTCGACGTTCGCGCTGAGAAGACGCTGAACTTGACGAGCCGCATGCGCGATTCGCGGGTTCATCGACTTCTTCAACATCACCAACAGTCACGCGTCGGAGACGATCACGCGACACGACGGGACGACGTTCCTGCGGCCCGCGAACATCCTGGCACCGTTCACCACCAGGCTCGGGTTCCGGTTCCTCTGGTAGCGCCTACACGGTCGGGTCGGGCTGGTCGGTCGGGTTGGGCGGGTGGTGAAGTAACCAGCCCCCACTCGCCTTACCGGACTCACCCGCCCTAACGACGAGTTGGCTCCTGTGGGGGAGTCAGTTGGCGGAACGCGCTGCGCCTGCGCGTCCCGCCTTTTTTTGCCTTCAATTGCACACGGCTGGTCGCTTTCGCAATTCGACGTGCCCATTCTGCCGGGGGATCCACGATTGAACGACGCGAGCCAGGCGCCCTTGAATAACCGTTCAGAATGCGGGCTTGTTTCGTTGTTGCGTCCCCGTCCCTCTTTCCTGTAGATTCAGCCGCGATCCAGGTAATTTCACCCTCGGAACTGGGCTGTGACCGTTGCTGGCGGTATGACTGACTGCCATCGGTCCCCGCTCTGCGTTAGTCGTCGTCGCTTGGTCCGTTCGACGTTCGTTTCACTCCGCGAACGGGCTCGTTCGTTTGTGTTGCACGAGGCGGTATGTCTGGGACAAGGCCCCCCCGGGTCGTCCCCACAGGACATGGAGGATGACGAATGAAGCGTTGTCTTGGCGGATTGCTGATCGCCGCGCTGACTCTCGCGGTCGCCGCGCCTGCCTATGCGCAGGGCGGTGGTGCCAGTAGCACCGGCACGATTCAAGGTCGCGTCACCGATGCGCAGGGCGCGGTGCTCCCTGGCGTGACCGTGACTGCGACCAGCCCGTCGATGCTCGGAGCGCAGACGACGGTCAGCTCCGAGACCGGCAACTATCGATTCCCGGCAGTGCCGCCCGGCACCTATACCGTGACGTACGACTTGGCCGGGTTCAGCGGTGTGAAGCGGGAAGGCATTCTGATAACACTCGGCTTCACGGCCACCATCAACATCGAGCTCGTGCTCGCCACACTTCAAGAGACGGTCACGGTCACGGGTGAATCCCCCGTCATCGACACGTCCGCGACTCGTATTCAGCAGAACTTCAAGCTCGAACAACTGCAGTCGATTCCCAACGCTCGCGACATGTGGGCCCTGTTGGCGATCACGCCATCGGTGGCAATGGCTCGCGTCGATGTGGGCGGCAACCGAGCCGGCACGCAAAGCGGCTATACCGCCTATGGCTTCAACGGCCAGGTACGTGTGCTCATCGAAGGTATCAACACGACAGAAGGCACAGGCGGTGCCGGTTTCTATTTCGATTACGCGTCGCTCGAGGAGGCGTTTATCGGCACATCGGGCCAGTCGGCCGAGATGCCGAACCCCGGCGTGCAGTCGCAGTTCATCGCGCGCTCGGGCGCCAATCAGTTCTTCGGCGAGTACCATCTCGACTGGTACAACAGCTCCCTGCAGGGCTCGAACTTGCCCGAGCGACTACACGTCGCCGACCGCCTTCAACGGCACCAATGGCAGCAATGCCATCCGGGCGCACAGCAACGAGATCGAGCGCTATTACGACCACGACATCAACGCCGGCGGACCGATCAAGCGGGACAAGCTCTGGTACTTCGGCACTTTCCGGCAGCAATTCAATGCAGTCGCGCAGCCGAACTTCCAATTCGATAAGACGTTCGACACCAAGCTGTGGAACCCGGTCGTGAAGGGGACCTATCAGCTGAACCAGAACCACAAGATCATCGGCTACTACCAGTGGGGTCAGAAGGAACAGCCGAATCGGCTGCCGTTCGCGACCTACAGCTACCTGTCTCCCGAGCAGACGTTCGCGCAGGACTCGGGCAGCTGGGTCTACAAGGCCGAATGGAACGGGACGCTCACCGACAAGCTTTATCTCGAAGCACGCTACGGTGACTTCGGGTACTACTTCCCGCTCATCACCAACAGCCCTGACAACTTCTTCTGGCACGACACGGGCCAGCTGATCTCTGAAGGTGCGCATCAGGCGCCAGCAGCTCGATCGCGACCGCAAGCAGTGGACGGGCGCCGCGACCTACTTTCTCGATACCGCCAAGGGCAGCCACACGTTCAAGATGGGCGGCGAGCTGCTGAAGGAGCAGTCGTGGGAAGGCTTCCTCTCGCGCCGCGGCGGCACAAGCAATATCGAACAGGTCTACAACAACGGCAACTCGACGCAGGTGATCTTCGGTCTGCCCACGGCAACGAGCGTCGGCAGCCTGAAGGACAACGACAACGGCGCCCTCACGTCCCGCGCGGCGCTCGATCAGATCGGCTTCTTCATCAACGACACGTGGCAGGTCGGGCGTGTCACGATCAATGGCGGCGTCCGCTATGACTACTACAAGGGCTGGTTGCCGGAGCAGCAGCAGCTCGGCGCGACCGTTGGCCGCGCATCGGTGGACGCCAAGACCTTCCCGCAGACGGACCTCTTCACGTGGAACCAGGTCGCGCCGCGCGTGGGTTTCATCTACGATCTGAGCGGCGACGGGAGGACGGTCGTGAAGGCCAACTACGGCCTCTACTGGCACAACCCGGGCGTCAGCGTGCCAGCCAGCGGCAACGCGAATATCGCCAGTAAGTCCTCCACGTGGAACTGGAATGACCAACTAGCGTGCGCCGGGTGCATCGCGGGCGACAAGCGCTGGCAGCCAGGCGAAGAGACCACGTTTGTCACGGCCGCGCTCGAAGGCGCGATCCGTGTCGATCCGAACATCAAGGCGCCGTACTCGCACGAAGCAGCGGTCTGGTTCGAGCGCCAGCTGAATGACTCTATGGGCGCGAGAGCCGGGTTCGTCTACAAGACCGAAGACGACCTGATCGACACCTTTCAGCCAGGTCGCGGGCCGGAAGTGTTCACGGTGCCGTTCGACTTCACCGATATTGGTGTCGACGGCAGGGCTGGGACCGCCGACGATAAAATCATCAGGATGTTGGGTTTGCCGGCGGCAAATGCCAACACCCTCTTCCCGGCCGACCAGGTTGTCATGAACGTGCCGCGGTATGGCCGCTACAAGACCATCGAGGTCTCGACCACGAAGCGCTTCGCCAACAAGTGGTCGGCGCAAGTTGGTGGCGGCTACACGATGCTCACCAACTTCCCGAACGATCTGTTCCCAAACAACCCGAACATGCCTGGCGTGCAGGACCGCTCGACGTGGGGGCTCAAGGCAATAGGCAGCTACGAGGCCCCGTGGGGAATCCGGCTCTCTCCTGTCCTGCGCCATCAGTCGGGTGTCAACTTTGCCCGCACGGTGGTCATTTCGACGACGGCCGCCGCCAATCCCGTTTCGCGCCCCGACCTGATTGCGACCAGCGGCACGGGCGATCGCCAGACCGCCTATGCCGAGCCGGCTGACGCCAATCGAGAAGACAACATCTGGGTATTCGACGTGCGCACGGAGAAGACAATCACGCTGAACAGTCGGACTCGCATCCGTGCGTACCTGGATCTCTTCAACATCACCAACAGCCACGCGTCCGAAACGATCGGCCGCGCGACGGGTTTGAGCTACCTGAAGCCGACGTTGATTCTGGCGCCGTTTACCGCGCGCGTCGGCTTCCGGTTTATTTTCTAGGTTCGCGCAAGCTGGACTCCTGTGGGGGAGTCTGTTGGCGGGAGTGGGCTGCGCCGGCCCCTCCCGTCTTTTTTATTGGGTGATTGGGTGATTGGGTGATTGGGTGATTGGGTGATTGGGTGATTGCATTGGGTGATTGAGTGATTGCACGGTGCACCCGCACCTGTGCACCCGTGCACCCGTGCACCGCACCGCACCCGTCGCACCCCAGCACCTATCGCACCTGTCGCACCTGATACACCGCCGGTTCCGACCCCGCCAGCTCGAACCACGACACACCTTCCCGCACGAGATCGATCTTCAGCTGATACCCTGCCATGTCGGGTGGCGGCGCAATCTGCAGCCTCAGCTCACAGCGGCCGCCAGGATCGATTGGCGCCGGCAAGTCGTGGCGTGAGTAGTCGCGAGTGACCACCGTGCCGTCGGGCGTCAGCAGTTGCACGCCCAGTCGCACCTGTCCTCCCCCTGGTGACGTCTCCCACCGCGTGTTGCCGACGTTGGCCAGGCGGACGCGCAGCACGACCTCACGGCCTGCCGCGACAGACGATGGCGGGTCCAGCAGTTCTATCCGCGCGCCGTCGGCGCGGAGGGTGGGCTTGACGAAAGACGTCCTGTGCGCCGTCACCACCGGATGCTGCTCGATGACTGGCTGCATCTCGCGCAGCAGCCGAATGGCGAATGCTTCTTCGAAGAGCAGCTGCTTCTTGCCGAGCCCGACCACTTCCAGCGCCGCTCGCCACATCTTGTCGAGCGCCCGGAACGGACGCTGGCTCGCCGTGAAGCGGCGCCAATCCCGCCACTGTTGCTGCTGCATCTCGAACAGCGGAATGATGTGTGCGATGGGATGGAGTCGCACATCGACGAAGCCAGCGGCCAGGCAAGCATCCATGAACTCGTCGATCAGGATCTCGTTTTCGAGCACCCCGTAGTTGCGGGTTGCCGCCAGAGACGTCGGGTGGTTGGCATGGCCGACTCCAGGCTCCGAGAACAGCACCACGCCGTCGGGCGTCAGGACTCGTTTGATCTCGCGTAGTGCGCGCGCTGTGTCGGGAATGTGGTGGAAGGCATTCAGACAGCACGCCTTTGAGAACGTGCGGTCGGCGAACGGCAGGTCTTCCATGTCGCCGGTGACCAGGCCGCGTGCACCGTCGAGGCGCGAAGCGCCCAACCGCAGCATGTCCCAGGAAATATCGAGGGCAACCGTCCGGACGCCGCAGCGCCGCAACCAATCGGACACCCAGCACGAACCCGCACCCAGATCGAGCACGAGATCCGAGGCCGTCGGCGTCAGAACGCGCAACATCACGGCAAAGTCGAGCAGGTACTGGGCGTGCGCCTCGCTGGCGAGCTGGCCCGGCGGCGGGAACGGCTTGAGCGCCTCCCATTCACCGCCGGCGGAGCGACGCAGGTAGTCTTTCTCGGACTGTTTCGAATCCGTTTGTTGCATCAGTCCTTCGCGCATCAGCCGAGCCGAACGGCGAGGCCCCTACGAGGCGCGAAGCGCCGAGTCCGACTGCTGTGAACAGTCCCACTGCTGAACACAGTCCATACTGTAATCTGAAGCAATGGATCCGGCGGTCACCTACAGCAGCTATCTCCACGTCGACGAGTTGCTCGAGCTCCAGCAGCCCCGCTCCGACGGACCCGAACACGACGAGCTGCTCTTCATCGTCATTCACCAGGTGTACGAGCTGTGGTTCAAGGAGATTCTCCACGAGATCGATCGTGTCAATCATCTTCTCGAAGCGGGGGATTCTCATCGGGCGCAACATACGCTCAAACGCGTCCTGACCATCCTCAAGGTGCTGGTCGCGCAGCTCGATATCCTCGAAACCATGACGCCGCTCGAGTTTCTGTCGTTTCGCGAGCGGCTCGAGGCGGCCAGCGGGTTTCAATCGGACCAGTTTCGTCAGCTCGAGTTTGCGCTTGGCCGCAAGGCGCCGCAAGCGATTGCGCGCTTTCCGGCCGGCAGCCGAGCGCGCGCGGCACTTGAACGACGATTTCGCGAGTCGACGTTGTGGGATGCGTTTCTCGCCTATCTCTCGCGTGAGCAGTACCCGGTGCCGGCCGGGTTGCTGACCCGTGACGTGACCCAGGAGATCGAGCCATCGGCAGAACTGCAGCAGATCCTGATTCGGGTCTATCGCAACGACCCGAAGAACTCGGAGATCTGCGAGCGGCTGGTTGATCTGGACGAGGGTGTTCAAGAGTGGCGCTATCGCCACGTGAAAATGGTTGAGCGCACGATTGGCGTCAAGCTTGGAACCGGCGGGTCATCCGGCGCCGCCTATCTGCGTACGACGGTCGGCTCACCGCTCTTTCCGGACTTATGGGAAATCCGTTCGCATCTGTAGGCCTGGCGAGCCACTATTCCCGGTTTCGCGTCGCCAATCGACTGCTCCTCACCGGCCATTCGCATCAGGCCTGGCCCGACGTAGCCTTTGATGCGCAACAGAAGGCATGGCTGGATGCGGCGGCGCTCGTCGACGAGAAGTGGGAACGGGCCGCGACGGTTGCCAACGAGGTCCGTACGGGATGGCGCCGGCTGCTGAACGATCCGTCCGGCGACATCGCGTTGGGCGCGAACACGCACGAACTCGTCGTTCGATTGCTGTCGGCCGTTCTGCCGATGTTCGGGACTGCGACTTGCTATCCCAGCCCACCGGCGACCGCCACCCTACGAGCCCCACCCGACTCACCCGCCTGATCACGACCGACGGCGAGTTTCACACGATTCGCCGGCAGCTCGATCGCCTGGCGGAAGAAGGCGTCCCCGTCATCAAGGTTGCCGCGCAACCGGCGGAAACGCTCTCGGAACGGCTGGCGGCGACCGTGGACGCGTCGACGGCCTGCGTCATGGTCTCGTCGGTTCTCTTCGAGTCAGCCGAGATCGTCCCTGACCTCAAGCTCGTGGCCGATGCTTGCACCCATCATGGCGCGGTGCTGCTGGTTGACGCCTACCATCACTTGAACGTCGTCCCCTTCAACCTCGAAGCGATGGGGTTGTCCGAGGCGTTCGTGGTTGGCGGCGGCTACAAGTACTGTCAGCTCGGCGAGGGCAACTGCTTTCTTCGTGTGCCTCCAGGATTGGAGCTGCGCCCGGTCCTGACCGGCTGGTTCAGCGAGTTCGCCGAACTGGCCGATACCGCACACGCGGGGGAGGTTCGCTATGGCAAGGGCGCGGCCCGCTTTGCCGGAGCGACGTACGATCCGACGTCACACTATCGGGCGGCGGCCGTCTTCGCGTTTCATCAGCGCATGGGGATGACGCCTGAGCGACTCCGCGCGGTCAACCAGCACCAGGTCGCGATGCTCATCAAGCGCTTCGAAGCGCTCGACGTCAATCCCGCGGTCGCTGCGCTCATTCCGGTTCAATCGGATCGCCGCGCAGGATTCCTCGCCATCCGCGCACCGCAAGCCAGCGCCCTCGTGCTGCGTCTTCGCGCGCGTGGCTTGTATGCCGACTCGAGGGGCGACATCCTGCGCCTCGGTCCCGCGCCCTACATTTCTGATCAGCAATTGCTCGAAGGCGGCGGCATCCTCGCGTCTGTGTTTCGCTAGCTCGCTCCTCTCCCTGCGCCCTGCGCCCTATGCCCTCTGCCCTAGTGTCTACCAATCCAACGGATTGAAACCGTCGGCTTCGAAACAATGGATCAAATCCGAAAGCAATCTTCGCGAGCCGTCCCAGCTGTGCTTACAAATTGTTGATATATATAGGCTTACACCAACACATCCAGTGACGATTTGGTCGGGCACAACGCTTGCTCTCATGCGGGGGAAACCCCACAGGAGCACTCTTTGGTGCTGGATTTGAGTTCGAGCTAGGCTGACTAGGCCGCGCTCGTGGCCGGTGCGGGATGGAGGATCCCAAGCCGGATTCGTAAAAAAGGGGACCGTTGGGTCCCCTTCGTTTTGTACGGCGCCTTCGTCTCGCGGCTCCTGTTATTCTGCGGTGCCATGACCGTCGGGCACTTCCTGCTCGCCGCGACCTCCACGCTCTTTGTCCTCACGCTCTCGGTGCGCGCCAATACCGCCCCTCAGTCTCCGGCGGCGCGCCAGCCGGTATCGACCCACGTGCCGACGCTACCGGCGACGACTGCGGCCGACTACATGGGATCGAAGGCGTGTGCGCGCTGCCATCAGGAGGACTTCGATCAGTGGCAGCGGTCATTGCATATCCGCATGACCAAACCGATCGAAGAAGCGACGGTTGTCGGCGACTTCAGCGACGGGACGCGCTTTGCCGACCATGGTCGATCGTTCGAGTTTGGCCGCACGAAGGGCAAGCCATTCATGCGGGTGAGCTACGGAGGTCGCCCGCCCGAGACGTTCCCGGTCGATTACACCCTTGGTCACAAGCGCTATCAGGGATATCTGTCGAAGCTCGCTGACGGGCGCGTTTACGTCCTGCCGGCCTTCTGGCACATCGAGAGCAAGCGTTGGATTGATTGGAAGGAGATCACTCCGATCCCCGATGGAGCGCACGATCTTCGGCAGATTTGGAATACGAACTGCTTCAATTGCCATGCGACCAACCTGGCGCAGGGCTTTGACGTTGCGACGCGACGCTACGAAACGACTTGGACCGAGATGGGAATTGGCTGTGAGGCCTGCCACGGCCCCGGGCGGCCTCATGTCGCGCTGATGGAGGAGTGGGAGAAGAACCCAACGTCGAAACCCAGTTATGACAACAGCGCCAAGAACCGCGATCTCAGCAGCATCCTGAAGACCTTTGCCCCTCGCAGCGCCCCGTCGCGACAAACCTACGACACCTGCGCGTACTGTCACGGCAACAAACAGAATGCCTTTCTCGGCTTCCGCGGCGGCGATCGCTACGAGGACTATGCGCTGCCGTTCCTCATCAGCGCGCCGATTCCCGAGAATGACTTGCAGGGCGAGTTCTGGCCCGACGGCCGGCCGAACCGGTTCAACCGGCCCCAGGCGCTGACCATCACCGGCTGCTTCAAGGCGGGGCAGGCCGTGTGCACGAACTGCCACGTCGCCCACGGATCGAGGAACCCGTTCTCGCTCAAGTTGAACATCACGCAGGGCCGTACCGGCGATTTGCTGTGTGTGCAGTGTCACAGGCAGGTGCGACCGGTGCGACTGGTGCGACCGACAGGTGCGGCGCTCGGGAGGGCGCGATTCTTTCCAACTTCGTCTGGCCTGCGCGACCCCATCACGCCGTTGACTGACAACCAAATCGAGGCGCACACGTTCCACAAAGCGGCTTCAGCCGGCAGCCGTTGCATCACCTGCCACATGAGCGATGTGAACTGGCGACTCCTGATTCGCCGGCGAGATCACACGTTCCAGGCGCCAGTCCCCGAGATCACGACGGCATTTGGAGTGCCGAACGCGTGCACGACCTGTCACGACAATCGTTCCCCGGAGTGGGCAGCGCAGCAGATGGATCGGTGGTGGGGCAACGGCGACCGTCGTCGCGCCACACTGGCGCTGGCCGACACGATGTATCGGGCGGGTTCGGGCGATGCGACCGTGCTGCCCGAACTGGCGAGGTTGGCGGTCGATCGATCGCAAGGGCTGCTGGTGCGCGCGAGCGCCGTCGAGTTCATGGAGCAGCTGGCGCTGGGCACTGCCGGCACGGGGAACTCGGACGCTCAGAGCCAGACCTCGTTCGGTTCGGGCGCGGCCAAGACGCAGCGGCCGCTCACGTCAGCCTGCGACGCTGTCGCCCGCGCAGGTCAACGCGCTGATTGGCGCCGCCTCGGATCCGGAGGCGATCGTTCGCGCCCAGGCCGTGACGGCGCTCCTGGCCGCCGGTGACCGTGATCGGGCGCTGACGCCCATCATCGCGCGCCTCACGGATCCCGCGCGTGTGGTTAGAGCTCGAGCGGCGGAGGCGTTGTTGGCTCTCGGCGTTTCGAATTTGCCCGGCGCCGCAGGGGAGGCACTCGTCCGCGCGCAGGACGAGTATGCGCTCGCGCTCGGCCAGTTTCCCGACGCCGCCGGCCAGCACACGGCGCTCGGCTGGCTCGAGGCCGAACGACATCGATCGGGACCCGCCATCGCAGCGCTCGACACCGCGATTCGGTTGGATCCAAAGCTCGCCCGCCCATTGGTGATCAAGGGAGTGATTGCCGCTCGCGAGGGGCGCTTCAAGGAAGCGTCCGAGCTCTGGCGCAAGGCCAAGGCGCTGGAGCCGGGATATCCGAATATCGATCGGCTGATTGAGGAGGCGGAGAAGAGGAAATGACGGTGAGTTTTCAGTTGTCAGTTACCAGTTCAAAGGAGTTCCTGGCGCCGCGAATGGGCAAGGCGCCCTTTGAACTGGCAACTGATAACTGACGCGTTCCTATCCCTTTTTCAGCTGCTCGATGAGCGCCTTCGCCTGGGCCGCTTCCTGCGAGTTCGGCTCGACGGCGATCACTTTCTCCATCATCGCGATCGCGTTCTTCGTATCGGCTTTCTGCAGGTGCCCGAGTCCGAGCTTGAACAGCGGCTTGGCCCAATTCGGGTCGGTGTCGACGGCGCGCTGATACCATTTCATCGCTTCGTCGGTTTCGCCCTTTGCGAACTTCACCTCACCGAGGTTGTAGAAGACCTCACGGCTGGCGCCGATGCCCTGCGCGGCTTCGGACAGTGCCGTTTCCGCGGCAGCGAAGTCGCCTTTCTCGAGGTTGGTCATCCCAATCTCGATCTTGGCGCGCTCGTTGGTCGGATCCGTCTCCAGAATCTTCTTGTAAGCGCCGAGCGCCGAGTCGTAATCCTTCTTCATGCGGTACGCGCGGCCGACCTGCAGGTTGATCATCGTCAGCGCGGGCGTCTTGGTGAGAATTGCCTGATAGGCGGCGATAGCAGCGTCGTACTGCTGCTGGTTCATCAGGTCCTCGGCCTTCTGCAACTCGCCCTGCAGTTCCTTCGTGTTCACGCCAGCGAGCGCTCCCGCCGGACCGGTCGCGCCTGGAGCCAGGACGATGTCGACTGGCGGGTTGGGCGCGCCGATGGTGCGAATAGGAACGCTGCCGCCGCTCGGCGTGAAGCCCGGCGCCGACGCGGTAATCTTCCAGGTGCCCGAGCGGAGGCCGATGATTGAATACCGTCCCTTGTCGTCGGTCGTCGCCGTAAACGTCGAGGGCGAGGCCTGCGGGTTTTCGGCCGTGACCGTCGCACCCTTGATCGGCTGCCCCTGTCCGTCTCGGATTGTGCCACCGACGCGGCCCGTCTGGGCCGCTGCCGGCAGCGCGCTCACGATTAGCGCCGCCACGATGGCGAGTGCCGTCAGCAGCGTTCTGGCGTCACGCATGGCTTCCTTCTCCTCGGAAATAAACCCGTAAGTCTATGCTAGCTTGAAGCTTTTAGCGTATCACGCCCGCCTTCGCAGCTGCCCCGGCGAGGTCTCGCCGAAGCTCGCGAGAAAGCGAGCGAGCGCAGGCGGACCGGTCAATCGAGATGGCACACTCACGGCTTCGTCGAACGTCGCTCGTTGGCCTGCTGACGGGCTTCTGCGCGTTGGCTGTTTATGCGGAGCAGCCGCGGACCGGTCCACCGCCCAGTCCTTCCAGCCGCTTTGCCGCCATTGATCAGGTGATCGAGGCGGCGATCGCGTCGAAGCAGACCCCGGGCGCCGTGGTCCTTGTCGGTCGCGGAGACGACGTGCTGTTCGAGAAGGCCTACGGCCAACGCGTCGTCGATCCTGCTCCAGAAGTGATGACGATCGACACGATTTTTGACCTGGCCTCGCTGACGAAAGTGGTTGCGACAACGACTGCTGTCGCTCGGTTGATAGAACAGGGGCGCATCCGGCTCAACGACAACGTGTCGAGCTTCGTGCCCGGCTTCGAGCGGCACGGCAAGAACGGCATCACCATCCGTCACCTTCTGACGCATGTCTCTGGACTGCGACCCGATGTCGACCTCGCCGACCCGTGGGAGGGCTACGGCACGGCCATCGAGCTGGCGCGCCAGGAGGTGCCGACGTCTGCGCCCGGCGAGCGGTTCGTTTATAGCGACATCAATTTCTTCCTGCTGGGCGAAGTGGTCACACGTGTGAGCGGGATGCCGCTCGATCAGTACGTCAGGCGTGAGATTTTTCAACCGCTTGGCATGAACGACACCGAGTTCAATCCGCCGGCCGCGAAACGATCGCGGATCGCGCCGACGGAGCGCTGTGACGTGATGTCCGCGTGGCCCTGCAATACGCCGTCTGCGGCGCCACTCCGTGGGATTGTTCACGATCCAACCGCGCGGCGAATGGGCGGCGTCGCCGGTCACGCCGGGCTGTTCGGCACGGCACGCGACCTGTCGCGCTTTGCGCGGATGCTCGTCGGGCAAGGGAGCCTGGGCAGCAGCCGTATCCTGGCGCCGGCTACCGTCGCCAAGATGACGACACCCGCGACCCCAGCGGGCATGGCGAGCGTCCGCGGACTCGGCTGGGACATCGACACCTCGTTCTCCTCGAATCGCGGTGAGCTGTTTCCGATTGGCTCATATGGACATACCGGCTTCACCGGCACGTCGATCTGGATTGATCCATTCTCGCGTAGTTATGTCATCTTCCTTTCGAGCCGCCTCCATCCCGATGGCAAGGGCGACGTGACGCCACTCCGCGCCCGGGTTGCCACGCTTGCCGCCGCGGCCCTGAGCGTTGACACGGTGGCTCTGACGTCGACCCACGTCGCGCAGTCGACCCGGCAGTTACTGACCGGCACGGACTTCACCGGGTCCGGCACCGCACCCGCCGCACCAGTCCCACCCGTCGCACCTGTCGCACCCGGCCTGGATGTCCTCGCGCGCGATGGCTTCGCGCCGCTCAAGGGCAAGCGAGTCGGCCTGGTCACCAATCACACTGGACGTTCGGCCAATGGTGCGAGCGCCATCGACGTCATTTACAAGGCGCCGGGCGTCCAGCTGGTGGCTCTCTTCAGCCCCGAGCACGGCATTCGAGGCATCCTCGACGACAATGTGCCATCATCGCGCGACGAGCAGACCGGCTTGCCGATTCACTCGCTCTACGGCGACACCCGTCGGCCGACCGACACCATGCTCCAGGGACTGGACCTCATCGTCATCGATCTCCAGGACATCGGCGCTCGCTTCTACACGTATATGGCGACGATGGGCCATGTGATGGAGGAGGCGGCCAAACGAAAAATCGGGGTCGTCGTGCTCGACCGGCCGAACCCAATCAATGGCTGGCAGATCGAAGGACCATCCGCCGAGGAGAGCGCGTTCATCTCATACTTCCCGGCCATGCCGGTCCGACATGGCATGACGCTCGGTGAGCTTGCCCAACTGTTCAACGCAGAACAGAAGATCGGCGCCACCCTCACGGTGGTGCCCATGGCCAACTGGCGCCGCGACCTTTGGTTCGACCAGACCGGGCTGTCGTGGGTGAATCCGTCGCCAAACATGCGCAATCTCAATCAGGCGACGCTGTATCCGGGGATTGGTGCCATCGAGTACTCGAACGTGTCGGTCGGGCGGGGAACCGATCAGCCCTTTGAGCAAATCGGGGCGCCATGGATCAACGGCCGCGCCCTCGCCGAGCACCTCAATGCGCGAGCGCTGCCCGGCATCAGCTTTTACCCGGTCGCTTTCACGCCGACCGCGAGCAAGTATGCCAAGGAACCGTGCCAGGGTGTGTTCATGGTGATCACCAACCGGACGGCGTTACAACCGGTTCGTGTCGGACTCGAGATCGCCGCTGCACTCTGGAAGCTGCACGGCGACGCGTACAAGATGGAGACTACCGAGCGGCTGCTGGGGTCACGACAGTCCCTCGACCGAGTCAAGGCCGGTGAGGATCCGTCGCGCGTCGCGGCCGGCTGGAACGCCGCCGAAGCACGCTGGCGTCAACTACGCGCCAAGTATTTGCTATATCGTTAGAGCGTGGGGCGTGGGGCGTAGTGGAATATGGAAGAGTGGGAATAGGAAGAGGGGGATACGTCCCGGACGAGGGGGTGCTCGGCGTGCAATACCGGACAGAAAACAGTCAACCTCCCCAGTATTCTTTGGAGGCAATGACTACTTCCCCTTCGTCGCCATCATCCGCATGGGAGTACCGGTCGCTGTACCGGTATCTGGACAACCGCTTTGCTGACACGGTGGTCCTGACCTTTGCGCAAATCGAAGCCCTTCTGGGTTTCACGCTTCCGGACCTCGCACGTCTTCGCCCTGACTGGTGGGCCACTCCCGAGGCAGATGCGGTCCCGTCCGCGCAATCGCGTTCATGGGTCGAGGCTAGCCGAACCGCTACGCCCAATCTCCGCGCGCAAAGCGTCGTGTTCGAGCGCGTCTCGAACTGAGCTAGCCCCGAGGCCCAACTGATCCACATCGAAGGCGGCATACCGTGCCGCGGTCGATGCCCCCGACTGCCGGTCTGCCCCGCGCTCTGGGGCAGACCGGCTACGCCTACTTGCAGCTGTCAGCCACCATCTTCACGGACTCGACTTGCACGAGCGGCGGCCTGAGCACCTTCGGGTCTGGCGGCGGCGCTCCTTCCGCGGACGGCGGTGCGCTTGGTAGCTGAACCAGGCCGGTCACTTCCACCATGTGATTGACGTGGCCGGCCAACTCGGCGGGTGGCGGACCGGCAAGCACGTACATCGTGGCCGTTCCACCTTGGGCCTTGTTCAGCACGTAAGCGGTGCCGCCGTCCGTTGTCTTGGCCTCTTGCACACAACCGGTGAGCGTCGCCGCCGTGGGGGCCGGCTTTTCTTGTTCCTTCTGGGGTTGCGTGGGTGTCTGTTCTTGCGCGAACACGCTTATCATGCCAGCGAGCGCGCAGACGGTGAGCGTCGAGATGCCATATCGCAACATCAGTTCTCTCCCTTATGAACAGGCGGAGTCCGGAAGCTCGCCCGTTAGCGGTTGGGCAGCACTATTCCTGCCAAGCGGAAAACCACGATGATTCCGCGAGGGCCGCGCAGAAGAGATGTCCCCTCGCGCGACAGACCGCGTAAAAAGTCTTCGGATGAGCAAGAGGTGAGCGCCGCACAGCCGCGCTGCCCGCGGTCCAGCTCTAACTCGACGGGCGCGATAGCTGCGCGCGAAATACTTGCTGTATCGGTGAGAGGAGTTGAAAGAAACGACGGTCCTCTGAAACTCCTGTGATTTCCTTGTTCCTGCGGCTTCCGCCTTCAGCGCCGATCGCCAGCCGTCTGATCTTCCGGCTAAAGCCGGAAGCCACAGACCAACTTACGTCAATTGATACAACATCACATAAATCACGACTCCGGTCACGGACACGTACAGCCAGAGTGGCAAGTGTCCACCGTGCGATCTTCCGATGCCGATCGAATCGACGCGCCAGCGCGCGCGACAACGTGATGAGGGCCAACGGAAGAATCGCGGCGGCGAGCACCACGTGGGTGATGAGGATGGTGAAGTACACCACTCGAATCACACCCTGGCCGGTAAACGGGACCGACCCGACGTTGGCGTGATACACGACGTACGACGTCAGGAACAGCGCCGACGTCGTAAAGGCCCCCAGCATGCAGAGTCGATGACGATCGACCTGTCGCTGGCGGATGAACAGCCAGCCCACCGTGAGGAACACGGTCGAAATCGCGTTGAGCGTCGCGTTGACCGCGGGGAGAACCGTGTAGTCGATCACGCGATGTAGGTGTAGTGATCCGCCAACAGGACGCGCCCACAAGAGCGGCAGATAGAGAATGGTTCCAAAGAACAACCGCTTTGCCGCCGGCATCCCGCGTGTCGCTGCGAATTCGAGGCTCAGCACGATCAGTACGGCCCCCAGCACCATCGCGCCGACCAGATAGTACGCGCTCGCAAGACCGACGGCCGTCGGCAGAAAGCTCACAGGGATCAGTCCGGCGGTGTAGAGCACCGCCTGATGGCCCGTGCTGCGGCCATCAGGCTGAATGACCGGGAGGAGCGGGATACCTGCCGCCGCATAGTCGTCGCGAAACATCCAGGCGATGGCAAGAAAATGCGGCATCTGCCACAGGAAGACGATGCCAAATAGCACCCATCCTTCGATCGACAACGTGTTGGTGGCGGCTGTCCATCCGATCACGGCGGGCAGCGCTCCGGGAATCGCGCCGACGATGGTCGACAGAGATGTTCGAACCTTGAGCGGCGTGTAGAGGAGCACGTAGCTGACGAGCGTCGCCGCGGCAACCGCCGCTGTCAGCGGGTTGACGCCG
Source organism: uncultured Acidobacteriota bacterium (assembly GCA_963734095.1). Classification (GTDB taxonomy): domain Bacteria; phylum Acidobacteriota; class Vicinamibacteria; order Vicinamibacterales; family UBA2999; genus JACCSI01. The sequence goes on along the minus strand of CAVTGK010000040.1, from coordinate 154,333 downwards.
AGCGTAAGGTCAGCGATGCCGAGCGTCGTCAGCAGGACGGCAAACCACAGTCCGTCCTGGGGATGAAGCCGGCGATCGGCGAGGGGACGCGAACGCGTTCGCCGCATCAGACGATCGGTGTCGCGCTCCCACCATTGGTTGAACGCCGAGGCGCCGGCGGCCACGAGCGCGGTGCCGATCAGCGTGTGAACGAGCTGCATCCACGGCAGCTCGTTTCCGCCACCGAGAAAATAGGTGGCCAGCGTCGTCACCACAATCAGGGAGTTGAGACGCGGCTTCGTGAGCGTCACGAAATCCGCGTGACGCGATCGCGCCACCGGGGTGGCGGGAGCGTGAGCGGTTTGTGTGGCCGACCCGACGGCCGCGTGCGAGGGCTCGAGACCGGATTCCATGATCAGGACAACTTGTACGTGAACGCGACTTCCTTCGTATCCTTGGGCGCAACCGTGACCTGCTGTGTCTGTGTGCCAAGGCGTTCGTGCCAGATCTCCAGCGTCAACGTGCCGGCTGGCAGTTGCGGAATCGAGAACCGACCATTCTCGTCGGTCACGGCAAAGTGTGGATGCTCGACGGCCCCCACATAGGCGTTCATCCACGCGTGGACATTGCAATTGAACGGGACCATCACTTCGCGGGTCGAAAACGTCCGCGTGACCTCCATGCCCTGAATCGGCGTGCCGAGATCGAAGGGCTGGTTGATGAGCGCTTCGGCGCGCACGTTATGGAGCAGTGGATCGCTGTTGCGAATCGTCAAGGACTGCCCCACCTGGAGGCCAACCACGCGCGGCACATAACGGCATTTCTGCTGATCCAGGACGACGGGTGTGGAAGGAACGGGATACAAACGGGGCGGCAGGCCCTCCTTCACGTAGATGAAGACGTTCTGAAGTCCGTTGTCGGCACCCACCACGATGTACTCGGTGCGACGTTCCTCGCCCAGTGCGAGGCTGGCGCACTTCGGATCGCCATCGAGCCGAATGATCTCGCCTGCTGGCGCCGTGCCTTGTAGTTGGATGCGGCCGGTGACGTGCCGACGGTCGCCGGATCGATAGCGGGCAGCGGCTCGGTGCTTTCGTTCGCACTGTTAGATGAACCACCGCACGCCACGGCCAAGAGAGATACGAACAGAACGACGAACTTCACGATGACCTGATTATCTCAGGTCTAGGGCGCAGGGCGTAGTGGCGCTATTTCAACGTCGGCGCCTGGCCTCCGGCCTCCCGGATCTTTCGAAACACGCGATCTTCCATCCAGTGCGAGTCCCACCATTCGACCGGGTTCACGGCAACGCCGTTGACCAGCATGGTGAAATGGAGATGATCGCCGCCGGCGAGCCCCGTCACGCCGGTGCGCCCGAGCACCTGACCCTTCTCGACCGTGTCGCCCTCCTTGACGTCGATCGTGGAGAGGTGCGCGTAGAGCGATTGCACACCCAGCCCATGATCGAGGATGACGCAGTTGCCGTAAATGCCGAGATAGTTGGCGTGAACGACGATGCCTCGATTCGGGGCGGGGACGGGCGCCTGCTGCAATGAGGCGAGGTCGAAACCGAGATGCACCTGCCGATCGATCTCCTTGCCGTTGTGGAAGTAGGTGCGATAGTCGGCGAAGCGCGATTGCACCGCAGTGTTCACCAGTTGCGAGAACCCCTCGCGCCACAACATCTCCGGCCGGGTCTTGGCGGCAAGTGCGGCGATGGTCGCGTTGTTCTGTCGTCGGAGATCGTTGTTGATCTGCAGGAAGCCCTTCACCAGGTCACTGGCGTCGATGGTGGCGCCGGTGGTGTTCTGGGCGATCGTCGGCACGACTCGCTGCAAGAACGTGTCGTCGATCTCGATGCGCGACTTGGCGAATGGTTTCGGGAACTGACGGCGCTCGACTTGGCTCGTCGCCTCGTTGCCAGCCGGGTCGCGTGCGAACACGGCGATCCGCGCGTTGAGGTCCTGATCGTGACCCAGCGCGAAGAACGCGACCCGGGCCGCGGGATCCTGAATGGCGAAGCTCGAGCCGGGGAACGCGGGAAAGCTCACATCGCCCACCCGCACACCTGCGGACGTGTCGGCCGGCGTCGCGCGAAACACGACGAATTCGGCCCCGCCATGATTGACGAAGTGATGAAGCGATAGCACACCGACCCGTGGCGGCTCGAGTCGAACCTCGAGCTCTCGCGTCACGCTGGTTTCCGTCTGTCGGAGTCCATAGAGGACCGGTCGCCTGGCTCGGATGACGAGGCGCGCGGGTCCGGCCTTGAGGTTCGGGATGGTCTGCTTGCCGATGGTCCGAGTGATCACCACACGATCGGCCGAGTCCTGTTTCAGTTCACCGCTTGGCGGTTGGGTGGGGTCGCTCGAGAAGACGGCATGGGATTGGCCCTCTTGCTCGAACGCCGCTTCGATCAGCGAGAACTGTCCGCCCGGTGTTTCGACCGCGAACTCGACCGGCGTGCTTTGGCCGACGAATTTCTCGGGCGCGCGAACGGTAATGGACGGCCCAGGCTGGCGGCCGGCCATGTAGTACGCGACGCACGCGGCAAGGACGGCAAGAACGAACAGCGAGAGAAAGGCCCGGACGAGAAAACGCATTTGGGGATCTTATCGGTCTCCCGTGGCCAGTCCCCAGTCGCCGGCACGAGGGTTCTCTCTCACTGCCCTTGGGCGGGTTGCTCAACCGCTTCCACCGGGGGACTGAGGGAGAACCACCGTGCCCGAGACCGGGGACTGGAGACCGGCGGCCTGGAGACCGGGGACTGGAGACCGCTTTGCTATAATCACAAGTTCGCCCCTCGTGCCGGTATCGTCTAGGGGTCAGGACGGGTGGTTCTCAGCCATCAAACCGGGGTTCGAATCCCCGTACCGGTACCACTGAGGTTGGTAGGGGCACCGTCCCGGCCAACAGCGACCCGACCGATAACGCGTTTCGTCGTTCAACCGACAAACTGAACATCCGTTCGTCGAAGTTCTCCGGAGTCCACTGCTCGTGCGCGAGCTTGCGCACACTTTTTGAGGGTGCTCATGCTCACGCGACTGCTCCGTCTCCTCGGTTTCGATTGCCGAATCGGATCCCCTGACGGAGGCTTGGCGATGCTTCCCAGGTGCCGTCGTGTGCGCACGTTTGTCGTGTGCCTTCTCGCCTTCGCCGCTGACGTATCTGCGCAGCCTAGCAGCCTCGCACCAATCGACCCGTTCAACCGCCAGGCCGTCGTTGACCTGTACAACAGCGCCTACGTTCAGGCTCTGGCCGTGCCGAACGACTGGACAGGCAATCGCGCCACGTGCACCGCGGGAACGACCAGCGCAGCCTATGCCGACGCCACGATCGACGATGGTGAACTACTTCCGTGCCATGACCCAGCTGCCATCGGCGATCCCCCACGATCCCGTGAAGGACGCCAAGAGCCAGCTCGCAGCGTTGATGATGACGGCCAACAACAGCCTGAGCCACGCGCCACCGCCCTCGTGGTTGTGCTTTTCCGCTGGTGGCGCGGAGGCAGCCGGGAAGTCCAATCTGGCGCTCGGTGTGGCTGGAGCGGCGGCGGTCGTAGCGTATGTGCGTGATGGGGGAGTTTGGGACCTTGGGCATCGCCGGTGGGTGCTGTTTCCAAGACAGACCGACATGGGCACGGGCTCAACCGGCAACGCCAATGCTCTTTGGGTACTGGGGCCCTTCGGGACCAGACCGACGACGCCCGAGTGGGTGGCGTGGCCCAATGCTGGATTCGTGCCCTACCAGGTTGTCTTTCCCCGGTGGTCCTTTTCGGTCAACACCGGAGCCGTGGTGGACTTCTCCGGTGCCACCGTCACGATGACTCGAGGCGGAATCTCGGTCCCAGTGACAGTGTACCAATTGACCAACGGCTACGGAGACAAGACCATTGGTTGGGATCCGACCGGGCTCGTGACTGGCGCTGGCATGGCTGACCAGGCCATCACAGTCGCGATCGGGAACGTGGTTGTCGGCGGAGTGGCCCAGCAGTTCACCTATACCGTGACCATCATCGACCCCGCAACCCCGATCGGGAGCGTGCCGGGCGCGCCGACGGGCGTCAGCGCCGTCGCGGGCAATGCGCAGGCGACGGTCAGCTTCACGGCGCCGGCGAGCACTGGGAGCAGTCCGATCACGAGCTACACCGCCACCGCGACTCCGGGCGGCGCCACGGCCAGCGGCAGCGGCAGCCCCCTCATCGTGACGGGATTGACCAACGGCACCGCGTATACCTTCAGGGTGACCGCCACCAACAGCGCCGGCACGGGTCCGCCCAGCGCGCCATCGGCGCCGGTCACTCCCGTGGGGCCGCTGCAGTTCGTGGGAGCACCGACGAACTTCTCGGTGACGGCTACTGCGGGCAGCACGGTGAGCTTCGCGTGGACGGCGGGCACCGGAACGCTTCCGATCACCAGCTATCTCATCGAAGCCGGGGTGACGCCTGGATCGGTGCTCGGCAGCGTTCCCATCCCGGGCGCCGGCACGACGTTCACGGTGGCACTGCCCACCGGCGCGTTCTACGTGCGGCTGTATGCGCTGTCGGGCGCGACCCGAAGCGCGGTGTCGAACGAGATTCGAATCTTCGTCAACGTGCCCGCACCGCCGTCGGCGCCCACCAACCTGCTGGGCCTTGTCAACGGCAGCTCGATCGGCCTGTCCTGGGTGAACACGGCTGGCGGCGGCGCGCCTGCGGGATTGATCCTCGACGTCTCGGGGTCGCTCGCGACCAGCGTGCCGCTGCCAGTGACCGAGAGCTTCTCGACCCCCGGCGTGCCGCCTGGGACGTACACCTTGACCGTGCGCGCGACCAACGCGACCGGCACGTCCGCGCCGTCGAACCCGGTCACCCTGACGTTCCCAGGACCGTGTTCCGGAGCGCCGCTGACGCCGGTCGGCTTCAGCGCCACCAGGAGTGGCAACACGATCACCGTGTCGTGGATGCCGCCGGCGACGGGTCCTTCATTGGCCAGTTACACGCTGGCCGTGTCGGGGGCGTTCGTGGGCAGCATCCCCACGACGACACGCTCGCTGTCGGGCACGGTCTTACCCGGCAGCTACACGTTGAGCGTCACCGCGACCAACGCCTGCGGCACGAGCGCCGCCACCACGCCGCAAACGGTCACGGTTCCGTAAGCAGGCTGCTCAAGAATGCAGCCACGAGCGTTCAGAGAGGCCTGACCGCTCTCACCAAACCGCCGCCAGATTCCGGAGCGATACGCTCGCGGCACTCCCAGTGACTCCGCGCGCCAGAAGGAGCCGGATCTGGCCTCCCCGGTTAGCGCGAGATCGCGGGGAGTTCGCTACCCTTATCGGTGCCGCCAAGTCTGCGCATACGCTCCTGCAATGAGCGCAATTGGTCGCTTTAATGCAGGCCCGGGCGGAGGCGTTACTTCAACGTAAACATGACGGAAAGTGACGAAGGCAGTAAGACACAAGGTGATTTTGTGAAGCGACGCCCCGACTGTGCCGAGGAAATTCAGGACGCCGCGCGCGTGTGCAAGCACTGCGGACGTGATGTGCCGGCGCCCCCGCCCGAAGCCACCACCGTACAGACCGACGCCGGAGTGGGTTCATCGACTCCCGCCGCGCAAGAAACTCCATTCGGCGATCGTCGCCGTGACCGTCCTGGCCATCGTGACCGCCATGTCCTACCACGCCATGCTGGTGCTGGTGAAGAGGCCGACGACGATCACGGCCCCGCCGCCCATATCGCACTCTGCGTCGGCCGCCTGGACCGTGTGCCAGCAACCCTTGAGATGACGCCGCGATGAGTGACGCACAGCGTGACATCGCATCGAGGCCCACTTTCACCTTCGGGCAATTTTTCGGCGGGATTCGTCACGCTCGTTGTGGCGGCCATGGTGGCGCTCGTCTCGCTGATGCTTTTGCTTCCGCTACGAGCAGCGAGTGGGATTGTCGCAGGGCGCTGCGACCGGCGAAGCCGGCCGCTCTCCCCGAGTGCCTTCTGTGGACCCTCACGAAGGACGGCCACAGCGCCGAGGCGCGTACGCGCATGATTCCAATCGGCCTCGGCCGACCAGAGTTGAGATTTTATGTTTCGAGCCGCGAGACGGGCGAAATGATGTTGCTCTGGTCGCAAGTCTTCGAAAACGAACGCCAGGTCGGTGAACTCGCCGAGGTGAAGAAGAAGGAGTATGAAGCGAAGGGCTGGTGGGAAGATGGGCCTGCAGAATTGCGAGCCAGCCTGCGTTAGCTGGTCAGGTCGAACTATGCTGACGAATTTGACTAGTTTTGTTATTGAAGCTCGCCGAAGAACCTCGCAGCCGGATTGAGCCGCCGCGCTGACTTCCGGCGTTCCCCCACAGTGGCGGTATTTTAGTAAAGCACGGCTAGCGGCGGCTGGACTGGTTTGAGCTGACAGCGCGGCTCGGCAGGTCGTTGTAATCCGGCATGTGCGCCTTGAGCCCGCGGGCTGGCGTGGTCTTCGAGTAGCCGGCGACGAGCTGGTCTTGCCAGCGATCGACGGAAAAGTCGAACGAATCGCGCGGATCCTCGTCCACCAGTTCCAGGTCCGTCTCCGTCATCGTCAGCTTGCCAAACGCGAGCTGGCCGCCACGCCAGTAGATGTAGTTCTTCGCGATCGGTGGTGGAGTCAGCGTTCTGGGTTCACCTGCTCCGAAGGTCTGAACGAGCGCGTTCCCTTCGATCCGCACTGCGGTGATCTTCCCGTTCATCGCCGGCGGCGGGAGCAGCATCGCCGGATCGAGCAGGAGATCATTGCCGTCCACGGTGACGCCGTGTCCCGGCTCGACCTTGAGGAGCGAGTCCACTTCGAGGCCGAACAGCTTGAGGAGTCCGTTCACCGGCAGGCCGAAGCCCTTCACGGATTCGGTGTGGATCCGAATGCGTCCGTCCGGCGTGGCGCTCAGGCTGGACTTGATATCGAAAGGCAGGGGCACCGCTTTCTTGACGCTGCCTTTCTGGCGGAGCGTGCCGTCTTTGTCGATCGAGACCTTCAGGCTCCGCACGTTCGAGTGATCCCTGAGCGTGCGTGTCATGAGCGCGTTCAATGAGTCCAGATCGACTGCGACTTCGCCCGTGTCCACAGTAACTGTTACGTGCGCGGATCATCCAGATACGGTGCCTGCCGAGTGCCGCGGGCCACGAAGCGTCCGCGAAGATGCCTGATATGCAGAGTGATGTCTGGTGTGACGCGCAGATCTACGTTCCGCATCGCCACTTCGACCGGCGGTGCGCTGGCTGCAACGCCCGTGCAGGCGGTCGAAACCAGCGCGACGAGCGCGAGACAGGCCGCTCGCATAGGGCACTGAGCTGCACGACCCGCGCCAATCGCAAAGTGTAGTGTCCGCCTTTAAAGCCGGACCGTCATAGCTGTGTTCGGGACAACCAATGGAACTGTTTTGGTGTCCAAGGGCAAGGAAGAGGACCGTCCGACAGCCGTGACACGAGACTCCGGGTTGGCGCGAAAAGAAGCGGCCGTTCAGGCGCGCAGCAGTGAGCTCCGCCGCGAGCTGTCGATCTGGGACCTGGTGTTTGCCCAGATCCTCTTCATCGTCGGCCTGCAATGGGTCGGCGTCGCGGCACAGCAGGGCCCCGCCCACATCGTCTTCTGGCTCATCGCGATCGTGCTGTTCTATCTTCCCTCGGCGGCCGTTGCAGTCTGGCTGAATCGTGCGATGCCTCTCGAGGGCGGGCTCTACCAATGGGTCAAGCTCGGACTGAACGAGGGCATGGGCTTCATCGTCGCCTGGAACCTGTGGCTCTTCTCCATCCTGAACATGACCAACGTCGGGCTGCAGTTCACGCAATATGCGGGGTATATCGGCGGCGCTCGGGTTGCCGCGTTCATGGCGCAGAACTGGGTGATCGCGGCGATGACGGCCACTGTCGTCGTCGCGCTCATCTGGATCACCGTGATCGGTTTACGTGTCGGGAAGTGGGTCCACACGGTCGGCGGCGGACTCATGGTGGCGGCGTTCGCGCTGATCATCGTGGTGCCGTGGCTCAACGTGGCCAACGGGACACTGGCGTCGTTTCGTCCGCTCGACACGGCTGTTCCGACGATCTCGCTGCTGAGCCTCAACCTGCTCGGCAAGATGGGGTTCGGCGCATTCGCCGGGTTCGAATACGTCGCGATTCATGCCGGCGAGTGCCGCGATCCGGTGAAGAGCATCACGCGCGCGACCGCCATCGCCGCGCCGCTCATCATGGTGATGTTCGTGTTGGGCACGAGCTCGGTGCTCGGCATGATCCCCATCGCCGAGATCGACCTGATCGCGCCGATTCCGCAGCTCCTCAGCGTGGGATTCGGGCCGCTCGGCGCCGCTGCAGCGATTGTCCCGCTGATGCTGAGCGCGATGGTCGCGATCCGGTTCGCCCAGGCGAGCGTCAACTTCGCCGGCAGCGCGCGGCTGCCAATGGTCGCCGGATGGGACAACCTTCTGCCAGCCTGGTTCACGCGGCTCAACGAGACCTACAAGACGCCGGTCAACTCGATTCTCTTCGTTGGCGCTGCGACGTTGCTGCTCAGCATCCTCGGCTCGATCGGCGTGGGCAAGCAGGAGGCCTTCCAGTTGCTTTGGAACTCTGCCGGAATCTTCTACGGGCTGACCTATCTCGTCATGTTCGCGGTGCCGCTCGTCGGCTTCCGGAGCGGCGAGCGACGCGCGCCGTGGTGGATCAAGCTCTGCGCGGTGTCCGGATTCCTCATGACGGCTCTCTACGTCAGCCTGTCCGTGCTTCCGATCATTCCCGTCGGCAGCCGCGCGCTTTTCGCACTCAAGATCACCGGGCTCATCGTGGTGACGAACCTCGCGGGCGTGGCGCTCTACACGGCCGGCCGGCGACGCGCCGTCCCTCGAGGTCAGAGGTAAAGGCCGTGAGTGAGCAAGTGTTATATCGTCGTTCTGATGATCGGCGGCATGCTCGGCCACTACCGTGTCCTCTCTAAGATTGGCGAAGGCGGAATGGGCGTCGTGTATCGCGCCCACGATGAGATCCTCCATCGCGATGTCGCGCTGAAAGCTCTTTCAGAACCGGTGATCGAGCGGCTAGGCAAAGAGCATCTCCTGCACGAAGCGAGGTCATCCTCCGCACTCAACCACCCCAACATCTGCACAGTCCACGAGATCGTCGAAGCCGACGGCACGCTGTACATCGCGATGGAGCTGGTTGAGGGCAAGCCACTGAGCGAGCTGATAGGTGACACGGGATTGCCGGTCGAGTCCGCCATTCACTATGGGGCACAGATCGCCGCCGCCCTCTCGCACGCGCACGGACGCCGCATCGTTCATCACGACCTGAAAAGCTCGAACGTGGTCGTGACGCCGGAAGGCCTGGTGAAGGTGCTCGACTTTGGGCTGGCCCGCCAGGCGCCGTTGGAGACACCAGAGGCCCAGACCATTGCGCCCACCATCCCGGGGACCGGCAGCGAGGTGAGCGGCACGCTGTCGTACATGGCCCCGGAGATCCTTCGCGGCGAAGCGGGCGACGCGCGCAGCGACCTCTGGGCGCTCGGCGTTGTCCTCTACGAGGCGGCGGGGGGCCGGCTCCCATTTCGAGGCAACACCGCGTTCGAGACGAGCGCGGCGATCATGAACGAAATGCCCGCGCCGCTGCCGTCGCGGGTGCCGCCCGGGCTGTGGTCGATCGTCCAGCGCTGCCTCGCCAAGGCACCGTCGCAGCGCTACCAGCGCGCAAGCGAAGTGCAGGCGGCCCTCGAGGCGGTCGAATCGGCTTCGATGACGGCGACTCCCGCGTCGAGCCAGCCCTCAGGCTTCACGACGATAGTCAGCCGCGGCACACGCCAACTGCGAGTCAGCAAAGGTGATGTGCTGCTGCTCGTCGGTACCACGAAGGGCGCGTTTCTCATGTGTTCGACCCGCACGACGATCGCAGTGGGATGTCGCCGGCCCCTATTTTCACGGGCACGCCGTCTATACGATGGCGTACGACGGACGCAGCGATCGGCATCGACTCTGGGCCTCTACCCAGAACTACTGGGGAACATTTCTGCGTTCGAGCGACGACTTCGGGCGAAGCTGGACGAATCCGCTCGAAGCCAACGTGAAGTTTCCTCCTGAGTGCGGAACCTCTCTGAACAATATCTGGCAGATCGCTTTGAGCGGTGACGACCAGGACCTTATGTACTGCGGAGTCGAGCCGGCCTCCCTCTTCGAATCACGAGATTCGGGGGAGTCCTGGTCGCTCGTTCGTGGCCTGTTCGATCATCCTCACCGCCCACGCTGGTCGCCCGGTAATGGCGGACTCGCGCTGCACACGATCCTTCAAGATCCGGTCAATCCTCAGCGAATGTATGTCGCCATCTCGGCCGGTGGGGTGTACCGCACCGATGACGGCGGACTCAGCTGGAACGCGCGCAATCGCGGCATTCGCGTCGTCTTCCAACCCGAACGCTATCCGGAGTTCGGCCAGTGCGTTCACAAGATGGTGCTGCATCCCACGCACCCGCAACGCCTGTTCCTGCAACATCACTGGGGGTTGTATCGATCGGACGATGGCGCCGAGAGCTGGCAGGACATTGCCGCCGGCGTGCCATCCGATTTCGGGTTTGCGATGGTGATGCATCCGCACGACCCCGACTGCGTGTACATCCTGCCCGTCGAATCGGACGAATTTCGTTGCGCGCCGGAGGGACGCCTGCGCGTCTACCGCACACGCAATGCCGGGGGGTCGTGGGAGGCGCTGTCGCGTGGCCTTCCCCAGAAGGGCGCGTATGAAACCGTTCTCCGCGATGCCATGGCGGCCGACGCTCTCGATCCGGCGGGCATCTACTTTGGGACACGCAGCGGCCAGATTTTCGGATCCAGTGACGAAGGAAAGAGTTGGAAACGTTTGATCGCCGGGCTCCCGCCGGTCGTCTGCGTGAAGACGGCGCAGTTTGGCGAGCCGCGTGCCGTCCGCCCGCCGAAGGTCGTCGAGCGGCGCCGATCGCGTCCCGTGGGGAAGCAGCGGATCGCGAGCAAGAAACGCGCGATTCGTCGAAAACGATGATGGTCAATGCCAGGAGTGTTCCCAGTGTCCGTCAGCTTCTATCTCACGCCCGCGCTCCGTGTCTTTGCGGACGGACGTGATCGGATCGAGATTGATGGTTCGCCAGCCACGCTGGGCGACGCATTGGAAGCGCTGTGGACGCTTTGCCCCGGGCTTCGTCACCGGGTGGCGACCGAGCAGGGAGAGATTCGGGAGCACGTCAACGTGTTCGTGGGGCAAGAGAACATCCGCTATACCGGTGGCCTCGCGACAGGCGTCCCCGATGGGGCGGAGATTTCGATCTTCCACGCCGTCAGCGGCGGGTCAGCCTCCTGACGATGGGCAAGAAAGAAGTGGCACAGTGCCTTTTCGACGTCGAGTCAGCGTCCGTGCACTTTCAGCTCATCGGCCAGATCGAGAAAGCGGCGAATGTCGTCGGACGTGTTGAACAGCGCCGGCGACACACGAATCTCGGCGCCGTTTTCTCTGAGACTCACGCGAGCGCGCGCTCGATCGAGCACGGTTCTGGTCACCGTCATGTCGGCGGGGTTCGCAAAGGCGACGATCGACGATCGGTTGCCGGCGGGCGTGAGCACCGTCAGCCCCCGCGCGCGCAGGCCGTCGGCGAGCGCGTGCGCGAGGCCAACGGTGTGCCGTTCGATGCGTGCCACGCCAACGCGATCGAGATACTCGCAGCGCGGCGCCGAGCTGATAGACGGGCCCGAACGCCAGCGTCGCGTAGTCGAATTTCTTTGCGGTCTTGTAGATCTCGTATCGATGATCGGGCAGCGTGCGCTCGACGTGCAAGCGCGCCCATGCGGTCGGGCGCGATCCGATCGAGCAGCTCGGCGCGGACATAGAAGGGCGCGACGCCGTAGCTTCCGAGCAGCCACTTGTACGTCCCGGTCGTCATGACGTCCACGCCGCTCGTCTTGACGTCGATCGGGAACATCCCGACGGCCTGGACCGCATCGGCATACAGCCAGGCGCCGTGACGGTGCGCGAGGTCGGCGAGCGGCGGCATGTCGTGCCGGAAGCCGTTCTGGTGCGACACCCACGCCACCGACACCACCTTGGTCCGCCGATCGACGTGTGGCGCGAAATCAGCGGCCGTCACGCCGCCCTCGCGTGCCTTCACAATCCTCAGCTCGACTCCGCGTGGTCTGTTCGAGATGTCTGTAGAGCACGAACGAGGTGTTGTAGTGCAGCTCGTCGACGACGACATTGTCGCCGCGCGTCAAGCCAAGCGCGTGCGCGACGATGTTCTCGCCTTCGCTGGTCGAGAAGAGAAAACCGATTTCGGCCGGCTGCGCGCCGATCAGTCCCGCGAACGCGGCCCGGACCTGGTCGGTACGCGCCAGCATCTCGCCCAATGAAATCGGCTGCCGGCCCTTGCTCTCCGCGAACGCGCGCCCGGCCTCGACGACCGGCCGCGGCGTCGGCGTGATGTACGCCGCATCGAGGTAGAGGCTCTCGTCGGCGGCGGGAAAGTCGGTCCGCACGCCGAGCGGATCTGGTGATGACGCAGTCTGGGCAGCGCCCTCGAGCCGCCTGAGCAGGCCCACCGCCGGAAGGGCCGCGAGAAAACGACGCCGGGAACTGTCCATGTGCACCTCCGGACTGCCCGAGTGTAACCGCAGAGACGCGGTCGCCTCCGCGCCATGCGCCGGAGTAAAGTAACCGACATGCGATCGCCAGTGGGCGATCGCTCTGCCATGGAGAGGCGTATGAAGCGAGACGTTGCCATTCTGATGACTCTGATGGCCATCTCAAGTGACCTCGACGGTGTCCGCACAGGTCCGCGTCGTCTCCGACGTCGACTACGTGGCGGGCGCGGACTATCCTGACAAGAAAGATCGACTCGACATCTATACGCCCGACAAGGCGACCAACGCCCCGGTCATCGTCTCGATTCACGGCGGCGGCTTGCGGCAGGGGGACAAGTCGGGACAGACCTTCGTCGGGCAGCGGTTTGCGTCCGCCGGTCACGTCACCGTCGTCGTGAACCACCGCCTCTCGCCCGGCGTGATGCATCCCGCGCACATCGAGGACATCGCGGCCGCGGTGGCGTGGGTCAAGCGCAACATCGCGCAACACGGCGGCGACCCCGGTAAATTGTTCGTGATTGGGCACTCGGCAGGAGCCTATCTCGCGGCGCTGCTCGTCCTCGATCCGAAGTATCTGGCGGCGCATGGACTGACGCCACGAGATATCCGCGGTGTGGTTCCGGTGAGTGGCTTCTTCTACGTCGATCGCCCCGGCGTCGCGCCCGATCGTCCGAAAGACACGTGGGGTATCGACGCGAACGTGTGGAAGGCCGCGTCACCGGCGACTTACGTCAAGCGGGACGTGCCGCCGATGCTGCTGCTGTACGCCGATGGCGACGACACGTGGCGCCAACAGCAGCAGGGCGAGTTCGCTCACCGCGTTGGGGCAGGCTGGCCAGCGCGCAGACCGAAGTGCGGATGATTCGCGGCCGAACGCACAACACGATTTGGTCGGAGATGGCGAAGAGCGACGACGAGACGGCGCGCGCCATCCTGCAGTTCGTGCACCGGCAACTGTCGGGCACCCGGGCCGGCGCCGAGTGACACACGAGCCGCGTCACCAGCTTCCAGGGCCAGGCCACCGGATCAGGCCGTAAACGGTCGAGTGCGCGACGGCGACTTATCTCGACACCCTGGGGCTGCGTCCGTCGCTCGGTGCCCTGATGGATCCGCTCATGGCGTTGCGCCACAAGTGAGGCCGCAATCAGTCACGCGCGAATACGGCTCGGTTGCGCAGCGACGTTCATGGAGTTGGCGCACCCAGCCAGAGACACCCGCATGGCACTCGTCATCGCGACGGTCCTGTTGGTGGCCTCGCTCGGCCTCGGCTCGATCGCCACCGTGCAGACGGTCGACATGTCCGCAGACTTACGTTCGATCGCGGCTCCTTCTCAGGTTTCCCGCACCATCTGCGGCCAGTCGAGCACGAGCGTGAGGGGCCGGGCGGGCGCGCGCTCGAGCGCCCGCAGGCCGAGAAATCGCGATCCGTCGGGACCAACGACGAGATGGCCGCTCGACTCGTGGCGAAACAGCGCCTCCGGCTCGGACAAACTGAGAACCCCATCATTGTCGCGGACCCGCACGGCCATCACGCGTCCCTGAGGATCGACGTAGTACAGCTCCAGCCCGTTCGGCGCCCAGAATGGCAGCATGCCGCCACCTTGGGAGACCTGCCAGCGGCGGCCGTGCTCGGGAAACGTGCTCAGGTAGACTTCCATCGCGCCCGACACGTTGGACGCGTAGGCCACCCAGCGCTCGTCGGGTGAAAACACCCCAGTTCGCTCCATGGCCGGAGTTGCGAGGTACGGCCGCGCCCGTCGCCGCTCGGACTCGAGATCGACAACGATCAGATCCCACCCGCTCGGCCCGGCGCTCTGCTGATCGACGAGCACGAAGCGGCCGCTTCGCGACCAGTCGGTGGGCCACCTCTGGAGCTGCGCCTGAGATCTGCGGATGTTGGTTCGCCTGCCGCTGCGCGATCGCGAGCCAGCGGCCGTCAGTTGAGATGCAGGGCCGGAAGACATCCGGCGCGCCGCTCGGTTGAAACAGGGCGCTGCCAGACCAGTACGAACCCGAGGGACCAGCTGCGCCGATCTCACGGCCGCTTCGATCCAGCCATACAGGCTGCCACAGTGGCCAACCGCCATCTTCGCGAAACACCAGGTCCCCTCGCGCGAAATCGAGAACGCCGAGACGCCGGGGCCGTAATAGAAAACGTCTTCGGCCAGGCGCACGGGATCGTCGATGACCTCGAACCGCGCGAGGTCGAATCGCTGCGCTAGGAGCGTTCCTCCCGTCAAATACACGAGGTATCCGCTCGGCGAATACGCCACGGCCGTGCCGGGGATGTGCGGCGTGTCGATCAAGCGCCGCATCACACCGTGCTCGAGCGATCCGAGATAGATCCCAGGCTCGCGCGCCGACGCAATCACGACCAGGAAATGCCGGCCATCGGGAAGGAAGTGCGGCCAGAGGTGCCCAAAGTCGCCGCGAGCCGCGTCGAGGGATGTGACGTCCACCACGGAACCGCCCGCGCCCCCGACACGAGTCAGGCCGGCGCTGACGCCGCGCGAGAAGAGGATCACACCCGGCGAGACGCCGGCCCACGTGCCCGCCGAGAACAGCCCGCAGCCGTCGGCGAGCGTGACCACGCGGCCGCTGGCGATATCGAGTGACTTCAGGAACCCCTCGGCGAAGAACCCGAGCGTTCGGCCATCAGGCGCAAAGAAGGGCAGCGTTGCTGACTTGGTACCGGGGAGTCGTCGCGCGTCCGTTCCACCGAGAGCACGGAACCCCAGTCACCGCGACCCGCTGCACCCCAGCCCTCGAAGACCAGGCTACGGCCATCAGGCGACAACGTGCGCGGGGCGTCCTCTGGTGTTTCGGCTCCCTGACAGTCTTTTCCGGAGGCCACTTTTTCAAGGTAAGAGAGTTCCGATGAATCCCTCCCGCTCGATAGCTCATCCGGGCACCACGCGTGGCACCCTAGCCCTATCGTAGAATGCGGCGCGATGACCGCCCGCGTACCGCTCCCTCATCCGAATCGCCAGGCACACAACTGGCTCGTCTACGAGGACGGCGATCGCTTCCTCACCGACCGAATCCCCGACTACAAGGGCATCCTCTGCGATCTCGGCTGCGGGGATGCCCCCTATCGCGCGTTCTTCGAACAGTACGTTGATCGCTACATTGGGATCGATTGGAGCGAGAGCCTTCACGCGATCCATGCCGACATCATTGCCGACTTGAATGCCCCGCTCCCGGTGGCCTCCGAGGTCGCCGATACCGTTGTCTCGATCTCCGTCTTGGAACACTTGTGTGCTCCGCAGATCATGCTTGGGGAAGCCTGCCGCATCCTGAAGCGGGGCGGGATCCTGATCTTGCAGGTGCCGTGGCAATGGTGGGTCCATGAAGCGCCGCATGATTACTTCCGCTACACGCCGTATGGGTTACGGCACCTGCTGACACAGGCCGGCTTTCGCGACATCACGATCGAGCCGCAATCCGGTTTTTTTTCCATGTGGCTCAACAAGCTGAATTATTTTAGTTTGCGCGCCTGTATGAAAGGATCGCCGCGGCGTCGCTGGCTGGTCCGTCGCTGTCTGACGCCGCTTTGGTATCTGGGGCAGCGAGTGGCGCCCGCACTCGATCGGGCCTTCGACCACGACTGGTTGCTGGAAACAACGGGGTATGTGGTGCGCGCACAGAAGCCCCAGCCGCAACAACCCCAGTGCCGTGAAGAGTGAGCGCCGCCCGGCTTGCGATACGATTTGGGCAACACTCGGACGTCTGCGAAGCCAGATTGTGAGAGAGCGCGTCGACTTCTCGGCGAATGCGAGCGTTTACGACCGTCGACATGGCGCAACCATCTCCGACACCGAACTGGGCCGTCTTTGGATGGCCGCTCGGCTTCAAGCGGGCGCGGCTGTTGTTGACATTGGCGCTGGCACTGGCCGTGTCACCATTCCGCTGGCTGGTCGCGGGTGCAACGTCGTGGCGGTAGAGCCGGCTCCTGGCATGCTCGCGCAACTGCGAGAGAAGGCTGGCCGCACCAAAGTGCTCCCGATACTAGCCGGAGGATCGCATCTGCCGCTTCCCGGCGGCCGCTTCGATGCTGTCGTGATCGCTCGACTGCTCTATTTGACCCCCGACTGGCCCGCCATTCTGGCCGAGACCCATAGAGTTCTCGCGGCCGGGGGCTCCTTGCTGCACGAATGGGGCAACGGACAGATTGACGAGGAGTGGGTGCAGATTCGAGAGGAGGCTCGGAGGCTGTTCGAACAGGCCGGCGTACCAATGCCGTTTCATCCTGGTGTTCGCTCCGAAACCCAGGTTGATAAGCAGCTCGAAGACCTCGGGCTGCATCGCGACGGCGAGGTCGAAATGGGCCCCGGCCCGGCGATCACGCTTCGACAGTTTCTCCGGCGTGTGGTCGACGGGGAGCTGTCCTATATCTGGGATGTTCCTACACCCGTGCGAGCCGAGTGTCTTCCACGCCTGCAGCGCTGGTCCGAAGAAAGGTTCGATCTGGAGCGGCTCATGCCGATGCCTCGTGAAGTTCGCTGGACGATTTATCGGAAGCGTGGTGCCCGGTGACACCAACACTTACTTACGCGGGGTTTCATTCCGAAGGTTTCACGGCGATTGCAAGACGCCGTGCATAGATCGAGGCATGCGATGAGAAGCATGGTCGGGCTCGCGGCGCTGTTGCTCGCGCTGGGCGCGGCAGGCGCACAGGGGCCGCGCGACATGATGAAGATCCCCGTCTTCTACTCGGTGCCCGGCACAGAGGCTGTGCGCATGGAGGGCGAGATTGTCTTCCGGACAGCCGGGGACACGATGCTGAAGGCGGACATCTACCTGCCCGCGGCACGCGGTACCTACCCCGTGGTCCTGCTGGTCAGCGGCGGATCGGTGAACGACTGGCGCACGGCCGCGTTCTACACGTCGTTCGCGCGCGTGCTGGCGGCGGAAGGGATCGCGGCGGTGAACTACGACAAACGGCTGGCAAGGGATCGGAATTCCGTGCCCGCGGCGAGCGACGACAGCCTCGCTCTCGTCGACTATTTGAAGAGCAACGCGGCGAAGTACGGATTGGACGCCTCGCGGCTCTGCACGTGGCATTTCTCGGCGGGCGGGACCGTCGCGGGCACGATGCTCGGCGAGAAGTCACCGGCGTCGTGCGTCGTTCTGACCTATGCCATCCTTTCCCTCGGCGAAGGCGATCAGGACGCGCGGCTGGCGCCGCATTCCGCCCTGGTGCAGGCGCGCGAGCGCGGCGACAGGTTTCCACCCACGCTGGTCGTGCGCGCCGGGCGCGACGCGAAGGCGCTGAACGACAGCATCGACGCGTTCGTCGCCGCCGCGCTGGCAAAGAACGCGCCCGTGTCGCTGATCAACTATCCGGCTGGGGATCACGGCTTCGAGATCCTGAACGACACCGACGAGACGCGCCGCGTCATCGCGCAGAGCATCGCGTGGGTGAAGTCGCACCTGAGGCCTTAGTAGTGCCTCTGGGCGATGGCCTCACCGTGGGCCGGAATGATAGAACGCGGCCATCCTGTCGGGCCCTCAGCGCGCCGCTGCCAGAAACTCTCGCAGCGCAGCCATGAACTCCGGCCGACGCATCACGCCCTGCGGGCCGCCGTGCTGCGCGCCCGGAACGACGAGCGTGCGGATGTGCGGATGCGCCTTCGTGAACGCCGGCACGCCCGGCGCACTCGCATCCTCACTGCCGATCAGGACCATCATTGGCACCGGCACGGACGACAGCGCACTATCCTGAACGATCAGCGTGCGATAGCCGCGCCACAGCGCCGCGAGCGCCTTGACGTCGTTTGCAGCGATAAGCGGCGCCATCATCTTCCGCATCTCATCATCCGTGGGCGGCTTCGAGCCCGGCGGTTGCAGGGCCAGCGTCAACGAGCGAAACGGGAGGTCGCTCTCGAGCTCCTTGACGGAGTCCTCCGCGAACTTGTCGAGGTATGAGTCCTGCTCGCGAACTGGAAGCGACGCCACATACGCCACGCTGATCAGCCGTTCGGGATGCGTTGTGGCGAGGCGTCCGGCGATCATCGCGCCCAGCGAATAACCGATCACGTGCGCGCGCTGGATCTTCAGGTGATCGAGAAGGCGCACCACGTCGCTGGCCATCACCTCGCCGTACGCGGCGGCGTCGTGCGGCTTGTCACTTTTGCCGTGACCGCGGAGGTCGAACGCGATGACGCGATGATCCTTCGCGAGATCCGCGAAAACACCGTTGGCGAGGAAGTGCCGATCGAGCGTGCCGGTATAGCCGTGCATCAGGACGATGGCCGGCCCGTTTCCCTGCTCGACGTATCGGATGCGAACGCCGTTCGAGTCGAAGAACTGGTCAGGCGGGGCAACGGCCGGTTGAGCGAAGACCTGCGCTGCCGCCAGGAGAACGAGCCAGACGAGCGCCGCGCTCCTGCAAATGCGAGTCGTCATACTTTTCGTAGTGTTCACCAGTATAAAGGCTCATGCCTCGAACTCCTGCCTGGCGCTGCGATGGTCACGCGGCTGAAGGGCGATTGATTATCCATCCACCCCTGCCGTTGAGCAGCTAGAATCAGCGTCGCCGCATGCCCCTGTCTGTCGGGACACATCTCGGCACTTACGAAGTCCTGTCCACACTCGGCGTGGGCGGCATGGGCGAGGTCTATCGCGCGCGCGACACGAAGCTCAATCGCGACGTCGCGATCAAGGTCCTGCCCGCGCGTTCGCCGACGATCCCGAACGCCTCGCGCGCTTCAGACGCGAAGCGCAAGTGCTCGCCTCGCTCAACCATCCGCACATCGCGCACATCTACGGCCTCGAGGATTCGGCAGGGTGTCCGCGCGCTCGTGATGGAGCTCGTCGAAGGCGACGACGCTCGCGGACCGGATCGCGCAGGGCGCGATTCCGCTCGACGAGGCGCTGCCGATCGCGAAGCAGATCGCCGAGGCGCTCGAGGCCGCGCACGAGCAGGGCATCGTCCATCGCGATCTGAAGCCGGCGAATATCAAGGTGCGGCCGGACGGCACGGTGAAGGTGCTGGACTTCGGCCTCGCCAAGGCGATGATCCGCCGGCGGGCACGGCAGCCGCCGCCGCACTGGTCAACTCGCCCACGCTGACCTCGCCGGCGATGATGACCAGTGCCGGCGTGATCCTCGGCACGGCCGCCTACATGAGCCCCGAACAGGCCAAAGGCCGCGCCGGCGGACAAGCGCAGCGACGTCTGGGCGTTCGGATGCGTGTTCTACGAGATGTTGACCGGCAGGCGCGCCTTCGATGGGGATGACGTCTCCGACACGCTCGCCGCGGTGCTCAAGGGCGAACCCGACTGGAACGCGCTCCCATCGAATGTGCCGCCTGCGGTCCGCGCGCTGATTCAGGGCTGTCTGCGGAAAGATCGGAAAGAGCGCATTGGCGATTCTCCACGGCGCTGTTCCTCCTCAATCAGCCGGATGAAGCACCGTCCACACCGGTCGCGTCGCAGCCGGTCTGGCGCCGAGCGATGCTCGTTCTTGGCGGTGTGCTGATTGGCGCGGCCATTGCGGCCGGTCTGCTCTGGAAGGGCGAGCCGTCTCCGGCGCTTCCGGTGACGCGTTTCGCGTTCACGCTGGCGCAGGGGCAACAGTTGACGGTGACTCGACATAGCGTCGCGGTGTCACCGGACGGCACGCGCATGGTGTACGCGGCCGATGGCGGGCTGTTTGTCCGGTCGATGTCGGATCTCGAGGCCAGGGTGATCTCCGGAACGGACCCGGCCCTCAGCCCTGTGTTCTCACCCGATGGTCAATCGCTGGTGTTCTGGAGCGATTCGGCGCTCAAGCGCATAGCCATCGGCGGGGGCACCGCCGTGACTATCTGCCAGCTTGGTATTGCCCCGGCCGGTATCACGTGGAGCAACGACAGCATTCTGTTCTCGCAACAGGGTGTCATCATGCGGGTCTCGCCGAACGGTGGCAAGCCAGCGGTGCTTCTCGAGCCTGAACAGTTCCGAGGAGCTGGCGTTTGGTCCTCACCTGCTGCCCGACGGCGACGCTGCTCTTCTCGATGACGAAGCGAACGAGCCCCGACCTCGATCGATGGGATGACGGGCAGATTGTCGTGCAGTCGCTTGAAACGGGCGTGAGGAAGACGATCATCGAGGGTGGCAATGATGCGCGGTATGTGCCGACCGGCCACATCGTGTACGCATCAGGGGGAACCTGTTCGCGGTGCCGTTCGACCTATCCAAGCTCGAGGTGACCGGAGGTGCTGTGCCGGTCGTCGAGGGCGTACGTCCGTGACGGGGTGTTTGGGTCGGGCGGCTCGGCAAACTTCGCCTTCTCCAACACGGGTTCTTTGGTTTACGTGCCCGGCTCGCCCTCGGCAGGGCAGCAGGATGTCGTGCTGTTCGATCGCAAGGGCGTGGCAGAGGCGCTCAAGCTGCCGCCGGGGAGATACGACTACCCGCGTGTGTCGCCCGATGGCAAGCGAATCGCGCTTGCCACGAACGATGGGAAAGAGGTCGTCGTCTCGATCCACGAGCTGTCCGGTTCGAGTTCGATCCGGCGGCTCACCTTCGGCGGCAACAACCGCTTCCCACTCTGGTCCGCCGATGGACGGCGTGTGGCGTTTCAATCGGATCGTGAAGGCGATCTTGCCGTGTTCTGGCAACCGGCCGACGGCGGTACAGCAGAGCGGCTCACCACACCTGAGCGAGGCACGTCGCATGTGCCCGAGTCGTGGTCTCCCAACGGTGAAGTGCTCCTGTTCAGCGCGACGAAGGACTTCGTCTCGTCGCTCTGGATGCTCTCGATGCGGGATCGAAAAGCGACGCCGTTCGGCGACGTCAAGGATTCGTCGCTGCCGACGAATGCGATGTTCTCACCAGACGGCCGCTGGGTGGCGTACCAGATAGGAGAAGCGGAGCTGGCTGAAGGGACCACATACGTTCAGCCGTTTCCGCCGACCGGGACGAAGTATCAGATTGCCCGCGGTGGACGGCCGCTGTGGTCCCGCGACGGCAAGGAGCTGTTCTTCGTGCCGGCGCCGGGGCGGTTCATGGCCGTCACCGTGAGGACGGACCCGAACTTCACGTTCACGCCCGCCGGCGGTCCCTAGAGGTTTCGGGCTCGCCAATCCCGCCAGTCCGCGCCCGTTCGACATCATGCCCGACGGCCGGATCGTAGGCGTTGGGACGCCAGGTAGGCCAGAGCGGATCCAGCCCGCAGCAGATTCACGTCGTGCTGAACTGGTTCGAAGAGCTGAAGGCACGCGCGCCCGCAAAGCAGTGATCAGTGATCAGGCCCCTGTGGTTTTCCCCTTCCGCCTTCGCTAAAGCCACGGCGGACAACAGCTACAAGGTACAAGTTGCGAGTTACAAGCGATTCGCACGCAGCGTTGCGAGCCGTTTGGAACTTGTGACTTGTAACTTGTAACTTCGTGTTGCCTTGCTCAATCACTCGTTACACAGTCGCTGCCTTGGCCGCAGCAAACGGATTTTCATCCGCGCTCGGTCCGTAGATCGACGGCACCGGCACGTTCAACTGCCGCAAATACACCGAGAGCTGCCCGCGATGGTGATACCAGTGGTTGAGCATGATCGACCGAAACAGCCCACCAATCGGCACCGCGAAAATCTCCTGGTCGCCGTCCATGAGACGCCACATCTTCGTCAACGCCGCATCGTCGAGCGTTCCGAGATGACGTTTGGCGTTGGCGACGCTCTCCTCCAAGGCTGGTACCAATTCCGCGGCTGTCGATGCGCTCGGCTGCGTGAACTGGGGCATGGTGAACGGCGAATGCTGTGACATCTCGGCAATGGCGCCGGGGAGCGTGGCTATGTGGAGCGCCAACTGTCCGAGCGACATCGACTTGTCGTGCGGTTTCCAGCTCAGACGGTCGCCCGGGACACGCTCGAGGACGCGCCGGGTCGTTTCCATCTCGACATCAAGTTCCTGCTGCAACGCTTGGATGATTGACATGACACTCTCCTCAAGTTCCAGGAAGTGACCAACTTGGAACCCTGGAACCCTGGAACCTACGTTCTTTCAGCTTGTTTTCGAATGCGATCGAGCAGGGACGTCCAGCCCTTGGAAAGACCTTCCCGATAGTCGTCTGGCACGAACCCGAGCGCAGAGTGCCGGAAGACGATCAGCGTACCGCCGTCGACCTCTCGCAGGCGTACTGAATATTCGACATCACCGGGCCGGAGATGAAGAGCGGCCCCGTGATCTCGAGCAGTGTCGGCCGTTTGATCGCCTGAACGTGACCCCAGAAGTGGCCGTCGTCATCGCCAAGATCGCGAAACCATCGACCACCGGGAACAGCTTCGAGGACCAGTGGAAGAGGCTTTCCATCTGGTGTTTCGTTTGCCGGCCCCATCTGTTCGAGGACGGCTGCGAACGTGGCGTCCAGCGGGGCGCGCACGTGGATTTCCTGCGTGACGTTGAGCGTCAGATTGTCGAGTGCTGAATCAGTCAGAGTCATGAGTTTCCCTTTCGGCTCGCTCCT
Organism: uncultured Acidobacteriota bacterium; assembly: GCA_963734095.1. GTDB lineage: Bacteria > Acidobacteriota > Vicinamibacteria > Vicinamibacterales > UBA2999 > JACCSI01. Next base: position 131,326 of record CAVTGK010000040.1, on the reverse strand, counting down.
TGATCCGTACGAGCTGGTGGTTCCAATAGCGCTCGAACATCCCGGCCCACTCATGGAGCGGTCGAATGGCATGGACGTTCGTGCGGTAAAACGCCTGACGACCTTCGCGTCGAACGTTCACCAGGCCGACGTTTCGCAGCACACGGAGGTGTTTGGATACGGACGGCTGATGCAGGTCGAGCGCGGCCACGATGTCGCCGACTGGACGCTCGCGCGTCGCCAGGTAGACGAGGATGTCCCTTCGTCGCGCTTCGGCGACGGCGTTGAAGACGTCGCTCGTCGTCGCCGCTCGGGGCATGTGGCAATTGTATTCCCATTACGGCATATGTCAACAGGCCCGTATACTCGACAGGTTTGCTCGGCAAGCTAGGCATCGGGGCCGCAATAGCGGCGTTTGCGACGCTCGTGGCGTGGGGGATGTCGAGCTGGCTGCTGGAACGCGCCGAGCTCGCCACCTACGACTGGCGCGTCCGCCGCACGGCACAGCCAACCGCCCCAAGTCCCGACATCGTGATGGTTTCGATCGACGACGACAGCGTCCGCCGGATGGCGGGCATCGTCGGGCGGTGGCCATGGCCGCGACTGGCGCACGCCACGCTGCTCGACTTTCTCGCTCGTGCGCCAGCGAAGCTCGTGGTCTACGACGTTCTGTTCACCGAGCCGGATCTGCGCCGCTTCACGATCGGTAATGAAGAGTGGACCGGCACCGAATCGGACCAGGCGCTGGCGGATGCGATCAGGAAATCCGGCAACGTCATTCTCGCGGCAGATGCCGCGGCCGAAGAGCTGCTCGATCCCTCGAAGGCGTTGCATGTGCCGCTCGACGGGATTCCCTCGCTCAATCAACCGTTCAAGGCCGGCGACTGTGTCGAGGCGCGCCCGCAGCTGATTCCACCCATCGATATCCTCGCGAGCGTCGCGCGGGCGATTGGGCACTCCTTCGGCGTCGTCGATGCCGATGGACCCGCGCGTCGAATGGTTCCCTTCGTTCATGTTGCGGGGCGAGATGTCCCGTCGCTCTCGGTTGCGACGGCGCTCCTCGCGCAGAACCTCGACGCCGCCGCTGTCTCCGGATCGCCAGGTGTCTTGACGATCGGGTCAACGGCGATCCCACTCGTGGAGCAAAGCGTCCCCGACTATTACGGGGCGTCCACCCGGGCGTGTCGCATCCTGATCCCATTTCGTGGTCCAAACGTCACGCCGGACGGCGTGACGACGTTCGAGGGACGATCGTTTTACGACTTGTTCCGTTCGGAGGTTCAGCTGCTCCAGGGGGAAAAACCGGACGTCGATCCGTCTATCTTCAAGGATCGCATCGTCATCGTGGGCGCGAGCGCTTCAGGCACGTACGACGTTTTCACCACGCCGTTCGGCACTCCGTTACCTGGCGCAGAGATCCACGCCAACGCCATCGACGCGCTCCTTCGCGCACGGACGCTCGAGCAGTTCGCAATACTTCCTGGCGGGCTTGTCGCGACGTTCGCCAGCGCGCTGACCATCGGGCTTGCGGGGGCTGTCGTCAGTCCGTGGATCCTGGCCGGCGTCACGACAGCCGTGGTGGGCGCCATCATCTGGTCCAGCCTGCAGTGGTTCGCAGGCGGCGTCTGGACGCCGTTGGTCCTGCCGTTGGTGGCTGTGGGTCTGACGTTTGTCGGTCAACTCGCGTGGCAATACTTCGTCGAGGGCCGTGAGAAGCGGCAGGTCAAGAAGCTGTTCTCGCGTTACGTGCCGAAGGACGTCTACGAGCAATTGATGGACGACCCGGCCCGTGCGGCGCTGGGTGGCCGACGTCGCAGAATGACCGTGTTGTTCTCGGATGTGCGCGGTTTTACCGCGATGTCGGAGAAGGTGGCGCCCGAACAGGTCGTGAGCCTTCTCAACGAGTACTTTTCGCGAATGGTGCGGATCCTGTTCGAGCACCGGGGGACGCTCGATAAGTTCGTGGGGGACATGGTGATGGGCCTGTTCGGCGCGCCGCTGGACGACGATGATCACGCCGAGCATGCCGTGCAGGCGGCGCTCGCCATGACCCAAGAGCTGGATGAGCTCAACGCGGAGTGGGAGGCGGCCGGACGCCCACGTCTGGACATCGGGATCGGTATCTCCACCGGCGACATGGTGGCAGGGAACATCGGTTCCGACACGATCATGAGTTACACCGTCATCGGAGACACCGTCAATCTGGGTGCGCGGCTCGAGTCGTTGAACAAGGACTATGGCTCGCGAATCATCATCAGCGAGGCCACGCGAGAGGCGCTCAAAGGACGCTATGATATTCGTCCGCTGGGCGAGGTCGTCGTGAAAGGGAAGTCGCAGCCGGTTGTAATCTACGAGGTCAAAAGATCATGAGAACGAGTTTTGGTGGGGTTAACTCTCTGCGTCGGCCTGTCAGCGTCTGCCTGGGCAGACGACGCCCGTCAGCTCGGCAAGATCGGTGGCGTGGTCAAGCGCGCGCAGCAGCTCAGCGAACTCCACATGAGCGAGGCAGAGGAGCAGCAGCTTGGAACGGCGGTCAGCGAACGCGTCCGCACCCGATATGGTGTGGTCCAGGACGCCGACGTCCATCGCTACGTTGCCCTCGTAGGGACTGCAATGACGCAGGTCAGTACCAAGCCCAACTTGTCATGGAACTTCATCGTGCTCGACACTGACGGGGTCAACGCCTTCGCGGCCCCTGGTGGCTATGTGCACATCACGCGCGGTGCCTTGGCGCTCATTCAAGACGAAGCGGAGCTGGCAGGCGTGCTGGGTCACGAGATCATTCACGTCACCGAGCAGCACACCATCAAGGCGATTCAAAAAAGCAAGAGCATCCAGATGGGCGCCGACGAAACGCTGTCCGGGAACGCCGCACTTTTCAATAGCCTGGTGGACAACGTTTATTTGAGCATTCTCGATAACAGTTTCGGGCGCGGCGAAGAGAACGAGAGCGACGAGAAGGGTGTCGCGCTTGCGAATCGTCTCGGCTATGCGCCCCAGGGCCTGGGTGCGTTTCTGACTCGGCTTCAGGAGCGCAACAAGGATGCCAACCGAAAAGCGTGGGCTGTTTGCCTCACACCCGGCGATGAAAGAGCGGATCGATCGCCTGGCCAAACAGATCACGTCGCAGAAGCTGGCCGGGAAAGCAACCGTCGCCGATCGTTACAGCAAGAACATTACCTACAAGCCGGTGCCCGCGGCCAGCATCGCGGTGGTCGAAGCCGGTTCGGCGGGACTCGCTGGCAGCAGCACCGCCAAGGCCGAAGAGAAGCCGGCTGCCAAGCCCGAAGAGAAGAAAGAAGAGCCAGCGGCGCAGAAGCGAGGCTTTGGCTCGCTCGGACGCATGTTGCCGGGCGGTGGCGGTGGCGAGAAGAAGTCGGCCCAGGTCAGTGCCGCGCAGTCGGCCCGGGGAGTCGATCCGGAGCGCGACGCGAAGGGCGGATCGAATCCCAAGCCCGTGGCGGTAGCCATCACTGCGGCCGATATCGCGGCGTTCAAGAAAGAAGGCGGGCTCACGTAACAGGCATCCGGCCACTGGCCACCGGCCACTGAGGACGACATGCCCCCCTCGTCATCCCTGATGCTGGCCGGCGTGGTGGCACTGGTCATCACGCTCGCGCTGCTCGTCGCAGTCCCAAGCCGTTTCGTTCGATCCAGGCTGAGATTTTCCACCTGGCTCCTGCTGGCCTTCGTCGCCTTCGAGATCGCGGTCACGCAAGCCATCGGCGATGTCGAGATTCTCGCCGCGCTGGCGCGGCTGGTGTTCGTCCTCGCGCTCATCAACCTCGTGATCGCCCTGGTGGTCAATCCCTGGCGCGAGCACCGGCCGTCGGATCGCTTTCCAGCCATCGTTCAGGACGTCACCCTCATCGGGCTGTTCACGGTTGTGGCGACTGTCCTGATGAAGGAGCAGCTGCTGACGACTTCGGCGGTCGGCGCAGTAGTGGTTGGCTTTGCGCTGCAGGACACGCTTGGCAATCTGTTTTCGGGGCTGGCCATCCAGATTGAAAAGCCGTTTCGGGTCGGACACTGGATCGCGGTTGGCGCCCACGAGGGACAAGTCCAGGAGATCACGTGGCGAGCGACGAAGCTTCTGACCAAGTCGGGTCAGTTCTTGATCGTCCCGAACGGCGTGATCTCGAAGGAGGCGATCCTCAACCATTCCGAGCCAACCGTCCCGACGCGATTGTTCGTCGAAGTCGGCACCAGCTACATGACGCCGCCCAACGAAGTGCGCAGCGCGGTAGCCGAGGCGCTGCGGCAATGTCCACTGGTCCTGAGCACACCCGCGCCCGCGGTCTTCCTGCACGACTTTGGTGGCTCGGCGCTCCTGTTCCGCATCTGGTTCTGGATCGAAGACTACGCGCTCGAGCTCGAGGCGCGCGATCAAGTCCGCACCAGCATCTGGTACGCGTTCCGGCGGAAGAACATCGAGATCCCATGGCCGATCCAGATTGAGTACTCACGCGAGGAGCTGCCGCTGCGGGCGGAGGGCGACGTGCGTGCGGCAGCGAATCGCTTGGGCGGGATCGATCTGTTCTCTCCGCTACCTGACGAGGCGCGCCTGACGCTGTCACGAACCGCTCAGGAGCACATTTTTGCGGCCGGCGAAGCGATCGTTCGCCAGGGCGAAGCCGGAGACTCGATGTACGTCGTCCTGTCCGGCCGCGCGCGGGTGACCCTGGAGCCTTCGGGGCAGGAAGTCGCGACGATCGAGAGCGGAGGATTCTTTGGCGAGATGTCGATGCTGACGGGCGACCCGCGCACGGCCACGGTTCGCGCCATTGACGATGTCAGGGCACTGGAGATTCCTGCGGAGCGCTTCCGTGCGATCGCGCTCGAGCGACCGGGGCTGGTCGAGCACATCAGTCGCGTCGTATCCACCCGCCGCACCGAGCTCGATTCCGCGCGTGCCATGGCGGCCACGCCGGTCAAGGTCGCCGTGCGTGACACGCTGTTCGCGAGGATCCAGAGATTCTTGCGGTTGCCGGGTTGACAAGTTACAAGTTACAAGTTGCAAGTTACAAACTGCGGCGCCACAGGCGCCGCAACTATACACGGAACTTTCAACTCCACTTTGAACTTGTAACTTGTAACTTGTAACTTGTAACTTTCGTGTCTACCACCTCCGTCCGCGGCCGTCACGATAGCGCCCCTCGCGATAGCCGACGTCGTACCCGGTGCTGAATCCGCTGCGATAGACCTGACGATATTGCGTGCGCGACCCGTAGCGACGGTCGTAGCCGCGATCGCCGCTGCGATACCAGCTCTCGCGACGGACGTCGTACCGATCGCGGTCACGCGCGGCGTCGAGCCCTTGTCGATAGCCGTCGTCGTACCCTCGCGAGTAGGCGACATCCTGATACACACGACGCCTCGCGATCCCGGGTAATTCGGATAGCTCGGATAGTTCGGATAATTGGGATACCGCGGCCGGCCCTGCGCATACACCGACCCGCACGCGGTCGTCGTGATGAGGGCCAGGAGGATGCCCGCCAGTCGGACTCCTCGATGACTCGTCATGATGACACTCCGAAGGCAGGCGACTGGACGAGTTGCAAGCCGCGCGCCATCGCGCTGAGCCGGAGAAAGGCGTAATCGGAGGGTGACGTGTCCCGGGGTCAAGTCGTTTTTCGTGACCTGACCCCGAGTCGACCTAATGGGCCCACAACAAGATCCGCTCGCCGTCCGGCGACGTGCCGTCGAGGATGATGCCGGCGCCGTACTTCTCGATGTCCCTGGGCCTCAGAACAACGCCTTCATCGTCAAATCCCGACGCGTAGGCGCCGAACCGGATGGGATCCGATTTCAGTCGCAGCAGCCAAAACGGAAGCCCAATGCGGAAGAGTTTTTCTTCATCCGGATCCCACACGATGACGTTGAGCGTTTCGAGGGAGTTCGAGGCTGATGACGTGGTTTCACGCGCCTTCGTGAAACGCGGTATTCCGTCGTGCAGCTCGAGGAGTGGTTCGCGGCCAGCAAACTTCTGACGAACGACTTCGAACTCGGCCTCGGCATCGCGCGGGGTGCTCGAGGCAACCTCCATGTTCTCCTGGAACCAGGCCACCGTCGCGATGACGGCGCCGATGCCGACAAACACGAGAACAATGGCAATGCCCAGAACGACATACGGCCAACGTCGTCGACGCGCCATAGAGATCAGAATCGGCGGCCACTCGCGCTGTGGCCAGACGGGTGCAGACGCCTATCTAACCCGTTGTAGCAGCGTCTCGGCCTCCAGCTTGCCCGACGGATCGTTGCCGCGCGTGGCCAACTCTATGGCAAGACGATATTCCCGGCGCGCCTGTTCCCGGTCCCCCGCCCGGAACGCGAGTTGGCCGAGCTCGGCGTGGGACCGGCCGCGCACCCAATCGCGCGCCTCACGGGTCAGCGGAATCTGCAGGTCCTCTCGCGCGAGGGCTGCCTTTTCCCTGGCGCGCTCGCGCCACCCCGCGCTTGTAGTGCCACAACGCCTCTTCGCCAAACATCCGTTCGCGACGGTCCGAGTCCTTGCGTCGAATGCCTTCGTCCAGGACGGCCTCCGCCTCCCGATACCGATTCGCTCGCAGTTCGGTTGCGCCGGCTTCGTACCAGAGTTGACGATTGCGAGGGTACTGCTTCTGCAGCTCCCGAACGACACGCATGGCATCATCGAAGCGTCGCTCGCGATTGTAGAGAAGCAGCAACGCGAACTTGGCATCTGTCTGCGTCAGGCCTGGGTATGCTGCCGCCTCTTCGATCATCCGCAGGCCACGCTCTTTGTCGCCACCAAACCCCACGACGTAGGCCATCAAACGCACCGGCATCGACAGCGCGGACACGATGTAGCGATAGGTGCCGACAATGAGACCGGCGTCCTTCCGAGAGGGATCCACCTCCAGGACCTTCTCGTGCGCGTCATACGCGCGACTGGCGGCACGGAAAGATGACAGGATCTTGCCCTCGACCGTTGCTCCGTAAGAGGCTTGAACGCCGACGATCGATCCCAGCCGGAAGAGCGCATCGGGATCCCGCGGCCGTGCCTTGATGGCGGCTTCGGCGAGTTCCAACGCGCGTGCAGAGTGCCGCTGAAACCGCTGGGCTTCGTCCGGCGGGGGCGGCGTCATATTGATGTTTGGTTTCGAAACGTTGCCGAGGTAGTCGTCGACGGTGATCGAACCGCGCAAGAAACCGATGCGAAGCCACGCGATGACCGCCGCGGCCCGATGCGCATCCGGATCGTTGGGATCGGCTGCGAGCGCCTTATCGAGATGATCGATGGCCTCGGCATGATCCAGGTTGTAGGCGAAGTCGAACGCGCGTCGCACGAGCTCCTGGGATTGTGGGTTGGCGTCCGCGCGTGAGGCGCTTGCGACGGCGAAAAGCCAGATGCCAGTGACAAAACCAACCGTCCGCATCACAACATCAATTCGGTGCCGGCACCGGTTTCCAGCGCGCGCCGATATACGAGATCGGCCGAGACCACATCCTCAACCGCCATCCCCAGCGACTTGAAGATCGTGATCTCATTGTCGCTCGTCCGCCCGCCGATACGGCCGAGCACCACTTCGCCGAGCTCGCCCAACACGTGGCTCTGGCTGAACCGCCCCTCGTTGATCCCGAGGACGACGTCACCCGACTCGACCATCGCGGCCGCCTTGGAATCGACGAAAATCCGGCCCTGTGACACGAGGTCTGGCGCCATCTCGCGCTGATCAGGTCGGCAGGCGCCGACGGAGACGACGTGCGAACCAGCGGAGACCCAGCTCGCCTCGATCACCGGTGTCACCGAGGACGTCGCAAGGACTATGAGATCGGCTCCGCGAACAGCTTTCTCCGCCGATTCGGCGGCGCGAATCGCCGTTGACGGATGGCCGCTCATTTCCGCGACGAATCGATCGCGACTGGCGGCTTTGGGGGACCAGACGCGCACCTCCTTGAGTGCGCGTACCTCAGCATAGGCTTGGAGGTGGCTGCGCGCCTGGACGCCGCTCCCGAGAATCGCCACGGTCCCGGCATCAGGTCTGGACAGGTGTCGAACCGAGACCGCCGACACGGCGGCCGTCCGCATCTCGGTGATATATCGCCCGTCCATCAACGAGAGGAGGGAGCCGGTATCGGCATCGAGCAGCACGATGGTCGCCAGATGCGACGGCAGCCCGCGCGCGTGGTTCTCGTTGAACACCGTGACGAGCTTCGCGCCCAGCCGGGCGGGTCGCTCGATGTAGGCCGGCATCAGGCCGAAAAAGGCGCGTGTCGGTCCAACGGTCAGCACGCTGCGTACCGGCTGCAACACCTCGCCAGCCGAGAACCGCGCGACCGCAGCTTCCATGGCCGCTATCAGCTCCGGCAGCGGCAACAAGGATTTGACGTGTTCTTCGGTCAGGAGACGGAAGCGTTGCATAGGTAAATAGGGTGCCTAGATGCCTTAGTGCCGAAGTGCCTCGGGTGCTGGTGCCTCGGTGCTCAAGGTGCATTGGGTGCCTCAGTGCTGCGGGGCTCATCGTGATCGACGACGCCACACGGATCGTGTTCGCATGAATCGTGACGATGTCGTCCACATTGGTCGCGTAGCCACCGCTCATGGTAACCACGACTGGAAGGCCCGTGCCGCAACAGCGGTCCATCACCAGCTCGTCACGGCGTTGCAAGCCATCGATGGTCAGCTCGAGCCGGCCGAGCCGGTCGCCTTCGAACGGATCCGCACCCGCCAGATAGAACACGACCTCCGGACGATGCGTTCGAAGGATCATGTCCACAGAATGTGCAAGATGCGCGAGATACGGCTCATCACCGGTGCCATCCTCCAACTCGACGTCGAGGTCGCTCGTTTCCTTGCGAAACGGGTAGTTTCTCGCTCCATGCATCGAGAAAGTGAACACGTCAGCGTCGCCCGTGAAGATCGCGGCCGTTCCGTTGCCCTGATGCACATCGCAGTCGATGATCGCGATCCGCCGGACGCCGGTGTCACGCTGCAGAACACGACTCGCAACCGCCACATCATTGAAGACGCAGTAGCCCTCCCCGCGGTCGGCGAAGGCGTGGTGGGTGCCTCCTGCGAGATTGGCCGCGCACCCTTCGTGAACGGCGGCGTGTGCAGCCGCAATCGTTGCTCCGACCGATCGGCGCGCGCGCTCGACCATCTGCGGCGACCACGGAAACCCGATACGCCGTTGCGCTTCGCGCGGCAGCGTCCCTTGCTCTACCGCCTGGAGATATTCAGCGGCATGCACGAGCCCCAGATCCTTCCACGACGCCTGCGGCGCCTCGTGCAGCTCGGCGGGCTGACGATGCCATCTCGAAGCAACCGTTCCCGAAGGCCGGAATACTTGGCCATCGGAAAGCGATGCCCCTCGGGCAGCGGTAAAACGAACGTGTCGGAATAGAAGCACCGCATGCGGTGAATAATGCTCTAACAGTCTACGGCTTACGGTCCACGGTCCACGGTCCACGGTCCACGGTACGGCCACGAACGGCCCACGAAGTCACGAAGCAAGATCCACGTCCTTTGGCTGGATACCATAAACTGTCACGCAACCGTAGACCGTAGGCCGTAGACCGTGGACCTCCATCGGCAGCCGAAATGATCCACCGCATTCGCACCATCGACTCGCACGCGGCGGGAGAGCCGCTCCGCCTGATCGTCGAAGGGCTGCCAAGTCCCGAAGGCGACACCATGCTGGCCAAACGGGCGTGGGCGCAGAAGCACATCGACCACCTGCGCCGATCGCTGATGCTCGAGCCGCGCGGACATGCCGACATGTACGGCGCAATCCTCACCGAGCCGGTCACGAGTGGCGCGCACGCCGGTGTGCTGTTCATGCACAACGAGGGCTGGAGCACGATGTGCGGTCACGGCGTCATTGCGGTGACGACGATTGCCATCGAGCGAGAGTTGATTTGGCCCGGCGGGCCGGAGCTCGTTCTGGATTCGCCGGCTGGTCGCATCGAAGCATCGGCGACTGTGACCGACAACAATGGTCATCGCAGAGTGTCGAGCGTCTCGTTTCGAAATGTTGCCTCGTATGTCTGGGAAGCCGGCCTCCCTGTGACCGTCGGAGGGCGGACCATTCCGGTCGATGTGGCGTTCGGCGGCGCCTTCTATGCGATTGTCGACGCCGAATCCGCAGGGTTGGCGGTCGACGCGTCACGGTTGGGAGAGCTCCGTCGCCTGGGGATGGAGATCAAGCGGGAGGTCGAGCGCCTGCGGCAGGTCTCACACCCGGAAGACGCAGGACTGCATGGAATCTACGGCACCATCTTCACGGCGCCCGCTCAGCACCCCGAAGCGCACCTGCGCAACGTCACGATCTTCGCCGACGCCGAGGTCGACCGATCGCCATGCGGTACGGGCACAGCGGCGGTGATGGCGGTGCTCAGCGAAATGGGCATGCTGACCGAAGAGTCTCCCTTCGTGCACGAGAGCATCGTCGGCACGCTGTTCGTCGGGCGAATTGCGGGACGACGGCCTGTGGGTGACCATGCCGCGATCGTGCCGGAGATCCAAGGATCGGCCTGGATCACCGGTGAGCACATGTTTCTGATCGATGGCGACGATCCGCTTCGAGCGGGCTTCCGGCTGTGAGAGTCCGTTTCTAAGACCTTCTACTTCAACGAGCGCCAGCTTCGCGGCGTCAAGTTTGGTTGCGAACTCCTCGAGCACTTTGGTGTCTTCGATGTTGTTGCCTTCAATCGTGACCAGGAACCGCTTGTTCACGACGAGGTTGAGCTCGCCGCTATTTCGACGGCTGTTCCATTTCTCGAAGCCTGGGTGGCCGGCCACGTTGACCGACTTCTCATGTCCAGAGGACGTTTGCTTCTCGTAGCCTGAAGTGAGGAACATCGACCACGGCGCGATGAGCATCTGGCTGAACGCCGAGTCCACAATCTTCATCTCGACCCGCGACTTGTCTTTCGTGTAGTCGACCTCGGCTTGTGAGAACGATATCGGAGTCGTCATGCGTTCGCCGGTCGGTTCGGCTCGCTGCCAGCCCGGAACGTCGGGAAACGTCGATTGCAATGCCTGAAAACTGACCGCTTGCACAGGCTTGCCGTCCGGACCCGTCCCAGCCATCGCGCCGGCGAATCCCTCGAGTGCCTTGGCCGCGGCCGACAAGCCCTCCTTGGTCGCCACTTCGGCGGTTTTCTGTGCGGCCGTGGCGAGCGCTTCTGCGGCCTTCTTCGTCTCTTCAGCCGCTTGCTCCGCAGCCTTCTGCTCTTCTGATTTGCCGCAGCCGATCGACAGTGCGAGCGTCAACGAAATTCCCACCACTCCAAATTGGCGCATTGCCTTCCTCCCCGCGCCACATGATAGCAGCGCGATCCGTCAGCGGAAGCCACGGCATTGACGCGCAGCAACCGGCACGACTCGTCCGAACATGACGGCTCGAAGAGCTGGGATTCCGACTTCACGAGAAAGCGATCAGGAACGGAATCCCGCACACATTGCTGCCACGTTTCCGGACAGACGTGCACGCCGCTGCGCGGTTCAACGTCACGGCCCAACAGGCAGGACTTTTGCGATGACGGCTGACCGTGCTGAGACGATTCCTTGCCCCCACCCTGGTTGCCGTCGTTGCGATTCTCGGATCGCAGGATCCGCTGCTGCAGGCTCAATGGGACGCCAGCAGCGCCGAACGCGGAGGCGCCCTGCCCGGCGCGATGCCGCTCTTTCCGCCCGACAACTGGTGGAATCAGGACATCAGTCAGGCGCCCGTCGACGCGCAGTCGTCCCAGTTCATCAGCTTCATCAACAACGGAGGCACTCGACGCCTGCATCCAGATTTCGGCGGGTACGACTCGCCCGGAAGCACCGAGATCTACGGGTTCCCCTACATCGTCGTGCCGGGGAACCAGCCGCGGCGGCAGGTGGAGTTCTACTACGCCGGATGAAAGTGATGGCGTTGGCTTTGCCGCGTATCCCTTCTACCCATTCCCGACGAAGCCATCACGCAGCCGCACTGGATCGAAGGCGGCTATCCCGGCGCGAGCAGCGCGGGCGGCGATCGTCACATGCTGATCGTCGATCGCGACAACCAGCACCTTTACGAGCTGTTCGACCTGCGCTGGAATGGGAGTCACTGGACGGCAGGCTCCGGGGCCTTCTTCGATTTGCGATCGAATCATCGGCGGCCTGAGGGCTGGACGTCTGCGGACGCCGCGGGACTTGCGATTCTTCCCGGCCTCGTGCGGGACGACGAAATCATCGCGCCCGAAGAGATCGGACACGCGTTTCGGTCACGGTGCGCGCGACGAACGGCTACGTCTGGCCGGCGTCGCATCGTGCCGGCAACAATCCTTCGGCCCTGCCGATGGGCGCGCGCCTCCGACTCAAGGCCAGCAAGGACATCTCGGGCTTCCACCCAGGGATTCAGAAAGTCTTTCGCGCCTTCCAGCGCTACGGGCTGATCGTGGCCGACAACGGATCGGACATGTACATCAGCGGCACATTCGATCCGCGTTGGCCCAACGACATCCTGAACCCGGCGTTCCGATCGCTGACCGCCAACGACTTCGAGGTGATTGAGTTGGGCTGGCGCGGCGACGCCGGCCGGATGCCCACAACCAGGCTCGGCAGCACCGTTCTCGTTCACGCAGGCAGGGGCGTTTGTGTCGCTGTCGTGGGCTGCGGCCGCGTACGCCGAGGATTACCAGCTCGAAGTCGGCTCCGCGACCGGACTCGCCAACCTGCTCGTCGCATCAATGGGCAACAGCACGTCGATCTCGGTCGTTGGGCCACCGGGTCGATACTACGCGCGCATCCGCGCCATAAACCGTTGCGGCGGCGGGCCGGCGTCGAACGAGATACTGGTGATTATCTGAAGCGCATAGGGCGTAGGGCATAGGGCATAGGGCATAGGAGGTAAGGGACTGAGGGCCCTGAGCCCTCTATGCCCTACGCCCTACGCCCTACGCCCTTCACCATCCGATCGCCAGCCCGTCCTTCCGTGGATCGGAGCCGCCCATCAGCACGCCAGATCGCGGGTCGATGAGGATGCCCTGGAAGCCGCCCATTGCGCCGCGGCCGTCGCGCGTCTTGTGACCGCGCGCTTCGAGGGCCTTGCGCACCTCCGGGCCGATGCCGCTTTCGAGCGACAACTCGCCGCCACCGTGACGCATGCGAGCGGCCTCGCCGGCGTCCTGGATGTGCATGCCGAAGTCGACGAGGTTCATCACCACTTGTGCGTGCGCCTGCGCCTGATTGTCGCCGCCCATCACGCCGAACGAGACCCACGGTTTGCCGTCCTTGAGAATCATCGCCGGCACGAGCGTGTGGAGCGGCCGCTTGTGGGGGCCAACCCGATTGGGATGTCCGGCCTGCAGCGTGAAGCCCGAGCCTCGGTTGTGGAGCGCAATCCCTGTTTCACCCGCGACGATGCCCGATCCGAATGATGCGAAGAGCGACTGGATCAGCGAGATCACGTTGCCCTGACCATCGGCGGCCGTCATGTAGATGGTGTCGCCGTAGATCGACGCCCGAGAAATCCACGACTGCGGTGGTGGTGCCGCCGAGCGACGCCGGTTTGTATGTGCCGGTCTTCTGCGGGTCGATCTCCTTTCGCCGCATCGCGGCGTAGTCCTTCGACAGCAGCGTCTTCATGATGTCCTTTGGCATCGCGCTCGCGATCCGCAAGGTAGGCGGCGCGATCAGCAAAGCTGATCTTCTTGGCTTCGGTGACGTGGTGCAGATACTCGGCACTGTTGTGACCCATCGCCCTGATGTCGAAGCCTTCGAGAATGTTGAGCATCTCGAGCGCGACGAATCCCTGGGTGCTGGGTGGCATCTCGTGCACGTCATAGCCGCGGTAATTGGTCGAGAGCGTCTCTACCCAATCCGCGGTGTGGGTCGTAAAGTCTCGTTCGTCGAGCAACCCATTGCGCGCGCGCATGTCGGCCACGATTGCCCGCGCGATCGGGCCCTTGTAGAACGCATCCCGTCCACCTGCGGCGACGAGCTCCAGCGTCTTGGCCAGCCGTGGGTTCTGAAAGATCTCGCCCATCTTCGGGGCGCGACCGTTGGGGAGGAACGTGGCAGCGGCCGCCGGATCCTGTTGGAGCTTCTTCGTCGAATCGTTCCAGTCGTCCGCCAGGATTTCCTGAACGGGGAATCCATCGCGCGCGTAGCGAATCGCGGGCTGCAGCGCCTTGGCCATCGTGATGGTGCCGAAGCGCTGCAGGAGCTGGCTCCAGCCTTCCACGACGCCTGGCACGTCGACGGACAGGACACCGTTGCCCGGCATCTGCTCGAGACCGCGTTTGGCGAACTCTTCGGGGGTGGCAGTGTGCGCAGACCGGCCGCTGGCGTCGAGTGCCTGCAGCTTCTTCGTCTTGGCGTCGTACACGATGGCGAAGAGATCTCCGCCGATGCCGTTCATGGTCGGCTCCACGACCGCGAGAACGCCGGCCGCAGTGATGGCGGCATCGACGGCGTTGCCGCCGTCCTGCAGCACTTTGAGGCCAGCCGCCGACGCCAGCGCCTGGCTGGTCGCGATCATCCCATTGCGGGCCACGGCCACCGATCGTGTGCCGCGTGGGTTTCCAGCCGGCCGATCACCAGGAGCCTGGGCGAAGGGCGTGGTCACGACGAGCATCGCGCCCGCGATCGCGATGGTGAGCGAAATACGCATGGGGCCTCCAACGGCCACCATTATGCCGCCCGGCTTCGCCAGGCGGAAGGCCGCGTTCGCTCCGCTCACGCGGAATGGCCGCTCGCTGACGCTCGCGGAAGGCGGCCCTCGGCGTGGCTCGGAGCCGATGGTAGCGCTCGCTTTGCTCGTGCACGCAATCCGGCCGAAGGCCGCCATTCCAGGACGAGCGAAGCGAGTCCCGGCCTTTCCGAGTCGCGTAGCGGGCCGGGAGGCCATCCGGCGCGAAGCGACAGGCCATTCCGAGCGCGTAGCGGTGAGCCACCACGCGAAGCGAGGCCTTCCGAGCAGCGGCGAGGCCTTTCCGCGCGAAGCGCGGCTCTCCGGCCGAAGGCCGGCCTTTCTGCCCGGCCGCGCGTAGCGCGGCCGATCAGTTAAAGTCGTCTGCGTGCGACGCGCCGTTGGTAGAAACGTTCGGCGGAAGGACTCGGACGCCAAAGTCACTGGCGCCGCGAAATATATCGACGACCTTGCCTTCCCAGGAATGCTCTACGGCCGGACCGTCCGGTCCACGATTCCTCGCGGGCGGCTGGACCGTATTCGCCTCGACTTCGATCCCGCGACCTTTACCGTTGTCGATTACCGCGACATCCCCGGACGCAACATCGTTGCGCTCATCGACGACGACCAACCGTGCCTGGCTGAGCACGAGATCTATCACGTCGCCGAGCCGATTCTGTTGCTCGCCCATGAAGATCGCGAGCGCCTGCTGGCAGCGAGCGTGCCGATCGACTACACCCCGCAGCCAGCGCTCTTCGATCCCGAGCGATCGAACCGGAGTTTCAAGTCGATTGCGATCGACAAGGGCATCATCGCCGATGGATTTGCGGCTGCCGACGTCGTGGTCGAAGGCGAGTACCGCACGGGGCATCAGGAGCAGCTCTACATCGAGACCAACGGCGTGATTGCCGTGCCCCAAGACGATGGCATGACCGTGTACGGATCGCTGCAGTGCCCGTACTACGTCCACCGGTCGCTGACCGTGCTGCTTGGTCTGCCGGCCCATCGAGTCAGAGTCGTACAAACGGAGACGGGCGGCGGATTCGGCGGCAAGGAGGAATATCCGTCGCACATCGCGTGTCACGCGGCGCTCCTGGCGCGGAAGGCGCGCCGACCCGTAAAGATGATTTACGACCGCGTCGAGGACATGCTGGCGACCACCAAACGCCACCCCTCGATCGTGCGCCATCGAACCGGGGTGACGCGGCAGGGTCGCCTGGTCGCCATGGAAATAGATGTCATGCTCGATGCGGGCGCCTACTGCACGCTCAGCCCGGTGGTGCTGTCGCGTGGCGTGCTTCACGCGACCGGCCCGTATGCGTGCCCGAACGTGCGGCTTCGTGGCAAGGCTATGCGCACGAACACGCCGCCGAACGGCGCGTTCCGAGGGTTCGGGGCACCACAGACGCAGTTTGCCGTCGAAGTGCACATGGATCGAATTGCCGATGCGCTGGGCATGGATCCCGTGACGCTGCGCGCGAAGAACGCGATGAAACCGGGGGATACCACCGCCACGGGTCAAGTGCTGCCCGAAGACACGAGCGCGCTGCCGGTGCTGCGCGAGGCCGTCCGGCGCACCGGCTTTGCCGCCAAGCGCCGCAAATGGCGTGGGACTCATCGCGGCATTGGGCTCTCGCTGTTCTTTCACGGCTCCGGGTTTACCGGCGCGGGCGAGACGAAGCTGGCGTCGAAGGCATCGCTCGAGCTCACGCCACACGGAGTCCGCATTCTGGTCGCGTCCACCGAAATCGGACAGGGGACGCGAACGATGCACGCGCAGATCGTCGCGGACACGCTTGCGGCTGCCCTACGATGCCGTCGAAATCTCGGAAGCGGACACGGATCGCGTGCCGGATAGCGGCCCCACCGTCGCCTCTCGCACCTGTATGATCGTCGGCCGCCTGCTCGAACGTGCCGCCCGAGAGATGCGTGATCGGCTCGACTGGCCACTCGCCGGCGGCGTACTTCCGCAAGCACGGATCGTTCGTCGTGACCGCCGAGTACGAGCGGCCACCCGGGCTGCAATGGGACGATGACCGTTACCTGGGAGATGCGTACGGCAGCTATGGCTGGGGCTGCAACGTCGTGGAACTCGAAGTCGACCAGGCCACCTGGGAGGTCAACCCGACCAAGGTCACGGCCGTGGTCGAAATCGGCAAGGCGATTCATCCCATCATGGCGGCCGGCCAGGTCGAAGGTGGCACCGCGCAGGGCATCGGATACGCGCTTCTCGAAGAGGTGGTCATGCGCGACGGGCGGATGGCAAACCCGACGTTGACCAACTACATCATTCCGACGCCGCCCGATACTCCGCCGCTCGAGACAGTGATTCTGGAACGGCCCTATAAGTACGGGCCCTACGGCGCCAAGGGCGTTGGCGAGATGCCGATCGACGGGCCGGCGCCGGCGATCGTCAATGCGCTGCGACATGTCGGCTTCGACGTGCGCGCCATTCCCGCGACCCCCGAGCGGTTGATGAACGGCGGCACGACTCAAACCGGCTGAGGCACGCGTGATTACTTGCAAGGTCAACGGCGTCGTGCGGCAGCTCGACGTGCACCCGATGAAGCGAGCGCTCGATGTCCTGCGAGAGGACTGCGGTCTCACCGGCACCAAGGAAGGTTGCGGCGAGGGGGAGTGCGGTGCGTGCACCGTGTCTGATCGACGGGCTTCCGGTCAATTCGTGCCTGATCCCTGCAGCGCATCTGGATGGCGCCATCGTGTCCACCATCGAGGGTGTCGCGCCGAAGGGAAGCTGCATCCGCTGCAAGAGGCGTTTGCCGTCGAGGGCGGAGCGCAGTGCGGCATCTGCACGCCGGGGATGATCATGGCGTCACTCTCGGTTCGACGGGGTGCCAGCACGAAGGCGATTCAGGAGGCCCTGGCCGGCAATTTGTGTCGCTGCACGGGATATGAGGCGATCTATCGGTCTGTGCGGAGAGGAGCTCGCGCGGGTCGACGGTGCGCGGGCGCGGCAGGTGCTCGGTGGCGTGCTGGTAGGTCACGTAAATGATGCGCACCGCGGTCTCACCCCTGTCGCTCCTTCGCCCGCGCACGCTGCGCGAGGCGCCTGACAATGCTGCGAGACGAGGGGCCGCTCAGTCCATTGGCGGGGTGCACCGACGTCTACGTCAATCTCCAGTTCGGAACGCTGGCCGAGAAGCGCTTCGTCGATCTCTGGCCGCTGCCGGAGCTTCGAGGCATTGCCGACGATCGAGACACGCTGCGCATCGGCGCGTTGACGACTTATACGGATCGATTCAATCGCCGCTCGTGCGGCGTCGTGTCCCGATGCTCGTCGCGGCGTCGCGAGAGATCGGCGGCCGACAGATCCAGAATCGGGGCACTCTCGGTGGTAACATCGCCAACGCGTCGCCGGCCGGTGATGCACTGCCGGTGCTCGCGGTCGCTGATGCGACGATTGTGCTGAGCAGCGCTGAGGGAGTGCGCCGCGTGCCTTTCAACGACCTTCTACACGGGCTATCGCACGAGCGTGCGGCGTCCGGACGAGATCATCGTGGCGATCGAAGATCCCTCGGATCGAGGGCCGCCAGTACTGGCGAAAGGTCGGCACTCGACGGGCGCAGGCGATTTCAAAAGTCATGTGCGCCGCCGTGCGCGGCCCTGAGGTGCGCGTGGCGTTGGGAAGCGTCGCGCCCGACGGTCCTTCGGCTTCGCCGCACCGAGCGGGTACTGACGGCCGGGAGCTCCCTCAAACAAGCGCAAGCGGTGATGCGCGGCGAGATCGCGCCGATCGACGACTTGCGATCGACGGCGGACTATCGACGCGAAGTCAGCGTCAACTTGCTCGCTGATTTCTGGCATGTCACGCGAAACCTAGCTGAGAGCTCCGCTCGCTCGAGCGGCTCGCGCGCTCTGTCGCGGTGGCGGTCGCCATCGCGTGTGCTAGTGGCTCGAGTGCGGCGACAACCCAGCCCTCGAACCGGATGGCAACGCTGATTGAAATTCTGCGGCCGGTGCTGCCATTCCCTGCAGCCGACGTCAACGGCGACGTGCCCGTTCGAGGGGGAGAAAGCGCCAAGTGGTTTGTGCTCTGGCCCGAGCCGGATGACCGAACGGTCGTGGTTCGCGCCAACCCATTGCATCGAGACACGCAAGCCTCCGGCGCAGAAGCCATGGCGCGGATTCAGGAAGCCGTCGTCGCCGCCGAGCGCAAAGCCCAGGCCGCCTACGATCGCGCGCTCAAAGAGCTGAAGCAGACCGGGAAAGGCTCGAGCCTTGACGGGGTCACGCTCGAAGACGAGGGTGTCGCTGGCGAACGGATCGATGCCGAACTCGAGCTCACCATCACGCTCGAGCCCACCGCGTCCTTCGAGATCGGATCCTCCCGCGCGCCGCAGATTGCGGCCAGCGCGAATGGGGCCGCGTGGACCATCACGACGCCGTCAAACACCTACAAAGAAGGGACTGGCACCGCCGCTCGTGATCGATTTCGGGCCGGCCGAAGCCCGCCTGGTCTTTGGCGACTCCCCCAAGCCCACCGTCGATCGGCGAGGCGACCAGGATCGCTATGCGGTCACCGTCGCCAACGCCACCCAAGACGTTTGCCGTGATCTTGCGCGGCAACGAGGAGCTGCTCGCCGAGGTGCTTGCCAAGACCGACTGGTCGAGACTGAAGCAGTCGACGCCCTGACGCACCTCCCCGGGGCTCAGCTTCGCGAGATCTCTTAGCAAATTCGCACGGAACCATTCCATCAGTGCCGCCGTCCAACCCTTAGTGGGAAGGTCAGGAGCACCAAGATAATGTTTCGAATTTACGAATGGAATTTCTCGAGCACTGCCGAACTGGCTGTGGGCGTTTTGCTGGCTCTGACGATCCTGTCTCTCGCCTTCGTCTAAGGTTCCAGGGTTCCAGGGTTCTACAGTTCCAGGATTCTAAGCGGCCGCGAGCTTAAGAACCTTGGAACCTTGGAACCTGGTGGACTGGAACCTTGGAACTCTGGAACCTTCAATTGCTCGTCAGCTTGCGGTCGGGTGTAGCGATGTAGCTTTTTCTCGCGCGTACGGTCATGCCGGTGCGCGCGCGGACGTCGAGTTTGTGGACCTTCCCGTCCAGGTTTGCAGGGGCGAAGCCGAGGAGGTACTGGCTCCGGAGTTCCTGCGCCACGCGAGTGAACGTCGGTGCGAGCTGGTCGTTCTTCTTCAACTCGAAGTACCCGCCGCCGGTTTCGTCGGAAATCTTTCGCAGGTCCCGTGACGGGCGCGAGCGCGTGACGCGCTGACCGTTGAAGTACTCGGACTCCAGGCCAATCGAGTACACCATCACTTCTTCGTTTCGTGCCCGCTCAAGGACCGTACGGAACCCGAGCTTGCTCGCGGTGTCTTCGCCATCCGTGAACACCAGCACGACGCGTCGTCCCTCGATACCGCCGAGCGCGTCAAGGCTGGTTGCGATCGCGTCGTTCAGTCGCGTCGGGTTGCCGATTTGCAAATCGTCGAGCGCGGCGACGAGCTCGTCGCGATTGTTGGTGAACCTCCCACTGAGCTGAATCTTGTCGTTGAACGCCCCGACCTGCGCGCGATCGACGGGCAACAACCGAAGAAGAAACTGCTCGGCGGCGTGATTGAGCAGCTCCAGGTTCGCGGTCATGCTCGCGCTCGTGTCCATCATCACGACCGCAGTGAACGGCTGCGTGGCGTTCGAAAACTGCGTCAGCTCAACCGGCTTGCCGTCGTCCAGCACCGTGAAGTCGGGACGATCGAGATCCGGCACCAAACGTCCCGAACTGTCCAGGACCGTCGCGTAGACGGGGACCTCGGTCCGGGCGTTGCCGCGGAAGACCGGTGTCTGGGGTTCCTTCGGAGCCTGCGCCGCAACGTTCGCGATCGCCAGCAGGGTGAGGCCCCCGAGAGCGCCCAACATCGATTGGCTGGACATGACTTTCATTCTATCAGTCCCCCATTCCGCGACAACCGTCCATCCCCAATGACAGTCTACTCAAGGCTTCCGTCGCAATCGCCAGCAATTTCAAGTGACGGCTGGGCGCAGGTACCGAGGGAAACTCATCACCGATGCCAGCTTCTGACGATCCAACGGTTGGACTCTGCGCGAGTTGCAAACATTGTCGGATCGTGCAGGCGGCCCGCTCGACATTTCATCTCTGCACGCGGTCCTTCACCGACGAGCGCTTTCGTAAGTATCCGCCACTCCCGGTGCTGCGCTGCATCGGCTACGAAAAGCTGATGTTTTCCAACGATTCAGCCCCCGATGAGCCGAAGGATCGTTAATCAGGCGGAACGACGTGTAATCTGTGGGGATGAGGATCGCCCTGGGTGGCATCGTGATCGCAATTACGCTTGCCTGTTCCAACGCCCAAACCGCTCCGGCTCAGCAGGCTGCCACCCAGCCCCAGCCCTCGACGCCACAAACGGCGGATGCTGTCGTCGCCGAAATCGGCGGCCGCAAGATCACGATGAAGGAGCTCGACGACCGCTGGCAGTCGATGGATCCGGGCGAGCGCTCCCGGATTACGCAGCTCCTCTATCAGAATCGACGCAATGTGCTCGACCAGATGATGGGAGACCTGCTGATCGAGCAGGCGGCGAAGACCGCCGGTGTCCCTGTCCCGAAGTTCACCGAAGACGAGACGGCGAAACGTCTGAAGCCCGTCACCGAAGCGGACGTGCGTCAGTTCTACGAGGAAAACAAGGACCGTGCTCAAGGGCGTTCGTTTGAGCAGCTCAGTGACCAGATTCGGTCATTTCTGACCGGCAATCGCCAGCAGCAGGCTCGCGCAAATCTCGTGGACGATCTGAAGAAGAAAGCCAACGCGACGCGAATCCTGCTCGAGCCGCCCCGTATTGCCGTCGAAATCTCGGACGATGATCCATCGGTCGGTCCCGCGACCGCCCCGGTGACGATCGTCGAGTTTTCGGATTATCAGTGACCGTACTGCGCGAGAGTCGGTCCGACTCTCACGAAGATTCGCGCCACCTACGGCGACAAAGTCCGCATCGTATTCAAGGACTTCCCGCTCCAGAACCACAAGCAGGCGCCCAAGGCCCACCAGGCGGCACACTGCGCGGGAGAGCAGGACAGGTACTGGGAGATGCACGACTTGATCTTCGCGAATCAGGCGCGGATGGAGGTTGCCAACCTGAAGCAGCACGCGGCGGCGCTCAAGATCGATACGGGACGCTTTGACACCTGCCTCGATAGCGACAAGTACGCCGCCTCGATCTCGACCGACTTCAAGCTCGGGGAACAGATCGGTGTCAACTCGACACCGACGATGTACGTCAATGGACGCCCGGTAGTTGGGGCACAGCCGTTCGAGCAGTTCCAGTCCGTGATCGACGAGGAACTGGCCCGGGTGAAGTAACTCACGGGACGAGGACGATTTTCCCTTTCGCCCCAGGTTCGAGCACCAGTTCGTGGGCGCGTTTGGCCTCGCCGAACGGGAGTTCGGTGCCGACCACCGGTGCCAGTGCGCCGCTCTCGAGTCCAGCGTCGATCGCGCGATAGATTCGAGCAAAATCCTCAGGCGTTGTGTTCCACAGCGCCATGCCGACAATGGCGCCATCCTTCGACATCACCTTGCGCGGATCGATCTCGATCCGCCCTCGGTTCCCGACGATGACGACCCGGCCGCCGTAGGCCATGGCGCTGAGATCGTTGTCCAGGTTGACGTTGGCCAGGTTCTCGAGAATCACGTCGGGGCCTCGGCCGTTGGTCAACTCCTTCAGCTTGTCGAGATACCCCGCCTCGCGGTGATTGAGGACGTGGTGGGCGCCTTGCCCGCGCACCAGATCGAGGCCTGCCTGCGTGCTCGCAGTGCCAATGACTGTCAGGCCTGATGCTCGCGCGATTTGAATGGCGGCGATGCCAACGCCTCCGCTGGCGCCGTGAATGAAGAGTGTTTCCCCAGCTCTAATGCGCGCGCGATCGTGCAGGGCGCGAAATGCCGTCACATAAGGCACGCCGACGCCGGCGCCTTGCGCGAAGCTCAGACGATCCGGCAGCGGATGAAGCTGGTGTGGCTCGCAGAGCACTTTCGCGGCATAGGCCCCGTAACTCTTGTGGGCCACCGTGCCGGTGACGTAGACTCGCGCGCCGCTCGACACACCGGGCGCGCCAGCTCCAACGCGTTCCACGATGCCCGCGGCATCCGCGCCGGGCGAATAGGGCAGTGGCGGTTGAATGGCGTAGTTGCCGGTCCGCATGTAGGTGTCATACGGATTCACACCGGCCGCATGAACCTGCACCAGGACCTGATTCGCTTCGGGGTGTGGTTCCGGAACATCCGAAAGCTTCAGTACTTCAGGGCCGCCAAACTGATGAACCAGGATCGCCTTCACAATTTATCCTCTCGTGGCTTCTGCCTTCAGGCGGAAGTTGGGCGCGCGCATTGATCTTCCGGCTGAAGCCGGAAGCCACGCGATCGATTTATTCACAAGCTCTTCAGCCGGAAGATCAGCGTACTAGTCATCGCGCAACGCCCGAATCGGACTCACCTTGACGGCACGCCGCGCCGGCACCCACGTCGCCATGAGCGCCACGAGGCTGAGGAGCAGGGCAACACCGACGAACGTCCGCGGATCGCGGGGCGTGACCTCATAGAGCATCGCAGCCATCAGCTGCGTGAGAAAGAGTCCGGCGCCGATGCCCAGCGCGACCGCGACTGCCGTGAGCATTGCGCCTTGCCCAACCACCAGATGGAGCAGGGTCCGAGGGCTCGCACCGAGTGCAGCACGGACGCCGAGCTCACGGGTCCGCGTCGAAACGGCGTAAGCCATCACGCCGTAAGTGCCCACGGCAGCCAGGACCAGCGCCGCGCCAGCAAACACGAGCACGAGCAGCGTGTTGAAGCGCCGCGTGGCGAGCGCTGTGCTCAGAATCTCGTCGAAGCTCCGCATTCTCGTAATCGCCTGTCCAGGGTCAGCCGTGCGGATCGCACTGCGCAAGCGGTCTGCCGTCACCGTCGCCTCTTCGTCGCTCCACACCGTAAACGAGAGGAACGGCCAACGCTCGGCGTTCTGTGTGATCGGAATGTAGAAGGTCGGGTCGGCCGGCGATTCGACGAACCGGTAGCGCATGTTGTCGACGACGCCGACCACCTCGTGAGCCGCACGCTCGCCAAACAGGATTCGCCGGCCGATGGGATCGACGCCAGGGAAGAAACGATCGGCAAACGCCCGATTGACGACCACCACAGCTGGCGTGTGTCGCACGGTCGGTGTCGGCAATCGTGCGGCCCCGAATCAGGGTTGCACCGACGGTCCGGAAGAAATCCGGCGTGATGACTTGAAAGTCAGCCGCATCCTCGTTGCGACCGGTTGCTGGCGGGCGCCCCTCGATGCGGATCCCACGATTGGGCGCCCCGCTGAGCGGCGAGGTAAAAGAGGCCGCCGCGGCTCGCACCCCTGTAGCCGACTCCAACTGCTCGAGGACCCTCTGGACGAAGCCGATCTTGAGAGCCGGATCGATGGCGAACGCTTCCGCCGAGACGGGACGCAGGTACCTGTCGGGGGCGAGGTTGAGATCTGCGGCGACGCGCCCGTCGGTCTCGAACCCGAGAGGCACGCGCTGACTGGCGACAAAGCTCGCGAGCAATAGCCCGGCGCCGATGAGTAGAACCTGAGCCATCGCAAGCTCGGTGACGACAATCGCGTGATGCCAACGCCTGACATTCCGGCCGCCGGTCAGTCGGAATGATGCGTGGCTCGGCGTGAGCGCGCTTTGCCGGGCCAACTGAAAGGCCGGCCCCAGCCCGAACACGGCCGCGGTCAGCAAAGTCACACCGGTCGTGAAGAGCAGCACGATTGGATGGAGGCCGATCTCTTCCAGGCGCGGAAGGCCGCGAGGGGCAAGTGCGACGAGCGCATCGAGTCCCCAGGCGGCGAGCAAGAGCCCCAGCACGCCGCCAGGAATGGCTATGACCATCGTCTCGGCCAGCAGTTGACGCACGAGGCGCCCGCGCGCTGCGCCCAGTGCGACTCGCGCCATCATCTCGCCTTGCCGCCCCGCGGCCTGACCGAGCAGCAGGTGCGCGACGTTGGCACAGGCGATGAGCAGCATCATCGCGACCGCCACCTGCATGAGTCCCAGAACTCCGCTGACGTCGCCGACGACGGCCTGGTGCAACGGCTGGACGTTCACACCAAGGCCGGCGTTGGTGTCGGGGTAGCGCCGTGCCAGCGCCTCCATCATCGCGCTCAGCTCTTGCTGCGCAACCTCGCGGTTGGCGGCCGACGCCAGGCGGCCAACGACGTAGATGATGTGCGAATCGCGCACATTGGCGAGGTCTCCGCCGAAGGGAAACGTGCGCGGGATTCCCCGATCGCCGCTCAGCCACACCTCGACGCCCGCGGACAGGGGCGACTCGAAACTCGCGCCCATGACGCCGACGATGGTGTAGCTGCGGCCGTCGAGTCGCAGCGTCTGCCCAATCGCATCCGGTGCGGCGCCGAACAGGCGAGCCCAGAGTCCGTGGCTCAGGACCGCCGCGCCACTCGCATCGGGTTCATCGTCCGACGGAAGCAGCGTGCGGCCGAGCGATGCCGTCACCCCGAGCGTCGTGAAGAACGTCCCCGACGCTCCGACGGCTCGGAGCCGCTCGGGCTCCGCGCGACCGGCGAGCGTCGGCGAGAACTCGTCGAATGCCGCGAGCGATTCGAATGACCGCGACGCCCGCCGCCAGTCCACGAAGTTCGCGGGCGCCACCCATCGCTCAGGGTTATCCGACGAGGTCTCCCACACGATGACCAGCCGTTCTGGACTTCGATAAGGCAGCGGGTTGAGGACGACGCTGTGCAGCACGCTGAAGATGGCGCTGTTCGCCCCAATCCCGAGCGCCAGCGACAGAACGGCCGCCAGGGCGATGCCAGGACGACGAAGGAAGTGGCGGAGGCCGAGGCGGAGATCGCTGAGCATGGCCAGTGATTTAGCGAGGGTCGTGCCAGGGCACACTCGGAAAATACGCGCCCATCGCGTCGTTCCGTTGTCGAGTACGGCCGCAGGTGTCCGGATTCGGGCGTTGGGTGTTCACGGTGGTTCTTCCCGAAGGTTCTTTACGGTGGTTCTCCAGGATGGTTCGACGATGGTTCTCGACGATGGTTCTGACGGGTTCTCGACGTCCACGGTTCTCGACGAGGGCTTCGCGCCGGTCGAGAACCTCCGTGGAGAACCCCGTGAAGAACCCCCGTGAGAACCGCGCTATTCGGTACAATTGTCCGCCATGCGCGCCGCCGCTCTTGCCTTCACCCTGTGTTTGATCCCGGTTTTTTCCGCCGCGCAGTCGGCGAATCCGCTTTCCTCGCAGATCGACCGTTTGACGCAGGAGTTGATGCCGCAGGTAGTCACCTGGCGTCGGGATTTTCATCAGCATCCCGAGTTGGGGAATCGAGAGCAGCGGACGGCGAAGATCATCGCGGAGGAATTGAAGCGGCTTGGCTACGAGGTGACAGACCGGTGTGGCTCATACCGGTGTCGTCGCCGTGCTCCGCGGCGGCAAGCCGGGCCCGGTCGTCGCCCTGCGGTCGGACATGGATGCGTTGCCGGTCACCGAGCAAGTGGAGTTGCCGTTCAAGTCCACGGTCGAAGACGACGGCAGGATGTTGGTGTCATGCACGCCTGCGGACACGACAACCACATGGCGATTCTTCTCGGCGCCGCAACGATGTTTGCGCGCATGAGAGAGCAGCTTCCCGGAACGATCAAGCTGATCTTCCAGCCGGCCGAAGAAGGCCCGCCGGCGGGTGAGCAGGGTGGCGCAGAGTTGATGGTGAAGGAAGGCGTGCTCGACAACCCGAAGGTTGATGCCATCTTCGGTCTGCATGTCTTTCCGCTGCACGCCGGGACCATCGAGTATCGAACAGGTCCGTTCATGGCCAGCGGCGACTCGTTCACGATTCGCATCAAAGGACGACAGACCCACGGGGCTGTGCCCTGGGCTGGTGTCGATCCGGTTGTCATTGGCTCGCAGATCGTGATGTCGTTGCAGACCATCGTCAGTCGCAGCGTGAACATCACCGAAGCGCCCGCGGTTGTGACGATCGGGGCCTTCAACGCGGGCAATCGCTTCAACATCGTGCCCGAGACCGCCGAGCTGCAAGGCACGGTCCGCGCCTTCAACGAAGACGTCCGC
The DNA here is from genome assembly GCA_963734095.1 of uncultured Acidobacteriota bacterium. GTDB lineage: Bacteria > Acidobacteriota > Vicinamibacteria > Vicinamibacterales > UBA2999 > JACCSI01. The sequence goes on along the minus strand of CAVTGK010000040.1, from coordinate 104,616 downwards.
AAGGACATTCATCGTCGAATCCGCGAGATTGCGACGAAGACCGCGGAGGCGATGGGCGGCAGCGTTGAAATCAGCTATGGCATCGGCTACCCGGTCACCATCAACAATCCCGATCTGACGGAGAGGATGGCGCCAACCTTACGTCGCGTCGCGGGTGCTGAAAACGTGCGCGTTGGGCCGCTGACCGGCACAGCGGAGGACTTCGCGTTCTATCAGCAGAAAGTGCCGGGGATGTTCTTCTTCCTGGGCGTAACTCCGCGAGATCGGGACATCAAGTCAGCGCCGGCCAATCATTCGCCGCTGTTCTTTGCCGACGAATCCGCGTTGCCCGTCGGCGTGCGGGTGATGGCGAATCTCGCCTTGGACTATTTGTTCGGAGGGAAGTAAGAGGCACGAAGGCACGAAGGCACGAAGAGTCCCCACAACGGAATTTTGTGTCTTCGTGCCCTTCGTGGCTACCGTGGACCGTGGACCGTAGGCCGTGGACCACTGTGCGCGCACGTTGCTACGCCGGGCGCGCCGAAGGCCTGAACGCCACCAGCAACAGCACCATCGCCGCCACTGCGAGCCACGCCGGTGCCTGAAACAGCGTCTGGTAGTCCACGTCGCCGGATCCCGTGCGCAGGCTGTCGGCCAGCCGCCCCCAGAGCAGGCTGCCGAAGAACGGCCCAAGGCCGAGGATGAGAAGGTTGAACAGCCCTTGCGCGCTGGCGCGGGAATCTTTGGGGAAATACTCGTCCACGAAGATGTAGACCGCCGCGAAGAAAAACGCGTAGCACATCCCGTGGACGACGTTGATGGCGACCATCAGCCACAGGGGATCGCCGATCGCGTACACGAAAAAGCGGAGTGCATGCGCTGCAATGCCGACGGCCATCGTCGTCCGCCAGCCGTAACGGCTCAGGACCGCGCCCAGGACCGCCATGGTCACAATCTCGGCGATCTGCCCGATGCTCATCGCGGGCATGATCCAGTTCGCCGGCAATCCGGCCCGCTCGAGAAAGGGACTGGTCAACTGAAAGTAGGCCTGGTGGACCAGCGCGTCCATGAAGGTCACGACGAAGAGCACCAGAATGGCCGGCACGGCCAGAAATCGGATCGCCTCGAGCGGCGCATTCGCGGCCTGCGCGTCACGTCCCGGTGGTGTCGCCGGCAGCGTCAACGAGAACGCCGCCAGTGCAAACGAGGCCAATCCCGCGACCACGAAGATGCTCGAGAGCGCGGCTTCCAGCGCCTCACCGGTCTTGCCGGCCAGGATGAAGACGAACGGCCAGCTGGCGGCAATCCATCCGATCGTGCCCCAGAGTCGAATGCGGCCAAAATCCTTCCGCGCGTCCTGCACATGGTGAAACGCGATCGCATTGGTCAACGACATCGTCGGGATGTAGGCCAGTTGATACGCGAGCATGATGACGAGAAAGGCCCAGAACGTCGTCTGGAACGCCAGCGCCAGCATCGCGATTCCGCCGACGACGTGCAGTACCGCCAGCAGCTTTTCCGTGGACATCACGCGATCGGCGAGTTGCCCGCCGACGAAGAGGGCGACGACGCATGCGATGGCGGGGGTGGCGAAGATCCAGCCGATCTGAGAGCCGGAGAAGCCGAGGACGTCACCGAGATACAGCGCCAGCAGTGGCAGCCACGATCCCCAGATGACGTATTCGAGGAACATCATCGTCGAGAGGCGAGCCATTGGCGACGTCATAATCGGCGGTGGGATTATAGTCGAGGACTCACGGCCATCAGTTCAGTTACCAGTGGCCAGTTCAGGGTCGCTTCGTGTGTCGCTCGATCTTTGAACTGGAAACTGTCAACTGACAACTGATGCCTTTCAACTCTTGGCTCCTTCATGACTAAAAGACCCTCGGCGTCGGCTTCATTGGCAGTGGCTTCATCACTCGCTTTCACATTCGATCGTGGCAGGCGGTTCGTGGCGCGGATGTTCGTGGCGTGTGGAGTCCGAGCCGCGCGCGCGCAGAAGAGGCGGCGGCGCTGGCCCGGTCGCTGCACGTCGGAGAGGCGAAAGCCTTTTCGTCGATCGCTGAGATGGTTGCGGACCCTTCGATCGACTGCATCTGGCTCTGCGGTCCCAACTACGCGCGCGTCGGCAACATGGAGGAAATCGTGCACGCGCGGACCCGCGGCGCCGAGCTCGTTGGTGTCGCGTGCGAGAAGCCGCTGGCACGTAACGTCACCGAAGCTCGCAAGATGCTGGAGCTGGCCGAACGTGCCGGTGTTCTGCACGGGTATCTCGAAAATCAGTTGTTTGCTCCTGGGGTTGAACGGGGAAAGGAGATTGTGTGGGCGCGCGGCGCCGCGCTGGCGGGGCGCCCGTACTTGGCGCGCGCGGCCGAGGAGCATGGCGGTCCCCACATGCCCTGGTTCTGGCGCGGCGACCTTCAGGGCGGCGGCGTGTTGAACGACATGATGTGCCACAGCCTCGAGGTCGGTCGGTACCTGTTGACGCAGCCGGGTGCCCCACGTCACAGCATCAGGCCGGTCAAGGTATCGGCGCAGATTGCCACGCTCAAGTGGTCGCGGCCCGAATATGTCGCACTGCTCAAGGACATGATGGGCGCGTCAATCGACTACGGCCGCCATCCCGCCGAGGATTTTGCGCGGGCGTCCGTCAGTTACGTCGACGAGGCAGGCACGCCGCTCGTAGTCGAGGCCACGACATCCTGGAGCTACGTGGGCGCCGGCCTTCGACTCTCGATGGAGTTGCTCGGTCCTGAATATTCGCTCGCGATCAGCACGCTCGACACCACGACCAAGGTGTTTTTCTCCAGGCGGCTGCAGGGCAAGGTGGACGAGGATCTGATCGAAAAGCAGAACGCCGAGCAGGGGCTGATGCCGATCGTCGGCAATGAATCGGCCGAGTACGGCTACGAGAACGAGAATCGTGCATTCATCCAGTCCTTCCGCGACGGTGTTCAACCGGAATTGGATTTCCGCGCCGGGCTGGAAGTGGTCGAGCTCTTGATGGCGTGCTATATGAGCGCGGAACAGGAACGTGTGCTGCCGTGGCGTCCTGACGGGCTCGAAACATACCAGCCGGCGGTTGCTCGCGAAGCTCCGCCTCAAAGCGCCTAGAAAGCCCGTCGGCTCCGCTTCGCGAGGGCAGTGTTGTGGCCCCGCTCCGCGGGCGAGACATCTTCTAAGGCGAGACGAACACTTGTCTCAATACTGCCGATAATGCCTTAGAAGATGTCTGGGTAGAGTAGGTCCACATGCCGCAGATGACTCGACGCGAATGGCACTGGATTGCGCTCGGAGGCGTCGTTTCGGCATTGCGGACGCCAGTCCGTGCATTTCAGGAAACCGGTGCGCAGTACAAGGGTGTGACGCTCGGCGTCCAGAGCTACAGCTTTCGCGGTCTGGAGATCGGGCCGGCGATCGCGGCGATGGCGAAAATCGGCCTGCACAGTTGCGAACTCTGGCACTCTCACGTCGAGCCGCGCGGGGTGTCGCGCGAAGAGCTTCGCCGCTGGCGCGAAAACGTCTCGCTCGACGAGTTCCGCCGTCATTGGCGAGGCCTTCAGCAAAGCGGGCATTGCTCTGTCCGCCTATAACATCAGCTTCCGGGATCACTTTACCGACGCCGAAATCGGGCGTGGCTTCGAGATGGCCAAGGCGCTGGGGGCGCCCTGCATCACCTCGTCCTCGGACACCAAGGCCGTGGCGCGTGTGGCGCAGGTTGCCGCTCGTCACGCGCTCCCGGTCGGGATGCACAACCACTCGCGGATTGATCCCAACGAGTTTGCGACGCCGCAGGATTTCGAGCAGGCGATGAAGGTCGGGCCGCAGATCAAGGTCAACCTCGACATCGGCCACTTCACGGCTGCCAATTTCGACGCGCTCGATTACGTGCTTCGGCATCACGCGTCGATTCTGACGCTGCACATCAAGGATCGAAAGCGCGACCAGGGGCCGGCCGTGCCGTTCGGTCAGGGCGATACGCCCATTGGTGCGATACTCCGGTTGCTTCGTGACGAGAAATGGTCGATTCCCGGCCAACATCGAGGACCAGTACAAAGGTGGCAACACTATTCAGGAAGTGACCCGATGCCTCGAGTACTGCCGCAAGCAGCTCGACACCTAGCGAGCTTGGGGAGAATCACGGCTTGCCATGTTCCGTCGCCTTTGTCGCTTTGATGGTCGGTGTCACCTTTTGTCATGGCGTGCGCGCCGGTTACCCGCGGTCTCACTGCGGAGGAACGCAAGGCGGGCTGGAAGCTGCTCTTCGACGGCAAGTCACTGGCGGGCTGGCAGGGGTTCAAGACGCCGACGCCGGGCGCCGGCTGGAAAGCGATCGACGGCGTCCTCACGCGTGAAGCCGAGGGTGGCGACATCCTGACTGTCGAGGAATTCGGCGACTTCGAGCTGAGCCTCGAATGGAGACTCGCCAAGGGTGGCAACAGCGGCATCTTCTTCCACGTGATCAAGGATGGTGACGCAGCCTGGTGGTCGGGACCAGAGGTGCAGGTGCTCGATAACGCCGTGCATCGGGACGGCAAGGACCCGATCACGTCGGCAGGATCGAACTACGCCGTGCACCCACCGGTTCGCGATGTCACCAAGCCCGTCGGGGAGTGGAATACCGTGCGGCTGCTCGTCAAGGGCCCTCACGTCGAGCACTGGATGAACGGCGTGAAGATTGTCGACTACGAGCTGTGGAGTCCCGACTGGGAAGCGCGCGTGAAGGCGAGCAAGTTCGGCAAGATCCCGATGTATGGCCGCAGCAAGCGCGGCCACATCGCGCTCCAGGATCACGGCGACCCGGTCTGGTACCGGAACATCAAGGTGCGACCGCTATAGACGTGGCCAGCGAACATCAGTTTTGTCTTCGTTTGAAGCCGGCAACTGGCCACTGGAAGCTGACGATGTTTCAAAGACTCCACCCTCGCCGATATTCCCGCCTCAAATAGTCGTTGGCGTTGGCACTGTTGGTGACCTTCATCTTCGCGCCGTCGTAGTGGATCTTGGTCCCGGCTCGCAGGGCGACGATGCCCAACAGCATGACCTCGGTCAGGCGCGCGGCGTACTCGAATGGCGTGGACGCCTCGCCTTTCCCCTTCGCTGCCTCCGACCAGTTCAACTCATGACTGGTTGCGATGCGGGGCAGCTTCTGCACCGGCAGTCCAACAGCGTCCTGCAGCGACTTGGGGAGCAGTCGAGAGTTGGAACCGTACGTGTCGTAAATCAACTTCCCCTTTGATCCGACGAGCAGTGCGCCACCCGTCGCGTTGAGCGACTCCTCACCGATTTCCTCCGGCTTGGGCGGCAGCAGCCCGCCGTCATACCACGTGAGCTTGACCGGTGGCATCGACCCTCGTGCGGGAAACTCGAAATAGGTCGTGGTCGCCATGGGGAAGCACGCCTTGTCGAATGGCGTCGAGACGGTTTCGACGGTCGTTGGATAGCCGAGATCGAGCGCCCAGAACGCATGATCGATGAGATGTGCCCCCATGTCGCCGATGGCGCCGACGCCCCAATCGGCCCACCCGCGCCAATTGAACGGGTGATACACGGGGTGATACTCCACCGGCGGCGCCGGCCCGATGAAGAGATCCCACTGGAGCTTCTCGGGCACCGAGTACAGGCCCATGGCGTTTGCCAGTCGCGCCATGACCCCTGGCATGTTCCATCGCAGCTCGGTCGCGATTCTTTGTGGCTGAGGGCGCGGGATGCCCTGCGGCCAGTAGGCGAGTGGACGGTTGGTCCACACGTGGACCTCGCGCACGTCGCCGATGGCGCCGGCCTGGATCCATTCCACGACCCGCCGGCCGTCGTCCCACGAATGACCCTGGTTGCCCATCTGGGTGGCCACCTTCGTCTGCTTGGCCTTTGCGGCAAGGCGGCGTGCTTCGTCCACGGACCACGTCAGTGGTTTCTGAACGTACACGTGCTTGCCTTCCTCGAGCGCCGCCATCGCCACGACCGCATGTGTGTGATCGGGCGTTGCGACGACCACGGCGTCGATGTCCTTTTGCTTCTCGAGCATTTCGCGGAAGTCAGTGTGTCGCTGCATCCGCGGCAGATCCTGGGCGATGATCTTCTTCAGCGACTCGATGCGCTCGAGACTGTTCTTGCGAGCCGTCTCGTCAGTGACCTTCGGCAGCCGCTCCTGCTCGCGCTTGAGGTCGGCGTCGAGCGTCTCCCAGGCGCGTCCGGCAACGTTCCAGTCGACATCGCAGAGCGCCACGATGTTGTTGGGCGTGGCGAGGTTGAGGAGGTTGATCTTGCCCATGCCGCCAACGCCAACGCCGGCGATATTCAGGCGGTCGCTGGGCGGCGTCTGGCCACGGCCGAGCACATGTCGCGGAACGATCGTCCATCCCGCGCCCGTCATCGCCATCGTCTTCACAAAATCGCGTCTCGACGCCATCGCCTCACCTCTGCCGCGCATGCTAGCGCCAGGGAGGGGGTCAGGTCACGAGAAACGAGTTCTTCGTGAAAGTGGACGGACAGGGACGAGATCACAAATTTTTCGTGCACAAACCGCGAGGAGTTTGAGAAACTTGCGTGACCTGACCCCGATGCCGCAGAACACCTGGCCCGTTCCCCGACTCCGAAACCGCAAGTGTTCCGAGTGTCCCCCGGGCAATCTGAACCTCGAGCACTGGCGCACGGACACGGAGACCGACGCGAAGCAAACCCTCCTGCAACACAAGTTCTTCGCGGTCTTCCGGTGCTACACGCATCCGACCACCCATCCCGCGATGCGCATAGAGTTCGATCCGCGTCGGGAAACTTCGGTGCTTTGAATTCGACTTCCTGTCCCGAGGTCTCGCCCCGCGGAGACCACGCCACCGCGCACAGTCCGCGCGGCGGGGGCCCCGGAGCGGGCAAAACAACATAGCCCTAGCGAGAAGCGGAGCCGACGCCTCCCTCCTTGGCGGAGCTTCGCCAGCAGCTGACGTAGAATCGCTCGCGGACAGGCATGCAGATCATTCGCAATTCCCACATCTACGACGTCTGCATCGTCGGCTCCGGCGCCGGTGGTGGCATGGCCGCCAAGGTGCTGACCGAGGCTGGCGCCGACGTCGTGATGCTCGAGGCAGGCATCATGTGGGACACGCGCCGCGACTCGCGAATGTTCGCGTGGCCCTACGACTCGCCCAGACGTGGCGCGCCGATTCCTGAGCGGCAGTTCGGCGAGTTCGACGCCGGCCTCGGCGGGTGGACGCTCGACGGCGAGCCGTACACCACGGCGGCAGGCGACCGCTTCGATTGGTTCCGCACGCGCATGCTCGGCGGACGCACCAATCACTGGGGCCGCATCTCCCTGCGCTTCGGCCCGGACGACTTTCGGCGCCGGAGCCTTGATGGCCTCGGCGACGACTGGCCCATCACGTACGACGATTTGAAGCCGTACTACGACCGCGTCGACACGCTCGTCGGCATCTTCGGGTCGAAGGAGGGCCTTCCGAACGAGCCCGACGGCCTCTTTCAACCGCCGCCACGACCGCGCTGCTACGAGCTGCTGATCAAAGAAGCCTCACAGAAGCTGAAGATCCCATGCATTGCGTCGCGACTCTCGATCCTGACGCAGCCGCTCAACGGCCGACCGGCCTGTCACTACTGCGGGCAGTGCGGACGCGGATGCTCCGTGCACGCGAACTTTTCGTCGCCGTCGGTGCTGTTGCCACCGGCGCTGGCAACCAAACGTCTGACCTTGACCGTGAACGCGATGGCGCGAGAGGTCACGGTGGATGAGAGCGGCCTCGCAAACGGTGTGACCTTCATCGACAAGGCCACGGGTCGCGAGAATCACGTGCGCGCGCGGATTGTCGTGCTCGCCGCCAGCGCCTGCGAAACGGCGCGCCTACTCCTGAACTCGAAGTCGTCGAAGTTTCCGCACGGGCTCGCCAACTCCAGCGGCGGCGTCGGCCGTTACATCACCGATTCCACCGGGACGAGCGTGCGCGGCTTCATCCCGCGGATGATGAACAGCGTTCCGCACAACGAGGACGGGGCCAGCGGAGCGCATCTCTACATGCCCTGGTGGCTCGACAATCGAACGCTCGACTTCCCGCGCGGTTATCACATCGAGATCGGCGGCGGTCGTCGATTGCCCGGCTTCGGCACGCTTGGCGGCATTCACCAATACAACGGGACGGACAGCTCGGGACGGCCCATTGCAGGTGGCGGCTACGGCAAGCAGCTCAAGGACGACTATCGCCGTTTCTATGGCGCGACCGTTGGCTTTTCCGGTCGCGGGGAAATGGTGCCGAACGAGAACAGCTATTGCGAGATTGACCCGACCGTCGTGGACAAGTGGGGCATTCCGGTCCTGCGATTCCACTTCAAGTGGTCGGACTACGAGTTGAAGCAGGTCAAGCACATGCAGGAGACGTTCCGCGCCATCATCCACGAGATGGGCGGGACGCCGCTGTCACCCATGCCGAGCGCGGAAGACGGCTATGGCATCGAGCCCGGTGGGCGAATCATCCACGAGCTGGGCGTGACACGCATGGGGAGCCATCCGCGAAGCTCGGTGCTCAATCGAAACTGCCAGGCGCACGATGTGAGAAACCTGTTCGTTGCCGATGGCGGGCCGTTCGTCTCGCAGGCGGACAAGAATCCAACGTGGACGATTCTGGCGCTCGCCATGCGCACCAGCGAGTTCATCGTCGATCAGCGAAAAGTGGGAAGTCTTTAGACATCTTCTAAGGCAAAAATGATGACAATTGAAACTAGCGTGGGACACGCCTTAGAAGATGTCTCGCCCCGCGGAGCGGGGCCAAAGCAACACTGCCTCAGCGAAGCGGAGCCGGGGCCCGCAGTCGATTTGTCGGCGGTTGAGGCGGAGCTTCGCTGATGGAACGTCGCGACGTGCTTCGATTGCTTGCGTCCGCGCCGCTTGCCGCTGGATTCGCCTGGACCGAGGCGGAAGCCGCCCATGCGCACGACCTGGTGCAGGCCGCGCAAGCGGCGGCCGCCGCCGGGACCCCCTTTCAGCCGAAATTCTTTACGCCCCACGAGTGGCGATCGGTGAGCGTGCTTGTCGATCTGATCATCCCCAAGGACGACCGCTCGGGCAGCGCCACCGATGCCGGTGTGCCCGAGTTCATGGACTTCATGATGATCGATCAGCCGACGCGGCAAGTCGGGATGCGCGGTGGGCTGGCCTGGCTGGATGTCGAGTGCCAGAAGCGGTTCGACAAGACGTTCGTGGACTGTGCGGCAAACGAGCAGACTGCGGTGCTTGACGATATTGCCTGGCCATCGCGCACCGTAGTGAAGCCAGGTGATACACCCCATCCTCTGCGACACGGCATGACGTTCTTCAGTAGCTTCCGTGATCTGACCGCAGCGGGCTTCTGGACGACGCGAATGGGAATCGACGACCTGCAGTACATGGGCAATCGATCGGTCGCACGCTGGACTGGCTGCCCAGAGGAGGCTCTCACCAAGTTAGGTGTCAGGTACTCAGATGTTTGATGGCCGGGTCGCGAAGAGCCCGGGCTGAGCCCTCCGGACTCTTCTTCCTTGCATCCTTCCTGGTCCTCTTCCTCGAAATCGCGTCTTCTCCGCTGGCTGCCCGCGTACATCCGCCTGCTGTCATACTTTTCCAACTTCATCCTGCTCGCGTGTTTTCTCGGAATCGGCGTGGGCTGCCTCCTCGCGTCCTCACGCCGTCGCCTGTTCTCCTGGTTTCCGCTGATTCAGGCGCTGGTTGTCGGGGCGGTCTATTTCTTCCGTCTCGAGGTGAACGTCCGCACATCCGGCAGCATCTATTTCTCGAGCGGCACCGGCGACGACATCGTCCTGGTCGAGAGCTGGCTGCTGTTGCCGTTGCTGTTTGCGGTTGTGGCCGCGCTGTTTGCCGCCCTCGCGCAGCAGATGGCGCGCGAGATGGAGCGGCTCGAGGCGTTGCGGGCCTACTCCCTCAACCTGGCCGGCAGTCTCGCGGGGGTCATCGTCTTTGCACTGATGTCATGGCTGGAGCTGCCGCCGACGGCCTGGTTCGCCATCGTCTTCGCCGTGTCGTTGCCATTTCTCGTGCAGCGGAGCGCGAGACGCCAATCCTGGATCGGGCCGGCTCGTGGCTGCGCATTGCTCGCCGTCTCGCTGGCGTTGATTCACATCTTGGGGCGCGAGGCCCTCTGGTCGCCGTATTACAAAATCGGCGTCCGTCAGAGCGGCGACGAGACCATCATCGACGTCAACAACACGTTTCACCAGTCGATGGCGCCGCTCGCCCACAAGGAGTACTTCTACGAGTGGCCCTACGTCGCCTTTGGCGACACCTTTGACGATGTGCTCGTGTTGGGCGCAGGATCCGGCACTGACGTTGCGGCCGCGCTGAAACACGGGGCCAAGCGTGTGGATGCCGTCGATATCGACCCGGTCATCCTCCAGCTCGGTCGAGAACGACATCCCGAGCGTCCCTACAGCGATCCGCGAGTGCATCTCGTCAACGACGACGCGCGACACTTTCTGCGGACGACGGACAAGCAGTACGACATGGTGGTGTTTGCGCTGATTGACTCATTGACGCTGCAATCCAGCTTCTCCGGTGTTCGCCTCGAAAGCTATATGTTCACCGAGGAGTCGTTCCGCGCCGTGCGCGATCGCCTCAGGCCCAACGGCGTGCTCGTGATCTACAACTACTTCCGCGAACGCTGGCTGGTGGATCGCCTGGCCAATACAGCGGCGATCGCGTTTGGCACCGAGCCGCGGGTGCACGTGCACGAAGCCAATGGTTATCTGGGCGTCATGGTGGCTGGGCCGCGGGTCGCATCCCTTCCCGCCGATGTTCCCATTCCGGATCGCGTCACACAGTTCGGTCGATCGGTCCGGCCCAGTCCGCCGCACGCGCATCAACGTGACGCGAGTATCGAATCCGCCATCGACGATTGGCCGTTCCTGTATCTGCGTGACCGGCATGTGCCCGCACATTACCTTGCGGCCCTCGCCTTGATCGTTATCGTGTCGATCGTGGCCGTGGGAGCCGCGCTGCGCGGCCATCGTGGCCAATGGTCGTGGCACTTCTTTCTGCTCGGCGCCGGTTTCATGCTGCTTGAAACCAAGTCGATCATCCAGTTTGCGCTGCTGTGGGGATCGACATGGGTGGTGGCGTCGTTGGCCATCGCGTCGGTACTGGTGATGGCGCTCGCCGCCAACTTCGTGATTTCGCGATGGGATGTGACGCGTCCATGGCGGGTCGGAGCCGTGCTGCTCGCTCTGCTGGCGGTCAACTATTTCATTCCCGTCGGACGCGTCGCCTTCGAGAGCCGCGCCGCCGAGTCGGTGTTCTATGCGGCGCTGATGTTCAGTCCGATTCTGTGCGCCGGGCTGCTCTTCGGCTCGGCGTTCAAGCGCTCGAAATCGGTCCCCCTGGACTTCGGAGCGAATCTGCTGGGCGCGATGGCGGGTGGAGTGGCGGAGTATCTATCCTTGGTCACCGGATTCCGCATGCTTCTGTTTGTCATCGCTGGGTGTTATGTGGGCGCCTTAATCATGCGAAACCGGTAACGAGCTACGAAGTCAGCCACGAAGGTCACGAAGAACACGAAGAAACATAGAGCTTTCTTTGGTCCTTCGTGTCTTCTATCAAGCGGCTGTCGAATGTCAAGCTCCACATCGAATACATCGTGGGAATGTGGGAATCGCATTTCTGCGGATTCCACATTTCCACACGCCGTTATGCGCCGACAGCCACATCATGCTGAGCCCGCAGTGGCGAGTCCTCAGCCTTCTATTCGCGTTCATCACCCGCGAGTCTCACTCGCCGGTGCAGTTGGGATGCGGTGGGGCGTGGCACCATCTCTGTGACGGCTCTCACGTGCGGCCAGGACACGAACCGTGCTCACACCCCCGGCTGTCGGCTCTCGCCTCTCCGCTGGTCGGCTATGCCGCGATCGTCACGCGGCGCACGCCGCGACGCAAAAGTCCGATCCGATCCCGCCACATCGCAAACAGAATCCGACTCATCGACGCGCCAGGGCGACAATCGCGATGCGCCGCCACGCCGCGCCGCCAACGCGTGCGCCCACGCGCGGAGCGCGGCGCCGGCGGCACTGCGGCCCGCCAGATCACCCAACTCGCCTGCACCAGCAAGCGCGCGCAGATCGCGCGGGCCCGGTCTTCGTGATGCGCCCTTTCTGGCGCCGCTCGGCCGAGCTGTCTTCCGACGGCACCAGCCCGAGAAACGCGCTCGCCCGCGCCGCATCGCCCACCGAACCGCGCCGGATCATCGAGCGCCGCGTGAAACGTCAACGCCACCACCGGCCCGACGCCGGGCGCCGTCATCAAGCGCCGCGACGACCGGATCAGCCGCCGCCTGCGCTGCCACTCTCGCATCCGCAGCGTCGCATCAACCGATTCAACTCGGCCAGCCACGTGCGTCAGCGGCGCCACCATCGCGCGCCAGGGCCGCGCGGCAGCGCCGAGGCTCTCAAGCGCGTGTCGATCGCTCTCGCGCCGCCCGACTGGGCAGCCGCCAGCCCTCCTGCCGCAACACCGCGCGGAGCAGGCTGATGCGTGCCGCTCCGCATGCTGGACCAGCTGACGTCGCATGCGCAACTGCTGTCGCCGCGCGCGTTGCGCCGCCCGACGCGATGCGCCCGCCGATAGATCCCCAGGCGATTCGCCTCGACCAACGCCGCCGTATCGCGGCCGTCGGTCTTCACCTTGCGCGACCGCGCCCATACATCGGCGCGTAATTCGGATCCACCACGATCACCTCATGGCCGAGCGATTCGAGATGCTGCGCCACCCACTCACTCTCCGTGCCGCTCTCGAGCACGATGCGCATCGCCGCCCGCGCCCCAAACACGCGCGTGAGCTCCGCACGCGTCGTGTCGCACCGCCGCTCCAGCACGACCGTCCCGTCCTGAAGCACGATCCGAATTTGACTCCGTCGCATATGCAGATCGATGGCACCATATTCCATGGCTGGCTGCTCCTTTTGAGTGCCCTGTTTACTCAGGGCGTTACTCCTGTTTGTGGAGCGCAAGCTACCACGTGGTAGCAGCCAGCCGCTTCAAGTTGAGCGCGAGGTAGCGCCATGACCCGTTTCAGAGGATTGCTCACGTTCTTGGCTGTTGTCGCAGTCGCCGGGGCGCTCAACGCGCAGGCCCCGCCCGTGCAGCAACCAGCACCGGTGCTTCGCGGCGATGGACCGTTCGATCGCCTCGTGTTCCGGAACATCGGGCCCGCATCGCCGTCCGGGCGTGTCGATGATCTCGCCGTGCTCGAAAGCAATCCGGCGATCTTCTACGTTGCGGGTGCTACGAGCGGCGTCTGGAAGACCGTCAACGCCGGCACGACGTTCACGCCCATCTTCGACGATCAAGGCAGTTCTTCCGTCGGCGACCTCGCCATCGGGCCAACCGATCCCAACCTGATCTGGGTCGGCACCGGTGAGAACAACAATCGCCAGAGCTCGTCCTGGGGCGATGGCGTCTACAAGTCGACGGATGGCGGCAAGTCGTGGCGCAACATGGGGCTGCGCGCCAGCCGGCAGATCGCGCGGATCATCATCGATCCCGTGGACTTCAATGTCGTTTACATCGCGGCGCTCGGCGATCTGTGGGCGGCGGGCGGCGAACGCGGCGTCTTCAAGACGGCCGACGGCGGGTTGAATTGGCAGCGTGTCCTCTTCGTCGATGACGACACCGGCGCCACCGAGCTCGTCATGGATCCGGCCAACAACAAGGTTCTCTACGCGGCGACCTATCAGCGGCGACGCCAGCAGTGGGGGATGAACGGCGGCGGCCCAGGCAGCGCCATCTGGAAGTCCAGCGATGGCGGTCAGACGTGGGCCAAGCTCGAAAACGGATTGCCGGTCGGGCCCAAGGGGCGAATCGGCATGGACATCTGGCGTGCCAATCCGAATGTCTTGTATGCACAGGTACAGCACGAAACCGAGAGCGGCGTTTATCGCACAGACGATGCCGGTGCGACGTGGCGGAAGATGAGCAACGAGAACCCGCGGCCGATGTACTTCAGCCAGATCCGCATCGATCCACAAACCGACTCGCGGATCTACGTGCTGGGTGTGTCGCTCTCGATCTCAGACGACGCCGGCAAGACCTGCGCCAGAACGGCGCACAGAACATCCACGTCGATCACCACGCGATGTGGATCAACCCGCAGAACCCTCATCACATCATGATCGGCAACGACGGCGGCGTGAGCATTTCGCACGATCGCTCCGCCACCTGGGTCTGGTTGAACAACCTGCCCTTTGCGCAGCCCTATCACGTCGCGTTCGACATGCAGACGCCGTATCACGTCTGTACCGGCCTGCAGGACAACAATACGTGGTGCGGTCCCAGCGCAGTCCGCACCAACAGCGGCATTGTCAACGACGATTGGTATGTGATCAGCGGCGGCGATGGGTTCCAGCCGCTCATGGATCCCAACGACCCACGCGTTGTTTACGGCACCTCGCAGGACGGCCGCATGAGTCGCATCGACCGCGTCACCAACGAGCGGAAGACTGTTCGGCCCGAACCCGCCGATGGGGGGACCGCTTATCGGTTCAACTGGGACACGGCGATGATGCTCTCGCCGCACGACTCGTCCATCTTCTACGTTGGCGCAAACTATCTCTTCAGGTCGTCAGATCGCGGTCAGACCTGGATGCGGCCAATCAGCCCAGACCTCACGACCAACACCGATCGTGCGACCCTTTCCATCATGGGCGTGCCGGACAAAGACATCCGCATCGCCAAGCACGACGGCGTCGGCGCTGGGGCACCCTGGTGACAATCGCGGAGTCGCCGGTCAAAGCCGGCATTCTCTGGACCGGATCGGACGATGGTGTCGTGAGCGTGTCGAGGAATGGCGGACAGAACTGGACGAACGTGACAGACAAGATTGAGCGGTGTCCCAAAGTTCACGTACGTTTCCGAGGTTGCGCCATCGCGCTTCGCCGAAGGAACGGCATACATCACCTTTGACGGCCATCGCGGTGGCGACTACGGGACCTATGTATTTGCCACCCCCGATTACGGCGACACCTGGCGGTCGATCGTCGGCAATCTGCCGAAGGGCGAGGTCGTGCGCACGATCACCGAGGACCTCAAGAATCAGGACGTTCTCTATCTGGGTACCGAGACTGGACTGTGGGTGACGCTCGATCGCGGGAAGCAATGGATCCGCGTGCGCGGCAACCTGCCGACTGTTCCGATCTACGAGATCGCGCTTCATCCGCGCGAGAACGACATGATCATCGGCACTCACGGCCGCGCGGTCTGGATTCTCGATGACCTCGACGCCGTTTCAGCAGTGGTCGAAGTCCGAGACGACCGATGTGTTTGTGTTTGACACGTCGCCGACCACTGCCTTCAATCAGGCGAACGATCAGATGAAGAGCTTTGAGGGCGATCGCCTGTTCCTGGGGCCGAATCCGACGCCGGGCGCGTCACTGTACTACCGACTCAAGAGCGACGCGAAAGATGTGAAATTGACCATCCGGGACAGCGCGAACACCGTGGTCCGCGACATATCCGGAGACGCGACGAGAAACGCCACCAAGGCCGGGTTGAACCTCGTCACGTGGGACCTGCGACATCAGCCACTGCGCCCGCTTCGGAATCAGCCGCAAGGCCAGGGCGGCGGCGGTGGCGGCTTCGGCGGCGGTGGCAACAACGGCCCGTTCGTGCTTCCCGGGACATACAGAGCGACGCTCACCGTCGATGGTCGTGATGCGAACGTCGCGTCAGTTACTGTGACAGGTGACTCGGCGATTCAGATCACGGAGGCGGATCGCCGCGCCTGGCACGACACCGCGCTTGCGATGCACGAGATGCAAGGGAAGGCCAATGACCTCGCAGACCAGGTCAATGAGGCGTGGTCGCGCTTCGAGGTCGTGCAGCAGCAAGCGAAGGGACAGAACATCCCACCCAATCTGAAGAGCCAGGTTGACGCTCTCGGAAAGGAGTTCGAGGGCATCCGTCGCCGGCTTGGCCTGACCGGCGGGGGCGGGGGGGGATTCGGCGCCAATACCGAGAATCTGCGTGGACGCATGGGTCAGCTCAAGGGCGGCATGATGGCGTCGACATCGCTGCCAACTGAAGTGCAGATGCGCCAGAAGAAAGAGATTGAGTCGGCTTGGCCAAAGCTCGCTTCCGAGGCGAATGCTGCGGTAGGCAAGCTGCCAGGATTGGCGAAGGACATGGTTGCAGCGGTCTTCGCATCGCGCACGTCCTCTCAACAGTAACGGCCGCCCTCGCTTCGGCTCGGGCGGATAGGCGCGCACCTTCGGTGCGCGAGGGCCGCTTCGCGGAAGGGTCCCTTTAGCTTTCCGGCGAGCATCCCGAGACGCCCTGTATAGTTCCGTATGCGCAGCATCTCGGGACTCCTCGCGCTTTTCACCGTTGTCGTTCTGCCGGTCGGTGGCATAACGCAAGTTCGCAGAGCGATCACGGTCGACGATCACTCGCGACTCCTGACGGTGGCCGATCCTCAGCGTTCCCCCGAGGGCGCCTGGGTGGCCTACACCGTCACCACCATCGATGCTGAAGCTGATAAGCGCAACACCGACGTCTGGATGGTGAAGTGGGATGGCACTGAGCAGCGCCGATTGACCTTCTCGACCGACAACGAGTCATCGCCGCGTTGGAGTCCGGACGGCAAGTATCTCGCGTTTGTTTCGTCCCGAGGCACGGAGGACGAGAAAAAGAGGGGCTCGCAGATCTGGTTGCTCGATCGCCGTGGCGGCGAAGCGCAGAAGATCAGCGACATCAAAGGAGGCGTTTCAGACGTCGTCTGGGCGCCCGATTCGATGCGGCTGGCCTTCGTCAAGAGCGACGAGGATCCAGATGACGAACCCGAAAAGAAGGACGGCTGGAAACGGAAGACCGCGCCGCCGATTGTGGTCGACCGCTATGCCTTCAAGCAGGATCGCGACGGCTATCTCAAGCGAACCTACGATCACATCGCGGTCTTCGATCTGCCGAGCAAGGCCGCAACGGTTCTGACCAGTGGCCAGGTTGACGATGAGAGTCCGGCGTGGTCGCCCGACGGCAAGCAGATCGCCTTTCGCAGCAAGCGCGCGCACGCAGATCCCGATCGCACGCAGAACGAGGATCTCTGGGTCATTGAGGCTCGCGAAGGGGCTGTGCCGCGCCGGCTGACGAGCACGCCAGAAGCCGAGGCCGGCCGTCCAGCGTGGAGTCCCGACGGCCAGCGCATCGCCATTCTCGTCGGCGACATCGATCGGTTTGGCGCCTACGAGATGAACAAGATCGCGACGGTGCCGGCTGCGGCGACGTCGCCGGTGTCAGCCCCGGCGCTGCTCTTGCCCGCTTTCGATCGAGCGGTGTCGAACCTTCACTGGTCTGCCGACGGCAATACCCTGTCGTTCCTCCTTCAGGACGACCGCACGCAACAGGTCGCTTCCGTAGCGGTCGTCGGGGCTTCTGCCAAAGCCATCACGGCCCTCAGCAGCGGACGACGGTCAGTTCGCGCGCTCAGCCCTGGCAAGGACGGACACTTTGCTGTGTTGACGACAACGCCTGCCGAGCCGGCAGAGATTCACGCGCTGGAGAACGGGGCGCTTCGGAAGCTCACCAAACACAACGACCTGGTCGTCGGCGAGTTGCAGTTGGCGACGACCGAGGACTTCACGTCGAAGAGCAAGGACGGCACCGAGGTGCACGGCCTGATCGTCAAGCCGGCCGGATTCAAACCAGGACAGCGATATCCAACGCTGCTCATCATCCACGGTGGACCGAATGCGCAGGACGAGCACGCGTTCAGCTTCGATCGCGAGCTGTTGGCGGCGCAGGGGTACGTCGTGTTGGCGATCAATTACCGAGGCAGCGCCGGGCGTGGAAATGCGTATCAGAAAGCCATTTACGCCGACTGGGGCAACCTCGAGGTCATGGATCTGCTTGGTGCGGTTGACGAAGCCGTTCGACAGGGCATCGCTGATCCGAATCGGTTGGGAATTGGCGGGTGGAGCTACGGCGGGATTTCCACCAACTACACGATTGCGACCGATCGGCGTTTCAAGGCCGCGGTGAGCGGCGCTGGCAGCTCCATGCAGCTCGGGCTGTACGGCCTCGACCAGTACATCATCCAATGGGAGCACGAAATCGGCCTGCCGTGGAAAGCACCCGAGGCGTACCTGAAGGTGTCGTATCCGTTCCTTCACGCCGATCGAATCAAGACGCCGACGTTGTTTCTCGGCGGCGAGAAGGATTTCAACGTCCCGATCACAGGCGGCGAGCAGATGTATCAGGCGCTCAAGAGCCTTGGCATCGATACCGAGCTGGTCATTTATCCCGGGCAGTTCCACAGCCTGACGATTCCAAGCTACGAGCGCGATCGGCTGCAGCGATATGTGAACTGGTTCAACAAGTACCTGCAGCCGCAGGCGTCGCAGACGACCGGACGATGAGAACGAGTGAGGGTTTCAGAAGGGAGCCAACGTGCTTCGCATGATCGCCATCGTCGTGGTTGCCGCATTGTCCTTGTCCGCCAACCAGCCAACAAACACGCAACCTCGTCAGCTGAAAGTCCACATCTCCGTCGACATGGAAGGCGTTGCAGGAGCCGTGACGGGCGATCAGCTTTCGCCGGCGGGCTTCGAGTACGGGCGCTTTCGCGAGTTCATGACCCGCGAGGCCCTCGCCGCCATCGAAGCCGCCAAAGAGGCCGGCGCCACCGAGATTGTCGTTGCCGACGCGCATGGCAACGGCGAGAACCTGTTGATCGACCAGTTTCCACCTGACGTGCGCGTGATTCGCTCGTGGCCGCGCCGCCTTGGAATGGTCGCGGGCATCGACGCCTCGGTCAACGCCGCGATTTTCATCGGGTACCACGCGGGCACCAACAACGTCACCGGCGTGCGCGCTCACACCTTTTCGAGTGCGAATTTGACACGCGTCGCTCTGAACGGCACGAATGTCACGGAGGGATCGTGGAACGCCGCGATTGCCGGCCACTTCGGTGTGCCGATTGTGATGATGTCGGGCGATGACGCGGCGATTGCGGAGGTGGGGAAGCTTGTGGGTGCGATGGAGGCGGCTGAAACGAAGCGCAGCCTCGGCTTTCACTCGGCGAACACGATCACGCCCCAGGCATCCTACGCGTTGATTCGCCAGCGTGTTGGTGCAGCATTTGCCCGCCTCGGAGACTTCAAGCCGCACAAAGTGCAGACGCCGGTCACGGTCGACGTCAGCTTCAAGAATTACCTGCCGTCCGAAGTGCTCGCCTATCTGCCGATTTTCGAGCGTACCGACTCGCACTCGGTCCGATTCCGCGCCCGCGACATGGTAGAAGCGTCAGCCATCATGTCGTTCATCGGGGACTATCGGCCGGACCTGACGCCTTAAGGGACGCGAGCAGGACCGGCTTATGACTGACACCACGAAAGAGGCGTTGCAGCGCCCGTTCTTCTACTTGCTCGTGCTGCTCGCGGGCTACCTCTCGCTGCGCATTCTTGGCCCGTTCCTTCAGCCCCTGGGATGGGCCGTGATCCTGGCGATTGTCTTTCACGGATTTCAGGAGGGGCTCGCGTCGAGAATCGGACCCAGCCGTGCCGCGATCGTTGTCACCGTGATGGCCGGCCTCTTGATCGTCGCGCCGGCTGTTCTGCTCGTATCAGCGCTGCTGCAAGAGGCGCCGGAGGTCACCAACTACCTGCAGAAGACATCGCTGACCGCACCTCGGCAGATCGAGCGGATCTGGGAAGTGGCCCGGACCCGGAGCCCGATCGCGTTGCCAAATGACCCCACCCAGCTCGTCGCCGATGGCGTCCAACGCATGCTTGCCTTCATGGTCCCGCGCGCGAGCGCCATCGTCGCCGACATCTTCGCGACGCTGGGGCTTCTGGTCGCGATGTTCTTCGCGCTCTTCTTCATGCTCCGCGATGGCGACAGGTTGAGTCGCCAGGTGTGTAGGGTGTTGCCTCTTCCGGCAGAGGAATGTGAGCGATTGATGCGCGACACACGGGATCTCGTCATTGCCAGCGTCGGTGCCGGCCTGCTCGTCGCTGTCGCCCAGGGCACGATTGGCGGCATAGCGTTCTGGGTGCTGGGCATCAACCCACCGGTGGTCTGGGGCGTCGTGATTGCATTCTGCTCGCTCATTCCGGTCGTTGGCGCTGCGCTCGTGTGGGCGCCGGCCTGCCTGTGGCTGCTGCTGTCGGGCGAGATCGGACGCGGGGTGGGCATGCTGCTCGTCGGCGTGCTCGGAATCAGCATGGCCGACAACATTCTCCGTCCGTTGCTGCTGAGCGGCAGGACGTCGGTGAGTGGGTTTGTGATCTTTTTTGGCTTACTCGGTGGCGTCGCTGCCTTCGGCTTCATCGGGCTCGTGATCGGCCCGATCATCCTCGTCACCACGGGCCGTCTTCTCACCATGATCAGGGATCTTCCGCCTGAAGGCGGAAGCCACGGTTAGCGAGCAGGCCGGCCACCGGCCACCGGAAAGCTATCCCGCGCGTCCAACGAATCCGCTGATCACCGGCGGCACGCGCCGGCCGGCCAGCGCGCTCGCGACGTCTGACGCGAGCGAGGGGTCGATCGTCGCCAGCGGCCGAATGTAGTCGCCCTCCATGGCTGCCAGCGGCACGCCATCGCGATACACGATGCGTGTGGCCGCGATGGTTGGGACGCGATCGCCGGCCGTGACGATTCCCGCAAGGTTCAGCGGGTCGGCGGCGCTGATCACGATCAGCCGGTGGTCGGGATCGGTTCGGCGGACCTCACGGAGTCGCTCAACCGCTGCGGGCAGCGCAAACTGTTCGCCCGAAAGGCCCGAGACGAAGCGTCCTCCGCGGATTTCGCCGCGTGCCTCCAGGCGACGATATTCGCGGGTCAGCATGCGCCACGGCAGCGCGTTCGGCTCGCGCGTCAGCATTCGCCGGCACACCACGCCATACCGCCGGAGCAGAGCTTGTGCCTGCAGGCTCACGGCCTCCTCGTCGGGCCGAGCTTCCTGGTCGGGCCGAGCAAGCGCGGTCCAGCGACCCGCCATCTGGCTCTCGCGCGGGCTGCGGTCGCGATCGAGGAACAACCCGCGAAGTCCGGCGAAGCCATCCGACGAAGCGAGGCCCGCCGAGACGAGCTCGGCTAGCGCCTGTCGCACGTCTTCGTCCGCCACCTCCATAGACGTGACCAATTCGTGCGAAAACAGCGCGCCGCGTGTTCTCAACTGATCCAGCACGCGCTGGGCGACGACACTGAGCACACCATCGCCTTCCCGAGGCTCGGTTGACATGCGTCTCCACATGGCGGCGTGCTCATGGAGGCAAAGAGCGATTGGCGTCGCGCGCACGACCCGTGATGGGCTCGTCGCGCGCGAGAGTCGCGACCACGCCACGCGTCCAGTGAGGCACAGCATGTCGAGCATCGAGGGGTCATACCCCTCGACTCGCGCCGGCAGAAGCGCAGCTTCCCAGGCCCCGGCTGCCGCCTCGAAGCCATCGAGCGCTCGCAGAACGTGCAACAGGCCGTCGCTCCCTGACATGCGCGCCGAACTCGCCACGTGCTGCCATTCGAACTGGAACCGCATGAAATCCGCGGGGCTGACGGGTTCGATTTCCGCCCGCAGTCGATTGAGCGTGTAGCGATGAATGCGGGCGAGGAGCCGGCGATCGCACCATTCGGTCAGGCCCTGGGCTCCAGCCCGGGCCCTCACTGCTTCCTGAGGGTCCGGGCTTTAGCCCGGACGATCGAAACACTCCTCGAAGAACCACGCCTTGCGATTCGAGTTGTTCGAGTGCCGCATCGACGGCAGTTGCCTCGATGCCGAGCGGCGCGGCAAGCTCCGGCGCGGTGGTTGGTCCCACAATCGCGACCCGGCCGCGAATCACTTCGACCAACGCCTCTTCTCGCGACCAGCTCCGCGACATCCGCGACGCGGGCGGCACGACGGCATCGGCCGTCGCCAGCGTTGGGACGATGGCCATGAGCTCCGGTAGTCGTTCCGCGGCAACGACGAGTGCGGGCCGATCGGTGCTTACGCGCGCCAACGTTGCGCGCCGCGCCTGATGGAGCGTGCGCAGATAGTCGCGGTCAACGTGTTCGAGCTCCTGCTCCGTCAGAAAGCCAGCCGACAAGAGATCGTCGTGCAACTCGTCCGAGTCCCGTGGGTCTGGGCGTTCTTCCTCGCAGACACGACTGATGGCCGAGGAATCCAGCGCGCCGAGATCGCCCGACCGACCGGGTTCTCCAGCGCGTCTCGTATACACGGCATACGCCCGTCGTTCCTCGAGCGGCGCGTCATCCAGAAACGCGTACGGCCGCGCGTTGAGGATCTCGTGAGAGAGTGGAGACGGTTCGGTCGTGTCGCGCGCGACACATTGGATCTCGCCGTGATGAATGCGCTCGAGGATCGTCGACAGCGCCTCGAAGTCCATCGCTTCCTGCAGGCAGTCCCGGACCGACTGCGTCACCAGGGGATGATCCGGAATCTCGCGGTCACCTGGGATGTTCTCGAGACACGCGGCGGCGTCCGGGAACACTGCGGCCATCAGGTCGTCCGCCTGCATGCGTTGTAACTGCGGGGCAATCTTCCGGCCATGACGGTTGCGTGGAACCGCGAGTGAGATGGTCGTATTCCACCGCCACCGAGTCTGAAACACTGGGGCGTCGAGAAACGCCTGGACCAACACGTCGCGCGCCGTAGCCGGATGCAGGTAGCGGAAGACGTCCGAGAGCGGAAACGAGTGCTGCGGCCCGAGGGACAGCAACAGCCCTTCCTCGGTGGCCGCCGCCTGCAACTCGAAGTTGAACTGACGACAAAACCGCTTGCGAAGCGCCAGGCCCCAAGCCTTGTTGACGCGACTGCCGAACGGCGCGTGCAGTACCAGCTGCATGCCACCGGATTCGTCGAAGAAACGCTCGAGCACCAGCGTTTCCTGCGTCGGCAGCACGCCGAGTGCGCGCCGACCCTCGGCAAGGTAGGCCAACACCTGCTCGGCGGCCTCGGCGGGCATCCCGGTGTCGCCAGCCAGCCACTCGAGTAAGGCTGTGCCGTCATTCATGCCGAGTCGCTGATCGACCGACGCTCGCAGATCGCTGACCGCTCGCGATAACTCGTCGCTGCGCGCTGGGGCCTCCCCCAGCCAGAATGGGATGGTTGGCGGCGCGCCGTGGGCGTCAGCGACGCGCACCACCCCGGCTCCAACCTGGAGGATCTGCCAGGAGGCGTTGCCGAGTTGAAAAATATCGCCCGCGTTGCTCTCGATCGCGAAGTCCTCGTTGAGCGTGCCCACGAGCGTGTCGTCGGGATCGAGAATCACGCGATAGTCGGCGACTTCTGGAATTGCCCCCCCGGACGCGATCGCGCGCATGCGCGAACCACGACGGCCGCGCAATCGACCGTTGACTTCATCGCGGTGGATGAGGGCGGCGCGGCGACCGCGTTTGGTCGCGAAGCCTTCGGCGGTCATCTGCACGACGGCGTCGAAGGTCGAACGCTCCAACATTCGATACGGCCACGCTCGTCGGGCCAGAGCAAAGAGATCGGCCTCGGCACAGTCTTCGCTCGAGGTTTCGGCGACGACTTGCTGCGCCAGCACGTCGAGCGGCGCGTCGTGCGACACGATGGCATCGAGCTCGCCTTGTCGTACCGCTCGCAGGAGCGCCGCGCACTCGACGAGATCGTCGCGCGAGCAGGCAAACAGCCGTCCCTTCGGCAGGCCCGCAATGGTGTGACCGGATCGGCCAACCCGCTGCAGGAAGGTCGCAATGCGATGCGGTGACCCAATCTGGCAGACGAGATCGACGTGTCCGATGTCGATGCCCAGCTCGAGCGATGCGGTTGCCACCAGCGCCTTCAACTCACCAGCCTTGAGGCGCGACTCGGCATCCAGTCGTTTCTCTTTGGACAGGCTGCCATGATGCGCGGTCACGGCATCCTCACCCAGCCGCTCGCTCAACTCGCGCGCCAGGCGCTCGGCCATGTTCCGGGTGTTCACGAAGACAAGCGTCGTGCGGTGCTCCTGGATGAGACGGACCAGGCGCTCGTAATATTCGCTCCAGACCTCGTGCGACATCACGGCCTCGAGCGTTGACCGCGGGACTTCGATGGCGAGGTCCATCTCACGTCGATGCCCCTCGTTGACGATCGAGCAATCGGCAGCGAGTGGTGCTGTCTGAGCCGGCACCGACGAGGTAGCGCGCGACCTCCTCGATCGGCTTCTGGGTTGCTGACAGTCCGAGCCGGACCAGCGGGGTGGTTGCGACGTGCTGCAGTCGTTCGAGCGAGAGCCCCAGATGCGCTCCTCGTCGTGTCCCGATGACCGCGTGAATCTCGTCCACGATGACCACGCGCGTCGTCCGCATCATGTCGCGACTGCGCGCCGCGGTCAGCAGGAGGTACAGCGATTCTGGTGTTGTAACCAGGATGTGCGGCGGCGTCCGCAACATGGCCGCACGTTCGGACGACGTGGTATCTCCGGTGCGGACAGCGGCGGTGATCCTCGGGGCCGCCAGTCCCAGCGACTCGGCCACCTGTCGAATGCCGCGACGAGGCTCCGCCAGGTTCTTGTGGATGTCCGCGCTCAGCGCTTTCAGAGGCGAGACGTAGACGACGCGTACCTCGTCTGGCAGCGGCGACGTCAGCCCCTCGCGAAACAATTGATCGATCGCGGTCAGGAACGCCGCGAGCGTCTTGCCGGAGCCGGTCGGCGCCGCAATCAGCGTGTGACGGCCGTCACGGATCGCAGCCCATCCCTCCTGTTGCGCTCGCGTCGGGGATCCCACGGATTGTTGAAACCACTGGGCAACCGCGGGATGAAACGCTTCGAATGACATCTTCGTCGAGTCCCGGAATCAATTGACCTTGTGGCTTCCGGTTCAGCCGGAAGATCAATCGCCCGCCCGGACTTCCGCGCTGGATCTTCCGCCTAAAGGCGGAAGCCACAGGAGAGTTTCACTCACGGGCTTGAAGTTCTACGAGGCGATCGTACTCACCCGTGCCGTATCTTGCGCGTGGGCTGCTTCAGGCGGAAGATTGATCACCTTCGAACTAGTCAGCGAGTTGCCGCACCCGTCGGTGCCAGAACCAGACCAGCACGAGGCCGGCGATCGTGAGACCCGTCGAGAGCCCGATCCACAAGCCGACCACGCCAAGTCCGATCGTGAAGCACAGCGTGTACCCAACCGGCAGCCCGAAGAGCCAGTGCGCCGCGAGATTGGTGATCATCGGCGTTCGCGTGTCACCCAGCCCGCGGAGGGTGCCAGTCGCCACAATCTGAAGTCCGTCGAACAGTTGGAAGATCGCTGCGACGAAGAGAAGGGTGGAACCGAGCGCGAGCACCGCTTCTTCGCGTGTGAAGAGGCCAATCAGCGTGCGGGGAGCAAGAAAGAACGCCAGCGCGGCCAGCAACGTGAACGCGACTCCGAGCAGGATAGCCGTCCAGCCTGCGGCCGCGGCGCGCGCGTGGATCTCCGGCGCCGACGGCATGGCCGACGCGAACCGCGCCGGCCGATGCCAACCCCAGCGGCACCATGAACGACACGGCCGCGATGTTGAGTGCAATCTGGTGTGAGGCGGCCGAGACGGGCGCCAGTCGTCCGGCCAGCGCTGTCGCCGCCGCGAAAACGCCAACCTCGAGCGCCACGGTTGACGCCGCCGGAAACCCCAGCTCAATCAGTCGGCGTAGTGAGCCGCTCCGAAGCGTCGCGGCGCGGAGATCGCTCAGTCGCCACCGATCGTGCGCGACGATCACTGCCAGCAGCACGGCGGCCATGTAGGCCCTCGAAACGAACGTGGCCCACGCCGCACCCGCAACGCCCAGTGCCGGAAACCCCAGGTGGCCGTAGATCAACGCCCAATTGCCGCCGGCATTGACGAGATTCGCCGAGACGAGTGCGAAGGTGATCGGCGTCACCAGATGGATCCCCTGCAGGTAGCGTCGAAACGCCGCATACAGCAGCAGGAATGGCGTGCTCCAGATGATCACGACAAAGTACGACTCGAGCAGCGGGAGGACTTCGCCATGAAAGCCGAGCTGAGGAATTGCGATGTACAACGCAAAGCAAACCAACATGACCGGCGTCGCCAGAAGCAGAGCAAGCACGACGCCGTGAATGAGCCAACGATGGCACTCGGTCGTTTGTCGCGCGCCGTAGGCTTGCGACACCAGCGTGTCCAGGCCAAGCAACAGACCCATGCCGAAGATCGCAAAGGCCATGTGCAGTGACGTTCCGACGCCTGCGGCGGCAATGGCCGCCGGCCCCAACGGCCCCACCATGATCGTGTCGACGACGCCCATGACATCCACCCGAGCTCGGCGAGCACGACGGGAACCGCCACGCGCAGCATGGGCGGAAGCTCCGAGCGGATGAGAGAAGGCTGGATCACGTGAAAGATAGCGATAGGTTGGTTCCCGGTCTCCAGTGGCCGAGTCAGGGATTAACACTGACTGAAAACGACGCCACGAAGGGCACGAAGTCACGAAGACGAACCCGAATTGATCTTCGTGTCTTCGTGGCTACCGTACCGGAAACGTCGATCATTCGGCTGTTCTACTGCGATGTCGTCGTCGTGGCTGTCGGTAACGCGGGCATCTGGTCCTTGGTGAAGCGCGGCAGCTTTTCGTCACGCATCGCGAGATGGTAGACGGCGGCGGCGATGGCCATGGCCGACTGTTGGGCATCGCTCTCGATGACTCGCTCGTAGGTGTCGAGGTTCGTGTGCCATGTGTACGTGCCGTACTCGATCGGATCCTGGCCAACGCCGATGCCGGGCAGGCCAGCCTCGTTGAACGACGTATGGTCGGAGCCGCCGCGACGGCGGCTGCGCGTGCTCGTCGCACCGAGAAGGCCGTTGTCCGCGAAGGGCCCGACGGCCTGGCGCAGGATCGCTGCGGCTGCGGGCGGCCCGAACACCGTCATCCCTCGCGCACGGCCCGTCCCGGAGTCGATGTTGAAGTAACCCGCGAAGTTGGCGTATTCGGGTTTCGGACTCTCGAAGGTGCCGAAGTGCTCTTTCACGTAAGCCTGTGATCCGAGCAGTCCTTGTTCCTCGCCGCTCCAGAGTGCGAGACGGATCGTGCGCCGCGGCTTGACGCCGACGGCCTGCAGAATGCGGATGGCCTCCATCATCACCGCGCAACCAATCGCGTTGTCGGTCGCGCCGGTCGCGGCGTGCCACGAGTCGAGGTGACCGCCGAGCATCACGACCTCCTGAGCCCGGTCTGTGCCGGGAATCTCGGCGATGACGTTGTACTGCGTCTTCCCTTCGGGATACGTGCGATTGACGATGTTCAGTTCGAGTTGCACGTCGGACCCATCCGCCAGCAATCGTGAGATGCGACCGTAGTCTTCGTTGCGCATCACCAGCGTCGGCACGGCCTTGGTGACGTCGAACGTCCGATTGTTGAACGCGCGAATCTGCCCGTGGTCGCGGCCAGCATCGTTCACGCGCGCAACGGCGCCCGCGTTGACGAGAAACTGGTCGAGCTGCTCGTTCACCTGGTTGGCCTGAAGCAGCTTGGGGTCGGCTGGTGTTGCGGCCGGAACACCCGCTGGTGGTCCACCCGCTGACGGTCCGTCGCTGCCAAACGTATTCCGCACGTCCGTATCGTCTCGACGCCGTGGCGACGGCAGGATGGTCACCGGTACGGCGGCTGGAGCTCCAGTCAGAACGATCTTCCCTTTGACCTTCGCGCCGTTCGCCTGGAAGTACGCGTCGAGCTGTTCCTTGGTGACGCGTGACGGCGGCTCAATCTGCACGGCCGAGGCGCTGACCACGCCGTTCGTTCCCGGCGTCCACGCCAGCGCTTCGACGACGAGCGAATCCTTGACGGGCGCGGTGAGGAAGGCCGACGTCCGTTCGTTGAGCCATCCCGGCCGCCCGAAATCCCACGGCTCCAAATGCGCGTTCTTGAGTCCCCACTCGGTCGTGCGCTTGACCACCCAGTCGCTGGCGCCCTTGAGGTTCGGCGATCCCGTGAGGCGCGGCCCATACACGTCGGTCAACACATGCAGCGTTTTGAGGATCTGCGATCGCTCGACGGCTTCCGCTCGAATTTTCCAATAGACGTCGCGGTCAATTTTTTCTTGTTGGGCCTGGGCGAATGGCGTTGCCACGACGACGGTGCAAGCCACGGCGAGGGAGAGAAGCTGGCGGTTCATCGGCGAACTGTAGAACAGGTGCGACCGGTGCGACAAGTGCGACGGGTGCGACGGGTGCGGTGCGGTGCACGGGTGCTAGGCGTGCGATCATCGTCGCAGAATCTGCCGGCCTGGAGGGTCGCGTGAACGGCAACTATTTCGATGTCTGGTTCCATAGGCACCTTATCCTCGCGTATCAGGAATGGCATCCAGCGTGCACCAGGCCCGCGCAGTGGGTGCGAAGCGCTTTCAGGACCTTATCGCGTGGCAACTGGCTCGCGATTTGAGAAAGTTTGTCAACGAGGCGGCGGTCGAGACGTCGATTTCTCGCGACAGTGGGCTCTGCGATCAACTGCGGCGAGCGGCCCGTTCCGTCACCAGCAATATCGCCGAGGGGTTCCCTTGTCCGTCCCACATAGAATTCGCCCGCTTCCTCGATATCGCCGGCCGCTCTGTGAGGTAGATTGAGGACGGATTCATCGAGGCTGTCGACCGCCAGTTCCTGACCGACGCTCAAGCGGCCCGCGGCTTCAATCTCGCCAAACGGACGTCCGTCGCCATCGCCCGACTCTCGAAATACTTGCGCGACAATCCGTAGCCCAGCAACCGCACTCCGGGCACCTGTGCACCTGTGCACCCGCACCGCACCCGGGCAGCTGTGCACCCGCACCGCACCCGGGCACCTGTGCACCGCACCGCACCCGTCGCACCCCAGCACCTGTCGCACCCGTCGCACTTGCTATGATCACCCTATGCAGATCGCACAACCGGCGACCCTGAAGCCGGGCGTGACTGTCGACACGTTGCCAGGACCGCGGCCGTCGGACGAAGCAACCGAGGCTGGGACGCGCCTGGTAGGTGGCCGCGCGTTGATTTTCTGGGACCCGCGAACGCCAGGGAAGAAGCTCGACGCGATTGACACCGATCAGATCACCCCGGCAGGGGATTGCGTGTCAGAGAGTCTCGACACGCTCGACGAGCGGTGGAAGGCCGGCTCGTTCCGCTATTTGATGCCTGACTTTCGCAAGCGCGTTCACGCCGGCGAGACGTTTGTGATCGCCGGCGATCGCTTTGCGATTGGCTCGTCGCGAGAGATGTCTCCCGCCGGGCTCAAGGCGATCGCCGAGGAAGTTGGGCTCGAGATGGTGGTCATCTGCGCCAACAACATGGGCGACATTTTTCGTCGCAACGCCTTCAACCTCGGCCTGCACGTCGTCCAGAGTCCCGAGGCGGTGGCCGATGCGCGCGATGGCGACGAGTTCAGCTTCGACCCCGTCACGCGGCGCCTCGAGAACGTTACTCGAGGCCAGCGCTACGAACCGGTGCCGCTGACCGCCAAGGAAGACGAGATTCGACGAAGCGGCGGCATCTTTGCAATTGGTCGTCGAGAGTTCAAGTCCTCGGTGACCCGGCAACCGTTGGTGGAGTTTCCCGACGCCGAACGGGCCCGTGGCATGTCCACGACCGAGCAAATCATCTGGGCGCATCGGGTTGACAAAGACGCGGACGTCAAGCCCGGCAACACGCTCCGGGTCTACGCCGATCTGCTGCCGGCGTCGGATGGCACGGCCCCTTTCTCGATTCACACGTTCAATCAGATCACCGGCGGGAACACGATTGACCCGCGGCAGGCAGCGATTGCCAACGACCACTTCGTCTTTACCGGTAAGCAAGACGATGACAAGCAGACGGCGATTGGGCGTCAGTTTGCGGCGCATCACGGGATTGAGAAGCCGTACTACGCAACACCAGGCGACGGCATCTTTCACTTCTACTTTCCGGAGCAGGGTCTCGTGCTGCCGGGCCAGTTCATTCCGGGGGCGGACTCTCACTCGCGCGCCTACGGTGCGTATGGGGCAGTCGGCATTGGCGTCGGATCGACCACGCTCGGCTTTGGCTGGTCGACCGGCTACATCTATTTCACGATGTCGAAGCAGCGGCGCGTGCGCTTCACGGGGAAGCTCCGCCCATGGGTCACGGGCAAGGACATCGTTCTCGAGTTGCTGCGCCGCTGGGGAGCCCAGCAGTCGCAGGGGATGTCGGTGGAGCTTGTGGATTTGAGCCAGCAGCTGCCAATGGCCTATCGCAATACGATCGCCAACATGATGGCTGAGGCCGAAGCCTTGAACGGCGTGTTTGCGCCCGATGAGATCACCTATGCCTGGTATCGCGCGAAGGGGATGACGAGTCTTCCGTACCCGGCCATCGCGTGTGGAGCGGACGCCGTCTTCGCCCTCGACGAAGAGCTGAAGCTCGATGCGGTGGACGCGATGATCGCGAAGCCGTTCAGTCCGGGCAATGCGTTTCCGGCGGAGGAAGTGGCGCGCGAGCGGATCACGTTCGACAAGGCGCTGATCGGGTCGTGTACGAACGGCAGCTACGACGATCTGCTGTCTGCAGCGCTGGTCCTCCAGGCCGCTCGTGCGCGCGGGCTGCGGAAGGCCATGAAGGAGTTTGTCGTGTTTCCGGGATCGGGTGGGGTCAAGCGGCAGATCGAGCAGCCGGATCCACGACTGGGCGGCGAGTCGATCGCCGATGTCTTTCGCGAGGCGGGTGGCGTGATTCGCCACTCGTGGTGTGGCCCGTGTTTTGGACAGGGACAGGATGCGCTCGCAAAGGGTCAGCGCGCGATCACCTCGTTCAATCGGAACTGGCAGAACCGGATGGGCCTGGGCGGCGAAGGCTACCTGGCGAGTCCGTCGGTGGTCGCGGCGTCTGCGCTCGTGGGTTACATGGCGCCTCCGAGCGAGCTGGGACTGGAGTGGGACGCGGAGAAGTACGGACTGTAGGCCGCGCTTCGCGCGGGAAAGCCTCGCCGCTTCGCGGCTCGGAAGGCCGGGCCCCGCCCGGAACGCGCGCTGCGCTCCGCTCGCGCGAATGCGAAATACCACGGCCGAACGAGCAACGCGAGTTCGGCCTTCGAGCCGCGCAGCGGCGAGGAAGCGCATTCCGGCGCCGAAGCGCGCGGCCTTCGGTTACTATTCCACCTCGACCACAGTCGCGGTCTGTCCATCCTCAGCCCTCGGGCGCATAATCGCGTCAGGGAGGCGACCGATGGCTGAAACCACTCAACAGCACAAATGCGCGCATCCCAGTTGCGAGTGCAAGGTCCCGGCGGGCACGAAGTACTGCAGCGAGTACCTGCAAAAAGGCGCCCGAGATCGAGCTGCACTGCAACTGCAAGCACCCCGACTGTCCGCACGTTTGATCACCGTTGCGCCGCGGTTCCGCCGCCGCCCTCGCGGCGGGACTTGCGTCTTGCGGCGCCAGTTACAAGTTACAAGTTACAAGTTACAAGTTCATCCCTCGACTTCGCTCGGGATGAGCCCTGAGCTTGTCGAAGGGTTCAAGTCGAAGCTATGGCACTGATCCGTCTGATCTCCTTGTCTCTGTGTCTCTGTGTCTCTGAGGCCTCGTTCGTGGTTTCTGAGGCCTCGTTCGTGATCGCGCAGGCACCCGAGGCAATTTGGCCTGGCGCGAAGTACGACCCGGCGATTCCCACATTGC
Source organism: uncultured Acidobacteriota bacterium (assembly GCA_963734095.1). Taxonomy (GTDB): domain Bacteria; phylum Acidobacteriota; class Vicinamibacteria; order Vicinamibacterales; family UBA2999; genus JACCSI01. The sequence goes on along the minus strand of CAVTGK010000040.1, from coordinate 73,072 downwards.
GACAAGTGGTCGGTCACGACCATGGTCTGGAGATCACGACGCCAGACCAGGTCGGCGACTACTTGCAGGCGCTTGGCCAAGGCGGCGCCGACGCGCGCCAAGCTTTTCGATACGCGCGCACGTGGGAAGGCCGGCCGCTGTGGGTGATGGTCATCGGCAGTCCCGAGCGTCTCGCGAAGCTCGATCAGGTGAAGGCCGATCTGCAACGGCTGGCCGACCCACGGACGCTGTCCGGCGGTGATGCCGATCGGCTCGTGCGCGAGCTGCCCGTCGTGACCTGGCTGTCGCATGGCGTCCACGGCAACGAGATCTCGTCCGCGGATGCGGCGCTGTTCGAGGCCTACCACCTGCTGGCCGCGCAGGGCGATGCCGATGTCGCCACGGTGCTGCGCGAATCGCTGGTGTTGATCGATCCGATGCAGAACCCGGACGGCCGCGCACGCTTCGTGTTTCAGAACCTGCAAGGCCGAGCGGCGCTACCGGACGCGACGCCGTACAACGCTGAGCACGACGAGCCGTGGCCGGGCGGCCGATCGAACCACTACCTGTTCGACATGAACCGCGACTGGTTTGCCCAGACGCAGCCCGAGACTCGCGGACGCATCACGCTGGCACGCGAGTACTGGCCGCACGTCACGGTCGATCTCCACGAGCAGGGCGGCGACAACACCTATTACTTTGCGCCACCAGCCGATCCGCTCAATCCGCACATCACCAAGAGTCAGGTGGCGGCGTTCGAGTTGTTCGGCCGCGCCAACGGCGCGCGCTTCGACCAGCGCGGATGGCCCTACTTCATTCGCGAGGTCTACGACTCGTTCTATCCCGGCTACGGCGAGTCGTGGCCGATCTTCCACGGATCGATCGGCATGACCTACGAGCAGGCGTCGGCGCGCAGCCTGTCGTTTGCGCGCAGCGACGAGACGGTGCTGACGTATCGCGATGGCGGTCATGCATCACGCCAACGCCGCGCTCGTCACGGCCATCACCGCCGCGAAGAACCGCGAACGGCTGTTGCGCGACTTTCTCGCATACCGTCGCACGGCAATCTCCGAAGGCGAGAAGAGCCCGGCTCGCGAGTACATGCTCGTGCCCGGCCACGACCCGACGCGCGCCGACCGGCTCGCGCAGAATCTGGCGACGCAGGGCATCGAAGTTCGTCGCGCCGAGGAAGGCGTTCAAGATCGGGACGCGACAGGTTGCCGGCCGGCGCCTACCTCGTGTCCAACGCGCAACCGAGTGGCCGATTGATCAGGAACCTGCTCGATCCGAAGACCGACCAGCCGGAGGACTTCATCAAGAAGCAGGAGGAGCGACGGGCGCGACGACTGCCCGATCAGATCTACGACGTCACGGCGTGGAGCCTCCCGTTGCTGTACGACGTCGAGCTCGTCGACCAGTCCGTCCGTCATCTCGGCGCGATCGACCAGTGTGCCGATGACCTACGACGCGCAACCCGCGGCCGCGGACGTTCGCGGCAAGGCAAAGTGGGCTATCTGATGCCGTGGGGCACGGCGGCCGCGGCGCTCACCGCCGACGCGCTGCGACAGGGACTGCGCGTGCACCAGCGTGGGCGGCGCCTTCACCCTCAACGGCCGGCCGTATCCGATCGGCACGGCGCTGTTTCGCGTCGCGGGCAATCCGTCCGATCTGCACGCCACGCTCACGGCCTTGGCGACGCAAGCACGGCGCCGAGATCGTCCCCATCGATTCGACCTATGTCGAATCTGGCACGTCGCTGGGCAGTAATGACGTCGCGTTTCTCAAGAGCGCCGCGCGTGCTGCTCGCCTGGGACACGCCGACCTCATCGCTCTCCGCGGGCTGGACCCGCTACGTGCTCGAACGTCGCTTCGGTCAACCGGTGACGGCCGTCCGCACCGACTCGCTCGCCCGCGCCAACCTCGCTGACTTCGATGTCGTCGTGCTGCCGTCGGGCAGACTATGGCGGTGCGATCAACGAAGCCGTCCTCAATCGCCTGAAGGACTGGCTGCGTGCGGGCGGCACCTTGATCACATTGGCGGAGGCGACGCGCTGGGCGACCGGCAGCACCGTCGGTCTCCTCGATACGACAGCGCTGCTCAAGGACGGGAAGCCTGACACAGGTGCGACAGGTGCGACGGGTGCGACAGGTGCGACAGGTGCGTCGAGTGCGGCGGGTGGGGCGGGTGCGGCAGGTCCTGGGAATGCGAGTGCGTCCGGAGCCAAGCCGCGCAACGCCGGCCTTCGATTACGACAAAGCGATTCAGCCCGATCGCGAGCGGCCAGCCTCGCAGCCCGGCGCCATCATGCGTGTCACGGTCGACACCGACCACTGGCTCAGTGCCGGGCAAGACGATGAGACCCAGGTCATGATCGAAGGTCAGCGCGTCTTCGCGCCGATCAAGCTCAACAGCGGACGAAACGTGGGGATTTACGGCAAGAAAGATCGCTTGATCGCCTCGGGGCTGATCTGGCCCGAGGCCCAGGACCTGCTGGTCCAGAAGGCGTTTCTCATGCATCAGCCATTTGGTCAGGGCCACGTCATCGGATTTGCCGAGGACGCCAACTATCGCGCATACACTGAGGCGTCGATGCTGCTGTTCATGAACGCCGTGTTGCTGGGGCCGGGGTACTAGGTGACGACCGCGGACAAGGCCTCACGAGGCTCAGAGACTCAGAGATTGACGGAAAGCTGAACTGGACGATGATCATCGCCAATGGCGATCGCAGATGCAGTGGCGAAACGCACCTGATGCTCTGGGTCTCTGTGTCTCGGTGTCTCGTGTGGCGCTCTTGAGCTCGCGCGGCAGCGCACAGGCCCCCGCTGGCCAGCCGTACTATCCGCCGGCGGGCACCTGGGCGCGTAAGGCGCCGGCGGACGTCGGCATGGATGCGGCCAGGCTCGAACGCGGCGATCGACATTCGCCAAGGCGCACGAGACCAGCTGGCCTCGTGACTTTTCGACACAGGAGAAGATCTTCGGATCGCTTCTGGGTCCCATTCCCAAGGCGCGCGCCGCCACCAACGGCGTCGTCATCCGCAACGGCTATGTCGTCGCCGAATTCGGCGAGACGAATGCCGCTGATCCGACCTATTCAGTCGCCAAGAGCATGCTGGCGACCGTCGCCGGCGTCGCCGTGCGCGACGGCCTGATCAAGAACCTCGATGCTCCCGTGGGATCGCAGATCAAGGACGGCGGTTACGACACCCCGCAAAACGCCAAGGTGACCTGGCGCCATCATCTGCAGCAGGAGACCGAGTGGGAAGGCGAGATGTGGGGCAAGAAGCACGACTTCGTCGGCACCGTCGCCTTTGGCGATGGCGAACGCAAGCCACGCACGCTGCAGGCGCCCGGCACGCTCTACGAATATAACGACGTGCGCATCAATCGCTTCTCGCTGTCGCATGCTGCGACTGTTCAAGAAGCCGATCCCCGATGTGTTCCGTGACGAGGTGATGAACGTCATCGGCGCGTCGAACACGTGGCAGTGGATTCCGTACAAGAACAGCTTCGCCGACGTCGACGGCAAGAAGCTCGCGTCGGTGAGCGGCGGCACGCGGTGGGGCGGGGGCGTGTGGATCAACTCCTGGGACATGGCGCGCTTTGGCTATCTCTGGCTGCGCAACGGCCGCTGGGGCTCGAAGCAGATCATCCCGCCGGCGTACGTGAAGACGGCGCTGACGCCCAGCGCGCACGGCCCGGACTACGGGTTCCTCTGGTGGCTCAACACGACCGAGTCGGAGCGAAGACGCTGCCGACGAATTCCTTCCAGGCCCAGGGTGCGGGCAGCAACACCATCTTCGTGTCGCCCGACCACGACCTCGTGATCGTGTGGCGGTGGCACGGGGGAGGGAAGGAGGAGTTCTTCCGTCAGGTGATTGCGTCGATTCAGCCGACGACGAGTCAGCAGTAGCAGCGCCCGCGGGCAGTCGCCGGAAGGGTCGAACCGTCGACCCGTCCCACCATTGGTCCCGCAATCTCGAGGCGAGTCGCGGGACTCTTGTTGACAATCGACAAGAGATGGTCGATGCTCTCTTGTCGATACCCGACAGGAGTCCCAATGCCTCGCATCCTCGTCCTCGTCGTCGCCCTCTGCGCTGCTGCCGCTGCAGGCGGCGGCACAAGCCCCGGCCGCCGCGCCCGGCGGTCTGCTGATGAGCACCGCAGAACTCGCTGCCGCCGCGAAGGACCCCTCCCTCGTCATCCTCCACGTCGCCGACCGCGCCATCGGCCTTCGAAGAAGCCCACATTCCCGGCGCGCGTTTCGTCCGCTACGGCGACTTCGCCATCGATGGCGACCAGAGTGTCGGCTCCGAGCTGCCGCCGGTCGCAGAGGCCAAACGCGTCTTCGAAGCCGTCGGCGTGTCCGACCATTCGCGGGTCGTCGTCTACGCGGCCAGTCCCGTCACGGCGGCGCGCGCGTTCTTCACGCTCGACGCCATGGGCCACGACAACGTGGCGATCCTCGACGGCGGGCTCCGCGCCTGGCGTGACGAGAAGCGTGCCGATCGAAACCGGGCGCCGCGAAGCCGTCGCCCAAGGGCGAGTTCACGCCGCGTCTTGAACGCGCGCGCGTCGCCGACGCCGCAGCTGATCCAGCAGCAGATGCCGACCGGCGAGCATCGCGCTCGTTGACGTGCGGCCCGATCCCGAGTTCCTCGGCACCGACGGCGGCATGGGCGGCATGCACGCCGCCGGGCACATTGCCGGTGCCAAGCAGCTGACGTGGAACGCGCTCGTCGGCGCCGACGGCCGCTTCCTGCCGCGCGAGCAACTGCAGGCGAAGCTCGACGGCGCGGGCGCGACCAGCGGGCAAGCCGGTGGTGGCGTACTGCATGGTCGGCATGCGCGCGTCGGTCGTGTACTTCGTCGCGCGCCACCTCGGATACGACGCCAGGCTGTACGACGGATCGATCGTCGACTGGACGATGAAGAAGCTGCCGGTCGACGAAGGACAGGCAGGCGTAGGGCAGGTGACGGTGGACAGGTCGGATGCATCATGAGCAAATCGAAACTCGATCTGCTGCAAGGCACGCTGGACCTGCTGATCCTGAAGACGCTCGCGCTCGGCCCGATGCACGGCTGGGGCATCTCGCAGCGCATTCAGCAGATCTCCGAGGACGTGCTGCGCGTCAATCAGGGCTCGCTCTATCCGGCGCTCCATCGGCTCGAGGCCGCCGGGTGGATCGACGCCGAATGGGGCGCGTCGGAGAACAACCGGCAGGCGAAGTTCTACCGGCTGACGAAGACCGGCCAGACGCCAGCTGCGCGACGAGACCGCGCAGTGGGAGCGCATGGCCGGCGCGGTGGCGCGCATTCTGGCGGTCGAGGCAGTAGCGAGCGCTCAGACCGTAGCGCGAGGCAGCTCGATGATCATGTGCGAAGCGGATCCGGCACAAAGGCGCGCGCGTTGCGCGATGGCGCGGGCATGGACCGCGAGCTCGACGCCGAAGTGCGCTTTCACATCGAGATGGAAACGCAGAAGTACATCCGCCAGGGAGATGACGCCCGACGAGGCGCGCGACGCAGGCATTGAGGAATTTTGGACCCATGGAAAAGCACAAGGAAGAAGCGCGCGACGCGCGCGGCGTGAGCTGGTTCGAGGAGCTCGTCGCCGACCTGCGCTACGGCGCGCGCACGCTGCTCAAGAACCCGGGTTTGCGCGCTGCTCGCCGTTCTGACGCTCGGCCTCGGGATCGGCGCCAACACCGCCATCTTCAGCGTCATCAACGGCGTGCTGCTCAAGCCGCTGCCCTACGAGAACGGCGATCGGCTGGTGCTCATCCAGCAGTCGGCGCCGCCGGCCAACCAGCCGAACTTCGGCGTCTCGATCAAGGAGCTCTACGACTACCGCGCGCAGCTGGCCAGCTTCGACGGCCTCGTCGAGTTCCATCAGATGAGCTTCGACCTGCTGCGGCGCGGCGAGCCCGATCGCGTCGCCACCGGCGTCGTCTCGCCCAACTTCTTCGACGTGCTCGGCATCAAGCCGCTGCTCGGCCGCACGTTCGTCGCGACAGACGATGACCAGGGCGCGGAGGCGGTGCTGGTGCTCGGGTCACGCCTACTGGCAGACGAAGTTTGGCGGCGACCCGACCATCATCGGGCAGGTCTTCGAGATGAACGATCGGCCGCACACGGTCGTCGGCGTGCTGCCGGCGGTGCCGCACTATCCCGAACGAAGTCGACGTCTACATGCCGACGTCGGCGTGCCCGTTCCGCTCGGCGGCCGAGCGCAACATCGAACCGAACCGTCGCGCGTTCTCGGCGCTGCAGGTGTTTGGCCTGCTCAAGCCCGGCGCCTCGCCGCGAGACGGCGGCGACCGAGGTCGCCACGGTCGCGCAGCGCTGGACGCAGGACTTTCCGCAGGTCTATCGCCCGGCACTCGGCTTCCAGGCGCGGACCGCGAACGTGCTCGAGCAGCTGACGTCGGGCGCGCGCGAGATGCTGCTGATCCTGCTCGGCACGACCGGCCTGGTGCTGCTGCTCGCGTGCGCGAACGTCGCCAACCTCACGCTGGCGCGCATGCTGCGCCGCGATCGCGAGCTGGCCATGCGCACGCGCGCTCGGCGCCGGACGCTGGCGGCTGGTGCGGCAGCTGCTGACCGAGAGCACGCTGCTGTCGCTGGCCGGCGGCATCGTCGGCCTCGCTGTTCGCCTGGTCGACCGTCGACATGCTGACGACGTTTCGTCGGCCGGTTCACGGCGCGCACCGGCGAGATCGATCTCGACCCGGGCGTGCTCGGCTTCACGCTGCTCGTCTCGGTCGTCACCGGCCTCGTGTTCGGCACGTTCCCGGCGCTGGCGTCGCGCGTCGATCTGGTCAGCGCGCTGAAGTCCGGCGGCAAGGGCACCAGCGACGCCGGCGGCGGCCGCCGCCTGCAGAGCGCGCTGATCGTCGCGCAGGTGGCGGTGTCGGTCGTGCTGCTGGTCGGCGCCGGCCTGCTGCTTCTGAGCTTCTATCGGCTGCAGCAGCGTCGATCCCGGCTATCCGCGGCGATCGCGTGATGTCGGCCGAGGTCTTCGGCAACTTCACGAAGTATCCCGATGCGCAGTCGCTGCGCCGGCTCTACGTGTCGGTGCTCGAGCGGCTCGAGAGCGCGCCGGGTGTCGTGTCGGCTGCGGTCACCAATGCGGTGCCGCTGGCAGGTTTGCAGCCCGGGCAGACGCGGTTCCAGATCCAGCGGACGCACCTACGACACGCCTGACGAGCGGCCGACCGCCGACGTGCGTGTCGCGAGCACCGAAGTACTTCGACACGCTGGGCATCCCGATCCGGCGCGGGCCGCGGCTTCACCGAGCTCGATCACGAGAACGCGGCGCCGGTCGTGATCATCAACGAAACGATGGCGCGGCGCGAGTGGGAGGGCCGCGATCCGATCGGCACGGAGGTCTCGGCCAACAACGGCCAGACCTGGGTCGACCGTCGTCGGCGTCGTGGCCGACGTCAAGACGTTCGGGCTCGATCGCGACGCCGTGGCGCAGGTCTACGTCCCGCTGCGGCAGGCCGGCGGCCTGGCCGGCCGCGTGCTGGTGCGCATGACCGGCGACCCGTCGGCGGCGACGGCGATCATTCGCGACGCCGTGCACGGCATCGATCCCGACCTGCCGATCGAGAACGTCCGCACGCTCGACGAGATTCGCGACACAGCGCTGGCGACGCCGAGGCTGACGGCGATGCTGCTGACCGTGTTCGCGGCGCTGGCGCTGCTCGTGACGATCACCGGCATCACCGGCGTCATCGCGCAGTCGGTGTCGCAGCGCACGCAGGAGTTCGGCTTGCGCATGGCGCTCGGCGCGAGTCAGAACAGCGTGCTCGGCATGGTGCTTCGGCCAGGGCCTGTTGCTGGTCGGCATCGGGCTGGTCGTCGGCATCGCGCGCCGCGTTCGGCCTGGCGCGGGTGCTGCAGACCTACCTGTATCAGACCGACGCCGACCGATCCGCTGACGTTCGCCGGCGGTCGCCGTCGCGTTCGTCGTCGCCGGCACGCTCGCCTGCCTCGGCCCGGCCTGGCGCGCGACGACGGTGGATCCGATGCTGGCGCTGCGAGCGGACTGACACGCGTAGCCTCAGAGTCGCAGAGACACAGAGATACGGAGCTACAGAACGAGCCACGGAGACACGAAGCCACGAAGCAAGAACTGCAGCCAGTATCGAGTCTCTGAGACTTCGTGACTCTGCCGTCGTAGCTCGTCGCTACGTCTACTGCGTCGTCGCCACGCGATCCAGCTGTTCGATCGTCGCCGTCGACGGCCCGCGCTTCTTCCGCAGCGTCGCCGAGACCTGCTCGGCGCCTGCGCATCACGCGCAGGATGTTCTGGCCGAGAATCTTCTTGATGTCCTGATCGGTGTAGCCGCGCCGCAGCAGCTCCGCCGTGAGGTCGGGATACTTCGACACGTCCTCGAGTCCCTGGACGACGCGTGCGTGATGCCGTCGAAGTCGCCGCCGAGGCCGATGTGATCGATGCCGGCGACCTTGCGCATGTGATCGATGTGATCGGCGACCTGCGACAGCGTGGCGCGCGGCTCGGGATTCTCGGCGCGCCAGCGCTCCATCGCCGTGCGCGACGTAGGCGTCGTTGTTGGGGAACTGCGCGCGCAGCGACTGCTGCGCGCCGTGCTGCTTCGGCGCCGTGATCGGCGACCTCCTGCGAGATGAAGCCGGGCACGAACGTGATCATCACGACGCCGCCGTTCTTCGGCAGCATCTGCAGCACGTTGTCGGGAACGTTGCGCGGAACGTTGCACAGCGCCTTGGCGGACGAGTGCGAGAAGATGACCGGCGCCTCGCTGACGCGAATCGCGTCCTCCATCGTGTCCGGCGAGACGTGGCTGAGGTCGACGAGCATGCCGAGCCAGTTCATCTCGCGCACGACCTCCTCGCCGAACTTCGAAAGGCCGCCGAGCACCGGCTTGTCGGTCGCCGAGTCGGCCCACGGCACGTTCGAGGCTGTGGGTCAGCGTCATGTAGCCGGCGCCGAGCGCGTGCATCATGCGCAGCGTCGCCAGCGAGTTGTCGATCGAATGGCCGCCTTCCATGCCGATCATCGAGGCGATCCGCCCGCTCTTGAACACGCGCTCGACCTCTGCCGCCGTGCGCGCCAGTCGCAAACGTCTGCGGCCAGCGCCGCACCATGCGATGGACGATGTCGATCTGTTCGAGCGTCGCGCGCACCGCCTCCTTGCCCTGCATCGTCGAGGGCACGTAGACCGACCAGAACTGCCCGCCGACGCCGCCCTGGCGGAGGCGCGGGATGTCGGTCATGCAGCTTCGGCACGCTGCCGGTGATGTCGGCCTTGGCGAAGTCGCGGCCCGGATCGAGCCCGCGCAGCGCCCAGGGATAGTCGTTGTGGCCGTCGATGAGCGGCACCTGCTTGTGCAGCGCGCGCGCGCGGGCCGACGGGATCGCCTTGCGCGGCCGTGGTGCCGGTACAGTGCGAGCATGATGGCCATGAGTGCGAATGGCGGTGACGAAGCGGGCGAGCATGACCGAATGTTAACGGATTCAGGGTTCGCAGGTCCAGTTCCGCATGGAACTCTGCGAACCTTGGCACCGTTGTAGAATCGCGCCGTGGAGGGCGCGATGTCGAAACGGAGCTGGTGGCGTAATCGGGTTGGCCGGGCTTCATCGGCCTTGCCGATGGCCGCGCCGCAGGCGCAGCGCGGCGGCGGGCCAGCGCGCCGAGCCGCCGCCGACGCCGCTCGCGACGCCGGTCGCGAAGCCTGACGCGCGCGTCATGAAGCTGAAGGAGACCGTCAGCGCCGACGTGCTCGTCGATGTTCGACCTCGGCCAGCAGATGGTCGACATGGTCTTCAGCTTCGGCGAGCTCGGCTTCCAGGAATTCGAGACGCAGAAGTATCTCACCGGCATCCTCAAGCAGAACGGCTTCACGATCGAGACCGGCGTCGCCGGCATTCCGACGGCGTGGGTGGCGCAAGTACGGATCGGGCAAGCCCGTGATCGCGCTCGGCTCGGACGTCGACTGCATTCCGCAGGCGTCGCAGAAGCCGGGCGTCGCCTATCGCGATCAGATCGTCGACGGCGCGCCGGGGCACGGCGAGGGGCACAACTCCGGCACGCCGCTCAACATCCTTGCGGCGATCGCGGTCAAGCGCGTCATGGAGCGCGAGAAGCTTCCCGGCACGATCATGATCTGGCCGGGCGTCGCCGAGGAGCAGCTGGGCACGAAGGCGTACTACGTGCGCGCCGGCCTGTTCAAGGACGTCGACGCCGTGCTCTACAACCACGTCGGCTCGAACCTCAGCACGGGGTGGGGCGACGGCGGCGGCAACGGCCTCGTCTCGGTCGAATACACGTTCGAAGGCGAGACCGCGCACAGCGCCGGCGCGCCGTGGCGCGGCCGCTCGGCGCTCGACGCCGTCGAGCTGATGAACGCCGGCTGGAACTATCGCCGCGAGCATCTGCGCCTGCAGCAGCGCTCGCACTACGTGATCACCAACGGCGGCGATCAGCCGAACGTCGTCCCGCGCAACGCCGAGCGTCTGGTACTACTTCCGCGAGACGACCTACGAAGGCATCAAGAACATGTGGGAGATCGGCGACAAGATGGCCGAAGGCGCGTCGCTGATGACCAACACCAAGTGGTCGTCGAAGGTGCTCGGCTCGGCGTGGCCGTCGCACATGAACCGCACGCTCGCCGAGACGATGCACGCGAACATCACGGCGGTCGGGCTGCCGCAGTGGACCGACGCCGACGTGCAGCTGGCCAAGGCGACGCAGAAGGAGCTGGGCGTGCCCGAGATCGGTCTTGCCGACGCAAGATCAACGAGCTGCGCGGCCGCGAGTCGCAGCCCGACGAGGACAAGCGCGGCGGCGGCTCGGACGACATCGGCGACATCTCGTGGACGTTGCCGACGGTGTCCCTGAGCTTCCCGGCCAACTTCCAGGCCGGCCCCGGCCACAACTGGGCCAACGCGATCGCCGATGGCGACGCCGATCGCGCACAAGGGCACGGTCGCCGGCGCGCGCGTGCAGGCGATGACGGTGCTCGATCTGCTGATGCGCCCCGACGTGCTCGCGCAGGCGCGCGAGTACTTCGACAAGGTGCAGACCAAGGATCGGAAGTACACGCCGCTCATCCGGCCGCAGGACCAGCCGGCGATCCACCTGAACAAGGCGATCATGGACCGCTACCGGCCCGAGATGCGGAAGTTCTACTACGACCCGACGAAGCACAAGACGTATCTCGATCAGCTGGGGATCAAATACCCGACGGTTCGTGGCGCGACGACGACGCAGGCCGAGCCGCGCTAAGCTGACCGGTAAAGAATTGGCCACGAAGGCACGAAGTTCACGAAGTTTCAGTTGCAGGTTTCGTGCGCTTCGTGCACTTCGTGGCTGCTTTTGGCTACACTGGTAGAGCACCGATGGCGTTTCTTCCGCGCTCGCCTCGTCTGGCTTGCGGCGCTGACCCTGACGTGTCAGCTTGGGGTGACGCTCGCTGCGGCGACGGCAGCCTGTTGCAAGCCTCAAGGTTCGATGGCTGCCGCCAAGGACGAGATGCCGTGCTGCAAGGAAGGCGGGCCCGGCCACGTCTGTCCGCTGCCCGCGAAGAAGCCGCTGCCGGTCGGCACTCCGGTGATGGAATCGTGCTGCGACGTCGAGCAGCAGATTCTCGCCGCCCTGCTCGGATTTGCCGGTATCCCCGAAGCATCCGAGTACTGCGCTGGCAGTGCCACAGTTGGTCCTGAACGTTCTCCCGCTGTCTGAGCAGCCCATCGCGCTCGTTCGTCCGCCCGATTCGCCACCACCTCGCACGTAGCTCCTTCAGCCCGGCTCGATGCCGGCTGTGACGTCCCGTGTCCGGGCTCTCGTGCCCGAAGGAGCTGGATCATGTCGTTCTTCGTTGAGACGAGGCGCTGTCGCGTCCTCGTCAGCGTCGTTCGTTCTCGTTGGATTGACTCGTTGGCTGTGCCTTCGATCGCGAGGGCGCAAGCGGTGGCGACGTCCGCGGCCCTGGCGGGTCGCGTCCTGGATTCGAGCGGGGCGCCCGTGCCAGGCGCGTCCGTCGTTGCAACCCATCTCGCCGCGATCGCAGAGCTGGCAGGCGGTGTCCGATGACCGCGGCGCCTATCGGTTTCCGTTCCTCGCAGTCGGCGTGTATCGCGTTGACGTGAAGGTTGACGGGTTTGCTCCAGTATCCACGGCAGATCGAGCTCGCCGTCGGCACCGCCATCGATCTGCCGATCGTGTTGAGCGTCGCCGGCGTCACCGAATCGGTGTCGGTCACGGGCGCGATGCCGAGCGTTGACATCGCGCGTCAGGAAGTGGCCGAGCGAGTTTCGCCGACCGAGATTTCAGCGTTGCCCCTCAACGGTCGCAACTACCTGGATCTGGCGTTGCTGGCGCCCGGCGTCAATCGCACGAACATCCGCAACACCGAGCGCTTTGCCGAAACGTCCGCGGTGCCAGGCACTGGCCTCTCGGTGCTGGGTCAACGCAACATCGGCAACACGTTCGTGGTCGACGGCGTGTCGGGCAACGACGATGCGGCGGATCTGGCGGGGACGTATTTGAGCCAGGAAGTGATTCGCGAGTTCCAGGTCATCACCAACGGCGCCTCCGCTGAGTTCGGCCGTTCCACCTCGGGCGCCTTCAACATCGTCACGCAGAGCGGCGCCAACCGGACCAACGGCAGCGCGTATGGCTTCTTTCGCGACGAACGCTTCGACGCGCGCAACGCCTTTCGCCACGTCCCGGGATCCGCTGTCGCAGCAGCAGTTCGGCGCGTCGCTCGGCGGGCCCATCAGCGCGCGATCGGACGTTCTACTTCGTGAACGCCGAGCAGACGCTGAACGAGCGCACGGCGTACATCTCGATCTCCGATGCGAACGTCTCCGCTGTCAATCAGGTGCTGGATGGAGTTGGCTACCGCGGACCGCGCATCGCCACCGGCGCGTTCACGACCGGCTACGACACCACCAATCTGTTCGGTCGAGTCGATGCACAGCTATCGGCCGGGCCACCTCGTCACCGGGCGCTACAGCCTCTATGACATCTCCAGCGAGAACGCGCGCAGCGTCGGCGGTCTGAATGACAGCAGCCGCGGTACGTCACTCGAGAACCGGGATCAGAGCGTCGCGTTCGCCAGCGTCGTGACGACTCCTTCGGGAGTGGTCAACGAGATTCGCGGCCAGTTCTGGCGCAGCCAGCTCGACGCGCCGGGCAACGATCTGGTCGGGCCGGCCGTGAGCATTTCGGGCGTGGCCAACTTCGGTGCATCGACCAGCTCGCCCGTCGTTCGCGACCTCGACGTCTATCAGATCAACGACACGCTGACGATTCAGCGAGGCGCACACCTGTTGAAGGGCGGCGTCGATCTGCTCTACAACAAGCTCTTCATCGGTTTCCCCGGCGCGCTTGCCAGGCACGTACACGTTTCTCGTCGCTCGCAAATTTCCGACAGGGCATCTACACGCAGTTCCAGCAGGCATTCGGCGAGGAGGGACAGGCGCAGGACAACCCCAACCTCGCGCTGTTCGTGCAGGACGAGTGGCGGGCGGCCGACAGTCTGACGATCAGCGCCGGCCTGCGCTACGACATTCAGGGCATCGAGGATCCGGTGCAGACCGATTGGAACAACGTGTCGCCGCGACGTCGGTGTGGCGTGGGCGCCCGGCAACCGGCGAACCGTCGTGCGCGGCGCGTTCGGGCATTTCTATGACCGCATTCCGCTGCGCGCCGTATCGAACGCGCTGCAGCGTGATGGGTCGAAGTACCGCGTGGCCGTGCTGTCGTTCGGTCAAGCCGGAGCGCCGGTCGTTCCCGAACGTGCTGCCGTCGTTTCCCGCTGGACATCGTGACCGCGATCACGACGATCGATCCGGACATCGAGAACGCGCAAAGCTGGCAGGGCAGCGTGCAGGTCGAGCGCGAGCTCGCGCGAGGCGCATCGGTCACGGTCGCCTACCAGGGGCTTCGCGGCTCGAAGATCATCATGTCGCGCAACGTCAACGTGCCGACGCTCACGGCGGCACAGGCGGCAGCGCTTGGAATTCCCAATCTCGGGCGGCCTGATCCGAACTTCGCGAACATCAGTCGATATGGCAGCCTCGGTCGCTCGCAGTACGACGGCCTGACGGTTTCCGGGCGTGTGCCGCTGACGGATTTGGGGTCACGCGCGCGTCTCCTACACGTTCGGCAAGGCGCTGGACGATGCAGGCAACGCGTTTTTCAGCTCGCCGCAGGACAACTTCGACATTCACGCCGACTGGGGGTTTCCGACAACGATCAGCGGCACCGGCTCGTGCTCAGCGGCGCGATCGAGGCGCCAGCGGCGTCACGTGTCGTTGTGCTCCGCGGTTTCCAACTGGCCTGGCTCTACACCTACGGCTCACCGCAGCCATTCAACATCGTCACGGGCGGCGATCGAAACAACGACACCAACGTGAACGATCGACCGGTCGGTGTCGGACGCAACACGGGCGTGGGGTTCGACTATCAGTCGCTGGATCTGCGGCTGGGCTATCGCTTCCGCATGGCGGGTGCGTCCGTCGAAGCGAGCCTCGACGCGTTCAACCTGCTGAATCGAACCAATCTGCTGTTTCCGAACAACACGTTTGGACAGGGCCTGACGCCGTTGCCGACGTTTGGATTGGCGACGGCGGCGGCGGATCCGCGGCAGCTGCAGCTCGGGTTGCGGCTGCGGTTTTGACGCAATTCAGTTGAGTGGAGACGACAATGCAACACGAAGGTCACGAAGCACACGAAGGACTTCTGCATTTCTTCGTGGTCTTCGGGTCTTCGTGTGGATGTGTTCTGCTCAAGTGAGTCTGCGTATTTGGAGCGAGTCGACATGAATGCACGCCCTCGATCGTGATGCTGCTCGCAGTGGCCTTCGGCGGAAGCCTCATCGCAAGGCAACCCAATCTGGGGACCGTGCAGCTTGCCATCGAGGGGCGCGCCAACGCGACGCCGTGGGTCGCCGCCCGTGGCGCCTTCGTAGCGGTCGTGTGGGGCGCAACCGCCGCGGCGGGCGGAACCGATGTCTACCTTGCGGTGAGTCGTGACAGCGCCGGTACATTTGACAGCCCCGTGCGCGTCAACTCTCGACCCGGGACCGCTCGGCTTGGCGGCGAGTTGCCGCCACGGGTGGCGCTGTCGCGGGCGCAACCTGACAGTCCCGAACCTTCGATCACCGTCGTCTGGGGCTCGAAAGAAGCGACCACCGAGATCCGAAGTGCGCGGTCAATCGATGGCGGACGGACATTCATCGACGAGCGTTCCTTGAACGCCGCGGGCGCCGCCGGCGATCGCGGGTGGCATGCGCTGGCCATCGACGAAGGTGGCACGCCGCACATCCTGTGGCTCGACCATCGAGGTCTCGCCGCCCGGCCGAAGACGGCGCACGACCATCACGGCGACGGCGCGGACATGGCGCAATTCTCCAGCCTCTATTACTCGACCGGCACCGGCGAGCGCGAGTTGGCAAAGAGTGTGTGCTACTGCTGCAAGGTGGCTTTCGCGGCGGGGACCGACGGCTCGCTGTTCGCGGCCTGGCGCCATGTGTACAAAGGCAACATCCGCGACATTGCGTTTGCGGCATCGCGGGATGGTGGCCGAACGTTTTCCGCTCCGAGTCGGGTCAGCGAAGACAATTGGCAGCTTGCCGGATGCCCGGATGATGGCCCGGCCATGGCCATCGGGGATGGCATCGTTCACCTCGTGTGGCCGACAGTGATCGGTGGCGAGACCCCGCAAGGCGCGCTGTTCTATGCATCAACGCGTGATGGTCGCACCTTTACGCCACGTCAACGAATCGCGACGCTGGGCAGCCCGAAGCCGTCTCACCCGCAGATTGTGGTGGGCACCGACGGGCGTCTGCTTGTGGCGTGGGACGAGGTCGTCGACGGTGTGCGTCGGGCGGCCGCACGATCATTACGCGTCACGCCAGACGGGACGTTGGCCGCCGGAGCGATTGTGTCAATTGGAGGAGCAACCGCCAGCGCCTACCCGGTGATGGCAATGACCGATCATGGCGTGGTGACCGCCTGGACGCACGGAACCGGTGCCGCCTCGGTCGTCCATGTGTCGCGACTCGCGATTCCGTAACTTGGTGTCGGGACAGCCGCCTCAATCGCTGAATTACAATCGGGGCGTGCGCGCACCGACGGATGTCTCTCGTTTAACTGGGCTGGCCAGCCGGTTTGCGGCCTTCGTCGCCGAGCGTCATCCGCTGGCGCTGCCGGTGGCGATCGACGCGTTGGAGACGTCGCGACGAGGCAACAAGGATGAGGGTGCAGCGGCGATCGAGGCCATGCGGGCGCCCTTCCGCCGCGAGCTTGCGCGCCGGCTCTATCAGATTCTCGTCGCCCCTGACGGCATCGACGAAACGACGCCCGGCGTCACCGCCGTCAAGCGTCTCGAGCAGGCGCGCGCGGAGATCGTCGAGACGTGCGATGGGTTTCTCGCGCGCGAAGCCATTCGCGCCTCGCTGACTGCCGACGAGCGTCGCGAGATCCTGCGCGGCATGGTGCTGACACGCGCCGTCGACAATCGCCTCAAGCAGCTGTTCATGGGCGGCGAAGTGCGCTGGGGCGAGCGGGCGTTTCAGGGCAAGGGCTTCCGATCGCTCGGCCAGGAAGCCATCTACGCCGGCGGCATTCGTCTCCGACGAGGTCCGCGATTTCAGAAGCCCGACGGCACGTGGAACGGCGACGTCCTCGCGCCGGTCATTCGCGACCTCGGCATCACGCTCGCGATGCGGAACGACGAAGAAGCGGTGCGTCAGGTGCTCAGCGCGCAGATGGGCAAGGCCGGTCCGCCGATGTTTGGCAAGGACCTCCACACCGGCGATTGGGCGTGGGGCGTGCTCCCGGCGGCGGCGCCGCTGGCGATCGGATCGCTGAGCATCGCCGGCCTCGCGATGGGCTTCTGGCTCGAGGACTCGGGCCGCGTGGCGTTCTCGTTCATCGGCGAGGGCGGCTCGTCGCTCGGCGAATGGCACGAGGCCATCAACCTGTGCGCCGTGCGCAAGCTGCCCGCCGTGTTCTGCCTGCAAAACAATCAGACCGCGCTCTCGACGCCGGTTCCGGAGAACTCCGCGACGCGTGTCTTCGCTGACAAGGCTGCCGGATACGGCATTCCCGGCATCACCGATCGACGGCACCGATCCGGAAGCGGTGGCCGCCGCATTCACCTGGGCAGCCGACCGCGCGCGTGCCGGCGCTGGTCCGGCGCTGCTCGAGCTCATTGCCATGCGCATGTGCGGACACGCGCATCACGACGACATGCTCTATCACGGCAAGGAGTCACCGCCCTCCTGGGACTATCCGCCGCTGCACGACACCGGCTACGCAAATCGCGAGCAGTACGAGTTCTGGGCCAAGCGCGATCCCATTGCGCGGTACGCCGGCGACGCTCGAAGCCGAAGGGATCATCAAGCGCGGCGCCCTCGACGACATCAAGCGCTGGGCCGAGGACATCGTCGGACGCCAGGCGCAGGCGGTCATCGACGCGCCGTGGCCGGAGCCGCACGAGGCGGGCATCGGCGTGTTCAAGGACGAAGCCCCGCGGACGCGGATCGAGGTCCTCGATCCGGCGTGGCGCACCAACGCAACCGCACGAGGCGGCGTTGCCGGACGTCGAGCCGGGCCGTCCGTTCGACAAGAAGGGCAGCACGCTGCTCGAAGCGGTGATGCTCGGCGTCGGCGACGCGCTGCGCGCCGATCCGCGCGTCTTCGTCTACGGCCAGGATGTCGGCGGTCAATATGGCAACGCCTTTCTGCTGCTCCGTCCGCTGCTGAAGGAGTTTGGCGATCGCATCCTCAACTCGCCGCTGGCGGAGGGCGCCGTGCTCGGCGTCTGCGTCGGGGCCGCGCTGGCCGGCCAGCGGCCGATCGGCGAAATGCAGTTCAACGACTTCGTCGCGACGGGCTTCAATCAGCTGGTCAACAACGCCGCCAAGATTCGCTACCGCTGGGGCGGCGAAGTGCCGATGGTCGTGCGCATGCCGTGGGGCGGGCTGCGCTATGCGGGTCCGTATCACAGCCAGAACACCGAGCCGTGGTTCTATCGCACGCCCGGCCTGAAGATCGTCGTGCCATCGACGCCGGCCGATGCCCGCGCGCTGATGGCTGCGGCGGTCGCCGATCCCGATCCCGGTGCTCTACTACGAGCACATCGCGCTCTATCGCGATCCGACGATCAAGCAGGTGCTGCCCAGCCGACGCGCCCGCCCCGATGCCGATCGGCAAGGCCGCGCTTCGACGCGCCGGCTCCGACCTCGCGATGATCTCCTACGGCGCTTACGTGCACGATTGCCTGCGCGTGGCCGAGACGACTTGGCAGCTGATGGCATCGATGCCGCGGTGCTCGACCTGCGCACGCTGTCACCGCTCGACAAGCCCGCCATCCTCGCGCTCGCACGCCACTGCAGCAAGGTGCTGATCGTCCACGAAGACTCGCGCACCGGCGGCATCGGCGAAAGCATCGCCGCGATCATCCAGGAAGAAGCCTTCGAGTCGCTCGACGCCCCGGTCCGCATCCTCGGCGCCCTCGACACGCCGGTGCCGTACTCGCCGCCGCTGGAGGAGTTCTATCTGGTGGGCGAGAAGGAGATCGAGCGGGCGGCGAGGCTGCTGGCGGCGTATTGAAGCTCGCGCGCAAGTTCACAGTTGACAGTTGCCAGTTCAAGGCGCTGACAGCTGACAAGTGCAGTACACAGTTTCAAGTTGCAAACGGGTGCGCAGAAACTGCGATTCCACGGGTAGCCTCGAATCGACAAACTGCGGCGCCGCTGAGAAGCCACTCCGAAACTGCCGTAAGTCACGCGGCACGTTGTTTGCTGCATTCAAGCGGGCATGTCGGAGTTCCTCGCCTCAACGTGAGCGAACGTTCGGCCCTTCAACAGCGCACCTTCACGTTCGCGAAGCGAGTTCTCGACTTGCTGTCCGCGACACGTTACTCAGACGAACCGAGTCGTGTGATCTGGCGGCAGCTCGTCACGAGCCGCGCCGTCAGCGTCAGCGAATCTTGAGGAGGCGGACGAAGCGTCGAGCGACGCCGACTTCGTCTCCAAGATGAAGATCAGCGCTGCGTGAAATGAAAGAGGCGAGGCGCTGGCTGCGATTCATCGCAGCCTGCCAGCTCGCGAATCACGACAGGCTCGGCAGACTTGCCGGATGAAGCGCGACAGCTCGCAGCAATCTTCGCGACGATCGTGATCAACACGAAGCGCCGACTCGAAGCGTGAACGCACAGGCAAAGCGCGCGCTAAGCTGCCAACAGTTGACGCCTGGTACCTTTTGAACTTGTAACTGGAAACTGTAACTTTGCAGTTGCAGTTACTTCTTCCTCTTCCCCTTCCAGTCGCTCGACCCCTGGCCGAAGTTGAAGGTGCCCTTCATCGTGTCGCCGTCGACTTCGCCGAGCATGTAGATCGTGATCGTCTGGCCGCCGGCCTCGACGGTCATCGAGATCGCGAGTTTCGCTTCCTTCAGCGTGCCGGTCACGTCGATCGCACCCTGCGGGCCGTCGATCGTTCCGCCCAGGTCTCGCCGTCCTGCGTGAACGTGGCCGACGCTTCGATCGGGCCTTGGGGTCCGTTGAACGTCAGCGTCCAGTCGCCCGCGACGCTTGACCTGCCGTCGCCGATGGTGCGCCGACCAGCCAGCAACGAGAGCCGCACGACACAAGTGCACGCATGACGTCCCTTTGAACCCTTCGACAAAGCTCAGGGTTCATCCCGAGCACCGTCGAGGGATGAACTGTAACTGGAAACTGGAAACTGACCTTTACTTACTCCGTTTCCCGACCCAGTCGCCGGTGCCCTGACCGAAGTCGAACGTGCCCTTGATCGCGTCGCCATCCTGCTCACCATCGAGCTTGATGACGAGCTGACCGTTCGGGCTCTGGACGTCGATGGTGAACGTGAACGTCTTGCCCTTGACCGTGCCCTTGAACGCGACATCGCCCTGAGGGCCAGTCATCGTGCCGGTGAGGCTTCGCCGTCTTGCTTGAACGTAGCGGTAGCGTCCATCGTCGCCTTGCGGCGTGGTGAACGACACGGCCCAGGTGCCGGTCAAGTCCGCTTGTGCGCGCGGGGTGGCCGTAACGAATGCCAGCGCTACGAGCGAGCCGATGATGAGTGAGCGCATGTGAAGGTCCTCTCGAAGCAACAACGACAACTATCGACAAACGATGACGGGGGACGGCTGAGATTATCGACGGCCGCGGTGCGGCCGTCCAGACGGAAATTATTTCCGGGCGCCCGGCGTCAGCTCGGTTTCGCGACGCTTGTCCGCCGCGCATGTAGACAATCTTCACCGGCTCGCCGATCTTCAGCAGTTCCAGCGCGTAGGTGTAATCGTAGATGTTGGCGATCGTCTGCCCGGCGATCTCGACGATGACGTCGCCCTTCTGCAGGCCGGCCTGTTCGGCCGGCCCGCCGCCGATGACGCCGCCGAGCAGCAGCCCTTTGACGTTGGTGGCGTAGTCGGGAATCGTGCCGGTGAACACGCGGACGCCGGCGCGTCCGGCGGTGTTCGTCTGCTGCTCGACCTTGGTGAACTGCGGCGCTTCCGGCGTGTCGCCGATGCGCGTTTCACGATCGCCGCCGCGAAGTCCGACGACGCGATCGAGGTCCTCGTAGTTGATCTTGTCGGCGGTGTCGCCGGGCCGGTGATAGTCGGTGTGCGTGCTCGTGAAGAAGCTCAGCGACGGCACGCTGGCCTGGTTGAAGCTGGCGACGTCGGTCGGCTGATACGGATCGGGCTGCAGGACGAGATCGAAGCCGGCGGCGACGTTGGCCTGCTCGAGGATCCGCGCCCACGACGGGCTCGTGCCGGTCGCCTGCACGGTGAGCTTGTTGTCGACCATGCGGCCGACCATGTCGAAGTTGAGATACGCGGCGAGCTCGCCGGCGGGCACCGGCGGCTTGTTCACGAACGCGTTCGACCCGATCAGGCCGATCTCCTCGGCCGACCAGAAGCCGACGAGCACGTTGCGCCGGCGCGGCTGCTTCGACAAGCGCTTCGGCAATCGCCAGCACGGCCGCCGTGCCCGACGCGTTGTCGTCGGCGCCGTGATGAATGCGTCCGGCCTCTTCCTTGCCGGCGAGCGAGTTGCCGTGGCCGCCGCGCCCGAGGTGATCGTAGTGCGCGCCGAGCGCGACCCACGGCTTGTCGACGCCGGTCGTCGGCGCTCGTCGCCGGCAGGTAGGCGACGACGTTGCGGCCGGTCTGCGTCTCGCGCTCGACCGCGGCCTTGACGCGTGACCGTGACGTCGGGAATGGCAAAGCCGGCGACGTGCGGATTGCCGGAGTCGAGCTCCTTCTGCACGGCCTCGAGGTTCTTGTCCGGTGCGCCGGCGAAGATCGCCTGCGCCGCCTCGCCGCTGATGCTGGCGGCGACGATGCCCGATCCGGCGAGCGCGGTATCGAAGGTCATCGGAATCGTCGCGCCGGCGTTCGGCGAGCGCGGGCCGGTGACGACGAGCAGCGCCTTGGCGCCGCGCTGGCGCGCCGCCATCGCCTTGTAGCGCAGGTCCGAGTAGCGCGCGAGGATCGCGCGCGTCTTCTGATCCGCGTCCTCGGGAAAGTAGCGGAGGACGAGGACGACCTTGTCCTTCACGTCGAGCCCGGCGTAGCTGTCGTAGCCGAAGTTCTGGCTGTCGGGCACGACGAGGCCGTAGCCGGCGAAGACGACCGGCCCGCTGACCTCGGCGCTGTCGGAGAACGACAGCGCCTGCACGTGCTCGGTCGTGATGAAGAGCTGCGGCGCAGCGCCCGGCGTCGCTGACCGTGATCGCGGATCGATCCCGCGTCCTTCGTGCCGGCGGTGAACTCGAAGGTGTGGAAGACGCTCGTCTGTCCCGGCAGCGGCTTGGCGCCGATGCGCGTCAGCTCGCGCGCGATGTAGTCGGCGGCCAGCCGCTCGCCTGCGGAACCCGCCAGGCGCCCTTCGAGCTTGTCGGACGCCAGCGTCTCGACATGCGTGCGTGTCTTCGACGGCGCGGGGCTGCCGTCTGCGACGTGCGACGGCAGCGCGCGGACCCAAGCAGCAGGCCGACGCGTGAACGCAACGCCGCCGACGATCCTGAATGATGGGCCTGCGGTTCGTCGACTCGAGTGCTGCCGCTACTTTCGCTGCGGCGCGCGCGGCGAGCGCCTTGCGCGCCGCCTCGTGATTCCACTGCGCGAGAAAGATCTGCCCCTCGCGCCCGCCGCCGCGGCTCGACGTCCACGCGATCTGCGTGCCATCCGGCGACGGCACGGGCAGCCCGTCGAAGCCGTCGGAGTACGTGACGCGCACCGGCTCCTTCGTGCCGGCGACGTCCACCATGAACACTTCGAAGTTCTCGAACCCGAGCTTGTTCGAGGCGAACAGCAGGTACTCGCCCGACGGATGAATGTACGGCGCCCAGCTCATCGACCTGAAGTTGGTGACCTGCCGCTGATCGCTGCCGTCGAGGTTCATCGTCCACACGTCGGCGATCAGCCCCTGCTCGTCGAAGCGGCGCCAGACGATCCGCTTGCCGTCGGGCGAGAAGAACGGCCCGCCGTCGTAGCCGTTGACGTTGGTCAGCCGCCGCTGCCCGGAGCCGTCGGCGCGCATGATGTAGATCTCGCCGAAGAAGCTCGGATCGAGCGTCGAGCTGTTTCTTCTCGGCGTCGCTGAGCGGGCGATTGTAGGCGTCGCGCATCGACGAGAACGCAATCCACTGCCCGTCGGGCGAGTAGCTGGCCTCGGCGTCGTAGCCGCGCGCGTTGGTCAGCCGCGTGATCTCCTTGGTCTTCTCCGCGATGGCGTAGATCTCCATCTCGGGGTCGTAGTCCCAGGCGTAGCGCCGCTCCTTGCCCGACGCGCGAAACGCGAGCTCGTCGTCCTGCAGTTGCTTCGACTTCGGATCGTGGTGCGTGGAGGCGAACAGAATCTGATCGCTGCCCGGGCGGAAGAACGCGCAGGTCGTCTTGCCCATGCCCGGCGAGATGCGGAACGTCTGGCCGGTCGTCAGGTCGACCACGTAGATCTGGTAGAACGGATTGCCCGGCTCGCGCTCGCTCTGGAACACGAGGCGCTTGCCGTCGGGCGACCAATACCCCTCGCCGGCGCGCCGGCCTTCGACCGTCAGCCGCCGCACGCGCGACAAGAAACTCCCGCTCGGGGTTGCCGTCGGCGCCTGCGCGGCCGGCGCCATGCGGCATCGACACCGACAGCGAAATCGCCATCAGCGCCGCCGCATCAGAAGGGGACTGTCCCCTTTTGAAACGTGTGAGCAAATCATCGCAGAGTTCCTGCGTACCTGGGCGAAAATCTGCGACGGCGGCCTGCACCGACTGTCTGCTGGCCGGTCGCTGCGGCGTCAGCACCGGAAAGGCGGCGACCACCCGGCCGCCGTAGGCGTCGATGCCATTGTAGTCGCCGAAGAAGGTGCTCTCGTCGCAGCAGTCGAACGCGCTGACCGGCAGCGGATAGTTCACGAACGTCTTGCCGCCGTCGACGCTGCGCGCCAGCGTCACGCCCGTCATCGTCCCGTTCTGCCCGCGCCGATCGTGAAACACGAGGTTCAGCGCCCCATCCACCGGATCCACCGCCAGCCACGTGAACATCTGCGCCGCCCCTTTGGCATCGTCGTTGACGCGCACCGGCGCCGACCACGTGCGGCCGCTATCGCGTCGACGCGGCGACGAACACATCGAGGTCGCCGTTCCGCTCGTCGATCCAGTTCACGTAGATCGTGCCTTTGCGTGCGCCCTCGCTCAAGTCGACGGCCGTCACCGGCATGCCGTTGTGACGCTCGAGCCCGGGCACGGGCAGGTCCCATCCGCCCGGCATCGCGCTCGACGAGCACGTCCTTGCCCGAACGTCCAGCCGCCGTCGGTCGACTTGTCGAACACGATGCCCTTCGGGCCGGCCCACGCGATGTAGCACGTCGCCGTTCGGACCGCCCACCGGCACCGACGCCCTCGACGGTGCCGTCGCTGTCCCGCGCGTCGCCGGTGTCGTCGGAGATCTCGATGCGGCGTCGAGAACGTGCGCGCCGCCGTCACGCGATCGCGAGAACATGATGTGGCTGCGATGCGCGGGATTGGCGCTGCCGTAGACGTCGAAGCGCGTCCACGCGACGTAGACGTTGCCGCGATGCGGCGACGCCGCGGCGCGATCGACGCCCAGCCACGGCTTGTCTTCGAACGGGATCGCGGTGTTGATGTGATCGACCACGGCGACACCGGCGTCGTCCACGTGAGCCCGTCGCGGGACGAGCGCACGAAGATGCCGCTCCAGGCGCGCTCGGGACGCTCGACGCGGATGCCGTCGAACGCGATGTACGCGTGATAGGCCGTGCCATCTCGCCCAAAGACAATCGCGTCGTCTCCCTGCACGCGTCCGTCGCGGTTGGGCGCGGCCGATCGCGCTTCCACGTCAGGCCGCCGTCGAACGACGCGTAGGCGTGGTTGCTGACGCGCGGCTCGCCCGGCGCGCCCGCCTGCAGCATCACCGCGATCACGTGATCGGGATTGGTCGGATTGATCGCGACCGACACTTCCGCTGGCCGCCGCGCCCCGGCGGGGGTGACTTGTCGACGATTCGCGGGGCCGGCGGCTTGCTGGCGGGCGGGACGGCTTGTGCACCAGCTGGCGAGCGCCAGACTCAAAGCGGCGACCACCTCGAGCAGGAGCATCTTCAATCAATGATATGCGGCGACCTGTTGTCGGCCGCCACAATGCAGCGACGTAGGATCGCGCCTATGCGTACGATGCGTTGCTCTGTGCGCCCTCCTGGTCGCTGCGCCTCGGCGCACGTGCGTGTCTCGTGCGGGAGACGTCCGCATGATCGAAGTCACCGGCGAAGGCGCGAGGTTCTGGCCGCGCTGGCGCGGGCCGTCCGGACAGGGATCGTGGCGCCCGGCAAGTACGCCAACACTGGTCGCCGACGACCAACGTCAAGTGGCGCGTGCCGATTCCGGGCGCCGGCAATTCGTCGCCGATCGTCTGGGGCTGATCGCATCTTACTGACGACCGCGCAGGAGGGCGGCGGCAAGCTGTCGCTGCTGGCGTTCAATCGTGCCGATGGCCGCAAGCTGTGGGAGACGTTTGTTCCGCAGGACGGCGTCGAGCACGTGCACCAGAAGAACGGTCACGCGTCGGCGACGCCGGTGACCGACGGGCACGTGATCTACGCGTCGTTTGGCCGTCACGGGCTGGTGGCGTTCGACTTGAACGGCAAGATCGTCTGGCATCGCAAGTTCGGCGTCATCGACAACTATCACGGGCCGGCCGGCTCGCCGGTTCTCTACAAGGACCGCCTCTTCCTCTATCAGGATCACGACGGCTCGCAGCGCGCAGCGCGCGTTCGTCGCGGCGTTCGACGCCAAGACCGGCAAGACGTTGTGGGAGACGCCGCGGACCGAAACCGTTGGCTGGGGCACGCCCGTCGTCATCAACGCCGGCGAGCGCGACGAGCTGGTGGTCAACAGCCAGCGTCGCGTCGCCGCCTACGATCCCGCAGACGGGCCAGGAGCTGTGGACGGTTCGCGGCATGACCTTCGAAGTCATTCCGACGCCGGTCGTCGGCGAGGGGCTGGTGTTTGCTCGTCCGGGCGTGCCGGCCCGACGTTTGCCATTCGCCCGGGCGGCAGCGGCGATGTCACCGCCACGCACGTCGCCTGGAGCACGCCGAAGGGGTCGCCGTTCGTGCCGTCGGGCGTCGTGCACGACGGGTTGCTCTATCTGATCAACGACATGCAGAGCATCCTGACCGTGTACGAAGCGAAGACCGGCACGCTGGTCTATCAGGGACGCCTCGGCGTCGCGCAGCGCGAAGGCTTTTCGGCGTCACCGGTCGTCGTCAACGGCGAAGTGTTCTTCACGAATGACGATGGCGAGACGTTTGTCGTGAAGGCGGGCCGCGAGTTCAAGCTGCTGCACACGAACACGCTCGGCGAGCGCACGCTCGCGTCGCCCGCGCTGGTCGATGGGATTTGGTATTGGCGCACCGTCGAGCAGCCTGGTGGCGATGCAGTAGAGATCCGACGGTTGTCAGTTTCAGTTTCCAGTTCCGTGGGCTGTCAACTGGCCACGACGGCACTGGCCTCTGGACTGACCGCTTCCTCTGCCTCGCTATCCCGCTCGTCCGTGGGTTACGATGCCCTCGCATGAGCGCCCGGGATGTCATCGCCAATCTTCGCGAGCTTGCCGCGAGGACCAGCACCGCTGACGGCGCGCAGCGGGTGGCATGGGGGCCGGTATGGCGCGAAGCGCGCGAGTGGATGCGTGGGCAGCTTGCGCCGATCGGCCTGCGAGCCGGCCGTCGACGCCGCTGGCAACAGCTGGGCGACTCTCCCTGGTGAGTCGGATCGAACAGTCATCATCGGCGGCCATCTGGATTCCGTTCCGAACGGCGGATGGCTGGACGGTACGCTGGGCGTGATGGCGGCGTTCGAGGCGCTGCGACGATTCAAGGGTGCCACACCGCGCAGTCACGCTCAAGCTCGTTGACTGGGCCGACGAGGAGGGTGCCCGGTTTGGCCGAAGCCTCTTTGGCTCGTCGGCGGCCAGTGGGAGCCTGAACCTCGGCGAAGTCCGCGGACGCTCGTGGACAAGCAGGGCGTGCGCCTGGTCGATGCGCTGCGGGAAAACGGCGTCGATCTCGATCGGGTGGGCGCGGCCCATGCAGTCGCTCAAGGCGATCGACGCGCGGGCGTACCTGGAGTTGCACATCGAGCAGGGCCCGGTCCTCGAGTCGATGGACAAGCCGACGGGCGTCGTGATTGGCACGTTCGGAGTCGAGCGTCACTTGCTGCGATTCGTCGGTCAGGCGGCGCATTCGGGATCGACGCCGATCCCGATGCGCCGCGACGCGTTTCTCGCGGCGGCGCAGAGCGCGATTGCGTTTCGCGAGATCGCCAAGAAACATTCGAAGCCGGATGCGCGAGTGGTATGCACGGTCGGAACGGTCGAAGGTCGAGCCCGGCATCGTGACCGCGGTGCCGGGCGTGTGTGAGATCTCGCTCGATCAGCGCGCGCTCGACGCCGATGTTCTTGCGCACATGCTCGCCGAAGCGCGTGCCGCCGCTTGGGTCGCCGCATCCGAGAACAACGTTCACGTCGAGTGGCGGCGAGTCTGGCGCATCGAGCCCCGTCCGTTCGACGCTCGACTCATCGAGCTCTGCGCCGAGGCGGTCCGAGAGGTCACTGGTGACGCGCCACGCTTGCCGTCGGGGCCATTGCACGATGCCGCCGAGATGGTGCCCCACATGCCGGTGGTCATGATGTTCGCCTATTCGTCGAACGGCCTGTCGCACTGCAAGGAAGAGGACACGCCGGAGCCGCATCTCGAGAAGACCATCGAGGCATTTCTTCGGCTGGTCGACAAAACCGTTGCGACGGTGTGAGGCATGCAACTCGCGGTGCGCAAGGCCGGCGACGTCACGGTGATCGCGGTCAGCGGGACCATCACGATGCTCGACGCGCCGAGCCCGTTGAAGCAGCAGGTGACCGACGCTCGTGCAGGAGGGGGCGCGAAAGTTCGTGCTCAGTCTCGGTCAGCTGACGTTTGTCGACAGCTCGTGTGTGGGCGAGCTGGTGTCGTGTTACGTTCGCGTCGCGCGCGTGGATGGCACGCTGAAGCTCTCGCAGGTCCCTCGTCGGATTCACGAGCTCCTGCTCGTCACGCAGCTCAATGAGATCTTCGAATCCTTCGAAGAGGATTCCGCAGCCGTCGCCAGCTTCGGGTCTCACGCGACGTAGTTTCTGCCGAATCACTTCGCGAAATGCCGCCAGATAAAGGGCCTGTCCCCCGATAACAGGGGCCTGTCCCCTTTTACGTGCACGCCCGAAAATTGTCAGCCTGCGATGACAGGGGACAGTCCCCTTTATGCAGGCAACCGCGTGACCAGGGCGGACGCGCCGAGGACGACGACCGCGCGGCGAGCGCGTAGAACGCGGCCGCATACGAGCCCGTCACGTCGACGCACCACGCGAGCAGCAGCGGGCCGACCGCCGACGCCAGCACCGTCATGACCTGCGCCGCGCCCTGGATGCGACCGAGATGCGCGTGACCGTACGCGCGACCCCAGAAACTGAAGAACACGACCATCACGAACCCGCCCGCGATGCCCATCGCCACCGCCTGCATCACGACATGCGCGTTGGTCGTCACATGCGGCAGCGCCGCGAGCGCAGCCCCCAGCACCATCATCGCGACCACGAGCACGCTCCGCAGCGATCCACGCTCCGCCCAGGCGCCGGCGACGAAATTGCCGCCCAGCCCGGTGATTGCGGTGATCGCCAGCGCGTTGTGATACACGTCCGGCGTGAACCCGCGCTCCGCGAGAATCGACTCGTTGAACAAGCCCGACGCCAGACGCCACCAGCCCGTAGAGCGAGCTGGCCAGCGCGAAGATCCAGAACGCCGGCGACGCCAGGGCCTCGCGAACGTCCAGTCGCGCGTCGACTGCGCCATTCGGCCGATCGTCCAACCGACCGCCGTCCATCTCCTCGCCGATGCTCTCAGGCGTCGACCGCACCAGCAACCACGCGATCGGCGCCAGGACCACAATCAAGCGCAATGCCGATCGCGGCCCAGGCGGCACGCCAACCGCTCGAGAGCACGACGGCACCGATGATGGGAAACGCGATCATGAAACCGACGCTCATCGCGAGCGCAGTAGAGTGCCCATCGCCCACGTCAGTCGTCGACGGAACCACTTGCCGACCATCGCCAGGCTGACGATCGATAACGCCGTCTGTCCCAAGCCTCGCGTCAGGGTGACGAACACCAACAGCGCCATCGCCGCGGTGACCTGACTCATCGCCAGGACGACGATGCCGAGCGCGAGGGCGACGGCGCGTCAACACGATCCGCGACCCGCGGCGATCGATCAAACTTCCGACGCCAAACGCGAAGAGCGCACCGACCAGCGTCGCGACGAGGTTGATTTGCGCGTAGGCGATGCGACTGACACCAAGATCGCGGATCAGCGGCTCGGTGATGAGCCCCAGGCCCTGCGTACGGCCGGGCAGCGTGCCCACCATCGCCAGGGCGGCGACGCCCAGCACGACCCATCCGTAATAGAACCGTCGGGCCGTTACGTGCGCCGGGACCTTCTGCTCGAAGAGCTCCGTTGACCACGCAATGCTCACTGCGCCGACGGCGACGATGCCGATGACGGCGCATCCATCCGTCGGCGAAAACGATGGCGCCGTTCACGAACATGAAGAACAGGAATCCGTGGATCGAAGCGATCACACCCACATCGGCCGCGCTTCATAACTCGACGGGCGACAGCCACCACCAGATGGCGTCCGCCAGCCAGACGACCAGAAAAGCGTAGTTGAAAAACACGCCTTCGCCCCGAAAAACGCCGGTCAGCGTCACCGGTCTGTTGCGCTGTCGCGACTTGACGGCTGATTGGTGACTCCAGCCGTGAAAGACGTGAAACGCGGACGCAACATGAACCAGCGCGGCAACAGCACCGAGCGTCCACAACCAACGCGAACGCAGACAGATCGCCAGCGCCCACGCGATCGTCGCGAAGGCGATCGTCGCCGAAGACAGCAATCTGCATCACCGAGCTGGCCAACGAGCAGCGGGGCGTCATGTGCGGCAACCGCTGCTGAGCCGCGATGACTTCGTCCTCGGTGAAGACGGCCGCGAAGTATTCCTGACCTGCCAGGAACGTCGCCAGCGTCCTTCAATGTCACGACCCATCGATTGCAAGCCGCACGGTGTTCATGTACAGCTGATTGTTGGCGGCGTCCTGGTAGTACGAGACCAGCGCCTTTGGATCTCCCTTCGGGTCGAATTTCGCGACGAGCGCGGCGACGATCTCATCGGGATAGTGACGATGGCCTGGCGCCGGTTCGCTTGGCATGCCGTGATCGGCGGTGACTGCGACGACGCTCCGCTGTGGTCCCGCCTTCTTGTCGAGGAGCTGCAGCAGTCGCGTCATCTGACGGTCGAGCTCCGCGAGCGTCTCCTTCTGCTCAGGTGAGTCCGGGCCGTGCGCGTGCGCCGTGTAGTCTGGTCCCTTCATGTTCACCATCACGAGGTCGGTGATCTCGTCAGCCGCCGATGGCCTCGTGCTCCATGCACCGCGAGCAACGCCTCGGCCTCGAAGCGTTGAAACAGGCTCGAGGCGCGAAACTTCAATGGGTCGGAAATGTCGTGGCCCATCCACTTCCCGCCAGCGGCCTGCCAGACGGCCTTCCCGTTGTAGGCCGCGAGCGCTTCCGACATCGTGTAGCAGGCCGGATTGGTTTCCCATCCCGCATCTCGCGTGCTGTAGCTCGCGGCAATCACCTTGCGACCATTGACGATGCACGCGCCGCGTCCGACGAGGCCGGCCGTCGCGCGGATCGCGCCACCCTGTCCGATGATGATGGCTCGGCCATCGGTCGTGAGGTTCCACGCGTCAGCGAGTGTGAGCGCCATCAGCTCTCGTGGGTCGAGCTGGTCGTAGGCCTGTTGCGACTGACCGGTCACGCGATTGAACAGGGCATTGACCGTGATGCCATGAATGCGCGGATCGGTGCCGGTACCAATGGTCGCATGGCCAACGCCTGTCACTGTCGGCAGGGTGATGGCGCGCGCCTCGGAAAACCACGCCCCCTCGCGTCGCATGCGACTGTCAGCGTCGGCATGACGTCGGCATATTTGTCGAAGTAGTCCGCGCGCATCGCATCCAGCACCATCACGACCACGACTGCGTGGACGTGTCGGCCCGGCGGCGATCGCGTTGCTCAGAGCTCGACCGGTATAAGTCTGGAGCGGTGAGGCGCCGATCAGCGCGCCCAATGTCGGCGCGATGTCCTGTTGCGCCGCGGCATCTTTCCAGCAGCCCTGACGGATGAACGGCGCGCCGTAGAAGAGGATCGGAATCTGCGTGTCGTAGTCCCACGGCGAGCCGTGCATGAATCGATACAGCGGATCGCGGTCCGTGATGACCTCGCCTTCGCGAGGGACGACGAAGATCTGTCCGCTGCGACCGGGAAAGTAGCCGCGGGCAAACATCTCCAGCCAGCGCTGCCGGAGGTCGACATCACGAGTCGTGGTGGGCGTCGTGATGGGGGCGGCGGGGGAGGCCACCGCGGATCGAGCACTCGAGGTCGAGCAAGAAATCGACGCCAGCGTCGCGAGGTACGAGGGCCGACAAGACGCGCATCCGGGCAGTATGTCACGCCGCCTCGTCCGTCCGTGTGTCGTGACGGGACAGGCTTCTGTCACCGGGGGACAGGCCCTGTCACGGGATGTCACGCGGGGACAGTCCCTGTAACGGACTTGACGGGACCCCCGGGGCGGCAAGTTACTCTCGACAGTGATGCAGAAACAGCTGGGGCTGCCGCCAGAGCTGATGCGCCACACCGCGCGTCTGCTCCTGCTGGTGTTGAGCGTCACCACGCTCGGTCCCGCACTGCACGGCGTGCACGATACGGATTGCGATCCGGTCGTCGTCGTTCACGACGAGAGTCAGCACCACTTTGCCGCTGCCTCTTCCAGCGACAACGATGTCGCCCCCGGTGACCACTGCGTCGCGTGCCACTTCCTCCGGACCTCCCGTGGTCCGGTGTCGTGGGAGCCCAGTGGGCTGCACGCTCTGACGTCCGGGAACCTTCTGTATCACTCCGACGGCCAACTCGTCGCCGCTCCAACCGCGTCGCCGCAGCCGGCGCGCGCGCCTCCACCCTTCGCCTGATTCGTTTCACGGGAACCTGCCGTTCGCATTCCCACTTCCAGACGGCCTCGCGAACGCGAGCGCCGGAAACGTGTCTTTTGGGCGAGGTTATTCATGGATTTCGTCTTTCGACGCGGAGCGATCGTCGCGTCGTTATTGCTTCTTTCTGCGCTCACCGCTGCGGGCGCAAAGTGGCTTTCATCACGGGCAAGGTCACTCGCGACAACGGCGATCCGATGGCCGGCGCCGCCGTCGTTGTCGAAGAGCTGAAGCGCGAGTCGCGTACGGCGGAGGACGGCACGTACCGGTTCGACAACGTCCCGCCCGGCAGCTATCACGTGTCGGTGCGCGCCGAGGGCTACAGCACGCGCCGCACCGAGGTGGCGGTCACGCCGCAAGGCGCGACGCTCGACCTGGTCGTCGAGCTCGACCTGCACTTTGCCGAAGTCGCTGTCGGTGAGCCCCAACGCGCGGCCGCAGTTCGAGTCGTATCAACCCACGTCGGTGCTGGCCGGACAGGATCTGCAGAAGCAGCTCGAAGCCACCATCGGCGCGACGCTGCAGTCCGAGCCCGGCGTCGCGATGCGGGCGTTTGGTCCCGGCCCGGCGCGTCCGGTCATTCGTGGTCTCGATGGCGATCGCGTGGCCGTGCTCCAGGACGGTCAGCGCGTCGGCGATCTGTCGAGTCAGTCCGGCGATCACGGCGTGACCGCTCAATCCGTCCTCGGCCAAGCGGATCGAAGTCGTGCGCGGGCCGGCCACGCTGCTCTACGGCGCCAACGCCATTGGCGGCCTGGTCAACGTCATCACCGATCAGATTCCGACGGCGCCGGTGGTACGGCCCGACCGGCGAGTTCACGCTCGATCTCGGCGTCGAACGCCGGCGAGGCCGGCGGCGCCGGCGACGTCCACTTCGGCAATGGCCGCTTCGCCATGCACCTTGCCGGCGGCGGCCGTCGCAACGGTGACTTCTCGACGCCGGAAGGCGAAGTCGAGAACTCGCAGTCGCGCAGCAGCGTGTTCAACGTCGGCGGCTCGTGGACGAGCGAGCAAACGCTACGTGGGCGCGAGCTACGGGTTCGACAGCTCGAAGTACGGCATTCCGATTGTCGAAGAAGGGCTGATCAGCCTGAACCCCGAGCGTCATGCGTTCACGATTCGGGCTGGCGGCGAAGGGTCTGGGCGGCGCGATTCGCTCGTATCGCGCGACGCTGGGGATCAGACGCTACCAGCACGACGAGCTCGTCGGCGACGAGGTCGGCACGCATTTCGACAACGACACCGAGGAGGCCGAACTGATGCTCTCGCACCGGCCGTTCGGCCGGCTCTCGGGCACCGTCGGCGGCTCGTTCCTGAATCGTGCGTTCAACGCCGTTGGCGAGGAAGCCCTCTCGCCACCGATCGATCAGCGCGGCGGCGCGCTGTTTCTCTACGAAGAGCTGACCTGGCCGCACGTCACGTTGCAGTTCGGCGGCCGCGTCGATCGGACGACATTTCAAGCCCGACAGCGACCTCCTGCCGGATCGCGACTTCACGGAGGTGTCGGGATCGGTCGGCCTCCTGCTGCGTCCGGCCGCCGCGAACGACGATCGTCGTGATCGCGATGAGCCTGGCACGGGCGGCACGCAATCCCGCGCTCGAAGAGCTGTACTTCTTCGGTCCTCATCCCGGCAACTTCGCGTTCGAGATTGGCAACCCGTTCGCTCGAGTCGGAGACGCGCACTCGGACTTCGACGTGTCGCTGCGCGCGCGCTCGCACCGCGTGCGTGGGGAAGTCACGTTCTTCACGAACAGCATCAACGATTTCATCTTCCGCAATCCGCATCAGCGAAGAAGAGTTCGAGGAGCGCGAGGAGGAGTTCCACGACCGGTTCGGCGGTCGACGAAGACGAGGAAGGGCATGGGCACTCCGACGAGTTCCCGTTCGTCGAGTTCGTCGGTGCCGACAGTCGACTCTACGGCGTCGAAGCGCATGCTGACGTCAACCTGACCAGCAGCCTGGTCGCGGAGCTGACCTTCGACATGGTGCGCGGCGAGCTGGCCGACACCGACGAGCCGCTGCCGCGCATCCCGCCGTTTCGCGTGATCCCGGGCCTGCGCTATCAGAAAACGCGCTGCAGTTCGGGGGCAGCGTGACCATCACCGGCGATCAGAATCGGGTGTTTGGCGCGGAGACGCCAACAGCGGGCGCCGGCGTGCTGAAGCTGTTTGGGTCGTATTCGTTCGTCACGCGGCGGCGTGACGAACACGATCACGGCGCGTCTCGACAACGCGACCGACACGCTCTATCGCAATCACCTGAACTATCTGAAGGACGTCCTGCCCGAGATGGGGCGGAACTTCAAAGTGGTGTATTCGGTGCAGTTCTAATCCGCGGAGGCATCGGTGAGGGCTCAGGGCTCGCCGTGCCTCGAGTCGGTGCAGGGTGGGCCGGTAGGTGCCTGTGCCAGTGCGCACGCGCGCGGAACCAGCACTCCGGGGCGCACGCCAGGCCGAAGGCTCTCTAGTCAATGGGCGCGCATGCTGCGAACCGTTCTCGACGTTCGTTCCGCGCTCATTGGTCGCTTCTTACTGTCGCGTCGTGGTCTCGCGCCGCTGACCAATCGCAGGGGGAGGCGCCGGCGACCCCGCCGCCACCCTCGTGGATCGATCCCCACCGCATCGAACGCCGATCGGTTGATCAAGCAGGCGCAGAGCGACCGGCTTCGCCTGGAATCGTCTGGCCGAGCTCACCGACACGTACGGCAATCGCCTGTCCGGCTCGGAGAACCTCACGCGCGCTATCGCGTGGGCGGTCGAGGCCGATGAAGCAGGACGGTCTCGAGAACGTGCGGACCGAAAAGGTGATGGTGCCGCGTTGGGTGCGCGGCAGCGAGAGCCTCGAGATCGTCGATCCGCCACGGCACGTCGTGCCGATGCTCGGCCTGGGCGGCAGCGTTGCGACTCCACCCGCAGGCATCGAGGCCGACGTGCTCGTCGTGAAGGACTTCGACGAGCTCACGCGGCGCGGTGCCGAGGCCAAGGGCAAGATCGTGCTCTACAACGTGGCCTTACACGAGCTACGGCCAGACCAACCAGTACCGCACCGGCGGCGCCAGCGCCGCGGCACGTCATGGGGCGGTGGCCTCGCTGGTTCGCGCCATTGGCCCGACCGGCCTGCGCACGCCGCACACCGGCAACATGACCTACGCGCAGGACGCGCCGCGGATTCCGGCCGCGGCCGTCTCGGCCGAGGACGCCGAGCGCATGCAGCGCCTGGCCGACCGCGGTCGGCGTGTTCGCGTTCGGCTGCGAATGGAGGCGCGTTTCGAGGCCGATGTCGAATCGGCCAACGTCGTCGGCGAGATTCGCGGCAGCGAGTTTCCCGACGAGATCGTGCTGGTCGGCGGCCACTTCGACTCGTGGGACGTCGGCACCGGCGCGTCAGACGATGGCGTCGGGTGTGTCGTGACGTGGGAGGCAGCGCGGCTGATGAAGGTGCTCGGCATCCGGCCGCGACGCACCGTGCGCGTCGTGCTCTTCACCAACGAGGAGAACGGCCTGCGCGGCGGCAACGCCTATCGCGATGCCTACCTGAAGCGCAGGCCGAGCAGCACGTGCTGGCCATCGAGTCCGATTCCGGGGTCTTCGCGCCGGCCCGCCTTGGCTTCACGGGATCGTCGGTTGCGCGTCAGATGATGAGCGACATCGGCGCGCTGCTCGCGCCGCTGGGCCTGCAGGACATCGGTCCCGGCGGCGGCGGCGCCGACATCGGCCCGATCGCGCAGGCGGGCAAGGTGCCGATGCTGGCGTATCAGGGAGATTCGACGCGGTACTTCACGATTCACCACACGCCGGCCGACACCATCGATCGCATCGCTCCGGAAGAAGTGTCGAAAGCCGCCGCAGCGCTTGCCGTCGTGACCTACGTGGTCGCGGATTCGCTGCAGCGGCTGCCCGAAATGAAGAGTTCCAACAGTTCCAGGGTTCCAGAGTTCCACGGTTCTCCAAAGTTCCAGAGTTCCCGAACGTCCGAATCGCGAATCCTGGAACCCTGGAACCTTGGAACCCTGGAACGTTCTCGTTAGGGTTTGATTCGGTACCCACCGTCGGCCGCCTTGTCGCGGTACTTGCCGTGGCACGTCGCGCAGGTGCTCTGCAGCATCTTGAGATGCTCGGCGGCCTTCGCGAAGTCCTTCTCGTCGACGGCATCCTCGACATGATCCGCGTGCTCGGCCGCGTCGTCGGCGATGTCGGCCGCGTCGCGGACGTTGCGCGCGTTCCAGAAGTCGTCCACGTCCTCGAACAGCAACTCCAGCTTGTCGGCCTGCTGCTTGGCCATCTCGGCGTTCTGGCCGTCGACGCTCTTGCGGAGCAGGGCGACCGTGGCGCCGACCTCCTTCATGATCTTGTCGAGATCCGCATCGGTCCACGTGCGGGCGGTCGTGATTCCGGACGGAGCGGGCTGCGGGCGGTGGGCCCTGGGCGGCGATGGTGACGGCGCCGACGAGCACGGCGGCCCCGAGAAACAGACTCGAACGAACGTAGTTCATTCAGACCTCCGGAAGAGATTACAAGAATACAGCGAGTCCACATCCCGACACTTCGTCACTGTCTTCAGGGACCAGTTCAGTCATCGGAGGACAGTCCCTGGCTCCGTCGCGTCCCGTCAGCGACGCCGGCGGTCCAACGGCCGTAGAAATGGAACGAGACCGGTTGCCCGTATGAGTCGGCGAGCTCGGACGGGACGTTATAGCCGGTGATGTCGGCGCCAATCGCAATCGCGTGGCTCGCATCGCGCCACAATTCGTGGCTGTAGCCAAGCGTGAGCGCACCGACGCGCGAGATGATGTGCGGGTGTGCAACGCCCGGCGGGTGGGCGCCGCCGGCGCCGAGGATGTGTTTGTCGGCGAGCTCGCCACGCAGGTAGCCGGTGCCGCGACTCCACAGTCGAAGCGTCGCCTCGGACAACCAAGCCGTCTCGTTGCTTGCGAGGTGGCGGTTCTGACCCCAGGCCAACGTCACAGCTGCGTCGCGCGCCCGAGCATCTGCCCCTGGTGCTCGACCGATGCGGTGATCCGGGTGACGTCGCCCGGGCTCGGTGACGTGCGGCTCCTTGAGCCAACCGACCGACACTTGCGCGCGTGTGCCGCCCCGTATCCAGCTCCCGCGCAGCGAATACGAATCGAGCGGACCGAGATCGAGATCGGTCCGATCCTCGTCCGGCTCGCGACCGCGAAACGCCGACGTTTCGAGCTGCCACGCGCTCGCTCGCACGCCGGCGGTGACGGCGCCCTGCGTGATGTGCGTCGAGTCGAGCTGGTGATGCGCCAGCGGGGCGGTCGGATGCAGGTTGGCCGACGCCCGATGCATGAACGCAGTCGGGCCGAACGCCGGCTCGTCGACCAGCCCGCCGCGCAGTTGCAACGTCGCGCGCGCGATCGGTCGTTCGTACGCGGCCGACAACCCCATGATCAGGTCGTGCGGGTGCTGATAGTCGATGAGCGGCGCGCCGTTGAACGTCTCGCCGGTCTGAAAGACCTGTGACGAGCCGAGATCGCGCAGCGTGAACGGCTCGAACGACAGCATCCCGTGCAGGGTCAGTCCACCCGCACCAACCCTGCGCGACGCCACCCCCATCATCCAGTTCTGTGATTCCACCTGGTGAAAATCACGAAACTTGCGCTCCTGGATGTTGCCGGTGAGAAACATGCTCGATTCAACCGCCCAGCCCCACCCTTGGTCCGGCGGCGGCTGATGATGTTCGTGCTGTGCGATGGCGGGAACGACACTCGCCAAGAATGCGGTCAGCGCAAGCCGCGCTGACCGCAGGCATGGGCCATGCGCTCGACCGCGGACTGCTGCGGGTTTGCGCATGGTGTCCGACACTCCAGCCGGCGAGACGTGTTACTGGACGGTCACCGAGATGACTTCGCACATCCCTGGGAGCGTCCGGTGCATATCGTCGCCCGCTTGGACCGCAATGCGGTGTGGCCCCGGCTTGAACTGCATCTCGATGACGTTCTTGCCGTCGCCGAAGTGAATCCAGGGGTCGGCCTTTGGAATCACCACACCGTCGGGCAGGCAGTCGGTGTCAACGCCGAGGTGGTAGTGAATGATGTTGGCGCGAACCTGTTCGGGCTTGAGCTCGCCCGGCGGGACGGCACCGACGGTCACCCCGGAGCTGCCGAACTCGATGGTCGACATGCTCTTGATGGTGTCGCCGTTTTTCGGCTGCACGAAGAAGACCCGACCGGCGCCGGTGGTCGACCCTCCGGAGGGCGCGCTTTCCGAGCAGGCGACGACCGAAAGGGCCAGCGCGACAACGATGCTGCCTGTTACGACACGGTGACTCATTGCGACTCCTTTGCTGACGTGCGACCGGCGCGATTATACGTTGCTTGCGCGCGATGGATCGCTTGGATACGATGGCCGCGTTGCTGCGGCGGTATCTGTTACTCAACCGATCACAAAGTGATCGGGCTGCTCTACGCCGTCACGAGCCTGTCGTTCCTGCTGGTCGGCTTCTCGCTCGTCCTGATCATCCGGTGGCAGCACGCGTACGGGGCGCAGCCGGTCCCGGTCTTCGCGGTACTCCTCGGCCAGAACGCGCCGGGCGGCGTGCTGCTGCCCGAGTTCTTCAACCAGCTCGGGGCCATGCACGGCACCATCATGGTGTTCCTCGGGGTTGTGCCTCTCGCCGTCGGCGCCTTCGGCAACTACGTCGTGCCGCTCCAGATCGGCGCGCCGGACATGGCGTTTCCTCGACTCAACCTGGCGAGCTACTGGTTCTATTTCACCGGCGGCGTCGTCATGCTGGTCAGCTTCTTCCTGCCCGGCGGCGCCGCTAGCTCCGGCTGGACGTCGTATGCCCCGCTGGCCGTGCTCGCGCGCGACGGCCAGACGTGCTGGCTCGTGGGCATGCTGCTCGTCAGCATGTCGTCGCTGCTGGGGGCGATCAACTTCATTACGACCATCGTGCAACTTCGAGCGCCCGGGTTGACCTGGTTTCGACTGCCATTCTTCGTCTGGGCGCAGTTCATTTCGGCATTCCTGCTGCTGTTCGCATTTCCGGCTCTGCAAGCGGCGGCCCTGCTGCAAGGAATGGATCGTCTCGCGGACACGAGCTTCTTCCTGCCCAGCGGATTGGTCGTCAGCGGCCAAACGCTGAATGCGGCGGGTGGTGGCAATGCCTTGCTCTGGCAGCACCTGTTCTGGTTCTTCGCCCATCCCGAGGTCTACGTCCTCGTGCTGCCGGCGATGGGCATCATCGCCGAGATCATCGCGAACAACACGCGCAAGCCGCTCTGGGGCTATCGCCTGATGGTGTGTTCGCTGTTCGTGCTCGGCTGTCTGTCCTTTCTCGTCTGGGGCCATCACATGTTCCTGACCGGCATGGGCACCACGATCAGCGCCTTCTTCCAGGCCACGACCATGATCATTGCGATTCCGTCGGTCGTGGTGCTGAGCGCGCTGATGCTGTCGCTCCACGGCGGATCGATCCGCTTCAACACGCCGATGTTGTTTGCGCTGGCATTCCTGCCCATGTTCGGCATCGGCGGCCTCACGGGGCTTCCGCTGGGTCTCGCGACCACCGACATTCCGTTGCACGACACCAACTACGTGATCGCGCACTTTCACTATCTCGTCGCGCCGGGAACAATCTTCGCGCTGTTCGCTGGAATCTATTACTGGTTCCCCAAGGTGACTGGCCGACTGATGAACGAAACTCTCGGGAAGATTCACTTCTTCGGGTCGTTCGTCTTCATGAACGTCATCTTCATGCCGATGTTCGTGCAGGGCCTGGCGGGCGTGAACCGGCGCCTGTGGGATGCGCGGTGCGATCTATACGCACGCGCAGGAAACCTTGTATCTCAACGTTCCGATGGCTTATGCGGCGCTGGGGCTCGCCGTCTTTCAACTGCCGTTCATCGTCAACCTGTTCCTCAGCGCGGTTGCTGGTCGCGTCGCGAGCGCGAATCCGTGGGAGGCAACGACGCTCGAATGGTCTGCAACGTCCACGACGCCGAAGGCTCATGGTAATTTCGAACGCCCGCCGCGAGTTTTCCGGAGCCCATATGACTACAGCGTTCCAGGCGCTGCCACCGATTTCGTGGGGCAGGGTGATGACGAACACCACTGAGAAGGCCACTCACTGATGCTCGAATGGCTCGATTTGCCGGTGGCGGCATCCGCACACGCTGGAGATGTGGACCGGATCATGTCGCTGGTGCACTGGCTGATGTTTGTGCTCTTCGTCGGCTGGAGCCTCTTTTTCGTATTCGTGCTGGTGAGATTCAGACGTCGGCGTCACCCGACCGCCAACTATCACGGTGTCAAAGCGCGCTGGGCCTCGTGGGTCGAGGGCGGCGTGCTCGCCGCCGAGGTTGCGCTGCTCGTCTTCTTCTCCATTCCGACCTGGAGTGCCCGCGTGGACGCACTGCCGCCGGAGCGCGGCAGCACGGTGGTTCGCGTGGTGGCTGAGCAGTTCGCGTGGAACGTGCATTACCCAGGAGCCGACGGCGTGTTTGGTCCGACGAGTATCTCGCTGGTCAATCCCGACAACCCGTTAGGACTTGATCGCCGTGACCCGGCGGGCCGCGACGACATCACGACGATCAATCGTCTGAACCTGCCCGTCGGGAGACCCGTCATCGTCTATCTTGTCATCCAAGGACGTCGTGCACAGCTTCGGTCTCCCGCAAATGCGGATCAAGCAGGACGCGATGCCTGGCGTGGTTCAGCCGGTCTGGTTCACCCCCACACGAACGGGCGAGTGGGACATCGCCTGTGCGCAGTTGTGCGGCCTCGGTCACTACCGCATGCGGGGGATGTACGCGATCCAGTCGCAGGCGCAGTTCGATGCCTGGCTGGCGAAAGAAGCGACCTTCCTGACGCGATATCTAGCGGGAGCGTTCGATGACACTTTCTGTCACCTGCATAAAGGGACAGTCCCCATTTATGCGTTCAAGCCGTCGGCTTGAAGGCGACGCTCACTTTGGCCGGCGTCTGACCGTCGACCGTGATCGACTGCGTCTGCGTGCCGAGCTATTCGTGCCAGGCTTCGATGGTATAAGTGCCCGCCGGCAATCCCTTGATCTCGAACCCGCCATCGCCGTTCGGTGACCGCGAAGAAGGGATGCGCGACAACGCCCGCATACGCGTTCATCCAGCCGTGCACGTCGCAGCGGAGCGGCACCATGACCTCGGGTTTGTCGAACGTTCGCGAGACCGCCGGCACCGACACGGGCTGCCCGAAGTTGAACGGGCGATTGTCCTTCGGAGCGGCGTTGACGTTGTGCAATGTCGAATCGCTGTTCGAGATCATGAAGGGTTGACCCACCTGCACACCAAACACGTGCGGAAGATAGCGGCAGCCCTTCTGATCGAGTGTCACCGGGGTCGTCGGCACGGCATATGTGCGGGTGCCCAAACCGTCCTTCACGTACACGAAGACGTTCTGCACGCCGTTGCCAGCCCCGACGACCAGCAGTTCGGAGGTCGCGCCGGGTTCGGCCACGCACTTGGGATCGGAATCCATCCGCAAGGGACGCGGTGCGGGCGCGCGTGCCGTCGAAGGTGATGGTGCCCGCAATGATTCCCGGGCCGTCCGCGGTGTCCGTGGGCTTTGCCTGCGGGCCTGATGCCGTTCCCTGGCTGGTCGAATCGGTGGTTGGGCCACCGCAGGCTGCGCTTGCCGTGGCGGCCGCGATCAGGGTGCAGATCACGACACTCCAATGAATGCGTTCGCACAACTTCATCGCTGCCAGTCCTCGGTCAAATGATAGCCTACGGACTTTCCGAGTTCTGAGGTCGGAAGGTGCATTCACCTTGAGGACTTTCCAATGATCGGCGCGCGCAGACTCTACAGCATCGCTTGCATCTGTACTCTGCTCGTTCCGGTGGCTGCAGCCCAGGAGGCGCAGACCACTGCTGAACGAGCGAAGGAGCGCCACCTTGCCGGCCACTCGCGGTTCGGCGAAGCGTTCGACGAAGGCCCTCGCGAGCGGCCGTCGAAAATGACCGGCATCGGCGTCACGCATTTCCCGATCACCACCTCCCACCCTGAAGTGCAGATGTGGTTCGATCAGGGCCACACGCTGATTCATTCCTTCTGGTACTACGAAGCCGAGCGCGCGTTCCGGTGGGCGTCGAAGCTCGACCCCGAAGCGCCGATGCCGTACTGGGGCCTCGCGCGAGCGACCAGCGGCGACGCGCGCGCCGCGCCTTCATGAAGGAAGCGTCGAAGCGCAAGGACAAGGCGAGCCCGCGCGAGCGCGCGTACATCGAAGCCTGGGAACTGCAGTTACGTCGAGGGCGCCCAGACGACCGAGGGCCGTCGCAAGTTCACCAAGGCGCTCGAGAGCATCGTCATGAAGTACCCGGACGACATCGAGGCCAAGGCGCTGCTCGGCAACGAGACTGATGGGCGACGACGCGCGTCGGCACCGAGTTCCTGATGCAGCAGGTGCTCGCGAAGGATCCGAAGCATCCGGGCGCGCATCACTACCGCATTCATAACTGGGACGACGAGGACGGCGCGCTGGCGCTCGATAGCTGCCGCGCGTATGGCGACATCGTGCCGGGCATCGGCCACGCGCTGCACATGCCCGGTCACATCTACGCCGGCGTCGGCATGTTCCACGAGTCGGCGATCTCGCTCGATTCCGCGACGCGCGCCGAGATCGCCTACATGGGACGCCAGATGGTGTTCCCGTACAACACCTGGAACTACGCGCACAATCGCAACTATCTGAGCTACGTGCAGGAGCAGCTCGGGCTGCCGACCGAAGCGCATTCGCGGCGCGCGCGAGCTGCTGGCGGTGCCGCTCGATCCCAAGCTGAACGTGGCCACGCGCATGAGCCCGCACTGGCAGGGCGTGATCGGCGCTGTCGCGAGCGCTCGATCAAGTTCGAGCGGTGGGACGAGATTCTCAAGGACGGACTCCATCCCGTGGGGCGACTCGCTGCGCGACAAGCTCGGCCGCCGCTACGCGGAAGCCATGGCGCACCTCGGCAAGAAGACCGTCGAGGCGGCGCACGAAAGCCGTCGACGAGCACGCCGCGCTCAAGGCCGAGATCGAGAAGGACTCGAACGCCTCGCTCAAGCGCCAGTTCGAAGTGCAGGATCTCGAGCTGCGCGGGCTGCTGACGCTGCTGAAGGGCGAACGCGATCGACGGCCTCACGCTGCTCACGCAGGCGCGCGCCGAAAGAGCTCGAACAGCGCTCGTACTACGACGATCCGCCGTTCTTCCCGACGCTGATGTGGTCGAAGCTCGGCTACGCGTATCTCGATCAGAAGAGCCCGAAGCTCGCCGTCGATGCGTTCACGCGTGCGCTCAAGGCGGTGCCGAACGATGCGTTCTCGCTCGCCGGTCTGGTGCGCGCGCATCACGCGCTGGGCGAGAACAAGGAAGCGGCCGACGCGCTGGGGCGGCTCGAGTTCGTGTGGAGCGATGCCGAGCCCGGCCTGCGCTGGCTGCGCGAGGCGCGCGCGACCGGCGTGAAGGCCGACGCCGATCGATCGCTCGCCCGGCCAAGCAGCGCAGCTACCGGAAGACGACGCTCGATCAGTTTGGCCCGGCGATCTGGACGCCGTTTCAGGCGCCCGCGCTCGACGTCACCGACCCCACCGGCAAGCGGCTGACGCTCGATCAGTTCCGCGGCAAGAACGTGATCCTGACGTTCTATCTCGGCGCCGGCTGCGCGCACTGCGTCAAGCAGGTGAAGGATCTCTCGGAGCGCGCCGACGAGTGGGCGCGGCTCGACACGGTAGTCATCACCGTGAGCCAGGACGCGCCGGAGAGAACGCCAAGTCGCAGGAGCTGTCGCCGCTGAAGGTGCTGCTCGGCTCGGACGCGAACTGGCAGAACGCCCGGCGCTTCAAGTCGTACGACGACTTCGAGGAGATGGGCATCCACTCGACGATCCTGATCGACAAGGACGGCCGCGTGCACTGGGCGCAGCACGGCGGCGCGCCGTTCGACGACTTCAAGTTCCTCGCCTCGCAGCTGCAGCGCATGAACCAGCGGCACGCGGCGGCGAAGACGACCACCACCGCGGCGGCAGGTAGCAAAGAGCCACGACCAGCCTGCGCAAGCTACGCGGTCCGCCGAAGCCTGGCGCAGGCGGAGCACGAAGACACGAAGGACTGTTAGGAGTCTTCGTGTTCTTCGTGCCTTCGTGGCTAAATTCGTGCCTCTATGTGCCTCTGCAGGCGCGGCTCTTTCTGATTAGAATCCCGTATTCACATGCGAAAAGCGATTCTGCTTACCTTGTTCGCTCTGGTTCCGCTGAGCGCCCAACAGCCGCCCGACCTCCGCACGCGCGCCGAAGCCACCGACTACGTCGAGACCAGCTGCTACGACGATGTGTGCGGCTGGCGAAGGGGATCGTCGCGTCGAGCCCGCTGGCGCAGTACGAGAGCTTCGGCACGACCGAGGAGAAGCGCGAGCTGCCGCTGCTGATCCTGTCGGATCCGGCGGTGGCGACGCCCGAAGCGGCGCGCAAGCTGGGGCGTCCGATTGTCTTCGTCCAGGCCAACATTCACGCCGGCGAGGTCGAGGGCAAAGAGGCGGCGCTCATTCTCGCGCGGCGGCTGACGTCCGGCGACCTGCGACCGATGCTGCGGCGAGTTCGTCGTGCTGATCGCGCCCATCTACAACGCCGACGGCAACGAGAAGGTCAACGTTCAGAACCGGACGGCGCAGAACGGTCCCGTGGCCGGTGTCGGCACGCGCGAGAACTCGAAGGGCCTCGATCTCAATCGCGACTACATGAAGCTCGATTCGGCCGAGGCGCGCGCGCTGGTCGGCCTGATGAATCGCTGGGATCCGCACGTCGCCATCGATCTGCACACCACCAA
The DNA here is from genome assembly GCA_963734095.1 of uncultured Acidobacteriota bacterium. GTDB lineage: Bacteria > Acidobacteriota > Vicinamibacteria > Vicinamibacterales > UBA2999 > JACCSI01. Next base: position 28,610 of record CAVTGK010000040.1, on the reverse strand, counting down.
CGGTTCGTATCACGGCTATCACCTGACCTATTCGCCAACGCTCAACCCCAACGCTGATCCGCGGCTGATTGCGCTCGCGCGCGAGCAGCATCCTGCCCGGCCGCTGCAGCAGGCCGTGCTCAAGAAGCACAACTTCCGGACCTACTACTACGGCAACTTCGCCTCCGAGTCGGGCATGGCGCGCGAAAGCTCCCGCGTCGATCCGGCAAATCCCGGCGACACGGTCTGGCGGACCTTCGATCATCGCCCTCGGTTCGGCAACAACTACGTCGGGCTGCGCAACCGCCTCGCGATTCTGTCCGAGGCGTACAGCTATCTCGACTTCCGCGGACGCGTGCGGGTCACCGAAGTGTTCGTCGAAGAGTCTCTGCGGGCAATCGCGGCGAATCGGACGGAAGCTCACGGCGCTGACGGCGCAGATCGACGGCGAGACCAAGACTTACGACGGAGCGCAGCGAACGACACGACGCGGCGCGGCCGCGCCGCCGAGCCTCGGCGTCGAGTTCCAGATTGCTGCCGCTGTCCGTCGCCCGTGGACATCCTCGTCGGCGACGTGACCAAGCAGCTCAACGAGCGGTCGGGCCGCGAGATGCTGGTGATGAGCGACAAGGTGGTGCCGGTTCGGATGAAGGACTACGGCATCTTCCAGCCGACGCGCATGGTGGCGATGCCGGCCGGCTGGCTCATTCCCAAGCCGCACGTCGAGTCGGGCCGATACGCCGCGGCGATCGATCGCCTCCGCTGGCACGGGCTCCGCATTCAGACGGTCGCCGACGGCGTCCAGATCGACGTCCAGCGCTTCGTCATCCAGTCGCAGACGCAAGAGCGAGCGCGCTGTTCCAGGGACACCACGAAGCGCGGCTGGCCGGCAGACACGAAAACGCCGAAGCTGTCGGTTCAGGCCGGGGCGCTCTTCGTTCCGGCCAACCAGCCGCTCGCGCGCCTGGCGTTCTATCTGCTCGAAGCCGAGAGCGACGACGGCCTGGTGACGTGGAATTATCTTGGGTGATGGCCTCGCTGCAGGCGACACTTTCCACGTGTACCGGGTGATGAACGCGAGAGCGCTGAAACTCGAGTAGAACGGCACCGCGACCGTTCAGCGCACCGTCGGCCTGGAAGACCGCAGTCATCACCTTCCCGCTCGCGCTTGACCTGCACCCAGATTCGATATGCGCCCGGTTGCGGAAACGCGAACGGGATTGCCACCGCGCTGTCGAGCGTCGACGTCGTGGCCCGCGTGATCGACGGTCGGCGTCGTCGCCGTGAACTTCTGCAACGCCGCCATCGAGATGCTGCCGGACGGGTGAAGATGCGCGAACACCGATCCATCGCGGCTCGCCACAATCGCGTGCGCGGCCATTCCCATGTACGGCTCCACGGTGACCGGAGCGCCGGCTGCGTCCCGCACGGAAAACGCCAGCACGACCTCCTCTCCGGCGACGAGTGCCGATGCGCCGCGATCCCAGACGACGCGCAAGCCGTCGCCGAGGTCGAACGACGCTGCAGGTCCTACGGCATCGACCGCCGTGCCGCTGAACCAGGAATCATCCGGGTCCGTCGGCGTGGCTGCCGCCGCTGTCGTGGATCTCGACGTTCGAGACCATCGTCTGCGCATAGCCGCTCTCGTGCACGATGTCGCCGTACACGCGATAACGGCCTGCCGGCAGCGCCGGAAGCGCGGTGTCGAAGTCGAGCGCCTCTGGCGAGCGGGCGACGGGATGCAGGTGGGCGAACGCATCGAGCGCCGGCTCGCGCACCAGAAAGAGATGCATCAGCTTGCCGTGGTCGGGCAGCAGCGCGTTGTATCGGCTCATCGGATTGGGCGTGCCGGTCCATCGTTCGTCTCGAATGGCCAGCGTCAGTTGTGGCATCCCGCCCGGCGCGTTGCCTGCGCCTCGGCAGCAAACGGGCGATAGAGCACGTACCGGCTGTAACCTGAGGCCTCAGCGGCCCACCACAGTTGCCGCCCCACAGGAGCAAGCGCGACGCACCAACGCGGCGACCGCGATGCCGATCCGGGCCCGCCGCCGGCGACGACTGTCTGGCTCGACACCCGGCGGCAGCACGCTCTCGCGCACGGCGCTGCCGATGATCGTCATGAAGCCGACCGTGAGAAAGAAACCGAGCCCGCCGAGCACTCCACCGAGCCATGGCGGCATCGGCCGCTCGGCGGTGGCCATCGCCACGACCGGAACGATTGCCGTTCCCGATCCGGCCGCGCCGGTCACGTGCGACGGCCAGCTGATACGACGACGCCGTCATCAGCCAGAGCTCGGCGGAGTACAGAGTGTCGGATCGCCGGGCACGGCGACCGCAGGTTCAGGCGGCGGCGCACCCTTCAATCCGACGTTCCACTGGCCCGCCTGGAGGGACACCTGCTGGATTGGCGCGGCGTCGCGCCCACGATGCGAACGGCCACCTGCGCACGGCCCGGGAATTACGCCGGGCAGCCGTACCGTCACGCGCACGTCGTAGGGGCCGGCCTTGCCCGTGAAGAACGCGTCAGGGCTCCCGACGTGCGCCATCGAGAGCGCGCGCAGAGAACGCAGGAGCCAGCAGATGCTTCATCGCTGGACTCGCGACATCCAGTTGCCCCACCAGAGGCCAAGACGCGCCGACACAAATGCAAGTCCCACCGCGATTGGCAGGCCCATCGGCGAGGTTGTCGGGCTCGTTGAGCCGATACCATCGCTCCTGGATCTCCGGCGGCACGCCGTAGTCCATGCGGTGGCTGCCGAAGAAATCGTTGCGCGCGAAAGGCGACATCAGGAAATCGGCAAACGGCCACTGGGCCGCGACGAACATCGCGACGAAGAGCAGACGCGATCAGCGGCGGCGAGCCCCCAGTCGCGGGCGCGGCCCGGCCGGCTACGTTGCATGACGTAGTCGATCGCCAGCGCCGGAACGACGAGCAGCAGTGGGAAGTCGGGCGGCATGAATCGATCGACCTGCACGTAGATCGGTCCCAGCAGCGGCTGCGCCGCGAACAGCGGCAGCACGAGCAGCATGATCATCGTCAAGCGCCAGAGTAGACGAGCGCCGTGATGGTCGCCGGCCACCGGGCGATCGAGGCGCGCGCCGTGCTGACGAGCAGGAATACGAACACTCCCGCCGACACCTGATAGAAGAGCGACTGGTGCATGTCCCACCGCTGGGTGTATTCGGTCGCGACGGTCGCGACGAGCAGCACGAGCAAGTCCGGCGGCGACGAGATACAGCCGCCCGAGTTGCTTGCGCTCGCCGACCGCCCGGTTCTGCCAGGCCAGCGCCATCAACATCGCGCCGCACTGAATGGCGGCGATGCCGGCGGCGAGCACCATGTGCGGCGGGCTGATGATCTTGACGTCCAGCCCGTAGGCGTTGTGCCACCAGTCGTCGAAGGGCGCGGACGTGAGCATCGCGAACGTGCCCCAGATGCACACCCAGGCGCCCAAGCGGCGCGCGGAATCCCCAGAACCGCACGGCCGCGGCGCGGTCGTCGGCCGAACCGGCAAACGTCGTTCGCAGCGCGAGCCAGCCGCAGGTGAGCCCTGCCACGACGCCACCGAGATAGATGCGCCAGGTGCGCCGGCGTCCAGAACGTGTCGCGTCCGATCGTCCGGTGCCAGGAGATATCCCAGATCACGCCGACCACGACGCTCGTGGAGGCAAATAGCACGGCGAAGATGGACCATGGCACGCGCGCCGCAACGGCGCGCTCGGCGAAGGCTTCAGTGGCAGCTTGGTGCGATTGGCGGACATTGCGAATGTCCTCAGTGCAATCCCTTACTTGATCAAATAGAACGTCGTCTGCCGGCCGTCGATCCAGTCCCACTTGCCATCCGGCATGATCGCCGCGTCTTCTTCGAGCGCGAAGCGGACCGCTTGACCACCCCACTCGGGGACCTTGTGCGTGGCGTTCAACTCGATCGAGTGCCACGTGTAGGGAAAGAACATGTAATCGCCGCGAATCGGCACGCCTTCCTGATAGTCGGTCATGCCGATCGGCGGGCCGGCGCCGTGACCGTGGTAGCCGACCGGGTGGCAGTAGATCGACGGGACGATGCCCGCTTTCATGGCGGCTGCGCGCGCGTCGCGCAGGGCGTTGTTGCCGGTCTCGCCAACGCGCGCAAACTTCATCGTCAGATCCTGAAGCGTGTTCGCGGCCTTGAGGCCGTCCTTCAATCCTTGCGGCGCGTCGGTTTCGCCATCCTTCAGCACATACGCGTTGTGCTGCGTGTCGGTCGAGAAGCCGAGATACACGATGCCGAAGTCGGTGTGCAGCATGTCGCCGCGCTGAATCACGTTTTCGCCAGGCTTCACGCCACCCTGGCGATGGATCGTCACCGACGGATGGAACCACTTGCCAAGCCCCATCTCGACGACACGCTGGCGCATCCACCAGACGACGTCTTCGTTGGTGGTCTTGCCGGGCGTGATGACCTTGTTGGAAAACGCTTCGGCGATCACCATGTGCGCGACCTTCATCACGTGGCGATAGGCGTCGAGCTCTTCCGGCAGCTTGATCTCGAGCCAGCCGACGGCGAGCATCTCGGCCGACTTGATGCGGGTCGAGTACTTGGGTCCGAGTGCGTCCATCAGCCGCCGCTTTTCGTTGGCGGTCAGCCCGTCGGCGTGATTCCACGCGTCCGACTCGTTGATGCCGATGGCGTCGCGGATCGCGCTCCTCGACGACCTTGCGCAGCCCTTCGTACTGGGCGTCGTTGTGCGTCTGCACGACCGTGAAGAGGCCGTCGTAATCGAAGCGGCCGATCGAGAGCCGCTCGATCGGCTTTGCCGCCGCCCGGGTTGCAGAACACGAGAATCGTTCGCCGTCGCGACGAGAACGTCGTGAGCGGCGCCATCGATCGGAACACCGGGTCGTCGTTGTATTCGCGCGACACGATGATCCACATGTCGATGCCGGTGCGCGACATCAGCTGCGGCAGCACGGTGTCGAAGCGCTTCTGGATCCAGCCCTTGACGAGCGGCGCCTGCTCGCGATGCGTCAGCACGCGGTCCGCGGGGTTCGGGTAGGTCGTCGCCGGCTGCGCGGCGACGCTGACGGTCAGGGCGCAGACCATGAGGAGTCCGCTGAGGCGGGCGGTGAGCTTGAGCATGCCAGAGTCTCCCACGGTCCACGGTCGACGGTCCACGGCCGTATCTGGTGCCGTTCGTGGCGACGTTCTTCTCCCGTGTGTATGGGCCGTTGAGCCCGTACCTAAGCGACGGCAACCTATAATCACCACCGCACGGGTCGCGACAAGATGCCACGAATTGCCCTATCGATGCTGGTTGCAATGGTCGTCGGCCAGTCCGCACCAGCGCTCCCTGCCCTGCAGAACTTCACCTTCGACCTGGGCGAGAACGCGAGCGTCGAGGGCGGGAAGGTGCCGCTTTTCAACGGACGCTGGAAGGATCCCGCGGAAGGAGGCAGCACCTTCAACCTGCTGCCCGTCGCACGCCGTTGGCGATCTGGATGGCGATGGCACTGCCGACGCTGCAGTCGTGCTGGTCGAGGCGTCAACGGGAACCGGGACGTTTGCCTATCTGTTCGCGCTGAAGAATCACGCCGGGACGGCTCACGCAGCTTGGGCCCACCCGAATGGCTGGGCGACCGGAGCATCGTTGAACGCCTCGCGATCGACCGGCAGGGCATCCTGTCGGTGAGGTTCCTCACCCACAAGGACGGCGACCCCGAGTGCTGCCCGACGCTGAGAGTCAATGACCGCTTCCGGGTCGAGCGTGGGAAGCTGGTCGGGATGACGAAGTAGGAAGTTCAAGTTACAAGTTACAAGTTCAAAGTGGAGTTGGAAAGTTTAGCTGCGGCGCACCAGCGCCGCAGTTTGTAACTTGTAACTTGTAACTTGTAACTTTCTCGACTCAGCGCAGCTACCTTCGTCGCGCGAGCGGTTGCCGGGGCATCGGCTGGTCGGCCATCCACTTCGCAATCGCGACCCGTGGGGCCGGACGACTGATGAAATGCCCCTGCGCGGCATCGCAGCCGAATTGCAGCAGCAGATCGCGCACGTCCGCACTTTCCACGCCTTCCGCGATGACCTTGAGCCGCAGGTTGTGCGCCAGATCGATGATCGACCGAACCAGCGCATCGTCTTCACCCGATGCCAACCCGATCACGAACGAACGATCGATCTTGAGCTGATCGACCGGCAGCTTCCGCAAGTAGCTGAGCGACGAGTAACCGGTGCCGAAATCGTCGACGATCAGGCGAACGCCCATGTCGTGGAGCTCGTTCAGGCAACGATTCGAGCGCTCCGGATCCGACATGATCAGGTTCTCGGTGATCTCGAGCGCGAGCATCGACGGCTCCACCCGCCGCGCCGCCAGCATCTCGCGGATGCGTGACGGGAACGACACGTCGTGCAGGCTGCGTGGCGACAGATTGACCGCGATGGTCGGCGGGCACTGCTCCGCGCCCGTCGGCCACTCGGCGAGCGCCAGGTCGATCGCGAAGGTCGTCAGCGGTGTGATCAAGCCGCTGTGCTCCGCCGCACGGATGAAGTCCTTCGGTGGCAGTCGGCCTTGCTCGGGATGATCCCACCGCAGCAGCGCTTCGACCCCTTGAACGTTCCCGCTCCGCAGCTCGACGATGGGCTGATATTCGAGGACGAACTGACCGTGATCGAGCCCCCGCTTGAGGGCATTGGTCAACGCCATTCGCTCCTCGGTGTGCCGATCACGATCCGGTTGATAGATCGCAAAGCCCGATCGATCGGCCTTCGCCAGGTACATCGCGAAGTCTGCCTTCTGCATCAGCTCGTGGCTGGCGGCGGCGTGGGCGGGGAAGGCGGCTATGCCGATGCTGCACGGGGCCAACAGTGGCTGATCGTCAACCACGAGCGGCAGCTCGAGCTCGTGGAGAATCTTGCGCGCGGCCAGAATCGCACCATCAAGATCGGTGCTTGGCAGCAGCACGGCGAACTCGTCGCCGCCGATGCGGGCGATCGTGTCCGACTGCCGCAGCGTCCGGCTCAATCGCGAAGCGACCTGCTGCAGAACCCGATCACCGGCATGGTGGCCGAGTCCATCGTTGATTTCCTTGAACCCATCGAGATCCAGCGCAAGCAGCGCCAGCGTCTTGTGCTCGCGACGCGCGGCCAAAATGGCCTGATGCAAGCGGTCCTGCAGCAGCGATCGATTGGGCAAATCGGTCAGGGGATCGTGGTAGGCGAGATAGGCGACGCGCTCGTTGGTTCGCGTCATCTCGCGCCGCGCGGTCGATTCGCGAAGCTCGCGCTCAATCGCGGGCGCCAATCGCGCGAGATTGCCTTTGACGATGTAGTCGGAGGCGCCGGTTTTCATGGCGGCAACCGCGACGTCTTCGCCAATGGTGCCCGAGACGAAGATGAAGGGCACATCGATTCCCTGTTCGCGGAGCATCGCGAGCGCCCGCGTGCCACTGAACGTCGGCATCGTGTAGTCGGCAATGGCGACGTCGAACGAAGAGGTCCGCAGCACCTCCTGCAGACCCTCGGCGGTGTCCACCTGCGTCATCCGGACGTCATATCCGGCCTGACGGAGCGCCCGCTCGACCAGGAGGCCGTCGTCTTCTGAGTCTTCGATCAGCAACAGGTTGAGAGGAATCATCGGAAACGCCTGTCGGTCAGACAGTTACGGGCCGTCGGCGGGTCCGGCAGGCGGACGGCACCCCTGGCTCGCACCCTCAGTTTCGGCCATTGCGCAGGGCGGCATTAGCTGTCGGCCCACCGGGCTCCCCCAACCTGACCCGGAGCTGGTCGGTCGCGTCGTCAAATCCGAGCGCGATGAGGCGTTCGAGGAGATCCAGGCGCTCCACCAGGCGGCGCTCGAACGCGGCCAGATGATCCAGAAATTCATCCCGCGTCAACTCATGGCTCATGGCTGTCCTCCAGGTCCAAGCCGACGCTCGGACCGACTTTTCGCAGTGCACACTGCGTTCCGCCCGAGAACTAGCGGAGTTATCGCCTGGAGTGCTGGCACGATTGTTGGCCATGTTCAATTTCTTCATCGTCTCGCGGCTGGTGAGTACGCAGTGGCTGCGACGTGACAAGGGAGAGGCAACGTATAGTGCAGAGATGGCGACCCCAGCGTCCGCCCGGCCCGCGTCGTCCGCTGGTCGGCGCGCTCTTCAGTCCCGGACGCGATCCGCTCAAGCTCTTTACGCGAATCGCGCGCGAGTACGGCGACATCGTCTATTTCCGGATGGGTGGCGAGCGCGTCTACTTCGTCAATCACCCGCAGTACATCCGCGATGTCCTGGTCACGCATCAGAAGAACTTCACCAAGAGCCGGGGCCTGGAGCGGGCCAAACGACTGCTGGGCGAGGGACTCCTTACGAGCGAGGGCGCGACGCACTTGCGTCAGCGGCGGTTGCTGCAGCCTGCGTTCCACCGCGATCGAATTGCCAACTATGCCGCGGTGATGGTCGCGCATGCCGATCGCATGTGCGAGCGCTGGCAGCGACGGCACGACCCTGGATGTGTCGAAGGAGATGATGCGGCTGACGCTGTCGATTGTGGGGAAGACGCTGTTCGAGCAGCGATGTGGAATCGAAGGCGGATGAAGTCGGCGTCGCGGTCACCGAGGTGCTCGAAACGTTCTGGTTCACGCTGCTGCCGTTTCAGGGGCTCATCGAGCGCTTGCCGCTGCCCGTCCTGCGTCGCGGCCGTGCGTCGCGCGCTCGGCTCGATGCGCTGATCTACTCGATGATCGACGAGCGTCGCGCCACCGGTCGCGATCACGGCGATCTGCTGTCGATGCTGCTCGCGGTCCGCGACGATCAGAGACAGGGGACTGTCCCCCGATGACAATCGGCGACAGGGACTGTACCCTTTATCGCCGCAGCAGGTGCGCGACGAGGCCATCACGATCCTGCTCGCCGGTCACGAGACGACCGCGAACGCGCTGACGTGGACCTGGTATCTCCTGAGCCAGCACCCTGAGGTCGAGGCCCGTCTCCATGCCGAGATCGACGCGGTGCTCGCCGGTCGACTCCCGACGCTGGCCGATATCGAGCGCCTGCCGCTCGTCGACGCAGATCGTGACCGAATCGATGCGCCTGTATCCGCCGGCATGGATCATCGGCCGGCGCGCCATCGGCGAGTACACGCTCGGCCCGTACACGCTGCCGCCCGCGCGCGATGATTTTCATGAGCCCGTACGTGACGCAGCGCGATGCCCGATTCTTCCCCGATCCCGACCGTTTCGACCCTCAGCCGCTGGACGCGCGGCTGCGGCGGCCGCCCTGCCGAAGTTCGCCTATTTCCCCTTTGGTGGCGGCGCCCGCCAATGCATTGGCGAGCATTTCGCCTGGATGGAGCTCGATCCTGCTCGTGGCCACATTCGCTCAGCAGTGGCAGCTCCGGTTGGTGCCGAATCACCCGGTTGTCCCGCAGCCGCTGATCACGCTGCGGGCGAAGCACGGCATGGCCATGACGCCGGTCCGCCGGACCGGCGCTCGCGCCGCTCGTGGACGCTGGCACCGCGGCGCCACAGTCCGGGTATGATCCGCCGATCCCCGAGACGTCGGCGCGCCGTCGACCGCGACGAGGCGTGAATTCGACGAGGGACAGGCCTTGTCATCGGGGGACAGGCCCTGTCATCGGGGGACAGGCCCTGTATAGGAGCCCTTGTTAAGGAGTCAAATCGAATGAAGCGCATCGCCTTCCGAGTGGTGCCCGTGGTGGCGTTGCTCGCGGCCGGATTCGCGTGGGTGAGCCCCCGCCTGTCCGGACAGAGCACCGGCCAGCCCAGCACCAGCAATGGCGAGTGGCCGCATGTACACCGCTGACCTGCGCGGCAGCAAGTACTCGCCTCTCGATCAGATTGATGCCAGCAACTTCAGCAAGATGGAAGTGGCCTGGCGGTTCAAGACCGACAACCTTGGCCCTCGTCCGGAGACCAAGCTCGAAGGCACGCCGCTGATGGTCAAGGGCATGCTGTACGCCACGGCCGGCACGCGCCGGGCAGTGATTGCGCTCGACCCGCGGACCGGCGAGCAGAAGTGGGTCTACAGCATGGACGAGGGCGAACGCGCCACGCGCTGGGCGCCTCGACAGCTTTCGGGTCGCGGCCTGTCGTACTGGACCGACGGCAAAGGCGACGAGCGCGTCATCTACGTCACGACCGGCTATCGCCTGGTTGCGCTCAACGCGAAGACCGGCCAGCCGATCCCCAACTTCGGGGACAAGGGCGTTGTCGATCTCAAGGTCGGCGTCATGCACGGCAAGAACGGCAAGCAGGTGCAGATCGATCTCGAAAAGGGTGAGATCGGCGCTCCACTCGACCCCGACCGTCGTCAACGACATGGTCATCGTCGGGTCGTCGATGTTCGAGGGCCTCGGCTATCTGTATTCGAACAACGCCAAGGGCCTGGTGCGAGCCTATGACGTCCGCACCGGCAAGCAGGTGTGGCGCTTCGACACCATGCCGGGCCCCGGCGAGAAGTATCACGAGACCTGGGAGAACGGATCGTGGGAGTGGACCGGCAACACCGGCGTGTGGACGCAGATCACCGTCGATCCTGAAGCTGGCCTCGTTTACCTGCCCGTTGAGACGCCGACCATTGACGAATACGGCGGCAATCGTCCCGGCGACAACCTCTTCGCCGAAAGTCTCGTCGCGGTTGGACTTGAAGGACGGGAAATACAAGTGGCACTTCCAGTTCGTGCATCACCCGCTGTGGGATCACGACATGTCGTCGGCGCCGCTGCTGATGGATGTCACGATCGACGGCAAGCCGCGCAAGGTCGTCGCGGTGCCCTCCAAGCAGGGTTGGCTCTACTGCTTCGATCGCATCACCGGCCAGCCGATCTGGCCGATCGAAGAGAAGCCGGTGCCGCAGAGCGACATGCCGGGTGAGAAAACGGCCAAGACGCAGCCGTTCCCGTCGCAAGCCGCCCGCGTACTCGCGCACGCATGTTGCGGAGAGCGATCTGATCGACTTCACGCCCGCACTCCGCAAGCAGGCCCTCGAGAACCTGAAGTTGTTCCGCTGGGAGCAGATTCCGTACGTGCCTCCGGTCGGCCCCAACTCAAAACTGCTCGGCGACGATCAACATCGCGAACACCAGCGGCGGCGTCAACTGGCCGGGTTCCGGTTTCGACCCCGAGACCGGCATCTTCTACACGCAAGCCGGGAACGCGGCGGTCACAGCCGCCAAGTACGACGAGGAAGAGTTCCACCGAGTCAGCCCGGAGAACCAGAAGGCGATTGGCTACAAGCCGCGTTGGGAAGCAGAGCCGGACTACGGCATGCGATCCGAGCGGCCGGCTGGCGCTCCCGGCGCTGGACCGGGCGGCGGGGGGCCGGGCGGCCCCGGCGGCGGCGCCCCGCGCCCTGGTGTGCCACTGACCGGGCGTCAGGCGCTGGTGCAGGGACTGGAAGGGCTGCCACTCGTCAAGCCGCCCTACGGCGTCATGGCGGCCATCGACGTCAACAAGGGCGACCTGCTGTGGCAGGTGCCCCATGGCGACACGCCAGACCTGATCAAGAACCACGCGCTGCTGAAGGGCATGAACATCCCGAAGACCGGTCAGAGCGGGAGCGTCGGCGTGCTCGTTACCAAGACGCTCGTGATCGCCGGCGATCCGCAGTTCACGACCCAGTCGCGCGGTCGCGGTGCGATGCTGCGAGCCTATGACAAGAAGACCGGCGCCGAAGTTGGTGCCGTGTATGTGCCGGCGCCGATCGTCGGTCATCCGATGACCTATTCGATCAACGGCCGTCAGCACATCGTAGTGGGCGTCAGCGGTGGCAACTACACGGGCGAGTACATTTCGTTCCGGCTGCCGCAGACCGCGCCGACAACGACGGCGGGCCAGCAATAGGCAGGCGACCGCGGTTTTCGATTGTGACCTGTGAGGGTGAGGCCAGCCGGCCTCACCCTTTTTTCTTTTTCGGCTTCGCGTCATCCGGCTTTCTTCTTCGCACCCGCCTCGGCTTCGAGGGCGGCGCGCGCGAGCGTGAGCTCACGACGCTTCTCGTCATCGAGCTTCGGGAACGATGGCTTGATGGTTTCGAGCGCGTCGATGACGGCGTCGGCGACGACCAGTCGTGTGAACCATTTGTGATCCGCGGGAACCACGTACCACGGCGCGTCCTTGGAGGCGGTATGTTGGATCATGTCTTCATAGGCGTCCATGTAGTCGCCAAAGTGTTCGCGCTCATGAACGTCAGCGGTTGAGAACTTCCAGTTCTTCTCTGGCCTGGTCCAGGCGTTCCATGAACCGCCGCCGCTGTTCCTTTTTCGAGACATGGAGGAAGAACTTGCGCACCACGGTGCCTTGGTCGGTCAAATACTCCTCGAATCGCCGGATGTGTCGGAATCGATTCTTCCAGATGTTCTTATCGACCAGCTTCTCCGGCATTCGCTGTTTGGACAGCAACTCCGGATGGACCCGCACGACCAGGACCTCCTCGTAGTACGAGCGATTGAAGATGCCGATGCGCCCGCGCTCCGGAAGGTGCTTGAAGGACCGCCACATGAAGTCGTGGTCGAGGTCCTCTGAGCTGGGCTGCTTGAACGACGACACCTGGCAGCCTTGGGGGTTGATGCCCGACATGACGTGTTTGATGGTCCCGTCCTTGCCGGCCGCGTCGAGCGCTTGAAAAATCAGCAATAACGCCCAGCGATCCTGCGCGTACATGCGCTCCTGCAGGGCGGCGAGACGCTGAATGCCGCGCCTCAGGAGGTCGTCGGCTTGTTCTTTGATGTTCAGGCCGAGCGTGTCGCCGGGGTCGATGTCCTTCATGCGAAATTTCGGACCGGTGACGCAGAATTTCGGGTGCCAGTTGTTTGGTTGGGTCTTTTGCCATGGCGTAGAGTCGGTAATTCTACCGTTGCGGGGACCGGCCCTGTCATCGGGGGACAGTCCCTGTCATCGGGGGACAGTCCCCGTAAAGAAATCTGTTAAGGTACGCGCATCAAATGTCAGCGAGTTGCTGTCCATCGGGGGCTGCGATGAAACCGATGCGGACGCTGAATGGAATGCTTGTCGTGATCGTCAGTCGCGCTGCTGCCGGCACCGCCGCGGCGCAGCCGCTTCGTCTCGCCGGCGCCGCGTGCGAGACGCCGCCGGTGCTGCACTGTCCGGACCAGAACTGTCCTGGCGATGTCGTGACCAGTGGCGGGCCGGTCGTCGAGACGAAGACGAACCGCAACTACTTTCTCGACTATCCCTGCGACCTCAAACGCGGCGAACAAGTGACTTTCGTCCTCAGCCTCCACGGCGGCGGATCGTACGGCAACTGGCAGCGCCACTACTTTCCGATCGTGGACTACAAGGACAAGCATCGCCTCGTGATTGCGACTCCGTTCTCGCCGCGCCGTGTCTGGGCGGTCGAAGATGACGAGTATCTGCAGAACATCGTGACGACGGTCGTGGAGCAGATCGGGAAGGAAAACATCAAGGCATTCTGGTTGGTCGGACATTCGCAGGGAGGCCTGACCTCGCGCCGACTCGTCTGCAGCGACTTCTTCGCGTCCCGAGTGGACGGGTTCCTGAGTCTCTCAGGCGGGCGCCTCGGCGGCGCGGCGCCGCGCGCCGCCAATGCGGGTCCACCCCCGGCGGCTGGCAACACCACGCCCGCACGTCCTGCGGGCGCCCTGGCCCCTGGCGCGCTGACCCCGCCTCCAACCCCGACCTGCGACTTCTCGCACATCTACACGACTGGCGAGCATGAGATTGCGACGTTGCCCGATACGTCCGACTGGGCGACCAAGTACAGCTGCGGCCCGCGCGCGAAGCAGCCCGACATCGTCGACTCCAAGGCCGGTTACGTTTTCGACCGCGGACGACAGAACCCGGGCACGAAGCAGTGGGGACTCCTGCCGAGACCAGGCAAGGCCGAGGCGTTTACTTATCCCCAGTGCCGCGATGGGCGTGTTGTTGCAGATGTCGTGCGCATCGACAAGGGGCACACCGAGGGCCTGGAACCTGAGGTGACCGAGGCGCTCGTCAGGTTGATGGTGTCCGCGAAGGGCGGGAAGATCAGTGGCCAATGATCAGTGTTCAGTGATCAGTGATCAGTGCTGATCAGCGACCCGTGTCAGCGGAAGAGCGGGACCGCGCATGCGTTGAGGGTGCGCGTTCGGCAACCTCGATCGCCCGACGCGCCCACTGCGAGAGGTCTGGAGGGCTTTCGAGCACTGAGACCGGCACCGCGTAGTAGTGCATCGATGTTGCCCGCCCAGGGAACGGCATGAACGGACGCGACCCGGCGGCCTCATAGGCCGGGCGCGTCTGGTCGTCGACCTTGAGATACAACACATCGTTGGCGATGATGGCGAAGAACACGCCCTGATGGTAGAGTCCGACGCCGCCGAACATCGCGCGCGGTTCGACATCCCCAAGTTCCTCGAACTGGTCCAAGACGAACGCACGAAAAGCCGGCGAGACAGTGAGCGGGTTCATCGCCATATCGCAAGCTGACAACCAGTGGCCAGCAGCCGGATACCCGACCACTAGCGCACAGGCCTCTGATTACTGCTGTGCCGTCGTCGTCGTAGGCGTCCGAGACGACGGACCGTTCAGCAGCGCGTTGAACACGAGCTTGAACGTACCGTGGGTCTGATCGCGATGCTGCGGTCGGAAGCCGATCAACACGACTTTCCCGGCGCCGTGCTTGACCGTCACCGCCGCCGCCTTCTTCGCGATCACTTGCTCGCCTAGCAGCCAGCCACTCTGCAAGATGTCGCGCTCGGTATAGGTTGAGAAGATCTCGACGTCCTGGCTGCGATCGGTGGACGTTACTTCGTACACCTGACCGCCGGCCATGAACAGCGCGAAGCCTTCCGACGGCATGCCGTATGCGATCGGGTTCCTGTGGTCGAACCGCACACGCAGTGTCGACCCTGGTGACCAGAACTCCTTGCCCGGCAAGCCGGCGACGACATTGCGCAGCGGCAAACCAAAGCGCTGAATCGGCAGATCGCCGGCGTTGGCGAACGTGACCAGCGTGCCGCCTTTCTCGACGAATGCCTGCAAGCGCCTTCACGCCCTCGGCACCGAAGCCGCTTCGATACTCGGGCGGCGTGTTGTCTGGCCCGCCACCGAATCCACCGCCACCGCCCTGACCGCCGCCACCAGCTTGACCGCTTCCTCCTGCCGGGCGCTCGCCAGTCATGGCCTGCAACCGAGTCTGCCGGCAGCACGATGACGTCGTAGGTCGCCTCCAGACCGCCTTTCTTGAGCTCGGCGTCCATCAGCGACTTGAACGGCACGTTGAACTGCTCGAACATCAGCCGCGTCCAGCCCTCGTCCATGTTGCCGCCGCCGTAACGCTGATACATTGCGACCCGCGGCTTGCGAATCTCGTACGCGCCCGTGGGCAGGGTGCCGGTGATCGCGGCGAAGTCCACGCCCGTCTGTTTCGCGACCTCAGCGAGCACCGAGGCACCGGAAGCACCCGCGGCACCCGCCACGATGAAATCGCCAGGAGTAAAACCTGCAGCATTCGACACACGCCGAACCGACACACCCTTGTCGAGAAGCAGGTTCACCGCGCGATAGCTGTCATTGAGCTTGGCTGAGAGGACATAGCCATTGGGAGCGCTGGCCGCCACGGTGCCTATCATCGGCACGTGGGCCGTCAGCTTGACGAGATCCGCGGTCACCTTCTCGCTGACAGGATCGCTCCTCACGCCCATGAACTCGCCGAAGGTGTCGGTGGACATGTCGTATGGACGAATCGGGTTGTCTTCCTTATCGCGGGTGTAAGAGTTGTCCGGGTAGAACGTCCGCCCGAGCATCCAGCGCACCAGCCCCTGCTTGGGTTGCGCCATCGACACCACGAAGGATCCGGGTCCATACACGCGACCGTCGGCGAAGAACTGAGTCTTGGATTGGTGCACTTCGACGCCCGAGTTGAGCAGCATGTTGACGAACCTCTTGACCGTCAGCGGATCGTGCTGCTCGGCCGCAATCGCGTAGGCCTTGACTGGTCCGTTCGCGCCCCGCTCCGTCTGACGCGTGCCCTTCAGATACATGTTCCACAGCACGGTCTCGCGGTTCCTGCGCCGCGAGATCGACCGTGGCCCACGCCGCGATTTTCTGCTGCTCGACGATGTCGCGGACGCGCCACCAGCCTCCCTGCCAGAGGCTTGGCATGGTGACCTGCGACTGGTACTGGGGCAGTCCACGAGGACCGCCGCGCAGCTGGTCCGGGTGCAAAAACATCGGCGTCGCCAGCCGCGCGCTCGCCGATTCGGTCAGCATCCCGGCGATGTTGTGGAACGGCGTGATCCAGTGGAAGCCCATATGCCCCCAGCCGGAGTAGATGGCTGATCCGATCACGCCGGTTTTGCCGGCCGCTTCGAGCCGGTTGCCCATGTGCGCACCCCACCACGACATCTCGCGCCACACCAGCGGATCGCCGTCAGGGCGAATTGGCTCGGCATACGGCGGAATATAGAGGCGCGCGTTGCCGCTGCCCATCTGGTGATGATCGACGTAGGCCTGCGGAATCCAGTCGCGGTACATCAACTTGCCGAGGTGCTGAGACTCGGGCAGGTTGAGCGCAAATCCATCGCGGTTGTTATCGTGACCCGCGTACTTCTGATAGAGCCACGGCAGCCCGGAGGCTTCGTGCGGCGTGCCCACATACTTCATGTACCAGTCCGCAATCATCTGTGTGCCGTCGGGGTTGATCGACGGCGCCACGATGCTGATCACGTTGTCGAGCATGGCCTGGGCTTCGCTATCGGTGCGCGTGATGCTGTCGTAGACGAACTCGGCGGCTGCCTGTGATGCCGCCACTTCGCTCGAGTGCAGCGCAAACGACTGAATCACGACCGCCCTTGCCTCCGCGACGAGCTTCTTGGCGTCAGCCTCCGACAGGCCTCGCGGATCCGCAAGTCGGGCGTTCATCTGCTTGAACTGATCGAGCTTGGCGAGATTCGCCGCCGACGAGATGAAGAGCGCGATGTACGGCCGTCCCTCACTCGACTTGCCGAGCTCGACGAGCCGCAGCTTGTTCGACGACTTGGCGAGCAGCTGGTAGTACTCGTGCAGCTTGTCCCAGTTGGCGAGCTTGCGATCGGCGCCCATCTGGAACCCAAAGAACTTCTCCGGAGACGCGACCGCGGATGCTGCGGGTGCCTGCGCCTGCGCGGCGGTTCTCGCAACCGTGCCGGAACCGACCAGGACCAGGCCAAGAAAAACGGGGAGCATTCGGATGGAAGAGCGGCGTGATGTCATTGGAGCTCCTTGACGAGGGCTCATTGTCGCACCGAATCCCGCGTGGCAAGCAGCCACGACGGCCGATGACATCGGCGGCTAAGGCCGGCGTCGCGGATTCGAGCCCTTCGTGGCTGGCGTGTTCTACGGTATCGCCTGAAGCGAGATCTGGACATTCGCGTTGGGCGCGCTCGCATCGATTGCGCGACCCGTTGCTCGCCCGACATATCCATCGAGCGTCACGCGGATCCGATGCAGCCCGAACGGCAGGTGCGCCACCGTCAACGGCGTCGTCCCGCGGCCCATCCCATCGATCGTCACGCGCGCGCCGGCCGGCTCGGTGACGATGGTGAGTTCGCCGTCCTCGACCGATGGGATTGAGGCGAGAGGCGCTTCGACCGCAACGACCGCCTGCGGCGATGGGACTGTCGACCGCAGGTTCCGCGACCGCTGGTGTGGCGGGTGTGGACGCGGGAGAGGTTGGCGCGGCAGACGCGCTGGCTGCCGTGTCGATCCGCACCGAGGGCTGCGGCTCAGTGGACGTTGACGATCCCGCGCGTCCACAAGGAGAGCGCTGACGCTGCCAGCGCCGACAGTCCGATGATGGCGGCGACGAGCCCGCGGTTCAAGTGGCGGACGGGTCTCCGCAGCGCAGAGGGTTGCGTTTGCTTTCGTGGTTGCGACGCTTGCAACGCTCGTTCGAGTTCGGCGAGGGCGACGCTCTGATCGAGGCCGACGCTCTGCGCGAAGGCTCTGATCTCGGCGCGTCGATAGATGCCCTGCGGCACGTCCGAGAGGTTGCCGTGTTCGAGCGCGTCGAGATGCCGAAACGGAATTTTTGTCTCGCGCGCGATCTGTTGAAGCGTGAGCCCGCGGCGTTCGCGAGCCTGTGCGCAGGAAGTCGCCGAACGCCACGCTCTCGTCGCCGGACGAGAAACGGGAGACGGCCGCCGATTGACGTACGTTACCGCTAGTAAGCGTGGCCATGGGGGGAGCCCTGTTCGCGCCTGTCCCTTGATTCTGTCGCACCGCCCGCACGAAATAAAGGGGCCGGCTATCCGATTTGATACACAACAGCTGGGACGGACCACGTGACTCAACCGGCCCAGCCGGGCCCGACCGACCCGACCTGCTTACTGCATCCTCTCCAGAGGAATACGGACGGTCCGACCGGGGTCGCCTTCAGCCAGCGAGATCATGCGCTCGGCGCCGCTATAGCCGTCCTTCGTCACGCGAACACGCTTGGCGCCCGGTGGAAGATGCCGGATCGTGAGCGGCGTCATTCCGCGACCAACGCCGTCGACCGTCACCCGTGCGCCCGGCGGCACGGTCACGATCCGAAGCTGTCCCGGCCGAGCGATCGTGACAGGCGCGGCTGGCACGACCGACGAGCTCGTCGTTTCCGGACGTTTCCCGACGGGAACGTTGGCAGGCTCCGCGTTGGCGACGACCTTGTGCAGCGACGGCGCGGCTGCGGCGACGCCCGAGGGCCTCAGCGCCGCGGTCGGCGCCACGATCCAGGGGCCGTGCCACATGATTCCGTACGCGACCCCCACGATCAGCGCAGCGGCCACGACGAGGGCGAGCACGCGCGGCGGTGTACCGACGTGATCGTGAGTGGTGCGTCGCGAGGCTTCGCGCTCGACGCATTCGGCAACCGCACGCTGGAGGGAGGCCACGACGACGTCCTGGGTGACCCCCGCGTCGTGTGCGATGTGCGTGATTTCGTCCGCAAGGCTCGTTGAGGCGCGCGGCCTGAGACGACGAGATTCAACCCAGGTTGCTGTTGCGCGCCACGAACGATCGAGAGCGGCTGGCAGGCGTTGCAGCGGTGGTCCAACCTGCTTCGTCACCGCAACGCATTTGTGAAAGGCGCGAACGCTCGCCGCACGGATGGGCTCGAGCGAAACCATCGACGCGGCAATGTGGTGCCGCTTACGTGTTTTCGAACGCCTCGTTGGCGGGATCGGGTCGACGATTGGCGCAAACTGATTCTGCGACACGTCGAGAGTTGACCCACTCGAATCGGCGATCGGTTCGGAAGGGAAATCGTCCAGAGGGGATTCCATCGCAAGGCCCTCGGGTCGCGGCCTTCTCGGCGACCAGCCAGGCGATTGTGTCTGAAGTGCCCGGACGAAATAAAGCTCAACCGACGCATTTCCTCAACTAAGATTCGCGTCAGATTGCTCTTCGGAGGTCAGGTGATTCGGAGACTTACACTTTTGTACTCGTTTCCTTCCAGCTCATCTTCATTCACGTATCGAGTGCCGGCCAGTCCCCGTCTGGCTCGTTGACTGCAGCCGAGAGGGTTGTGCTCGACACGCCGACGCCCGACCGCGCGCGGCGCTGGCTGGCGCAGCTCACCGAGGAGCCGCATGTCGCCGGCACGCCGGCGGAGAAGAAGGTCGCCGACTTACGTGCTCGCGCGCTTCAAGGAGTTCGGCCTCGAGGCCGAGATGATCCGCTTCGACGTCTTCCTCAATCACCCCAAGCACGTGTCGCTGAGGCTGGTCGCGCCGGTCGAAGATGGAGCTGTCGCTTCGCGAGGAGCCCTATCACGTCGACAAGGACTCGTCGACCGACGGCATGTTTCCCGCGTTCCACGGCTACGGCGCCTCGGGCACGGCGCCGGGGTCAGGTCGTCTACGTGAACTACGGATCGCCGGCGGACTTCGATCGGCTGCGCGGCATGGGGATCTCGGTCGAAGGCAAGATCACGCTGGTTCGCTACGGCGGCGCGTTCCGCGGGCTCAAGGTGAAGGAGTCGCAGGATCGCGGCGCCGTCGGCGTCCTCATCTATTCCGATCCGGCCGACGACGGCTACATGAGGGGCGATGTGTATCCCGACGGGCCGATGCGGCCGCCGTCGGCGATTCAGCGCGGCTCGGTGCTGTTTCTCTCGCACTTGCCCGGGCGATCCGTCGACGCCGGACGGGCCATCGACGGCGGGCGCGAAGCGGATCACGCGCGAGCAGATGGCGAACGTGCCGAAGATTCCGTCGCTGCCCATCAGCTATGCCGAAGCGGAGAAGATCCTGCGCCGGCTCGGCGGCCCGCGCGTGCCCGACGACTGGCAGGGCGGCCTGCCGTTCTCGTATCACGTCGGTCCGGGCGCCGCGTCGGTTGCCATGGACGTGCAGATGGACGAAGGCCTCAAGCCGATCTACAACGTCGTCGCGACGCATCAAGGGCAGTGTCGAGCCCGAGAAGCTCGTCATCCTCGGCAACCATCGCGACGCCTGGACGCATGGCGCCGTCGATCCCAACTCGGGCACGGCGGCGATGCTCGAGGCGGCGCGGGCGCTTGGCGCGGCGGTCAAGAGCGGGTGGACGCCGAAGCGAACCATCCTGATCGCCAGCTGGGATGCCGAGGAGTACGGCCTCGTCGGATCGACCGAGTGGGCGGAAGAGCACGCCGCGAATCTGCAGAAGAACGCGGTCGCCTACCTCAACTGCGATGTCGCCGTGACCGGGCCGAACCTCGGACTGAACGGCGTGCCGTCGCTGCTCGCGGCTCGCGCAGCAAGCAGCGCGCGACGTGCCGGATCCGAAGCGCGGCGGATCGGTTGGCGCCGGTTGGGAGACGCGTCAGCGAATCCGCCTGGGCGCAGCAGACGCCGGTCGATCTCGACGGCAAGGACGCCAGCGTTCTCGCCGCGCCTGGCGCCGCTCGGCTCGGGCTCCGACTACACCGTCTTCCTCGATCATCTCGGCATCCCCGTCGTTCGATGTCGGGTTCGGCGGACCGTATGGCGTCTATCACTCGGTCTACGACAACTTCCGCTGGATGGAGAGGTACGGCGACCCGGGCTTCCTCTATCACGCAGCCGCGGCGCGGCTGCTGGGGCCTGATGGCGATGCGCCTCGCGAGCGCGGACGTCGTGCCGCTGCGGTTCGGCACTTACGCGCGCGTCGCTGCAGGACGATCTCGACGCGATGCGGCGCGACGCCATTCGCCGTGCGCGCACGTCGAGCGAGGGCCAGAAGCCGGCAATCACGCCAGACTTTTCGGAGATCCTCGCGGCGCTCAAGGAGCTCGCATCCGCGGGCGAGGCCGCCGACCGCGCGGCTGACGCCGCGGCGAAGAGCGGTGACGCCGCCGCGATCAGCCGGGTCAACGACACGCTGACGCAGGTGGAGCGCGCGTTCCTGGACCCGAAGGGCCTGCCCAATCGGCCGTGGTTCCGCCACATGCTGATCGCGCCGGGCTTGACCACGGGCTATGCGCCGTGGCCGTTCCCGGCGCTTGCAGCAGGCCATCGAAGCGCGCGACGCGACGATGTTCACGACCGAAGTCGAAGCGCGTCGTCGCCGCGATTCGTGCCGGCAATGACCGCCTTCGATCGCTGGCCGCAGGGGTGAACAAGACGGCTCAGTAGGCGCTTCGTGTGATCGTCTTCGTTCCCCCTACGGCATGCGCGCGGAGTCGTTGAAAGTGATCGGTGACCGCGCTCTTCTCTCCAGGCGTCACGGGCGCCGGTGCACCGGTTTCTACTCCGTAGAGCGCGACGGGTGAACCCATCGGCGGCGGGGCATTGCCGGCGAAACCGCCTTTCTCGTCGTACGCCACCGCGATCCAGACCTGGGCCGCGGACACCGCCTTGAAGGCTGCGACGTCGCCGTTCTTGGTCAGCGAAAACTCAGCGATCGGTATTGCGCCCGGGCCGATTTCAGGCGTATCGAACAACCACACCCAGAGCCGGTGTGAGGCATCCACCTCTCCCTTGCCTGTGTACTTGACGGTGACGTTCACATCGCCGGCCAGGGTCGCCTCAGTGTGAAACGCCACGATGCACCGAAGCATGCGCGAGCGCAACGACGACGAGCAGGACATGACCGAGCCGTGAGCCGAATGTCCAAGTTTCGTCATGACTCGGTTAGACGGGGTGGCTCCGACCAGGTTTCCCCAATCGGGTCGAACGGCTGGAGACCACGCTCGAACGGTGGAATCGGCTGGGTTGTCGGTTCCGGACGAGATGGCTTGGTTTCCCACCGTGTAGAACCTCCCTACGGAGGCAATGTGTATCAGGTTTTGTCGCTCAACAATATCGGAGCATCTAGAATCGTTAATGGCGGCACGTTGTCCCGTAGGAGCGACTTTTGCTGATGAGCAATCGTTCACGTCTTAGTAACGATATCGGTCTGGATTCAGACGATGTCCCAGGAGGTACGTGGCCCAGATTGATGAACTAGAAGCACTGAGCGAGTTTGACTCCGAAGGTCCATCAGTGCAGCAGGAGCGGAAGGAGTCACCCCGGATCGACACGTCGATCGGGCGACAGCCACCACGGCATTCGTCCCCACAAACGGCAACCAGAGCCGGATCCCCGTGGCGTCCCGCTCGCTTTGATGTGGCCGAACGTCCCGACAGACAGTCAACTTCCCCCGCCGCGGGCAGAATCCTCCAGCTCGTCGACGATCGGTGGTACACACCTGCCAGCGGTGCCCCGTTCCTGGGGTACAGCCGAGCGCGATCCTCGCGACGTCGCGGGGCCGTGGCCAAGGCGATACTGGTTGCCATTCTAGCCGTCAGCGTGGGATTCACGGTTGCGGCAACACTCGACCGGGTTCGCGACACGCTCGCGCCGCAGCCATTTGTTCAGTCACCCGTTGAAGACGAGTTACCGACCACTGCCAACGCGGCAGCGGTCAGCAGCGATCCCGGTAATCTGAACGGCGGGTGGACGCTCACGAGTCGTGTGCCGTCCAATAGTCACGACGCGCCGAGGCTCGCGACGATCGGCTATCGCGTTCGCTTGAGGCAAGAGGGCGTACGCGTCTCCGGCACCGGCTACCGCGCCATGGAGAACGGCCGCATCATCCCCCTGCGTCAGCGCAGGCCGATTACCGCTGGAAGGGAAGCTCGATGGCCGGCGTCTCGAGCTGCTGTTCGCCGAGCGCGGCGCCCGCGGAACCAGCGGCGGCGCATGGGTGATGCGCGTGGACGACGGCGCGTCGCTCCGCGGGACCTTCTGGAATGATGCGACGCAATCCAAGGGGAGCGCGCTCGCCACGCGCGTGGCGCCGTGAGGCGCCTTACGAGGCGTCGCGCAGCCGTCGCAGAGTCTCGAGATTTCTGACGTCCAGAGCATCGCGCTCGACACGATGCGGCTTACCGCTGTCCGTCGTCTTCTCGGTTTCGATCAGCAACGGCAAACCGGCAAATCGCGGGTCGTGGAGCAGCCGACGGAACGGCTCGAGCCCGAGGCATCCGTCGCCGATGTGCTCGTGCCGATCGACGCGACTCCCGCACGGCCGCTTCGAGTCGTTGGCGTGAAAGACGCGCAGGCGATCTCGTCCGACGAGGCGATCGAAGGCTTCGAACGTTTCGTCGTAGCCGTTTGAGCGCGTGATGTCGTACCCGGACGCCACCAGGTGGCACGTGTCGAGGCACACTCCGACACGGGGCGATCCGTCAAGGTGATCGATGATCGCCGCGAGCTGCTCGAATCGATACCCGATCGTTCGACCCTGCCCTGCCGTGTGTTCGAGGAGGACCATCGTCTGGCGGCGTGGCCGCGCGCGAAACGCCGCGCGCACCGCGTCGGCGACGAGGCGGAGTGCGTCATCTTCGGTTCCGGCCGTGCACGTGCCGGGATGAATGACCACGCCGAGCAGGCCAAGCGCGTGGGCGCGATCGAGTTCGTCGACGAAAGCGGCGATGGACATCGCCCGCAGCGTCGGAATCGTCGTGGCGAGGTTGATCAGATAACTCGCGTGCGACACCGCCGGAGCGATCGCCGGTCTCGTCGAGGCGGCGCGCGGAACCGCTTGATCTCGACCGGATCGAGCGGCTTGCTTTGCCATCGATTGGCGTTCTTGGTGAATATCTGCAGCGCCTCGCATCCGTGGACGACCGCGCGATCGACGGCCTTCGAGACGCCGCCTGCCACTGACATGTGCGCGCCGATCTTCAGCATTTCGAGGTCATGTCCAGGATCGCATGACGCGTCAGCAATCGAAAGCCTCTGACTGACGCGCTCAATGCGCCACGCTGTCGACGCAGCCCTCGCAAAGCTCTGGCCTCCCAACGTCCCTGTCAGAGTCCCAACGCGGGAGTCGACTGTGACGGCGACCACGTGTCTCGTGCCGGCTCGCTCCGCGATGTCGGTCGATCCGCTCATCATTCTTGGCGAGCCGTAGCGATGGCCGCCGTTCCACGGTTCCAAAGTTCCAAGGTTCCAAGGTTCCAGCGTTCCAAGGTTCGACAATGCCAGGTTCGATCAGGTCATGCGTAGAACTCTGGAACCCTTGGAACCCTGGAACTTTGGAACCTTCTAGTGCCGAGAGATGAACGCTTGCACGCGGAGACCGAGGGATGGCATCGGGGAGGTGAAGGTCCGAGAGAGCGCCCGCGACAATGTTCCAGGGGCCGCCGAGCCCGGTTTCGAGATCGACGCCGACGATCTGAATCCCAACCTGCTGACCGTCAGCCGGCCGTCGCCACTGCGTCGCTCGCGCAATGAATTTGCTCGCCGCTGCGACACCTGGCGTTGCGAGAATGACGGCTCGCTTCCGCTCCGTGAACGCGACGCCCTGCTCGATGTAGGGGACGTTGGGTGCCGTAATCCAGATGTCGGCGCCCGATTGGTCGATGAGGCCAGACGTCGTCGTTGTGAAGCCGACGAACAGCCCGAGCTCCACCACGATGAGCACCACCGCAAACACGATGCCCGTGATCGTGACGCCGAGCCGGACCCTGTCGTGGACTAGGTTGCGCCAGGCCAGCATGCCGTTCCACAGCGGTAGGACGTCGGGGTGTGAAACATGTCGCACGCTGAAAGCTTTCGGCCAGGAGCGGCCTATGTCGGTATGCACCGGTTTCGCGAGAGCGTCGTTGCGTTCCTCGCGCTTGCTGTGTCCGCTTGCTCGGGAACAGGGACTTCCGGCGCGCAAGCGCAGATGTCCGCACCGCGCAGCGAGATAACTCGTCCCACGGCCACCCCCACGCTTGACGGCGTGCGACGCAAGGGCTTCGTTCAATGTGGCGTCAGCACTGGCATTGCGGGGTTCTCGGTGGCCGACGCGCAGGGAGAATGGCGAGGTCTCGACGTTGACGTCTGCCGCGCGATTGCCGCCGCGGTGCTGGGGGATGCGACGAAGGTCCGGTTCACGCCGCTGACGTCCCCGCAGCGGTTCGCCGCCCTGCAGACCGGCGAGATCGATGTGCTGTCGCGCGTGACGACCATCACCTTCCAGCGTGATGTGCAGCTCGGCATCGAGTTTCCGGCAACGAATTGGTACGACGGCAGCACGTTCCTCGTGCGCAAGGCGCTCAACCTGTCGTCGCTCAAGGGCCTCGACGGCGCCACCATCTGTATTCAGCCCGGCACGACGAACGAAGTGGATGTGGCCGACTACTTCCGCAAGAACGGACTCAGGTTCACACCGGTCGTCATCGAGCGTCTCGAAGAAACGACCAACGCCTACTTTGCAGGGCGCTGCGACGCCTTCTCTCAGGACCAGGCCACGCTTGCGGCCATCCGGGCACGCGCGCCAGACCCAAGCGAGCACGTCATCCTGTCCGAGATGATCTCGAAAGCACCGTATGGCCCTGGCGTCATGCCCAACGACCTGCGCTGGATAGAGATCGTGCGCTGGTCGGTCTATGCAATGGTCAACGCGGAGGAGCTGGGTCTGACCTCCACCACCATCGATCAGGCGTTCGCCAGCCCCGATCCCGACGTGCAGCGTTTCGTCGGCAAGCACGATGACTTCGGCGCCATGCTGGGCCTCGATGCCGAGTGGGCGGTCAGGATCGTCAGGCAGGTCGGCAACTACGCAGAGAGCTTCGACCGCAGCCTGAAGCCGCTCGGAGTCGAGCGCGGTATCAACCGTCTCTGGAAGGACGGCGGTGTGCTGTACGTGCCGGCCCTGCGGTGAATCGCACGCGCTGGCTTTCCTGGAACGACGAGCGAACACGCGCCATCGTCTGGCAGGCGGCGGTGGTCGCGATGGTGTGTGCGATCGTGGCACTGGTCGCGGTCCAGGCGGCGACCAACCTCGAACAGCGTGGAATCGTCTCGGGGTTCGACTACCTCAGTCGATCGGCCGGGTTCGAGATCACCCCAGGCCTGTTGTCGTTTTCGTCTCGCGACAGCTATGCCCGCGCACTCTCCGTGGGACTCGTGAACACGCTTCGGGTTGCCATGCTCGGGATCCTCATTGCGACCGCACTTGGGCTGGTGATCGGGGTCGCCCGGCTCTCGACGATCTGGGTCGTGTCGGCGACAGCGAGGGCGTATGTCGAGACCATGCGGAATACGCCGTTGCTGCTGCAGCTGCTCTTCTGGTATTCGCTGTCGCAGTCGCTGCCGGATCCGCGCGCAGCCCTGAGTCCGTGGCCAGGCATCTTTCTGTGCTTCCGGGGGCTGTTTTTGCCGCGCGCTGTCTGGCACGACGGATCGCTTGCGCTCGAACAACCGAGCTTGGTCGGGTTCGGTTTTCAAGGGGGCACGTCGATCTCACCGGAATTCGCCGCGCTGCTGATCGGGCTCTCGACCTGCACCGCGGCCTACATCGGTGAAATCGTGCGTGGCGGCATGCTCTCGGTCGGCCGAGGCCAAATCGAGGCAGCGTCGGCACTCGGATTGT
This sequence comes from uncultured Acidobacteriota bacterium, assembly GCA_963734095.1. Taxonomy (GTDB): domain Bacteria; phylum Acidobacteriota; class Vicinamibacteria; order Vicinamibacterales; family UBA2999; genus JACCSI01. The sequence continues at coordinate 1,859 of CAVTGK010000040.1, read as the reverse complement.
CCCGAAGCCGAGCCCTTCGGCTCGTGGTGCTGCCGCAGGCGTTGCCGGTGATCCTCCCACCGACGACGAGTCAGTATCTGAATCTCACCAAGAATTCGTCGTTGGCCGTCGCAATCGGCTACCCCGACCTGATCTCAATCACCAACACGACGCTCAATCAGACCGGGCAAGCGATTGAGGCGATCGCAATGGTGATGGTCGTCTACATCGCGATCGGCCTGCTCATTTCGCTCGCGGTTAACGTCTACGACAACGCGCTCAGCCGGCGCGCTGGCCGGCGTCGTGGCGAATGACACACGTAGCTGCCGACCGAATTCGTGCTCTTCGGCGGATGGCGATGTTCGGCGATCGCACGAACGCGATCGCCACCGTGGTGTTGGGAGGAGGCGTCGCCTACCTCGCGTTCTTGTTTGTGAGCTGGGCGCTCGTGAATGCCATCTGGACACTACCGCCGGATGCCGGCTCCTCGCTCTGCCGCGCGGCGAGGGGCGAAGGGGCGTGCTGGGCCGTGGTCCACGAGCGCTTCCGCTTCATCGTTCTCGGCGGCTACCCGTACGAAGCGCAATGGCGGCCGGCGCTGGCCAGTGTGCTGTTCATCTCGCTCTATGTGATGAGCGCCAGACGCGCCTGGTGGACACCGTGGCTGCTGGTGCCGTGGATTGCTCTGCCAATCAGCGCGATCGTGCTGCTCCGCGGCGGTGTCTTCGGGCTCCATGAAGTACCGAGCGAATTCTGGGGCGGACTGCCGCTGACGTTCGTGCTGTCGACGGTGGGCTTTGCCGCTGCCTTTCCGCTCGCGGTCGTACTTGCGCTGGGGCGGCGTTCGCAAATGCCCGCCATTCGTGTGCTCAGTGTCGCGTACATCGAGATCGTCCGCGGGGTCCCGCTCGTCACGTTTCTCTTCATGGCGTCGGTGATGTTTCCGCTGTTCGTCTCGCCTGGCGTCACGATCGACAAAGTGCTACGCGCCCAGATCGCATTCGTAATCGTGATCGCGGCCTACGTCGCCGAAGTGGTTCGGGCCGGCCTCGCGGCCGTTCCGAAGGGGCAATACGAAGCCGCGGCCAGCATGGGTCTCCGCTTCTGGCCCACGACGATGCTCGTCGTGCTGCCGCAGGCGTTGCGCGTCTCGATTCCCGCCCTCGTCAACACGTTCATCGGCTTCTTCAAGGACACGACTCTTGTGACCGTGATCGGGCTGTTCGACCTGCTCGGCGCGGCCAAGGCGGTGATCGTTGACCCGAAGTGGGTGGGTTTCGGCGTCGAAGTCTACTTGTTCGCCGCCGCCGTCTACTTCGCGTTCTGCTGGGCGGTTTCGCGTTACAGCCAATATCTCGAGCGGGCGCTGCTGGCTCGCAGATCAGTGATCAGTGATCACTGATCACTGATCACTGATCACTGCAAGAGGTCGGACCCGTGTTTCACGTTCAGATGCAGAGTGTCGACAAGTGGTTCGGAGATCTCCACGTCCTGCGCGATGTCAACCTGACGGTAGTGCGCGGCGAGCGGATTGTGATTTGTGGCCCATCGGGCTCCGGCAAGTCGACGCTGATTCGGTGCATCAACCGGTTGGAACCACACCAGAGGGGCCGCATCGTCGTCGACGGCGTCGAGCTGACCAATCACGTGAAGAAGATCGACGAAGTGCGCCGCCACGTCGGCATGGTGTTCCAGCAGTTCAACCTGTTCCCGCATCTGACGATTCTCGAGAACTGCACTCTTGCGCCCATCTGGGTGAAGAGGGTGTCGAAGCGAGTGGCGGAAGAGGTGGCGATGCACTATCTCTGGCGCGTCAAGATTCCTGAGCAGGCCCAGAAATACCCCGGTCAGCTCTCGGGCGGGCAGCAGCAGCGGGCGGC
>CAVTGK010000039.1:0-20674 GCA_963734095.1 uncultured Acidobacteriota bacterium | reverse complement strand
GCCCCGTGCCCTGCGCCCTGTGCCCTGTGCCCTGTGCCCTGATTAAGATGTCCGCCATGACACGACTTCGCCTGCGGAGCTGCTCCCGCCTTGTGACCCTCGTTGGCACTCTTGCGTTGGCGAGCGCCTGTGGCGCACCGCCGGGCGACCGGCCCGCGCCGCAATCCGCACGCAGCACGCGCTACGAGGATCTCGTCACGCTCTTCACCGAGTGGCGGACCTTCCAGCGCCCGACGCTCGTCAACGGCGTGCCCGACTACTCGGCGGCGGCGATGGCGGCGCAGCACCAGGCGCTCGCCGGCTTTCAATCGCGCCTCGCCGCCATCGATCCCAGCGGCTGGCCCATCCCGCAGCAGGTCGACTACCACATCGTCCGCGCCGAGATGAACGGCCTCGATTTCGATCATCGCGTGCTGCGGCCGTGGGCGAACAACCCGGCGTTCTACGTGACGATCTTCCCGAGCGAGAGCGACCAGCCGGCGCGCGAAGGGCCGTTCGCGTACGGCGCCGTCGAGCTCTGGAGCTACCACTTCCCGCTGTCCGCCGCGGACGCCGAGGCCGTCGCCGCCGGCGTGCGGGCGGTGCCGGCGCTGCTGGCGCAGGCGCAGGACCAATCTGATCGGCAACGGCAAGGACCTGTGGGTGCACGGCGCCCGCGACATGCGGCAGCAGAGCGCGGACCTGCAGGCGCTCGCGGCCCGGCTGACGCGCGGACCGAGCAGCGCTGGCGCAGGACGTCGAACGCGCGAAGGCCGCGACCGACGAGTTCGCCGCCTGGCTCGAGAAGGAAGCGGCCGTCGAAGACGGGGCCGTCCGGCGTCGGCGTCGAGAACTACGACTGGTATCTGCGGCACGTCATGCTGCTGCCCTACACGTGGCGCGATCTCGTGACGCTGATGGAACGCGAGCTGGCGCGGGCGCACAGCTCGCTGGCCCTCGAAGAAGCGCGCAACGCGGCGCTGCCGCCGCAGACGCCGATCGCCTCCGCCGAGGAGCACGCGCGCCGGTTCAACGCCGCCGTGTCCGAGTACATCGCGTTTCTCCGCGATCGCCAGATCATGACGGTGCGCGACTACATGGAGCCCGCGCTGCGCGCGCGCATCGGCCGGTTCTCGCCGGGCCCGCGGGAGTTCTTCACCGAGGTCGACTATCGCGATCCCGAGGTGATGCGCACGCACGGCTATCACTGGTTCGACAAGGCGCGGATGGTGCACCTGCCGCACGCGAGCCCGATCCGGCGCGGCCCGCTCCTCTACAACATCTTCATCACGCCGCACCGAAGGGCTCGCCACCGGGTGGGAAGAGATGATGATGCACGCCGGCATGTTCGACGCGCGGCCGCGCACGCGCGAGCTGATCTACATCCTGCTCGCGCAGCGCGCCGCCCGCGCGCTCGGCGATCTGCGATGCACGGCGAGCAGGCCTCGATCGAAACAACCGCCACGTTCACCGCCGCGCACACGCCGCGCGGCTGGCTGCGCCTCGACGGCAACCTCGTGCGCTTCGAGCAGCACCTGTATCTGCAGCAGCCCGGCTACGGCATCAGCTACGTCATCGGCAAGATCGAGATCGAGAAGCTCCTCGCCGATCGGCGAGCGCCAGCTCGGCGACCGGTTCACGATGACGCCAGTTCATGGACGAGCTCGACGCGGCCGGCCTGATTCCGATCTCGCTTCTGCGCTGGGAGCTGACCGGCGAGCTGGCGCCCGAGACCGCGCGGCTGCTGAGCGCACCTCGGTGACGCCTATCCTTTGTTCAGCCGGCTCCCGAGGGACAATTTCAGGGGATTGCTTGAACTAATCTGCGTCTGGAGGAAGAGGGTGAGCCGACCGAAAGTGCTACTCGCTGAAGACCACGTCGCTGTCGCGAAGAGCCTGGTCTTCTTTCTGAACGACTTCGACATCGTCGGCACCGTTCGCGATGGGCAGGCGCTCATCGACGCCGCGCACCAACTGCAGCCAGACGTCATCATCGCCGACATCCAGATGCCCGTGATGGGCGGGCTGGAAGCGCTACGCCAACTTCGCACCGACGGCGTCGATGTCCGGATCGTCTTACTCACGGCGCACAGCGATCCGCAACTCGCCGCCGAGGCCGTGCGCGCGGGAGCGGACGGGTTCGTGCTCAAGCAGACCGCCGCCGAGGAGCTCCTGATCGCCATCGATGAGGTCTTGCAGGGACGGGTTTACGTGAGCCCCACGCTCTCAATCACCCGAGCGACGATTTCAGATCAGGCCTGAGCTTCCTCTTGACCGACTAGATGAGAGTCGTGTAACTTCTCTAGCCGCACTAGAGGGAGGACTGCAGAAACCATGGAGGACAAGCCGAGCGGGCTGGTACAGGGCACGCTCTACATGCTCATCCTGAAGACCCTCGATCTGGAAGCGATGCACGGATACGGCATCGGTGGCCGGCTCGCGCAAATCAGCAAGGGTGTCTTCCAGGTGAACGCGGGATCGCTCTTCCCCGCCCTGCGCCGGCTGGAGCGGGATGGGCTGATCCACGGAGAGTGGCGAGTGACGGAGAACAACCGGCGCGCGAAGTACTACGCGCTGACCGCTTCGGGTCGAGCCATGCTCAAACGCGAGACGCGTGCGTGGGAGGCCCAGACCACCGCCATCGGCCGGATCATGAAGGCCTCGCTCGGAGAGTTGTGATGCGGTGGCTCAGGCGCTTCATTGGCGGCGGCGTGGGCTGGGAGACGGTGTTGGAGAGCTCCTGGCGCGATGTGCGATACGCAGCTCGCACGCTCCGCAAGTCGCCGGGGTTCACATGCGTGGTCGTGCTGACGCTTGCACTCGGCATCGGTGCAACGACAGCGATTTTCAGCCTGCTTGATGCCGTCATCTTCAAGTCCTTGCCGGTCAGGAATCCCGGGGAGCTCGTCCTCGTCGGCAGATCTCAGCTGATGTACCCCGTTTTCCAAGCGTTTCGGCAGCACTCTGACATCTTCGTGGACCTTCTTGCCACGAGCGGCATCACACCGCTGGACGTTGAGGTTCAGAATGGCACACGCGAGCGGACGAACGTGTCGCTTGTGTCAGGCTCGTACTTCTCAACGCTTGGCGTTCGAGCCGCGATCGGTCGCGTCTTCACGGCCAGCGATGACCGAGTGCCGGGCGAGCACGCCATTGCCGTTGTAAGCGACACGTATTGGCGGCGGAGATTCGGGCGCGATCCCGCCATTCTCGGTCGAGTCGTGCGCATCAACGGTGCGCCCATCACGATTGTCGGCGTGGCCCCGCCCGGGTTCTTCGGTGAACACGTGGGCCTATCGCCGGATCTCTGGGTGCCGCTCACGATGTGGGGACAGGTGGTCCCTGGGAGAAACCTCCTTCAGAGTCGGGCGCACCGGCTGGCTTCGCATGATCGGTCGCGTCCGGCCAGGAGTAACCACTTCCGGCCCACATCCGAAACTTACCGAGACCTTTCGACAAGTGGTGGCCGAAATCTTTGGGCCGACAATGCCTGACGACGTGCGGCGGGATAGAGCGAGGGCGACCATTAGGCTCGAGCCTGCTGGAGGGGGGTTCTCAAATCTTCGCGTGCAGTTTGGACGCCCGCTGCAGCTTCTGATGGGTGCCGTCGTCGTGGTTCTGCTGATTGTCTGCGCCAACATCGCGAACTTGCTTCTCGCACGGGCCACAGCGCGGCGACGCGAGATCGATGTTCGCCTGGCGCTGGGCATGAGTCGCGCGCGGCTGGTCCGACAGCTCCTGACCGAGAGTCTGGTGCTGGCCGCCCTGGGTGGCGCCGCCGGTCTTGCGGTCGCTTCGTTAGCACGGGAGGCGCTGCTTCGATTGATCTCGGCGGACGGCTCACGGCTTCCCTTGGAGGTCGCGACTGACGCGCGGCTGGTCGTGTTCATTCTGGTGATCTCGTCGGGGACTGCGATCCTGTTTGGTCTGGCGCCAGCCTGGCGCTCGGTTCGAGCGGACATCGTGACGTCCCTGGTCGCAAGGCGCGAGGTGAGCGGCCGGTCGCAGCGGTTCGGCTCGCTGCTCGTGGTCGCGCAGGTGGCCTTGTCGCTGGTTCTCCTGATGGGTGCCGGACTGTTTCTCAGGACCATCGCGAATCTGCGCCACGTTGACCTGGGCTTTGCGCCAGAGCGCCTGCTCATCGTTGATATCAATCCGCAGACAGCCGGGTACAGCGGCGAGCGAGCCGTCGCACTCGGTCGACGGCTTCTCGACGAGATCGCAGCAATACCCGGAGTGTTGTCGGTCAGCCTTTCCGAGCATGGCCTGCTGACAGGGACAGACAACGGAACGGATCTCATGCGCGCCGAGGGGTTTGTCGCCGGGTCGGAAGGTTTGCCGCGAACGCGATGGGAGGTCGTTGGCCCCGACTACTTTTCCACGATCGGCACCGCGATAGTCTCCGGGCGGGACTTCAGCGACCGAGACAATACTGCCTCGCCGTTCGTGGCCGCGGTGAACGAGGCCATGGCGCGACGGTTCTTCGGCGAGGCAAATCCTGTTGGCCGACGTCTGATCTGGGGTGCGAGCGGCGACGAGAAGGCATTCGAGATCGTTGCCGTGACGCGTGACGTGAAGCACAGTGGTGCCAGGGAGCAGACGCCACCGAAGTTCTACCTGCCGTACTTTCAAGTGCCGGAAGTCCGACCGGACTGGATTGTGGCGAGCACGCGCTTTCTGGTGCGGACAGCCGGCGACCCGGGGCGCTCGCGCCAAGTGTGCTCGAACGCATTCGATCGGAGAATCCACGGTTGTCTGTCGCGAGCGTCGATGTCGGCCCAGAGCTCGTGGGCCGCACGCTTGTTCGCGAACGCATGGTCGCGATACTCCTCGTCGCATTCGGCACGCTGGCTGTCGGTCTCGCTTGTCTGGGTCTGTACGGCCTCATTGCGTATCACGTCGTTCAGCGAACGAGTGAGATTGGGATACGAATGGCGCTCGGGGCACAACGAAGCGACGTGCTGAGGGCGATTCTGCAACGGGGTCTCGTGTGGATAGCCGCCGGTGTCGCATTGGGCATTCCCTTGGCCCTGGGCACGTCTCGACTTGTCCAAGGTCTGCTGTTTGGACTGAGCGCAACTGATCTTGTGTTCGTTGATTGGCGCGGCGACTGTGATGTCAGCTCTGGGTCTGCTCGCTGGCTACATTCCAGCGCGCCGAGCGGCGCGCGTCGACCCGATCATCGCGCTGCGAGCCGAATAGGAGGCGTAACATGCGCCCGCTCTTGCGATTCTGGAACGGCATCCGGGGCCTATTCCGCCGAAACGTCGCAGACAAGGAGCTAGACGCCGAGTTGTCCGCGTTCCTCGAGACCGCCGTCGACGAGAAGTTGCGCAGCGGGATGAGCCGCGAGCAGGCCACTCGTGCCGCGCGACTCGAACTGGGACTCGTGAGCGTCGACAGTATCAAGGACCGCGTGCGCGATGTCGGGTGGGAGTCGACGGTCGAAAGCGTCGCCCGAGATGTTCAGTACGCCGTGCGAACCCTGCGTAACGCGCCAGGGTTCGCCTCAGTCGCGGTTCTGACTCTCGCTCTCGGGATCGGCGCGAACACGGCGATCTTTGGCCTCATCGACGCCTTGATGTTGCGGCAGCTGCCGGTTCGTGACCCGGATCAATTGGTCGTGCTGACCCGAGTCCAGGGAGGTCAAGCCAGCGAGCACTTCTCGTACCCACAAGTGAACTACCTGGCGGAGCAAGACGACCTCTTCGCGGACCTGTGCGGGTTTGCGGCGGATACATTCCAGATCGGCCCATCCGACGCGCTCGAGACGACCGCCGGCGCGTGGGTGACAGGCGAGTACTACCGCACGATGGGTATCACGCCCATCATCGGCCGCCTCCTTGGCCCCGACGATGACCGTCCAGGCGCTCGGCCGGCGGCAGTCATCACCGACGCGTACTGGTCCCGAAAGTTTGCGCGTGGCCCCGATGTCATCGGGCAGACGTTGTTGATTGAAGGTGTCCCCGTCTCGATCGTCGGCGTGACGCCCGCCGGATTCTCGGGTGCGATTGTCGGCGACGCGGCCGACATTACATTGGCGATCGGCGTGGTACCGCAGGTGCAGCCAGAGCAGGACTGGAAGGTCGGCGCGGGCGGCCGGTGGCTCAAGGTGTTGGCACGAACGCGTGAGGGGCTGACGCGCGACGGGCTCGCGGCTGGTCTGACCGTTCACTGGTCGCGCTACCTGCAGTCAACGCTTAATCCGAACTTGCCAGCGGACGCTCGGAGCCGTGCACTGAGCTCCACGCTTGGTTTCCGTCCTGGCGCGACAGGATCGAGCCCCCTCCGCAATGAGTTCCAGAGACCCCTTCTCGTGCTGATGGCTGCGGTCGGGCTCGTGCTGCTCGTCGCCTGCGTCAATATCGCAAACCTTCTGCTCGCACGTGCGGCCTCGCGCGATCGTGAGCTCACGCTTCGGTCGGCGCTGGGCGCAAGCCGTGGCCGTCTCATGCGGCAGCTCCTGACCGAGAGCGCGCTCCTGGCCGTGCTTGGTGCTGCCCTGGGCTTGGTGGTGGCGTCCTGGGGCAGCAATGTTTTGATTCAGTTGATGACGACAGGATCAACCGGGGCGGACGCCGTGAACCCGATCGCACTCGACATGGGGCCGAACTGGCGCGTTCTTATCTTCGCGACCCTGGCCGCCGTCGTGACGACGTTTCTATTCGGCACGGCCCCAGCCTGGCGCGTCACCGTCACGACCCCGGCCATGAACGCCGCTTCCCCCCGGCTCGTTCGTCGAGGGGGCCGCGTGGCGCGCTCGCTGGTCGCAGCCCAGGTGGGGATCTCGCTGCCGCTTTTGATAGGCGCTGGGCTGTTCGCCCGGACGCTCGACAACCTCCGAACGCTCGATCGTGGCTTTCGGCATGAGGACGTGCTGCTCATCGATGTCGATGCACGGCGGACCGGGAAGGACGAGCCGGCGCTTCGAGCGTTCTATCAACAAGCACTGACTTCATTGAGCAACTGCCGAGTGTGAAGGCGGCCAGTTTGTCGGCGGTCACACCACTCATGGGCGGCGGCATCAGCATGCCCATTGCCGTCAACGGCCAGCCCGTAGACACTGGCGAAATGCACTTCAACGTCATCGCGCCCCGGTACTTTGAAGTGCTCGGGACGCCGTTCGTGCTCGGGCGCGACTTCTCGAACCGTGACGACGCGACGGCCCCACCCGTCGCGATCGTGAATGAGGCGTTCGTTCGGCAGTACATGAAAGATGTCGCTCCGCTCGGGCAGCAGGTGTCCGTGGTTGGCTCGCCACAGGAAATGCAGATTGTCGGCGTTGTCAGGGACGCCGTGTACGAGGACCTGAGGCAAACGCCGCCGCCTACGGTGTACGCAGCTTTTCTCCAAAGCCGCGTCGATACGGCAACGCTCGAGATCTACGCTCCGGGGTCCCTTGTGCGAGTGACCGCCGCGATTCGGAACGAGGTCCAACCGAAGCTCGCCGGCAAGCCGGTACTGTACGGACGCTGACCGATCAACTCGAGAGCGGTCTCGTTCGAGAGCGACTGATGACGACGCTGGCCAGTACCTTTGGTGTGCTTGCGTTGTCGTTGGCCGTTGTCGGGCTGTACGGAATTCTGGCCTTCAACGTGGCGCGCCGTACCGGAGAGATTGGCCTTCGAATCGCACTCGGCGCGCGACAATCGCAGGTGCTGGGCGAGATTCTGCACGAAGCCAGTCGGATGGTCACGCTTGGCATCGTCATCGGGCTCCCAATCGCCTGGATGGCATCGAGACTCGTGTCGTCGATGCTCTTTGGAGTGACGGCACACGATCCGGTCACGACCGTGGTCTCGATTGCGGTGCTGGCCTGCGCTGCGTTCGTCGCAGCCTTCCTACCGGCGCGCCGGGCGGCAAGGGTTGATCCCCTCGTTGCGATCCGATGCGATTAACCGCGACCAGCTTGGTTGGCGTTGGCTGCCGATGGATGTGAGTGGCTGGGTGCGAAAATCGCAGAGAGCTGGAAAGTCGCGTCAGTCGGTGTCGCGCACGCGGACCCGCGCCGCTAGCGAGCACAAATCCAGCAGGAACGTCATGCCGGACTTCAAGCCGACCCACTGACGTCGACCTCGGTGCGAAGGGCAAGTAAGACAGGGCGTCATGATCCCTGGCGCATCACACGCGAGAGGCACTCCGTGGCGAGGCGCCCCAGCAGTCGGCCCGCGGCTGCGGCCAAGTCGCCAGGCAGGTCGGCCGCGATCGGTTCCTCCGCGCGGACGACCTCCCAATGGATCGCCCGATCCGTCGTTGTCACCTGGATCTCGACAGCCCCGACCAGTCGCGGGCTCGCGCCCCCCTCGAGTTGCCAGGCCACTAGCGTGACGGCCAGCGAGGGCGCGTTGCCGACATCGACCAGACGGATGCCGGGGCTCGACGCGATGGCGAATCGCAGGGCCGAATCCAGGTAGCGATCGGGGGTCGACGTCCAGAGCCAGACCGGATCCTCGGTCACCTCGCCATCGGGCTGCTGGTGCAGGACCCGACGACCGATGTGCCCTCGCCCCTGCGTCTCGAGCAGGCGGACGCTGGTGGCGTTCGGGGCGTCGGCGACGATGGCGGCCGGCTCGACCAGTCGTGGCTCGACCATCCGTGCGGGCACGGTGTCCGGGCGTTGAAGGCGAAGACGGCACCCCCCGCCCAGGCAAACCACTACCAGCAGGACAATAAGTCCGGATCTCGAGCGCGGATTCATTTCGGCTTCGCTCGTGCCGGCCGGGGGCCGTAGACTACCGACTCCGGCTGTTCTTGTAGCTCGCGCGCGAGTTCGCGGAGCTGCTCGAGCGACTCGCGCATCGCAGGCAGCGAGCGCCGCAGGTCCCCGGCCGCCAGGCTGGCCTGGTCCATCGCGTCACGCGTCGCGCGCCCGGAGGCGGGCAAATCCGCCGCCTCGATGGCGGCGCGTGCCTCCTCGGCGAACTTCGACAGCTCGCCTTCGTCACCGACCAGCCCGTCCAGGTTCGCCGCCATGGCCTCGATCTGCGCGCTGGTCGTCGAGAAGAACTTCCGCGAGTCGGCGCTGAGGGCCGGCAGCTCGCTCTCTCGGACGATCCGCTCGACGTTGGTGAAGAACCGGTCGGCCCGATCGAGGCTGTCCGGCATTCGGGCGACGATTTCCCGAAGGACCTGGAGCGTCGCCTCGACGCGCTCCAGCACTTCGGGCAACCGGTCCCGTAGCTCCGCAATCGGGGTCGGCATCGACGGGACGTATGGCCGACTTGGCGTGAAGCCGAGCGTCATCGGCGGAGGGGGGTTCTCCGGCATGTCGAGAAAGAGGTATGCCTCGCCGGTCACGGGGTTGCCCACCACCTGAGCGCGCAGCCGCTCGAAAAACACGCGCGACCTGGCCCCTTCCTGGAGGTTGGTGACATTGGCGCCGACGGTGGTGAGGCGATCAGTGAACAGCTCGAAGTCGATCTCGATCGTGCGGCCGCCCGGCTCCACCTGCAGGTTCGACACCCGCCCAACGGGGACGCCGCGGTAGCGCACCGGGCTCGAGATGTCGAGACCGGCGACGTTCTCCTGCGTATAGGTGACGAGCTCGATGACCTCGCGGCTCCGCATCCGCTGGATGAAGAGCAGCCCCGTCGCGAGGATCACGACGATGGCGATGACGAGGAACAACCCGAGGCGCGCGTAGCTCTTCTCGACTGCCATGGTTCATCGCTCCCGTGCCGCGGACGCGCTCGGCGAGGACCGCGTGAAGAAATTGTGCACGAACGGGATGGCCGATTCGTCCCGCAGCCGCCGAGGATCGCCTCGGGCCACGATCCCCTTGGCTTCCTTGTCGAGCACGATGCAGTTGTCGGCGACCAGGAAGATGCTCGGCAACTCGTGCGTCACGATGACGATGGTAATCCCGAGGTCGCGGCTGAGCGTGACGATCAGGTGATCGAGCTCGACCGCGCTGATCGGGTCGAGCCCGGCGGAGGGCTCGTCGAAGAACAGCAGGTCGGGCTCGATCATCATCGCGCGCGCGATGCCCGCGCGCTTCTTCATGCCACCCGAAATCTCACCTGGAAGGTGCCCGGAAAACGCGCCGAGGCCGACCAGATCAAGCTTCGCCTGCACGAAATCCTGTACGAGGGGGCCGCGGACGCTCGTCCAGGTCGTCAGCGGGAGCGCGAGGTTCTCGGCCAGCGTCAGAGAACTGAAGAGCGCGCCGGACTGGAAGAGGACGCCGAACGGCGGTATGCCGCTGTAGACGTGCGGCTCGCCGACGCCGTCGATGTCGATGCGGCCGGCCATCGGCTGCTCCAGGCCGATCAGGTACCGGAGCAGCGTGCTCTTGCCACTGCCCGACCCGCCGAGAATGGCCAGGGTCGTTCCGCGCTCGACCTCGAAGCTGACGTGCTCCATCAGCACGCGGGCCCCCCACCCGATCCGGAGGTCCTCGACGACGATGTGCGGCCGGGACCGGGGCATGTTCAGATTCCCAGCAGTGTGAAGAGCAGTGTGAAGAGCGCGCTGATCACGATCACGCCGAAGATGGACAGCACGACGGCGGTGGTCGTGCGCGCCCCAACGGCCGCCGCTCCTCCGCGCGCGGCCAGACCCTGCCCGCAGGCGATGAGCCCGATGATCAGCCCGAGGAAGGGCGTCTTGATCATCCCGTAGAGGAAGTGCGCACCCGTGATGTGGTCCGCAGTACCGAGCACGTAGGCGCGTGGCGTCATGTCGGTGATGGCGATCGTGGCGAGGAGCCCGCCGCCGAGCGCCAGCACGTCGCCAATCCAGGTCAGCAGCGGCACGGTGGCCACGAGCGCAATACAGCGCGGTACGACCAGCCAGCTCACCGGGTTGAAGCCCATCGACCGGAGCGCGTCGATTTCCTCCGACACCTGCATCGTGGCCAGCTCCGAGGCCAGGCCCGCGCCCGAGCGGCCCGCCACGACGATGGCGGTGACCAGGGGGCCGAGCTCGCGGAAGTGTGCGATGACGACGAGCTCGGGGACGTACACCACCGCGCCGAACCGCCCGAGCTGCGAGACGCCGAGGAATCCGATGATGACCCCGACGAGCAGGTTCGCGGCGCTGGTGACCGGCAATGCGTCTGCGGCGATCGCCTGCATCAGCCGCGGCAACGATGACCAATCGACCGAACGAGGGGAGACGAAGGCCCTCGGGACCGCGGCGGCGGCACGACCGAGGAAATCCAGCGAGCCGGTCATGAGGCCTGGTAGCGATGCGACCACGAACCCAAGTCGGCCGAGCGGGCTCATCGTTCGGGTCGGCTGCGGCTGGACCTGCGCCGGCCGCTCGCGATAGAGCGTGATCAGGCCGACGGCGTGGGGGTTGTGACCCTCGATGAGTCGCGTGCGGAGTCCGCGTGCCTCGAGCCTGTCGATGAGCCGCGCCAGCAGCACGGCGCCCGACCCGTCGATTCCCTCGAGGGCGGACAAGTCGAGGTCGACGTCACCTCTCGCGACCAGGTCCCGCTCGGCCTGTTCCACTGCACGCATCACCGCCCCCGCGTGCGCTAGGTCGAACGAGCCAGCCGGGACCAGACGGGTGCGCTCGCCATCGGCTTTCGCCAGAATGGCTACGCTCATCGGGGCGGAATATAGCACGGCAGTCTGAACTCGTCTGCCGCCATGGGCGACGGAAAACGATCGGTGCTGGCCTTCGGCTCGAGCCCGCATGCGCTCTATGGCGAGGCTGGTCCAGGGCCTCGGCCAATCTGGAGGATTCCATAGAATCGATGTAGCTAGTCTTCCGACCGTCTCGTATCGTCGTCCCACCAACCCCGACGCCACCGCAAGCGCACAGCCGGCGACCGCGACGACGCCGCCGGCGAGCGCGATCGCGGCGCCAAGAGTGCCGTTCGCAGCCCAGTCGAGCTTGAGCAGCGCGTGCGCCGTGCCGAGGCACGCCACCACGAGCAGCACCTCCATCGCGAAGATGCGACGGACTACGCGGCGCAGATGGCCCGCGTCGCCAGCGACGATCGGCCCGGTGATGACCTGGTGCGCCCAGACTTCATAGAGCCAGAGAAAGACCAAGAGCAGCGGCTGCGAACACGATGGGCCTGAACATCGGCCGATCGCTGACGACACTCGAGGCGCGAACGACAAAGGCGGTTGCGCCGAGGACGGCCGTACCGGCGACCGTCAGGCGCCAGGACCACGGTAAGTACGCACCCGCCGTTCGTGGCCTCAGGCTGGCGGCGCGTTCGGCGGAGTCCACCTGCCGAGCGGGCCGTGTCAGATCGTCGATCTCTCCCAGCACCCTGAGGGCCACGACGGCAGCCCCTCCGAACCCCAGGCCGACGATCAGCAGCATCCATGGCGATGGAGCGAGGATGACCGTGGCGATCGAGGTGGCCATTGCCGCGCCGACCGTGATCGCGCGCAGCAGCTTCATAGAATGCACGTGTGGGGCCGGCGCGCCGGCGTGTGTCGGTGCCACACGGAGCGCGATTGACGCCACGATCCACGGCGTGCAGGCCGCGAGCAACGCGGCCGAGAGTTGAGCGAAGGCACAGGCGCCAACCCATCGGGCGTCCGGCACCCGACTCCAGGCACTTCAGGCACTCCAGGCACTTCAGGCACGTAAGTTAAAAGTGAGGATGCTATCCTCCACCGATCGTATGTCGACGGTTTTGGGTGAAATCGGCCCATATCGCGTGGTCCGCCCCCTGGGCCAAGGGGGCATGGGCACGGTCCTGCTTGCCGAGGACTCGCGGCTGTCGCGGCTCGTCGCCCTCAAGACCTTCTCGGGTCCGGAAGCGCGGAGCCTGCATGCGCGGGAGCATCTGCTTTCCGAAGCGCGCGCGGCGGCGGCGTTGAGCCATCCCAACATTGCGTCCGTTCACGACGTGCTCGACATCGACGGGCAGGTGGTCATTGTCTTCGAGTACGTCGAGGGCGAGACGCTGGCGTCCCAGCTTGGCGGCGGTCCGCTGTCGGTACCGAGCTCGCTCGCGATTGCCGCGCAACTGGCCGATGCGCTGGCCGCCGCGCATGTGCAGGGGATCATCCATCGTGATCTCAAGCCCGGCAACGTCATCATCACGTCCGATGATCGCGCCAAGGTGCTCGACTTCGGGATTGCGCGCGTGCTACCGCCCGAGCCGTCGGGCGACGCGACTGCCAACACGGCGCCGGCCGTCTTCGTGGGCACGATCGGCTATGCCGCGCCCGAACAGTGTCTCGGACAGCCGGTGGACGGGCGCGCCGACGTGTTCTCGCTCGGTGTCGTCCTGTTCGAGATGTTGACCGGCAAGCGGCCGTTCCCGGGCGGCGACGCGACGACGGTGATGCGGGCGATGCTCCAATCGGACCCGCCGAGTGTTTCCGAATCGGTGTCCGGCGTGCCGCTTGCGCTCGACAGCCTCATCACCCGATCGCTCGCACGCAACCCCGCCCACCGCCCGCAGACGGTCGGAGAGTTTCGTGAAGGGCTCCGATCGATTGCCACCGAGCGTCGCCCGCTGCCCCTCGTCCGGCCTCGTGGCCGGCGCTGGGTCGCCGCGGCCATGTTGGCCGTCGCACTCGGCACCGGGGCGCTGGTGTCGTCGCTCATCTGGAATCGATCGACGCTCCCGACAACTGGACCACCGCCGAGGCCTGTCGTCGCGGTCGTGCCGCTCGCCAATGCCAGCGGCGACGACAGCAAGAGCTACATTGCGGTCGGCGTTGCCGAGAGCCTGATCACGCGCCTGGCAAGCCTGTCGTCAATCACCGTGCTGTCGCGCTCGGCCGTGGCCGACGCACGCGCGCGCATCCGCGACCTGCCGGCGCTTGCCGCCGAGCTCGATGCAACGTACCTGGTCGACGGCAGTGTGCAGCAGGTGGGCGACCGGCTGCGCGTCACGCTCACGCTAGTGCGGCCGGACGCCTCGGTGGCTTGGGCTGATACCGTCGAAGGCAGCTTCGGCGGTATCTTCGACGCTGCAGACGCGTCTGGCGTCGGTCCTGGCGCAAGCGCTCGTCGTGCAATTGTCGGCCGCCGATCGCGCGAGCTTGGCCCAGCAGCCGACGATGAATCCTGACGCCCTGGCAGCGTACTGGCGCGGGCGTGCCCTACTCGAACGCCGAGATGTGAAAGGCAACACCGAGGCGGCGCTCGCAGCGTTTGATGAGGCCGTTCGACTCGACGCGCAGTTTGCTGACGCGCATGCCGCCCGCGGTGAGGGACTCTGGATCTTGTACGGCGAGACGAAGTCTCCCGAACTCCCCCAGCAGGCGATCGCGGCCGGGACCCAGGCTCAGCGCCTCGGCCCCAATCGCCCGCAGGTCCGTTACTCGCTGGCGCTTACGCTCGATGGCATCGGCAGGCCAGAGGATGCGATCGATGAACTGCAGGGCGCCCTGGCTCTGCAGCCCAATTACGACGATGCCCGACGCTTGCTGGGGCAAGTACTCGCGAAGCAGGGAAGGATTGACGACGCCGTGTCCGAGTTCCGCAAGGCGATTGCCCTCCGTCCGGCATTTTGGGGGCATTACAGCGTCCTGGGCGTCACGCTGTTTCAGGCTGCGCGCTACGAGGAGGCGGAAGACGCGTTCAAGCGCGTCACCGAGCTTCAACCGGACAGCCCATTTGGTTATCAGCAGCTCGGCACCCTCTATCAGACGCTCGGTCGCAACGAGAGCGCGCTCGTGCAGTATCGGAAAGCGATCGCCATCGCGCCGAGCCCACAAGCCTTGTCGAACATGGGCGCCCTGCTCCACGTGCAGGGAGACTTCGAGGGCGCGGTGCAGGCGTACCGCCGCGCGATCGAGCTCCGCCCGAACTCGCATGTGACGCATCGAAATCTGGGCGACGCCCTGACCAGGCTGGGACGTCCGGACGAGGCGCGCGAGGCGTATTCGCTCGCGATCACACTGGTTCAGTCCGAGTTGTCGGTCGATCCGAGCAACGCAAGGAATCTGGCGTTTCTGGCTGTCTATCAAGCCAAGGCCGGCCGGCGGGCAGAGGCGCAGGAGCGGATCGAGGAAGCGCTGCGCCTTGCACCCGATGATCCTCAGGTGCGGTTCAGATCCGCCGTCGTGTACGCACTGGCCGGGGAGACCGATCGTGCCGTGCAGGACGCGACTGTCGCGGTGTCTCACGGATTGAGCCGATCATTGGTGGCCGAGGAAGAGGACCTCGCGAGCCTGCGTGGGGTCGCGTCGTTCCGGGCGTTAACGCAAGGAAACTCGAACAAAGGAGAGCGGCGATGACCGAGGTGCTCGTAGCTGCGCTGGTGGCGGCTGTAGTCAGCGTGATTATCGGGCAGTTCATGAAGCCGAAAGCAATCGACGCGCTGATCGCGAGCTTCGACGTTGCGTCGGCGTTGATTATCTTGTACGAAGCGTCCGGAACCAAGAGTGCCAAGGTGTTTCCGTACCGGCTGCAGGCCAAGAAGCAATGGGATGTCGAATGGATCATCCTCGACCCGGCTGGCCTTAGCGCGAGCAAAGATGTGAAGATTCACTGGACCGGTCAAGACCCCCTCGTCGAATCGGTCAAGGGCAAGAAGCGCATCAAGAGCAAGGTAAAGAAGGACTCCGGCACCTACTGGTACGAAGTGCGGCTTGAAGGTGAGGCCAATCCGCTCGCCGATCCGGACCTCGAAATTGTCACATGACGGTCTACCTCATCACTCGGCGCCGGGTTCACCTGAGGGATGCGAGCCAGATGTCGGCTTCGTTGATCGCAAGCGAGACACCGATCGAACGGTTGTCCGACGACAACGTGATCGATTGCAGACGGTGGGGGACCGCTGAATAGACTTCCTTGACCCGCTTCGTCACGGTGTCGAGCACGTACACCTTCTGGCTGTCCATGAAGATCAGACGCCGGTTATCGTGCAACCATGCGGGCCGCTGCCCGAAATTGGTGAGCCGCTGGAACGCCCGCGACTCCAAAGAATAGGTCACGATGCCATTGGGGTGGCCTGCCAGCGTCTGCCCATCAGGTGACCAGGACCACGCGAAATAATCCAGATCGTGATCGTCGTTCGGCGCGGCCACGATCGGCGTCTGCTTGGCCCATGGCACGCGGCCGTCGATCAGCACCGGCGCGCTGGCATTGCGGTTGACGAGGATGCGGTTGCCGTCGGGTGACCACAACGGCGCTTGTGCCCAACGGTCCCCCTTGATGAAGCTCACTTGCTCCACACCACTTCCATCGGGATTCATTCGCCACACGTCGTACTGGCCGCCACGATCGGACAGGAAGAGAATCTGCTTCCCGTCCGGCGACCAACGAGGCGCGCGATCCTTGAAGCCATCGTCGGTCAGCCGGCGAAGACCAGTCCCATCGGCGCGGATGAGGAACACGTCTTCCTGTGACCCTTCGATGGAGTCGAAGACAAAGGTCTTTCCGTCGCTTGACAGGGACGGATTCTTCGCGGGCTTGGCATCCTGCAGAACCCATGACGGCGCGCCGACGACCTGCTCGCGATCGGGGTCGAACGTGAGTCGTTGCAGATGCACATGCCGCACGACCTCGACATACGCCAATCGGCGCCCGTTGCGCGCGAAGCTGAGGTGCTGGCTATAGCTGGACGGCGTCGTGACGGGCTCAAAGGCGCCACCGATGTCGCCCGAGCGCTCATCGATCGGCACACGCCACAGATTCATCGTGCCACCGCGCTCGCTCGCAAAATACAGATGACGCCCGTCTGGCGCCCAGACTGGGTTCCAGTCGACGCGCCTCGTCATTGGTCACTGGCTTGGGATCGCCACCGCTCGAGGCCATCGTCCAGATGTCTCGTTGCCCGCCGCGATGAACGCCCCAATACGCAATCCGATGCCCGTTCGGCGACCAACTTGCCTGTACCGCGTCATCGGGTGTCACGAGCCGGCGCTTCCCACTCGCCACTTCGATGGCCCAGAACTGCTCCTTCGCGACGGTCCTCGCAATGGGGTCGGCGATGACGTCCACGTTGGCCAGGATTTCGTCGCCGGCCGGTGACCACGAGGGATTGTGACCAATGGTGGAAACACGCTTCACGTTCTCACCGGTCGCGCCCATGACGAAAATGCCACCGCCGTCGCGCTCGGACCGAAACGCAATGGTGCGACCATCGGGCGAGAACGCGGGTTCGGTGTCCGCGCTCGCCGAATCGTCCGTAAGATTGATCGGCCGATCGCCGCCAACGCGTTGAAGGTAGATGTCCCAGTTTCCCGCCGCCTGGCTCGCATAAGCGACGAACTCGCCGTCCGGAGACACGCTGGGGAACAGTTCCTCACCCGCTCGAGAGGTGAGACGCACGAAGCTTCCATCGAGCGTCGGCCCCATTGTCGGCGACGGCTCCCGCGCTCGATAACCCGCAACCGCCGACGCAGCCGCCACCGCCAGCACGATAGGCACCGCAAACCACTTGCCGGTCCACGCCTTCCGTTGGGCTTGGCTGACGGCCGCGTCAACGAATCCCGAGCTCACATCGAGCCTGAGATCTTCGAGGTCGGTGCGCAGGTCGGCGGCGCTTTGGTACCGTCGATTCGGGTCCTTGGCGAGGCAGCGTGTGACAAGGCGCGACAGGTCGCGCGGCAGCTCGTGTCTCACCTCCGACAGGCGTCGGGGATCATCCTTGATGACGGCGGCAAGCGTGCTGACGGCGGTGCCGCCTTTGAACGGCGGTTCGCCGGCCAGCATCTGATAGAACACAACGCCCAGCGAGAAGATGTCGGACCGAATGTCGACACGTTTGCCCTCCGCTTGTTCAGGCGCCATGTAGGCGAACGTGCCAACAACATGCCCTTCCTGGGTGAGACGATGCGTCAGTTCGGAACCTCCCCGGTCAATGAGTGCGTCGGCTTGCGCGAGCCCGAAGTCGAGCACCTTGATGCGACCGTCCTCGCTCACCATGACGTTCTGCGGCTTCAGGTCGCGGTGCACCACGCCGGAGCCGTGCGCAGCAGCGAGGGCGTCGGCCATGGGAATGGCGAGATCCAGAAACGCCGTCACTGGCAAGCCGTCGCGCGGGATCCGGTCGGCGAGCACAGCGCCGCGCACCAGTTCCATGGTGATGAAGAGCTGCGAGTCGCTGGACTCCACTGAATAGAGCGTCACGATGTTGGGATGGTTGAGCGCTCCGACGATGCGGGCCTCACGTTCGAACCGCTGTCGGCGGTCCTCGTCCAAGGCGAACGCGGCGGGGAGAATCTTGAGTGCGACGGCGCGGTGGAGTTTCAGGTCCTCGGCCACGAAGACCTCGCCCATGCCACCTGCTCCCAGCCGGCTGACAATGCGATAGTGGAGGAGAGTCTGACCGATCATCACTCACTGCCCGACGGCCAGCGGATTATAGCTGAGCCGGCCGCGGGAACGACCGGGCCAACTGGCTTGAAGTCGAGAACGTGGCCGGCTGCGGCGGCAAGTCTGCTCTGCTACGTCGCCGTGACGGCGTTCATCGGACGTCATGTGCTGGATCACCTCGCGACTGGCATCGCGAACGACGCCGGCGATCCTCTGCTGAATGCCGCGATTCTCGAGTGGACGGCGACGACTCTTCCGCTGACCGACGCCTGGTGGCAGTTCCCGATTTTCCATCCAACTCGTGATGCCTTGACGTTCTCGGAACACTTGCTGGGCGTCAGCGTGGTGGCGTTGCCCATCCGCTGGATCACGGGCGATCCCGTTGTGGCCTACAACCTGACCATGCTGCTGACGTTTCCACTGTCAGCGATGGCCATGTTCGCCCTCGTGCTCCGGTTGACTGGAAGTGCGGCAGGAGCGTTTGTCGCTGGTTTGGCGTACAGCTTCGCGCCGTACCGTGTCTATCAGCTCGGACACATTCAGATGCTGACGGTGTTCTGGGGTCCGCTCGCACTTCTGGGTTTGCATGCGTATCTGAGCACCAGCCGGCGGCGATGGCTGGTGTGGTATGGCGTCTGCTGGATGTTGCAGGTGGCTGCCAATCTCTACTGCCTCATCCTCTTTACGATGGTCGTTGTGCTCTGGGTGATCTGGTTTGTCGTGATCCGCCGTCGGTGGCTGGCGCTTGGACAGATTGCCCTGGCGACCCTGCTTGCCGCACTGCCGTTGCTGCCCATCCTTTACAAGTATGCGACCGTCCACGCTCAGCACGGGCTGATTCGACGAATCGACGAAGTGCAGTTTTACAGCGCCGACCTCGCGGCAGTGGTCTGCGCTCCTGATGGTCTGACGTTTTGGGGATGGCTCCGTGTCGGTTGTCGCGGCGAAGCCGCTTTGTTTCCGGGCGTCACGATTTTCTTATTGTTCGTCGTCGCGTCGCTGCGAATCCTGGTGTCACTTGGCCGATCGAGCGCCGTGAGGGTCGCAGCCACGTCAGGGGCGTTTTATGCCATCGCTACCGTCATCATGTGGCTCTTTGCGCTAGGGCCGACGATTACCTATTTCTGGACACCAGTGGGACTCGGGGGACCGTTCGGTTGGCTGCGTAGCTTTCCTGGCGGTGACGGTCTTCGGGTGCCGGCGCGGTTCTGGCTGATGAGCACGCTTTGTCTCGCCGTGGTCGCTGGCCTCGTGATCGCCGACCTGATCAAGAGCCGACGGCGAGGTGTGGCGGCGGTGATGCTGGCAATCGTGACGATTGGCGTGCTCGCGGATGGATGGTTTGACGGTATTGGTAGTGCGGCGTTGCCCCGACCGGCGCCGGAGGCGTCCGCCATGCTCAATGGTACCGTTCTCGAATTGCCGCTGGGAACGGACTACCCAGACGCGGCAGCGGAGTGGAGAGCCGTGATCAACGGCTGGAGGTCCGTCAACGGATACAGCGGTCACAGCCCCGGCTACTACGCCGTGTTGGCCGAGGCTGCCCTGGTCGGTGACGAGCGCTTCCTGCGAGTCTTTCAACGTCTGAGCGAGCTTCATGTCGTCGTGCGCGAAGAAGCAGGAAGCCTTCAGGCGCTGGTCGAGCGCCAGCAGGGCGCCACGCTGATGGCGGTCAGCGCGGCGGGGCTGCAATACCGACTGCCGCGGATCGCTCCGGTCCAGATCAACCTCGGCCAGCGGGTGCCGATTGTTGCGATTCGCTCAACCTGTAATCCGCAAGATGTGGGTCTGTCATTCGACGGCGACGATCGAACGCGATGGGTGTGTTCTGGCGAGGACCGTCAAGAGATCACGATCGACCTGGGCGAATCGAGAACGCTCGGCAGTGTCGTGCAGATCACTGGAAACGACTTCGACAACTTCCCACGAAACCTCGCGATCGATACGTCAGCCGATGAGAACCACTGGCGAACTGCTTGGCACGGGAATGTGTATGCGGAAGCGATCGCGGGCGCAATCCGTTTCCCGCGGTCGCCGCGCATCGAACTTCCGTTTGAGGCGCGACTGGCACGCTACGTACGCGTGACGGCGCGGCCGATTGAGCGTCGCAGGCCTTGGTCAATCGCGGAACTCGAGCTCAATGACGGTGGCCTTCAGATCAGCGCTCGGCGTTGAGCTTTATCGCGCGAGCGGACTCGCTACTCCCGCTACGCTAAAGCGGCGTTCCGCAAGGACCGTCGGCTGAACATCCGGCTCTCGAGTAAGGACCTGGAGCGATCCAGAAGCGGGCGCTAGCGGAGGGGCTTCCATACCAGACGCTGATTTCGAGCCTGCTTCACAAGTACGCGTCCGGGCGTCTCAGAGGAGTCTGACTCCGGTCGATGCCCTCCCGGCGTTGGCCGATTGCAACCCCGCCGAACGCTCATCTCTGCCCGGCTCGGAGGAGTCGCCGCATCGTCTTATCGTGGACGTCATTGCCTTCACCGGCGTCACCATCTGCGTCG
>CAVTGK010000038.1:0-8680 GCA_963734095.1 uncultured Acidobacteriota bacterium | reverse complement strand
TCGGCAAGGCGCGAAAGCGTATTTCGACACGATCCGCCGCTGACTCCTTTCGGACAAACGCCGACGCCCCGGCATGAAACGCCGCTTGGACAACCCGCGGATCGGCGGCAGCCGTCACGAGCACAATCTTCGTCTGCGAGATCGCGCGCTTGATTGCGCGGCAGCCGTCAAGGCCATTCAACTCGGGCATGGTCAAATCGACGACCATCACGTCAGGTTCGAGCGCGAGGTTGGGCATTACGGCCCTATTGGTAGCTGCACGCGAAACGTCAATCCATGTGGCGTCCCTGGCGCAGCCCAGAGCCGCCCGCCATGGGCACTAACGATTAACTGACAGATGGAAAGTCCCATCCCCACACCCTGCGGCTTGGTCGTGAACAATGCATCGAAGATTCGCTTCATGTTCTGGGGCTCGATACCCGGTCCCTCGTCGGCCACGGTAATCAGGATGCAGTCGGATTCGTGCACGTCAGTTGTGACCGACAACCGGCGCGCGCGATCCGTCACCGAACTCATCGCCTCGAGCGCATTCACGATCAAATTGAGAAGGACCTGTTGCAAGGGTACACGCTCACCGACAATGTTCGGAAGGTCTTCTCGCAATTCCGTCTCCACTTGGACTCCGTGACCGTCGAGCTCGCCATGAAGCAGCGCAAGTACATCGCGCACGAGATCATTGGCGTTGAGCGCACTCCTTCTTGCCCGTCCTGGCGGAACATGGCGCGGAGGTTTTCGATGATGTCGCTGGCGCGCTTGGTGTCGCGGACGATCTGCTCCAGTGACGCTTGCACCTCGCCAACATTGGGCTCCGGGTGCGAAGCCATCGCAAGCTCGCATGGGCATTGGCAGCAATCGCGGTGAGCGGCTGGTTGATCTCATGTCCGATCGAGGCCGTCATCGCCGCCAGCGTCGAGCGTCGGGCCACCTGCGCCAGTTCTCGGCGCGCGTCGCGCAGTCGATCCTCCGCGGCCTCGGGGTTGACCCTGTTTTCTGACACGCGCTCGCCTTCTGCGCGAGCGCCGGAGCGCGCCGCTCGCGTCGCGGTGATTATGGCGTAGTCGGTGCCCAAGGCAACCTCACCTGGACAACACCGGGAAGACGCGCGCGCGGCGCACGCGAGCGACACAACGAACGTCACGGGGCGACGATTCGTCCGGGTTGTGGATTTCGATAGTCTCGCCGCTACTTTGCCAACGGATTTGGGCGCAGCTGAAAATGCGCCGCCAGTGGCCTGGCTCCTTTGCCGCCCTCGATCAACCACGGCGTGCGATCCCCGTTGGCGGCCCAGAGACCTCGGCCTTTCCAGCCCGCTTTGGGATCGTCGATGCGGCCGTCGAAGCCCTTGGCGTAGAACCCGATCGGATACGGCACGCGCAGCACCACCATGCGCCCATTGGCATAGGCGATGAGCCCGTCGTTCAGATTCCCGGTGGACATCGGCACATCGTTCCCGAGCCCGAACGTGTCGTGCTGATCGACCCAGGTGTAGTAGCTCGACTCCGCGCTGTTCTCACCAATGCCTTGAAAGCCGGGACCGGGATACTTGTAAAACGACCAACCCTCGGGACAGTGATCGCCGGTCGCCTTGGGCCCGTCGAGTGGCGCCTTGCACTTGCGTCGATCGAAACTGCCGATGTGGCCGCTGCCCATTGACACCCACACGACGCCCTTGCTGTCGATGTCGGCGCCGCGCGCGGCGAAGCCTGGCAGCGGAACAGCATAGACCTCGGCGAGTGCAGTCTCGGGTGGATTCGAACCCGGCGACAGCCGCACGACGGCGCCCGGATAGCCGAGCGTCGATCCCCAGATGGAACCATCGACGGGACTCGGCATCACGGCATAGAACGGCGCGTTGACGCGCCGATCCTTGGTGGGGTCTGGTGGCTGATCGGGCTCGGTGTAGGCGTCTCGCCTTCCATTGCCGTTGGTGTCGAGGATGAGCGCCGTCCATCCCTGCGACTTCGCCGCGTCACCCGTCGCATCGAACATCTTGGTATTCAGCCAACCCACGACCGGGCCGCCACCACTCGTCCACAGCGTGTCGTTCGCGTCATAGCCAAACTGGGGATGATGCGTGGAATAGCACGTCTCGATGAACGTGTACTTCATCGTCTTCGGGTCCAGCATCGCGACATGGCGGACGGCCCGATCCATGGGAAACGCTTTTGCCGACGGATGATCCGAGCCTGCCCGGCACCAGGCGGGATTGTCGTTGCCGCGCACCGACGCCGCCAGCCACAGCCGGCCGTCGCGTCCGAACATCGAGTTGTGATTGTTGACGCGCGTCTCCCAGATGCGCTCGCTGCCCCAATAGGGCGATGGCTGTACCGGGTCGAGTGCCGCCGCATGTCCAGGGCCGAGATTGAGCGGCATCTCGGGATCTCTCACCGGTCCCTTGAACGTCGTCGCCACGTTCTTCACCGGATCCAAAATCGGCAGCAGGTCCGAGCTGTACTCAGGTGATCCGTACAGTGGCCCGTAGGCGTTCACGGTCGGGTGCCGCCGATCGCTCGCAATGAGGTCGTGCAGATAGTGCTTCTCGGTCATCCAATCACGTAGCGTGACGACGATGTTTCGCTCCACGCCTTGCGGCCGCGGCGGCTTGGCAAATGGAAGTTCGCCCTTGGCAACGCGATCGGTCCACTCACCGAAGCTGGCGAACGACAGGTCGCCGAGGTTGTTCAACTGATTGAGCATCTGCTGCCCCGATTGACCCGACTGCACCCTTCGTTTCCACGCATCCGCGCCAGAGGCGAACGTGCCGAGCGCCGATGGAATCGTGCGCGTGGACAGTTGACCGAGCTGATGGCAGCCGATGCAGCCGGTGTTCTTCATGGCTGCAATCCACTGGTTCTGCGACAACCGCTCAGGGATGCTGCTCTTGCCGCCGAATTGATCGGCCGCGGGGATCTTGAGCATCGCGTACCAATAGATGGCCGGGTAATAGTGCGCGGCAGCGGCGTCGTTTGGGGCCACCTTGGCGGCGATCGCGAGACGCTGACCTGGCTTCACGGTTGCCTTGTCGCTGTCGACCAGGCCATACCCTCGCGCCCAGACGGTGTAGGTCGCGGGCGGCACGTCCGGCACGACGAATCGCCCGCGGTCGTCGGTCACGACGCTCTTGATGTAGCGAACGGGCAGTTCGCGCGTTTCGGCAATGACCCAGACGCCAGCCTCGGGACCGCTGGGGCCGGTGACGACGCCGCCGATGTCGTCGGGGTCGATGGCGACGTCGCCAGCGGGCTGCTGCGCGCGTGACGTTGCCACAAGTAGCGCGACAACGCCAGCGCCGAGAGCGACGAGTGCGATGAATCGGTTATTCATGCGATGACTCCCGGTGAGGCCCACCCGCCGCATCTTACTCCTCAATGTTTTTGACGAGCCTCGTTTTCTGCAGGGCCGGTCCCGCGATTCGAAGGGAACCTGTTTTGGCATAGCATCGCCGGCACCAACACCTGCAGCGGGGGGCAGCCAAGTATGCGAACACCAATTGCCGTGGCCGCGGCTTGCGGCTTGTTATCCATTCAAATCGGCGCGGCCAATCAACCGAATTCGTCGGCCAGCGTCGCGGCCGCGATCGTCCAAGTCCCAAGCGCATCTCTTGGTAAAACGATCCCCATCACCGTTCTCCTGCCGGCGACCTATTCACGGTCGGAGAAGCGATACCCGGTTCTGTACCTCCTTCATGGGGGCGGCCAGGACCATACGACATTCACGACGCGTCCGTGGTTCGTGGAACAAGCCGCACAAGAACTGATTATCGTGACGCCAAGTGCGGGTGAGAGCTGGTACATCAACAGCGTTGCGGATCCGAAGGCGAAGTACGAGGATTTCGTGGTCAAGGATCTAGTCCCGTACATGGACCGACACTACCGCACGGTGGCGTCGCGAGAAGGCCGTGCAGTCGCCGGTGTCTCGATGGGTGGATGGGGTGCGATGGTGCTGGGCCTGAAGCACCACCAGCTCTTTGGCTCGATTGGGGCGATGAGTGCGCCATTTCTCATCTCGAGACAGTCGCCTGACATGGACATGAAGTCTCGGGAGCAACAAGGATTCGGCGCACCTGGAACGCCCGAACGCCTGGAGAGAGATCCCGCGGCGCTTGCGGATGCCATCTCGCTCGAGTCGGTCCCCCGTCTCTACCTGGCGTGCGGGAACCAGGATCTGTTTGTCATCGACAGCCGGAGGTTTGTCGAACGACTCACGAAACGCAAGATTCCGTACGAGTATCGGGAGGTCTCGCCGTTTGGGCACTCGTGGGACGTATGGGACGATCAGATCGTGAGCTTCATCCAGATCATGTCCAGAGTGTGGCGCACGGACAAACTCTAGCTTCGGGCGACTATGATCGCAGCATGACGCGGTACGTCATTCGCGAAGCCCATCCAGAGGAGCTTGCCATCGTGATCCGTCACCGGCGGCGCATGTACGAGGACATGGGCCACACCGATCCCGTGCAGCTCGAGGAAATGGAACGGGCGTCCACGCAGTTCTTCGGCCATCATTTCGCGGCCGGTACCTATCGCGGCTGGTTCGTCGACGTCGAGGGCCGAGTCGTCGCCGGCGGGGGCATCATCATTCTGCCGTTTCAGCCGCAGATGTACAGCACGCGGCCGGAGCGTCCCTGGATTGTCAACATGTTTACCGAGCCGGAGCATCGACGCCAGGGCCTCGCCCGCCTGTTGTTGGGGGAGATGGTGGCGTGGTGCCGCCGCGAGTCCTACTCGCTCGTGTCGCTCCACGCCAGCGACGAAGGCCGGTCCGTCTACACCACGATGGGCTTCCGCCCCTCGAATGAGATGCGCCTGCCCCTGAACCACGCCGTTCACGATTGAGTCAGGCACCTGCCAGGAGGCATTGCCATGGACGAACGATCGCTGTTCACCAATTTCTGGGAGAACGAATCGAAGACGACGCGCAACGTGATTGCGCGTATTCCGGAAGGCTCCGATTACCGGCCCGATCCGAAGTCTCGTACGGCGAACGAAATTGCATGGCAGATCGCCTGCGAAGAAAAGATGCTCGTCGAGGCGCTCGAGACCGGCAAGGCCGAGTGGAAGCCGGCGCCCGCTCCCACAACGATGACGGAGCTGCTCGACATTTATGAGAAGCAGAGTGCGGACATTGTCAGGCGGTTGAAGGCGCTGCCTGCCGCACGCTGGGACGGCACGCTCGAGTTCTTCGGCGCTCAGCGGCCGGCGTCGCCCATGGCGTGGAGCTTTCTGTTCGACATCGTTCATCATCGAGGGCAGATCACGACGTATCTGCGCCCGATGGGTTCGACCGTGCCGCAGATCTACGGACCGAGCGCGGACGAGCCGTAATTGGCGGCTCCGGGCGGCAAATCCTTGCTCTTCCGGGGTTGATGTTGCGTGGGGCCTCAGTTGCATCCGTCGCCGACCCGCCGTACTCTGGCGCCTGGAGCCTGAATGACCCCCAAGGTCGAGGCCAAGTACACGGGTGACGTCCTCGAACCCGCTCGCGAGTTGCCTCTTCGCGACAAGCCAACAGCCGACTCGCCGCTCTGGTGGTTCCGCTGGGTGCCAGCGATCGTCGTCACGGTTCTGCTGCTGCAGTTGCTGTACGTCGTCGGCCGCGTCGTCATCGTTCCCGTTCTCGCGTCGTTCGCCATCGCGTTCGTTTTGAATCCCGTGGTGTCTCTGCTCGAAAGACGCGGCATGACTCGATCGCTCGCCGCGCTTCTCGCCCTCGCCGGGGTGTTCGTCGCGGCGACAGCGTTCATCGGGCTGGTCTTACCGGAGCTCTGGAAGCAGGTCGTCGATACCGGTCAGCAGCTCGCGCAACTCTTCACCCCGGAAACTGCCGGACGCCTCCGGTCGTTCTTGCGCAGCTACTCGCTCGTGTTCGATCGGTCTGTCGGTCCCTGGATCGAGCAGGTCGTGCGCGAGCCAGCGTACTCGCTGAGCGGTTCCGCGCCCTGGTTCGCGGGAGCAGCCACGGGTCTCGCCTCGACCGCCGCGGCATCGCTCGATTTGATCCTGGTTCCTTTCTTCGCCTATTACCTCCTCGTCGACTTCAGCACCTGGCGGAGCTCGTCTGAAGCGCTGATTCCCCCGCGGTTTCGTCAGACGTTCGAGCGACTCTTCGACGAAGTCGGCCGCATCGTCGAGTCGTAAGTCACCGGACAGCTCCTGGTCGCGATGATCATGGCGAGCCTCTACGCCATCGGCTTCTGGATACTCGGGGTCCCAGCCTGGGCGGCGATAGCGGCCATCTCAGGACTCCTCAATGCGATTCCTTACGTCGGCACTGTTCTCGGACTGGTGCTGGCAACGGGATTCACGCTGGCAGACGGCGCCGGGCTCTGGCGGGTCGTTGGCGTTCTCGCGACGTTCTTCGTAGTGCAGAACATCGAGGGGTTCTACCTGACCCCGCGCATTCTCGGCGGACGTCTGCAACTGCATCCGATGGCGGTGTTTCTCGGCCTGCTGGTGGGGGGCAAGCTGTTTGGGCTGCTCGGTATTCTGCTGGCCGTGCCGACGATTGCAGTGGGCCAAGTGTTCGTCAGGTTCCTCAGTGAGCTGTACCTCGGATCGTCGTTCTACGGCGCTACCCCCCTCGGAGCAGGCACAGTTGCTGCGACGTCGCTCGAGACGCGAATGGCACAGGCCGCGGAACAGGTCCTGCACCAGGGCGACGCGGCCACTGGCGACGAGCCTCTGGCACCAGCGCCTGCGGAAGACGATCCGGCCGATCGACGCATGGACGAACGATCACGCTGAACGGTTGCGCACCAACTGCATGACGCCGAGGTAGAGCATGCCCGGTGTCAGGTCATGGCGAGACACAGATTACGTAGCCGACAAAGTTCGCACTGTGGTTGTTCGGGATTTACGAGCGACACCCGCCAGCCGTTGGGGACGCTGCCCTCTCCTGCGTCGGCCCCCCCCGACTGGGGGCTGTTGATGTGGGGGAAATCCCGTTAGTGGTCCCAAACGTAGCGAATCCACCGCCGGTTGCGACCTCGCCACTCTGGCAGGCAGGGTTGAGGTCAATGGTGACCCCGGTGGAGGTGACCTCTACTCTACGGACAACGACGTTGGTCGCGCCGGGCGCGCCGGGTACTCCCGGAGGGCCGGGAGGGCCTTGGGGGCCGGGGACGCCTTCGGGACCTGGGCGCCTTGGGGGCCGGGAGCGCCTTGGGGGCCGGAAGCGCCCGGCGGCCCGGTTGGCAGTGACGGAGCGGGCAGAGGCGAGCCGGGCGCGCTCCCGGCAGCTACCAACTGGCCGCCATGCCCACCGTTATCGCTCCACGTCCCGGTACCCGCGAGCGGATTTATTGTCGCGGCGACATAGCGCGGTTGCCCGTTGGCGCCGAGGGTGACCAGACTGAGCTTGACGTCCGCACCGCTCGCGAAGGCTGTGCCAAACGTGCCTTGCGCATCCGCGCCACAACCGTTGTCCGTGCCCGAGACTTGGAACCCTGTCGGGACGGGTATGACTGTCACGGTCAGCACATTGCAGTAGGGGGCGAGCTGGAAGCTGTACGGACCAAGTATCTGTGCCTCACCTTTGCTGGCGACCACCCCGAGTGCGAAGACTCCGAAGGATAGCGCCAACCGTGGACGACCAACCAAACGCATGGTCTGCTCCTCATGTTAAGAATCGTGACGAATCGTCGATATGCCGAAGACCGCCGGTCGACAACTCGGACGGCGACCTCGAGTGAAAATTCGTGGTGGAGTACATCACAGCCGTCGACTCTGGTAAAGCCCGCGCGTCCCTCACCCGCCCGCTTGCGGCGGATTAGTCACCCGCACCGATCCGAACGCCTGTCCGTCGGAAAGGTCCTCCAAGCACAGAATGAACTGCGCAGTTTTGCTCGGCGCTGCACGAGACAGAGAATGAACGAGGCCGAGTTTTTCGGCGTCAGCGGCTGTTAGGGTGCGGCCGCATTGCTCCGTTCCGGCTTCTATGAGCCGGACTGATGTCAAGTCCCTGCGCTTCAACAGACGTCACCGGAGCAGACCGCTCAACCAGCCAGGAGGTCTGCGGAGGTGACGTCTCGGGTCGTCCAATCCGCGTGCGTTTCATCCATCGGCGAGCCGATCGCTCGCACGAGCTTCTATGCGTGTCGGCACAGCCGAGCACCGGATCCTGTATGTGCGCGTGGCGCAGGGCGAAACCGTTCGCCGTGCCCCCTCTGAAGCCCGGGCCGCAGCGCGGACCCTACCGGAGCAACGGGCAACGTCTCACGCGGCGCCGCGCCCGGCGCGACACTTCGGTACGTCTCAGGAGTCGACCACCAGATTCGAGAGGCCCAGGGCCGTGAAGAATCGATGCGGCCAGAATCCCTCGCGCCCCGCTTCGTAGCAACTTCGCACGGGCGCCGTCGCCGGCAGGCCGCCCCGCAGCTTCGCGGCCGCGACCGCTCGCGTCACCGCCCCCCTATTCCCAGGGGCCACCCGCGCGCGGTGCCGCGCCCCGCCTGGCGTCGCCGCCATCGTCAACCACCACTCCCGTGTGCTCAGTTAGACCGCCTAGTAGAGCGCCGCAGTTGGGTTGTGCTCGTCATGTCGAACTCCTTTCGAGTCAGCTCTCAAAAGAGATTCAACATACAGCCGACCTATCGTTCCCCCTACATAGGGTCTGAAGCCGAAAGCCACAGGTAGCAGACTTTCCGCTGAAGCGGGAAATCCTTTCCATCGCGGCGTGTGTT
>CAVTGK010000037.1:0-13465 GCA_963734095.1 uncultured Acidobacteriota bacterium | reverse complement strand
GCTATATCTCGACGTGGCCTTTGCGAGCACTTTCGATAATCTGACCTTCAAGGGTCCGTGAGTCGAGGTGCTCTTTCAGCGCGCGCCAGCTGGAGAAACCGTACCGCTTCGCGATCTCGAATTGTGCTTCGGCCAGCTTGGCGCTGGGGTTCACCTGTCGCAATTCCGCGAGACGTGTTTTCGCCTGCTTTCGCAGCCACTCCAGGTTGGGACTCTCGGGAAGCTCGAGCGACGCAGACTCGGGAGTCTGTTCAGGCATGGGACTTCCTTTCGCGGATAATGTGCCGACCGCGTTTCCGCTGAGAGGGCCGATGACACCCGTCCGCCTGTTCGCGATCCTGACCGCGCTCTCACACTGTCGTGCCGGGCGCCGGCCGAGAACCGCGCCCGGCGGCGTCGACGCCGCCGGCGCAGCCACGGCGGCCCAACATCGTCTTCGTGCTCGTCGACGACATGCGCTGGGACGACCTCGGCGCCGCCGGGCATCCGTTCATCGAGACGCCGCACATGGATCGGCTCGCGCGCGAGGGCGCGCGGTTCCCCAACGCGTTCGCGACGACGCCGCTGTGCTCGCCGAGCCGCGCCAGCTTCCTGACCGGCCAGTACCCGCACACCAACGGCATCATCGACAACACCGCGCGGCCCGAGCCACAACCTGCCGGTGTTTCCGCAGCGAGCTGCAGCAGGCCGGCTACCGCACCGGGCTTCTTCGGCAAGTGGCACATGGGCAACGACGACAGCCCGCGCCCGGGCTTCGACCACTGGGTGGCGATGCCGGGCCAGGGCGAGGCGATCGACCCGCAGCTCAACGTCGACGGGCAGCGCGTGCAGGCGAAGGGCTACGCACCGACCTGCTCACCGACTACGTCGAGCGCTTCATCGATCGGCCGTCGGACGCGCCGTTCCTCGTCTACCTGGCGCACAAGGCGATCCATCCCAACGTCATCCAGCGCGACGACGGCAGCCTCGACGCCGCTGCCGGGCCAGCCGGGCGGCTTCGTCGCCGCCGAGCGGCATCGCGGCCGCTACGCCGGCCGGCCGATGCCGCGGCGCGCCAACGCGTTCGAGCCGCCGCTGGACAAGCCGGCGCTGCATGCGGCAGATCGATCGCGCTGCCGCCGCTCGGCAAGGCCACCGCGACGACCGACGAGGAGATCCGCGGCCGCCTCGAGATGCTGCTCGGCGTCGACGACAGCCTCGGCCGCATCCTCGCGACGCTCGAGCGCAAGGGCGTCGCTCGACGACACGATCGTCGTGTTCACGAGCGACCACGGCTACTTCTACGGCGAGCACGGGCTGAACGAGGAGCGGCGCCTGGCCTACGAGGAGACGATCCGCATCCCGCTGCTCGTGCGCTACCCGCGGCTGGCCAAGGCCGGCATCGACGCCGGCGGAGATGGCGCTGAGCATCGACCTGGCGCCGACGCTGCTCGAGCTGGCCGGCGCTGACGCCGGCGCGCCGGCATGCAGGGCCGCTCGCTCGTGCCGCTGCTCACGCAGCACGGCGCAGGACTGGCGGTCGTCGTTCCTCGTCGAGTACTTCAGCGACACGGTGTTTCCGCGCATCCGCAACATGGGCTACTCGGCCGTGCGGACCGGCGCGGCACAAGTACATCCAGTACCGCGAGCTGCAAGGGCATGGACGAGCTCTACGATCTCGAGGCCGATCCCTACGAGCTGACCAATCTCATCGCCAGGCCCGAGGCGGCGCGCGACGCTGCAGCAGATGCGGGCGGAGCTGCAGCGCGCTGCTCGACGAGACGAAGTAGGGGAGCAAACGGCATGAACAATTTTCGCTTCGCCTTCCGTCAACTGCGCAAGAGTCCGGCGTTCACGGTGACGGCGCTGGCCACGGTGGCCATCTGCCTCAAATCGACGACGTTCGCTCCTCCTAGTGATACGCTGACCGAGGGGTCCATATGCCTATCAAGCTTGGTCTGTTGGCGCTCATCGTCGTCGGTCTCGCCCTGCCCGTTCCGGCTTACGGGTCTCCGGCTTCCGGGTCGTCCCAGGAGGTCGCAAAGCGGGCCACCAAACGCGCGGCCAAGGAAGCGACCGAGAGCGCCGTGAAGGATGCGGCCGGCGAGCCTCGAAGAAGGCTGTCAAGAAGGCGATGGCACCCGACGCCCTCGACCTGAATACCGCGTCGGAGGAGCAGTTGAAGAAGCTCGGGCTGGACGAGAACACGACGAAGAAGGTCATGGCCGCCCGGCCCTTTAGCAGCCTCGAGGATCCCAACATCAAGGAGGCGATCCCCGCGGACGTGCTCACCAAGCTGGAGGGAAAGATCAACGTCAAGCCGCCGGCCAAGTGATCAGACGGTAGCCCGTCGATATCGAAGCCGGTGACAGCAGCGCCCGACGATTGATCGGCGAGCATTTGACCCGGGGCGACGAAGTTGGTAACTGGCAGAGATCGTCATCAACCAGCGACATCAGGATTCGGAACGCCGCCGCGGGCAACGGATTGAGCTTGTGCTTCGGCATAGCGATGATCGTTACATCGATGATCGACTTTAAACGAAAGCGGCGCGGCGCTGACGCGCTGCGGTGGACACCACCAACTACGGCCACTGGTAGTACGGGTGAACTTCGCGTTTAATTTCACCCGAATGGCCTTCAACATTCTCAATCGCAAGGTTCACTTCTGGGCGGCTTCATCGCCGGCCTTCCGCTGCTCGTGATGATCGCGAGCGGGTTGCTGCTGCAGTCGAAGAAGCAGTGGTCATGGGTCCACCCGTCTGAAACCGCGGCACGGACCAGGCCATCGGCTTCGAACGAATCACTGGCGGGTTGGGTCCGTTCCCGAAATGGAGGTCACCGGCTGGGACGATGTGGACCGGATGGACGTGCGGCCGGGCAGGGCGTAGTGAAGCTGACTGAAGAGCCGCTGGGAAGTACAGCTCGATCTGGCACCGGTCGGGTGATGCAGACCGCCTACCGCCGGTCCGATCTCATCGAGTCGATTCACGACGGATCGTTCTTTGCCGGCGACTGGACGAAGCTCGGGCTGTTTCTGCCGGCCGGGCTTACCCTGTTCCTGCTCTGGGTGAGCGGCCTGTGGATGTGGTGGGTGCCGTTCATCGCCAAGCAACGTCGTGCGCCTTCGAAGGCAGTCCTGAAGAGGAGTGCGTGATCGCTAGCTGGCTCAGTATCGAGATATCTTGAAGATCAAGGAGGCACCCCGTGAGAGCGTTTCCCCGAGAGCGGTTCTCGTCCGAAGTGACACTTACACCATCGACGGTGATCGCGTTCGCAATTGCGGCCGGCGACAACAACCCCATTCACCGTGATCCCGAGCTCGCCGCGAGCACGCGATTCGGCAGGCCAACCGCCAGCGGCCCTCACACCACGGCGCTGCTTCTGGCGCTGACCGCCTCGCACTTTTCGAAGAAAGGGGCGATGCTCGGTCTCGAGTTCTGGGTCCGATTCCGTCGAACCGATCTACGCGGATGAGACGATTTGCTTGGAATGGCTCGTGATCAAAGTCACGCCAAACGAGAAACTGCGCGGTGAGATTGTTGAATTACGTGGCCGCATCGAGGGCCACGATGGGAAAACCGCCGTGGGTGCGAAAGGTCGCGTGTTAGTCACGGACCGGTTGTAGGACGATGGTCTCTGAGCACTCATATGCAGTCCATCGACCTCATCCGCGACAACTTGAAAAAGAGCCGGGACCGCGTGCTGGCTCGCGTCGAAGAGATGCGCGGCATTGCGTCGTATTCCCGACTCGGAACGGAGGATGCCACACACTCTGGACCCTCGGGCACCTTGCGTACATCGAATTGCTGGTCGTCCGCACGTTCATGCTCGGCGAAAGCAACCCACTGGCTCATTGGGAAGAAACCTTCGACGGCGCCGACACGAGTGGCGACATCAGCCGTTTCCCGCCATTGACGACGTTCTGGCCCGATGTCGTGAGGCGCGCGAATCGACAGTGGCGTTGCTGGATTCGCTTTCCGAAGACGATCTCGACATGGCTAGCACAAACGTGCCGGAGGCTTCGACGATACGTTTGGCACCTATCGCCTTTGCCTGCAGTATGTCGCCGACCACTGGTACATGCATCGGGGACAGTTGGCCGATGCGCGCCGGGCGGCTGGGCTGGAACGGATGTGGGTGTAGGGGTCTGTGCCCACGTCGGGCCTTCCACCTCCGCGCTTGCGCGCTGCGGCGGACAGGTCGGCGCGCAGTTAAAGCCAACAGGCTCTGCGCTTTCACGACGGTCGGGTTGTTCGGTGTCGTGGCGCAGTTCGTGAGCGAACGCCGCCGGGACATTGCGATCATCGTCGCGCTCGGGGCGACGCCGTCTGCGGTTGCCCGGGCGGTGATGAGCCCGGCCCTGCGCGTGACGCTTCTTGGCCTGGCGCTCGGCACCGTGCTGGCCGCGGCCGCGGCGTGGCTGGTGCGCAGCCAGTTGATCGGGATCGCGCCGATCGATCTCGCCGCGATTGCGGCCGGCAACCTGATCCTCGCCTCCGCGGCGCTCGTCAGCTCGATCGTGCCCGCCTGGCGCGCGGTTCAGGTCGATCCGGTTGGCGCGATTCGCACCCAGTGAGGCAGGTCTGACTCCTCGACAACGCCTAGCGAAACGACGCGCAGAAGGTGCGCCACTCGCGCTCGGCCTGATCGAGCGGCTCGCCGTAGATCTGCTGAAACCGCGCGGCGAAGTCCGAGGATCGCACCGACTGCAGCTGCTTGAGGCGATCGGGCCCGCCCACATCGAGCGTGTAGACCAGGAACGACGCGCTCGCGTTGTAGGCGACCTGCGAATCGACGTCGTCCCACTTGCGATCGTCGACCAGGTCGGTGATCGGCGGAATCCGCGCGTCGTTTCTCGCCGTCCACGGATAGAGGAACGACTTGCCGCCGGGGTGATAGCGCTCGGACATCACCGCCGACGCCATGCCCTCGTTCATGAAGCTGGTGGCCGGCGGGCCGACGCCGTTGGACAGGATGACGTGATTCGATTCGTGCGCCACCAGGCCGAACGTCGTCTCGAGCGGCGGGCTGACGATGGCGCTGGCGGCCTCGGTGTCGGCGTACGCGGTGCCGGAGCGCTCGGATCCTTTCGTCGGCGTCGGCTGCGTTCTCGTACAGGAACAGCGAGATGCGTCCGGCATAGCGGATGTCGAGCGCGCGCAGCGCGAAGGCGTACTGATCCTCGAGCACCTCGATCAGCGTGTCGATGTTCTGTTCGGCAAACGATCCCGGGCGGACGTGGAAGGCAAAGTGCGGCGAATCGATCACCTTCCAGTTGGCGTCGATCTCCGACGGGCCGAGAATGGTGTGGCAGCCGTAGCCGGCCCAGGCCAGCGCGGCAACCAGCGTCGCTCGTGCGAGCCTAGCGGCCATACGTCACCCCCACCGTGAATCGCTCGCGGCCAAACGTGAACGAGTCGTGCTGCCCCGCGCGGCCTTCGCCACTGGTGAACCATGCGGCGGTCACCACGGCCCGCGACGCCACGCGAACGTCGCCGCGCAGCTCCAGGTTGGTCTGCCAGCCCCCGCCCCACCCGTACCGGCTGCTGTCGATGTCCCCGTGATAGTTCAACGTCGATCTGCTGATGCTGATGCCGTTGCCCCACACGGCCAGCAGCGACCACCGCGTCGAGCGTTCCCAGCGGCCGGCGACGACAAACGCCACACCGAGCGTGTTCAGGCTGCGCTCAAGGTGGATGTCCGGCGCGAAGTGCCGATCGAACGACAGGTGCTCGCCGCTGCCCTCGACGCCGATGCCGAGGTCGAATCCGTCCGTCCACAAGTCTTGCCAGCGATACTGGCGGTACTCGTAGCGGCCGCTCAATCGAGAGACGCCGTCGTCATCCGGCGCCGCCTTCGTCGCTACCGGCGAGCGCAGCTCGAAGCCGCCGGCCGAAGCGAACGATCCTTCGAAGTGATGCAGGCGCGATCGGCTGCCGCGGTCGTGCGAAACCCATACGATCGGGCCCTGGCCCTCCCAGGAAATCGGCGAAGCGTCCACGGGGGGACCGGTGCGCGCCACGTCGCGCCACCAGAACGACTCGACGCCGGCAGTAACCGTCCACCGCGGGGACCACGGTGTCGCCGTTTGTGGAGGCGTGGACTGCGCGAATGCCAAGGACGCAAAGAAAATGCCTGCGCCCGCGAGTGCTCCCGTCCGCCGGACCGGGAAGTGTCGGCTCATGACAAGGTCAGCATCGGAGCGAATGTCCGTGACCAATGGCCTCCGTCAAGATATCAAAGGCGCGCATTCCGTCCCGACTTCGGTCGCGCCGTCTCGACCATATAATGCTCGCAACCTCCTGTGGCTATTACGCCAGGCACGCGCATCGGCGTCTACGAGATCCTCGGTTCCCTCGGGGCCGGCGGGATGGGCGAAGTGTACCGTGCGCGCGACACCAAGTTGGAGCGCGACGTCGCGCTGAAGGTCTTGCCGCCGGCGTTCACCGCGGACGTCGATCGCATGGCGCGCTTCAGACGCGAAGCCCGACTGCTGGCATCGCTGAATCATCCGCACATCGGGACCATCTACGGGTTCGAAGACGGCGGCCACATCCCCGCGCTGGTGCTCGAGTTGGTGGACGGTGAGACGTTGGACGATCGCCTGACTCGAGGCCCGCTACCTCTCTCAGAGGCGCTGGCCGTCGCCGAACAGATCGCCGACGCGCTCGATGCCGCGCACGGGGCCGGGATCGTCCATCGGGATCTCAAACCCTCCAACATCAAGATCACGCCCGACGGAGTTGTCAAGGTGCTCGATTTCGGTCTGGCGAAAGCGCCCGCGAGTGAGGGGTCCACGCCGGATTTGTCGAGGTCGCCGACGATGATGACCGACCAAACGAGCGCTGGCGTGATTCTCGGCACGGTCGCGTACATGAGCCCCGAGCAGGCGCGCGGCAAAGCGGTGGACAAGCGTACTGACATCTGGGCATTCGGATGCGTGCTCTACCAGATGCTCACCGGCCGCCTCGCATTTCGCGGCGAGACCGTGTCGGACACGATCGTGGCGATCCTGGAGCGTGAGGCGGACTGGACCGCGTTGCCGGCGGGAACACCGCCCGCCGTCCGGCGGTTGCTGGAGCGGTGCCTCGAGAAGGATTCACGCCGCCGGCTCCGCGACATCGGTGACGTGCGGCACTGGCTGGAGGACCACACCGGCGGCGAGCCTGGCGTTACCGCCGCCGCTCCATCTCTTTGGCGCAGCCTTGGCTGGCTGCTCGGTGGCATCGCGCTCGCGTCGGCCGTCTTCGCGGGCTGGCAGCGCTGGAGCTCGCCGGCCGAGGCACCAGTCCGCAATGTGCAACTCCATCGCCTCACCGATTTCGTCGGCATGGAGGATTCACCGGCAATCTCACCGGATGGCAAGACCGTCGCCTTCGTTGCGCGGGCCGGCAGCAAGCGCCAGATCTTCGTTCGGTTGTTGGCAGGAGGCGCACCGCTGCAAATCACCCGTGACGACGTCGACCACGAGCGGCCCCGGTGGGCGCCGGACTCCAGTTCGCTTATCTACTACGTGCCGCCGGCCTCCGGAGAGCACGGCATGATCTGGGAAATCAGCGCCCTGGGCGGCGAGCCACGGCGGATCGGCCTAGCGCTCAGCGGCGGTGACATCAGCCATGACGGCCGGCGCATCGCACTGTTACGCAGCGAAGGCGAGCGGATCGTGCTGGTGCTGATCTGGCGCGATGGATCCGGCGCCGACGTAGTTGAAGCAGATGCCTCCTGGCAACATGTTCGAGTATCCCCGGTGGTCGCCGGACGATCGCTGGATCGCTTGTCAATACAGTGGGCCTTACGGGGGTCTCGACGGCCGTCTCCTCGTCGTCGGCGCTGCCGACGGAGAGCCGCAAGATGTCGTGCGCGGTACGAACCTGAGAGGTCTCGCCTGGCTGCAGGATGGCTCCGGTATCGTCTACAGCTCCTGCTGCCGGGAGTACCGTGCTCTACCCGCCCATCCTGAACTTGCGGGCCGTCCACCGCGATGGCGGCGGCGACCGTCAGCTCACGTTCGGCGATGTGTCGTACGTGGAGCCGGACGTGCACGCTTCCGGTCTGCTGACAGCGAGCCGGATCCGCATGCAATCGGACATCTGGAAGTTTCCGGTCACCGGATCGCCGGCCGAGAACACACGCAGCGCGGTTCGCATTACCCATCAGACGGGGCAGGCACGAACTCCGTCGGTGAGCCCGGATGAGTCCGAGGTGGTGTACCTGTCCGACAGCGGCGGCCACGGCAATCTCTGGGTCGCGCGTACGGACGGCTCCGGCGGGCGGCAGATTACCTTCGAGCGCGATCCCGCGGTTTCGGTGGGCGTTCCGGTCTGGTCGCCAACGGGCAGTGACATCCTGTTCATCCTGACGCGACCGGGCGCACCCGGTCTGTCGCTCATCAATCGTGACGGCAGCGGCCTGCGACAATTCACGTCCAACGGTGTCTTCGGGAACTGGTCAGCCGACGGCCAGTGGATCTACTACGCGCAGACGAAAGGCGACACATGGTGTATTCACAAAGCCCCACTTGCAGGAAAGCCAACGACGACGCTGCGGTGCGACAACGGGGTCGCTCCAGCTCCGGCCCCCGACGGCTCGGCACTCTATTTCGTGAAGGCGCTCAGTAGGACGACTGACGCTGACGACGAGATTCACAGAGCTCGTCCTGAAAACGGTCCGTCGGAGGTGCTTGGCCGCGTGGCCGCGTCGCGTGCACCTGTCGGCCGCGGATTCCTGGGGCCGGTCCTGTCTCCCGACGGCAAGTTGCTGGCGATGCCACTGCGGGATGGCACGACTGGCAATATCTGGGCGCTGCCGACGGATGGCCGCCCGATGCGCCCGCTCACGGACTTTGGCGATCGATCGGTCATCATCGGCCGCCGCGTCTCGTGGTCCCCCAACAGCAGATTCATCTACGCGGCCGTGGCGGACACCGACGCAGACATCGTCCTGCTGGACGGCCTGCTCCGATAACATCTCGTCCCGCTGAGCGTGTCGCTCAAAATCGGAATCGTCGGCCGCGTAGGCGCATCCCGTACCGTAACGGGGCTAGAATCGCCCGGCTGGCCACGGCCTTCGAAAGGAATTCGCATCGCTCGCGGCTTCCCGCCCGCATGTCATCCTCACGCACGGCGAGGACGAACCGCGCAAGGCGCTCCACGACTGTATTCAGAAGCGATTCGGCCTGCGGTCCGAGATGCCGGCGTATCGCGAGGTGATTGAACTCTAATGTCACGGGCACAACAGGCACGCACCACCAAACGCGGCGCAGCGTCGCGGGCCGCTGGTCCGCTCAACCGCGAAGAGCTGAAACAGATCGACGCCTACTGGCGCGCATCGAACTACCTGTCGGTCGGGCAGATTTACCTGCTCGACAATCCGCTGCTCCGGACGCCGCTGAAGCTCGCGCACGTCAAGCCGCGCCTGCTCGGCCACTGGGGCACGACGCCCGGACTCAACTTCATCTACGTCCACCTCAATCGGGTGATCAAGGCTCACGACCTCAGCGTCGTCTACATCGCCGGTCCCGGCCATGGCGGCCCGGCGCTCGTCGCGAACGTGTACCTCGAGGGCACCTACACCGAGACCTATCCGAACATCTCGCAGGACGAGGAGGGGATGAAGCGGCTCTTCATCCAGTTCTCGTTTCCGGGCGGGATTCCGAGCCACGTCGCGCCGGAAACGCCCGGGTCGATTCACGAGGGCGGCGAGCTGGGCTACGCGCTGTCGCACGCCTTCGGCGCCGTGTTCGACAATCCCGATCTCATCGCCGCCTGTGTGATTGGCGACGGCGAAGCAGAG
Organism: uncultured Acidobacteriota bacterium; assembly: GCA_963734095.1. Classification (GTDB taxonomy): domain Bacteria; phylum Acidobacteriota; class Vicinamibacteria; order Vicinamibacterales; family UBA2999; genus JACCSI01. The sequence goes on along the minus strand of CAVTGK010000037.1, from coordinate 3,692 downwards.
ACCGGCGCGCTGGCCACGAGCTGGCACTCGAACAAGTTCCTGAATCCGCAGCGCGATGGCGCGGTGCTGCCGATCCTGCATCTGAACGGCTACAAGATCGCCAACCCGACCGTGCTGGCTCGCATTCCGCGCGAGGAGCTCGATCAGCTGCTGCGCGGCTACGGCTACGAGCCGCACTACGTGGAAGGCCACGATCCGTCGCGGATGCATCAGCAGATGGCATCCGCGCTCGATGCCGTGGTCGGGAAGATCAGGGCCATTCAGCGACAGGCGCGGAGCAAAGGCTTCAAGGGCCGGCCGCGCTGGCCGATGATCGTGCTGCGCTCGCCGAAGGGCTGGACGTGTCCGAAGACGATCGACGGCAAACTCTGCGAAGACTACTGGCGCTCGCACCAGGTTCCGATGGGCGAGATGGACAAGCCCGGCCACGTGAAAGTGCTCGAAACGTGGTTGAAGAGTTACCGTCCCGAGGAGCTGTTCGACGAGAACGGACGATTCCGCGAGGAGCTCGCGGCGCTCGCACCGACCGGCGAACGCCGCATGGGCGCGAATCCCCATGCCAACGGCGGCCTGCTGCTCAAGGAGCTCCGGCTTCCCGCGTTCCAGAAGTTCGCCGTCGAGGTCCCCGCGCCCGGCGCCGCTACCGCCGAGGCGACGCGCGTCCAGGGCAAGTACCTCGCCGAGGTGATGAAGCGGAATCTCGTGTCGAACAATTTCCGCGTCTTCAGTCCCGACGAGAACGCGTCGAACCGGTGGCAGGACATCTTCACCGTCACGAAGCGCACGTTTGTCGGCGAGATCCTCCCCATCGACGACAACCTCGCGCCGGACGGCCGCGTCATGGAGATGCTGTCGGAGCACCAGTGCCAGGGCTGGCTCGAAGGCTACCTGCTCACCGGCCGCCACGGCTTCTTCAACTGCTACGAGGCGTTCATCCACATCATCGACTCGATGTTCAACCAGCACGCCAAGTGGCTGAAGGTGTGCAACCACATCGGCTGGCGGCGTCCGATCGCGTCGCTCAACTACCTCCTCTCGAGCCACGTCTGGCGCCAGGACCACAACGGCTTCAGCCACCAGGACCCGGGCTTCATCGATCACGTGGTCAACAAGAAGGCCGAGATCATCCGGGTCTACCTCCCGCCCGACGCGAACTGCCTCCTGCACGTCACCGACCGCTGCCTCCGCAGTCGCAATCTCGTCAACGTGGTCGTCGCCGGCAAGCAGCCAGCGCCGCAGTGGCTGACCATGGAGCAGGCGATCAAGCACTGCGACCGGGGCATCGGCATCTGGGAGTGGGCGAGCAACGATCGGGGCGGCGATCCCGACGTCGTCATGGCCTGCGCCGGCGACGTGCCGACGCTCGAGACGCTGGCCGCCGTGGATCTTCTGCGCACCCACGTGCCCGAGCTCAAAGTACGCGTGGTGAACGTCGTCGATCTGATGACGCTGCAGCCGCCGCGCGAGCACCCGTCAGGGCTGAGCGACGAGGACTTCGACGCGTTGTTCACGAAGGATCGGCCGGTCGTCTTCGCGTTCCACGGCTACCCGTGGCTCATCCACCGTCTTACCTACCGCCGCACGAACCACGACAACTTCCATGTGCGCGGTTATCGCGAGGAAGGGACGACGACGACGCCGTTCGACATGTGTGTGTTGAACGGCCTCGATCGGTTCAGCCTGGTTGGTGAAGTCGTCGATCGTCTGCCGGCGTTCGCGTCTCGCGCGGGCTACGCGAAGCAGGCGATTCGCGACGCGCTCATCGAGCACCGGCAGTACATCACCAGGCACGGCGAAGACGATCCGCGGATTCTGAGCTGGCGCTGGGGCGGAGGGTCGGGCCCGGCTCGCCGGCGGAGCTCGACCGAAGGAGACAATCTCTGATGTCAAGCAAACCGAACCCAACCGACGCAGCACGGCTCGTGAGCCTGGCCGACGAGGAGGCGGTCAAGGAGATTCTCGGCGCGACCGTGCTCGATCTCTGGAAGGTCGTGAACAACCTGACGCGGCTCAGGCCGTCGAAACGCGAGCGCTACCGCGTGGCGATCTTCGGATCGGCCCGCGCGCAGCCCGGCACCTTCGTGTACGACGAAGTGAAGCGCGCGGCCGCGGCGTTCGCCGCGATGGGTTGCGACATCGTCACGGGCGGCGGCCCCGGCCTCATGCAGGCGGCCAACGAAGGCGCGAGGGAAGCCGGCGCGCCCGGGTCGGTTGGCATCCGCGTCGAGCTGCCGTTCGAGCAGGATGTGAATCCGTTCGTCGAGCAGGCCTTCGAGCACGAGACGTTCTTCACGCGGCTTCAACACTTCGTGATCGCCTCCGACGCGTTCGTCGTCGTGCCCGGCGGCATCGGCACCGTGCTCGAGATGCTGATGATCTGGCAGCTGCTCCAGGTCCGGCACGTGGACGACGTGCCGCTCATCCTCGTCGGCAAGATGTGGAGAGGGCTCGTCGACTGGGCGAGGACGGCGATGCTCGACCCGCGCCTGGCGCTCGCGAGCGCCGAGGATCTCCAGATCCCGCAGTGCCTCGACACCGCGGATGAAGCGATCGCCGTAGTTCGCGACCTGCACGGGAACTGGGCGGCTCGCAAGCGGAGTGGGTTGGAACCGGGGTAGTGGATCGCCTGGCATCAGTTCATGTCTGCGACGTCCCGAGGGCCCGCCTGCAGCGCCAACACGAGGACCACCATCGAGCGCGGCTGGAGCACGTGCGCGTTTCTGCTCCCGTATGATGTCGTCCGTCTGTCGGAAAATCCCGACGCGGTTCTTCTGGACTTCCTTCAGTCGACCTACGAAGCGGCTGCAAGGCTGGGAAAGTGGGACCGCGAAGCGCTCGAGCGTCGCTCCACCGAGAGGTCGTGGAGGCCCTGACACGTTGCGAAAGCGCATCCTGGTGATCGACGTTGGCGGCACGAACCTCAAGATCTCCACGACGGAGCGTCGGGAGTCGCTGAAGATCCCGTCCGGCAAATCGATGACCGCCGCCCGCATGGCCGCCGCAGTCCGCGAGGCCACCGAGGGCTGGAAGTACGACGCCGTGTCGATCGGTACCCAGGTTCCGTCAAGCGCGGCAAACCCGCGCATGAACCTCACAACCTGAGTGTCGGCTGGATGCGTTTCGACTACGAGAAAGCGTTCGGCGCCCCCGTGAAGATCGTCAACGACGCCGCGATGCAAGCCCTCGGGGCGGATGCGGGTGGACGCATGCTGTTCCTCGGACTCGGCACCGGCCTCGGTTCCGCGCTGGTGGTGGAGGGACTGCTCATGCCGCTCGAGCTCGCGCATCTGCCGTATCGCCGCGGCCGGACCTATGAGGACTACGTCGGCATGCGCGGCTTTCTGCGACTCGGACGCAGGAAGTGGACGCGCCACGTGCACGCGGTCGTCGAGTTGTTGCAGGCTGCCCTGCAAGCCGACTACGTCGTGCTTGGCGGAGGGCAGACGAAGGAGCTCAAGACGCTGCCGCCCGGAGTTCGGATCAGCGACAATCGGTGCGCGATCCGAGGCGGCCTGCGATTGTGGGACGCGCCCGAGCATTCGGTGCGGTGATCGAGGGACGCGAGCTCGACGCTTTGCGTTCGAGCGCTCTGATGCCGTGCCAGGTCAAGGCCCGGCGCTCAGCGACTGAGCGTCCGATTAACTTCCGCCATTGCACGAGCGCGGACGCGCATGACCCGCTTCACAGCCACC
>CAVTGK010000036.1:0-11671 GCA_963734095.1 uncultured Acidobacteriota bacterium | reverse complement strand
GAAGAACACGAAGACACGAAGAATGTTTGAGATCTTGAGACGCTCGTCCCGTAGGCGCGGGAACACGGAAACACGGAAACACGGAAACATGGAAACACGGAAATACGTAGCCACGAAGGGCACGAAGCCACGAAGCGAGATCCACCAAACGTCTTCCGTGCCTTCGTGCCTTCGTGCCTTCGTGCCTTCGTGCCTTCGTGGCTATCGTTTTGTGTTTTCCCACTTGCGTATCGGACCCTGCTTCAGTCTTCTCCTACCGCAATTCCAGCCGACGGAGCATCTGGCCGCTTCCGTCCGGTTCCTCCGTCAGGTAATAGAGCACATCACCCGCAAGAACGGCCGTGGTCGTGCGACGCTTGTCGAGCACTTCAATCGACTCGAGCACTGGCGCCGGATTTCTCGAGGCGCACGCGCACGAGGGTCTGACTCTCGCGGCCACGTTGTTGAATCCCAATCAGCGCCCCGTCGTGGTAGCGGATCCAACGAAACCCCGTCAGATCGACGTCCTTGGCAGCCTTCAGAAACGTGGGCCGACGCGCCCCGGCCGCGATGCGGGCGATGCCGTTCTCGTGGCTCACATACACGGCGCCGTCGTTGACGGGCGCGACGCTGGTGGGCGACTCCAGCCCGTTCAACTCGGCCTGAACCTGCGGTGTCTTGGCGCCGTTGGTCAGCGCGACCAACCGCAACCCCGACGAATCCAGCGCCACGATTCGACTGCCGCTGATGACGATGTCGGTGAGCGTAACTGACCCGAGATCGCCGGGCATCTCGATCGAGTAGAGGAGGCGTCCCGAGATGAGTTGCATCCGATGCAGCACGCTGCGGGCGCCACCGGCCGCGTCGGCATCGGCGCCGGAGACCCAGAGATCCCCGCGCTGGGCGTCGATCGCCAGAGCCGTCGTTCGAAAGCTGCCTGCCCAGCGACGCCGGACGAGATCTTCCACGTGGCTCGACATCCGGCTCAGCACCTTGAGCGTTTCTGTCTCGTCATCAGCCAACACGAAGCGGTTGGACGCGCTGTCGTAGGCCATCGCGACCGGGTTGCGAAGCGCGGCGGACGGAAGGCTGAATGTCCCGTCCCCCGCTGCTGACGGGAGTTGCGGGCTCCTTCTTCGCCGCAGATGTCTGCCGGCGACGCTGCAGCGGCCGGCGGCTTCGTCACTGACGCACTGCTCTTGGTCGCCGCCTCCGTGGGTTTGGGAGGTGCGGCAGCTTCGAGCTTGACTGCTGGCGCAGCGTCTTTGGTGCCGGCAACCGCTCGAATGCGATCGAGCAGCGTCAGGCCATGCGAGGGCAGCGCCCGTACGCGGCGGAACTCGTCGCTGGTTTCGGCCTCGACGACCGCCGTGCCCATGTCGGCGAGTCGTCGCAGCATGACGAGCGCATCCTGCGCGCGGCCGCTGAGGCTCTGGGCACGCGCGAGCAGCAGCATCGCGTCGCGGTCGTTGGCCTTGCTGGTCTGGACGACGCGCCACGCGAGCGAGTGAAAGCGCTCGTAATCCTCACGACCCAGCGCCTCGTTGGCTGCCTGGCGACAGTCGACGGCCGTTGTGCATGTGGGACTGTCGGGCTGGATCGACGTGGTGACGGAGTAGAGGATAGACAGCGCAAAGCAGAGCGACGAAAGCATCCTGGCGATTGTAGCGTTCTCACGGCCGCGAGCGTAGGCTTGAAACGTGCCGCTAATCGTGGTCGCGCTCGTGCTGCTGGCGATGTTCGCAGCCATCGCCTTGATCCCGGTGTCGCTCGTTATGCGCTATCGCACAGGAACGATGCGACGACCGTCGCGGCGCTGGGTCAGCACGCTGAACGTCGTCATGTTGACGGTGTCTGCGCTGTTCTTTCTGACCGTTGCGGCGATGACCAATGTCTGGGTACCGCGCGCGTTCGTTTACGCGATGGCGGGGTTGGGTACCGGCGCCGTGCTTGGCGTGATCGGACTGGTTTCGACTCGTTGGGAAACCACCGGTCGAACGATGCACTTCACACCCAACCGGTGGCTCGTCCTCGTGCTGACGATGGTCATTGCCGCTCGCGTGATGTACGGCTTCTGGCGCAGTTGGCACGCGTGGCGTGTGCCGGTCGAGGGGACCTCGTGGCTGGTGGCCTCAGGGGCCGCGGGGTCGCTGGCTGCAGGAGCGGTCGTCATCGGGTACTACCTGACGTACTCGATCGGCGTGCGTCGCCGGACGATCGTGCACTCACGTCGACTCTAAAACAGGGCGCTGGGCACAGGGCAGCAGGGCCGCTGGGCACAGGGCACAGGGCACAGGGCACAGGGCGCAGGGCGCAGGGCGCAGGGCGCAGGGCACAGGGCACAGGGCGCAGAGCAGGGCAGGGCAGGGCAGGGCGCAGGCGTAGGGGGCAATCCCTGTTCCCTCCCCGTGCCCTTCGCCCACGCCCTATGCCCTTCGCATGCGCAAGCCTGCTCACCGGAGCATCTGTAGCAACACTCCGTCGTCGGTGGTCTGCAGCAAGTGGACGATCAGCACGTAAGTCAAAAGGCCCAGGATTGTCGTCGTGACTGCCGTCGCGCGCCAGGATTCGCCCGCCTTCAAGCGGCTGAACAGGGCCATAGACGCGCAGGTGCCGAGCACCAGACCTAACAACCACGCGTTGACGGCGAAGATCAAAAGCCATCCGATGGCCGGGATGCGGCCGCTCTTGACCGGTGCGTCGCGAACTGCCACACCGTGGTTATTCTGCCGCACCGCGATGACGAGTTGCCACAGAGACAACACCAAAGTGATGCCGAAGACCAGACGTGGGAAGTACACCGATCGACGCCCGAGGTCAAGGCTGTAGAAAAGTCCGATAGCACCCACGGCGACGAATCCGAGAGTCAATGCCAAATCGCGGCGCCCGTTCGCGAGCGAGGAAGGTGGCGCTTGGTGCTCGCTGGGCTGAACCCTCATGGCCCAGATCACCCATATTTCACCGAGCACTCCCACTATAAGAACAACCGCCGGCCCAAGCATCCACGACCAGCCGTAGACGGTCTGTGCGAGGAGAAATCGCCGTTCGAGAAGCGGCCCGAGGACGAATCCGAGCACGAAAGGCGCGCGAGGCCACCCCCCTGCACGGCAAGGGCATGGCCGACGACGCCCAGCACCCGGACAATGGCGAGGTCGGCGACAACGTGTCGCTCGCCGACGGTGCCGACCATGACCAGCGTGAGGACGAGGGGAAACGGCCGTGCGGGACGCATAGTCGCGACGCGAGCGATGCTGTTCAGGGTGACGATCCAAGGCATGCGCCGGCGACACTGGCGAGAACCACGCACCACACGAGTGAAAACACGAGCGTCAGATGGCCGCCTGAATGTTCGGGCAGGAGGGTGGCCGGCCCTGGCGTAATGCCCTTGAAGATGAGCGCGCCGAGCAAGAACGAGGTCGCGACGCCGCCGGGAATGCCGAGCGCGAGAGTCGGCAGCAAGGCGCCTCCAAGGTTTGCCGTGGTTGCGGCGGCGGGGCCCAGGACCCCCTCGATTTCTCCAGTACCGAAAAGGTGACGATGTTTCGAACGCTGGGCCGCGTGCACGTACCGTCCGCTGCAAAATGGATGCACCGACGCCCGGCAACGCTCCAATTGCCGCTCCAATCAGGCTGCAGCGTGAAATGAGACCAAGGTGCCTGAGCGCCTCGCGACATCCGTGGCCAACCTGGCGCGCGCCGGCGGTCGTCGACCGCAGTGCCGGCGATGCGCCCTCGAGAATTTGCAGTGCCTCCGGCACCGCGTAAATCCCGAGCGCAACTGGCAGCAGGCCAAGTCCATCCCACAGCGTGAGCTGGCCGAATGTGAACCGGGGCTCACCGAGCGATCGATCGAGTCCGATGGTCGCCAGTGCTAGTCCAAGGGCGCCCGAAAGCAGGCCCTTGATCGGATGCGCACGTGAGAATGGCACCAACAAGCCGATGCCGAGCACCGCGAGCGCCGTCAGTTCCGGGGACTGTACCTGGGCCAGCACCGGCTGCGCCACCGGGATGAACACGACCAGCAGCGCGACGCCAATCAGGGATCCCAGGGTCGAGGCGGTGATTGCCGCGCCGGTCGCGAACCCGGCTTCGCCGCGCCGCGCCATCGCGTGACCGTCGGGCATCGCGGCGGCGGTCACTTCGCCCGGCACGCCGATGACGATGGACGTGATGTCACCGGCCGCTGTGCTGACAGAGGCCGCGGCCGTCAGCAGCACAAAGCCGTCGAGCAGCAAGGTGGATCACGGCTGGCAGCATCAGGGCCAGCGCCGCGGGACCGCCGAGGCCAGGAAGGATGCCCACCACGAACCCGATCGCGACTCCAGCGGTCAGGTAGAGCGGCGTCGGCCATTGCAGCAGCTGCTGCAGGCCACCCGTCAGTGCTGCGAGCGCCTCGCCCCGTCAACGCTCACTGACGATCGATCGAATCTCGTCGAGCACCTGGCGCCGCGTCGAAATGACGCGGAGCCGCTGCTGGATCGCCTCGGCTAGCACGGGCGCAATCGTCAGGCCAGCCGTAGCGGCCGCGCCCAGAAACTGCACATCAGCCAAGGTCCGCGCGAGGCCCTCGCGGAGGAGAGCGGCGCGCTCGGCCGGAACATTGCGCGGGGCGGCGTAAAATAGCAACAGCGGCCCCATGGCGTAGACGCCGGTCTCGAGCAAGAGCGCGACGCCTCGGCACCCGTTGCCAGGGACATCGCATCGGGGGCCTCTACGCCGGCAATCGGATCGCTTGAAAACCGGAGCACCACCCGAACGTTGGGCGATGCGCCGAGGGGCGGTTTGAAGGCGTCCGTGGACAGACAAATCCCGTCCACTTCGCCACCGTCGAGCGCGAGTAGCAATTCAGCGCTTCCGGAGTAGCCGGCCGACCATCTGCATCGGCAGTCCAAGCGCGCGGCTGGCAAGATGTGGCACCGCGAATGTGGAAGCACCGGGTCCGCTGCCCCCAATCCGTGGCGGGCGTTTCGCCCGGCGCCAGTCGTCAACGGAGGTGATGCCGCTCTGGCTCGAAAAGACGAACACTGGAACAATCGGTGCCGGACTGATGAGCATCAGGAGCCGACCGGATCAACATCCGATTCGACGGCGTCGGCCGCATTCGTCTCCGCCAGGTGACCGATCGTCAGGCCGTCGGGCCGGGCTACGTGCGCTACGTAATTGGACGCAACCTTCCTTCCGCACCCGGCATGTTCTGACGACTACCGCCGGATGGCCGGGCAGATGTCGACCGAGGTGATTGGCGAGCACCCTTGCATGAAGGTCGTAGTTACCACCGGGCGAAAACCCCACGATGTGCGGACCGTTTGGTCTGCAAACGTGCAGCGCCGCGGGATCGTCGCTCCGCCCACACGAGTACAGTAGCGCTGCGGCGATCGCGATTGTCGCCAGATGTGCAAGCGTTGGGGCGGCCGGCACCGGGCGCTATGTTATCCTCTCAGCCCCTTGCATGGCCGACTATCCTGAGCTCCCTCCGGGGCTCAGCACCAGTCCGCGACCGATTCAACGCGCTGTCGGCCGAAGATCAGGAGCGCGTGCTGTCGCGTCTCGACGAGCGCCGCCGCCAACGCTCCGGCATCCCACGTCGCGCGCTGCGGATGCTCCGCTGACCTTTGCGCAACAGCGCGTCTGGTTCCTGCACCAACTCGCTCCCGAGAGTCCGCGCTTCAACCAAAGCCACACGTGGCGTCTCCAGGGACCGCTCGATGAGGAAGCGCTGGCGCGAAGCCTTTCCGAAATCGTGCGCCGCCACGAGATTCTGCGCACGCGCTACGTTGTCGTGCAGGGCGAGCCGCGTCAGGAGTTGACCGCCGCGGTTCCGCTGCGGGTCGAGAGACTTGACGCGCGGGGGTTGTCCGGAGAGGAGCGGTTGCAGTCGACCGCGGCCTTCGAGCGACGTCTTGCGGCGGCGCCCTTGATCTCCATCGGCGCCAATGATCCGTGCTGGGGTCGTCGTCATGGCCGCCGACCAGTATCACCTCGTCATCACCCGGCACCATATCGCGTCGGATCGCTGGTCGTCAGGGTTGTTTCTGGAGGAGCTCTCGATCGCGTATGACGCGTTTCGCACCGGCCGACAGCCTTCGCTTCCCGACCTGCCCGTCCAGTATGCCGATTACGCGGTTTGGGCGCGCGCGCGTGCCGATCAGCCCACGGCCTCGGACGCGCTGGCGGCGGTGATCAAGACGCTCGACGGCGCGTCCCCGGTGTCGCTGGTTCCGGATCTCGAACGTTCTGTCGACTCGGAACGGGGCGGACGCGCCTGGGGTCGACTCGGCCCTGATGTCGTTGCGCGACTCCGGGCAGTCTTTCAGGCCAATGGAGCGACGCTGTTCATGGGGCTGCTGACGGTGTTTGGCACTCTCGTCCATCGCTACACCAACACGACCGATCTCGTGCTCGGGACACCCATCGCTGGACGGGTCCACTCGGATACCGAGCGCTTGATTGGACTCTTCTCCAACATGCTGGCCGTGCGTCTCGACCTGTCCGGCGATCCCCCGTTTCTCGAGCTGCTGGCGCGGGTTCGGCTCGAAGCGATGCGCGCGTTCGAACACCAGCCGGTCCCGTTCGAACGGGTGCTGGAGGCGTTGAGACCGGGACGTGGAGCAGAATCACGGACGCCGTTGACGCCGCTGGTGTTTGCGCTGCAGAACGTGCCGTACGAGGGCCTCCGCCTCTCCGGGTTGGAGGTCGAGGACGTCGACGCGCCGATCGACGCGTTCGCGGCTGACGTCGGCCTGATCACGTGGGAATCTGCCGTGAGATCGTTCTCAGGGCCGACTATAACGCGGACCTGTACTCGACGGGTTGATTCAACGGATGCTCGGGCACTTCGCGGTTCTCGCGAAGGCGGCGGCCGAAGACCCCAGCGCGCGCCTGTCCCACCTGCCTCTGCTGACAGACGGAGAACGCCAGGAATTGTTGGTCATGCGCAATGCAACGACCACCGACTTCCCGCTGCACCGGCGCATCGACGAGTTGTTCGAGGATCAGGTGGCGCAGCGCCCGGGCGCACTCGCCGTGATTGCCGACGATCGGAGGCTGAGCTATCACGAGCTGAATACCTATGCCGACCGGATCGCGCGGCGGCTTCGCGCGGTCGGAGTGGGTCGCGGCGACCGCGTGGCCCTGCTGCTCAAAGGATTGTGGATGTTCGTGGCCGCAGTCCTCGGAACGTACAAGGCCGGAGCCGCCTATGTGGCCGTCGATCCCGACCACGCTCCGGTCAGGCGACGTCTCGTGCTCCAGGATGCAGAACCGAAAGCCACGATTGTCGAGGCCGACTCACGCACGCTCGCGCCACCCGGTTGCGCCCTGGTCCTCGTCAGCGAACAGCTGGACGACGGGGAGATCGCAATCGTTCCCGAGAACGATCGCGGGACCAGCGAGGATGTCGCGTGCGTGCTGTACACCTCCGGATCGACCGGCGTACCAGGTGTGCTTACACCCATCGATCGGTGGTGAACGACTCGTCCTGATCGCACGTGCCTATGGGGTCGGTCACGCGGAGCGCGTGCTTCAAGCATCGCCGTTCTCGTTCGACGCCTCGATGTGGGAGCTCACCATGCCGCTCATCACGGGCGGAGCCGTCGTCATGGGGTCGCCACTCGGACGAATCGATCCGCCGGCGTTTCTCGTCAATCATCGAACACGGCATCACCTCGCTGCTGCTCGTGCCGGCTCAAATTCCATTTCTTCTCGATCGTCCTGAGCTCGACGCCTGCGTTTCCCTGCGTAACGTATTCGTCGGCGGCGAAGTGTTCCCGGCCCAACTTGCCGCGCGATTGGCTGCGCGCATTCCGGCTCGCATCCACAACATCTACGGGCCGACCGAAACGTGCGTCAACTCCACGATGTACGAATGGCAGTCGTCGGATGGAGAGAGCGAAACGGTGCCGATCGGCGCCCCAATTGCCAACACCGAAGTCTATGTCCTGGACGGGAGCAGTGCGCTCCTGCCCGCGGGCATTCCAGGGGAGCTGTACATCGGCGGATCCGGTTTGTCGCACGGCTACCTCCATGCGTCCGATCTCACGGCGCGCGATTGTGGCCCATCCGTTCAAGCCGGGAGCCAGGTTGTATCGGACCGGCGATCGCGTGCGCTGGCGAGAAGATGGCCTGATCACCTTCCTCGGCCGGCTGGACGATCAGTTCAAGTTGCGGGGCATTCGGATCGAGTCGGGTGAGATCGAAGCTGCTTTGGTTGCGCATCCCGCAGTGGGGGCCGCCGCCGTGGTGGTGCGCGGGACGGGAGAGTCTGCTCGCCTGATTGCATTTCTGGTGCTTCGCCGTGGCTCTGACAGCCGTCCGGATGCGGCCGAACTCAGGGCCTTTCTTCGAGATCGCGTTCCCGAAGTGATGGTACCCGCGACCTGCCATTGGCTCGACAAGCTGCCGCTCAACACCCACGGCAATAGATCGTAGCGCCCTTCCCGACGTCGTCGATGAGCCCTCATCGATTCCGACGCCGCCGGTCGCGACGACGACCGAGGCCCGCCTGCGACGCTCTGGCTTGAAATCCTAATCGGCGCGACGTGGGACCCGAGGTGCACTTCTTCGACGCTGGCGGCAACTCACTCTTGGCCGTCCGACTGTTCGCGCGCATCGAAGACGAGTTCGGCGTCAGGCTGCGCATCTCCAAACTGTTCGAGGCACCGAGCATCCGCGCGCTGGCCCGAGTGATCGACTCGAGTACGCCGACCTCGTGGACTCCGCTCGTCCCGATTCGTCCCGACGGCACACGTCCGCCGCTCTACGTGGTGCATGGAATCGGCGGCGAAATCTTGGCGTTCGAGCCGCTCTCTCGCGCGCTGCCGGCCGAGCAGCCCGTTTTTGGGTTCGAATCCGACGTCTGGGACAGGCGCGACGTCGGCACGATCCCCGACACCGCCGCCGACTATCTGCGGGTGCTCGTGGGCAGGCAGGCGGAGGGACCTTACTACCTCGCCGGCTACTCGTCGGGAGGGGCGCTGGCGTTTGAAATGGCTTGCCAGCTCGAGGCCGCGGGCCGACGGGTGGGTCTGCTGATTCTCATCGACGCGGGCGTCCCGCCACGGGTTTTGCATCGACAAACGAGACCGCCGATCCCAGCGGCCCACTACTTTGATCACGTCCGCCATTGGGTCGCCGACGATCTGCTGGCGTCGCCGGCAGCCATGTGGTACGGCAGGGTCAGAGCAAGTCTCGCATGATGCTGGCAGTGGCCGAGCTCGTTGTGGGCAGCCGTGAGGCCGCGAGGATCGCCGAGGCGGCGAATGTTCGCGACCGGCTGGGAATGTGGCGGTACCCACGCGAATACGACCGTCACCTCGAAACACGATGGCAAGAATTAGCGCGTTACGAGCCAGGACGCTTTTCGGGATGCGCGATCGTGATCCGCTCGCGTACCGGTCGCCTGATGCGCCCACGCCGTGAGCTGACCGGTTGGGAGCCGCTGATCACGGGGGGCATCGAACAGCACACGATTCGAGGGTCGCACGACAACATCCTGCGGGAACCACGCGTGCGCGACCTCGCCGACGTCGTCGCCGTGGCAATCGCGCGCTCGGCGACGTCAGCCCTTCCTGCCAAGCGCGTTTGATCCGCCGCTCTCGATTTCGTCGAGCAGCGTGACGAGCTCGGCTTCCTCGAATGACAGTTGCTCCCCATGCTGCTGCGCGACTGTGGCGGCAAGAAACGCGACGGTCGGAGAAGCGAGGAAGCTTCTCAAGGCATTTTTGATGGTGAAGCGTTGTTCTGGATCCGCGCCAGCACGCGCATCGGCTCCCAACCAGTCGCCACCCAGAGATCAAGAAATCGTCGTGGAGACCAAATCGTTGGTGGCCGAGGATCTCGTGCCAGATAGCGGCAACCTGCTGTTCGAAGGCGGAGCCCTCAGCCGCTGCCCCCGGGGACTCCGTCGTCGGAGGGTCCTCGGCCAGAGCCGGCAACCGGGCACGATCCAGCTTGCCGCTCGGACCCAGCGGAAGGGCATCGACGAGGACGAATCGATGGGGGACACTGCCGACCGGGAGATGCGCCGTGGCAAACGCCCGCAGGGACTTCTCGTCGACACCATCGCAATCGGCAACGACGAGAGCGACCGAGCGTTGCTTCGTCTCCTCTGCGGTGCCTCTGACGAAGCACGGCCACCTGACGTACGCCAGGTGCGTCCGAGAGCATCGTCTCGATGCCTTCGAGCTCGACTCGGAAGCCACGAATCTTGACCCTTGAATCGCGCCGGCCCAGATGAACGAGCACGCCATCCGGACGCATGTAAGCGGAGATCGCCCCGTTCTCAGGCGCCTCGCGGTCTCGTTTCCGGGAACCGGTTGAAAGACGGAGGCCGAGCGTTCCGGCTCGCGCCAGTATCCGTCGGCGACGATCGATCCCTCGACCACGATCTCCCCGGTTTCGCCGCACGGGACTTCGGCTCCGTCCTCTTTGATGAGGCGCACGGAACAGCCCGGGAGGGCGCGGCCAATCGAGTACGCTGTCGCCCTCGACCTCGGCTGCAGAAGTGAGCAGGTGCAACGTGATGGTGCTCGCCTCGGAACACGAGTACGCGTTGACAAACACCGCCTGGGGCGTGCAGTGACGTTTGAACAAGGCGAAGTCGGTCGGCGTCACGCGTTCGCCGCCGAGACGCAGCAGCCGAACCGATTCCAGTCGGTCAGAAGGCCTCAGACCGGCGGCGAAGGTTCGAAAGATAGTGGCCGAACACGCGAAGATCGTCGCCTGCTCGCTGTTGAGCCACTCGAGCAACCCAGCAATGCCATGGTTGCGGACGCGTGCGGGGAGCAGCGTCCCACCAGTCAGCAGCGCGCGCCACACCGTTGACAAACCATGACCGGTGCCCAGGGAGGGCAGCAGCGTGTGCCGATCGGTTAGCGCGGAAATCGAGGCGCTGCCGCAGCGGCGTCTGCACGTGCACAGACCTGACGGTGCGTAATCACGACACCCTTGGGCTCGCCCGAGCTGCCTGACGTGTAGCAGATGTACGCGGGCGCATCCGCGGAGACGAGCACCAGCGATGCGTCGTCAAGGCTGCCGCGTTCGGGAATCGCGATGGAGACCGCCTCTGGCGCCAACTCTCGAGCGAGCTCGATCTGAGGGCCGCACGCAAGAATCACTCTCGGCTGACAGTGCTCGACGATCTGCCTCACGCGAAAGGCGGGCTGGTGCGCTTCCACGGGGACAGCCACACCGCCAAGGGCGACGACGCCGAGAATCGCCGCCGTCTCCGCAACTGGATCGTCTGCCAGCAGCACGACGCACACGCCGGCCGTGCCGTCCTCGGCGACGCCAAGCCTGGCAACCACGGCGCGCGCGCGTGCGGCGACGTCGGCATCAGGTGAACGATGCCCTGTCGTGGCGAAATGCGAGTGCCGTCGGCGTTCGCAGCAGAATCGACTCGAAGCGGCGATGGATGGTCGCTTCGCTCAGGCATCTGGCTGGACATCGCGTATGCGTCAAAACCGGGAAGTCACACTATACGAGAAAGGACCGGGCAATTCTGTGTAGCGTCTGTGGAGCTGCCGCAGGGGACGCCTTCTGGGTCGCCACTCAATCTTCCGGCTAAAGCCGGAAGCCACGAATTCGAAATAATATCGGGTGGCTTCCGCCTTCGCGCGAAGCGCTTCGGGCGGACCGCCGTAGCCTTGGCGGAGGCTGGTCAGGCGGAAGTTCGGCGCCTCAGACTCGTGATCAGC
>CAVTGK010000035.1:0-30403 GCA_963734095.1 uncultured Acidobacteriota bacterium | reverse complement strand
TTTGGGGGTCACGTTCGACATTGTGCCGATGACTGCCGTCGATTGACTCGCGCGTCTCTGGCCGTTAATCCGGTCAAAGGCATGACTCCCGACCCAGCAAGAATTCCAGACATCAGCACCCAGCCCTGCTGTAGACTCAATCGTTGGACACAATATACTTGATGGGGGACCGGCAGGGGCGCATAATTGCTCCAGCCGCTTGTGAGCCTTGCGGTTCTGGGGCACAAGCATTGGCCGGTTCTGGGGTTTCTGCGCAAGCGCAGGCACGGGGCTGTACCTTCTCTATTTAGCTGACGTGGCCCAGACACTCATCATCCTTGTCCTTGTAGTTGTGGCAGTGATCACCGCCGTTCTGGCGGTTCACAACCTGGGAGAGGCTAAGGACCGCTGGGTAACAAAGCTCTCCTCGACGGCCTGGATGGGCCGTCTAGTCACATGGGGTAAGAACAGTGCTCGACGCCGCATGGTAACGATCATCCTTGTCATCGCACTTGGTGCTGTCGTCGGTGCTATCACGTTCGTTGTTGTGTTTGTCATCGTTCGCGACCAGATAGAAGCGCAGATAAAAACGATGACGCTGCCGGGGGGATTGCGATGAATCAAACGGCAGCAATGCCAGCCGAACCGCAGTCTGCGCCACCGTCGTCGTCCCCTTCCCGAGCCAAGATCCGGCTGGAGCCGATACGGCGATGAATGAAACGGCGGCGCCAACGCCACGCGGCGTTGTTGCCGCACCTGCCAAAAAAGCTCCGGTCAGCATCGAATGGCGCGACCTGAATGCTGAGGCAACCGCGTCCCAACAGATCGTCGTGACAAATCGCACGGCAGATCCAATTCTTAGGTTCGCACTCAGGCTGATGGACATAAGGGTTAGATCGGACGAATCGGGCGAGTTCATTGCTGTTCCGTGGCAATCCGTTTCTCCGGACACTCGATGCCTTATTTATTCATCCGAAGATTTATGGCCCGAAATGCCAGAATTTGCGTCCTTTGGCGTTGGAACGGTGGCGGACGTTTGCAAGGGCGTCCCGAAAGGTTCGGTTACTGGTCGTGGGGTGTGGAGGGTCAGATTGAGGGCCACTGGTGGAGAGGTTGTTCTCAATGAGCGAGAGCTGTATTTCCAAGTTGTCCTGGTGCCTCCCCAGAATGCAACTCCCATCATGAAGCCATTAAGAGAGCCCACACCATGGGAGCCGCCAAAGTCGCAATAGCAGGGATCTATGGCGAGACCATCGAAGGAATATCAAGCGTTTCGCAATCTCACGGATCGTCTTCTGTCCGTCTCCAAAGAGACAGTTGATAAGCGGATCGCGGCTTACAAGGCCGAGCGGGAGAAGATTCCGCGCCAGTTGCGGCCGGGGCGGAATCCGAAGCCGAAGACCCTCGGCCCGCGACGGGGCGAGTGACGCGGGTCAGACGGTTCCCGCGTCGACTGCTGCAATCAGTTCGGCATACGTCAGGCGCTTGCCGACGATGCCGGTGATCGCCAGCGAGAACCGCTGCGCGTCCGTTCAGCACGCGGTCGTTGAAACGGAACGCCTGCTCGTCGAGGTAGCGGAACAGATGAAACGGTTCGACGCTGATGTAGGTGCCGTGCAAGCGCGCGCTTCAGCAGGCTCCAGTAGCTTTCCAGGCCGTTCGTGTGGACGTTGCCCTCGCGCGTAGCCTCGGCGTGGTCGATCACCTGATGCTCGTAGTCGTGCTTCAGGCCGTGGTACGAGTGCAGCGCATCGGTGTAGACGTTGGAACCCTGCTCGACGTGCTCGCGCACATGCGCCTGCAGCTGGTGCTTGCGAACGTCTGGCACGGTCATCGTGCGAACGCGCGACGTGCCGTCCGCGCTGCGCTCCAACATGCCGAGCACGGCACCTTGCCCGCCCAGCGGTTCGTCCTCGACGGCTTGCCGTCCTGGCGCGGATCGCGCTCATCAGCGCCTTGCGCTTCGCCGCGTGCATGTTGCGCGCTTTGCCGCCGATGTAGGTTTCATCCACTTCGACTTCGCCACCGAGCTTGCCGCCGCCGCGTTCTCGTCCTGCATCGCCAGGCGAATGCGCTGGAGCATGAACCACGCGGTTTTCTGCGTCACGCCGATCGCGCGGTGAATCTCGTAGCTGCTGATGCCGTTCTTGCGTTGGCGATCATCCACACGCACGGGCAACCACTTGTCGAAGCCGAGCGGCGAGTCCTCGAAGATCGTCCCGGTCTTCAGCGTGAACTTCCGTTTCGGGTGACGGGTCTTGCACTCCCAGCCGTTCCGCGACGAGTCGAAATAGACCGCTTGGACTGCCGCATTGCGGGCACGTGACGCCATTCGGCCAACGGCGGGAAACCAGGTATTCCCGGCAGTTTTCGGGGTCCGCGAAGTACTTCACGGCTCCAGCAACGTGTCGGCATGTTGCGTCATACCCATAATTACGGAGTATGACCAGAGGGAAGTTCCCATGTCAAGTATATTATGTCCCAATCGTTTCCTAGCTCGGCTGCTGCTTCTCTCCCCCGGGAGGAACGATGGATGGCGTTTTGGCTGCGCGGCATGCCGCGCTCGGCTTGGTTGGCGCGGATCAGCGCATCGCTAGCGGCCGTTTGCGCGCTGCTGGCTTCGGCCAAGCTCATCGGGCAACAACCGCCTCCTACGTCGCCCAACTTCAACGTCATTTCAGGAACTGGCCCTCACGGCGACTGGACCTGCAGCGACAGATGAGCAATCCGGGGCCTGCTCCAACCGGAATCCTCTGAATTGTCTGATCGGCGCCAACGACTATCGAACGGTCACATCCTATTTCCAAACGACGGCGATCGGGTCATTGATCGGTAGCCTGCTGCTCGTTACCACGAACGGCGCTGGCGACGCTGCACTTCAGCCCGACGATTCCCGTCGGGACAAGCGGGCAGTTCATCGCCGCGACCGCCACGAATCCTGGGAACGGCACGTCCGAATTCTCGAATTGCGTCGCAGCGACACCGTAACGTACGCGATCAGGAGTCTCCGCAAGAGCTCCGAGCTGACTTGTCGACTCATTTGAGGACGTCCAAGCGCCGCCGCGCGTCGGCCGCCAGCGGATCGGCAGACGATTCCTTGCGGAGATCCAGGAAGCGGCGGTAGCTCGCTGCGGCCGCTGAGTGCTGGCCGAGCCCTTCCTGCGCCCGGCCTAGCCAATACGGCAGCGCCGACAGATAGCGCGCCGTCGGTACGTCGTCCAGGAACACCGCCATCGCTTCGCCGCGCCGGCGCTGTGCGGTGTCGAGCTCCGAGAGCGCTTCGGCGAAGGCGCCGGCATTGACGTAGGCCATTCCCAGGCTGAAGCGCGCCAGCCAGAAGTCCGCGAGCTTGCGCGATTCGAGGAACGCGGCGACGGCGTCGGTGGTCCGGCCGGCGTCAGCGGCGAGCCAGCCGTCGACCAGGCGACCGTAGGCGCGGCTCTGCGTCGGCAGCCGGGCATTCAGTTCGGTGGCGAGCTTCGCGGCCTGCGGCTGTCGATCGACACGAATCAGCAACCGCGCCGCCGCCACGAGATCGATGTCACGGCGCGACGCCGCGAGGGCCTTGTCGACCGCGGCCACGGCGTCTTCGGCCTTGCCTGCGGCGGCGTGCGCGTCGGCGAGCGCGAAATACTTGTTGGTCGCGCCGATCGTGTTCTTGCCCTGCTCGTCGGCGGAATCGCCGGCTGCAATCCTGCGATCGCATCGCCGTTGCGGTCGTTGTAGATGTCGTAGTCGGCGAGTCCTGTCGCCGCCAGCGAAGCGCCGCCGCGTCCGGACTTCGCCATGCGATCGTAGGCGTCCGCGACAGCGGCCGCGTCGCCGCCGTCGAGCGCCGCCATCGCCAGCGGCAGGTACGACTTGAAGTAGGTGGCGTCCTGGCTGATGGCCTGAGTCGCCGCCTGACGCGCGCTGCTGAAATCGCTCGCATACATCGCGTACAGCGCTCCGTTCGCGGATAGCGCGCGCGCCGCGCATTGAGCGCGATGGCCTGGCGGCCGGCCTCGAGCGCGCTCGGAAAGTTCAGCGTCATGAAATAGGCGACCGCGAGGTTGTTGAAGCCGCTGCTGTCGCCTGGGTAGCGCTCGACCAGGGCCCGGTTGTGCTCGATGGCCTGCTCGTAATTGCCCGCCACCTGCTGCGCGTAGAGTCCGAGCGTGCGGTAGCGCTCGCGCTCCGTCATGCGGTCCACCAGCGACAGGCATTTGTTCCACGCCGCCGCGGGATCCTCGAGACGGCCGAGTCTGAGTATGAGACCCCAAGGCCCGAATAGGCCCGTCCGAAGTTCGGGTCGAGCGTGACCGCCTTATCGTAGGACTCCACCGCTTCGTTGTCGCGTCCGCTGTCCGCCAGCCGTTGTGCCTCGGTGTAGGCGTGCGCCGCTTCGAGAGTCGCGGCGGTGAACGTTTCGGGCGCGCCGGTGGTCGTGCCCTGGCCCGACGCCTCGAGCGGCACCTCGCCGAGGGCGCGGCGGAACTCCCTGGCGAGCTCCCCAATCGCCTCGAGCACGCGATCCTTCGTGGATACCGCGCGCGCTTTCCGTAACGAGCCGAACCCGTGTCGGGACTGATGCCGCGGACGTGCAACCGATAGCCGTCGGCGTTGGTCTCGACTGCGACCGCCCCGATCACGAGGTCGAGTCCTTCGCGGATGGCCACCAGTCGCGCCGTCTGCTCGTCGAGCGGCGCCTTCGGCGCCACGATTGCCGCGAGCCGCGTCGCCTCGCGCCGGCTGAACGCGTTGAGGAACGACGCGCTCTCCAGGCCGATGGTTAGCGCTTCTTCGACCGTGCCATCGAACACGGCCTCGCCGGTCGTATTCGTGAAGTTGGCGACGACGAAGAGCGTGGCTGGCGACGATTCCGCGACTGCGCCCAGAACCACGCCGCGCCGACCGAGCGCTCCAATGAACAAGAGCGCCGCCACCCGGAGGCGATGCCGTGATCGCGGCACCGCGGGTGCTGGAGATGACGCGGGCGCTGGCGGAGAGACGGGTCGGTTCGAGGTCTTCACGTGCGACGGCGTAATCGGAGCGTTCCCGTGTTGGTCGAGCGCATCGAGCGCTGCCGCGAGATCCGCCGTCCGCTGAAAACGACGGCCGGATCGGGCTCAAGCAACGCGAAACGATCGCGTCGAGCGCAACCGGAACCTGGCCGTTCAGGGAGCGCACCGGCACCGGCGGCTGCTTGGTCCGCTGAATCAGCTCCTGCAGACTGGCGGTGTCAGCGCTCGGCCGCGGTCCCGAAAGCATCTGTACAGCACGAGGCCGAACGAATAGACATCCGTGCGCGCATCGACCGGAGCGCACCAACGCCTGCTCCGGCGCCATGTACGCCACGGTTCCCTTGATGCTCCCTTCGGCGGTCATCGTCGAGATAGGGCGTCGGCGGTATGGGCGATGCCGAAGTCGACAATGACCGCCTGGTCGTGCTCGTCGATGAGGATGTTGCCCGGCTTGAGATCGCGATGCACGATGCCGGCGTCGTGTGCCGCGCAGGCCGGCCGCGATTTGCCGCGCGAGCGCGAGGCCCGGGGATGGGGAGCGACCGGTGCGACTGAGGAGCGATAGAGATCGCCGCCCTTCACGAACGGCATCGTGATGTAGCTGACGCCGTCGGCCTGACCGATATCGTGGATGCGGACGACGTTCTTGTGGGTGATGCTGCGCGCGACCAGCAGTTCCTGCCTGAGACGCTTCTCTGCATCAGCCCACTCGCGACTGCCTTCGAGTGGCCGAAGGACTTTCAGCGCGACGGCGAGACCCAGCGTGCGATCCCACACCTGGTAGACGTTGCCGGCCCCCCCGCTCCCGAGCTTCTCGATGATGTGATATCGCTGGCCAAAGTCGTGGCCCGCAATCCGTACACCATGGCCAGGGGTGGAGGCAATGCAGGGGCCAGCGACCGTCGCATGCGCCTCAGCGTCGTCGGACGGCGCGCCGCATCGCGCACACCGATTGCCAGCGACCGCGTCGAAACCGCAGACTTTGCAGACCCTCGAGGGGTCGCCTCCCGGTGCGTGCATGGGGTAAGCGGTCCCTGCCTTTACAACTCGACTGGACGATCCGGAAGGTTGCCTAGACGGCGACCTTTTACAAATCCTCTTTTCAGACGTTTACCCCTCTGGCGGATTACATTGAGGAGGCTGCAAATTCCTGGTGTCAGCACACCTCAACTGACGTCAAGAGGCCGACAAAGACCTCGGCAAATGGTGCTCGCCATGATGGTGGCATGCTCGGCGACTGATTGCGGGTCCTCGCCATCCTCACCATCCTTCCTGAACCCACCGCCCGGCGGCGGAACGCTCCATCCTTCCGGCACCGTCTATGGCGTCAACGCGACTGGCCGACGTCCGCCTGCGGGGGCAATCGGGGAACTCACCGAGTCAGCCGACAATTGGACCGGCACGAGTCGTCCAGTGACCGATCGATCGGGCCGGTAAGAATTGGTTCTCTACTCGCACCTCACTATCTCGCGCAGGTGGGTGAATTCTCGCCGCGCAGTTTTCGATTCCACGGCTCTACGCAGTCAGGGCTAAGCTCCGCTTCTGACGACGAACAAGGAGTCGGCGGTGACGATCCGCAGTTCAGAGAGCGTTTCTCGTTCGGGGAAACACCGAGCAGTACGTCTCACCGGCCAAGACATTTTGGATTGCCGTCAGCAGGTCATCCCCGGCTGACTCCTTTCGGACAAAGGCCGACGCCCCGGCATGAAATGCCGCTTGGACAATCCGCGGGTCGGCGGCAGCCGTCACGAGCACAATCTTCGTCTGCGAGATCGCGCGCTTGATTGCGCGGCAGCCGTCAAGGCCATTCAACTCGGGCATGGTCAAATCGATGACGATCACGTCAGGTTCGAGCGCGACCGCCGTTTCGAGGAGCGCTCGCCCGTCGGATGCTTCGCCGACCACGTCGTACAACGGCTGCAGCAAGCGCCGCCAGGCCAACAGAAGCGGTGGATAGTCGTCGGCCAACACGATGCGCGGGCGCGGTTCGCGAGGCACTCGCTGCCGACCGCTCGCCCGCTCAGAGAGGTTGAGCATTACTGCCCGATTGGTAGCTGGACGCGAAATGTCGATCATGTGGCGTCCCGGGCGCAGCCCAGAGCCGCCCGCCATGCGCACCAACGATTGACTGACAGATGGAAAGTCCCATTCCCACACCGTGCGGCTTGGTCGTGAACAATGCATCGAAGATTCGCTTCATGTTCTGAGGGTCGATACCTGGTCCCTCGTCGGCCACGGTTATCAGGATGCAGTCGGATTCGTGCACGTCATTTTGATCGACAACCGGCGCGCGCGATCCGTCACCGCACTCATCGCCTCGATCGCATTCACGATCAAATTGAGAAGGACCTGTTGCAAGGGGTACGCGCTCACCGAAAATGAACGAAAGTTTTTCCCTCAGATACCCTCTACTTCAATTCATGACCCTCAAGCCGTCCCCCTGAACCAGCGATAGCACCTGGCGTTCCAGAATCATTGGCGTCGAGCGGCATCCCTTCTTGACCATCCTCGCGGAGCATGGCGCGGACGTTTTCGATGATGCCGCTGGCGCGCTTGACATCGCGGACGATCTGCTCCAGTGACTCTAGCACCTCGCCAACATTGGGCTCCGGGCTGCGGAGCCATCGCAAGCTCGCCTGGGCATTGGCAGCAATCGCGGTGAGCGGCTGGTTGATCTTCATGTCCGATCGAGGCCGTCATCGCCGCCAGCGTCGTGCGTCGGGCCGCCTGCGCCAGTTCTCGGCGCACGCTGTGCATTCGATCCTCTGCGGCCTCGGGTTAACCCTGTTTTCTGACACGCGCTCGCCTTCTGCGCGAGCGCCGGAGCGCGCTCGCGTCGCGGTGATTATGGCGTAGTCGGTACCCAAAGCAACCGAACTTCTCGCCGCTCACTTCGCCAGCGGATCGGGGCGCAGCTGAAAGTGCGCCGCGAGTGGCCTGCTCCCCTTGCCGCCTTCGATCAGCCACGGCGTGCGATCGCCGTTGGCGGCCCAGAGCCCGCGACCTTTCCATCCCGCTTTGGGATCGTCGATCCGCCCGTCGAAGCCTTTCGCGTAGAACCCCATCGGATACGGCACGCGCAGCACCACCATCCGGCCGTTTGCGTACGCGATCAGCCCGTCGTTGAGATTCCCCGTGGACATCGGCACGTCGTTGCCGAGGCCGAACGTGTTGTGCTGATCGACCCAGGTGTAATAGCTCGACTCGGCGCTGTTGTCGCCGATGCCCTGGAAGCCTGGTCCGGGATACTTGTGGAACGACCAGCCCTCCGGACAGTGATCGCCGGTGGCTTTCGGGCCGTTGAGCGGCCCCTTGCACTTGCGGCGATCGAAGCTGCCGATGTGACCGCTGCCGAGCGACACCCACACCACGCCCTTGCTGTCGATGTCGGCGCCGCGCGCGGCGAAGCCGGGCAGCGGCACGTTGTAGACCTCCGCGAGCGCCGTCTCCGGCGGATTCGCTCCCGGCACGAGCCGCACGACCGCGCCGGGATAGCCGAGCGTCGAGCCCCAGATCGATCCGTCCACCGGGCTCGGCATCACCGCGTAGAACGGTGAATTGATGCGCCGATCCTTCGCCGGGTCCGGCGGGTTGATCGGGCTCGGTGTAGGCGTCGCGCTTGCCGTTGCCGTTGGTGTCGAGCACGAGCGCCGTCCAGCCCTGCGACTTCGCGGCGTCGCCCGTCGCATCGAACATCTTCGTGTTCAACCAGCCCACCACCGGACCGCCGCCGCTCGTCCACAGCGTGTCGTTGGCGTCGTAGCCGAACTGCGGATGGTGCGTCGAGTAACACGTCTCGATGAACGTGTACTTCATCGTCTTCGGATCGAGCATCGCGAGATGGCGCACGGCGCGATCCATCGGAAACGCCTTCGCCGACGGATGATCCGATCCCGCCTTGCACCACGCCGGGTTGTCGGCGCCGCGCACCGACGCCGCAAGCCAGAGCCGGCCGTCGCGCCCGAACATCGAGTTGTGGTTGTTGACGCGCGTCTCCCAGATGCGCTCGCTGCCCCAGTAGGGCGACGGCTGCAGCGGATCGAGCGCCGCCGCGTGTCCCGGACCGAGGTTGAGCGGCATCTGCGGATCCCTCACCGGCGCCTTGAAGGTCGTCGCCACGTTCTTCACCGGATCGAGGATCGGCATCGTGTCCGAGCTGTACTCGGGCGACCCGAACAGCGGCCCGTAGGCGTTGACCGTCGGGTGCCGGCGATCGCTCGAGATGAGATCGTGGAGATAGTGCTTCTCGTCCATCCAGTCGCGCAGCGTGACGACGATGTTGCGTTCGACGCCTTGCGGCCGCGGCGGCTTGGCGAACGGCAGTTCGCCCTTGGCGATGCGATCGGTCCAGTCGCCGAAGTTGGCGAACGACATCTCGCCGAGGTTGTTCAACTGGTCGAACATCTGCTGCCCGACTGCCCCGACTGCACGCGCCGCTTCCACGCGTCGGCGCCGGTCGCGAACGTGCCGAGCGACGGCGGGATCGTGCGCGTGGACAGTTGCCCGAGCTGATGACAGCCGACGCAGCCGGTGTTCTTCATCGCCGCGATCCACTGGTTCTGCTGACAACCGCGCAGGGATGCTGCTCTTGCCGCCGAACTGATCGGCGGCGGGAATCTTCAGCATCGCGTACCAGTAGATCGCCGGGTAGTAGTGCGCGGCGGCGGCCTCGTTGGGCGCCACCTTTGCCGTGATCGCGAGTCGCTGCCCTGGCTTGGCGGTTGCCTTGTCGCTGTCGACCAGGCCGTAGCCGCGCGCCCAGACGCTGTAGGTCGCGGGCGGCAAGTCGGGCACGACGAACCGCCCGCGGTCGTCGGTGACGACGCTCTTGATGTAGCGGACGGGCAGCTCGCGCGTCTCGGCGATCACCCAGACGCCGGCCTCGGGTCCGTTGGGGCCGGTGACCACGCCGCCGATGTCGTCGGCGTCGATGGCGACGTCGCCGGCGGGCTGCTGCGCGCGTGACGTTGCCACGAGAAGCACGACAACGCCAGCGCCGAGAGCGAAGAGTGAGATGTATCGGCTGTGCATGTGATGACTCCAGGCCAGGCCAACCGCCCGCATCTTACCTGTTCTGGGCTAGCATCGGCGGCACCACGGAACAGTAGCGGAGGGCACCTGGTATGCGAACAGCAATTGCCGTCGCCGCGGCCTGCGGCTTGTTGTCGATCCCAAGCCGTACGGCCACTCAACCGAACCCTTCGGCCGCCAGCCTCGCGGCCGCAATCGTCCAGGTCCCAAGCGCATCTCTTGGTAAAACGGTCCCCATCGCCGTCCTCCTGCCGTCGACCTATCCACGGTCAGAGAAGCGATACCCGGTTCTTTACCTCCTTCACGGAGGTGGCCAGGACCACACAATCTTCACGACGCGTCCGTGGTTCGTCGAACAAGCCTCACAAGAACTGATCATCGTGACGCCGAGTGCCGGCGAGAGCTGGTATATCAACAGTGTTTCGGATCCGGCGGCGCGGTATGAGGATTTCGTGGTCAAGGATCTGATCGCGTACGTGGATAAGCACTACCGCACAGTCGCCTCGCGACAGCGTCGTGCCGTGGCCGGCGTCTCCATGGGTGGATGGGGTGCGATGTTGCTGGGCCTGAAGCACCCTCAGCTCTTTGGTTCGGTTGGGGCGATGAGTGCGCCATTTCTCATCTCGAGACAGTCGCCCGACATGGACATGAAGGCTCGGGAGCAACAGGGATTCGGTGCGCCGGGAACGCTCGAACGCCTCGAGCGAGATCCCGCGATGCTTGTGGATGCCATCCCATTCGAGTCGGTCCCCCGGCTCTACCTGGCGTGCGGGAACCAGGACCTGTTTGTGACCGACAGCCGCAGGTTTGTCGAACGACTCACGAAGCGCAAAATTCCGTACAAGTATCGGGAGGTCTCGCCGTTTGGGCACTCGTGGGACGTGTAGGACGATCAGATCGTGAGCTTCATCCAAATCATGTCCAGAGTGTGGCGCACGGACAAACTCTAGGTTTCAGGGCGATTATGATCGCGGCATGACACGTTACGTCGTTCGCGAAGCCCGTCCAGAGGAGCTTGCGATCGTGATCCGGCACCGGCGGCGGATGTACGAAGACATGGGCCATACCGATCCGTGGAGCTCGCGGAAATGGAGCGCGCGTCCACCCAGTTCTTCGGCCACCATTTCGCGGCCGGTACCTATCGCGGCTGGTTCGTCGAGGTCGAGGGCCGAGTCGTCGCCGGCGGGGGCATCCTGATTCTGCCGTTTCAGCCGCAGATGTACGTCACGCGCCGGAGCGTCCCTGGATTGTCAACATGTTCACCGAGCCGGGGCATCGCCGCCAGGGCCTCGCGCGCCTGCTGTTGGAGGAAATGGTGGCATGGTGCCGACGCGAGTCCTTCTCGCTGGTGTCGCTGCACGCCAGCGACGAAGGCCGGTCCGTCTACACCACGATGGGCTTCCGCCCTTCGAATGAAATGCAACTGCGCCTGAACCACGCCGTTCACGATTGAGTCAGGAACCTGTCCAGGAGGGATGGCATGGACGAACGAGCGCTGTTCACCAAGTTCTGGGAGAACGAGTCGAAGACGACGCGCAACGTGATCGCGCGCATTCCGGAAGGCTCCGACTACCGCCCCGATCCGAAGTCTCGCACCGCGAGCGAAATCGCGTGGCAGATCGTCTGCGAGGAAAAGATGATCATCGAGGCGCTCGAGACCGGCAAGGCCGAGTGGACGCCCCCGCCCGCGCCGGCCACGATGAAGGAGCTGCTCGACATCTACGACAAGCAGAGTGAGGACATCATCCGGCGGTGGAAGGCGCTGCCCGCCGCACGCTGGGAGGGCACGCTCGAGTTCTTCGGCAGCCAGCGGCCGGCGTCGCCGATGGCGTGGAGTTTCCTCTTCGACATCGTGCACCATCGGGGGCAGATCACGACGTACCTGCGCCCGATGGGATCCACCGTCCCGCAGATCTACGGACCGAGCGCGGACGAGCCGTAATCAAGCTCCGCGCCGCAAGTCCTCGCTCTTCCGGCGTTGATGTTGCGTGGGCCTCAGTTCGCATCTGTCTCCGACCCGGCCGCGTCGTCATCGTGCCGGTTCTCGCGTCCTTCGCCATCGCTTCGTTCATCGGGCTGGTCCTACCAGGGCAACGCGGCCACGGGCGACGAGCTTTTGGCACCAGCTCCTGCCGAAGACGATCCGGCCATTCGATTCTTCGCCCATGCGCATCACCGGCCGTCGCACGCACCTCGCGCGACTGTCCCTCGGAGGTCGTGTCTCCACCGCCTCGGCGCTCAAAGCATCAGTCCGGGCTGCAACGGGAGAGTCGACACGTCGTATCAAGAACTCAGGAGGCTACGGGCGATGGAAAGGGCGAGTGGGTTCAAGGGTAAGGTTGGACTGGTCGTCGGCGGATCCTCCGGCATGGGCAACGCCGTGGTGCGGTTGCTGGCCCAGGAAAAGGTCCGCACACATGTCCTCGATACCAAGGAGACAGCGGACGGCCTGCTCCAGTTGTGCGACGTCCAGGACTACAGCCAGGTCCGCCGGTGCGTTCAACAGGTGGTGGCGCAGGAAAGTCGAATCGACTTGCTGTTTGTCGCCGCCGGCGTCCATCTCTTTGCCAACCTCGAGGAGACCAGCATCGAGGACTTCGAGCGCGTCTTGTCTATCAATCTGAAAGGGCCATTCTACGTGTTGAAGGAAGTTCTTCCGGTCATGAGAAAGCAGCGGTATGGCAATGTTGTCCTGATGGGATCGGATCAGGTTTTTGTCGGCAAGGGATCGAGCGCCGTGTATGGGCTGACCAAGGCAGCCCTGGGGCAACTCACGAAAAGCACCGCCATCGACTACGCGCAATACAACGTCAGGGTCAACTGCATCTGCCAGTTCATCGATACCCCGATGGTCGGGCCATCCGTCCAGCGATTCCATCAGATGAGCGGGACACCCGTCGAAGAGATTTACGAGATCCTGCGAAAGGCCCAGCCGATCCAACGTCTTGGAACGCCCGACGAGATCGGCAGGGCCGTGATGTTCCTGTTGTCTGACGATTGTCCGTTCATGACCGGAGCGCTCGTCAGCGTCGATGGCGGGTACACCTGTCAGTGACTCGCAGGAAGTTCCATCCAGGCATGGCGATGCGCAGACTCCGCGGCACCAACGTTGGACCGCCCGCGGCAACCGGCTGTCCACCGGTCGCGCTTCTCCTGATCTTTGACGTTGGTCCGTTCGCACTGAAAGGCGGAGTGATCGATACCAACGCCGGACGCGGTGGTTTCTGCCCTCGTCGCATGGTAGCCGCGCGCGCCGATGAGCCCGACGATCGCAAAGAGCAATAGCCCCGCTCCGAGCCGGAGGGGTGAGAGGCCAGACTGCTCGCCTACGAAGGCGCTCAAGAGGATCGCCGAGTAGATACCGATGCACAGGAATACTTTGTAGGAGCTGACCCAGTAGCCGGCGATACGAAAGTAACGTGGAAACGCAGGTGATGCGAGTGCGGGTGAGCCCGCCGGTCTCATAAAACCGCCGATGCGACCTTGATTGCCACGCCCATCGCGCCGGCCGCGAGCGCAACGTCCGCGAGGTTGAAGGCCGGCCAGAAGCGAAGACAGACGTAATCACAGATCGATCCGCACATCGACGTTTCAATCGCGTGGCTGACGGCGCCGCCCAACAACAGACCGAACGATAATCCGAAATCCGGAGCCGCGGCGCAGATCACGCCTGATACGCCAGCACATGCGAACCACACGATCCACACCGCACGTAACGACCACGCTCGCGACGCCCGCATCGACCAAATCTTGCCCTGCACCATACGGACCGAGCCCAGGATGCCGAGTGACACGGACCGATGGCCGATTCGGCTGCGTACCAGCAGCTTGATCGCCTGGTCAATGACCAGCACCAGAACCAGGACGCTCAGAAGGGTCGCCATCGTGAGATCTTCACGCCCTGTTGTCAGCCCTTCCTCTCGACAGGTGTCAGGTCATGGCGAGACGCAGATGACGTAGCCGACAAAGTTCGCATTGTGGTTGTTCGGGTTCAGGAGCGACACCCGCCAGCCGTTGGGGACGCTGCCGTCTCCTGCATCGCCCCCCCCCGACTGGGGGCTGTTGATGACGGGGGAGATCCCGTTAGTGGGCCCAAACGTAGCGAATCCACCGCCGGTTGCGACCTCGCCACTCTGGCAGGAAGGGTTGAGGTCAATGGTGAGCCCGGTGGAGGTGATTTGTACTCTACGGACAACGACGTTGGTCGCACCGGGCGCGCCAGGTGCGCCCTGGGGGCCGGGGGCGCCTTGGGCGCCTTGAGTGCCGGGGACGCCTTCGGGACCCGGGCGCCTTGGGGGCCGGGGGCGCCTTTGGGGCCGGGAGCGCCTTGGGGACCGGGAGCGCCTTGGGGGCCGGGAGCGCCCTGCGGCCCGGTTGGCAGCGACGGAGCGGGCAGAGGCGAGCCGGCCGCGCTCCCGACAGCTACCAACTGGCCGCCATACCCACCGTTATCGCTCCACGACCCTGTACCCGCGATTGGATCGATCGTCGCGGCGACATAGCGCGGTTGCCCGTTGGCGGCGAGGGTGACCAGACTGAGCTTGACGTCCGCGCCGTTGACGAAGGCTGTGCCAAACGTGCCTTGCGGATCCGCGCCACAACCGTTGTCGGTGCCCGAGACTTGGAACCCTGTCGGGACGGGTATGACTGTCACGGTCAGCACATTGCAGTAAGGGGCGAGCTGGAAGCTGAATGGGCCGACCTGTGCCTCACTTTTGCTGGCGACCACCCCGAGTGCGAAGACTCCGAAGGATAGCGCCAACCGTGGACGACCAACCAAACGCATGGTCTGCTCCTGACCTTAAGAATCGTGACGAATCATCGATATGCCGAAGACCGCCGGACGACAACTCGGCGGCGACCTCGAGTGAAAATTCGTGGTGGAGTACATCACAGCCGTCGACTCTGGTAAAGCGCGCGCGTCACTCACTCGCCCGCTTGCGGCGGACCAGTCACCGGCAGCGATCCGTCGCCTGTCCGTCGGAAACGTCCTCCAAGCCCCAAGATGACTGCACGGTTTTGCGCGGCGCTGCACAAGACCGAGAATGAACGAGGCGGAGTTTGTCGGCGCCAGCGGTCGCGCCGCTTACCACGGCAAACTATAGCGCAATACTTGACACTCTATCGATTGTCGCTATATCGTCGGACCATGTCGCGGCGCAGCTTCGATCCCGAAAGTCATCTTCCGCTCACTCCACCGATGTTCCACGCTCTCATCGCGCTCGCCGACGGCGAGAAGCATGGCTACGCGATCATCAAGGAAGTGCATCGGCGCACCGATGGGAAAGTCCGGCTCGGTGCCGGCACGCTGTACGCGCTCATAAAACGCTTCGTGCAGGACGGCCTCATCGTCGAGTGTGACGAGCGCCCCGACCCTGCGCTGGACGACGAGCGCCGTCGCTACTACAGGCTCTCGGATAACGGCCGTCGCGTCGCAATCGCCGAGGCTCGCCGCATGGAGGCGCTGATCGATCAGGCGCGCGCCAAGCTGCTGTTCCGGAAGCCGCGCACGAGCTGACGATGGTTGCGCCATTTAGAGGACCGCGTACGGACACTCACGCCCGCTGGTTCCGTCGGCTGCTCAAGCTGCTCCCGTCCGACTTTCGGGACGCCTACGGGAGGGACATGGAGCGCACGTTCAGGGCGCAGCAGCGCGACGCAGCACGCGGAGGCATCTTCGGCGTCGCCGCCCTATGGCTCGAAACGATCGGGGACCTGCTGCACACCGCCCCACGCGAGCACGCCGACCAGCTTCGCCAGGACGCCGGCTTCGCGCTGCGCATGATGCGGCGCGCGCCCGGCTTCACGGCCGTGGCATTGACAACGCTAGCGCTCGGCATCGGTGCGACCAGCGCCATGTTCAGCGTCGTTGACGCCGTGGTCCTGCAGCCGCTGCCCTACCGGGAGCCCGATCGGCTCGTCCGGCTCCACGGGCGGCACACCGGCTACGGTCTGCTCCGCAACGCCGTCTCACCGCCGAATCTCCTCGACTGGAAGCAGCAGAGCACCGTGTTCAGTGCCATCGCGGGGTACAGACCGCGCAGTGTCAATCTGTCCGGTGACGGCGAGCCGCGCTACGTGCAGGCTGCCCGTGTCTCCGTCGAGTTCTTCGACGTGCTGGGTGTCTCGCCGATGATCGGCCGCCCGTTCACCGAGGCTGAGGATCGGGCTGACGCCAAGGTCGTGGTTCTCAGCCACGCCGTCTGGCAAAGCCAGTTCGGCGGCAATCCCTCGGCGCTCGGACATTCCATCGATCTGGACGGCGAACCGTTCCGGGTGATCGGCGTGATGCCAGTCGACTTCGCGTACCAGTTGTCGGCCGAGCTGTTCCGGTCCGAAACGTTCGCCGAGCTGTGGATGCCGCTGGGTGTGTATCCCGGCGCGCGGCTTCCCAGCCGAGGCTCGCACAACCTCGCCGTCGTGGCTCGGTTGCTCGACGGCGTGACGCTGGAGGCGGCGCAAAGCCAGATGTCCACCATCGCGGTGCGTCTCGCGAGCGAGTACCCGGCATCCAACAAGGGCTGGGATGCCTTCGTCGAGCCGCTCCACGAAAGCGTGGTGCGCGACATCCGCACCATCGCGATGGTTCTCGTCGCCGCCGTCGGCTTTGTTCTGATCATCGGCTGCGCCAATATCGGGAGCCTCCTGGTCGCGCGCGCGACCGGACGCGTCCGTGAGCTCGGCATGCGCATCGCACTCGGCGCGAGCCGCACGCGTCTCTCACGCCAACTCCTCACGGAAAGCCTGATGCTGTCCGCAGCCGGCGGCGTACTGGGCGTGGGCGTCGCGATCGTCGCGATAAGCGCACTGCGCGTACTGGATCTGCCGGTCATGCGGCTCCACGAGATCAGCGTCGACCATCGCGTGCTCGTCGTGACCGCCGGGGTCTCGATGCTGGCCGGACTGCTGTTCAGCATGGCCCCCGCGTGGCACATCGGCCGATGGAATCTGCAGGGCCGCCTTCGTGAAAGCGGGCCCAGCCACTCTGCGGGAGCCGAGCGTCGGGCCATCCAGTCGCTATTGAGCGTGGCCCAAGTGGCGATTGCGCTGATCCTGCTCGCCGGTGCCGGCGTGATGGTGCGCACGCTCGTGAACCTGAGTGGAGTGGACCCGGGCTTCAGCGCGGCGGGCGTGCTCGCCGTGGATCTGAGCCTCTCCGATGCCCGCTATCCAACCACCGAGCAGTCCGTGCGCTTCTTCCAACGGGTCGTCGATGCCGCGACCGCCCTACCGGGCGTGCGAAGCGCCGCCATCATCTCGGATCCTCCGCTCACGGGTGGCGACGGCTACTGGGAGATTGGCTTCGACGTCGTCGGCCGTCCGCCGAAGCCGCCCGGGGAAGGCGACTACGCGTATCTTCGCTCCGTCACGTCGAGGTACTTCGAGACGCTGGGGATTCCGTTGCTGCGCGGACGTTCGCTCACCGAGTCCGATGTGCTGGGCCGTCCGCCCGTCGTGCTCGTGAATCTCGCCTTTGCCAGACGCCACTTCGCGGATGCCGATCCGATCGGCGCGCGCCTGCTGATTCAAGCGGGCGGACAGGCCGCACACGAAATCATCGGCATCGTGGGCGACGTACGTCAGACGACGCTGACGGCAGCCGCCGAACCGCAGATGTACATCCCCTTCAGTGGCATCGGCTACGGCACGCTCGTCGTGCGGAGCGACAGCGATGCGACGTCGTTGGCAGCAGCGGTGCGGGCCGCGATCCAGTCGGTCGACCGACACCAGCCGGTGCACAACGTCCGTCGATTGGCCGATCATGTCGCCGCCTCGTTCGCGCGACAGCGGTTGACGATGGTCGCCCTGGCGATCTTTGCGGGCGCCGCGCTGGTATTGTCGGTGCTTGGCGTGTACGGCGTGATGGCTTATGCCGTGCGCCAGCGAACGCAGGAAATCGGCGTTCGCGTCGCGCTGGGCGCGTCACGAGTCACGGTGGTCCGCATGATCGTCGGTGAGAGCTTGCGGATCGCGGCGCTCGGTGTCGTCGCTGGCGTGGCCGGCGCGTTCGTGCTCACACGGGTGCTGCGCGGCCTCGTCTATGACGTGTCGCCTGCGGATCCCACGACGTTGGCATTGGTCGTCGTCGGGCTTGTCACGGCGTGCGCCTTGGCATCTCTTCTTCCCGCCGTGCGGGCCACAAAAGTCGACCCGATTACAGTGCTTCGCGGAGACTGAGCGCGGCTTCTCGAGAGATTCTCGTCGGCTGCTGAGGCGTTATCGTCATCTAGTGTCTAGCAGCCGTGGTGAAGGGCCCGCCGGCATTCGGGGCCCCCAGCGTGTGTAGTCCACACGCTGGGGACCCCGTTCGACCAGCGATGCATCCCCGCTGGCTGTGTTGCTTCTCCTTCAAATATGGCTGGATATTCTCAGTCGTCGCGCCTTGCCATCCCCACCCCACCGCGCAAACTACGCGCGGCGGGGGCCCCGGTCGGGGCGCCTCGCGGGTCTCGGTGCTCGCCGGGCCTTCACCACGGGCTGCTAGGGGCGCTAAGGTAGGCTGTCGACAACTCGCCAAGGGCTCCACGGTGACCGTGCAGTCGTGATTGAATCGGTTGAAGCGAATGAGCAAGCCGTTTACGAAGGCACCCGACGGCGACCGCGACGAGGAAGACCACCTCGCTGGCGAGGCCGCACATGCCCCGATTTCGAGCGTCAAGAACTACATCACACCGAGCGGCTTGCAGCGGCTAAGAGATGAGCGACGGTTTCTGCTCACCAGGGAACGGCCGGCCGTGACCCAGGTGGTGGCCTGGGCGGCGAGCAACGGCGACCGCAGCGAAAACGCCGACTATCAGTACGGCAAACGGCGGCTGCGCGAGATCGATCGGCGGATTCGCTTTCTCACGAAACGGATCGATGCCGCGGAAGTGGTGGACCCGGAAGCCCCAAGAGGCGGGCGGGCATTGAGGCAGGTGTTCTTCGGAGCGACCGTGCGCTACGCCAACGCGGCTGGAGCGGAGCGGGTGGTGAGCATCGTCGGCGCCGACGAGGTCGATCTGAATCGCAACTACATCAGCTGGTTGTCGCCGCTGGCGCGCGCGTTGATGAAGTCCGGGCCCGGCGACCGCGTGGTCCTTCACGCGCCGGCCGGTACAGAGCAATTGCAGATCCTGGAGGTGCGTTATCAGCGCATCTCCGTGGAGCCCTTCAGCGAACCACCTGGGGCCGAGGCCGCGCCGAAGTGACGAGTGGACATGCAGGTAGCAAACGAGCGGGCAGCAGATACTCGCGAACGTTTGTCCTACATGGCGCAGAAGCGGCTCGCGTCTCTCCTCGTATTGACCGCCCTACTGTCGGGTCTGGTTGTCGCCCAGGAACCACCGACTCCGTGGAGGGATGACGCGCTCTTTCAGCGTCTCAGCGCGGCACTCGACCCGGTTCTCGCAATCGATACTCACACGCACCTGCTGAGTGCCGGGAAGTTCGACCCGGCGCGTGCCGCACAGGCGCCGCTGATGAATCGCGCCACGCATCCATGGTTCCCTTCGATTATCAAGGCGCGCTTCGATGTCACGGTTGACGCCGCTGATTGGGCGCCGGGCGTAGAAGCCATCGCCACCGCGCGCGCGGCGATGATCAAGCGGCTCGGCGAGCACGGCTACTGGATGAATCACCTTGACTACACGCGAACAGAGATCGCCCTCGTCAACGAGAACAGTCGGCAGGGAATCGATGACAAACGCTTGCGCTGGGTGCCTCAGGCCAGCACACTGCTGTATCCGCTGCCGGCCGATCAGCTGATGGCGCGGAGTCCGGCACACAAGGCCGACATCAGCGACGCGCAGAAGGACCTCCGCGGATTTCTGACGGACGCCGGTCTCACGGCAATCCCCGCGGACCTGGCCGCCTACGTCCGCTTTATCGATGACACGCTGCGGCGATGGCAGAAGCAAGGTGCGGTCGCCGTCAAGTTCTATGATGCCTACCTTCGCACCTTGAGGATCGCCGACGTGCCCGAGGCGCAGGCGGTGGACCTCTACGCGAAGGGGAGAACGGCGCCGCTCGCGCGCGACGAGTATCTGGCCCTACAGGATTTCCTCTGGCGACATATCCTCCTCGAAGCCGGCAAGATGACGCTTCCGGTCCACATCCATTCGTCGCTCGGCGTTCCGCCATTCTTGCGGTCGCTGGAATCGGACGTCCGCAATCTCGAAGACGTGCTGGCCGACCCGAGGTTCTTTTCGACGCCGATCGTGCTCATCCACGGCGGCGGACCCTGGCACGAGATCGCGATCTATCTGGCGCTCAAACCCAACGTGTGGGTGGACATTTCGTCGATTGGGTTCATCGCCCCCGTGCCCGATTTTGCGGACGTGCTGCGCACGTACCTTCTCTTCGCACCAGAGAAGGTGCTCTATGGCACCGATGCGTCCAGTTATCCGAGCGTGCCCGGCGGCGCCGATGTGCAGCATGTGATGCTCTCGCGCGCCACCCGCGACGCGCTCTACCTGGCCTTGGCAGGACTGGTTCGCGACGGCGTCATCGACCAGCAGCGCGCAGTCGAAATGGGGCGTGGGGTCCTGCGCGAGAATGCGCGACGACTCTATGGATGGAAGTAGTGTGCCGTCGTGAGAGTCGTCCTTATCACCCTGCTCAAAGCGAGATTAAGCGGACGTCGGTTCAGCCCGTGAAGTGGAATCACGCCGAGGATATGCATTCAGCTCTACACCATCTTTGCCCAGCACCGCCAGCAGCGCCGTTGTCATCCACGGAATGTAGGTGATGAGCACGACGCCGAGGCCAAGGACGCCCAACATCGGCAACGCGGCGGCGGTGACTTCGAGCAGCGGTTTCTTGAAACGGTAGGACGCAAGAAACAGGTTCATGCCGACCGGCGGCGTGAGGTACCCCAGTTCGAGGTTCGCCACGAAGATGATGCCGAGGTGCACCGGATGGATGCCGAAATGCTGCCCGAGCGGAACGATGAGAGGTACGACGACGAAGGTGGCCGAGTAGATGTCCATCAGGCAGCCGACGACGAGCAGGAACAGGTTCAGCATCAGCAGGAAGACCATCGGCGAGCTGATATAGGCCTGCGTCCATTCGAGCAACCGGCCTGGTACGTCCGCGCCAATCAGATAGCTCGTCAGGCCAACGGCCACCCCGAGGATCACCAGCACCCCACCCACCGTGGCCACACATTCCGCGAAGACCCGCCGCAGAGTGTCGAACTGGCGGACGTCGCGGTGGACGAAGACCTGGACGATGAACGCGTAGAGCGCCGCCAGCGCGGCAGCCTCGACGATCGTCGCAAACCCTCCGAAGAGCGCGACCAGCACCACGACCGGCAGCGCCACTTCCCACTTGCCCTCCCACAATGCGCGGAGCGCGCCGGCCGGCGAAAACGGGGTGCGTCCCGTGCCTGACGTGACGCCTTCACGCACGCCCCACGCGGCCGTCAGCGCGAGTAGGAGCACACCGGGCAGGATGCCGCCGATGAACAAATCTTCCACGGGGATCTGCGCCACGATCGCGTAGAGAATCAGCGGCAGCGACGGCGGGAGCAGCAGGCCGAGCGAGCCGGACGCGGTGAGCAGCCCGACGGAGAACTTCTCGCGATAGCCGTCCTTGATGAGTGCCGGCAGCAGCAGGCCGCCGAGCGCCAGGATGGTCACCCCGGACCCGCCCGTGAAGATCGTGAAGAACGCCGAGAGCATCGCGCAGACGACCGCCGTCCCGCCGGGAAACCACCCGAACCATGCGCGGAACACGTTCAGGAGCCGCTCCGGAGCCTTGCCCTCGGCGAGCAGGAATCCGCAAAGCGTAAATAACGGAATCGATGCCAGCGTGGGTTTCACCGCCAGCTGGTAGGTCTCGATGAGGATGGCCGACGGCCCGACGCCGTCGGTGAGAAACAGGACGATTGCCAACCCTCCGAGCACGACGAAGATCGGAGTTCCGCAGCCGGCTGCGACGAGAATCGTCGCGACCAGCGGCCACTGCATGCCCGCCGGAAGCGACGCGGTCGCATCCCACACCAGCCATCCACCGGCAACCATGCCGCACGCCGCAATCGCCCGTGCCGCCCACCCGCCCTTCGTTCGCCAGACGTGTGCGCAGCGCAATCAGCCCGAACGCGAACGGCAGCACTGTTTGCGCCATCCACGTCGTGACGCCGGCAGCAATGACAGTACCCGCCTCGCGCTCGCTCATCACCAGCTCGAACGCGCCGACGCACAGCATTGTCGACACCGCGGCGGCGACCGTGGCGGCAAGCGTGTCGGCCCAGTTACGGGCGCGACCTGGTGGAAGGAACGTGCCGGTCGCGAGCGCCAGCATCGTGCCCTCACGGGCGGCCAGCGCCGCGCCGAGAAACCCAACCCAGAGCACCAGATGCTGGACGAAGGGAATGGACCCGGGAATGCCTGTGCCGGCGAAGCGGCGAAGCAGGATCTCCGCGAGCGGCATGACGACCATCACGCCAAGCGCGACGGCCGCGAGTCCGTCCTCGAACCGATGAAGCACCCGGACCACTGGCGAGCCGTTACGCGGCGACTCGACCGGAACGGCGGTCGTCACTTGGCGATCGGCCGCGCCTTCCGGTAGGCATCGCGCTCGCGCACGGCGAGCTCGAAGACATCGCGCGGCACCAGGCCGTCGCGCATCGTCTTGGTGAAGCCGTCAGCAACCGTGCGGAACTCGGCCAGCGCGGCCGCGTCCGCCTTGACGACGGTCAGGCCGCTCTTCTGCATCACCGCGATCGACTCGGCGTCCGTGCGAGGGACTTCGGCGCGGAAACGCGCCTCGGTCTTGCGGGCGGCCGCCATCAGCTGCGCGCGGTCGGCCTCGCTGATCGCCTCCCACGTCTTCTTGTTGACGATCGTCGCTCCGACGAGCGGCGAGATGCCGACGTCGAGCATGTACGGCGTGTGCTTGTACCACTGGAACGAGAGCGCCGAGAGTGGCGTCACCGGAACGGCCTCGATCATGCCGGTCGTCAGAGACGACAACATGTCTGCCGACGACAGCGGCACCGGCTGGAACCCGTTGTCCTTGTACCACTGCACGGTCACGTCGTCGCCCGCGGAGGTGAAGAGCTTCATGCCCTTCAGGTCGCGCAGAGTTTTCGCCGGCTTCTTGCTGAAGACTTGAACCCAGCCGCCGCTGCCCCAGTTGATGAAGACGAAGCCCTTGTCGGCGAGCCGCTGCGTGATGACCGGCTCGAGCTTGGCCATGACGTGGTCGAGCTCGGCGTAGTCCTGGAAGAACATCGGGATGAAGAACACGTTGAAGGACTGATCGATTGACATTGCCAGGCTGACTGCCGAGAGCGAGGCCGCCTGCAATTGTCCGGACGTGCGCATCTTGCGGATGATGGCATCCTCGTCGCCTTGCGTTCCCGCCATCACCGTGAGGCGCACCCGGCCGCCGGTCAGTCGCCCCCATTCCGCCGCCTGTTCTTTCAGGATGGTGTTCCAGATCGTACCGGCCGGAATCACGGTGCCGAGACGCACCTGCGTGACGCCTTGCGCGTGCGGATATCCCGCAGCCAGAAGTCCGATTGCCATCAACGACGCCAACACTCTCATCGCGCTACTCCCAACCCCCGATAAGCCAACGAGTCCAGTCCGGTCAGTCCGACCATCGCGGTCGGCGGCCCCGGAGACTTCTCTGGCGTGAACAGATCGTCCGCGCGCGCCAGGAGCGCGCGCGCCTTTCGTTGATAGATGACGTTTGACAGCCGCATGCGGGGCACACGGTCGACGTCGATGGCCAGCGCCTTCGCGAGCAGGTCCTCGAACTCCTTGCGATTCTGCTCAGCCACGCTGATGCCCGACGCCAGTGAGACGTGGGGACTGGCCGATTCCCCCTTCGACAGCTCCACGGAGCGGGCGTAGTGCAGGCGAGCGTCCTTGACCGACCCGCCCATCGCTTCGGGCAGCGAGTCGAGTGAAATCATGACGTCGTGGATTGCGCCAAGCTCGTACGCTTCGTCGAGTTCGAGGGCGCGGCCCATGATCGCGCGAACAATGGGCAGCTGATTGAGCAAGTCGGGCTTCTCGGATCCCGCTGAGACGACCGCTCCCCAGGTAGCCCCGGTCCAATAGAGCACCGGTACGTCCTCCTTCGAGAACGCCTTCATCGTCCCCGCCGGATCCTTCTCGACCGCCGCGCGAAATCCTTTGTGGGTGAGCTCGACGCGACGCAGGCAGTAGCCAAGCGCTCGTTGATACATCTTGAGGGCCCGTTCGCGACCGGCGACCGATGCCTCGTAGTCCTTGGGCTCGATGAGCTCCGCATCGGTCTGAACAAACGCGTAGGCGTACTGGGTGAACCCGCTGCAGGCGGTCAACAGCAAGCCTTTGTGCTCGGGCACTTCGACCAGGAGGGACTCAATCGTCTTCAGCGAGAAGGGTACCGCGTCACGAATGAGGTCCGGGTCTTCGTCGGAAGAAAAGCTATCGCCGCTCGCGGCCAGGGTATCGGCCAGCCCGTTGATTGCCATCTTCTTGATTGAACACGCGGCGGTGACCGAGGTCAGCCAGGGCCAGTGTCAGCACAGCCCATGATTGGTCGATGCATGCACTCGGCATCTTATTGCGGCGGGGCACCCGAGCGCCACCTGCCCGTGCCGAAGGAGTCACGAAACGTTCCGCAGCTCGCCAGAGTGTGGCTCGACGCGGAGACGGAGGCCACCGAGGTGCTACGCGGCCTCGTGGATGCCATCGTGCTCACGCCAGACCAGGGCGGGCTCGGTTAGGCGAGCTTCAGCAAGGCCAAATTCCTCTCGATTTCACCTGCGCTAGGCAAGAACCTCGCGAGCCACTCTCCTCGTTCGACGGCGTCGGAGTTCACGGGCCTGGCAGACGACTGCTTTCTCAGCTTGTGGAAGTACCGATAGGAAAACGATGAGCATACCCAGGAAGATCAACGGATCGACGATGTAGAAGGCGTACAAAGGAGGCCTTCCGGCGTCCCCGACCGCGAAATGCGCGATGCTGGCGGAGACCAGCGTGATTGCGAAGCCGAAGTGGACCACCCGCGCGGGAAATCCCCTCGGAGATGCAACGCCGCAAAAGCGACCTCCTGCGGGACCAACGCCGCGCGAGCACCGATCCCCGCTTTCTTGAGCTCGGCGGCCGGCGACTTCGCGCGAAAGCCTGCTCATGAGCTTTGAATCGCGCAGCGCGGATCTACACTGAGGGCCAAGCGCTGACGGGCAAGCCAACGTCAATGTCCGCGCCTCGATACCGATGGCCACCTCTGCCGATCCGCTGTGGTACAAGGACGCGGTTTTCTATCAGCTCCATGTCAAATCGTTTGCCGACAGCAACGAAGACGGGATTGGCGATTTTCCGGGCTCGCGGCGAAGCTGGATCACGTCGCGTCGCTGGGCGTCGATTGCCTCTGGCTGCAACCGATGTATCCCTCGCCGTTCAAAGACGACGGCTATGACATCTCGGACTATACGAGCATCCACCCCAGCTACGGGACCCTGGAGGATTTCGAGCGATTCCTGTCGCAAGCGCACGCGCGCGGCCTGCGCGTGATCATCGAGCTGGTCCTCAACCACACCTCCGATCTACACGCCTGGTTCATCGAAGCGCGCAGCTCGCAAGACCATCCGCGCCGCGACTGGTACGTCTGGAGCGATACGGACGATCGCTACCGCGGCGTTCGGATCATCTTCATCGACACGGAGCTCTCGAACTGGGCGTGGGACCCGGTGTCCAAGTCCTACTACTGGCACCGGTTCTTCAGCCATCAACCAGACCTGAATTACGACAATCCCGCGGTTCGCGAGGAAATCTGGAACGTGATGAAGTTCTGGCTCGACCTCGGCGTGGACGGCTTCCGCGTCGACGCGGTGCCGTACCTGGTCGAGCGCGAGGGCACCTCGTGCGAGAACCTGCCGGAGACACACGATGTGCTCAAGGAGCTCCGCGCCAAGCTGGATGCGCAGTATACGGGCAAGGTGCTCCTGGCCGAGGCCAACATGTGGCCCGAAGACGTCCGGCCGTATTTTGGCGACGGCGACGAGTTCCACATGTCGTTTCACTTTCCGATCATGCCGCGCATGTTCATGGCCTTGCGGCTCGAAGATCGGAAGCCGCTCATCGACATCATCGAGCGGACGCCGAGCATCCCCGATTCGTGTCAGTGGGCGATCTTCCTGCGCAACCACGACGAGCTCACGCTCGAAATGGTGACCGAAGTCGAGCGGCAATACATGTGGGACGAGTACGCCAAGGACCCGCGGGCGCGCATCAATCTGGGGATCCGTCGCCGGTTGGCGCCGCTGATGGATGGCGATCGCCGCCGCATCGAGCTGATGAGCGGGCTGCTCATGTCGCTGCCCGGCAGCCCGATCATGTACTACGGCGACGAGATCGGAATGGGCGACAACGTCTATCTCGGCGACCGCAACAGCGTGCGCACGCCGATGCAGTGGAGCGGCGGGGTGAATGCGGGCTTCTCGACTGCCGACCCCGAGCGCCTCTGGCTGCCGCTCGTCGCCAACGCGCTCTATGGCTATCAGGCCGTCAACGTCGAATCGCAGCAGCGGAATCCGACGTCGCTCCTCAACTGGACCCGCCGCCTCATCGAAGTGCGGCGATCGACGCCGGTCTTCGGCCGCGGCTCAATCGTCTTTCTCAAGCCGGCGAATCACCGCGTGCTCGCGTTCACGCGCTCGCTCGGGCGCGAGACGGTGCTCGTCGTTTGCAACCTTGCCGGAACGGCGCAAGTCGCGGAGCTCGACATGTCCGCGCTGAGCGGCGCCATTCCGATCGAAATGTTCGGCGGCAGCATCTTTCCGCGGATCGGACGGGAGCCATACCCCATGATGATGGGCCCGTACGACTTCTACTGGTTCCGGCTCCGATGGTTGTAACGCGTGGAACACGAAAGCACCCTTTCGGACGCGCTGCTCCGGCAGCTGATGGCGGTCGGCCAGGTCGACATCCTGGTCGGCCTGCCGACGCTGAACAATGCCTCGACGGTTGTCGACGTTGCGCGCGCGATCTACGCCTGTTTCACCCGCGACTTCGGGCGTCAACGGACCGTGATGATCAACTCCGATGCGGGATCGACGGATGGCACGCCGGAGCTGATTCGAGACGCCTCGCTGACCGACGGCGACGTGGTCCAGACGTCGCACTCGCTTCGGACGTTGCACCGCGTCGTGACCCCGTATCACGGACTGCCGGGCAAACACACCGCGCTCAGGACGGTGTTCGCGGCGGCGGAGCTGACTCAAGCCAAGACGCTGGTCGTGATCGATCCCGCCGGGCCGGCGACGACGGCGGAGCGCGTGACGGAATTGATTGCGCCGATCGCCCGCTCGGAAGTGGAGTTTCTCGCACCGCGCTACCGACGTCACCCGCGCGACGGCGCGCTCATCACGCAACTGGTCCGTCCGGTCGTGCGCGCCGTGTACGAGGTGGGCCTGGACGAGCCGCTCGGCGCGGAATTCGGGTGCTCGGGACGCTTCGCCTCGCATTGCCTGGAGCGCGCCATCTGGGCCGAGGACGCCGCGAGATTTGCGATCGACCTCTGGCTGCGTACCGAAGCGGTCGCCAACCGATTCACGGTGGGACAAATCTGGCGTCCGGCGACCACCGGCCCAGCCGCGACGACACTGCGGCAGGCGGTCCGTCAGATTTTCCTGTCGTTGATCGCGAGCCTCCGGGTGCACGCGTCGTTCTGGCGGACGACGAAGAGCGTCACGACCCTGCGGACCTGGGGCGTGGATCAGAACGGCCTGCCTGCGGCCGCCGAATGGGACTACACCGCGCTCGCGCAGCAGGCGCGTCACGATATCTCCGAGATCAGGCCGCTGCTCGGAGCGGTGCTCGATCCGGCCGTGCTCGCGCGCCTGATCGAGGACGTCGCCGCGGCCGATGCAAGTCCGGATGACGAGTTGTGGGTGAGGACCGTCTACGCCTTCCTCGATCGACCAACCGGGGAACCGCGAGCATCGAACACCTGGCCGATATGTTCGTGCCGATTTACATGTGGCGAGCCGCTCGGTTCATGTCGCAGACCGCGCACGAGCCCGTTGGCGTCGTGCAGACCCGGCTCAACGCCCTGTGCGACGCATTTCAGCGCCTGAAGCCAGCGCTCGTCAACGGCTGGGATGGCGTATGAGGACGCGATGATTCAAGAAATTGCGGATGCGCTCGTCCAGTCGTGGCGAAACTTCGCGTCGGCATTTGTGTTGTTCGTGCCGCGGCTGGTCGCGGCGACGATCATCTTTGCTGGCGGCTTCGTCGTGGCGCTCGGCGCACGCCGCGCGATCCACGGCCTCCTCGTCTGGATCGGCTTCGATCGCGTGTCGCGCCGCAGCGGCGCAAGCGAGATGCTGCGGACCGCCGAGATGCCAACGGCCGAACTGCTGATCGCGAAGATCGTGTTCTGGATCGTCTGGATCGGCTTCATCGTGTCGGCGGTCGACACGCTGCAGTTCGCGCCGTTTCAGGGGCTCGTGCGGGAATTCTTCCGGTTCGTCCCGCGGTTCCTGGTCGCGCTCCTGGTGTTCACGATCGGCCTGCTCATCGGCAACTTTTTGTGGCGGGCGACGCTGCTGGCCGCGGTCAACGCCGGATGGCCGGGCGCACGCTTGTTGGCCGGC
Organism: uncultured Acidobacteriota bacterium; assembly: GCA_963734095.1. Lineage (GTDB taxonomy): Bacteria > Acidobacteriota > Vicinamibacteria > Vicinamibacterales > UBA2999 > JACCSI01. The sequence goes on along the minus strand of CAVTGK010000035.1, from coordinate 1,813 downwards.
GCGCTGCGCGTGCTGGTGATCGCGATCGGCGTGGTGATGGCGCTCGAGCAGCTGGGCCTGGCGACGACGGCCGTTCTGACCGCGTTTGCGATTACGTTTGGCGCGGTGATGCTCGGCGGAGCCATCGCATTCGGGCTCGGCGGGCGCGACGCCGCCAAGCAGCTGCTCGAGCGCCAGTTCAGGGCCGGTAAACAGCGCGACTCGGACGCAACGCCTCATTTGTAGTCGACCGCGCCCAGCTGCCACATCACGAGTATGCCGTTCCGACGCTCGAGCGGGGTTCTGCTGCATCCGACATCGCTGCCGGGACGCTTCGGCATCGGCGATCTCGGGCCGAGCGCCTTTGAGTTCATCGATCTGATCGCGTCCGCCGGTCAGCGGATCTGGCAGGTGTTGCCGCTCGGGCCAACCGGCTACGGTGACTCGCCGTACCAATCGTTTTCTGCCTTTGCCGGCAACCCGCTGCTGATCAGCCTCGACGTGCTCGTCGAGGATGGACTGCTGGACCGATCCGAAACGGGCGGCTGGCCAGCCTGCGTTCCGGCCGCGTCGACTACGAGAGCGTCATCGCTCATCGACGAGCCCTGTGGCCACGCGTCCTGGACCGCTTCGACGCCAGTCAACCGGCGATTCGGGGATCGCTTCGATCAGTTCTGCACCGCAGAGGCGCGCTGGTTGGACGACTTTGCCTTGTTCATGGCGGTCAAAGACGCTCATGGCCAGGTCGCATGGATCGAGTGGGAGCAGGACATCGCCGCCCGCGATCCATCGGCCGTGGCCCGATGGTCGACGCGCCTGGCGCGCGAGATTCGGCTCTACAAGCTCACCCAGTTTCTGTTCTTCGAACAATGGGCGCGGCTGCGAGCGCACTGTCGCAGGCGATCGATCGACGTTCTCGGCGATCTGCCGATTTTCGTGGCGCACGATAGCGCCGACGTCTGGGCGCGGCGAGAGCTGTTTCGGCTCGACGCCAACGGTCGGCCGGCGGTGGTCGCCGGCGTGCCTCCCGACTACTTCAGCGCCACCGGTCAGCTGTGGGGGAATCCTCACTACGATTGGGAGCGCATCGCCGCCAGCGGCTATGCGTGGTGGATCGATCGCGTGCGGGCGCTGCTGACGCTCGTCGATCGGATCCGGTTCGACCACTTTCGCGGGTTTGTCGCGTCGTGGGAGGTGCCTGGTGGCGCGACGACCGCGATCAACGGTGAATGGCAGAAGGGGCCGGGCGCCGCGCTCTTCGAGGCGATCGAGCGCGGGCTCGACCTCGATCCGCTTCCCTTCGTCGCCGAGAACCTCGGCGTGATCACCCCGGAGGTCGAAGCGCTCCGCCATCAGTTCGGCTTTCCCGGCATGGCGATCCTGCAGTTCGCGTTTGGCACCGATCCGCAGGCGCCCGATTTTCGCCCGCACAACTATCCGCGCAATCTCGTCGTGTATACCGGAACGCACGACAACGATACGACGGTCGGATGGTGGACGGGCGGCGCCGGTCACAGCACGCGGTCCGGCGACGACATCGCTCGCGAGCGGGACTACGCCACTCGCTATCTGCGTCTCGACGGCAGCGCCGTGCATTGGGAGTTCATTCGCGCCGTGCTGGCATCGGTCGCTGACACGGCGATCGTTCCCGTGCAGGACCTTCTTGGCTGGGCAGCGAGGCGAGGACGAATCAACCGGGGACGGCATCGGGCAACTGGCGCTGGCAACTTCGTCCCGGCCAACTGACCGCGGATGTCGCACGGCAACTCGGCGTGCTGACGGAAACCTACGAGCGCATCTGAATCTCTCCGAGCCAAAAATACCAACTCAGCTG
>CAVTGK010000034.1:0-7265 GCA_963734095.1 uncultured Acidobacteriota bacterium | reverse complement strand
GTCCGTGGTCGTTCTGTTGATGACCGTTGCGCGCGTTTTGCCGCCTACGTGTCCGCAGGCCGGGCGTCTCGGCTTTATCCGGCACGCGCGCTACGGCACGAATGAGTTGGAATAGTGTCTACCTTCTCGCTGTCGGGCCCGGGTTACCGCAACACCCAGTGAGCGCCGACGACCACCATCGCGGCGTTCACGCCGAGGTTCTCGCCGCGCGTGCCGGCGTTGGAGATGTGGTGGTTGCGGAACTCCAGCATCAGCCCAGGCCCGCGACGGGTGATGCGCTTAACACCTACGCCCCACACCACCTGGAAGTTCCAGATTCGGTCCAACTCCGGCGCCTCGAGTGACGTCCAGACCATGCCGCCGCCCAGGACGTAGTACGGCGTCCATTGCCGGTCCCGAAGGAAGTAATGTCGGCCGCCGATGCCGACGAAGCCGCCGAGTACGGCGGTGTGGGGGCGATAGTACACGTGCGCCGTCCCTTCACCGTACAACTCGAGCCAGTTCGTGACGAACCAGCCCATTTGCGGATAGAACCCGACGTACTGGATGTCGCTGATGGCTTTGCCATGGCCTGGCCAGCCGTGCAACCACGAATGCCCCCAGCCGCCGGCCAAGTGCGCGGGTGCGATAGCCACGAGCCAACGGGGCGGGTTCGGCGGTCGGGTCGGCCTGCTGCGCGGTGACCGCCGGTGACAGTAGCAGGGGCAACGACACGGCCACGGCCATCGCAGCGCCCCTCATGCCATCACAGTACCAGAGCCTCCGGCGCCGACTGGCACGACTTGCGCGCGCACACTGGTCAGTTTTCAGTTGGCCAGTTGCCAGTTCAAAGCAGGCCTCATGCCGTTGAACTGATAGCTGCAAACTGGAAAGTATCAAGCTTCGCTTGGCGGTCTATTGAGTGGTCGTCCCAGAGACCTTGGGTGCCACGACAATCCGCTTGGGCCCTGTTCCTCGGGCGAACTGGATGTTCGTGAGCACCTTGCGCGTGTTGATGTCGATGGCGGCCACCGCGTGCGAATCCCACAGGCTGACGAACAACACCTTACCGTCCGGCCTGCACCGTGAACCAGTGCGGAAACTTGCCGACGCGGATTTGTGCGACCTCCTTGAGATCGCTCGTGCGGACGATTCGCACGAGATCGTTGACGCAGTCGGTCACCCACAGCTCGGTCTCGTTCTTCACGAGCTGAAGCGCGTGCGTATAGGTGTCGAGGTACGGCTTCGGCACTCCGTCGGGAAGCTGTCGAGCTCCACGCGCTTGTCACCGTACGCTTTCTGGATCGACGACGACGAAGCCGATCAGGTGGGAGAGCGCCGTGTAGAGGATCTTGCCGTCGTGAGTGGGCTCGAGCGGCCGGACGCCGTCGCTCGTCGGGATCTGATGGAGTAACGACTGCGTCGCTGGATCAAACACGGCGATCGCGTTGCCGTACTGCGCGCCGACATAGATGCGCGATCCGTCTGCCGACGTGTATGCGTCGTGCGGGCCCTCGTTCATCGGGATTTTTTTCACGAGCTTCAGCGGATCGAGCTGGATGACGGCAACCGAGTTCTCTCCGCGCATCGGCATGTAGGCGAAGCGGCCATCTTTGGTCAGCGTCATCTGGTTGGGATCTTTGCCCAGCGGGATCTGCGCCTCGACCTTTCCTGAACGGCGTCGATCACCTGGAAGTTCCCGGTGCGATCGCTGCCGATGTAAATCTTCGAGCCGTCGGGGGACGCGGCCAGGCCGTGCGGGCGCGGGTCGGTCGTGATGCGGCGGACTTCTTTGAACGTGTAGGCGTCCACTTCGACGAGCTGATCCGAGTCGCCGAGCGTGACCCAGAGGGTGACGGCGCGCTCCTGCGCACGGATCACCAGACAACATGCAACAACAATCGCCGCAGCGCCGAGGCACCTTCGCATGGCGCTCGATCTTACGCCAATCGCCACTCACCCCTTGGGTTTGGGGTCCTTGGGTTTGGGGTCCTTGGGCTTCAAATGAGCTTCGGATAGTACGGCTCGTCGAGCTTCTGGAATTTTTCCAGCCATTTTGGTCCGGCTTCTCCGGGCGTGAAGCTCCAGTCCTGCCGGTGATAGTTCCAGTCGGTGGGATTCAGTTGTTGCGCACGCGCGAAGTACCTCTTCGCCCGCTCGACATCGCCTGCCTGCTGGAACCATGCGGCCAGCGCAAAGCTCGCGTCGGCTTCCATCTCGGCCGGTGTGCGCGGCTTGACCCGTCGAGCAAACTCGTCGTCTGACAGCGCATAAATGCTTTGGTCTCCCCTGGCAACCCAGTCGCGGATGGCTGCCACGTATTCTTCGCCTTCAGTCACTAACGGTTTGCCCGCAAAGGTGCTCGTTCGACTGGTCGTCCATGCCGGCTCCCCCGGTCGTACGACGCGTCCTTGCTCGTCGATCCAGATGCCGGTGGGAACATTCGTGAATTGAAAGGCCGAACTCACGGCGTGGTTGGCGTCGATGAGCGTCGTGAAGGTCGGTTTGGCGGCGTGTCCCGTTTTCCTGCTGCCGCTTCGCCGCCCGTATCCTGCGCCGCCGCGATGATCTCGAAGTTCGCGTTCTTGAGTTCGTCGTCCAGTGTCTGCCAACCTGGCAGATCAAGTCGGCATCCTCACCAGGAGGCCCACGTGACCAGGAGCACTTTCTTGCCGCGGAACTGCGACAAGCGAACGAGTTTGCCCGTCCGATCGGGCACCGTGATCTCAGGCGCGATGCGCGACTCGAGGAAGGAGCCACGGACGATGGGCATCTCGCCGAAGCTCCAGACCCGGGCGGCGGGATCCGCAACCACGCTCTGCCCTGCTCGCCGCGCGAAAGCCGTGAGGTCGAATTGGTCACCTCGATCATGGTCGGCGGGACCGGGATGCGCACATCAGCGCGGCAGGCACCCTCCGGCTTCAGTTCGAATTCATTGATGCGGGCGGGATCATTCTTCAGGATCCATAGCGAGTCAGGAACGCCCCCGGGGTCCGGCCGGACGTCACTCAAGGTGACGGCGCGACCGTCGTACAGCACGGTAGCCCCGGGCGTCGGCTGACCCTCACGTAGCGCAGATGGAACCAGCGCCGCAGCTCCAACCGCCTTCAAGAATTCTCGTCGCTCCACACTCGGCCTCGCGTCTGCTAAAGGGGACTGTCCCCATTTTATTGTTAACTAACTCGTCCCCAAGGATGAAGTCTCGTCTCAGGCGAGCCCTATTGGATGATGACGTAGCGCCACAGACGCGCCGTTTCCTTGGCATCCACATACTTGCCGATTTCCTTGTCGAATTGAGCTTTGCTCTTCCAGGGTCGGTATTCCTTGAACTCCCGGACCATGCGCGGACCCGCACCCGGGATACTCAGGATGTCCGCGTCGCTCGCCGTATTCAGATTGATCGGTATGAACACGTACTGCTTGAGACGATCGGTCTCAGCTTGCCCGACATACTTGCCGATCTCTTTGTCGAACTGGGCCCACGCCTTCCACGGGCGATACTCGGCGAATTCTCGCGCCATGCGATTGCCCGCACCCGGAATGAGCAGAATCTCTTCGCGGGTTCCGGTGTTGAGATTGACGTGGACGAACGCCTTGCCATAGAACTCCGTCAGCTGCGCTGGGGTTAGTGACTGACCGGTCAGAAACGCGTTCAGATCAACGACGTTCGCGAACGGTCGCTTCTCGAGAATCCCTTTCACGATGGTGGGCGTCATGTGAGGCAGCGCGAGAAGCTCTTTCTCCGCCAAAGTGTTCACGTCGACAATGGCCCCCTTGCCCACCTGGGCACCGAGGCTCGACGCCAGCTGAAGGACAACGGCGAGAAAAACGCTGGTGATGAACAAAGACCGGTTGCGAGGCATCGGAACACTCCTTTGCAGTTACGGGATGGTCCCTTCAAGCCGAAACGTACACGCAAAGCCGAGCAGCCCGAGAAGCGCCAGGTTGCCTGGCGCCAGCGCCGGAGGCGCCTGGGCCGTCACCACGCTCCCAGAACAGCGCGAATCCACTCAAAGATCGGATCAATCTCGAGTTTGAATTCCATGTTCAATCGATAGTGGAGCACCGCTCCCGGCCGCGCCGCTCACAATGAGCAGAATCATCGCCGTTCGGAACAAGCGAGTCACCACATCGCGGGATCCCGCGCGGTGAAGCGCCACTCCAAGGCTGGCCAGCATGGCCAGGCCCAGCACGACGAATGGAATCAGCTGCCATTTGTCCTCGTAATGCCCGAGAAACACCAGCTCGGTCGCTGTGCCCACGAGACCGACGAACAGAATGACGAACAGGAACCGCCTGAGCGCGACAAGCGTGGCGAGGTATGGGCCCGAGGGTGAGGGAACTTGGCTATTCATTGGGCGATGGTCCACATGGTGCGCGCAATCACGACTGCGGACGTCGAAGCCAGGCTGTTGTAATAGCGGACGAATCGAACGGCCTCCGGAATCTTATAGGGCGCCAAACTCTGTGCCCAGCGGGCGCCAATCGGCTGAAACAGGAGTTCGACATCGACCGTCGCCGCGGAGCCGTTGAAGGGGATTCGATAGCGGACTCGATCGCTCTCGCCAGCGAAGTCGGCATCCGCCGCGGCATTCCCAATCACCGCGATGCTCGGCGAGGCAACCCCCTTGTCGAATCCGCGGGGTGGCAGCCGGTTGTCCTTCAGGTACTGCGTCGCCTGCCGCAGGCCGGTGGTCGGCAGCGCCAGCTGGGGTCCCCATGATCGATTCGTAGATCTGGACCTGAGTCCGGCTGACTGATGACCTCGCGAAATGGGGCTCGTATGCCCCGTCGCTCGGCATCACTGAGATTGCCGTCGATGGTTCCTGTCTGAGTCATGCGAACCGGTTCAAAGACCAGTCGGCCCTGCGCTGTCATTGACGCGTCAGGTGCAACCAGGCGCGCCGCGACGGATAGCCGGTGGGAAACTTGTGGCCAGTCAAATTCTTCACCACGACATCAACGGCCAGCATGCCGCGTCAGCGTGACTTGATCGATCTCGATCGCCGCCGTCTCGCGCTCGAGTTGCAGAATCGTGGCGCGCGCCACGGACTCGAACTCACCGGGCGTCGCTTCGACCCCAATCTCGTCGCGATACCGATTCATCAGTCGGAGAATGAAGGCATTGCCGCCAAGAAACGTGTGCCGCGACAGGCTCTCCCGAAAATCACCCAGCACCGAGGCGACGCGCACGGGACCCTTCACGGGTGGCATGTGGCACGACTGGCAGCTTCGCTGCTTCACGCGCGACGTGCTGTGCCGCCACTCCTCGTAGGTCATCTGCTCGGGCAACGACCCGATCACGCGGCCGTCTCGACCGAACGCTTCGGTGACAAGCGTGTGGCAGGTGGCGCACAGCTCGAGACTCCCGGACGTGTGTCGCCGGCGTCCTGCTCGAATCCCGTTACCGAGTGCATGATGCGGCGGCGTCCGGCATCTGGTCGGATGGCCCGAATGCGCGACGGCTTTCCAGCCGGCCCAGCGGTGGAGCGACGAGAAGTGCCGTTGATCGTGTCCGACGTCCCCAGTCGGTCCGGCGCGATCTGATGACAGACCGTGCAGGACACGCCGTCAATCGCCAAACCATCGAGCCCTGACCCGGTGCCGACTGCGCGGCTCGACGGGTGGGAGAAGATCCGCCTTTCGCCCCCGCGGCATGGGCAATCTTCTGCGCCGCTGGCATGTGACACGCGGCGCATTCGTCTTCGATGTCGTCCGCGCGCATCGGATGATCGATCGTTTCCCGCCGGATGCTGGCCTGCACGTAGGGATCGCGCGCGGCGTTGGCCATCACGGTGCCTCGCCACGCGGCGCCGATCGACACATCCTCACCGTTGGGAGCGACCAGACGGTTATGGCACGCGAGACAGTCGCTGGCTGGGGCGAACATCGACGACGTCGGTGTAGCGCGGGCGTGCGGCGAGACGGTGTCCAGCAGACGCTGCTGTGAACGGCCGCCGTGACAAACAGGACTGCGCAGACGCGGATCGCAGCAACCGAAATCAACGCGATCGGGTCATCAGACGCATCATTTCCAGAACTCGAAGAAGCCGCCGTCGAACCAGTCCCAGAGGAGATAGACGAAGCGTCTGCGTCGGCCGCTCGTTTCGTTGGGTGACTGGAATCCTCACGCCGGCGGCAACCATCACGTGCTGAAGCTTCGACAGCGTCACTTGCACCTGTGGCACGACGTCCCATTCGGACGGCGTCGCCCTCCGCGCTCGCCCACAGCACTTCGACCTGCGGAGACCAGGCGCGGCCGAATCCTCGGTCTTGCGCGACCGTCGTTCCAAGCGACGTGCGCAGGAACAGCTTCGCTTTCGCGTGGTCGGCGGTCGGAATTTCCACACCGCCGTGCATCTGCAGGAACGAGTTCTTCGGCAGCATCTGTCCCCACATCGCGAAGGGCTCGAAACGGTGTATAGCCTTCGCCGAGTCCGTCCGACTCGTTGCCGGTGGGCAGAATGACCTCCATGCCCGCGGACGCGATCCGCCCCGTCCGCGTGCTGGCGTACACGGTACGTTGAACGCGAGCGCGAGGTCCCCGAAACCCCGACTCCACTCACCGTCCGGCCCCCGCTGAAAGTTCAGCGGCGCAACGAGTTCGACCTGATTTCGCGCGCCGATACGTCGCTCGTAGATCAGATCGTTGGCGATCGACGTCTGTCCACCAGGACGGGCCACGTCGTCACCCAGACCGATTCGTTCTCGGGGTACGCCTTCTCCGTAAAGAACGCGCGCGGCAGGTTCAGGTCGCCGCGCGGCCACGCGGCTTCCGTGCAAAACGTCCGCAGGTGACTCGACGGCCAGGGCGATGTGTTCGGGTGACAAGGCGTCGCCAAAGGCCGGCATGTGGCGATCGAGGCCGCGTATCGGCCCGCCTTCGTGGACGACGGCCTGCCAGTCCGCATCGGGTTCGGCCGACGAGAAGGCACAATCGCTGAAGTCTGGCAACTCGACGGTGAACCCGACCACCTCGGGCGGTGAACCGGTGCCATCGGGTCCATGACACGTGACGCAGGCCGCTCGGTACACGTCCGCGCCCGTGGGTCGCTCCGGCAGCGCACCCCGCTGGTCCGACGCGAAAGGGTCGGCTTGAGCCACGCAAGGTGACGCTCCAGCGACCAGTCCGAGAGCGAGTCCTAGGATCAGCCTGGTCATGGAAATTGGCAGAATCCGCCTTAATCGGCAGGGATGATCTCACAGCCAGCAACGCTCAGCTCGACTACCGGCCGCGTCCCATAAGATAGGTGAGCGTTTAGCCATGCCGCGCACTGCAGCATGAC
>CAVTGK010000033.1:0-19374 GCA_963734095.1 uncultured Acidobacteriota bacterium | reverse complement strand
ACGACAGGCGCCAGCACTGCGGCAGGGATGACTGTTACCTGAAGCACTCGTGCTGGGACACTGGTATCTGGAATAGGTAAGATGAGCCCGAGGTTCCTATGACTACGCGAACTGCCATTTACAAGTTACAAGTTACAAGTTCAAAACGTAGGGAGCCCCCGTTTGTAACTTGGAACTTGGAACTTGTAACTGTTGATTTTCGCCGTGGCGCTGTTTTCTATTGCGTAGCCTGTACCGCACGCGTCCGATGGACAGGCGTCATCCGATGAACGGCTGGCCGGATGGCGTCTGCTCTTCGACGGCTCGACCACCCAAGGATGGCGAGGTTTCAAGAAGCCGGCGTTTCCCGCGCAAGGCTGGCTGGTCGAATCGGGCATGTTGAAGCATGTGGCTAGCGGCGGGCAGCCGACCGCCGACAGCGGCGACATCATCACGCTCGACACCTTTGCCGACTTCGATCTCAGATTCGAGTGGCGAGTAGCCCCTGGCGGCAACAGCGGTGTGAAGTATCTCGTGACCGAGGAACGCGGGGCCGATCGCGCACGAATATCAGTTGATAGACGACGAGCGACATCCTGACGCGAAGATCGGGGCGCACCGTTCGACCGCCGCGCTCTACGATGTGATCGCCGCGCCGGCGAGCAAACGATTGAACCCGGCTGGCGCATTCAACGAGGGCCGCATCGTCGTCAGCGGCACGCACGTCGAGCATTGGCTAAACGGGACGAAGCTGATCCATACAAACTCGGCAGTCGCGACCTGATCGCCGCCAAGTCTCGCAGCAAATTCAAGGATGTGCCCGGCTGGGGCCAGAAGCTGAGAGGGCACATTCTGTTGCAGGATCATGGCGACGAAGTGTGGTTTCGGAACATTCGGCTCCGCGTCCTGCCGGCGCCCAGCGTCGCAAACTTCTAGACCGGAGACTCCCTTGGCTCCCGCCTTCCGCCTTCGCGCCGAAGCGCTTCGGCGGACCGCCGTGACCTTCGCGGAGGCTGTCAGTCGGAACATTCCAGTGGACGCAGCCCCGCGCCTCGCCTTCGTTCGACAGAGTAACAGGTTGTGTTTGCGCTGGCGTGCCGGGAAGGTCACGATGTGCCGGGCATGCGCGAACTCGACGAAAAGGCCGACCGTCTGGCTCGCCTCGCGCACAGCGAAGGGGCGGGCGGCATCCTCGTCAACACCCAACCGAATTTTGCCTGGCTGACCGGCGGGCAATCCAATCGAATTGACGGCAGCCGTGAGAACGGGAACGGCAGTCTCCTGGTCACCGCCAGAGGTGATCGCTACGTGGTCGCCAACAACATCGAGATGCCGCGCCTGCAGGAAGAAGCGCTGGCGGGGCTCGGGTTCAAACCACTCGAGTACCGTTGGACGTCGGAGCACGCGGATCCCTCCACGCCCATTCAGGCAGCCCGGGATGTCGTCGGCAACGGGTGCGACATTGCCTGCGATGGGGCGCTCGTCGGCGGCAGACCCCTCGAAGCCCAGATTGCCGCAGAACGATCGCTGCTCACCGATGAAGAAGTGGAGCGGTATCGTGCCTTCGGACGGGATATGGGCGTGGCGGTGGGCGAGGCGTGCCGCGCCCTCGTTCCTGGCCTCGACGAGCAGGAAGTCGCGCGGCGCGCGCAGATGGCGGTCGAGGGCGCCGGCGCACGCGCGGTGGTGACGCTCGTCGCGGCTGATGATCGCATCGCGCGCTTCCGTCATCCAGCGCCGACGGCCGAACGGTGGAGGCACAGCGTGATGGTCGTCATTTGTGCTCAGCGCGCAGGGCTGACGGTCGCGCTGTCGCGGATTGTGATGGCCGAGACGCCCAGCACCGAGTTCGTCCAACGCACCGAGGCCACGACCACGGTCTTCGAACGCCTAGTCGGGGCCACCAAGGCTGGCGTCAACGGGGCAGAGTTGTTCACGGTCGCAGCCAAGGCGTATGCGGATGCTGGCTTTCCCGGCGAAGAGGGGCGGCACCACCAAGGCGGCGCCATCGGCTATCGCTCGCGCGACTGGGTGGCCCATCCAGCCTCGCGTGATCTGGTGCGATCGCGTCAGGCATTTGCCTGGAATCCGAGCATTACCGGCACCAAGGTGGAAGAGACGGCTCTCTTGACGCCGGATGGGATCGAGTTGCTGACGACGAGTCCGGGCTGGCCGGCGATTCCCATTAGCGCGGGTGGCCGTGCCCTCCCAGCGCCGGGCTGGCTGACACTATAAGGCTAGCGTGCTCCGGATCTTCCGACTGAAGCCGGAAGCCACGGACTCTTGGACTGGATCCTGTAGTGGCTTCCGCCTTCAGGCGGAAGATGCGCCGCGTGTCACCCACAACTCAGGAAGCGTGGGTCGCCAGCCGTTCGCTTCGGGGTAACGGCACACGAGCGCGGATCCGGGTCCCGGCACCCGGTCGCGATGCGATCAGGCATTCCCCGTCGACCAGGCTCAACCTCTCCCGCATGCCGATCAATCCGAGCCCGTGGCTCCTCATGGCGGCCTCGGGATCGAAACCGACGCCCTCGTCGGTGACGTCGAGGTGAATCTCGTCGCGGCTGCCGACGAGCGACACCGACACCCGACACACCGCGGCGTGTTTGACAGCGTTGCCGAGCGCCTCCTGTAACACGCGAAACAGGGCCAGCGCGACGTCATCCGGGAGATCGTCCGGCACGCCCTCATGGCGGAAGTCAATCGTGACGTCGTGGCGCGCGGATAGATCCTCGCAGTAGCTTCGGGCCGAGGCCGCGAATCCGAGCAGCTCGAGCCTGGAGTACCACTGATCCGAGATCGCGTGCATCTCGCCCGCCAGATCGCCAAACTGGACGCACAGTTCCTCGACACGAGCGCGCATCTGGTCGACGCCAACGCACGAAGCCTTGCTCAAGCTGTGCAGTTGTATCGTGATCCCCATCATCCGCTGGCTGAGATCTTCGTTGAGCTCCTTGGCGATCCAGGCGCGCTCTACTTCGTGCGATTGCATCAGCCTGCGGCTCAAGCCTGACAGTGCGAGACTGGCGAGCTTGAGATCCGTCACGTCCATCGCGGATCCGAAGTAGCCAACGAAGTCATCCGCGGCAAATCTCGGTACGCCGGCGGCGAGGATCCATCGGTACTCACCGTCGTGACGGCGGAGGCGGTATCCACTCGGAAGGGCTCACGGCGGTCGAACGCCCTAGTGTAGATGTCGAGGCAGCGCCCCAAGTCATCAGGATGGACGGCTTCCTCCCAGCCGTCTCCCAATACCGCCTCTATCGGTCGGCCGGTGAAATCGAGGAAGGCACGATTGACGTTTGTGCACCGCTTGTCGGGACCTGTGCTCCAGATCATGACCGGCGCCGCATTCGCCATCAGGCGGAAGCGCCCTTCGCTTTCGCGGAGCGACCGTTCCGAACGGCGGCGTTTGACCAGGCTCGCCAGCAAGGCGAACACGATCAACGCCTGGACGCTCCCGAAGGCGGCGCCCGCTATGATCTGAGGCTTATATCGTTGCCACGCCGTCGGCTCGCGAAATCGCACGACGCTACCTGGCTGCAGGCGATCCTCGGCAATGCCCCAGCGGCGCAGCTCGCGCCAGTCGAAGGCCGGTGTCGTCGCAACCTGTTAACGCCGTGAGACTTTGCGGCGATTCGCCCCGGAGTATGCGGACCGCGACTGACGCTGTGTTCCGGCTTAGGTCCTCGATGGACAGCAGCGGACCGCCCACGATGCCGCGGCCCAGCTGCGTACTGTGCAAACCGAAGATGGGCGCCTTGGCGGCGGCGTGCAACGCGCTCAGCGTTCTTTCCTCGACATGACGAACACCCTTCGCGTCGAGCGACAAGGCCCCGTAGAGGATCGCGGATTGCGGTTCCAGCGAGGCGCAGCCCTTCAGCATCTCTTCGAAGGACAGCTCGTTCGTCCAGATGAACGTCAATCGGTCCTCGAATCGTCGAAGCCCTCGCTTGAGCTCCTCGAGCCAGAACTGCTCGAACTGGGAGGCCCCGATGACCACGAAGATCGTCCTGGTGTCGGGAAGGAGCCGCAGGATGGTCTCGATCATCTGCGGTGGGTCATGCTCGACGGCGACAGCCGTGTCGTTGGCGGTCAGAGCCCGGTTCTGCACGAACCGGCGATCGACTCCGGCCAGCAGCATCGGCGCTGTCGGAAAGAGCTGCTGCCGGTGCGTCTGCGCGAACACGGCCGCCGGTCCACCGACGGGCACCACGAGATCCAGCCGCCGGCGAGGCAAGGTGGATCGAAGCTCGTTCACGATCGATTCTTCTGATGCAGTGGGCTTCAGCCGTGCCGCCTGCAGCGACACCTCGATGAAATCGATTGGTTCCGCGAACAATCGGCTTAGCTCAGGGCGGAACAAATTGGCAAACGCGTTGTGGGATCCGAGGTCGCGCTCGTACGAGTAAAGCAACAACACCTGCCGCGGTTCGGGTTGTGCGCCGCTGACCGACGCGCACGCCAGAATCACGACCGTCGCCCAGACGGAGTGACGACGACACCTATTCAACCGGCGGACACTCTGCTTCATGTGTGCCGACGGCCAGTGATCTCCAAATTGCGGGCGACGGGGCTCCATTTCGGCAGGCTGACGTTGATGATACTCGGCTAGGAGGGATTCGCCGATGTCGAAGCCTACCCGCTCCCTGTGGACTCCGCCCCCAAAGGTGCGCTTGGACTTCAGGCTGCCGCCGAAACCCTTGTCGGGTCATGGCAATGGAGCCCGTTACCCGCCCGTCACATTCCCCTTGACACGCCCGCGGCGTGGGCCTATTTTGTCCCATCATTAGTCAATATCGAGCCACCGCCGTGGCTTGAGCCGTGGTTGGAAAACGCGCCATCGTGCCCGCAACTGGGACGATGCCGGCTTCGCGGGCGTACGAACGGGCCGATTTAGTCTAACGATTAGACGAATGAGGAAAATCGACACGATTCGCTTCCGGGTCGCAACGCGACAGACCTCGCGCGAAATCAATCGCACGATCGTCCTCAATCTCGTACGCGCGCGGCAACCCATCTCCCGCGCGGACCTCGCACGGGCCATGAGCGTGCGTCGCGGCGCGGTCAGCCTCATCGTCAACGATCTGCTCAAAGAGGGCGCCATCATCGAAGGTGCCACCGGCGACGCGGTCCGTGGCCGCAAGCCCACGTTCCTCTACATCAATAGCCGCCGCTGCGCCGTGCTGGCCATCGATATCCGCGTCAGTCAGACCCTGATGATGCTTGCTGATCTGGTCGGCAAGCCGATCGGCGGCATCGTGACAATGTCGACGGTGAGAGATCCGGAACGTTTAGTGGAATCGTTGTCCGCACGGATGAAGGAGATGCTCGCCCACCACCCGGACATCGATGAATGCATCGGCATCGGCGTCGCGGTGCCCGGCATGGTGGAGCGACCGTCGATGCGCGTGTTGCACGCGCCGACGCTGGGATGGCGAGACGTGGATTTTCGCAGCCTGCTCGCCACGGCGACTGGCTTGCCGGTGGAGCTGGAGAACTCCGGCCGCGCCTGTGCGCTGGCGCAGCTCTGGGCCATGCATGGGGGTGGCGAGGGTCCGGCTGGCGACTTCGTGTTCGTCTCGGTATCTGACGGGCTGGGCGTTGGCGTGTGCCTTCAGCGCGAGGTCCTGCGCGGGCGCCACAACCTGGCAGGCGAGTTCGGACACATTCCGTTGTCGATTGATGGCCCGCGCTGCTCGTGTGGATCGACGGGTTGTTGGGAAGCCTATGTCTCGAACCGCGCGACGCTGAGCCGCTACTTCAGTCAGGACTCCAATGAGCTTACGGCCGACGTGCCAGTGTTCACGATTGACGATCTGCTCGCTCGAGCTCGCGGCACCGATCTCAAGGCACGCGCCGCGCTGCAAGCAACCGGTCGTTATCTTGGCATCGGCCTGGCGGCGGTGATCAACGCGCTCGATCCATCCGTCGTGTATGTCGGCGGAGAGATCACGGGCGCGTGGGACCTCGTCGAGCCGACGCTGCGCGCCGCGGTCGCGGAGCGCGCACTGACCCCGGCGGTGGCCGCGACGCCCATACGTCCAGTCCCCGCGCTCGAATACCCCCGACTCAGGGGCGCGGCAGCGCTCGTCACCGCGCCTGCATTTGCGGCGCCTGTTGTCGCTTGACCAAAACCGCTCGTCCATCTTGGGAGCTGTTATGAACACTACAGACACCATTCAGGACAATGAAAAGCGCGCGGCACTGGAACAGGTTTTGACCAGTGCGACCTTCGTGCGGGCCACACAGGTCCGCAACTTCCTCCGCTACATCTGCGAGATGGAGCTGCGGGGACTCGGTCACACGCTGCACGAGTACCTCATCGGCGTCGAGGCCCTCGGCCGTCCGACGGCGTACTCCACCGACGAGGATTCCAGCGTTCGGCGGCGTGCGTATGCGCTGCGGCGAAAGCTCGACGAGGTCTACGCGCACGAACTGGCGAACGCCTCCGTGCGGATCGTCGTGCCCAAAGGCAGCTACGTGCCGTTTTTCGTCTTCAACGAAGCTCGCGAGGTTGCCCGTGACTCTTACAGATCTGTCGATTCCTCCGGCTGCCAGTCGTCGCGCTGGTCTTTCTGCTGCTTAGCGGTCCTCGTCCCTTTGCAGAGAGCGACGCCGGCCGTCGCGGAGGTACGCCAATCGGCGCCGGATCCGGTCAAGGCCAAGCGGCTTGCGTGGTTTCACGAGGCGAAGTACGGCCTCTTCATTCATTGGGGCCTGTACGCCATCCCGGCGGGCGAATGGAAGGGTCGGCGTATTCCCGGAATCGGCGAGTGGATCATGAATCGCGCGCAGATCCCGGTGAAGGAGTACGAGCAGCTCGCCACGCAGTTCAATCCGGTCAAGTTCGACGCCGACGAGTGGGTGCAGCTCGCGCAAGACGCGGGCATGAAGTACATCGTCATCACCGCCAAGCATCACGATGGCTTCGCGCTGTACGACTCGAAGGTCAGCAAGTACGACATCGTCGATGCGACGCCGTTCAAGCGCGACGTGCTGAAGGAGCTGGCCGCAGCCTGCGCGAAGCAGGGCATGCGCTTGGGCTTCTACTACTCGCAGGCGCAGGACTGGCACGAGCCCAACGGCGCGGGCAACACCTGGGACTTTCTCGCCGATGAAACGAAGAAGGACTTCGATCAGTACCTGCGGGACAAGGCCGAACCGCAGGTCCGCGAGCTCCTGACCGACTACGGCCCGGTCGCGCTGATCTGGTTCGACACGCCGCGAATCATGAACGCCGGCGCGCGCGCAGCGCTTCGTCGATCATCCTTCGATCGCTGTCAACCCAACACGCTGATCGACGGCCGGCTCGGCATGCCCGGCGACTACGTCACGACCGGGCGACAACGTCATTCCCCCCGACGTGCAGGGCGAGGCGTGGGAGGTGCCGGCCACGCTCAACCACACCTGGGGATACGCAAGAACGATCACGACTGGAAATCCCCGCAAACGGTCATCTTCAAGTTGATCGACATCGTCTCGAAGGGCGGCAACTACCTGCTCAACGTCGGTCCCATGGCCGACGGCGATCATCCCGCAGCCGAGTCAGGACGTTCTGCGCACGGTCGGTCGGTGGCTGCGCGTCAACGGCGAGGCGGTGTACGGCGCCGGGCGCCACGCCCTTTGGCGACGAGCTCGGCGAGCCGAGCGCAAAGGGCGCGAAGAACGTTCGCGGTGAGCCACTGTTCCTGCAGAACACCCAATGGCGGTACACGACCAGGCCGGGCAAGTTTTACTTGACGTTCTTCGACGAGCCTCGGGCGCCGTTTCGAGCTGCCGGCGATGAAGAACGCGATCAGACGCGCCTACCACCTGAACGGCGGCGCCGAGATCAAGACGACGGTCGAGGGCGGAAGCACGATGCTGCACATCGACCGGCCCATTCTCGACCCGACGGCGACGGTCATCGTTGTCGAATTCGATGGACACCGATTCAGCGCTAGCGTCCTCGACTGCTGGGCGCTGCACGCGATGACGACGCTCTCGCAGCCGAACGGTGTTGCAGCTCGCGGCCAGCGCTGCCGGCGTCGGCCTGGTTGCAGCGAGCGAACGCGTTGGATGCGAGCGCGTTTACAGGCGCACCTTGGCGCGTCGTCGCAGCCGACGGGACCGCAGCGCCGGCAGCGGTGCAGTTGACGCGAACGTGGAACGCGGGACGCTGCCAGTTCGACGCTCCGCAACAACGGCATTACGCCGGTCGCACTCAAGGAAGTCGTGCTCTTCGAGGTGCGGCATGCGCTGCCGGCAGAAACGCCGGTGTACGGCGAAGGCTTTCAGATGCTGAGCCAGACGGGCGGCACGCTGAGCGCGCTCAGCCGATCTCGGGAACTACACGGACCGCGAACACTACAAGCTCCCGCAACCCGCCAGGCGCCCGCGTCGTCTACAACCTGTTGACGCTGGCACCGCCCGACGCGCACCAGCTTCTGGCGTTCACGTCGTGCCGCCGCTTTAGCGGTCGGTTTCACGTTCGTCCGAAGGCGATTGACGTCGTTCTCGATCTGGAAGGGCTGTCGCTTGGCCCGAACGAGTCGTGGCCGCTCGAGGAGTTCGCGTTTCATTCAGGCGGCGATCGCGAGGCGCTGCTGGAGAGCGTCGCGTCGCGACTGGCGGCGACCTCGACGCTACCGGCGAGCGGATCGCACCGATCCCGGTCGTCAACGGCCCGCGAGATTTTGCGTGCCGCCCTCAGGCTGGTGTTCGTGGTACTGCTTCGGGCCCAAGGTCACCGCGCAGCAGGTGCTCGACAACCTCGACGTCATTGCGCGTGACATCCCGGGCCTCCGCTACATCCAAATCGACGATGGCTATCAGCCGGCGATGGGGGATTGGCTGGAGACCGGCAGCGCATTCGGTGGCGAGGTGCAGACGGTCCTCCGTCAGATTCGCGATCGCGGCTTCGAGCCGGCCATCTGGGTCGCGCCGTTCATTGCCGAGGAGGGCTCCAACGCTCTTCAAGCAGCATCCCGACTGGTTCGTCAAAGACGATGAGGGCACAGCCGCTTCGTGCCGATCGCGTCACCTTCGGCGGCTGGCGCAGGGGACCCTGGTATGCGCTGGATGGCACGCATCCCGAAGCTCAGTCGCACCTCGAGCGAGTCTTCAAGACGATGCGCGACGAGTGGGGCTGCACCTACTTCAAGCTGGACGCCAACTTCTGGGGTGCCATTCACGGAGGGCGATTCCACGATCCGCGGGCGTCGCGCGTCGAAGCCTATCGACGCGGCATGGCCGCCGTGCTCAAAGGCACGCGCGACGCCTTCGTCCTGGGCTGCAATCATCCGCTCTGGCCCTCGATCGGCGCTCATCCACGGGTCGCGCAGCTCGCACGACATCCGGCGCGACTGGAAGCGCATTCGCGACACGGCTCGACAGAACCTGAGTCGCAACTGGCAGAACGGACGACTGTGGTGGAACGACCCGGACGCTGTCGTGCTGACCGGCGACCTGAGCGACGACGAGTTCCGGTTCCATGCGACGGTGATCTTCGCGAGCGGCGGCATGATCCTGTCGGGCGACGACCTCACCACCATCCCGCCGCAGCGGCTGGCGATGCTCAAGAAGCTGCAGCCGCCGACCGGCCGCGCGGCGCGGTTTGCCGATGGGAGCCTGCGGGTCGGCGTCGTTCGACTGAAGGATCGTCAGGCGATCTGCCTGCTGAACTGGGACGAGGACCGCCAGACGGTCGTTTTCTCTGGCGCGTCCGCAGCCGGTGCGCGAGCTGTGGACCGATGAATCTCGGGCAGCGCCAGGAGAATCACGCTGACTCTTTCTCCGCGCAGTGGCAAGGTGCTCCTATGTGATCCGACTTGAAGGCCCGTGACTTCGCTTTTGGTTTGAGCGTGACATGGAGGAGGACGATGAATCGACGTCATGCCGCTGCTGCTCTCGGCAGCCTCGTTCTACTGTCTGTTGCGCTGGTGCCCGCGGCCTGCGCAGGTCGCGACCGGAACCATCCTCGGCAATGTCAAAGACGCCTCGGGCGCGTCGGTTCCGGGCGCGATGGTCACCGCGACCAACGTGGACACGCAGTTCACGCGCGCACGACGACCGACTCGGCGGGCCAATACTCGCTGCTTCTGCTGCCGTGGGCAGCTACAAGGTCGACGTGACGCTGGACGGATTCAAGAGTTTCGCGCAGACCGGCATCATGCTCGAAGTGGGCCGCAACGCCCGCGTCGACGCCACGATCGAGCCGGGCGCCGTTTCGGAAGTCGTGTCGGTCACCGCCGACTCGCCGCTCGTCGAAGCCAACACCGCGTCGCTTGTCGCGAACGGTGACTCAGAACGACGTGCTTGAATCTCCCGCTGGTCAACCGTGACCTTTACTCGCTGCTGAGCATCACCGGCGGCGTCACCAGCAACGAGAACGCGCAACTCGCTCGGGGCCCCGAGCAGCACACGACGATCAATGGCTCCCAGCAGGCGCAGATCGGCACCGTCAACTTCCAGCTCGATGGCGGCAACAACACGGCCGGCCTGCGCGGCACCGGCAACCCGGCCCCGAATCCTGAGGCGATCCAGGAGTTTCGCGTCATCACCAACAACTACGCCGCGGAGTACGGCCGCTATCCCGCCGGCATCGTGGACGTCGTCACCAAGTCGGGGACCAACCAGTTTCACGGCGCGGCGTTCGAGTTCTTCCGCGACGAATCGCTGAATGCCAAACGCTGGGCGCCGCCGGGAGTCGACGCCGCCACAGGATCCGCTCGATCGGCATCAATACGGCGCGGCGCTGCGGCGGGCCGATCAGGAGGGAGAAGACGTTCTTCTTCGCGAGCTACTCAGGCCTGCGCCAGACGGAGACCTACTATCGCAACACCGCGGTCGTTCCCGACCGAAGCCCGAGCGGGCGGGCGACTTCTCTCAGTCCGCGATCAAGCCGCGGATCCGCTGACCGGTGCGCTCGTTTCCCGGCGATCAGATTCCTTCGAGCCGGCTCGACCCGGCGGCGATGACGATCCAGGAGCGTTTCGTTCCTCGGTCCAACCTGCCGAACAACTTCTTCGAGGTGAGCCGGCCCGACCCGCTCAACAGCGACGAGGTGAACGCTCAAGCTGGATCACTCGCTGACCGCGCACCAGTTCTCTCGCGCTCAGCTACTTCTATCTGAAGGGCACAGACACGCAGCCGCTTGCTCGGCTCGACGCGGCAACATCCCCTGGGTCGATCGCGACTTCGAGTGGACCCAGCACAACCTGAATGTGACCGACACCTGGACGATGAGCCCGACGATGTTCAATCAGCTCCGCTTCACGTACGTGCGGCAATTCGGCGGGCGCGTGAACAATCCGACCACGTCGCTCGGCGACTTGAACTCGCGGTTCGCGATCCAGGGAGACCCGACGCTCCCGCGGATCACCGTCTCGGGCTACTTCACCGGCTCAGACATCGATCGCCGGGCCGACGCCGGCAGCGACTACTTCTCGGTGAAAGACAGCTGTCGCATGACGCGCGGCAATCACTCGTTCAAGTTCGGCGGCGAACTGTCGTACGAGAAGATCGTCCACGACACGCTGCTCGACAACTACGGCGTGTTCGCTTCAACGGCAGCAAGACGGGCAACGCGCTACGCCGACTTCCTGCTTGGCCTCCCGGCGACGATGACTCAGGACGCGCCGATCAGAAAGACCGGACAACGGCGCCTCGTCAGCCTCTTCGCGCAGGACGACTGCCGCGTCCATCCGCGCGTCACGCTGAACCTGGGCGTGCGGTACGACCTGCAGTTCCCGTTACCGATCCCGCAGAACCGCAAGCTGGCTTCGTGCCGGGCGCGAAGTCCAGGTGTCGCCGACCGCGCTGGAGGGCCTCCTCTTCCCGGGCGACCCGGGCATCAGCCGGCGGCATCGTCAAGACGGACATGAACAACTTCGCGCCGCGTCTCGGCATTGCGTGGGATCCGAGAGGCGACGGACGATGGCCGTGCGCGCCGGCGCGGGCATCTTCTACGGCAGCATCACCGGCAACGAGTGGAACACGACCGCCGACAACCAGCCGTTCACGGTCCGTCAAACGTTTCCGACCGTGTTTACGCTGTCCGATCCGTACCGCAACCTGCCGGGCGGTGTCGCGCCGTTCCCGTTCAACTACGATCCGGCGAACCCGCGCTTCACGCTGCCCGCGCAGGTCTTCGGTCCGTCGCTCGACTTCGTCTGGCCGTACAGCTACCAGATGAATCTCACCGTCGAGAAGGAGATCCTCGCAGCTTCAGCACGAGCGCCTCGTACGTCGGAGCGCTCGGACGCAAGCTGCCCGCGAGCATCGACAGGAACTATCCCGGTGTTCGGACCGCGGCGCGACGACGGCCAACGTCAACGCGCGACGCCCGTATCAGCCCGGCGTGATCGGCCAGGCGCGCGTGCTCGAATCGATCTTCAACAGCGACTACCACGGCCTGCAGCTCAGCGCCGAACGGCGCGGCACGCGGTTCTCTGCCAAGGCCTATTACACCTTCGGCAAGGCGATGGAGGACGTCGACTACCAGGGCGGCGGGCTTCCCGCGGTGCAGAACTCGAACCGCCTCGACCTGGAGCGCGGGCGCACGTCCGCCGATCGCACGCACACTCTTCGCGTTCTCCGGCGTCTGGAACCTCGACTACCTGCGAGACCGCAACGCCGGTCGTCAAAGCGCTCCTGAACGACTGGACGGTCTCGACGATCGTCACGCTGCAAAGCGGCACGCCGCTGACCATCACCGCCGGCACGGACCGGAACTTCGACGGCCTCACCAACGATCGCGCGGATGTCATCGGCGATCCCGAGCTCGATCCCGGCCGTCCGCGCGAGGAGCTGATCGAGCAGTGGTTCGACACGGCGGCGTTCGCGCAGCCGGCGATCGGGCATGACGGCACTGCCGGCCGCAGCATCGTCGAGGGCCCTGGCATCAAGAACGTCGATCTCGGCGTGTTCCGCGACATCCGCCTGCTCGGCCGCACGATGTTTCAGTTCCGGCTCGAGGCGACCAACGTGCTCAACATGGTCAACCTGCAGAATCCGGGCACGAGCCTGAACGCGCCTGCGACCTTCGGGAAGATCCGTTCGGCGCGGGACATGCGGAGGATTCAGCTGGGCGCGCGAGTTCGTCCCGATTCGGTAGGGCCGGCTCGAGAGCCGGCCCTACGGTGTCTGGAAGTCACCCACAAGAGCGGCTGACGGACGAAGAAGTTGCTGATCACTTCTTCGACCTCCGAGTCCGCGGGCAGCGCGCCGCCAGAGATCGAGATAGCCCCGCTCGCCGAACGCGCGTCCCGCGAACAGCAGGCTCGGATGACGCATCGGCCACTCGTCGTGGTACATGACGTCGGGCTTGTGCGGCCATCGTCGTCTTGTCCGCGATGTAAGGGAACGATGAACGCCACGGCCTTTCGCACCCCTCGACCGTCCGGCAGCTCGATAGGTCCACAGGTTGTCGGCCGTCGTCGACAGGATCTGGCAGACCGTCGCCATCGCGTCGAGATTGAAGAGCGAGTAGCCGTACGGCTTGGTGCGCCGCAGCTCCTCCGGGAAGCTGCCGTCAGGCGCCATCTGGTTGGGCAGCAGCACGGTCTTGAACCGGTTGCGGCAGAAGCCGTCAGGTCGTCGTCGCCCGACGTAGCGCGCAAACTCCGCCACCTGCATCACCCAGCAGGTGCCGTGGTTGTTCTTCGCCTCGCGCTCGTCGATCCCGTATTGGTGCGTGGTCATCCACGTCGAGTACTGCGCGAACCATTCGCGCACCGCGGTCACGTCGGCCGGCGAGCAGCGCGCGCGATTCTGTCGAGCACTCGGGATGGCGCGCGCGACCTCCACCAGATGGATCGTGTCGATGATGCCGATGCCGCGGCCGGTGACGCGGCCCGTGAATGGCCTGCGCGTAGAGCAGATGCGGATTCATCCGCGTCGCCGCGTCGACGAACCAGGCGCGCAGGTGGCGGGCGGCGTGGGCGGCGTACCGCCGCTCGCTCGTCAGCAGCCAGGCGGCGGCCAGCGCGGGCACGTGCAGGCTCAGTCGCACCATCGCCCGGCGATGGGCGACGAAGTTGTCGGGATTGGTCATTCCGTCGCGCTGGATGTACGGGCCCCGCGGATTGTCGGGATCCGGCCACCAGTAGTCGCCTTCGGAGAAAAAATCGTGGCGCCCGCCGGCGCTGCGCGGGCTCGACGACGCGGTGATGGTACGGGCTCCTCCGGCAGATAGCGATTCGGCCGCGCGATCACTCGCGAGCGATCGACCGCGGCAAGATCGATGGCAGGCGGGCCACGTGCCGGGCCCGTCTGGATGTGGCCGCGGCGTCGGTCGCGCAGCGCCTCGGTCGCACTCGATAACGCCGAGCGCCAGCACCGGTCCCGCGACAAACCGTTACCGAGCGAGTCACGGGCTGGCTCGCGGCGCCCCTACACTACGGTACGGAATCGTCATCGGCCCTTCCGGCAACACCGCGATGCGCGCGTCCGGGCCGACCGTTCGAGCTCGCCGGCTACACGTTCGGCGATATCGTCGACGGGCTCGAGGTGCGATCGGCGAATCTCGTCCGGCGGAATCTCGCTGTAGACGCCGACGCGCGCCTTGAGCAGCGCCAGCGCCAGCAGCTGCGCCTGCCACTGATCGAACATGGCGAAGCCGTCCTCCAGAATGGTATCGAGGATCGCGCGCGGCGAGCGTGCTCATGCAGCAGCCGCCGAAAGTTCCCGTGCGCCGGAAATCCGTCCTGACAGCGCGCCGCCGCGAGCACGAGCCCACCGGTCGCGACGATCTGCGCCGCGGCCGAAATGCCTTTGACCGCCTGATAGAGGTTCTGGTCGAGCGGCGCGCCGCTGTTGGACGTGACGACGATCGGGATACGGCTCGGCGCATGCGATCATCGCGGTCTCGCGGGCGAACTGGCAGCCGCGTGCGTGCGCCGCGCGTCCACCGCGCCGCAGAAATAGCCGGTGATACCGCCGGCGGCGATTCATCGTCACGTTGATCAGCAAATCCACCGGTAGCAAGGCGCCGTTGAACCGGATCTGGGCCTGCGTGGGATTGCCCTCGAGGATGCCCCACGTGCTCTGCGGATCGCCGATCGACCGCCGCACGGTGGTAGTGCATGATCGCGTCGATGCCGGCCAGGGCCGGGAAGACGCCCTTGTAGCCGCCCGGAAAAACCCGCCATGAAGTGCGGCTCGATGAACCCGAGGACGATGCGGCGATCGGCCTCGCACGTAGAAGCGGTTGAGCGCCACCTCGCGCCCGTCGATGGTGCGCCCAGCCGCCGCCAGCGGCGCCGGGTCGTGGGCATTGTGATTGACGACGCGGTAGCGCGCCGACACCTCGGCGCCCACGAGCGTGGCGATTTCCGCCGCCGTCGCGGCGCGATGCGACCCGGTCCCGATGATGATTGTGACGAGGTCGGGCTGAACGTGCCGACAGCTCGGCGAAGAGCCACGGCAGCACGCGGTCGCTCGGAAACGGTCGGGTGAGGTCAGGAATGACCACCGCGAGCCGTTCTCCGGCGCCACAGAGTGCGAAGAGGGGCGCCCCGATCGGACGGCCGACCGCCTCGACGAAGCTCGCCGCCTCGTCGACGAGCCCGTCGACATGCCGGGGCACGATCACGTCGACCCGCGCGCCAGGGAGATCGACGTCGAGGCCCGTGGGGCCGTATTGCAGCGTGATCTTCACGGTCTAGTGGTTGCGATCGGCCCCCGCTCGTCGTCGTCGCCGGTCCGGCACGAGCAGGCGGATCGTGCCGTCGCGCTTGTTCAGGACAAAGATCTGACCGTCGGGCCCTTCCGAAGCGCAGATCGGCGCGGGTGGCCGGCGGCTTGCCTTGCTTGACGTTCTTCTCCTTGATCAGCTCCAGCAGCGTCTTTGACGCGCCGTTGTCGTTGAAGAGAATCCGGCGGATCGGATCCTGCCCGCCCGTTGGGCAGTTTGTCGGCGTTGATGTAGAACATCTCGCCGCTCGGGTTGTCGCCGAACAGCAGCAGTCCGTCGAGCTGCGGGATGGCGTTCTGCGATATACGGACCCGACCGTGACCGCCGAACTGCGGCTGAAGCAGTGGATCGAGCTGGCCGTACTCGACGACCGGATAGGTGATTCGGATCGCCGCGGGGGTTGTCGAGGCTGACCCCGCGCGATTGAGAAGGCGAAGCTGCCTTCCCAGTTGTTCCAGCCGAGGTTGGCGCCGGCGGTGACCAGTCTGATCTCCTCGACGGTGTTCTGACCGATGTCGGCGACGAACAGGTTGCCGTTCTTCGGGTCCCACGCGAAGCGCTGTGGATTGCGCAGGCCCGTAGGCGTAGATCTCGCCAAGCGTCGTCGGATCGCCATCCTTGACGAACGGGTTGCTCGCGGAATGCCGTACTTGCCGTTCGCGCTGTTCGAGCCGAGCGGATCGATGCGCAGGAGCTTGCCGAAGGCCGACCTGAGATTCTGCGCGAGCTTCGAGCGGGTCGCCGCCGCTGCCGCCGTCCGCGGAACCGATGTAGAGCAGGCCGAAGTCGGCGTCACGCGGCGTGGCGAGCGGATTGAAGGCCAGGTGGCCGCCGTTGTGATTGGCGAAGGGCTGCTCGAATCGCATCAGCTCACGCGGCGGGCCGCCGTCATAGGTCGCTGCCGCCGGATTCTTCGCGGTCCATTCGAGCAGGACCGTGTCGTGTGTGTTGTTGCCGCCACCCGGCACGAAGTCGGCGTGCGGCTCTTGTTGCTCGTGTCGGTGTAGGTGTAGAACTTGCCGTAGCCGCGGCGTCCGCGCTGGTTGAACTGCGGATGAAACGCGAAGCTCTGAAACCCGCGCTCGAAGTCCGACGGAATTGACGCTGACACCCCACGCCGGCGCGTTGATGTCGAGATACGGCGTGACGGTCTTGCCGTCGTAGCTGACGCTGTACAGCGGCCCGCGCATGTCGTTCACGAACAGCCGGCGCGTGCCCGGCTCATCGACGAGCAGCATCATCCGCGCCGCCTCGCCGTCGACGTCGGGGATCGAGGCGAACTCGACGAAGTTGACCGCGATCACGTCGTCGTTGGCGGGAAGGGCGTTGGAAACGGATCGGTCGCCGTCTGCGCGAGACCTGGGTCGACGCAAGCAGCGTCATCAATTCGAATAGAGGCTCGCGCATGATCAACATCTCAGTCTTTGTTGCTGCGGACTCTCCGGACGCCTGGGGTCGCGTCCGCCTCCAGGTCGCCGAGGATGTATTGAATCGCTGCCAGCAGGTGATGGTCCACCGCTGTCGTATAGAAGATGGTCGTATGGCCGAGCGGCGTGAAATACGTCCGGCCCTTTCCGTAGGTCTTGATCCACGCCAGGCCGTAGTCCTGATCGGGACGCGTGCACTGCGCGCACAATCGGCCCTCGGTCGCGCGATCGGATCGCTCGACGTCGATGCTGAGGAGCACGTGCTGCTTGGCGCGCGAGTACGGCGAGGAGGGCGGAAAGATGTAGAACTCGTCGGTATGCTCGAAGCTGGCCGATCCGAAGCTCGCCGTGAGCGGGTGCCCGGGATCGTCGACCTTGATCATCTGCTTCTCGATGTGATGCGCGCCCGCCCAGCCGCCCATCATCTCGGCAAACTCCGGCCAGTGGTTGTTGGCGAACGTCACCGCGTGGTGCCCGCCAATGCCTCCGCCCTCGCGCACGAACCGCAGCAGGCCATCTCGAACTTCCGGATCGTTGTAGACCATGCCGCATACGTTGTTCAGATAGACCGCGTCGAACTCCTTGATCTTCGGATACTTCAGCAGGTCCAGATCGTTGCTGAAGCCCGGGGTGAACGCGCCGGTCTGCTTGCCCATCAGCTCGAGCAGCCAGTTGCCGTGCGGGATGGTGCTGTGGCCGGAATACATCTGGATGTCCGTGACCAGCAGCTTTCGCGGCTTCGTTGGCGGCCGAATCGCCTGTCGCGGCGCGGCCGCGGCAATCTGCTGGCGCATGTCAGGCTCGAGCTTGTCGGGCCCGCGAATCGCCCCCGCCGGCGAGGCCAGCATCGTCCGCACGCGCGCGGCCATCGCCGGCCACATCACTTGTTCGAAACCAGTCAACGCCGCGGCCAGGTCCGCCTCGGTCGCGCCCGAGCTCGATCACGATGGAGAGCGGCTTGATCCCGGCGCGATACGCCTCGAGGAAGAAATCGCTGATGCCTTTCGGCTCGACCGCGGATTCACACGCACGAGCAGCAGCCGGTCGCGCGTTCCTGCGAGGGCGGTGAGCGGTACGCCGACGCATCCACGCTGCCATGTCGGCGGCCAGGCCGAGGCGCGCGCTGCGGCCTTCAACGCTGCGACCAGGGCGGCAGGGTCGTCTGCGGCTCTCAATCGCGACGCCGATGTTGAATTCGGTGGCCAGCGCGTCGAGCTCGGCCAGACTCTCGGCCGGCGTGACGACGAGCAATGGCGCATTTGAGGCTGCGCGCGAGCTCGAAGACTGCGGCGGGCCGCGGCAGTCGGACGGCAACGTCGTGACGCGGTAAGAGAGCACCTGCTGATTCAGCTCGCGAAGACGGCGAACCACTGCGTTCCGCTCGCCGGGCTGAAGAGGGGATCGAGCGGCTTGGGGACCTCGACGCTGACCTGCTGCGAGTCGGACAACTCGACGTTCGCCACGCTCAGGAGATCCGTCTTGGGGAGCACGTCGCTGATCGACAGTGGCTTCACGCCTCGCCGTAGGGACGCCGACGCGCCAGCCGAACCAGATGTTGTTATCCGACGCGCCGACGCGAATCGTGCCGAGGCTCGATCCCGTCGGGCGTTGAGAAATCGACGGCGGCGGCGCGGCCGTCGCCGCCGGCTGGCCGCGGGCGGCGCCGTGCTCGTCGTCGCCGTGGGTTCGGCGCCGCATCGGCGGCGAGATCGCCGAGGAGATATTGCACGCCGGCGAGAAAGTGGCCGACGAGCGCCGGCGTCGTGAACGTCTCCGGCATGTGGCCCAGCGACGAATAGAACATGCGGCCCTTGCCGTAGGTCCTGATCCACGCCACGGGGTAGACATTGTCCGGCCGCTTGTAGCCGGTCCACGGGCGGGCTCGATCGCCGGATCGTCCAGATCGACGGTCAACAGCACGCGCACATCTTCCCAGCGCAGCCGGTTCATGCCCTGGTGTTCGAACGGTAGTACTCCTCGCGGAAGTTCAACGGCTTGCCGCCGAGTGGTGCGACCAGCGGACTGGCCGCGTCGTAGACGCGCATCACGCCTTGCTCGATACGGTGCGGCGCACTCTTCGCCCCGAACAGCACGCCGAATTCGTCCCAGTTGCGTGACGCCCAGGGCGTGCCGTGAACGCCGCCGACGCCGCCGCCCTCCTGCACGAAGCGGAGCAGGCCGTCGCGGACCCCGGGATCCGGCGCGAATTCGCCGACGATGCTGTTAAGGAAGATGCCGTCGTAGTCCTTGACCTTCGGATACTTCAGGTTGTTCAGATCGTTGTCGAAC
>CAVTGK010000032.1:0-47588 GCA_963734095.1 uncultured Acidobacteriota bacterium | reverse complement strand
GACTACCGGCTCGATGAGCGCTTGCCCTCGCTCGAAGAATCCCTCCGGGCGCCCCGGGCATCAACCGGCCAGCCGACGGCGATCATCGTCGGCTCTGAACCGGGCTCTCGCTGGCAGTATGGGCGGCGGCTATCTCATCTTGCAGCTCCTCGTGGAGGAGGTGACCCAGCAGCCGTTCGGCGCCGTTATGCAGCGAGCCGTGCTCGATCCGCTCGAGTTGTCGTGTTCAAGCTTCGAACGCACGCCGTCGCCCAACACCGCAGAGGCGTATGACGCAGCCGGGCGCGCGGCGCCACGCTTCAGTACGCGGCGGCGGGCGCGACGGGCTTTTCGACCTGTGTCCGCGACATGGTCCGATGGGTGCAGGCGCATGTGGAACACGGACCGACGCCGCCTCTCGACGCCGATTTGTCGCGCCGCATGCGCGAGCCGCACGGGAGCCAGTTCGGCGCAGACATCTGGGGCCTGGGCACCATGCTCTACGCGCCAACGGCGGGAGACGCCTTCGTCTTCGGTCACGACGGTCAGAACGACCCGGCCATCAATGCCGCCGTACGGGTCAACCCTGACAACAGCGATGCGATAGTGGTGTTGACGTCGGGCGGTCGCCTCCTCGCCACGCGCCTCGCGTCCGAGTGGACGTATTGGCAGACCGGTGCCCCCGATTTTCTCGTCATCGGCACGGCCATCCGGGAGGCCGTCTTGACCGCTCATCGCCGGTTGGCTGGCGGTGATCGTCGCAGCAATCGTCTACGCTCGAGCGCGGAGGCTGGCGCCACTTCAAGCTGGATAGACGTCCCCGTGACCGGGCGACGTCGGCTGCTTTCGTCCATGGGCGACAATGCCATCGGCGGGCTCGGATTCCTCTATTTCCAGCCTTCCACTCTTGCCTGAAGCGCATGCTGCTCAGCCTTCTCGCGCTGTCCCTCGTGGATAGCATCAACTCCTGCTGGGCCATATCATCTGTGGGGGCGGCTGGAGCGCGGTACGCCAATCTACGAGAGCGATTGCGGGCGGGTGCTCGCGAGAGGATGTTTGGATCTTTGTCTCGTCGGCGCCGGCCTGCTCGTCACGGGCGTCGTGAAGTACATCGCCGATTCGTGATGCGGCCCAATTGATGATTCACACGCAACCGACGTTGCCAGGGCCATTCGGTCCTGAGTGACGCCGCAGGGCGAGCGGTGCACCAGGCTTCACATTGGTTGCCACTAGGTGACTGCTCGGGAGTAATCTCTCTCGGCTAAGATTCGGCGAGCCGATCTGGCGTCATGGATTGGTTGCGCCAATCACCGAACGGGACGATGAGGGTCGCCGCACTCTACGACATTCACGGAAACATGCTCGCGCTCGAGGCCACGCTTCGGGAGGTGCGCGAGACGCGCGCGTCGACCTCGTCGTCGTTGGTGGCGACGTCCTCCCGGGGCCGATGCCTCGCGAGACGTTGGCGTGTCTGATGGCGCTGGAGATTCCAGTCCGGTTCATCCACGGCAATGGGGAGCGCATCGTGGCCACGCACCTTGCTGGCGGTGACATCAGCGAGGTGCCACAGGCGCACCGCGAGGTCATCGAGTGGACTGCTCGGCAGTTGACTGCCGACAGCGGCAAGCCATCGCGCGATGGCCGTCCACCTGCGACCTCGATATTCCGGAACTTGGGCACACACTCTTCTGCCATGCCACGCCACGCAACGATAGCGAGATCTTCACGCGAGTGACGCCCGAAGAGCGGCTTGCCGTGGTCTTCGGCGACGTCAACGCGTCGGTGATCGTCTGCGGTCACACCCACATGCAGTTCGACCGAATGGTGGGGCAGCGCCGCATCATCAATGCCGGGAGCGTCGGCATGCCGTTTCAGTCGCCTTCCGGCGCGTATTGGCTGCTGCTCGGCCCGGACGTGCAACTACGACGGACAGACTACGATTTCGCCACGGCTGCCGAGGCCATCCGGGCGACCGCCTATCCACAGCTGGAACGCTGGCCGTTCGCTATGTGCTGAGCCCTCCTGCGGAGGAGGAAACGCTGCAGATGTACGCAGGCGCTGAACTCACATGACTGGTGCGAGCCCCAGTGTTGCCCTCTCGGGCACGGCGACGAGCGACCCTTCGTATCACACAGAGGTAGTGGGTCCCCTGGCTCCGCCATCGATCGGTCCCGAGTAACGCCGTAGGGAGGCTACGAACTCGCCGTCGCCGCTTTCGGTAATCACTTGGCGACCAGGGAGGAGTAATCCGGCGACGCGCGCAGCCGGACGTCCTTTCGAGGGGTATCAGCGATCGCAAGTCGGCTGCAACGACGGGTCGCCGTCGCGATGGGAAGCGACGGCGGTGATCGCGATTGCGGCCGCGGTCCCTCTCCGTGGAGTCACCGACGCGCGGCCAGAAATGGCACGGGGCGTCGCGGTCGAAGATCGCACGGCCGGCGCCCACGAGACCGTGCGCTATCGGTTCACGGCAAATCGTCGAGGCCTAACACCGCCCGCGGGCAGCGCGCCTACGTCCATTCACGCGAGGACGGCGCCGCGAACTCGCGCGTGATGCAAAAGCTCGACGACCACGATCTCGACGTCATCGTGCAGGTCCGCAAGTTCGGCGAGCGATTCGACCATCCGTTCCTTGAGTGCTGCCCTTGAATCGCTTGCGGGCGCGCGCCTGGAATCGCTCTTCCTGCATGCTCCACATTAGCCTTCAGAGTGCGTGACGCTTGATTGCGGCAGACTGCTATGGGCGGCTGATGGTGCAGTAGCAATGTTCAACGAAAGTGCCATCAGCTAACCGATGCAGTATATCCACCATCCTGTTCTGACCATGGACAAAAGACTGATAAACGCCAGTCGCCTCCGTTATGTTTAGGTCGAAGGTTCCAACAAGGAACGTCCCACCCTGCCCGTCGGGGACAGGTGTAAGATTGTCGCCCGTGAAAACCATCGTCAACGCGCCCCCAGGGAGGTCGTAGGCAACAGGCTTACCCATTCCTGGCGCCACGTAAAAGTTGCCGATCACCTGTTCCCTGTCTTCTTCGTCCTCTTCCAAAAGCCCGCTGTCGGAGTAGATCTTTACTGTCAAGTACGAACCGTCACAGATGTTCACCAGGAACAGTCCAAGGTCGGGACAACGCTTCACGGGTTTATATGTGCCCCGCAGCAGGATGACGAAAGGGTTGGCGGGTAGCTCGCCTTGTTTCAGCGGTGAACCCGCCAACTCGGGTAGGGTCAGGGCCGGAGCAAGAGCTGGAAGAGAAACCAAAGTTGCTGATGCGATTCCAGCCTTTCTGAAAAAATCTCTTCTTTTCATTTTCTGCCTCCATCGGAACGAGTTGCAGGAGAGATGGGATCTTTCGGATCTTTTCGTTATCAACCAGGATTTCCGATTTGGTTGTCTGATTCGCACGGTGTATACCACCAAACCGCCGCGCATACAGCCTGATTTTTTCGCCCCCGCATTCTTCGGGCCCCCGAGGC
Organism: uncultured Acidobacteriota bacterium; assembly: GCA_963734095.1. GTDB lineage: Bacteria > Acidobacteriota > Vicinamibacteria > Vicinamibacterales > UBA2999 > JACCSI01. Next base: position 44,132 of record CAVTGK010000032.1, on the reverse strand, counting down.
CGTCAGCGGGTTGGTTTGAGCCTCCCGCGCACGGTCACGGCGGCGGACGACGATGCCCTAGGGTGCAGTAACCGTACGCTGCGTGGCGACTACGGCATCCTCGTCTCCGGTGTTCGCGGACTCGGCCCGGGAGTACGTGAGTCATTCGTTGGCACCGCCCTCCGCACGTAGGACGGCCATTGACAATTTGCCCAGATAGACAACACGTTCGGTGAGATCGCCGGCGTTGTAAAGGACGTGGCTGCATACGGAACGTACGAAGTCAACGCCAATTGATCGGGCACCTTGTCAATCTTCTTTCCCGGTGCCCCGATGTCCGTCGACACCGCTTTTGTCATCGTCGCACGGTGATGAAGTGAAAGACGCCGTGATGGAGCCTGCGCCCACTCTAGTGACGGTGTCCTTGTGGCGCGCGTTGGTCGGTAGGCAGTCAGCGACGTTGTGTCGGCAACGCCTCAGTGTGGCGAAAAGGCTCCCTCAAGCAGGGTCTTTGTATCACCACTCGCAGGCTCTTCTACCTACCTTTCGTCTCGTCGTGCTCACGCGGGCGAACGGTTGCCGTCGTTCGCGGCTGACTGACGTGAAGACGCCAGCGGCGAGCGTGAAGGGCTCTCGATACAAGTGGACGGGTGCTCGACGGACAGACTGCATGACTCGTGGCTTTTCTCGACACCTCGCTCTTAAGCCCCTTCAGGTCCGCGGATTGCAACGTACAGGCGCAGGCTTGGGACACCGTTCGAGATAAAGTCCCGTGTAACGCCGCACTGGCGACCAACCCTGAACGCGCAGATCACTCGTCACTAGGCGACTAGGCGGGACCTATCCGCTTCCCGCGATATGGGCCGCGCTGACGAAGAATTAGGCAGGTCGGTCTAATCAGCGTTTCGCCGGATCCGTCACCTTCGCCAAGCGCCTGGGACCGCATAAGTTGCAGACGTCCTTCGGCTGGGCGGGTTCGGCGTTATGCTTGAGCCTCACAGGGTTGGCCAAGATATGCTGGCCGGCCTATTACTAGTTCGACCGCCAAAAAGCATGGTGGTGCGCAGGCGCATGTTGGGGATGGCCTGGGAAGACAACTTCGTGAAGCACGGGGAGAAGCGGATGGAGAGATCTGTTGAAGTCCTTGCCATCATTCTGTTCGGAGTCCTTGGTCTCTCGCACATCCTGCAACCCAAGGCCTGGGCGGAGTTCTTCATCCTCCTACGAGGCAAGGGGGAAGCCGGCGCCTTCGTGGACGGGTTTCTGAATCTGCCACTGGCAGGCGTCATCATCGGGTTTCATAACGTCTGGTCGGGGATACCTGCCGTGCTGACGCTGGTGGGCTGGTGCCTCCTCATCAAGAGCCTGATTCGCTTCTGCCCACCGAAGCTGGCGTTGAGGATGATGGCGCGGGTTTCCGTGGAGCGGTCCTGGGAGTTCCAGGTGGCTGGCGCCGGCCTTGTGGTTCTTGCCGGCCTCCTTGGCTATGGGGTCTACGCTGGCTAGCATCACACGGAACCAGAGACCGACCGCCTGAAGCGTGTATCGCGATGCGGTCGAACATGCGTTTGCAGCCGTCGGCTGCCGCGCGATCATGAGCGCGCGGCTGAAGCCGCAGCGTCTAGGCAGCCTGCCGAGAAGGAGCCGGATGAACGTTGCAAAGTGGAAGGACGTCTGGAGGCGGTTCAGCGGGCGGGGCACATACCCGCACGAGCTCGCCGTCATGCTCCTCTTCCCGCTGCGGCGGATTGTTTTGTCGCCTGAGAGGCTCGTCAGCCATCTTCAGCTCACCCGCACTTCGCGCGTCTTGGAAGTAGGACCAGGACCTGGCTTCTTCAGCATCGATGTGGCTCGAGCCATTCCCCAGGGGCGGCTTGAACTCGTCGACATCCAGCTCGAAATGCTCCAGAAGGCTCGACGCCGCCTGCGCCGAGCCGGCGTCCGACAACGCAGGCTACACTCAGGCGAATGCCGTCACGCTGCCCTTTCGTTCGGGCGCTTTTGACGTCGCTTTCCTCGTGGCCGTGCTCGGCGAAGTCCCCGATCCGAAGGCGTGTTTGGCATCGATCGCGGATGTGCTGCGACCCGGAGGCCTGCTTTCAGTCGCCGAGCTTCCGGGTGATCCGGACGCCCTTACGGAGGAGCAGCTGCGGACGCTTACGCAAGGCACCGGCTTGGAATTCGCAGAGTCCGTGAGAGTGTCCCGCGCGTTGCTGGCGAGCTTCCGACGTCAGGCGAAAACCCCGGGCACGACAGCTGCCTAACAGCAACTGGAGCCGGCGCAGATACGAGGACAAAGCGCCGCGGCTCAGTTGCGGGCGTTAGGTCCTCATAAACGCCGCAGTGACGGGCGACGTCCAGGTTTCCCATTGGTCGAATATCCCGGAAGAAGGGGTGCTCGGCGTGCAATACCGCACAGGAAACAGTCAACCTCCCCAAGTATTCTTGGGAGGCAATGACCACTGCTCCTTCGTCGCCATCATCCGTGTGGGAGTACCGGTTGCTGTACCAGTATCTGGACAACCGCTTTGCTGACACGGTGGTCCTGACCTTTGCGCAAATCGAAGCCCTTCTGGGTTTCACGCTTCCGGATCTCGCACGTCTTCGACCTGACTGGTGGGCCACTCCCGAGGCGGATGCGGTCCCGTCCTCGCAATCGCGTTCATGGGTAGAGGCTAGCCGAACGGCTACGCCGAATCTCCGCGCGCAAAGCGTCATGTTCGAGCGCGTCTCGAACTGAGCGATCGTAATGGGAGCTTGGCAAGGAAGACACCTGTCTAGACCGTAAAGGCGAATCGCGCGTGCTTCGGCTGAACCGGCGCGTAGCTCGCGATAAGCGCCGCAGTGGCGAGCGACGCCCGGACTCACGTTGGTCGCCACTGGGCGACGAGGCAGGACCAATCTTCAACCGCGCGATCCGCTCCGGTGTTAGGCTGGCAAGCGGATTGCCGAATTAGGCTGCGGAGCGTCTGCGCACCTAAAGCGCGTGTTGGTCCGGCGAACAGGGAACATGCGGGTGCCGGTCATCGAGGCGCCTTGGGCTGGCGGTTTATTACGGGTGACCTCGGCTTGCGCCTCCAATACCAGTTAGATTTGCAGGACCACGTTCGATCTCTTGGTCGCTCGTGGTCTAAGTGAGGGACATGCCGTGAGTGAAAAGAAAGTGTGGCTCATCACCGGCGCTGGTCGAGGCTTGGGGGTCGACATCGCCAAGGCCGCCCTGACCGCCGGCCACGCCGTTGTCGCCACTGGCCGCGATGCTACGAAGGTCGCGGCCGCGGTGGGCGACCACGACAACTTGCTGGCCATCAAGCTCGACGTGACACGCCCGCAGGATGCGGAGGCGGCCGTTGAGGCCGCCGTCGCGAAGTTCGGCCGAATCGACATTCTGGTCAACAACGCGGGTAATTTCTTCGCCGGCTTCTTCGAGGAACTCAGCCCAGAACAGGTCCGCAATCAGATCGAGACGCTCCTGTTCGGTCCGATGAATGTCACTCGCGCCGTACTGCCAGTGATGCGCAAGCAGCGCTCTGGCCTGCTCGTCGCCATCTCTTCGACCGCCGGCATCGCCGGCCAAATGTTCTGCACGGCGTATGCCGCCGCGAAGTTCGGCATCGAGGGGTGGATGGAGTCGCTTACGCCAGAGATCGCCGCCTTCGGAATCCGCACGATGCTGGTCGAGCCTGGGTTCTTTCGTACCGAACTACTCAGCAACGACTCGACTACCTACGCTCAGCCCACCGTTGACGGCTATGCCGAACGGACCAAGGAGATCGTCGCCGCCTGGAAAAGTATGGATGGGAAACAAGGTGGCGACCCCGCCAAGCTCGCCAAGGCCCTCGTAACGCTCGTCGGGCTCAAGGAGCCGCCGGTCCGTTTTGCTGCCGGCGCCGATGCAGTGCAGACGTTCGAGGCCAAGGCCAACACGCTGCTCGCCCAGGCACAAGCCCACCGCGAGCTGTCCGCCTCCCTCGCACACGATGACGCCTGATAACGAATGGCACCCCCGGGCGACAGCAAATCTAACTATGCGCTGCAACCGGAAAAGCTGACCCGCGCGCGGATTGCGCCGGCGTTACTCCCCATAAACGCCGTATCTGGCTACCTATTCGCTGCGCGTAGTGCCCCAGACGTGTCAGCAGTCAGGGTTTTGATACAGCCTCTTAGTTTAGACTAGAACCCTGGAACTTTGGAACCCTGGACGTTGGAACCTTGGAACTTGGAATCTCAAAACCGAAGCCGGCCGCCGAATCCAATTTGCACGCCGCCGACGTCCGTCTCAACGGTGTTGTCGAGAACCTGGAACTTCGCGGTGGAGCCGGTGTAGCGGAGGAACATCCCGGCACCCAGCTTCATCGTCGGTGTTTGGTACAGCTTGTAGGTGGCGTCGACGCCGATGTTCAAGCCTACCGGCGAGTCACTGCGTCGGGTAATCACCGGAGTGGCGTTCACGGAGGTGAACGGGGGGCCGATTTCAGTGAAAGTGACGTCGCTCACGACGTCCTGGTGCACGCTGAAAAATGACGGCCCAATCGTCACGTGCACGCTGATTTCCTCGTTCAACGGGAGCATGTAGCCCAACTGCAGGTGAAAGGCTCGCTCGGATCGCTCGAGGTCGGGGACGTTCAGCGCGACACTGCGATGACTAAAGTCGGTTGGGTGGGGCACGGACGCAACGACGACACCATCGCCGGACGACCCGCCGGTATGAAAGCCGATGCCCAGCGAGACGTTGCGCCAGACGCGCGCGCCGACCGCGAAGTCGAACATCGGTCCCGAGTCGAAACTGGTATCAACCGCCAACGACCCGTCGTCCTCATACAGCCGGAAGGTGCGGGCATCAACGAAGCTGCCCGACGAGCCCCCAAACGCGATATTGAGATTGAAATAGCCCCGTTCGGTCCAGGGGTCGCCGTACCTGGGCGGACGCCTCACGAACACTTCCAGCCAAAACGAGCAGAACTGCGACGGTCAAAGCCTTTCGGTGCATTGCGATTTTCGACTCCCTGTAGTTGCCAATTACGAACACGGGGGCTGATGGCCCCGTTTGGTTTGAAGCGGTTGAGGGCCGCAAGAATCCTAGCATGAGCCTGCAATCTCGGGCCGATAATGCTCATGAGGACTCGAGCCTGGCCGCAGGTTGGGGTTTCACGCCAGGCTCGGACTGCGTTATGATGCGTATCGTTTTGCGAGGCGCGCGCCTCGTATTCCTGTCCGGCAATTGGAGAATCTGCTCGATGCAACGAAAGACACTCTTGGTGTGGGCCGTGGCCTGTGCGCTCACTATCGCCGCGTGTTCAGAGACACCGCAGACGACGCTCTCACCGACGGCCGTTGATCCTTCGACTGGTGCCCTGAATCCCGACGGCTCGAGCCTCAAGGTCAACGCCCCGACTGACCTCAGTCCTAACGGCGTCACCGTAAGCACGCGACCGACCTTGACGTTTACCGCCCACCCTGCGAAATATGCGCCGGTGGCGTTCGCCCATGAAGTGGAAGTGCAGAATGAAGCGGGCAACGTCGTCTACGCCAGAATCGTCGATCCGGCCACTGGTGCGGTCAATCACAACGTCGAGGCCAGCCTGCCAACGTCTACCACGCTCTGGTTCCGCGCACGGGCACGCTCAGGGGATCAGTCGGGGCCCTGGTCGGGCTATGCGGAGTTCAGGACCTCCGCTCAGGCAAGCGGCGGCCCCGTGGGCACGGGCGGACCCGTCGGGCCACCGCGCAACATCGACGTCGGCGAGGCCGTGGCGATCATCCGCGCGATTTACGATGCCGGCCGTTACGATCTCGGTGGTAGATCCAGCCGCGACACGCGCAATCTGTACCTCGAGATTGCGGTGGCAGCACTGCACTATGGTCACGGAGTCTGGAACCAGGCGGGACCTGACAGCAACTGGTGCATCAAGAACGGCGGTCCTGGCCGGCCGCAGGCTGACGACGTGATTGCCCGCTGCGACACGCGCGACGCATGGGACCTTATCCTGAGCATTGGCGCCGATCACTGGTCATGGCATCCGGATTACATCGGCCGACTGCCAGGAGAACAGGCGATCTACGCACCAAACCCCGGGACGCTGGGGCTCGCGCCGCAGCCACGCTGAAGACGCCAGTCATCGAGCATCCAATTGGGGGCAGTGGCCGCCGGCCATCGCCCCCGATTCATGTACACTCGAACCCCGTGAGCGAATCGTCCACGTTTTACAAGACCTTCTCGGAAAAGAAGCTCACAACCTACGGAAGCTCGCGGCGCGGGAGGATCGAACAGCATCGGCTCGCCCTGCTGCATCGCTATAAGCCGGCTCCGGGCGACATGTTCGAGATCGGTCCCGGGCACGGCACCTTGGCCGAGCAGGCGGTCAGCGCCGGGTGGCGGTATACCGCGATCGAAGCAAGTCCCATCCTGATCGATGTGCTTCGCAAGAAGGGCTTGCGCGTCATTGAAGCGTGGACCCCACCCATCCCGATTCCCGACGGCACCGCGGATGTGCTGTACGCCGATCAAGTGCTCGAGCACATGAGTGGTATCGACGCGGCGCGTCACTTCACGGCCGAAGGGCTGCGCGCGCTCCGCCCCGAGCGGAATCTTCTTCGTCGTGGTCCCTGATTACCTCAAAGAGCGCACGTTCTTTTGGGACGTGGACTACACGCACAACTTCGTGACCACCGAGCGCCGCGTCAAGCAGCTGTTCAACGACAACGGCTTTGACATCTTGCATGTCGAACGCAGCATCGGCGTCGCGACGGGGTTCGCTCGAGACGCCCTGGCGGCGGGAGCCTTGCTCGCCAATGTGCCTGGACTCGATGCACTCTCGCGCCACACGGGCACCGAGGACCTGCTCTTCAAGATTCGCAAGAACCTCTTCGAGACCCTCACTTTCGTCGCTCGCAAGCCGGCGTCGTGAGCCGAAATCTTGCCTGGACTGGCGTTCGGATCGCGATCACCGTCGCCATCTTCGCGTTCCTCCTGCGCGACCTCGATTGGCGCGCCGCGGGCGCGGCGCTCTCGCGGCTTTCGACGCCGGCTCCTCGTCGCCTTTCTGCTGCTCATCGCGGCTGACCGGCTGCTGATGCTGCTCGCTGGATCATCCTGATGCGGATGACCACGGTTTCCCGCTGGTGAACTGGCTCGCATCTTCTTCGTCAGCTCTTTCGTCGGCAGCTTCCTGCCGGCCGGTGTGGGCGGCGATGCGGCGCGAGCGATCTCGGTGACGCGACAGACTCGGGAGGCTGACGCCGCGGTGGCCAGCGTCATCATCGATCGCCTGCTGGGCCTGCAGGCGGTGGCGATCGCCGGCTGCCTCGGGGTCCTCCTGATCAGCTATCCCGTACCCGAGGTGCTACGGCAGGTCACGCTCGTCTCGTCACTGCTCATGGTGGTTGTCAGCGTCGGGGGGTTCTCGGTGATGTCATTGCCAGGGCCCTGCCGGTCGTGGTGCAGCGATCCTGGGCCGGTCTGGCGGCGATTCGAGTCGGTAGTGCGCTTCGCCGCCTACCGGTCGCGCACCGACATCCTCTGGCGCGTGGCCGCCCTCTCGCTGGTGGTGCAGGTCGTGCGGGTGCTGATTGCCTGGGTGATCGGCCGGGATTGGCACTCATTGCCCTTCGCCTACTACTGGGTCTTCATGCCCTTGAACATTCTGTTGACCCTCTGCTGCCGCTGTCCGTGGGTGGGTTTGGCGTGCCTCAGGGCGCCATGGTGTGGTCGCTGGCACCGCTCGGCGTTTCTGCCACCGAGGCATTCCTTTTCGCTCCTTTTCACCATTGCCGGGGCCATCGGCAACCTCCCGGGAGCGTCTATGTGGTCGGACGCTCGCGCAAGCCCTCGTCGGAGGCTCAGTGGCCTGAACGCGCGTTTGCCGCGTGCCCGCAAATCCTGTAGAATCTTATGGTTAAGCATGGCACAGGTATACGCGGCGAAGTATCTGGCAAAGGCGGCGCTGAGCGCCCCGCGTGATTTGGTCCGAGCGGCGGTCGCCAAATACACCCCGCTCCATCCAACGGTCTTCATCTTTCACTGCACCTTCGTCTGCGATGCCCAGTGCGAGATGTGCAGCAACTGGACCCGAGGCGACCGCAAGACCGACATGACCCTCGATCAAATCGACGGGCCTTCAGTTCCCGCCTGTGGAAGGACATCGAGAACGCCTCGTTGTCGGGCGGCGAGCCGACCACACGGAACGACATGGTCGACATCTGCCGCGTGATGATCGACAGGTTTCCGAAGCTGCGCAAGCTCACGATCAACACGACCGGTCTCACCCCGCAGCGGGCCATCCCGATGCTGACCGAGGTCGTCGAGATGTGCCACCAGCGCAACGTCATCTTCTCGACGCGCGTGTCGATCGACGGCGTGGCCGACATGCACGATCAAGTGAGGAACGTCAAACGCGGGTTCGAGAAAGCCAGCAAGACGATCGCCGCCATGCAGGAGCTGCAGAAAACCTACAGCTTCAACTTCGGGATCTCGTCCACGATCTTTTCGATGAACCTGGACGACGCCGACAACATCCTGGCCTGGGCGAAGAAGGAAAAGCTGGACATCGTCTTCAACATGGTCCGCTTCACCGAAGCGATGCTTGGCAACAGCGATCTGCAAGGGGATCTCCGGCCGATGGGCGTCGAGGAGCAGCGGATGCGCAAGTTCTTCCTCGATCGGGTGCGGCAAATCCGCTCCTCGACGGGCAGAACTACATCTACATGCACTATGCCGACATGATCGGCAACGGGTATCATCGGCTGGCGCCCTGCCCCTTCCAAACGCAGGGTGTGATGCTGAACCCGAACGGCGATCTGTTCTTCTGCGAGAACAGCGATGTCATGGGCAACGTCACGCAGGAGGATCCGAAAGCCATCTACTTCCGCGATTCGTCACAGGCGCATCGCGACCCTGATTCGCGATGACAAGTGCCCGACCTGCCTCAGCCCGTGCCAGATGAACGTCGCGGCCATCAAGCAAGTGGTCCCCTACGCGAAGTTTCTCGTGCGTGCCTCAATGGAGAAACGTCGCTCGGGCATCGACGCTCCGGGCCCCATGCCCCCGACTGTCGAGCGGCCCGCCTAAGACGCCAACTTGGCAGCCACGCTCAGCGTCCTGGTCCCCGTTTTCAACGAACGCGCGACCATCGAACGGTTGCTCCGCGAAGTGGTGGCGGTCGACACCGGACTCACGCTCGAGGTGCTGGTCGGCGATGATGGCTCGAGTGACGGCACCAGGGACATCCTCAGCGGCCTCGACCTGCCGGGCGTCACCGTCATCTTCATGGCAGACAACGTCGGCCGCGGCGGCGTCCTCAAGCACCTGTGGACGCTCGCCACTGGAGATATCTACCTCCATCAAGACGCAGACCTCGAGTACGACCCTCGCGATTACCCGGCACTGCTGGCGCCGATCCTCGGAGGACACGCGGACGTGGTCTACGGCAGTCGATTCAAGGGGTCCATCGAAGGCATGCGCTTCGTCAACCGTGTCGGCAACCTGGTCATGAGCGCCGCCGCACGAACCCTGTACGGCGCGCAAGTATCGGACCTGATGACGTGTTACAAGATGTATCGGGCGTCGCTCGTCAAGGGCCTCCAGATTCGAGCCAATGGCTTCGACTTCGAAGCGGAGTTCACCGCTCGTCTCGCACAACGTGGCGCGCGATTTGCCGAAGTGCCGATCAGCTTTCGCGGGCGAACCTTCGAGGAGGGCAAGAAGATTCGGGCGTTCGATGCCGTGCGTGTCATGCGCGAGCTGGTTCGCTGTAAAGTGACGGGAGAACCAGTTGCCTGACCTCAGTGCACGGATGGTCGGTGTCATCCTCGCCGCCGGCAAGGGCGCTCGAATGTACCCTTTCTCGGAGCGAAGTCCGAAGCCGATTCTCCCGATCCTGAATCGACCGCTCCTGAGTCATCAAATCGACGTGATGCGCGACTGCGGCATCACCGAAATCCACATCGTCGTCGGACATCGTGGCTACCAGGTCGCCAGCCTGATTGGCGACGGGACGCAGTTCGGGGTCCGCATCCATCTCATCGAGCAGGAAACCACGCTCGGGCTCGCGCACGCGGTCGGGGCGCTGGAAACGAGCGTCCAACTGCCGTTTCTGCTCATGCTTGGCGACATCTACTTTCATCTGAAGGCGCCCCTCCAGCCGCTCCTCGAGCAGGTGTTGAGCGGCGCAACGAACGCGAATCTGGTCAGCATGTACGAACCCGACCCCGAAATGGTGCGTCGCAACTTCATCATCGACGCCGACAACCAGGGTCGCGTTCGACGGGTCATCGAGAAGCCGCGCTACGTCGACAGCCAGCTCAAGGGTGTGGGCTGTACGTGTTCGACCCGCACATCTTCGACGCGATCCGCCGCACGCCACGGACGGCGATGCGGGACGAGTATGAGATTACCGACAGCATCCAGATCCTGATCGACGACGGTTACACAGTCCATCACCATCCGATCGTCGAGCGCGATCTCAATCTGACCAGGCCCGATGACCTCCTCGCGATCAACCTGATCGAGCTCGAACGCAAGGGCCTCGATTGTCTGGTCGGCGATCACGTCAGTGCACCTCCCGGGAACGCGGATCGAGCGAAGCGTCATCGGCGAGGGCGTGGTCATCCGCCACCCGATTCGGATCTCGAATTCGGTGTTGATGCCGAACATCACGGTGGACACCACCCACGACCTGGACGCGGTCGTCATGGACGGCGAGCATTCCGTGTATTGCCCGGGTCTTGCGAGCTCCACGCTCCCGGTGTCCGGACCGCGTGATTCGTGACATAACCAATGGCTTTCTCGCATGCGCTGGTGACCGGGGGGGCCGGCTTCATCGGGTCCCACCTCACGCATGCGCTGCTCGCCCGCGGGCACCGTGTCACCGTCCTCGACAACCTGTCGGTGGGCCGTCGGGACGTCGTGCCAGACGCCGCACGGTTCGTGCACGGGGATATCCGTGACGAGTCCGCCGTGACCGATGCGTTGCACGGGGTCGATTGCGTCTTCCACCTCGCGGCGCAGGTCACGATTCGCGGCAGCTTCGATCGGTTTTACCAAGACCTGGACACCAACGTCATGGGCACGGCACGCCTGCTCGAGGCGCTGGACCCGGGCGCGATCAAGTGGTTCGTCCTGGCCTCGTCGATGGCAGTCTACGCCGACGCGCAGGCGCCGGAACCAGTCGCCGAGTCGTATGCCACCCAGCCAATGTCGCCGTATGGCGTTGGAAAGCTGGCTGCCGAAGGGGTTGCGCATCACATTCTCGAAGCGCGCGCCATCCCGATGACCACAATGCGCTACTTCAATACGTTCGGTCCTGGTCAAACCTATACACCGTACGTCGGCGTGATCACCATCTTCGTCACGCGGCTGCTGCGTGGCGAGCCGCCGATCATCTTCGGCGATGGCGAGCAGCAGCGGGACTTCGTGCACGTCGCCGACATTGTCGATGGAACACTGGCAGGTCCCATGCGCACGCCTGGGACCTACAACCTGGGGACTGGCCGCGGGACATCGTTGAACGACCTCGCGAAGATGCTCACGGTGCGTCTCGCACCTCACCTCGCACCGGTGCACGCGCCGGCGCCGGCCGGTGAACTGCGTCACTCGGTCGCCGACATCGATTCGGCCCGCAAATTTCTCGGATATCAGCCAGCCCGCACACTTGAAGGAGAGATTGGAGCGGTGATCGATGACATTCGGGGTCGGCGATGATCGCTCCGGTCACAGGCTCTGATCCGCCGAACGTCCATCTGCGCTGGCGTGACCCACTGATGCTGGCGACGCTGGTCACTGTCTTCGCCTATGTGTTCGTTGCCAATTCATGGGTCGGCGACGACGCGTACATCTCGTTTCGCGTCGTGGAGAATCTGGTTCAGGGATATGGGCTGACCTACAACCCTCCCGAACGCGTGCAAGTGTTTACGCATCCGCTCTGGCTGTTGCTGCATGTTCCGGCTTACCTGATCACGGGAGAGGTCTTCTACTCGACCTTGGCCTTGTCGTTCGTGACGTCGCTCGCGGCCTTGGTCGTGGCAGTTCGATGGCTGCGCGTTCCACGTGCCGTCCTACTGCTCGGCATGGTCCTCAGCTCGAAAGCCTTCATCGACTACACCTCGTCTGGCCTCGAGAATCCTCTGAGCTACTTGCTCTTGGCATTCTTCTTGACCCGACTACTCCACGATCTCGACCGTGGGCGCCGCAGCTTCACCGCTCGCGAACTTGCATGGTACGTGTGCCTGGCCTCGCTGGCGTTCGTGAATCGCATCGATTCCGTCCTGCTCTACGGCCCAGTGCTGCTGTGGATGATCGCAAGGTCGTTCGCATCCATCCGGTGGCGCGTGCTGACGGCCGTCGCGCTCGGGGCCCTTCCAGCACTCATGTGGGAGACGTTTGCGCTGGCGTATTACGGCTTCGCGCTGCCCAACACCTTCTACGCCAAGGTTGCGACAGGCATCCCAGAATCGCTGCTGTTCCGACAGGGCCTGGTCTACGTCGTGAATAGTCTTGGTTATGACGCCGTGACGCTGTCGATCATCGCCGTGGCTGCCATCGCCGGCCTGTTGATTCGAGAGCCGCCGTACGCCGCCATCAGCCTCGGGTTGCTGCTCTCGGTCGCGTATACGGTGTGGGTGGGTGGGGATCACATGGCGGGCCGATTCTTTTCGGTGCCGTTCTTCGGCGCCGCTCTGATGCTCTCGTCGCGGGTCCGACGCAGAACGGTCATCGCCGCCGGCCTGGTCGTGCTGGCGGTTTACAATCTGGGCGCGCCGCTCGCGCCGCTCAAGTCAGGTCCGGACTATCGCCAGGGATGGGCCTGGCGTGATACCAACGGCGTGCAGGATGAGCGTGGCTATTACCACCGCGCAACGAACCTGCTCCTTTACAACCCGCTGAGGGAGCTTCCCGATCACGAATGGTACCGACAGGGCCTGAGCTTCGCCCGTGGGCCTGATCAGGTTTCAGTGCAGGGCAGCATCGGCTTTTTCGGCTATCGCGCGGGACCGCACAAGTTTCTCATCGATCCGAATGCGCTCGCGGACCCGTTGCTCGCTCGTCTACCCGTTTCGGACCAGTTGTATTTCGAGTTCTATGTCGGTCATTACCGTCGTGACCTTCCCGAGGGCTATCTGGAATCCTGTCTGCAGGGTCGCAACCGGTTGGCGGACCCCGCACTCCGCGAGTTCTACGACCACTTGCGGAACGTGACCCGCGGCCCGCTCTTCTCGCTGTCACGCGTGCGAGACATCTGGCACTTCAACGTGGGACGCTATCGGACGTTTGCGCGTGAATACGATCGCCACCGGATCATGCGGGTGTCAGTGCCCGCCGCCAACGATCGCCTGCGAACCGACACTGGCGAGCGCGACCTCGAGCGACTCGAGCTGCGCACGCGCGGACAGCGCGCCGGGTATCTGCAATACGGAGGCAACGTCCCGATGCGGCCCGGTCGCTATCGGGCCCGCTGGGTGGGCCGGTATGAGGGCACACCGCCCTTCGCCGACACAGGGATCGCGGAGGTCTGGGTGGACGGGCGGCGCATCGGGGAAGCTATCGTTCGGGCGTCCGATGCGGGAGGGACTGATCGGAAGCTGGCTCAGCTCGAGTTCGACCTCGAACGCTACACTGTGGATGCTGAGCTTCGTTTGTTCTTGCATGCTGGCGTTGCCGCCACGCTGGAACGGCTCGAGGTCATCGGCGCACCGGCGGCAACCGCCAATCCTTCCGCGTCAGCGGATCTTGTAGATCGTGATCGCGTCGTTCCGAAACACGACTTCGAACAAGTCGGGACTTCCCCCGATGGTGGCTAGTCCCTCGGGATAGGCCTCACGTTCGACCGTACCAAACACAAGGTAGTCAATCCCCAGAAAAGTCGCCACGACGTGTGCTTCCTTGGCGGAGGCATTGCGATAGATGCCCCACCGCACGTTGTCGGATTCCTCCCGGTAGGGTCTGAGCGGGATCATCGAGATTGGCAGCCCTGCGGCCATCCGTCGCTCAGCGAACGCCGGGATATACGCCCAGTTTGCGGCGCCGCGCACGTACGGCTCGACCTGAACGAGGGCGTCAGCGGGGGTGTTGGTTTTGATCCATTCAAACGCCTCGCGCTCGGCGGGCGAAATAACCAGCGTCCACGGGAACCCCGGACCGAAGTCGCGGTCGTCGACGTCTTGAGCGTTGAACACATCAATCGCGACCGTCGGCACGGCCGGAACGATCGCCAGAACCATGATCAGCGCGAGCACGGGCCGCAGCCCCCGGCGCGGCCACGCGGCGCCAATGGCCGCGGCGCCGCAAATCGCGAATGCGATCAGGAGCAGGTGCCCGCTGCGCCACCCGACCCACACGCCGCCCATGTCGGGAACGTCAGCGGTGAAGTAGAAGCCCAGCGCTGACAGCACGAGCGCAATCGGCGCGATCCCTTCGTGACTTCCCCATCGCCAACGGGCCAACCCGACAACGCCTGCGAAAAGCAGCGGACCGAAGTTCAGGAGCAGCACCAGCGGAAGGTGCCGGAAGGCCACGGGATTGAGTCCAAAATGCATCAGTGGGCCGTCGCGCACGTCGATATATCCGAGCGCCCAACTGATCCCAATCGAGAGCACGACTGGCGCCCCCCCGAGCACCGCCGTGGAAAACACTTCGCGCAGCGCACGATGCTGGATCAGACGCACGACGTAGACCGCCGCGATCGCCGGTCCCACGATGATGGCGGTAAACGTGCTGAAGAGGAACGAGAGTCCGAGCAACATGCCCGCGCCCAGCGAGATCGAAATCGATGTGACGTCGACAGCCAGGGCAACCAGCCACAGGGCGGCACAGCGCCAGGGCATATCCCGTCAGATGATGGGGCTGATACAGCAGCAGCCGTTGCAGGCCGTCAACCGGCATCCCGTCATAAAACCAGCGCGTCACGGCGTCGATGTTCACATCCCTGAGCAACTCCAAGGGCAGGCCCATGGTCATGAGCTTGGCAATTTGCTCGAATCCCTCGTAGCTGTTGGCGAGGAAGCCAACCGCGACGGCCAGCGCAGAAGCGACGGTGCCGGCCCCTGACGCCCTCGCCAACCAGTAGAAGAAGCCAATGAAGGCTGCTCCGAAGAACAAACCGTTGGTCAGGACGACTTGCCCTGACGACACACCAACACTCTGAAGATTGCGGTAGACCGCGCCAGACAATAAGTGGGACAGCCAGTAATACTGAAGGGTGTGCGTCACGAGAAATGGATTGTGCGGCGGCACATCGCCCTTGGCGAGCTCCGCCGTGACCGTCATGCCCCAGACGAAGTCAGCGGTGAAGTAGGCGCGATACGCGTCGCCATCGGCCATCTTGGCGCCAACATGGCTGTAGGGGAGAAACGTCACCAGCGGCACGATGAGCAACACGGCGGCGATCGCCGCGGTATCGCGCCGTTCGAGTCTCGGGAGACGCAGCGCCACCCCGCCGCAGCGCTTGGCGATCATCGCCAGCAGGTAGGTGAGCAGTGGCGCCAGGAGGATCGCCAATCCGTTCTTCAGGCCTGCCACCCACCATAACAACAGACCGAACGTGCTGACCCCAAGACCGATGGCCGGTCCCACGAACCACGCCGTCGTCAGGGCGTCCCGGGAGTTCCCGAGCACGCGCCACACCAACGGCACGCCGGGTAACGCGAACCATACCGGTGCCGCGATCATGAGCACGAGCGGCGCGCCCGGCAGCAACAAGTACAGCTCGACGGCCAGGAGCACCGCGCAGGCCGTCCAGAGCGCGATCGTCGCGCGATGGAGCCCATGCCGCGTGGTCGACGACTCACCGTCGACGGGCTTCACCGGTGGCGGGACGGGAAACGGCGTTGTCGTCATGACGCTTGTGCCAGCGGCGCACATTTTACCGGGATAAATTCGGCGGTCTGCAGAATTTTTCAAGGTTTATCGATGCTAGAATGCGCACGATGGCGTCCGTCGCATCGATCTCGGGGGCCCTCAGACGCCGACGAGGGCGGCCTCGCAAATTCGAGGGGCCTTCACGCGCCGTCACGCTGACGCTGCCAGAGAGTGTGATTGCCGCCCTGTCCGCGGTTCATCCAGACTTGAGCCGGGCGATCGTCTCGCTGACCAAGCGAGCTCGTCGATCCACGCGCCAACCACCAGCGGCGCTCGCCGTTTTTGGAAAGCGAGCGGTCATCACCGATTCGACCGACCAGATCACTCGAGAAGCTGACCGGCGTCAACCTCGTGCCACTCCCTGACGGACGGGCGCTCATTTCGTTCCACCACCCGAAAACCGTCGCGGAGCTGGAGCTCTTGATCTACGACGCGCTCGAAGATGATTCGCTGGATGTCGAGGACCGCCGGGTCTTCGAAGGGTATCCGCACGATTCTGCGCGACGCGCGCCGGTCGGCCGACGTGAGCCTTCAGCATCGCAGCATCATCGTGCTGGAGTCATCCGATCGACGCCCGAAAGCGCTCGCTTCGCGCGCTTGAGAATCAGGTCCGTCGAACAACCGCGTTACACGCCAGGCCGCCAGTCGGGGACGCGATCATTTCCCGGGCCGCCCGTCAGGCGAACAAATTCGCTGCCTGGCTTGTGCGGATCGATGATGGCCAGGTCCCAATCCTCCCCTTCATGGTGCTCGGGGCTGACCGAGAACGCGATCAACCGGCCGTCTGGCGAGTAGTCCGGGTAATAGCTCCACATTCGGGAGTGCTTGTGAATGACCCGTGAACCGTTCACCCGGACCGCCTCGAGTGACGAAGGTTCGCGACCCGTGGTCATGCGGACAAACGCCATCTCCTGACTATCGGGGGCGAACGACGGCCGGCAGGCGCCCCCACCAGAGGTGGCTTGTATCGTCTGGCCGTTGGTGAAATCGAGGACGTGCACCTGGAAACTCATGATCGTTTGCGCGGCGTACGCCAGGTAACGACCGTCCGGTGAGACGGCGGGCATGATGGAGCGATTGATTCCGTTGGTGATTCGATCGACCCGCTTGTCGGACAGCCAGACCCGGTAGATTTCGCCTCGCCCATCCCGCTCGCCAGTGAAGAACAGGCTTTGACCGTCGGCGGCCCATACCGGTCCTTGCTCGTTCGAGGGGTGGTCGGTCATTCGAATCAGGTTTGATCCGTCCGCGTTCATGACGAAGATGTCCAAGTTGCCCTTCTGCCCTCGCGTCGAGCTGAACGCGATCCGCTGGCCGTCCTTCGACCATCGCGGCTCCTCGTCGGCCCAATCGCCAGCCGCGCCGACACGGCGCACGGCCCCGGTTGCGAGGTTGATCACGAACAGCCTGGTGGGGCCCTCCCGGTCCGACTGAAACAGCAGCTCACCCTTGAGTCCCGGAGGGAAAGGCTTCACTGGTTGTGGCATGGTGGCAGTGCTGGACTCGTCGCCTCTTCCCGGCTCGGCACGTGGGTCCGCGCACGCGACCGCGATTAACCAACAAGAAAGGATTGCCCGAATCGTCATGGTTATAGGTTAGGACGCCTGTGAGGGATTTGGGGCCGACTTCGTGGCAAAGCCCATCAGATGCCAGCCCAGCCGACGAACAAGCGACCGGGGCAGCGCGTTGAAGGTCCCCACGAACACCGTGTTGAACGCCACGGCCTTCCATCCCTTGTGCAATCGGGACTTCACGGGAAACCGCTCGGGGACAATCCGCACTTCGTCGAACGGGGTGAGGAGTTTCTCGAATTCCCGGATCGAAAACTTGCGAAGCACTGGAGCATCCTCGTGCTCGAGCGGCACTTTCATTACTTTCGAGAGCGCGTTGAGCCACGACACCCGGTTGTAGACCATGAAGATGGCGCGTCCTCCGGGCCGAAGCACGCGATGGCATTCACGGACCAGGCGCTCCGGGTCCGATGTGTACTGGATGACGCCGTGCCCATACACGACGTCGAACGAGCCGCCGGGATAAGGCAAGGCCTCGGCATTGGCCGTCCGTAGCTCGTGCGGTGTGAGGCCATGCAGGTGAAAGTTCCTGCGGGCGAGCTCAATCGCCGTCTCCGAAAGATCGATGCCGCTCACGATCGCACCGCCGCGCGCAAAGCGCACGAGGTCGGTTCCAATGCCGCAACCGACCTCGAGCAGGGTCTTGCCGCGGAAGCCGTCGAAGTCCACGAGCTTCGGCAAGTAGTGGAGCTTGTCGAACCGATAGTCATCGAGATCCATGAAGAACTCGAGAGACCCCACCGGGCGGTCGGTCATCTCGAGGTCATGAATCCTCGCATTCCAATAGCGCTCAATCGCATCGATCACCAGCGAAGCTCCGGCTCGTGAGTAAACCGTCCCTCAACATGTCTGGCCTCTATCGTACAATGCCCAACCATCAGATGGTCCGCGATCTCCGTCGACTGGCGGACACTCGCTTCGATCTCATCATCATTGGAGCCGGGTTTTACGGCGCGATCGCCGCATGGGATGCGACGCTGCGCGGCTTGTCGGTCGCCCTGATCGATCAGGGCGACTTCGGGGGCGCGACCTCGTTCAACAACCTCAAAACGCTGCACGGCGGGCTGCGATCGCTGCAGGGCATGAACCTGCGACAAATGCGGCTGTTCATCCGCGAACGGCGCGCGCTCGCGCGTGTGGCCCCGCACCTCGTCCGACCGCTTGCCTTCGTCGTCCCAACCTATCGCGGCCATCGCCGGTCCGCGCTCGTGATGCGAACTGCCCTGCTGATCAACGAGATCGTCTCGCGCGACCGTCACGACGGGCTCGAGGATTCCAGCCTCCACTTGCCAGCTGGCACAGTCGTGGATCGCGAAGAGTGTCTGCGGCTCAACCCGCTGATCGCACTCGATGGAGTGACGGGCGGTGCGGTGTGGCACGACTATCAGATGCACAGCAGCGATCGCATGACGTTCTCGTTCGTGCTCTCGGCGGCGGCCAAGGGGGCGGCAACCGCCAACTACGTCAGAGCCGTGCGCCTCGTGCGCAACGAGTCGCGGGTTTCCGGCGTGATGGTGGAGGATCAACTGACTCGCAACCCATTCGAGATTCGTGGGGACACGATTCTGAATGCGACCGGGCCGTGGGCGACGTCGTGGCTGCACGACCTCGCACCGACCGCGAAATCGCCAGCGCCGTTGCTCTCACGAGCCATGAATCTCATCCTGGGTCGCCAGCCGTCGAGTCATGCCTGCGGGGGACTGGCGGACGGCAGGTTCCTGTTCCTGGTGCCATGGCGCGATGTGTCGATGCTGGGCACCAGTCACGATGCGCATGACGGCAGGCCCGAAGCGCTGCACGTGAACGCGTCTGACGTGGACGCGTTCCTGGCCGATGCGAAGACGGCCTTTCCTCATGCGCAGCTCGCGCCGTCCGACGTGCGCCTCGTGCATCGGGGCCTGCTGCCGATGATGGCGGGCCATGGCACCCATGTGAGGCTGCTTCGCGAAAGCACCGTGGTGAACCATCGCCGCGATGGCGTCGGCGGTCTGATCTCCATGTTTGGCGTCCGCTACACGACGGCGCGCGCAACCGCGGCCCAAGCCATCGATGTGGTCTTCAGGGACCGCGGGTCGGACTCACCGCCCGTCAGCCGCACCTCGGATACCGCCGTCGAGGGCGGCGCGATCAGCGATAAGGAGGGGTTTCTGCGACAAGCCGTCCAGGACTGCACCTCGGGCCCGTCCGCCGAAACACGGCGCCGCCTGGCGTTGACGTACGGGACGCGATTCGAAGAACTGCTCGGGCTGATGCAGAAGCACGATGAGTTGGCACAGCCGCTGAGCACCACGTGTGCCGTCACAGGGGCCGAAATCATTCATGCCGTCCGCTGCGAATCGGCGATGAGGCTGACCGATGCGCTCGTCCGAAGGACGGAAGCTGGCTCTGCGGGCCATCCGGGCGATGAGGCCATTAAACGAGCCGCCGGTCTCATGAGCTCTGAGCTTGGCTGGACCGACGACAGGATCGCGGAAGAGATCGCGATTGTGCAGGCGTTTTATCGGATACCGTGAACAGACGTCCTGACCTGACCCCGGTCAGCGATCAGCGAAGGTGCTCCGTGCACCACCGTTCGAAGACCATCAACGGGAACAGCGTGTGCGCATGATTCTCACGACCCGCGACGTGAGCCTCGACGAGCCGCGAAACCTCGTCGGGATCGAAGAGTCCGCGGGCGGCCACGCGTTCTGGGGCGAGCAGGGACTGCATCAGCGGCTGGAGCTCCCGACGCAGCCAGTTCTTCATCGGAATGCTGAAGCCTTCTTTTCTGCGTGTCAGGATGCGATCCGGCAGGACATCGCGCATCGCGCGTTTGAGGATCCACTTCCGGTCGGCGTTCCGGACCTTCAGGTGCCCGGGCATGGAAAACGCCAGCTCCATGACGTCTGCGTCGAGAAAGGGGGCACGCGTCTCGAGCGAGGTCGCCATACTCATCCGGTCAACCTTCACCAGAATGTCATCGGCGAGATAGAGCGATAGGTCGGTATACAGCTGACGGTTCAGCAGGTCATCCGAGCCATAGCGCTTGAGCGCTTGACGGACCGGCGAGTACACGTCGGACGCCGCAAGGGCGCTCCTCAGCGCGGGAGCGTAAAGCCGTCGTTTCGCTCGCGGGCTCAGGTACACCATCCAGCGATAGTGACCGAGATCTTCGGGGGCCTGAGTGGCGCCCAGGGTAAAGCGCTTGAATTTGTTGACCAGGCCCTTCTTCTTTTCGGTCGGTGGCAGTGCCGCCGCAACCGCGGCCAGTGTCGGGAGGAACGTCTCGCCCATCCGTGCGTAACGCATCGCCAGGGCCTGCGCCTGGTACGCGTCGTAGCCGCCGAACAATTCGTCACCGCCATCCCCGGAAAGTGCCACGGTGACATGCTCGCGCGCCAACTGCGAAACCAGGAACGTCGGGAACAGCGAGACGTCCGCAAACGGCTCGTCGAGATGAATCACCAGTCGCTCGAAGAGCGCGTTCAGGTCTGGCGACACGGTCCGCTCGCGATGGTTGGTCTTGAACAGCGCGGCAATCTCGCGTGCGTACGGCAGCTCGTTATAGGTGCCGTCGTCGAACCCGATGCTGAAGCTATTGACCGGCTGGAGCGAGGCCTCGCTCATGAATGCGACGATGCTGCTCGAGTCGATGCCGCCCGACAGAAAAGCTCCCAGCGGCACGTCGGCCATCATCTGGCTCACTGTCGCATGCCGCAACGCCTGTCGCAGCGCCTCAGCCGCCTCGTCCTCCTTCCACTTGCGAACGCGGACAGCGGCGGCGTCCCAGTAGCGATGAATCTCCACCACTCCATCGCGATAGGTCAGGTAGTGACCAGCCGGAAGCTTGTGGACCCCCTTCAGAATGGTTCGCGGCGCGAGAACGTACTCGTAGGTGAGGAACTGATCGATGGCGTCAGGATCGAGCTCACGAGCCACTTCAGGTCGGACCAGCAGGGCTTTGACCTCCGACGCCAACAGGAGCCCGCGCGACGTTTGCGTCCAGTACAGCGGCTTTTCGCCCGCGCGATCCCGGGCAGCGAGCAGCGTTCGGGTCCGCGCGTCCCAGAGCGCGAGCGCGAACATTCCGCGGAGTCGCTCCAGGAAAGCGGCTCCCCACTCCTCATAGGCATGAACCAGAACCTCGATGTCGGAGCGGCTTCGGAACACATGGCCGCGCCCGGCAAGTTCATCGCGTAGGAGTGGAAAGTTGTAAATCTCGCCGTTGGCGACCAGCTGAATGTCCTCAGCCTCGT
Organism: uncultured Acidobacteriota bacterium; assembly: GCA_963734095.1. GTDB lineage: Bacteria > Acidobacteriota > Vicinamibacteria > Vicinamibacterales > UBA2999 > JACCSI01. The sequence continues at coordinate 22,497 of CAVTGK010000032.1, read as the reverse complement.
TGCTGAAGGGCTGCTGCCCGCCAACCAGGTCGACAATCGAGAGCCGACGCATCCCCAAGCCGACACCGCCCAGCGTAATGCTCCCCTCTTCGTCCGGACCGCGGTGGTGAAGCATTCGCACCATGCGGCCAAGTTCCTCAGGGAGGACCGGGCGATTCAGATCTGATTCAACGATGCCGACGATGCCACACATGGGGTAATAAAGATTGCGTCAGTGGCCGGTGGTCGGTGGTCGGTGCGCCAGTTGCCGTTGCGAGCTTGCCTCGCCGTAGCTCGTCGCCAGTCCGATCGAGCGAAGGCGGGTCATGCATTCGATCGTCGATCGCGCACGACCCGCGCCGGGATGCCAGTCGCAATCGCGAACGCCGGAATTTCGCCGACGACGACGGCGCCTGCACCGATGATGGCGTCCCGGCCGACGTGGGAGCCGTCGGTGATGACGACATGCGTCCCGAGCCAGACGTTATCGTCCACGTCGATGCCACGCGCGGTGCGGCCCTGCTCCAATACCGGTATATCGATGCGATCGTAGAGATGATCGCCTCCGACCAGATACGTGTAGGCAGCAATCAGGACGCTCTTGCCAACCCGGACGCGCGAGGCGGAGAACACCTCGCAGTTGAAACCCAGGTTCGCGTGGTCGTCGATGACGATCTCGCCGTTCTTGCAACTGAGGATCGTATTCCGGCCGACGAAGACACCCTCGCCGATCGTGATGCCCTTGTTATCCGTGCCCTTCGCATCGAGGCAGCAGTTGTCGTCGATCACGACGTTGTCGGCAATGGTGATCTTGTGTGGATGGCGAATGGTGACGTTGGCGCCAAAGACAACGTTGCGCCCGACGGCACCGAGCACGATGGGGTAGAGCTTCGACCGCAGAAACAGGCCGAGGGCGCCAGGCACCCAGGAGCTGACGAGCATCACGAGCTCGAACAGGACGATCGGCCCGAGCCCTGGACGACCGATGACCAGGTCGCGATACTTGTCGATCTTCGAGCGCCGCTCGTCGAACAACTCCCGCTGGATGACGGTGATTCGCGGATCGTGCTCGCGGGCGTCTTTCTCTCGTCCGAGCGTTTGATCGTTGGTCATCGCTCGATCGGAGACAACTCCGGCGTCTGACGGATCTCACGGATGGCATAGACCGGCTTGTTCTGCGATTCGTAGTACGTCCGAGCCATCAATTCGGCGAGCAGGCCAAACGTGACCAGTTGAACGCCGATGAAGACCAGCAACACGCCCAGCAGCAACAGCGGTCGATCGGCGATGCCTTGCCGCTCGATCAAACGAACGTATGCGAGCCACCCCACGATGAGCCCGCCCAGGCTGCCCGCGAGCAGGCCGATGAGCCCGAAGATCTGCAAAGGCCGCGTCGAGTAGCTGAGGAGGAACTTGACGGTCAAGAGGTCGAGAACCACACGAACTGTTCGCGACAAGCCGTACTTGGAGACACCAGCGCTCCGTGGACGATGATTGACGACGACTTCTTTGATGCGAACGCCAAACTCGCTGGCGATGGCCGGCAGAAACCGGTGCATCTCGCCGTAGAGACGCAGCGGCTTGACCACTTCGGCCCGGAACACCTTGAGTGAGCACCCGTAATCATGAAGGTCCACGCCGGTGGCCCACGAAATCAGCTTGTTGGCGACCATCGACGGCAAGCGTCGCGTGATCGAGCGTGTCTTTTCGATCCTTGCGCCAGCCACACACGATGTCGTAGCCCTGGTCGATCTCGGCCGCCATGCGTGGGATGTCGGCCGGATCGTTCTGGTTGTCGCCGTCGGCGGTCACGACCAGGCGTCCGCGGGCGAACGCAAAGCCCGCCGCGAAGGCGGCGGTCTGTCCGAAGTTGCGTCGCAATCGAATGACTCTCAGATGCGGATCGCGCGCTTGCAGCGCTTCGAGCTGGGCAAACGTATCATCGGTGCTGCCATCGTCGATCACGATCAGCTCGTACGAGCGATCACCGCTCAGCAGCGTGGCCGTCAACTCGTCGTAGAGGCGCTTGATGTTGGGCGACTCGTTCCGGACCGGAATGACGATCGAAAGGTCGGGAGTCATCAAGCAGGAATCGAAGCCATTATATTACGTGCTCCTCCCCCTCCGCCGGCACCTGTGGGACCCGGGCCCGGTGCCGACGTTGCTCGCGCGGCTCGCCGTCGTGCTTGGTCTGGTCGCCGTCGGTTGGTACGCCGTCATCGGCCTCACGCTCGCACACTACGACGCGAAAGCCCACCTGGTGGTCTCGCGACAGAATCCTCGACAGCTTGACGCCCGGGTGGGAGCAGATCGGCGCCGTGTGGCTTCCGCTGCCGCATGTGATCAACATGGTGCCGATCCAGATCGATCACCTGTACCGCACCGGAGCGTTCGCGATCGCGATCTCTGTGATGGCCCACGCCGTGGCGACCGCATCGATTGCCGCGACAGTACTCGCCCTCACCTCATCGCGTGCAGGCGCTGTGCTGGCTGCCGCGCTGTTCGCGACCAACCCCAACGTCCTCTACCTGCAGAGCACGCCGATGACCGAGCCGCTCCTGTTCGGTTTATCGACCTTGCAAGTCTTTCTCTTCACCACCTGGGTCCTTGCGGGGCAGCTCACCGTGCCAAGGGCGGCAGGTTGGGTGACCGTGCTCGCGTGTCTGACGCGGTATGAAGCATGGCCGATCACGGCTGCCTGTTACGCCGCCTCGGCCCTCGCCTGGTGGCGCCGCGGCCGGGCAATCGGCGACATCGCGCCCGTCTACGCCCGACTCTCGGTCTATCCGGTCGTGACGGTCGTCGCCTTCATGGCGTTCAGCCGCATCACCGTCGGCGAGTGGTTCGTGAGTGGGGGCTTCTTCGTTCCCGATGAGACGTTGCGTGGACAGCCGATGGCCGTGATCGAAAAGATCAACGAGGGCATCGGCCTACTCGGAGGCGGGTGGCTGGTGCTGCTGACGCAAATCGCGCTCGTGCTCGCCACGCTGGTCGGTCTGGCTTCAGCCGGTCGAGCACCGATGCTGGTGCCGTTGTCCTTGTTCGCCGCGGTCACGCTGCCGGTCGTGGCATACCTGGCGGGTCATCCGTTTCGCCTGCGGTACGAAGTTCCGTTGATAGTCGCGGCGGCGCTCACCATCGGGCTGGTCGTCGGCTTGCTCCGTCGCTGGGCGCCCGCGATTACCGTGGTCATTCTCGCGCTGGTGCTGTGGGAACGCCCACCGTTCGACGCGCGCGCGGCCATGGTCGCCGAGGCCATCCGCGATCGCAGCGCCGTGGGTCGCGGCTACGTCACTGGATGCCTTAGGAACCGGCGCGATCGAGGCACCATCCTGATGAGCATGGGCGCTCTCGGCCACTACATGTACGAGCTTTCGGCGGCTGGTTTCGAGATTCGCGACTTTCTGCACGAAGGCAATGGCCCGATTTGGGATAGTGCCTTTACACGAGGACCGGCGCCCCTGGTCGAATGGGTGATCGTCGAAGAGGTCGCCGAAGGCGGTGACGCCGTCATTCAGCGCCACCGCCAGTTTCCATCGATGCTGAAGGATTACGAGCGGATTTGCAGCGGAGGGGGAATCGCACTGTATAGACGAATCGACAGACGCGGTTCTTGACGACGGTTCTCGACGAGTCCGACGGTTCTCGACGACGGTTCTCCCCGACGTTCGACAACGGTTCTTTACGATGCGTCCGTGAACCACCGTCGAACCCTCGTAAGAACCTTTGTAAAGAACCTACGTGCAGAACCTCGGTTTAGAACCTTATTCCAAACGTCGCCAGGTAGTGGAATCCGCCGAGATCGATCTTGGGTCCGAAGAAATCGATCTCGTCCAGATCACCCTCGGCCTTCTGATACCTCACTTCGCCGCCGATGATCGCACTGTTGCCGATCAGGAACCGTGCTCCGAACACAGCCACCGGACCAATCGCCGTGCCGCTGTCCACGTAGCTTTCGCGGAAGACGGGTCGTCCGGGCAACGTGAAATCGATGAAGTCCCCGGTCTCGCTATAGCGCCAGTTGTAGATGCCAATGCCGCCACCGACATAGGGCTGGAACGGGCCCTGGCGACCGAGCGGCAGCACGCGAACAGTCCCCGTGATGGGGACTACTCGAAGCTTCAGCTCTTGCTCGATCTCAATGTCGCCTGGTCGGGTGAAGTCCTGGTAGATCGTGTCTACACCACGACTCGTGAACTCGATGCCGGCTCCCACCTCGAGGAAATCACCGAGGGGAGCAACCCACTCGGCGCCAAAGGAGCCGGTGTTGAAATCGCTGAAGTCGAAGAGGTAGACGTCACGATTCTCGACCAGCACGTCTCCATCGACGCGCGCGTCTTCGCCACGCACCGTGAAGTAGCCCACTGAGAAGTTGAGACTCTGCTGCGCCGACGCGACATCCGCGTGCAGCAATCCGACGGCCAGACAGGAGAGGACCGTCCGTGCGAACCGGGAACGCATGAGACCTCCGAGGTGCTGCAGGCAAGCACAATCGCGGAGAAAGCAGGCCTCATGCCATCGCTTCTGTCCTGACTTAGTGACGTTAAACCGTGCGGACGATCGTCAGCATCTCCTCGTGAATGCGGCCATTCGAGGCCAGTACCCGTCCCCCGTGGGGGTCCCAGGGGCCGCCGTCGAGTGCGCTCACTCGACCACCGGCTTCCTGGACGATCAACGCGCCTGCCATCGTGTCCCAGGCCTGCAGCCCCTGCTCCCAGAACCCCTCCATGCGCCCGGCCGCAACCCAGCACAGATCGATGGCGGCCGACCCCAGACGACGAACCGCACGGGCCTCGCGCAGGAATCTCGCGAACAAGCTCAAGATCTCATCCATCCGGTCGCGAATGTCGTACGGAAATCCGGTGACGAGCACCGAATCGATGAGAGATTGTGCCTCGGACACCCGGATCGGTTCGCCGTTCATCCAGGCGCCAACGCCACGCTCGGCGGTGAACAGCTCTCGCCGGTTCGGATCGAACACTGCCCCCACGACGGGCGCACCGTCGATTTCGAGCGCCACGGTCGAACTAAACAGCGGCACTCCGTGCGCATAGTTCGTCGTCCCGTCGAGTGGATCGAACACCCAGCGGTGCGTCGCGCCGGTCCGCCCGCCGCCCATTTCTTCGCCGAGCACATCGTGCTCGGGAAACCGCGCGCCAATGAGCGCGCGAAACATCCGCTCGACTTCGACATCGACTTCAGTGACCAGGTCGATGACGCCTTTTTTGTCGACGCGCAGGGTCGAGCCAAAGCGCGCCATCTGGAGCTCGCCAGCCCGTACAACCGCCTCGATGGCGGTCGCGAGAAAGATCGGGTCCGGAGCGGCAGAGGGGATCAAATTGTCGGCTTAGGCGGTGGCCCCGTTGCGGGGCACTTTCTTCACCATTCGGATCTGCATGCCGCGAGTGGCTTTGCGCCGCACCTCGACTTCGTCCATGAAGCTGCGAATCAGAAAGATGCCGCGGCCGCTGGATTTGAGGATATTTTCCGGCGCCAGGGGATCGGCAAGGTTCTCGGGATCGAAGCCCTCGCCTTCGTCCTCGACCCGAATCACGAGTTCTTCAGGATCGCGGGAGGGCACCGTGGTGAATTCCACCACCACGCGCTTGGACTCATCCCCCTGGTTTCCATGTTTGATGGCATTGACGACGGATTCGCGAACCGCGACGCCGACCCAGTGCAACTGGTCGTCATCGAGACCCGCCATCCGACCGATATGGTCGCTGACCACTTGGACGAAGTCCAGCATATCGAACGCGCTGGCAAACTCGAGTCTGATGGTGGGCGGATGCGTCATCAGGCCCTGGAGCGGGCTCCCGTCGGCGCGTTCATCATTGGCGCGTTAAGTAGCATAGCCGTTCCAAGCAGGTCAAGCGATCCCTGCCGGCGAATCGAAAGACGCTGTCGCGATATAGTGAGCGATTGTGCGCATCGCAGACCACGTCACCGTTCACCCTGCCGCGCGCGTGCGCGGCCGCATGCACGTTCCCGGCGACAAGTCCATTTCGCACCGTTATGCCCTGCTGGCCGCTCTCGCGGATGGGCGAACGACCCTGACCAACTACGCGCCTGGCCAGGACTGCGTCTCGACTTTGAATTGTCTGGAAGCGATGGGTGTTGCCATCGAGCACGTCCCGTCCAACGACGAGGGCCCACGGGTGGCGATCGAGGGCCGTGGCGCACGCGGACTCCGCGCGCCGGTGGATTCGCTGGATTGCGGGAATTCCGGCACGACGCTGCGGATGCTGGCCGGCGTCGTTGCCGCACACCCGTTCGTCGCCACGCTGGTAGGCGACCGATCGCTGTCGCGGCGCCCGATGCGCCGTGTCATCGCCCCCCTGTCCAAGATGGGCGCTCACATCGAAGCCGCATCCGGCGACCGGCCGCCCTTGACGATCCATGGAGGCGATCTCGAGGGGATCGACTACCGGCCCGACGTGGCCGAGCGCCCAGGTCAAGAGCGCGGTATTGCTGGCGGGTCTGCAGGCAGACGGACGAAGCCGGGTCACCGAACCGACATCCACACGAGATCATACGGAACGGGCGCTCACGACGTTCGGTGCAGGGGTCGTGCGCGACGGCCTCAGCGTCAGCATCGAGGGTGGCCAGCGGCTTCACGGCGTCGACGCCCGGATTCCCGGAGACCTGTCGTCGGCCGCCTTTGCGGTGGCCGCCGCGGCGGCCCTGACCGGGTCGGACGTGACCATCGAAGGGGTCGGCTTGAACCCCACCCGAACCGCGCTCCTGGACGTTCTCCGGCGCTTCGGCGCCCGCGTGGACGTCGAGCAGACCGGGGAATGGCAGACCGAGCCCGTCGGCCGGATTCGGGTGATGGCGCAAACCCTCGGCTCGCTCGCCCTGGACGCCGAGATGGTGCCGGGGATCATCGACGAGCTTCCGGTCCTGGCGGTCCTGGCGACGGCCGGCGGCGAGTTGCGAGTCACGGGCGCTTCGGAGCTCCGGGTCAAGGAAAGCGACCGCATCACCGCCCTGGTGCAGGGGTTGCGGACCCTCGGCGCAGATGTCGACGAGCTCCCCGATGGTTTCCACGTGCGCGCCCGCCATCGCCTGACCGGCGGCGTCGTGCAGGCGCACGGCGACCATCGGCTCGCGATGGCCTTCGCAGTCGCCGGAATGACCGCGTCGGGGCCGGTCACGATTGAAGGGGCCGATGCCGCGGCGGTGTCGTATCCCTCGTTTTTCAACGATCTCGACCGGCTGCGCGCGTGAAGGCCGACAAGATCTATCTGGTCGGGTTCATGGGTGCGGGCAAGACCACGGTCGCGCGCGCCCTGTCCAAGCGGCTCCACTGGAAACACGAGGACATCGACGAGCGGATTGTCGAGCGCGAGCGCCGCGACATCGCCACGATTTTCCGCCAGGAAGGTGAGCCTTACTTCCGGGGCATCGAGCGGCAAGAGCTCGTGGCGCTGCTCGGCGTGCGTGGCGTGGTGGTCGCCACCGGCGGGGGCACGATCGTCGATCCGGTCACGCGGGGGCTGATGTTGCGAGACGGCGCGGTGATTTGGCTCGACGCGCCGCTCACGACTATTCTCGAGCGCGTCCCGCTCGATGGGCGGCGGCCATTGGCATCGGACCGGTTGGAGATGGAAAGACTCTATAATCAGCGCCTCATGGCGTACGGCGAGGCGCACCTCCGGCTCGATGCAAGCCGCAGCTCGGTCGAGGAGCTGGTGGATCAAATCATCGAGTGGCTGGGCTGACTGGACGCCCGCGGACCCGCTGATGCGCTACCTGATCCTGAGTGACATTCACGCCAACCTCGAGGCGTTCGACGCGGTGCTGGCCGCGGCGCGCACCATGGCGTACGACCGGGTGCTGGTCCTCGGCGATCTCGTGGGCTATGGGGCGGACCCGAATTCGGTGATCGACAGGGTGCGCGATCTCGATCCCCACACGCTGATCCGCGGCAATCATGACAAGGTGGGCTCGGGCCTCGAAAGCCCGGAAGGCTTCAACGCCATCGCCAAGAGCGCGATTCGCTGGACCTACGATGCGCTCACGCCCGACAATCGCGACTGGCTCGCGGCACTGCCGGCCGGCCCGGTCGTCGTCGACGACCTGATCGAAATCTGCCACGGGACGCCGTTCGACGAAGACGCCTATGTCTTCGATGATCTCGACGCACTCCGCTCGCTTCACACATCCGAACGTCAGCTCTGCCTGTTCGGACATACCCATGTGCAAGTTGGCTACGCGCTGAGCGGCGATCAGTTCACGCTCACGACCATGGACGACGCGCGACCATTGAACATCGTGTTGGCGGAGGGCTCGAAGCACTTGATCAACCCCGGCTCCGTGGGTCAGCCGCGTGACGGCGATCCGCGTGCCGGGTTTGCCATCGTCGACACCAATCAGCGGCAGGTACTGATCTACCGCACCCCCTACGACATCGAGCACGCGCGCGCACGGATTCTCGAAGAAGGATTACCGGAGATTCTTGCGCAGCGGCTGGCACTCGGGCGCTAACTAGACTCAGTGGCTTCTGGCTTCAGCCGGAAGTTCAGCCGTCCGTTGGATCTTCCGCCTAACAGGTTGTTGAAAAACCAACTGGAAGGGATCGACAGATCGATCCCGGCGTACTACACTGGGCGCCACTCTGTTCACGGAGGTGCGCCGACGATGCGAGGTCACGACGAGCGGTCCGATTTCTTGTTTAGCTACGTCTCGCCCGAGGATCGGGTGCCACAGGATCACCCCCTGCGACCGATCCGTCAAATGACGGACGCCGCGTTGGCGCAGCTGCGCCCACGGTTCGACGAAGGTGTACTCGGACATCGGGCGTCCCTCGATTCCACCCGAGCAGTTGTTGCGCGCGTTGCTGCTGCAGGTCCTCTACAGTGTCCGGAGCGAGCGTTTGCTGATCGAGCAACTGGACTACAACCTGTTGTTTCGGTGGTTCGTGGGCCTCGGCATGGATGAACGCGGTCTGGAATCATTCGACATTCTCGAAAAACCGAGACCGCTTGGTCGAGGGCGCAATCGCGCAGGCCTTCTTTGAGGCGGTCCGTCGCGAAGCCGACGCGCATCGCCTGTTGTCGGACGAGCACTTCACGGTCGACGGCACATTGCTGGAGGCGTGGGCGAGTCACAAAAGTTTTCGGCCCAAGGGCGAGGACGGTGGTGGGCCGCCGGACGACCCGAGCAATCCGAGCGCCAATTTTCGAGGCGAGCGGCGCACGAACGAGACGCACCAGTCGACGACCGATCCCGATGCGCGGCTCTATAAGAAAGGCGTCGGCCGGCCGGCGCAGCTCGCGTATTTCGCGCATGTGCTGCTGGAGAATCGGTCTGGCCTAGTGGTGGACACGCGCGTCACGCCCGCGGACGGGTATGCCGAGCGTGACGCCGCGTTGATGATGCTGGCCAAGGTCCCCGGCGGCCGCGTCACGGTGGCCGCTGACAAAGGGTACGACTACCCGGCGTTTGTGGCCGAGCTGCGGCGAATGCGCGGTGACGCCCCATGTCGCGCAGAACACGACGAACCGCCGGAGTGCCATCGATGGCCGGAGCACCCGTCATCCCGGGTATGCCGTCAGTCAACGGAAACGGAAGCACGTCGAAGAAACGTTTGGGTGGATGAAGACCGTCGGCCTCGTGCGCAAGTTGCGGCATCGTGGCGGACCGCTGGTCGAGTGGATTTTCTGCTTCACCGCCGCCGCCTACAACCTCGTGCGGATTCGGAATCTGGTCTATGCGTCCGCGTGACCTCCCGCGGATGCGCGGAGGACCGGGCGCCCGCAGCTCGCGGCTGTCGTCCCTCGCCTCGCACTGGAGATCGGTGGATTCATCGAGCCCTTTTTCAACGCCCTGCTAAAGGCGGAAGCCACAGACGCATTGTGGAACCCTGGAACCTTGGAACCTTGGAACCTTATCTGGTCTTCCTCTCGTCCCGTCGTCGTAACTCAGCCAGATACGCATCACGGGCCGCACGGCCACCGAGGATCCAGCCGAAGACAACGCCGATCAGAATGCACACCGGGATGTAAATGAAGTGGGCAGCGTTCATCTCGGTCATCTGTGCTGCTCCCGTTCCAGTCGCTGCAGCTCCCCTTCGACCTTGCGAACTCGATCTGACGAGCAAAATCACGTAGACGAGGAAGGCGACCCAAATGAACCCGTACGCTGCAACGACCATCGGCGCCGCCGGGAGTTCGGCCTCTGGCGGCAGCTGGTCGAGCGGAACGAACTCTTCTTGTTGTGGTGAAGGCTGTGGCGGCGTCGTTTGCGCCCGGACTGCAGGACCCGCCGTGAGCGCAGCCACCAGGGCCAGGATGCGAACGAATGATTTCATTCCGCGTCGGCCGCGAGATACAGGGCATCGACCCGGCCTCGCTGCTCCTCCAGTTGGACCCGCAACATGAACAACACCATCGACAACAGGACGAACGCCGCCATGCAGTACCACATCGGCCCCGCCATCGGCGGCACCAGCGATGGAATCACGGTCGTCTTGGGATGAAGACTGCGCCAGTAGTTGACCGACACATAGACGAACGGCGCGTTCGCCAGCCCCAGCAACGCGATGCCGGCTGCCAGTTTGTCTGACCCCGGGCCGCCGAACCGCCGCAGGAGCAGATAGGCCATAAAGATCATCCAGAGCATCAGGGCCGAGGTCGTGCGCGGATCCCAATCCCACCACACCCCCCACGCCTTACGACCCCACAGCGGTCCAGTGGCGAACGTCATCGCCCCGAACAGCACCACCTGCTCCGCTGCGGCCACGGCCCAATGGTCGGCCCATGGCGATTTCTTGAACAGGTAGATGCCGGCCGAGACGCCGGACACGATGGCGAGCACCAGCATCAAGATCGCGCCAGGCACGTGGTAGTAGAAGATCTTTTGCACGAGACCCATGGTCGACTCGTACGGCGCCCAGTGAATGAGCGCAGGCGCCGTCGCGAAGAGCACGAGCGCCAGGCCCAGCAAGGTGGTGGAGTGTTTACGCATCTCGGTGACTTCGCTGTCCGTTACCGGTCTCCAGTCGCCAGTTGCCGGTTACTAGTCAGAGCCGGCACCCACCGGCCACCGGAGACTGGCAACCGGAGACCGCGTGATCATTCTGTCATCAACGCTTCGAAGGTCCAGAGCGCCAGGGTCACGAAGATGACATCGAAAAACACCAGCAAACCCAGCCAGAATCGGGCCGTGCCGTCGTCCGGTGTAGCCTGGAACAGCGCAGCCGTGCCGCGAACGCCTGCAATCATCACGGGAACCGTCATCGGATACAACAGGATCGGCAGCATCACATCACGACTGCGGGCACGAACGAGCATCGCGGCGAACAGCGTGCCGACCGCTGCATAGCCAACCGTGCCAGCGACCAGCAGCGCGCCAAACAAAAGGGGCCGGGAGGTGATCGGCGCCTGGAAGAAGAGCCCGACGAGAGGCACCAGCACCGCCTGGGTCAGGGCCATCAGGCACAGGATGCCGAGGAGCTTACCTACATAGAGTGCGGGTCGATCGGCGGGCGCCAGCAACAACGCTCGCAGGGTCTCGGTCTGTCTCTCGCGCTCGAAGGTTCGACCGAGGGCCAGCGTCCCCGAAAACGCGATCGCGATCCACAGGATTCCCGCCGCGACGTCGCTGACGGCCCGTCCTTCGACGACGAACGCGATCGCGAACACGAGCACGCATGACACGGCAAAGAACAGCGTCGTCAGGACGAGCTCCCAGCTGCGCACCTCGATCGCCAGGTCCTTTCGCAAGACGAGCCAGGCCACCCGAAGAAACGCGGTCATGAGGCGTTGATTGCGGCCCGGTACCGTTCCCGCAGCGCCCCGGAGCCTTCGTCTTGCGCGACCAGGCGACCGTTGCGCAGGTAGAGGGCCCTCGAGAGGAGACCATCCGCAACCTCGAGGTCGTGCGTGGCCAGGACAATCAGGCAGCCGCTGTTCTTGAGCGCTTGAAGGCGATCGACCAGCGCGGTCGCTGAGGCCTGATCCAGTCCCGTAAACGGCTCGTCGAGCAGAAGCAGCCGCGGCGAATGAATCAGCGCACGCTCCAGTGCCAGCCGTTGTCGCATGCCGCGCGAAAAGGCAAGGACCTGATCGTCCGCGCGATCGGTCAAGTTAGCGGCTTCCAAGCCTGCACTCGTGCGTTCAGCGGGATCTGGCAATCCGTAGAGCCGCGCGAAGAACATCAGATTTTCGCGGGCGGTCAGCTCGGGATAGAGATACAGCTCGTGGCCGAGGAGACCCAGCTTCGATCGGAGGGCGGCGCCTGACTCGCTGATCGTTCGCCCACCGTAGGTCACCCGACCGGTGGACGGTGCCAGGAGCGTCGCCAGAATGGCGATGAGCGTCGATTTGCCAGCGCCGTTTGGCCCCAGCAGTCCCAGAACTTCGCCGGAACGGCACTCGAAGGTCACCTGAGACAGCGCTTTGCGTCGCCCGAAGTGGCGTCCCAGGTCGGTTGCCGTGACCTCCGCAAAATCGAGGCTCACGCAGCGGCGCCCTCACCGCTGCCAGCGGGGCCGCCGTCGAGCTCGCCCAGTACCCGTTCGAGCTGCGAGACGAGCGATTGGCGGCGCGCCACGTAGCGGCGTTCGTCCACTCGCCCCTGCTTTCGTTGGGTCTCGAGCGTGACCAGTTCGGCGTACAGCCGTTCACGACGTTTGGTCAACTCGGCTGTCTGATCAGCGCGATCTGGACCTCGCCGGAACCCGGCCCAGAGCCCCACGACAAGAAGCAATGTCCCTGCGACCAGTCCCACGTCACGCATCAGCGTATTGCGGTGTGGCAGGCCGCTCAGCGTGATCGTCAGCGTGTCCCCGGCGTTCAGCCGTGGTCCTGTCGCCATCAGGAAAGGTGCTCCGCCCGCCGTCGCGTCCTGCTGCTGAGAGAACTGCGGCGACGCGATCCGCAGCTCGCCCACTTTCTCGGCCGCGACGAAGAGTTGCTCGATGGCTGCCGGCCAGCGCTGGGCCAAGGTCGCTGACGACCCGCTGTACGGGTATCGATAGCCGACCTGGACTTGGGTCGTGCCGGGCGGGAACGGACCATTGATGCGCAGCCTGTCGCCTTGAACCACCGCGAGCGGCGAGGATCCGTTCATGGCGCCGGCGCCCGTTGCGCCGTCAGGAAAGTCGATGTACATCGGGCTGCCGATATCAATCGGCGAGCGCGCATTGTTCACGATGTCGAGCAGATAGAAGACCTGAAGGTTGTCGTCCTGAAACTCGAGGATGATGCGCGTCTCGCCGCCTAAGACGACCACGCCAGGCCGCGCCGGTTGACGCGCAGCCTCCTCCGCAGCGGCGCGTTCGCGGGCCGCAGCCGCCTCGAGCCCGGCGATCAGCGCCACCCGGACGCCGCCGCTCGCCGGCACCGCAAACTCCTGCGACCGCAGTGTCTCGCCATCGACGACGGCTTCGACGGTGATCTGGGTACCTGGAGGCACATCGCCGAACTGGGCCCGACCCTGAACGTCGGTCGTTGCATTCAGCGTGCGTTCGCCAGCGCGAAGGGTCACCGGATGATTGGCAATGTTGTTGCCCATGCGCTCACGTACCAGTCGCACAGACACCATCCCGGTCACCAACTCAGGGGCCGGCAGTGGCCGACCCGCCATTTGCGATGGATCGGGCATTCGCTGACCGTGGAGCACGCTGCTCGCGACGGCGAGGACGCATGCGAGCGCGAGCGTTTGCGCTTTGGAAGGCGGAAGCGGACTACCGAAGCTTGTTGCCACAGTGTTTACAGAATCTTGCGTCGGGATCGTTCGATCCACCGCACGCACAGGCCGGCGTGGTGTCATCGAAACGGTCCTGCCTCGCCGATGATGGCGAAGCAGGAGCTTGCGACGACAACCTTGCCGCCACTTCGCGTTCGATCACGGCGCGATACTCGCTCCCGTCGTCGAGCTGACGAATGAGCCCAATCGCGCGCGCGCGAAGCCGGCCGCTCATGTCCTCGAAGTCATTCTTGCTGACTTTGCCCCGAGATGGACGCAACCCGCCGCGCCGTGTGGTCCTGGTCGTCGCGGGCAACGGATCGAGGAGCGTTCTGTCTGGTGCGACACGGCCTCGACCAGGGACCTGCGTCCACTGCCGGTCGGGCTCGTCAGCAAAGGCAAGACCCGACCGCTTCCCCGCCGGAGGAGAGGAACGGCCGCACACCGGAGGTCTCCATGCCCGGGTTGATCGGCTCGCAGACGAGGAGCAAGCCATGACCAGGTCCCGCACCGACCAAGCAGCAACGAACACACAGCACCGCGTGGAGCAGCACGACCGGCGTTCGGCTGGCGACGCTCGAGAGCGGTTGCTGGCCGGGATCCCCGTCAGGGAGCGGCAGCTGGAGCTGGCTGGCGTCTCGACCGCCGTACTGGAAGGCGGTGACGGCCCGCCGGTGGTCCTGCTGCACAGCGCGGGGGAGTTCGCGGCCCTCTGGATGCGGGTGATCCCGGGCCTGGTGCGGACCCATCGGGTGGTCGCCCCCGACCTGCCCGGCCACGGCGCCTCGGCGGTCGCCGACGGCCAGCTGGACGCCGACCACGTGCTCGGGTGGCTCGGGGAGCTGATCGAGCACACCTGCCCGTCCCCGCCCGCGCTGGTAGGCCGTGGGCTTGGCGGCGCCATCGCGGCCCGCTTCGCGATCGCCCACCCCGACCGGCTGTCGGGGCTGGTGCTGGTGGACGCGTTCGGCCTGAGCCCATTCGAGCCGGCGCCCACGTTCGGGCTCGCCTTGAGCCGCTTCCTCGAGCAGCCGACCGAACGCACCCGCGACGGGCTGTTCGAGCAGTGCTTTGTCGACCTGGGCGGGTTGCGCCAGCAGCTGGGAGAGCGCTGGGAGCCGCTGGCGGCCTACGCCCTGGACCGGGCGGGCACGCCGGGCCAGAAGGCCGCGCTCGGCAGGCTCATGCCGCAGCTGGGGCTGCCGGCGATCCCGCCGGCGGAGCTGGAGCGGATCGCTGTTCCCACCACCCTTGTCTGGGGGCGACAGGACCGCCAGGTGCGGCTGCAGACCGCCGAGGCCGCCAGCGCCCGCCATGGCTGGCCGCTGCACGTGATCGAGAACGCTGGTGACGAAACCCAGCTCGAGCAACCCGAGGCGTTCCTGCGCGCGCTGCGCGCCACGCTGGGCAGCGTGACCGGAGAGGCGGCGCCCAGATGACCACGACCACCATCGACATCGCCGGCCTGGAGGGCGGACACGTCACCCTGACCCCAGCGGCGCTCGGCGACCTGGGCTCGCGGCTCACGGGTCGGCTACTGCGCCCTGGCGATCAGGGCTGGGACGATGCCGTCCGGGTCTGGAACGCCATGGCGGCCAAGGTCCCCGCGCTCATCGTCCAGCCAGCCTCCGCCCACGACGTCGCCGCGGCGGTCGGGTTCGCCCGCGACCACGGGCTGCTGCTCAGCATCAAGGGCGGCGGCCACAACATCGCCGGCACCGCCCTGGCCGACGGCGGCCTCACCCTGGACATGTCGCGGCTGGGTGGGATCGTGGTCGACCCGGCGGCCCGGACCGCCACCGTCCAGGCCGGCTGCCTGCTCGGCGAGGTCGACCGCGAGACCCAGCGGCACGGCCTGGCCACGCCGCTAGGCTTCATCTCCCAGGTCGGCGTGGCCGGGCTGACCCTGGGCGGCGGGCTCGGCTACCTGACCCGCCGGTTCGGCTGGACCGTCGACAACCTGCTGGAGGTGGAGGTCGTCACCGCCGACGGCCGGGTCCGACGGGCCAGCCGCGACCAGGAGCCGGAGCTGTTCTGGGGGATCCGCGGCGCCGGGGCCAACCTGGGTGTGGTCACCCGGTTCACCTACCGGCTGCACCCGGTCGGCCCCAGCGTCCACGGCGGGCTGATCGCCTGGCCGTTCGAGCGGGCCGAGGAGGTCATGGCCGCCTACCGGACGATCACCAGCAGGGCACCGCGCGAGCTGACGGTGTTCCTGGTCCTGCTCAACGCCCCGCCGGCGCCGTTCGTGCCGCCGGCCTGGCAGGGCCGGCGGATCGTCGCCATGGCCGTCTGCTACAGCGGCGACCTGGACCACGCCGACCAGGTGGCCGCGCCCATCCGCGCGCTGGGCGACCCGGTGTTCGACCTGCTCGGCGAGCTGCCCTACACCCAGGTGCAGTCCTACCTCGACGCCACCGAGCCCAGGGGCGACCACTACTACTGGAAGACCGAATACCTCGCCGAGCTCGACGACGGCCTGCTGTCGGCCGCCCGCGAGGTGTTCGCCAAATGCCCCATGCCGGACGGCGAGGTGGGCTTCCTCCAGCTCGACGGGGCCCTCAACGAGCGCGATGCCGACGACGGGGCCGTCGGGAACCGCGACGCCCGCTTCGCCGTCGGTGTCAAGGGCAGGTGGCAGGCGGACGGGGCCGCCGCCCACGGGTTCCTGAGGTGGGTCCGCGACGGAGGGGAGCGGGTGCGGCCCTTCTCCACCGGGCGCACCTACATCAACTTCCTGACCGCCGACGAGGGCGAGGACCGCGTCCGGGCGACCTACGCCGACAACTTCGACCGCCTGGTCCAGGTCAAGCAGCGCTACGACCCCGACAACCTGTTCCGCTCCAACCGCAACATCCGTCCCAGCACCACATCGTCCAGCATCCCACCTGCCGCACCTCCCCGCTCGCCATAACGGATGAAGCCTTCGCCGCTCGCTCTACGCTCGACCCGAAATCATCCGAGGAGAGCAATGCACCAGGGGTGCGTTCGCTGGCGCACCGAGGCGCGGGAGGCGGGCGCGGGGTGGTGCTGGACGTGGCCAAGCTGACGCCCGGCCGCGAGGACTACTACCTGCGCGAGCTCGCCGAGAACCGCGAGGAGTACCTGTCCGGCCACGGCGAGTCCCCGGGCCGCTGGTACGGCCAAGGCGCCGCCAGCCTCGGCCTAGCACGGCGAGGCCACGCAAGGAGGGGTTCCGGCGGCTCATCCAGGGCCGCCACCCCGCGACCGGGGAGCTGCTGGGCCGCGAGCACGGCCGCCACGCGCGTCACCGCCTTCGACGTGGTGCTGCGGCCGACCAAGAGCGTCTCGATCCTCTACGGCCTGGGCGACGCGGCGACCGGGCGGGCGGTGCTGGACGCCCACCACGTGGGGCTGGCGGAGGCGACCGCCTACCTGGACGGGCAGCTCGGCGCCCGACGTGGCCACGGCGGGGCGGAGCATGTTGGCGGCAACGGCCTGCTGGCGGTCGGGTTCGACCACCGCACCTGCCGCGAGGGCGACCCGCTGGTCCACACCCATCTGGTGGTCGCCAACCGCGTGCAGGGTCCGGACGGCCGCTGGACGGCGCTGGACGGCCGGGACATGTACCGGCACCGCCGGGCGGCCGATGCGGTCTACCGGGCGGTCCTCCAGCGGGAGCTGACCCGCTCGCTTGGGGTGGAGTGGACGGAGGCGGACCGGCACGGCAACCGCGAGCTCCAGGGCATGCCCAAGGAGCTGGTCCGGGCGTTCTCCAAGCGGACCGAGCAGGTCAACGCCGAGGTGGAGCGCCTGGAGGCCTCGGGCGGGTGCGGACGCCCGGCTGGTGAAGTGGGCCGTCCACGCCACCCGCAAGGCCAAGGAGCACGAGGCCCCCGAGACCCTGTACGCGCGGTGGCGGGCGGAGGCGGCCGAGCGCGGCACCGACCCGGACGCCGCTGGTCCGCGCCGTGACCGGCCGGGCGCGCGACCGCGACCAGGCGCCCCAGCGAGGCCCTGGTCGCCAGGGTGTTCGACCGGCTCGCCGGCCCGGAGGGGCTGACCGCGCAGGCGTCCACCTTCGCCCGCGAGGACGTCATCACCGCCCTCGGCGCCGGCCTGATCGGCGCGACCCGGCAGGAGCTGGAGGCGCTGGCCGACCGGTTCCTGGGCGAGCGGGCGGTCAGCGTGGTCGCCGACCGGGCGTTCGAGGAGCGCCGCTGGACCACCCCGGAGCTGCTGGGCGTCGAGGAGCGCCTGGTCGCCGCGGCGGTCGGCCGCACCGGCGAGCGGCCGGGCCTGGTCGCGCCCGAGGCCGTCCGCGAGGCGCTGGCCGCGCACCCGTCGCTCGGAGCGGACCAGGCGGGGATGGTCCGCGACGCCTGCCTGGACGGCGCCGGCGTCCGCGTCGTGGTCGGCCGGCCGGGGACCGGCAAGACCTACACGCTGGGGGTGGCGCGGCATGCCTGGCAGCTCGGCGGCTACCGGCGTGCTCGCCGCGGCGCCGACCGGGATCGCCACCGTGAGCCTGGAGGCCGAGGGGTTCGAGGAGGTGGCCACCGTCGACCGGCTGCTCGCTCGACCTTGACACGTACGCGTCACGACGCGGCGAGGGACCGGCCGCTGCTGGACGCCCGCACGGTGCTGGTGGTCGACGAGGCCGGCATGGTCGGCTCCCGCAAGCTCACCCGCCTGCTCGAGCACGCCCAGCGCGCCCAGGCGAAGGTGGTCCTGGTCGGCGACGACCGGCAGCTCGCGGCGATCGACGCCGGCGGCGGCTTCCGCGCCCTCCGCCTCCGGCTTGGGCGCCAGCGAGCTCGTCGGAGAACCGCCGGCAGTTGCACGCCTGGCAGCGCGAGGCCATCGAGCTGGTCCGCCAGGGCGAGGTGGACCAGGCCGTCGAGCTGTACCGGGCGCACGACCGGGTGGTCGCGGCCGAGTCCAAGCAGGAGCTGGCCCTGGCCCTGCTCAACGACTGGTGGGACGCCTACCGCGAGGCCGAGCGCGACCCCGCCCAGGACGTGGTGGTCCTGGCGGCCCGGCGGGACGAGGTGGACCGGCTCAACACCTACTGCCAGCAGGTCCTGGCCACGCCACGGCCGCCTCGGCGCCGAGCGCCTCCGGGTGGAGGACCGCGAGGTGGCGGTCGGGGACCGGGTGGTGTGCGGCCACAACGCCATCGGCCAGCTCGGCATCGCCAACGGCAGCCGCGGGGTGGTCACCGCCCTGGACGCCAAGGCGCGGACGCTGACGCTCCGCCTGGACGGCCCGGACGGGCGGGAGGTGACCCTGCCGCGCTGGTACCTGGACGGCCGCCGGCCAGCGACGAGCACAACCGCCGCGTCGACCTGGCCTATGCGACCACCGGGCACCGGGCGCAGGGGCTGACCAAGTGGCGCGCCCTGGTCCGCGTCACGGGCGCGGAGGACGTGAACTGGTTCAACGTGCAGCTCTCCCGCGCCCGGCAGGACACCCGCCTGTACGCCGTGGTCGGCCCGGAGCCGCACGAGGCCGCCGGCGAGCTGGACCTGCCCGAGGTGGAGCGCGGGGACGCCTTCGCGCAGTTCAGCCGGGCGCTGGGCAAGGACGGCAGCCAGTACCTGGCGCTGGACACCGCCAGCACCCCCGACCCGCGGCGGCTGTCCACCGCGCGAGCTGCGCGCCGAGCGCGACCGGCTCGCGCGCCAGCTCGCCGAGGCCCCGAGGATCGCGGCCGGGAGCTGGACCGCGCCACCGAGCGGCGCGAGCAGGCCGAGGCCGAGCTGGCCGCCCGGCGCGAGCAGCCCGCCGCCATGCTTCGCCGCGGGCGAGGTGGCGAGCGGGCGGGCGTGCCAGCGGGCGCCGAGGCGGTCGCCGCCCAGCAGGCCGACCGCGCCAGCCAGCCGCGAGCAGGAGCTGCGCGCCCACCAGCAGCGCCGCGCCGGCTGGCTCGAGCAGCACGCCGACCTCGTCGCGCAGCTACCGCCAGGTGGTGCGGGCGCTGGCGTGGCAGCGCCGCGCCCGCGGCCTGGCCTGCGAGGCGGTCGACCACGACCGGCCCGGCTACCTGCGCGAGGCCCTCGGCCCCGTGCCGGAGCAGCACCAGGGGCCAGCGGGCGTGGCGGCAGGCCGCCGCGCAGGTCAGGAGTACCGCAGCGTCTACCGGGTCAGCGACCCCGAGCGCGCGCTCGGCCCCGTCCCGCAGCAGGCGGCGCAGCGGGCGGACTGGCAGCGCGCCGCTGCGGCCATCGAGCGGGTCCACCACAAGCAGCGCGTCGCCGAGCGCGGCCGTGACCACCAGCCGCGACGCAGATGGAGTCCAGGCGACAGCAGCCGTCCCCGGCGCGTGCCCGCCCGGAGCGGGACGCGCCTGGCCGGCAGGGTCCCGAGCGGGCCGCCGGCTGAGCACCACCGGAAGGAGGCCCACGATGGCCAGCAGCCCCCATCCCCACCCGGATAACGAGCGGGAGCGTTTCCCGGTCGCCTGGGAGGACGACGACACCCCCGGCCTGTCGGTCCACGCGCTCACCCGCCAGGACGCCGAGGCGATCCTGGCGCAGCATGCCCGACGAGCCCGACGACGAGCCGCCGCTGCGGCTGCCCTCCCTGCAACGGGCCGCCGCCGCCCTGCGCCGGCGTGCGGCGGGCGCTTGGCACGCCGGGCGCCTCGGCCCAGGCCGAGTACCAGCGCCGCCGCCAGGCCGAGCACGCCGCCTGGGCGCGCACCCTGCCCCTGCGGGTCGCCGCCACCGTGCTGGCAGGCCTGGGCGGCCTGCTGGTGGCGGCGGTGGCGGGCCTGCCCCTGCCCGCCAGCCTCCTGGCCGCCAGCGTGGCGGCCGGGGCGGGGCTGGTGGCGGCTGCGGTTCCGCCCCAGCCCCGAGACCCTGGCGTGGCAGCGCGGCGCCGCCGGCGAACGCCACGTCGCCCGTCTGCTGGAACCCCTGGTCCGGCCAGGGCTGGGGCGTCCAGCACGACCTGCGCGTGCCCGGCTCCAAGGCCAACATCGACCACGTGGTGATCGGCCCGCCGGGGATCTTCGTGATCGACACCAAGCACTACCGCGGCCGGCTGCGCCTCTCCCACGACGGGCTGCTGTGGCACGGCCGCACCTTCCTGGCGCCGACCTTGAGCGCCACCCGGTGGGAGGCCGACAAGCTCCAGGCCCGCATCGGCGCCCCCGACATCGCGGTGGTGCCGATCGTGGCCGTGCTGGGCGCGATGGTGCCCTACGGGCAGGTCACCTCGCATGGGCGTGACCGTGATCCCGGCCAGGCGCCTGCCGGGCCTGCTGCGCAGCCTGCCACCCGACGCTGACGCCCGAGCGGGCGCGGGAGGTGGCCGCGCAGATCAACCGGCGCGTGGACGCCTACCAGCAGTTGACACGTACCAGCCTGTTTCACAAAGCCTGATGGTTGGATGATGACGCCATCACAACTGCTCAGACGGCATCTCGCGCCAAATCGTGTATCTAGGCGATCCGGCGGTTCTCACCAGGCTCCACGCGCCTGACCTGCGGCTTCACCTGGATACGTAGCCCACGACCGCCTTCAGCTGCGGAACCCGGGTCTGGAAAACCGCTGAGCAAGTCGAGACCGCAAACCCGGGGCGGTCCAGTCAGCCTGGTTGAGCTTCGACGGTCAGGGGTGGGTGGAGACGCGGACGACGCATTTGTCGTCAAAGAGATAGACCTTGGGGCGGCCGAGGGGGTCGAGCGTGACGGAGTCTGTGCCTGGCGTCGCTGTGGCGGTGTCGAGTTCCTGCCCGTTGACGGCATCGAAGAGCCGGAATACACACTTCGAGCCGCCCTTGTAGTCCCTGGCCTGTACGGTGACGCCCGTGGCCGGAGCCGCGAAGGCGTCGGTGTCACCGTCGTCCTCCTTGGTGAACGGCAGCACGGCGCTCCCGGTGCCGGCTAGAGGGGTGATCAGGCATTGCGGGGCGGTGGACCGCCACCGGAACGACCCGGTCTGAGAGATCTGCACCCTCTTGATACCGTACTCACGGTAAGCCACCTGGGTGGGCGTACCGGAATCCTCCGCCGTCAGCGTCACCGTACAGCCGAGCCCGTACCCGTACGCCGTCCCGTCGATCCGCAGTCGCCAGGGCGCGGCAGCGGTGTACGAGCCCTCGCTGGGCGAAGACTGGCCGCCGGATCCGCCTGACGAAGACTGGCCGCCGGATCCGCCTGACGGCAGCAGGAGCAGGGCGGCGCCGACGCCGCCCGCGACCAGCAACCCGGCTGCGGCCGCGATCAAGCCCCGACGTCGCGGCCACCATCGACCATGCCCCGGCGGCACCGCGGGCTCACTGCGCAGCGACCCCACCAACCCATCGACGTCCTGGTGCCAGGTCTCGTCGTGCAGCACCACTGCCTGCCGGTGGACCAACCCCCGGAGCTCATCGGGCAGATCGGCCGCTGCTGGCAAGGCGGCGCCGCCGACCAGGACCGGGACCACGCGGACGTTGCGGTTCAGCGCCCTGGCTAGTTCCAAGCGGACATAGTCATCGGCTTCGAACAGGCGGGCAGCGCCCTGCGGGGTTGCCGCGGTCAGCCAGCCCGGGCCGATGACCGCCAAGACCGCATCACTGTCGTCCAGGGCGCGATCAAGCTCCACTGTGAAGTCCTGGCCCGGGGCAATCGCGATCACGTCCTGGAACACGCTCTTGGCGCCCAGGCGCTGCAGGAGCGCGTCGGTCAGCCGCCCGGCATACCCGCCGACATCATTGCGCCGGTAGCTGAGGAAGACCTGCACCCACGGCCCTCCCTCATCGAGAGCTCGCCCGTTGAGCCCTTACCGAATGGTTGCAGCAGGCGCGAGTGGTGACAAGTCGCACCACCCGGCCCGACACTTGGACAGCCGATCCCAGTCGTAACGCTGCCGA
>CAVTGK010000031.1:0-13950 GCA_963734095.1 uncultured Acidobacteriota bacterium | reverse complement strand
CCGGCCGTCCTTCATCTTCGTGATCTTCGCATCGGGATCGTGCGGATTCGTCCAGTCGTCATTGGACCCCTTCTTCTTCCGCTTCCGATCGATCCGCGCCAACTCGGCTCGCGTCGGCGTCCCGATGCCCGATGCCTTGGCGAGCGTCGTCAGAAACTCTTCATAGCTCTCGCCGCTGTCTCGCCGCACGATGCTGCGCAACGCCGCATTCGCTTCCAGCGTTGTCGCATCGATCCCGATCGTCTTTCCCTTTCACCAAACCGGCCGTGGTCAGCACTGCAGCACCCAGGTAAACACGGCGCGATGCGTTTCCAGCTCGATCAACCGCCGCGTTCGCGATATCGTCGAATGGTCTGGCGACGGGCTCATCCAGTCCGACGCCCAGAAATCGCGCAACGCCAACGAATCCTCCGCCCGCCAGGCAATCCCACGCTCCGAATCGACCTTCGAATTAGCCGATCAATAGCAGCCGGAAATAGATTCCCGGTGCCAAACTGGGGCGGCCCATCGTGTCGGCGATAAAAGCGGGCACACTGGCCTTCGGCGAAATCGTCGAAGCCGTGCTCCCGCAGCAGCTGATTTAAGCGTTGGTAGAAAGGATGACTCGCAGCCGTCGGCAAGTCCGTGATCGTGACCCAGATCGGTGGCTGCCGATTGCATTTGCGTTTGCCCATCGCCATGCGACGCATCGTAATACGTGGCGAGCTACACGTGGTACGACTTTCACGTATAGTTGGGCCGACAAAAAAGAACGTCGCGATGACTTCACGCGAGGCTCTCGCTTTCATTCGCAAGCACGGTGTCGTGCTCGAGTCCGCGCGAGGGCCCGTCCCGTCACTGGCTGAAGTCATCGCTGGAGAGCCGGTTCGAGGTAGCTGGTGGTCGCATCCGAAGAGTCATGAGATCTTCGCGGTGACGCGAGCGGTCCGCGACAGCGACGATGTCCTCGTGTGTCGGCTGATCGAGGGCAAGATCACGTTCGTCCATCGGCGGTTGTGGCCCGCTCTTGTCCGAGTGGCGGATCGGCTTCCATCAGTTCGCCTCTCGCAGCTGCGTGAGGTCCACACGAGGTCGGGACGTCACGTGACCACAGAAGTACCGTTCCCCGATTGGGTTCCGTCGAACGTCCGGGCCGTAGCTCGAACTCTCTCGGAGGCCGCGGCGCTCGCAGCGTTCGCCTGGATCGAATAAAGGAAGAGCCGCGGCCCAACGCCGGCCCGACGGTGCGGATCGCATCCGAGAGTGCGGCGGCGTTGGGTGGTTAAGCGCCTGGCGTCATGACTGACTTGCGCCACGGGCTGCTAGGGTCTTGCAAGCGCCATGCTGACGGATAGAAGGGCTAACGCGACGTATTGGCTACAACGCGCTGCTGGATGATTCGTCATCGAGTCACTGGCCGACTCGGCAAATGGTGGATGAGCGCGCATCAAACCCACGATGGGCGCAACCGACGAGCTAATCTCGGCGGCAATTATGCAGACACCATCGTAAGTCGGCTCGCACCAGCCTGCAGGGCAGTTCGTGGCTTCCTATGGTTGAGTGTGCGCGTTTCGGGTGGGCGACTCCTGACGTGTTGGGAGAATGTCATGACTGATTCACTAGAACCGCTGAGTGCCGAGGGTGAAGAAGTCGGAACGTGTCTTCTGTGCCATGCAGTTGACTCAGCGGTCAGGAGACACGGGCTGAACCAGGGTCAGTATTGGCGGTGCAGCCGCTGGGACAAATTTGGGATGCGATGCGCCTCTCGAGGGCAAGAGCCTATGCGCGCGTGCTGGCAGCCGAGCAACAGGTTTCCGAGACCCAACTGCGACCGCCCTCTTTCCGTCCATGCCACTCACTCACGACGCCGCAGCGCGTTGAGCAGGCGAGGCGATAGCATGCTGGGTTTTCTGGCGGCCATCGTAACGGCAGCCGTCGCGCTCGTCACTTCGCGATTGACCAGACGCGATCGGTTCACGCAGATGGGGTGGATGGACGCGAAGTGGCTGGCCGAGCATCGCGACGCCGATCTACGGGGGCATTAGACTTCTGGACGCGGTTGCTGTATCGAATTTCAAGTGTCACCGAACGCGCGGGACGTGAGTCGCTGGGACCAAGCCAGTATCGAGCGCCGCCGAGAAGCGCCGCGCCCTCGAGGAGCGCGGCTGGCACGAACCCGTCGAGTAATCGCATCATCGGTAGGCCCAAGCAAACCAATAATGAGTCCACTGGGATGGCTGGTGGTCGCCTCATGCGTTGCGTTCGTGAGTGGCGCCGGTCGTTGTTCATTCGGGCTCACTGCCGATAGTGCTTATGGAACGGACCGCGTTCGCGTGGCCGGCGATGGCACGGCACTCCATGATTCGTGGACGAAATCTTGACTTGCCCCACACCGCAGATTGCAGTTGTTCCGCCCAAGCATGTGATGGTCGGGCCAGTCGTGAAACGGTTGACGACCGTCGCTGGTTCGGAAGCAAGTGAGCGCGCGGCCTGATGAAACCGGTCGGTGAGCACGGTGGACCGACCGCGCACCTAAGAGCCCGTAACAAACCCCTCGCAGGCACGAACCGCAGCAGTCGCCCAACTCGAACAGGTCGATTAGAGCGTGTCCACCTGTTACTAAACACTGGGCGACTGACTCGTTACTAATCTCGGCTGGCGTCGTGAGTGCGTGACGTACGCCGCTATCACTTCGTCGGCACGAGGCGTTCAGCTCTTCGTGCCAGTTGACCACTACGACGATTCCTGCCGACCTACGGTCTCCTGGAACACTTCTCGTGACCGACAGGAACCGTCCATCGTCAGCGATATCTTACGCTCCGGCGAGCCGCGTACCGGCTCCCGGCCGACGATAGGGCGAACAGCTTCGACGGATTGCCAAACACGACGTCGCCCCGGACGTCTGCACGGGCACCGCTGTCAGCGCGTCGGCGGATCGAGGTAGAACAGCTCACGTCCATTTCTCGCCCACGCCGGTCTTGTGCCGCCGTCTGTTGACACCTGCCACACGCCGGTCGTTCACGCGCGGAAACGGCCGCACGTAGATCTCGTTCCGCCCTGATTCATTCGATTGATACGCCATGTACGTCCGTTGGGCGACACCGCGGGTTGGTAATCGATGGCCGTTGATTGCACGAGTCGTTCGACGGCGGACGCGGAGCTTGTTGCTCGCACTCGCTGCAGACTGGCTGAACGAGCTCTTGAACGGAATCCACACGACATCACCGGCGGTCTTGGGCGAGATCTCGCCCCGAGGATACCGCTTCCATCCGGCGCCACCCAGGCGGGGAGCTGGGGATCCGGACCGGTGGTCAGACGTTCCACCGTGCCGGTGCCGTCGGCCGCCTGCGAGTACAGGTTATTCGCTCCATCGCGCTTCGAGGCAAACACGATGCGCTGGCCGTCGGGCGTCCAGATCGGACTCGATTCGGCGCTTGGACTCGGGGCTAACTTCATGAGCGTCTTCCGTTTGAGATCGAAGATGTGAATGTCGCTTTGTCGTCGCGGATCACGAGCGGCGACGCGTGTGCCGTCGGGCGACAGACGCGGCTCGAGTGTAGATACGCGGCGGCGCCCCACTCGGGGTCTCGCGCCCAGTCCGGTCGACCCACACCAGCGACCGCGGCGCGTCGCGTGGCTCGGCCTTGACGTGGACGAGCGTGCCCTGCCGTGAAACCGCATAGTTCGCAGCGTCCGTGTCCGACGATCCACACGTCGTCCGCGACCTGCATCGGTCGCCCTGCACCTCGAGTCGCGCGAGATCGAACCGGACGGCGCTCAGCGTTCCGGCGGCGGCATACACGAGATGCCCGGTCTCGACGTATTCGGGCTGGCTGCCGCCGCGAAGGAGAGTCTTGCGCTGGCCGCTCTTCAGATCGAGGACGGCGACCTGCGGCGGCTCCGCCGGATTCGACGGGACAATCGTGAACAGTATCCCGCGGCCTTCTGGCAGCACCGACGGGTGAACGTGATCGCGCTCGCCGCTTCCGCGGCAGGCCTCGTCAACACCGTCGGCTCGCCGCCGCCAGCCGATACGCGGAGCAGTCCAGTGGCCGTGTCCTGCGTGGCGAATACGATGTATCCGTCATCGCCCCAGCTCGCGCCGCGCGGTATCTGGCTTTGGCAGATCGTGATCGGCGGCCCGCCTGCGATCGACACCTTCTTCAGCGCTGGCGCCGTCGAAAAACCCGACCCATTGACCGTCAGGCGAGAAGAATGGGTAGCGCGCGTCGGCCGTGCCTTCCAGAGTATGGGTATCGAGGCGATCGATTGAGCGGACAACCAACTGCTCCTGAGGCCCCCCCGCATAGACGATGTGCTGGCCGTCGGGTGAGATCGCGATATTGCGATCGGCGCGCTTGTATCGACAGCGAATGCGGGGCCGACGGGACGATCTCGAAGCGTGCCGGTCGCGCGCCAGTTTGCGGTCGCTGGCCGTGCCAGCAGCCCACATTACCAGCGTGCCAAGCACCGCGCTGCCCGCCAGGGCGATCGCCACTGGCGCGACGCGGCGAGACGGCCCTGTCGGAGGCGCACGGTCGCGAAGGTTTCGGCGGACGTGCCGGCGAGCAAGTTGTCAATTTGGATACGTGCCTCGCCGATCGCCTGCAACCGCTGCTTCGGGTCTTTCTTCAGGCACCGCGTGAGCAACGGCCGCACGCATGCCGCGCGCTGCCGGAAGCGCCCGCCAGTCGGGTTCCTTACTCACCACCGCCACAATCGTGTCGGTGACATCGTCACCGTTGAACGCGCGCGTCCCCTCAGCATCTCGAACAGCACGCACCCGAACGCCCAGATGTCTGCACGCCGTCGACGACGCGACCGCGCGCCTGCTCCGGCGCCATGTACGCGGCGGTCCCGAGGATGACGCCAGCTTGCGTGGCGTGAATAGAGAGGGTAGGCGACGTCGTCGCACTGGCGACTCGATGAGCCTGTCGCGTCGAACGCCTTTGCCAGTCCGAAATCCAACACCTTCACCGTGCCGTCGGTCCGCACCTTGATGTTCGCCGGCTTCAGATCGCGATGGATGATTCCCTGCTCGTGCGCCGCTTCGACCGCCTCGGCGATCTGCTTCGCAATCGGCAACCCTTCATCGAGCGGAATCGCGCCGCGCGCAATGCGCTGCGAGAGGTCCTCACCCTCGACGAGTTCCATCACGAGGGCGGTCATGCCCCCGCCTTCTTCCAAGCCATGGATGGCCGCAATGCCTGGGTGGTTCAACGAGGCGAGGACTTCCGCTTCTCGTTGAAAGCGAGCGCACCGGTCAGCGTCAACGGTCAGAGTCGGCGGCAGGATCTTGATGGCGACCTGACGTTTCAGCTTGGTGTCGGTCGCGCGATACACCTGGCCCATGCCACCTTCACCGATCTGGGCAGTGATTTCGTAGACGCCGAGGCGGGTACCGGGAGTGAGGGCCAAAAGTAGCGCGATTATACGGTCGGAGCGGCCCTGCGGCGGGGATACCCCTCAGTGACGCCGTACTGGCTACTATTCGCTGCGCGTGGTGCCCGAGACGTGTCACCAGTCGGGGTTTTGATACAGCCTCTATCTTCGCTGGCGCGTGGTGCGATCGTGAGCACCGTGGGCGAGCTCACCACTCGTGGCATTCCGTTGTCGCGAGGAATCTACGACATTTGATCGATGTACATCTCGGCGGTTCTCGGCACGACGCCAAATCGATCCGCCGAGACTTTCCATTCCGGAAACGGTACCGACCGTGTCGCGGCATAGAGACCCAGGGTCATCAGCCTGGCCGCGACCTCGTTGAAGGGCCGGATGACGGGCGGCAACAGGCGCAGCGCCGCGACCGGGATGTGCCGCCGCTTCCCTGATGACTTCAGTCGACGCTCGACCAGCGTGGCCAGGTCGTTCAGGGAGACGTTCGACGGACCGCCGGCGTCCACGGCTTCGTTCACCACTTCGCCGCGCGCGAGGATGTTCACCGCGAACGTGGCCACGTCGTCAACCGCAATGTAATTGCTGACGGCGTTGCCGTCACCGAAAATCGTGGCCACACCCTTGTCACGAATACCCTTCGCGAGAATCTGATCGATCCAGATGTCCATGAATGCCGTCGGCCGCAGCATGACATGGGGCACGCCGCTCCGGCGAATGGCATCTTCGATGTACCACTTGATCCGGAAGATATCGACGGGCGCGTCTTGCGAGACACCCCTGAACGAGACGTAGATCAGCCGGCGCACGCCCGCGTTGCGAGCGGCCGCGCAAAGATTCTGGTATCCGGAGAGGTCGATGCGGGATGGGCTGGTGGGTCCCTTGCCCATGTTGTTGTTGGCGGTGGCGACGATCTGATCGACGCCTCGGCACGCCTCGGCGAGCTGTGGCAGATCGCGGAGGTCGACGGGGGCGATCTCTGCGCCGGGCGCCAATGAGGTCAAGGCATTCCCGTTGCGGGCAAGCGCGCGAACCGTCGTGCCCGATGCCATCAGTTTGCGCGCGATCACACGACCGAGCTGACCAGTGGCGCCGACGACGAGCACTCGCGATTCGCCCATAGAGCCTCCCGAGACGCCTAGTGTCCCGGCCCAGAGATTCGCGACATAGTTCGCTGGGCCGGGACACTAGACTCTACTTCGTCTCCAACCCCGAGGCGCATGGCGCTCAACGACGGGCCTTGTCGATCAGCAAGCCCGAAACGGCTCCTACGTCGGCACCAACGGACCGAGCAATTCCAGCAGAGTAGACTTTCTGAAGCCAGGAGAACGTTGGATGAGCGGGCTGATCGCATGGCTCGGTCGCACGGCAGTCACAATTGCGGTCGCCGTTGCCAGCGCCGGTGCGGTCAACCTGCAGCCTCGAGAGACCGACCGCGGCGATCTTGCTTTGCGTGCGGCCCGCTGGTTGGATCCAACCTCTGACGAGATGCGCGGTCCGGTGGCGATCCTCATCTCAGGCCAGAAGATCGCCAAGGTCGTGCCGGCCGAGGCCTTCGACGAAAGAGCCGCACGCTCCGTCGTCGATCTCAAGGGTGCAACGTTGCTCCCTGGTCTCGTCGACGCGCATGTTCACCTGCAGATTGGCGGTCAGCCGGCCGAGAACGCCGCCACCGCGCTTCGTGCCGGTTTCACCACGCTCGTCGATCTTGGGGCGACCTCCGACGCCGTCCTGCGCCTTCGCGACGCAATCGCCGCCGGCACCGTTGAAGGTCCGCGCATCCTTGCCGCCGGCCGTTGGGTTGGAACGAAGAACGGAATTTGCGAGTTTGGCGGTATTGGCGTCGGCGGTGGACCCGAGAATTTTCGCGCACGCGTTCGAGAGAACGTGGCCACCGGAGCCGACCTGACGAAGGTCTGCGTGTCGGCTTGGACGGCAGCGGCCTTCGCCCAGCCCGATGCTTACGAGATCAAAGATGATGCTCTGACCGCTGTGGTGGAGGAGTCCAAGCGATCGAACCGCATGGTGATTGCGCACGCGATCAGCCTCGCCGGCGCCAAAGCAGCGATTCGGGCGGGAGTTCGTGGGCTCGCCCACGCCGCCTACCTCGATGCGGCAACGGCCACGGAGCTGCGCGAGCGCGACATGTTTCTCATCCCGACGATTCTCACGCTGACTCGCGTACCTGGACCTGCGACTGATGCTCTGAAGGCTTCTCTCTCGGCAGCGCATCGGTACTGGCATTCGTCTGGTTTTTGGGACCGACGGCGGTGTGCTACCGCACGGCAATAACGCAGCCGAGTTCGAAGCTTTGGTAAGTGCCGGCGTGCAGCCGATTGCTGCATTACGCGCCGCCACCACGAACGCCGCTCACGTCCTTGGACTTGCCGACGCGATCGGCTCGCTGGAAGCGGGCAAGTTTGCGGACATCATTGCCGTCGATGGCGATCCGCTCAGCGACATGCGGGCGATGCAGCAGGTCGTGTTCGTGATGCGCAACGGACGAGTTGTTCGTCCGCTGCAACACTAGCGCGTGGCCACTCGTGGCGAAAGCGGTGGCATGTGAATTTTCAAATGGACCGCATCACTGAGCTACCCGAACCGGGCGATGTACTCCACGACGCTCGAGACGAGCAGCCCGCCGCCCACGAGACCAGCGATCCAGAGCATCGTCTCGCGGGCACCAGCCTGCAATCGCTCTCTGAGGTCGGCGTACCGCGCATCCAGCCGCCTCCCGAAAACGATGTGGCCCACGAGGAGCAGTACGGGCGGCAGCACGAAGATTGCGTTGTAGAGGACCAGCAGCGGCAGCCACCGCGCCATCGGCAGGTCGGCAGTCGTGAGAAGCGCGATCGCGCCGAAATACGGCACCGCCGTAGGCAACTCCATTGCCGTCACCGTAACGCCGAGGAGGGCCAGCGCGGCATATGTGCTCGCGCTCGGCTCGACTCGCCGCGCTGACTTGGTTGTCGTTGGCGCCCGGATCGCGTAGAGCAGCATGGCGAGCCCGATGAGGCCCTGCACGATGAACCCGAGTCTGGCGCTGCCCGTGGTCCTCAATGACGGCAGCAGGGCGTCGATTCCCGACATCATCATCGCGCCCAGTGTCAGATAGGTCAGGAAAATCGCGGCGACGTAGACGAAGACCTGCGCCGTCACGCGCTCGTGAGACAACAAGTAGAGGGTAACGACGATGGCCGACGGGTTGATGCTGTCCAACACGGCCAACGCGAGGAAGCCGAGCAGCACGTGCTGGACAGTCTAGCAGCCCGTGGAAGGCTGAATTAGCGGATCGACGATCGTTCCCGCGTCTACACTGTCGCCGATGACGAAGGGCACCATTCATGTTGTCCTCGTGCACCCCGAGATTCACTGGAACACCGGCAACGCCGGGCGGACGTGCCTGGCTGCCGGCGCCACTTGCACCTGATCGAGCCGCTCGGCTTCTCGTTGGATGAACGGCAGGTGAAGCGCGCCGGCCTCGACTACTGGGAGCACGTCGACATACGCGTGTGGCCCGAGCTGGGCCGCTTTCGAGCGCGACACTGGCGACGCTTGGAGAACCCTACTTCTTCTCGACGAAAGCCAATCGGCTTCTGTGGGACGCACCACTCGGTGTGCCGGACGATATCGTCTTGATCTTCGGACGAGAGACGGGCGGCTTACCGGCGGATCTTCACGAGCGCTATGTCGATCGGCTCGTCGGCATACCGATCGCGTCGCCGCTGGTGCGTTCACTCAACCTGTCGACCAGCGTCGCAATTGCAGTCTATGAAGTGCTTCGACAGCGTCGCAATGCGACGAAGACATAAGAAGGGCAGTGTCCCACATACGCCTGAGTTAAGATGATCTGTACTCAGGAGAAACGTGCCGTGGCTGATCTGACCGCCGCTGATTTCGCGCACGCCATCGCCGAACGGATCTCGAGAGAGCATGTCTCGCTCTCCTCACGATGGCTGGAGCGATTGATGGGTTTGTTGTCTGTGGAGCCGGGCGAGGTCTTCCCGACTAAGGAGCTCCTTGATCACATTCCGACGCTGATTCGTGAGGTCGCCGAATATGTCCGGGCACCAGAAGCCGAAGCCGTCGGCGCCAATACGGCGATTATCACGAAAGCGCAGGAACTCGGTGCACTGAGACACTCCCAACAGGCATCGGTGCACCAACTGCTCGCGGACCGCCTGCTCGGTGGCATTCTGACCACCTTCGTTCAAGAGGAACTCGCGCGACTGGATGTGCTGCCCACGGCGGAGGAAGCCGTGGAGGTGATGCGACGACTCAACGACGCCATTTGGATTCTCACCCAGACGACTGTCGACACGTTCGTCACCGAATACACGGCGACCATCGCAAGCCATGCCGCACGCCTGGAAAGTTTCGACCGGATGTTGAGTCACGAGTTGCGGCAGCCGCTCAGCACGCTCATGTACGCGCTGCCGCTTGTGCGTGCCGAGGCTGGTCGCGGCGATACTGCCAGGTGCGAACACTTTCTCGGTTTGATGGAGCGCAACGTTCTGCGATTGATCCAGCAGATGGAGCAGTTGGAGGCGTTGTCACGGTTGCGGCGCGCCCGGCCGACGCCCCCGAGATTCAACGAGTCGAGATGTCGACGGTCGCATGGGAAGTTGCCCGGCAGCTTCGCGAGATGGCCGAGGCCCGCAACGTGGAAGTCCACGTCAGCGAGACGTTGCCCAGCATCGTCATCGACATGGCCCGCCTGGAGCTGATTCTCATGAACCTGGTGTCGAACGCCATCAAGTACTGCGATCCCGAGAAGCCACAGCGTTTCGTACACGTGGAAACCCAGCCGACGATCGGACCAGGATTTTGCCTGCATCGTCGTGCGCGCAATGGCTTGGGGATCCAGAATCCGGTCAGGCGACGGTGTTTCGACGGTTTGTCCGGGCGCACGCTGATCGGGACGCTGAGCTCAAGGTTCGAGGATCGGGCCTCGGGCTCGCCATCCCCGGCAGAGTGCGTCGAAGCGGTGGGAGGGTCAATCCGCGTCGAGTCGACAGTCGGCCTTGGTACCAGTTTCTTCGTGACGATCCCGAACGAACCGCCTCAGACTATTCCAAGCGAGAAGCCTCCATCCGGGACCGAACCTGGAGCCGTGCCCTAAGTTCAGGGAACACACGCTCCTCGCGGCGTTCATCCCAGTGTTCCAGGCGACATCGGCCACTCCGGCAGCCGTGCTGTCAGAGGGATAGACCACAACCTGGAAGCGCGGGCCGTGCGGCTGCTGGGTGCCCCGGTTCACGAACGTCCCCTTGGGGTTCTCCTTCGATGCCCAGACGTGGATACCGAACGGCCGGCGTCACCGTTGAGGTAAGCTTCCTACGATGCTGACCGGTCCCCAGCCCGCCGACCTGATGATTCGCACCACGCTCAATGAGCGCTTCGAGATCTTCGATGCCGACGGCCATCACGTCGCGGGCCCCTTCGAGTCGTTCCTCGCGGCACATCTTCGCGCACTCATCGAGTCGAAAGGTGGGGCTGTCTGGCAACAGGCGTTCGACGTCAGTGGTCGGGCGCTCGGCGATCCGGTCGTCGTCCCGCCGCTCCGATAGCGCCCCAGCACTCGCAGCGTGTCGAACACGTTCAGCCGCAGTGGGATCTCCTCGCCGCCGCGCGAGAGCCGACGCTCCCGGACGTCGAGCTGAAACGGCCCGAACCGATTCGTGCCTCGGACCTCATTGTCGGCCGCGAATTCTCACTTTCAGGAAAGCTTCAGGAATCTTCTAGCGTTCTCAAAGGACGGTCGCAGCCCTCCGGTTCTGGCCTTTTGATTGCGAAACTGCTTCCCGACCAGAGCTTCTATCCGTCGCCAACGATGGCGATGCAGGCCCCGCCCAGACGCTCGCCTACTGCTGCGCCGCGCCTGGGTGAACCTCGATCTGATCTGGGCAGGCGCGCTGATCACGACTGGTGCGGTGACGCTGATGATTTAGGCGAAATCAGCCGATCGCATTCCGGAGTGGACGTGAGAGGAGCATCGCTGCGCTCGAGTATTTGGTGTATTCCCCGAGCGCTTGGGCCTTTGTTATGTTTAGCATGAGCGGCTAAATGCACGTTGATTGAGGCTTCAGTCCCGCGGTGCCGGCTGTTTTGTTGGTGATCACAGTCGCTGCCATGCTCAGCAGTCCTGTGAATCCGTGGCCGATCGACGGGTGGTTCCAGACGCATACCTATTGTTCGAGCAAGCGACAGGCGCGGACAATTACACCCCCATCGCGGCACCCGCGATCTACCACAAGGTCAGTCACTGGATCGCGATCGTCTTGGGCTTGGATCTTGGGCGATTCTACGTCGCAGCAATCGGTCATACCGCGCTTCTCTTTCTTTCCGTGCTCTTCGTGTATCGATTTTTCAGGCTTGCGCGTGCACCACGAATGGGCGTGTACATTTCAATCGGACCTACCCTATTCGTGCTGTCGACCGGGCTCCCGCAGGCTTTTTCATCCGAGAACGTGTGTTTATTCTTGACGGCGGCAACGCTATTGCTCGTCGGCAGGCTCCACCTCGCGCCGATCTCGTCGCCAGTGGGTTTTCTGGGTGCCGACAATTCTCATGGCGCTGGCGATCGGGCTTTGTCGTTACGCGGATTGTCCCCGTGTTCTTGATTCCTGTGGTTTGCGCGCTGTTGTATGGGCGCGTCGCTCATCGCCAGCTCCTGGCCTGCGGCCTCACAATGTGCGTCGTTAGCGCCGCACTTGTGGTTTCCCTGATGGCCGCGAACGAATGGCGTTTCGGACGTTTCGAAATCACGAGCTCTAGCGGCCGTCATCTGTGGCAGGGTGTGCACGAAATGGCGGATGTTGCGCTCGCCAACTCGCCGGAATATCAGGCACTGAAAGCGCTCGACCCTGGGCAGAAGGACTGGAATTTTTGGAACGTGCCGATGCCGGCCGGCGAGTCCAGCGGTCTCGCGCGAGATGCCATATTGGGCAGATTGGCGAGACAGGCGATTCCGCCGAGCGACCCGGGGTTGTATTTGAAGACGGGTATGACGAAGTTCGTCGGAGAGGATCGGGCAACGACCTTATCGGCTGGGATTTTTATCGGGCGCCTACAATCCTTTGAACTGGGGCAAGAACTGTTGCCGTCGCCGATCGAAAAGCTGGTGGGGTATCAGCCGCGGCCGAGCAGGTTGAACCTGGGGCGCCTTTGCGGCAGATTACGCAGTGAGCGTTTGGCTTTATGCCGTCATGGTGTATCTGGCGTTTCTCACGTTTGCCGCTATCGTGTTCCTGCGCGTTTGCGCGAGCATCGCGCGACGAAAGTTAGTCGCCAAACGAGAAGCGATTGCCAAACAGCTTATTGGTCGCGGGGATGTTTTCCGGGGGCGTCGTAGCACTCGCTGTCGTGGCAGTACCGGGACGAAGCACGGTTGATTTCGTGATCACGTCTGCTCTGTGCTTGATGCTTCTGGTGCTGTTCTTGAAAGTGATGAGTGACCGTTCGAGCGATGACCGCGTTCTGCGCGAAGGAACACGATTGGCGGATGCACGCGCGTAACTTCCTTGGTTTGCCCTCTACTTCGGCTCTTTGTGGTTCAGCTGGGAGGTGGATTCGGTTAATTCGCGAACGTTTTGCCCTACCTTCCGGTGCTCGCAGCGGTGGTTGGCGGGGCAATCGCGTTTGGCGCAGGGAGCTTTGTACGCCGTTGAGGGCTCGGTCATCCAAGAAGGGGGCCTAGACCTGTTTTTCCCCGCCATGATGCGAATGACAAGGAGCCTTCGAAGCAGGTGACAAGCTTGCCGGCGCGCTAGCCTTGGGAGCGGCAAGGGACGCCTACGAGCGACGGGCGCGCCAGTCGGCTCGCTCGATGGCTATGTCCTGGAGGTGGGCAGCGCCGCCAATTCGAGCGACCTCGTAGTGCTCCCTCTGGGCCTCGCGACTACGTTTGGCTACGATTCCCTTCCATCGGGGTACTATTTTCTGCGCGTTCGAGCCCTCAATGGGGCAGGGGCGGGCGCCCCCTCACCGGAGATTTTGCTTACCAGCGGCGGCGGCCCTTCGCCGCCGGGTGCGCCGAGGCTGCTCACGTCTGTCGTCTCTGGCGCCACGGTGAATCTGAATTGGTTGGCGCCCCAGAGCGGTGGTGCCCCCATCAGATACCGTCTGGAAGTCGGGTCCAGCGCCGGATTGAGCAATCTCGCGGTGGTGGAAACCGCCATTGCAACGACGGCGGTGGGGTTCACCGGGGTGCCAGCAGACCGCTACTACGTCGCATCCGCGGCGTAAATGTACAGGGTGCGGGTTAATATTGAACGAAGTCCGAATCGACGTCCTCCGTTAGCGGGCCATAACCGGGTCGCGCAGAACGCGCCGGCTACGGACGCAAGAGCTGCCGAACGCTCCTGGCGGCGAGCCCTGCGTCGAAGCGGCCCTGCTCCGCCCTTCAAGAAGCTCAAGGCGGCCCGAGCCACGTCGAGGCCGAATGAACCCTGTTTTATACTGCACGCCAAGAGGAGCCTCCCATGCGCACTCGAGTCTTCGCCGGCGTGTGGCTCGTCGCGATCGCGGCCGGTTCGCTCGCCGCACAACAGCCCGCCTCGCAGGATCAGCCAGGCC
>CAVTGK010000030.1:0-15556 GCA_963734095.1 uncultured Acidobacteriota bacterium | reverse complement strand
ACCGGTGGGGTCAATTGCGCTCGGTATCCGCGTGACCTTCGTGGCAGTGGTTCCGGAGCCGCTCGGCGACGATGTCGAACGTCTCCCGAGCGGGCGGCGGTGTCATCGCAACCGGTCACCCGACCCGTGCCTCCGTCGCCCGTTCTCGAAACAGCTGCATTCCCGGCTCGGTGTGACTGGTCCGGCTCTTGATGGCGTGAGGGCGGCGCCAATCGACGATCACACGAACCAGAGGAGGATCGAATGGAATTCACGTCCCCCCGCGCGTTGGCACTCGGTCGTGGCGGCAGCAATGATCATGGTGGTTGGCGTTGTGACGAGTGGGTGTGCCGTGGTGATGGCCGCCAAACAGCCCTCCAAGAAGGAAATCGGACTCCTCACCCCCGGCGTGCCGAGGAACCTCGTGTTGGCCGAATTGGGCCAGCCCGTGGCCACCGAGATGAGGACCGGCCAGCGCGTCGAAGTGTATTCGTTCGTCCAGGGCTACTCGAAGGGTGTGCGCGTCAGCCGTTCGATCGCCCATGGAGCCGCCGACGTCTTGACGTTCGGCTTGTGGGAGGCGATCGGCACACCGACCGAGGCCATCTTCGACGGCACGCGCGTGGCGTACAGAAGTTACCTACGATGCCAGCGATCGGGTCGAGCAGGTGGTCGTGCTGAAGAAGTGACGCTGTCGGGCGGGAAGCAGCTGAGCAGCGACCGCGCTGAATGACAGGTCAAAACCTTCGACGAGTCGCTCTGGTCGGTCTCGTGTCGATGCTGGGTTCCGGCCTCGTCGGTATCAGGAGTCAAGCACCAAGGCGCCCCGGACATCTTCAGAAACGCGATCACGAAGGAGCTGTGGTCCGCGGCTCTGCAGGGCGCGCGCATGCCGCTCGGTAAAGTGAAGTCCCCCACTCTGAAAAACGCAACGCCCACGACGCCGCCGGTAATCATCCCAGAACTGCGACGCGGCGAATGACTGCAAAACCTTCGCGCTGCAACGCCGGTGCGCAGTAAGATACAGCCGCCAACCTCAAGGAGCTCAACATGAACGAGTCGCTCCGTGGACGTCGGGACTTTCTCAAGACAATTACAGCGCTCGGCGCCGCCGGCCTTACTGGGGCCGTGCCCGCCTTACGGCCTCGCTGGGTGTACGCGGCTGATTCAGCGGCCGCCCCTGGCGCGATCACATACAACCCCGCAGCGAAGTTCGAGATCAAGGTCAGCGAGGTTGAGTTCCGCCGGAATACGGCCGGACGAACGCTGATGGCCCGCATCTATCGACCCGACGGTCCCGGACCGTTTCCCACCATGCTCGATCTGCATGGCGGGGCCTGGAATGGCAAAGACCGCCTCGCCGAGGAACCGATGGACCGCGCCCTGGCTGCGAGCGGCGTGCTCGTCGTGGCGATCGACATGACGCTCGCGCCGGAAGCGCCGTATCCCGCGTCCGTACAGGATGCGAATTACGGGGTGCGCTGGCTCAAGTGGAAGGCGCCCTCGTGGGGCGGCGACCCGTCGAAAATCGGAGTGTACGGCAGCTCGAGCGGCGGCCACGTCGCCGAGCTCCTCAGCATGCGTCCGCGCGATGCGCGCTACAACGCGATTCCACTGCCCGAGGCGCCGACACTCGATGCCACGGTTGCCTATGTCGCGACGCGCTCGCCGATCAGCGATCCCTATGCGCGCTTCCTGAACGCGGAGAAATGAAGCGCCAGGGCATGATCGACAATCACAAGACGTACTTCAAGCCGTGGGAAACGATATTCGAATCGAACCCACAGCAGATTCTCGAACGGAAAGAAGCCGTCGCGCTCGGACCATTGCTGATCATGCAGGGAGCGCTCGACGACAACGTGCTGCCATCCATTCAGGAGAAATTCGCCAAGACGTACAACGCGGCCGGGGGCTCCTGCGACTACCAGCTGTTCGAGGGTTCCGAACACCAGTGGGTGGCCAATCCGGGACCGCCGACAGATCGCGCGCGCGAGATGGTCAAGGCCTTCATCGCGCGGCACCTGCGCACGTAGCCGCGATCTCCGCGCCTCACATCGCCGCAGCCAAAAGCCCGCGCGGCGGACAGAGAGTTGTCGTGGCGTATGCCAAACACTCCTGTTACGCCTCGCGCGGTATCTCATCATCAGCCTATCAGGTCGTCGCTGTGAGCCGGCTGGCCACGTTACAAGCGATCGAAGAAGCGAAGGCCCCAAGCGTCCCGGCGGGCAAGATTCAGAAAGCAGAGGAGAAGCTGGCGCAAAAGATGGTGAGCCTGATCGCCGAGACGGCCTTAATATTTCCTATCGTCTTCAACGACTGGAGGAATGCCGTGATCAAGCTCGTCCTGCTCGCAGCTGCTGTCCTGCTCAGCTGGTCGCCGCCGGTGGCCGCGCAGGTGGATACGTTCGATCTCAAGGAGTGGCCGGTCGAATGGGGCGGCCGCACGCGCGACCCCGCCATCGCGCCGGACGGCAAGGTCTGGTTCGTCGGGCAGGCCGGCAACTACATCGCCAACCTCGATCCCGCGACCGGTGCGCAGAAGCGGTACGAGATCGAGGAGGGCACGAACCCTCACACGCTCATCGTCGACGACAAGGGCATCGTGTGGTACGCCGGCAACCGCAACGGCCGCATCGGGCGGCTCGATCCGGCCACCGGCGCCATCAAGGTGATCATGACCGGTGAGGCGAAGGATCCGCACACGATGGTGTTCGACGGGAAGGGCCACATCTGGTTCACGTCGCAGGGATCGAATCGCGTCGGCCGCTTGAACATGGCCACCGAGAAAGTGGACCTCGTCACGCCGTTCGACACGCCGTCGAACCCGTACGGCATCGTCATCGACTCGAAGGGCACGATCTGGGTGGCGCTGCTCCGCGTCGGCATGGTCGCGAAGATCGATCCCCAGACGATGGCGGTGACGCGGTTCAAGGAGGGCGCGGACACGTCGCGGTCACGCCGGCTCGATGTGCTCGCGCGACGGCACCATCTGGTTCGGCGACGAGGCCCGCGGCATGCTCGGCCGCATCAACCCCGCCACCGGCGAAGTGAAGGAGTGGCCGGTGCCCGGCGGTCCCGAGGCCAGTCCGTACGCGCTCACCAAGGACGATCAGGATCGCATCTGGTTCTCCGAAACCGGCAACGCCAAACGCCTCGTCGGCTTCGATCCGAAGACGGAGAAGTTCTTCGCCAACATCGAGGTGAGCGGCACGATCCGCCACATGCACTTCGATCAGCAAGACGCGGACGATGTGGTTCGGCACCGACGCGAACAACGTCGGGCGCATCGCGCTGCAGAAGGCGAAGTGAGCACGACGCTGGCGGCGGCTCGTCCTCGCGACCACCATGCGGCTGGTCGCGTCGCACGCGTACGCCGAGGGCGCGCCGCCCGGATTCTCCGGCGGCTTCAAAGAGGAGTCGTGCCACGCGTGCCACTTCCACGCGGAGCCGAACTCAGGCGGCGGACGCGTCACGATCGAAGGCGTTCCCGCGACGTTTGCGGCCGGACGAGCGGTATACGCTGACCGTCACGCTGACGCGAGCCGGCATGAAGCGCGCCGGCTTCCAGCTCGCCGCCCGCTTCAAGGACAGCGGCGCGCAGGCCGGCACGCTCGCGCCCGCTCCTGACGACGCGCGAACGCGTCGGGGTCGAAAGCCAGGGTGGCGTCCAGTACGCGGGACAGAAGCAGGCAGGCTCCTCGGTTGGCGCGGCCGATGCCATCGCGCTGGACGATCGAGTGGACCGCGCCGGACCGCGGCGGGCCGGTGATCTTCAATGTCGCGGCCAACGCCGCTGACGGCAACGAAAGCGCCGATGGCGATTTCGTGTACACGGCGACCGCCGAATCAGCGTCCTCGGGCGCCCTCGTTCTGCCATTAGCTCCGTGCCCTGACGACGGAACCGCGTTGCGCCACGATGTTGTGGAGCCCGTCGCGGGAGATCCTGCCGCAGTCCCGCGGTTCTGGAGGCTACGTGAATCACCGGCGCGAGGGGCTATCTCGATCGCACGGGCGGGCGCAGTTATCTGGCTGGCGGAATTGAGGTGAAGGCTCCCGAGCGCCACAATAGAACTGACTGAGCAATCGCGCAATTCCCGATCGCGCGATCGCCGATCACCCAATTCTGTTAGAAGCTGACGCGCGCCGCGAGCTGGAACGCGCGCGGACCGCCCGATCCGAACGTCTGCCCCACGCGCTGGTTCGCCTTGCCAAACGTCGCCGGCACCGACAGGTTGTAGTTGAAGTTGGTCAGGTTCGACACGTTGAAGATGTTGAACACCTCGCCGATCAGCCGCAGTCTCGGTGCTGCCGGCCGAGCCTGAACGCCTTCGTCACGCGAACGTCCTGCGACGTGAACACGTCGCCGAGGTCGTAGTCGGTCGGGCAGCGTGATGACCGGGTAGCGCTGGTTGGCGACCACGCCCGGCGGCGCCGCGCGCGGCGTCGAGCGTGCCGGCGAATCGTGGCGTTGTATTCGGCGACCAGCGACTCGAGCTCCTCGTTGCTCAGGAAGTCCGCATACCCCTTGCCCAGGATGCCGAGCAGCGGCGTGTAGCCCGGTGGTCGAGTCGTTCGTGCCGGAGTTGTTGAAGCCGTTGATGGTCGGCGCCATCGGGCGGGCGGCTCAGGAACGTCGACAGCACCGACAACTGCAGCCGCCACGGCAGGTCGACCATCGCCCGACACCGTCAGGTTGTGCCGCGGCAGATCCGGGCCGTAGGTGGCGAAGTAGTCGTTCAGGTTCTGCGTGACGTCCCGGATGCTCTCGCTGAACTGCAGCGCGTAGGACACCGACAGCGAGTAGCGGTTGCGTGAAGCGCTTGTCCGCTTTGCAGCAGCAGGCCCTTGTATTCGGCCGTCGGCGCCCGGCCACCAGAAGTTCATCGGGCCCGACGAGCACTGCGCCGCCGGGTCGTTGGCTTGCGCCGCCGTGCACGCGCGGAATCACCGGGCCTTCGATCGCATCGAACTTGTTGAAGTCCACGCTCGCGCCGAAGAACCCGCCGGGCGTGCCGTGCAGCATCTTCCGGTAGACGACGTCGGCCTGGACCAGCCATGTCGCCGCCCAGCTCGCGCTGGAACCCGAGATTGAAGTGGTTGGCGCGCGTGGTCGGGAACTCGCGCGGGTACAGCGCGCCGAGCGCGGTGGCCTGCTTCGACAGCAGAATCTGCGGCTGGTCGCCGGTGCCGGGATACTTGGCGTCCTGCTGCGCGCGCAGCGCCGGCATCTGCTGCAGGAACGTGCCGTAGTTGTAGCGCGAGCGAGTTGAGGAACGCCGTGCTGAACGGCTGTCCCGTCAGCGGGTTGATGACCGCGTTGTTGAAGATGAACTGGCGGCCCGATCCGCCGATGACCGCGCGCTCGCCGAGCCGCCACCAGCCGAGCTGCGTGTCGTAGAAGATGCCCGCGCCGCCGCGAATCACCGTCGGCCGGTCCTTGCCGATCGACCACGCGAACCCCGCGGCCGGCGAGAAGTTCTTGTAGTTCTTCTTCGTGGGGCTGAGGTCGCTGCCGTAGATCGGCGCGAGGTATCGCCGGCTTCGCCAGATCGTGATTGAGCACGTTGGATCTCGTGCTGCCATCCGAGGCCGTAGTTGAGCGTCAGCGCCGTCGGTCGCCTGCCAGCTGTCCTGGACGTAGAGGTGATACCGGTTGTTGTTGCGTGCGTCATCGAGGTTGTACGACGGCTGCGCGCGATCGCCGATGCCCAGAATGAACGTGACGACCGGAAGCCGCAGCAGATCGGCCTGGCTGCGGATGCTGCCGTCCGGGCAAACCGAACAGCGCCGGGAGCGCCGGGTTGACGCCGGCCGAGGAACTCGGGCGACAGCAGATACGACACGAGCCGGGATCGAAGAACCCCCAGTAGCCCGATCGAGATCGCTGGGCTCCCAGGTCCCGCCGAACTTCACCGAGTGGCGGCCCTTCTGCCAGGTCGTGTTGTTCGAGATCGGGAAGCGGTGGATGTCGCGCCCCTGAGGCGAATTGAAGTTGTTGCCGAGCGCGAAAGTTCACCGAGTTCAGATAGAAGATCTCCGGCCCGCCGGCGCCGATGCAGTTGCGCGTTGATGTCGCCCTCGCACGCCGCCGGCGTGTTCCGGTTCCGCCAGTACATGTGCGAGAAGCGGAACTCGTTGACCAGCGTCGAGCTGAGGACGCTGGTGATGCCAACCAGCTGCTGATCGACGTCGTTGTTGTTCGAGACGAAGTTCGACGGCGGCACCGGCGTGCCGAACGGTCCGCTGTTGGTGTTGCCGTCGTACGAATAGCGCCCGAACAGCGTGTGCTTGTCGCCGACGCGGAAGTCCGACCCGTCCGCTCGCCTGATTGCCGATCGTACGGCGCTCGGCGCCAGCGTGCCGAACGCCTGCGACCGACGGCAGGTCCGGCTGCACGACGTACACGCCCTGCTGGTCGGTCCGCTCGTAGTTGGCGAAGAAGTGCGACCTTGTCCTTCTTGATCGGCCCGCCGAGGACGAAGCCCGCCCTGCTTGCGCGAGAACTCCGGGATCGTCGGTCAGCGTGTTGCGCGCCAGGCTCGGGATAGGCCGCCAGGTTCTGATCGCGGTAGTAGAAGTAGCCCGACGCCGCGGAGATCGTTCGAGCCCGAACGCGTCACGATGTTGATGGCGCCGAACGCGGCGATGCCGGTCGACAGATCGAAGTTCGCCGTCGAGATCTGGAACTCCTGGACCACTTCCTGCGAGAAGTTCTGGCCGGGCCCGCCTTCAATCGGGTTGCGGACGTTGCCGCCGTCCACGGTGATCGCCGTGCGCGACGCCGGGCCGCCCAGCACCGACACGTTGAACTGGGCGTTGAACTGCGCCGGGTTGCCGAGATTCACGGTCACGCCCGGCTGCAGCGCCGCAAGATTCATGAAGCTGCGGCCGTTGAGCGGCAGGTTCTCGATCTGCGTGCGCCCGACGACGCCCTGCACCCGATTCGACGACGAGATCCACCGACGTCGTGGCGCCGGTCACCGTGACGGTCTCCGTCCGCGTGCCCAACTTCGAGGCCCAACCTGACCGTCGTCGTCGATCCCGGTCACGACGTCGGCCGGGGCTGACGACCGGCTGAAATCCCGGCGGCGACGACGAGCACGTCGTAGCGGCCGGCGGCAAGCGACGGGACCGAGAAGGTGCCGTCCGCGGCCGTCTGGACGACGCGCGAGGCGCCGGTGCCGTGATTCGTGAC
The DNA here is from genome assembly GCA_963734095.1 of uncultured Acidobacteriota bacterium. GTDB lineage: Bacteria > Acidobacteriota > Vicinamibacteria > Vicinamibacterales > UBA2999 > JACCSI01. The sequence goes on along the minus strand of CAVTGK010000030.1, from coordinate 8,382 downwards.
TGTGACAGTGGCGGTGGGCAGGACCGCGCCGACTTGATCGGTGACCGTGCCGGCTATGGTGCCGGTCGGCGCTTGCGCCGCTAGTGGAGCCGAAAGCGATACGACAACCGCGCACAGCAGAACGACTCGAGCCATGTGACCCTCCGTGACGCCAGTTAGGCCCGGAACTCACCTGGTTCGTGCTGCTTACTCGCTCGAAACCCATCGCCGCGTGGCCGAAGGCCCCGTCGCAGCGAGGGGCGGCCCAGGTGAACTACAGGGTTAGGGCTTGCTCAAACTTGGGGGAGCATATACCCGGAGGGCACCACGGGATCAATTCTCTTCACGCCTGACCCCGCCCGCCAGGGTAGAACGGGCTGGACGACCGGGAGAGGTATGATTTCGTTGAGGTCAGCATGAGCCCCTCGTTGCAACAAGTCTTGGTCACGTCGGTTGTGGCGATGTTGTGCGCTGGCGTCATCGAGAATCGGCTGGACGCGGGACCTCCCGACACCTCCGGGTGGGATGTAAGAGCCGCGGCACGGTATCTCGATGAGCGCGCCGAGTGGTGGACGACGTGGCCCAACGCGGCTCGCGATCGCGGCACGTACTGCATGTCCTGCCACACGACGCTTCCGTATGCGCTTGCCCGCCCCGCGCTCCGAGGGCCACTGAGCGAGGTTGCACCTCGCCGACCGAACAGAAGATCTTCGGCAATTTGCTGACCCGCGCACGCAACTGGCGCGATGTCGAGCCCTGGTATCCAGATCAGACTCGCGGCTTCCAAGACCAGCGAATCCCGAGCGATTGAAGCCGTCATGAATGCCTTGGGTTCTCGCTCGGCGAGCGGCAGCCGGTAAACTGAGTGACGACGCGCGCACAGCTCTCGGGGTCATGTGGACGCTGCAGATGAAGACCGGCCCGAGTCCGGCGCGTGGACTTGGCTGAACTTCAACATGGAACCATGGGAATCACCGAACTCGCCGTACTTTGGGGCGTCCATGGCGGCACTAGCGGTCGGTTCCGCGCCAGAGCGTTACGCCGCGTCTCCTGAGATTGCTGAGCGCATAAAGGCTCTGCGCGCGTATTTTCAACGTCAGCACGGCAACGTCTCGCTGCTGAACCAACTCAGCGGGCTCTGGGCATCGAGCCTTGTGCCCGACCTCCTCACCGTGGAGCAGCGTCAGCGACCATTGACGCCGTGTTTGCCTCGCAGCAGCCTGACGGGGGATGGAGCACGGTGTCACTGGGTACAACAAGCGAATGGATAACACCGAGAGCGACACGCGGGCCGACGGATACGCGACGGCACTGGCGACGTTGGCGCTGCAGTCGGCAGGCGTTACAGGCTTCGATACGCGGATCACAAGGGGCTCGATTGGCTGCGGCGCAACCAAGATCGAACGACGGGCCGTTGGCTCGCAGTGTCCCCAACAAACAGCGCGACCCGCAATCCGATCCGGGCAAATTCATGAGTGACGCCGCCACGGCCTACGCCGTGCTGTCGCTCACCTACCGAGATTGACCGCTCGCCAGCGCCGTCTCCTAGTGAGCGAGCAGCCTGACACGACGTGCAACCGACCGTGACAATTGCCCGTGCAATCATCGCAGTCGTCAGTTTGCTTTGCTTCTTCCTCCTTTCCACAAGCGTCAGTGCCCAGACACGACTGTTTGTTACCCTTCAAGGCCAACAGCAGTGCAACAACTGCGAGACGGAATACGCCCTGGAAATCGACGTCGACAATGGTCGCCTCGTCGATCAGTCCGTGATACGCGACGCCAACAGCACCGTGGCCGCCGCTACCACCGCAGACGGGCGCTTTCTGGCCTGGATTGGCAAGGAGGGTCTCGGCCCAATCACCTTGTCAGCCCTGGACACCGTCACCAACAGCGTGGTGGTGAGCACACCGAGCGCGGGCGCGCTCTTCTTCAATAGCGTGTATCACGCCCCGAGTCGACTGCGGCTCTTCGTCTCGGATGGTGCCAGTGTCTTGGCCCTCGAGCCGCAGGGGCAGCAGCCGTTCTCACCAGGTGCCGGCTGCAACTTCGCGCGGCTGTCAGGTCTCGCTCGGAACGGTGAGCGACTCTTCGTGGCGTGCAACAGCGTTCTTGGTCAGACTGGTGACACACGGGTCCTCGACAGTGAAACTGGTGCGCTGCTCTCGACGATTCCAGACACGCCAGGGCTGCAGGCGCCCAACGCCGATGGGACCGAATTGTTTCACCTGCAGACCGCGCCCCGCGCGATCCTCACGCGGCGAGACGCCCTCACCGGTGCCGTGCTTGCGCAGCAGGACATCACTGCGATTGCACAAAGCGCGTTCGCCGTCAGCGTTGATCCCGTCACGGGACGGGTGTTTCTCACCGGCACCATGCCATCACCTCCGTTGGCCAATCACCTCACGATCTTCGAGCCTGTCGATCTTGCACTCGTGACGCAGTTCGTCGTGCCCAATCAGGGGATCTATCCACAAGCCCTGACCCCGGTGTTCTCAGACGAAGGCCGTGCGTATTGGGCGTCGGCCATTCCATTGGGCAACAGACTTGGCACCCGGTTCAGTGTCCTTGACACGGCCAATCCGGTCCACATCGCGACGGTTGATGTCCCGACGCCAGGATCGCCAAGCGGAATTGCCATTGCTCTGAAACCTGCGGCGCCGACGGGCGTCTCGAGCAGCGTGGCGGGTCGATCGGTCACCATTCGCTGGAATCCCGGCGTTGGGCTGCTTCCCAGTGCGTATGTTCTGGACGTTGGCCTCACGCCCGGTGCGACGAATCTGACGATCGATGTCCCATCATCAGCGACCGAGTACGGCGTTCCAAACGCTCCGCCCGGCACGTACTACGTCAGGGTCCGCTCGAAAAATGCTGGTGGTGCGTTGAGCACGGCGTCGGCCGAAGTTCAGGTGGTCGTTCCCTAGCGGCCACCGCCGGGCCGATAATGAGCCCCCATGGTGAAAACCTACGGATTGACGCACGTGGCCGTCGCAGTCGCCGACCTCGACCGGACGGAGGCGTTCTACAAGATGATCCTCGGCGCCGTGACCGTGTATCGCGACTGGGGTTTCTTCAAATGCAGACACCCGGATCGCGCGACGTGCTGGTCTTCGAGCGGAACAAGGGTCAGGCCGGCAAGGCCGGTGGCGTGCTGCACTTTGGCTTCCGCTTGACGCGGCCGACCGATATCGACGCCGCGCGCGACGCCGTCAAAGCCGCGGGTGGGGACATCACGGATTCGGGCGAGTTTGTGCCCGGCGAACCCTACGTGTTCGCGACCGATCCCGACGGCTACACGATCGAGTTGTGGTACGAGATTCCGACCGCTGTCGATCCGAAACCGCGAAGGCGATCGCGGCGATAGCGGGCGCTCGGCGCACCGCGGCTGGGCCGGAGCCCATCATGGCGGCAACGCCTACCTGATCAGCTCCAGCTTCAGCGGCAGCAACTGCGACTCAGGCATTTGCCTGAGTCTTGGACAGGGCCTTGCACGATCCCGTAAATGGACCCGTTACAGGAACTCAAGGAGCGCTTCGATACCATCGTACGGAAGCTCCAAGAGACGATGCGGGAGGCTGAGAGCACCCGAGCCGAGATCGAAAGGGAGCGGGAACGCGACAGGTCCGAAGCTCTCAAGGCCTCGCACCCCCAGGCCGACGAATCCGAGCCTATCTAACGGCTCAGTTTTCAGGGTCTTTCGAGACTGCGGGGGCAGCGGCGTGCAATGTCTCTCGTATGCCTTTCAACTCGGCGCTGAGCTGGGCCAGAAGGCGTTCGATTGTATCCAGCCGCGTGCGAAGCTCAGCGATCTGCTGAGGTTCCATAGACGCCCCGAGTATCGCATGTTCACAGTTTTCGTTCTGCGACCGATGCCGAATAGCACCATCGCAAATGGACGGTGGTGACGACTCCGTTGCGACGGCGTGCGGCGCGTCAGGGCTCGTCGCGGAAAAGATCGGCCAATCTGTCCGCTGTTTCACTCTCCGGGTAAGGCTCCGCGCACTTGTTGCTGATCAGAAATTCGGCGATGGCGCGCGACACGTCGTACACCCGACCGATCTCGAGCGGGGCGACCGAGAAGCCTTGCGCTGGAGCGACGCATCGACGCGTGATGAGAACTCGCACGCGGGGTAGAAGAGCAAGGCGCAGGCCAACACACCACGTCTATTTGCCGACAATGTCCCTTGCGACCGACGGCGATTCAGACAATGAGGCGATTGGGTCAACGCGACGCGCGGCCCTAATCAACGTTTCATGCTGATCATATCATGTTTAGAGCCTGTAACAAAACCGCCAATCGCCACCGTCGGGGGGTGCCTCCGTGCGGATTACAAAACACTAGGCGACCAGTCAGGAGTAAATCACGGCGATGGGGGTGCGATCCGGCGCAATTCGTCGAAAAACTTGAAGACGAACGTCAGATGATCGGCCTTCATGCCGGCCGCGAGGACAGGTGCCACCGCAAACCGTTCGCCGTCGGGATGCAGATCGAACATCCGGAGTTCTGCAAGCGTATCGATCCGTCCCGCGATCTCCACCGACTTCCCGGGGCGAAATGAGTCGCCTTCGATCGAATAGGAGTTGACCATCAGTTGACCATTCGCCGAGGTGAAGAACAGTTCACGTTTCGGTACGCGACCAGGTCGGCGAGCTTCCGCCGGCGCTTGAAACCAGCCTCTTGCCGCCAGGTCCGGGGAACGGCTGCACGTACACGTCTGGGCGGCCGCCTTCGTTTGAAACATAGGCAAGCCACCGGCCATCTGGCGAAAACATCGGTTCGCGCTCCGACGCGGGTGTCTTGAGAAACACGGTCGGCGTGCCAGGTTTCCATCCGGACGTCTCGTCGCCGTCCACTTGCAGGATCATCAGATCGACATTGGTTCCGCGATTCACCTCTTGAAAGGCGAGATATTTCCGGCTCGGATGCCATGAGCCCGGTTGTTGCTCCGACTGTGGGTTCGCTGTGAGACGCTGCGCCTCACCGCCGCCGTCTGCACGCTGCCATACAGGTTGGTGGCCGATGGGGTTTCCCGTGCCGACGCAAACGTGATCCGCCGTCCATCGGGCGTCCACACTGGCTTCAAATCGTTCGCGGCGTGAAACGTCAGTCTGGTCAGGTTGTCTTGCGCTTGCTCGTACACCCAGATTTCGTTCTGCCTGTCGTTGATCTGCAGCGCCAGCCTGCGCCCATCGGGCGCGAACTGAATGTTGAACCAGTTGGCACGCGTGGCACGAAGCGTCGTGGTCGTCCCGGCGCGATCCATCCAGTCGATGGCACGCTTTGCGTCGCTGCTCGGCCCCTGCAGGTAGACTAGTGTGCCGTCAGGCGAGACCGAAAACTGAGCGCCGCCGGAGGGGCGGCTCGACACCACCCTCTCAATGACGGGTATAGCACGCCCGGTCACCTGGAGTTCGTTCGCACTGAATGGCACCGCAAAGAGCGTCCCATTATTCAGATACACAATGTGGCCGCTCTCACGATCGATCGATTGTCGAGCCGGCTGCGCTGCGCACATAGCGGCCGTGATAGCCGCCACGATGCACGATCGTGCGCGAGCCTTCGGGCAGCACCTGCAGCACAAGGTCCGCATCGTCATACGACCCGGCTCCGGCAAGGCCGCCAATCCCACTCGCGGTGTAGAGCACCGCACGTCCACCGTCAATCGCCTGCGGCCATCGATGGTCACTTCGCCGTCACTCAGCGTCGTCAGCGGCTGGGGTGTCCCGCCCGAGTCCGATACCTGCACCAAGCCTCCGCCTTGTGTCGGCGAGAACATGATGTTTCCGTTCGTCGCCCAGTCCCTCCGCGACCATTCGGCGCCTCGCACACGGTCTGTGGTGCCCCACCGGCCACCGCAATCCTCTTCAACTTGCCGTCGGCAAAGAACGCGACCCATTGGCTGTCCGGAGAAAAGAACGGATTCTCCGCGCCCTCGGTGCCGTAGAGCGCAGTGGTCTGCAGCTGCTCCAGTCGGCGGATATAAAGCTGTCGCGTCTCTCCCGCAGCATTCCTCGCCACGAGGGCGACCAGGGCACCGTCAGGAGAGAACGCAATGCTCTCGCCGGCGCCTACTGCCAGGGAGAGATCTCCGCCTAACTCCGAGCTCAATCGAACCGACCGAGGCAATTCCGTAACGCTCCATGGTGCCCACAGCGTCGTCACCACCACCGTCGCGGCTAGGCTGGTCGCAGCGACTGCCCAGGCAGAAGGCGCCTTAGACGCGAGCCGCCTTTGACGCCAATCACCGCTGGTTGCATGTCCGATGCCCGTGACGGGACAGAGTGACGCGTGCTTCGCCGATGTCACGCAGCCGGTCTTTCACGTCGCGGTTCAGACAGCGAGCCAGGAGGCGCCGCACTGAGGTTGGCGTTGCCGCCGGCAACACGGACCAGTCGACGTCCTGCCGGACGACTGCCGCGATCGTCTCGACCACGTCTTCGCCGTCGAACGCACGCTGTGCCCGACAGCATCTCGAAGAGCACGGCGCCGAACGCCCAGATATCCGCGCGCTTGTCTACCGGCTTGCCGCGCGCCTGCTCGGGGCTCATGTACGCGGCCGTGCCTAGAATCATCCCGGCGCTGCGTCATCGCGGGCGACATGATCGTCGGCGATTGCGTACGACCGGAGCCGAGCCGGTCGGCTCGAGCGCCTTGGCCAGCCCGAAGTCGAGCACCTTCACCGTGCCGTCCGGCGCGGACCTTGATGTTCGCTGGCTTGAGATCGCGGTGGATGATCGCCTTGCTCGTGCGCCGCTTCGAGCGCCTCCGCGATCTGCCTGCGCGATGGGCAACGCCTCGTCGAGCGGGATCGGCGCCACGCGCGATGCCGCTGCGAGAGGTCCTCGCCCTCGACCAGTTCCATCACGAGGGCGCGGACGCCGCCGGCTTCCTCGAGGCCGTGGATGTGCGCGATGTTCGGATGGTTCAGCGAGGCCAGCGTCTGCGCTTCGCGCTGAAGCGCGCCAGACGCTCTGGATCGGTCGCGAACGCATCGGGCAGGACCTTGATCGCGACGTCGCGATCCAGCTTCGTGTCGCGCGCCCGATACACCTCGCCCATCCCGCCTGCCCCGAGGGCGGAGAGGATCTCGTACGGCCCGATGCGGGTGCCGGAAGTGAAGGCCAACCGCTGTCGATTATACGGGTGAGACCCCAGCGCGGACTGGATTACTCCTGAGTGACGCCGTAGTGCAGACCCATCCCCGGGGCCTGGCGCCCGGAGGTCCCCAGAACAGCGGTGCAGATGCAATTGCCCAAACGGCGATTCGGCGGTGGACGCCGCTGTCACGCTACCTCGCCGACGAGGATTCGGCCCTACCGCTTGCGCCTCGAAGGGTCCGAATGGACGCCACAGTGAGAGGTTGAAATTCATCGAGATCCGGAAGTGTCGCAGCGAAGCGGCACGGGAACCCTTGGTAGCGTTCCGCGAAGCTTCCAACGGCCGCACCACTTCGGGGAAATGAGCCACTTGAACGAACCGTACCAGGCCTCGCGTAATCGCTCGCGGCAACATACACCTCGCCAAAGAATCGGCGCCCGCTCCGGTCACTCTGCTGCGAAAGTCCACGCCGTTGTTCGCGCGCCTCACTATTGAGCGCCCTGAACTCATCGAGATATCTGAACGGGAACTGTGTGTACGCGCTGCCCGAAGCCCTGTCTGACGATCTCCGAATTGACAAACGCGCCGTCCCTCAGAGCCGACTGGTGGATTGCTGGCTAAGCGGTGAGAAACCGGCGCCAACCTGACCTCCCTTGACCCCTGCCCGAAGGCGGCCTAGGCTGATCGACGCTGACTCGGAGGTGCCGGATGTCGAGTATCAGCGTGCTCGTCCCGTTCGTGTTGGTGGCTAACCTGGCAATTGGCGGCGTCCACGACGCTTCCCGCACGACGGACTGTGAGGTGAGTTCCACGGTGCTCCCACCGTCCTCCTGATCATCCAGCTCTCTCGACGTTCAGCAAGTCCTGGAGGCACGTGGTATGCGAACGCCGATCGTACGCTGTGGGCGTGGTGGTGGGGCAAGCGGCACAATGGCGAGTACAAGGTGCTGTGGGTGCGTCCCAGAGGCGAGCAAGTCCGAGGACGAGGCGAGCGTCTGGACGGCCGTCCCGCCAGGCTCCTGCAGACGTTTCCTGCAACCGACTCTCGCGCGACGTTCAGACCGAGCTCGCTGGCGTTTCCCGGGCCAGGGTGCTGGCGTGTGAGCGCCACGTCAGGGAAAGCCGAAGTCGAATTCGTCGTCGCGATTCCCTGATCGCGTGCAAAGTCAAAACCACGTTCGAGCGCGCAGCTTAGATCAAAACCCAGCAGCGCGCGATATCGGCCGTTGGCATTCACTACCTGGCGCTCGCGATTTGATTGGAGCGCCCCTATGAGAAGGAACGGCTGCGCTCACGTCGATGTCAGT
>CAVTGK010000029.1:0-20775 GCA_963734095.1 uncultured Acidobacteriota bacterium | reverse complement strand
CCCCGGGCCCCGCAGCGCGCGGCCCGGTTTCGCGCCCGTGTGCTGGCCCTGTCGATCACGACGACGCCGTTCACGAACACGAACGGGACCCCTTCCGCGTACGACTTCGGCTTCTCGAACGAATTCGTCTCCCGCACGCGCGCGGGGTCGAACACCGCCAGATCGGCGGCGAACCCCTCCTTGATCTGTCCCCGATCCTTCAATCCGAGAATCTGCGCCGGCAACGACGTCATCTTGCGCACGGCCTCGGGCAGCGTGAGCACTTTCTGATCGCGCACGTAGTGGCCGAGCACGCGCACGTTGGTTGAGTAGTTGCGCGGATGCGGCACGCCGGGCGCATCGAGATTGATCGCCGACCCGTCGCTGGCAATGGCGCACCCACGGCAGCTTCATCACGGTCCGCACATCGTCTTCGGACATCGTGTGGAAGATGCCGCTGATGTTGCCGCCCTCTTCCGCCATCAGCGTGATGCACGTGTCCATCGGATCGGCGTCGCCGCGGAGCTTGCGCGATCTCGGCGATGCGCTTGCCCTCGTACTGGCGGTTCTTCTCGGTGCGCGCCCGCGCCATGCACGATGCCGTCCCACCAGCCGTGCTCCTTCGCCCAGGCGATGAACTCCGGATCCTTCTTCAACCGTGCGCGGAGCGACCGGATCCTTCAGCCGCTCGGCGAACTTCTCCGGACCGCCCTCGCGCATCCACACCGGGAAGAACGCGCTCCAGCCGTGGAACATCGCCGTGTAGGGATACTGATTGGCGGTGATGTTCAGGCCGCGTGCCCGCGCGTCTTCGAGCTGCTTGATGTAGCGGCCGATCGTGCCCCAGTTCTCGCGTGCCGCGGACCTTGAAGTGGAAGATGTGGACCGGAATCTTCGCTTCCTCCGCCACGCGGATGGCGAACTCCAGCTCCTTGGTCTGCTCGAAGCCTTCGCTGCCGGTGTGCGAGGTGTAATTGCCGCCGTATGCTGCGACGACCCTTCGCCATCTCGAGAATCTCTCGCGGATGCTCGGGCCCGCCGCTCTCGAAGCGGGTGACCAGCCCCCAGGCGCCCTCCTCCATCGAGCGCGCGACGAGCTCGCGCATCCGCGCCAGCTCCTGCGGCGTCGCCGGGCTCGCGTCGTAGCCCTTGACCACGCGCCGCACCTGCTCGGAGGCGACGTGCGAGATGACGTTGATCGAGATGCCCTGCTTTTCGAGGCGCTCGAAGTAGCCGGTGAACGTCGTCCAGTCGGGCGCACGCCGTCGCCGCCGCCCGGTCGGGCAGCCCGTCGCGCGGCGCCGACCGACGTGCTCTCGCCCATGATGTCGAGCGTGACGCCCTGGCGCACTTTGCTCTGCGCCGTGCCGTCGGCGAGCAGCGGCATCTCGGAGTGCGTGTGGAGATCGATGAAGCCTGGCGCCACGATCAGACCGCTGGCATCGATCGTCGTCGCGCCGAGCGGCCGTCGAGCCGCCCGACGGCGGCGATGCGATCGCCCTTGATGCCGACGTCCGCCGACTGCGCGGCGGCGCCGGTGCCGTCGAGCACCTGCCCGCCGCGGATGAGGATGTCGAAGTCCGCCTGCGCCGCTTGCGTCGCAGAAGACGCGACCATCGACGCGGCCGCGATCGACACGACGGCCATCAGCAGAAGAAGGGCGCACGAGACGCGTCAGAATGGCGTGCATAGCGAGGAGTATACAAACCTTGGACCCTTCGAACCCGGAATGGTATCCTCGGCTGCTAGAGCAGGGCGCGGGCGCGCGACTTTCGCCGTCACTCAGGGGGTCAACAATGGCGACGCCACTCATCAATCGAGCCGTGCGCGTCTTCGCCGGCATCGTTCTCCTCTCCGCATCGATCGCCGCACAGGGGGTCCCACGACTCGACTCCTACGAGGGCGTCGCCGTGCGAATCCTCCAGAGCAACAATGCCGGCAACCTCCACCACATCATCGACCCGACCATTAACCAGGTCGTCGGCGTCATTCGTGGCTGCCCGCACGCGCACAATTTGACCGTCCACCCTGACGGACTCTATTACTACTGTGCGAACGAGCAGCAGAAGACCGTCGACGTCTTCGACACGAAGACGCTCCAGCTCGTGCAGCAGATTCCCCTCTCGGAGCGGCCCAACAAGATCGCCGTCAACAAGAAGCATCGGAAGATCTACGCGGGGATCGTGAACCCGACCGCCAAGGTGGTCGGCCCCGGGTTCCAGCCGAGCGCGGACGGTTCGCTGGCCTCCGTCATCGATGTGATCGACATCGCGACCCACAAGGTGATCAGGAGCGTGGCCGTCCATCATCCAGTGCACAACACCTACGTGACGCCCGACGAGAACTACGTGGTCGCGGGCCTCAGGGGAGAAGTCGAGCCCGGAGAGCCGACGATTCAGGTGATCGATCCCAAGACCGACACCGTGGTGTGGGGGATGGAGCTGACCGGACATCGCCAGTACGGCAGGACCCACCACGAGGTCCGGCCGATGGCCTTCGAGGCAAATCCCGACGGCTCCACCAAGCGGATGTTCGCACAGGCGACCGGTATCAACGCCGTCTGGGTGATCGACTGGGCGAAGCGAGAGGTCGTCGACATGCTGTGGCCGCCGAAGCTTCCGCTGTGGCGCCAGAATGCGGACGGGATTCAGACGGGCGACATGCACGGCCTCGAGGTGCTTCCGGATCGCTCCGCCGTCTGGGCGTCGAGCCGGTTGGACAGCCGCATCTACGGCTGGAGTCTTCCGGATCTGAAGTACATCGGCGCCGTGGAGGTCGGCCCGAGCGCCAACTGGATGACCCGACACCGGACAGCCGCTACATGTACGTCGCGATCTCCGGCGTGGACCACACGATCGCGGTGGACCTGCGGAAGCTGGCGATCGTCGCCAAGATCAAGACCGGCGCGCGACCCGCGCGGATCAGCACGGCCATCTTGCCGCTCAACCGCGTAAACACTTCAACGACCAGCGGGCAACGCCAGGAGTAGCGGCCGTGCTCACAAAACATGTCGTCATGTCGGTTCGGCGTCTGCGACCGACGTGGATTGCAGGAGCGGTGTTCGCCGTCAGCCTGGCAACGGCAATAACCGCGCAGACGCCCACTTCGAAGTCAGCGTCCGAGTTCCCCGCGCCGGCCGATGTCGAGTCGTACCGCAGCACCGTCGAGAAGGTCTTCATGACCGATCGCGGCGGCACGGTGCCGGGCTACGCGGCGTGTGTCATGTGTCACACCTGGCAGACGAGCGTCCGATTCAGTCTCGAAACGCCCGCCACCGACGCCGGCTGGACCGCCGAGCAGTCGCGGAAAAATTTCGACGTGGTGACCAAGCTCGTGAACACCGCCGATCCCGAAAACAGCCGACTGCTGCTCAAGCCGCTCACGCCTAGGCCGGGGGCCTGGGACATACAGGCGGAACCTACTGGAAATCGCGAGACGAGGCTGAGTATCAGGCGATCCTGAAGTGGATTCGAAGCCTGCCGCCGAATCGGTATGTCGCTGCAGCGGAGCCCCCGCTCGACTTCGAGTTCTTCCGCTCATGCGTCCAGCGCGTCTTCGCCAACCCGCGCGAAGGCCACATCCGGTGCAGCAACTGCCACTCGAGCGGCCTCATCGGCTTCGCGCCGGTGCCTCAGAGCGGGAGCGCGTGGACCGAGCAGGAGGCCAACCGGGCATTCCGAACGATCTCGAGGCTGATCATCCCTGGCAACCCCGAGCAGAGTCGTTTTCTGCTGAAGCCGCTCCATCCCGACGGCGGCGGATCCTACACGCACAACGGCCCGCGGCGCTGGCAATCGCGTGACGACCCGGAATACCGGATGCTCGCCGACTGGGTACGCGGGGAACGCAAGGGGGGCAACTGCTCCATGTGAGGGCGAACCTTCGGGCGTGCAGACGCAACTCACTCCGATCGCCAACGTCATCTGGGGCACGGGGGCCTGGAATTTCAAGCGATAATCTGCGTCGTATGGCCTGCTCTCGCTGCGGTAGCTCGGCTACGCCGGTCAACGAACGCTGCGGGATTTGCGGTCATATTGACAGCGACGCGCTGACGGTCATCACCGCCGTTGCCGCTCCGCCCCCACCCGCACGTCCAGATCGAGACCTCGCGCCCACGGCGGCTTCCGCCGATACCGCACACACGGGAATCTCTTCCAGTGAAGCCGTCACGAGCGTTCCGCAGGCGGCCGCCGACAGTCAGACTGTGGCTGAACCGGGCGTCCGTCATGTGAGCACGACCGCCAGCCCGCTCACCATCGGGCCAGGATTTCGGCTCGCGCTACCACATCATCCGCCTGCTCGGCGCCGGCGGCATGGGCGCGGTGTACCAAGCCTGGGACAAGGTGCTCGAGGTCGCCGTGGCCGTCAAGGTCGTGCGGGCCGACCCCACGCTGGACGAGGAGGCGGCCAGGGCCCTCGAAAAGCGCTTCAAACGCGAGCTGTTGCTCGCGCGCCAAGTCACGCACACCAACGTTGTCCGCATCCACGATCTCGGTGACATCGACGACATCTTGTACATCACGATGCCGTACGTCCAGGGATCGGACCTCGCCACGATCCTGAAGCGCGAGGGACGGTTGCCGGTCGATCGCGTGCTCGTGATCGCCAGGCAAGTGGCATCGGGACTCGCCGCGGCGCACCAGGCCGGGGTCGTGCATCGCGACCTGAAGCCGGCCAACATCATGGTGGACGCCGAGGACCATGCGCTGATCATGGATTTCGGCATCGCGCGCTCGACCGAAGGCGCCACGGTCGCGGCTATGACCGCGGCGGGCGCGGTCGTGGGCACCGTCGAATACATGGCCCCGGAGCAAGCGCGAGGCATTGCGGCCGATCAGCGTGCGGACATCTATTCGTTCGGGCTGATCCTGCACGATATGCTCCTTGGGCGCCGGCAGGGCGGCCCCTCCACGGCCGTCGCCGAATTGCTGGCGCGAATGCAGCGGCCACCGGCGTCCTGCCGCTCGATCGATCCGACCGTACCGGAGTGGCTTCGACCCAGCTGGTGACGAAATGCCTGCAACCCGAGCCGGCATTCCGCTATCAGACGATGAAAGAGCTGCTCGGGGAGCTCGAACAGCCGGATGTGGTGTCGCGCACCGCAACCGCAACCATGCCAATCGCGCCGGAAATTGCGCCGGCCGGCGTTGGGTCTCGGCCGACCGCGAAGTGGATAATCGCGGCTTGCCTGGCCTGTCTGGTGGCTGCGCTGGCCGGAGCCGGTTGGTTGTTCCGCGAGCGGTTGGGGGGCGGACAGCGTCGCACCAGCGACAACCACGGTTGGTCCCACGATTTCGCTGGCGATTTTGCCGTTCAGGAACGCCTCTGGTGACCCGACACTCGACTCACTCGGACCGAGCCTGAGCCAGGTGCTTGGAACCGACGCTCGGCCAGTCGTCGCACGTTCGGACCGTTCCGTCGGACCGGCTGCATCAGGTGCTGCAAGGATCTGCGGATCACAGCCAACTCGAGTCTTACACCGGTGGAACTTGCTCGTGTCGCGGATTTCACGAGCGCACGCCGCGTGCTCGTGGGGCCAGTACCGAGATTCGGCAACGCCATTCGACTCGATGCCACGTTGCAGGATCTCGATCGTGGCGAGGCCGTCCCGCTGAATGCCATGGCCGCGAACGAAGGCAGCCTCCTCGCGGCGATCTCCGAGCTTGCCGAGGCCGTGCACCAGAATCTGTCGCGCGGATCTCCCGACGTGCTCGCCGAGCTCAAGGCGACGGCCTGGAAACCGTCAACCAGTTCGTTCGAGGCGCTCCGGCTTTACAACGAGGGTCTCCAGCTGACCCAACAGGGGACCCATCAGCAGGCGCTGAAGCGCTTCGCGGCGGCGACGCAGGCGGACGGCAATTTCGCGCTGGGGTTCTCCGCCCTCGCGCAGTCGTACGCAACGCTCGGCTACGACACCGAAGCCGCGCAGAACTCACGTCGCGCGATGAGCCTGGCCGATGCACTGCCGCCACAGGAAAAGCACCGCATCGCGGCCAATCACTACCGGATCGCGAACGACACCGAGAAAGCCATCGAGGCCTACGAGAATCTCGTGAAAGCCTCGCCCACAGACGCGATGGTCCAGTTCGATCTCGGCGGGCTATACGAGCAGAGTGGGCAGCTCGATCAGGCGCGGGAACACTTCGCCAAGGTCGTGGAGCTCGACCCGAAGTTCGTCGAGGGTCTGCTGGCGCTCGGTCGCGTCGAAATCAGGCGTGGCAATCCGCAACCGTCGCTGGAGCACCTCGACCGGGCGCTGAGCCTGGCGATCCAGCTCGACAAGGACGAGACGCGGGGCAATGTCCTGCAAGCCATCGGCATCGCGTACATGCGCCTCAACCGCCCAGGCGAGGCGCTGAAACGCTACCAGGAATCGCTGGAGATCAAGCAGCGACTCGGCAACAAACGGGGCATGGCCGCCAGTTATGTGCAGATGGGCGAGGTCCAACAGACGTTGCTGGCAATCCCCGCGAGGCCGAGCAGAGTTACCGTGCGGCAGTGAAACTACGGCGCGAGATTGGCGACAAGGCGGGCCTCAGCGTGACGCTCATGGATCTCGCGGCCCTCCTGAACGACACGTTCGGTCGCGCCCGCGAAGCGCTCCCGCTGCTGCAGGAGGCGCTGACGATCGTCCGCGACACGGGCAACAAGAATCTCGAGGCCCGCGCTCTGAACAACATCGGCAACCTCTATATGTCACAAGGGCGAGTATCTCAGATGCGCAAACTTACTTCGAACGCGCGCTGGAGTTGAGGGAGAAGGCCAAAGCGCCCCAGGAGATGGCAGACACGCTGCACAACCTTGGCGAGACCTTTTCGAGGATGGGACGCTATGAGCAGGCGCTCTCGCAATTCTGCGCGCGCTCGAATTGCGGCGCAGCGAGCGGCGAAAGGAGGCGCGGCCCTGGAGTCCTACGGCATCGGGACCATCTTCGACTACCAGGGACGCTACGGCGCGGCAGTCAAGTCCAAAGAGGAGGCGCTGAAAGCCTTTCGCGATCTGAACCAGCGCGATGTCTGGCTCGGCGAGATCCTGAGTGGCCTCGGCAGCAGCCTGAGCCTGAGCGGACGCACCGAGGAAGCGGCGAAGCCTCTGGATGAAGCCATGGCGCTGGCCAAGGAGCTGCAGAACACGATTCTCACCGCGCAGACGCTGCGGCTTCAGGCCGAGCGGTTGTATTACGCCGGTGACGCAACCGCCGCGCAACAGTTGGCCGAGCAGGCAGCCCAGGATGCGTCGAAAACGGCTGACAAAGGCCTGAGCCTGCAAGCGCAAGCCAGCGCAGCCATCGCCGCTGCCGCGCTGGGGTCGACCAAGCTCAACGCGACCAGACTCGGCACGCTGGCTCGAGACGCCGATTCGCTGGGTCTCAAGGCTCTGGCGGTGACGGTGTACATCGCGCGCTGCTATTGCTGAATGGACCGAACGGCGGCGCGACAGGAGGCGGATCGCGCACTGGCCAAAGCCGAGCCGCTCGGGTTGCGTCTGCCGCAGGCACGGGCGCACTACGTTCGCGCCGAGCTCCTGCGTGGAGCAGGATGTCGAAGCGCGTCGCGAGTTCGCCGCGGCGCTGCGTCTGCTCAGCGATCTGAAGAATGAAGAGGGCAATCAACAATTCCTCACCCGAGGCGACATTGCCAAGCTTTACGCGGCATGTGAGCAGGCGATCAAGGGCGTGTGAGTTCAGTGAGATCCGAACCCTGCCCACTGGTCGACCACTTACCTGGGATTCGAAGCGCTGATCCCTACTGGCGCAGCGCCGATGTCCAATTGAGGACGACCGTTATCGGCGCGGGGTCGCGTTCCACGGCGGTGTTGACGAGGAACCGTTGCCCGTCGGGAGAGACGTCGTAAATGTCGTTGACGGCGCGTCGGTCACCACGAACAGTTGACGGGCCGGCGCAATCTGGAGCGACGGACCGAGCGCAATCGTCACGCTCATGACGCCGCCGTTTGGCGCCATGTAGAACAGTTCCTTGCCGTCTCGACGCCAACGAGGCGTTTGACCGCCCGCGACGGACACCCGCCGCCTCGAGCCAACTGCATCGATCGGCGTCACATAGACTTCAGGCGCACCCGACTCGTCCGACTCGAATGCAATCCAGCGGCCATCGGGCGAAAACACTGCATCCCGCTCCTCAAATGGCGTTCGAAGAAGTGGTGCAGTTTTCGTTCGCCGGTCAGCGGCAGCATCCAGAGATCGCCGCGCGTAATGCGATCCTCTTCGAAATAAATCAGACGTTGATTGTCGGGAGATACATCGAGGGGATGCTGGACGCCCAGCGACGCGAACACGACCTCCTCGTTGCCCGTTCCTTCGAGTGCCTTCTCGTGGATATCAGGAGGACCAGCGCGGTCCGAGCGAAAGATGATGCGTTTTCCCTCGGCCGACCAGATGGGGTTCACCTCGTCGATTTGCTGCTGGTAGGTGAAGCGTCGAGGAACGCCCCGGTCGACGTCCTGGAGCCAGACGTCCGAGATCCCGGTGCGGATGTCGACCACGTCGACCGCGAGCCGTTGTCCATCCGGCGACAATCGCAGACTCTTGATTGGACCGGGCAATGTCACCGTGTCGAGCGTTTTCCCGCTGCGATCGAACCACACGAGCTGAGGCGAGTAGCTGATGGTCGATTCAAATGTCAACACCCCCGTCTCCGACGCAGAAAACCTCGCGGCGCCTGTCGGTTTGAAGTATCGAATGCCTTCGGCAACGGCTGTCGGCTCACCGAGCAGCTGGAGACTATCGAGGTCGAATCTCTGCGCCAGAAGCGTGCCGTCATTGACGTAGAGAAGATGCCCAGATTCTGTGTACTCCACCCGCGACTGAACGGTAACAACGGCTTTCGGTTCAGCACCATCGAGCGAACCGACGAAGATCGACGTCTTCAGGGTTCCCAGCTTGAGGTCCCTCTCGAGCATTGCGCTGAACAAGAAATGCCGGCCGTCCGGCAGAAAGTGCGGCCAATTGTGCCCGACGGTTCCTGCCGTTGTCGTGACCGGCGCCGGGCTCCCTCCGTCTGCAGACACGCTCATGATTCCGCGGAGTGTGGCGATATCGTCAGCGAACAGAATCGTTCCGAATTGATTCCATGTCGGCACGCCTTCAAAGGCGGCATCGCAGATGATGCGGGGCGCACCACCGCTGACCTCGACTTTCTTCAACTTGCCTTCCGCACCAAATCCGATGAAGCGGCTGTCGGGTGACCAGAAGGGCGAGAACGCCCCTTCCGTGCCGGGGATCACCTTGAAATTCGTTATCCCCCAGCGGGCGCAGCCAGAGACGACTCCGGCCATCCGAGACCGCGGCCAGGGCGAGATAGCGACCGTCCGGTGAGACGGCCAGTGACGTGGCGATCTCGCTTCGAATTTCGACCCCGCGGCTTGACGTCGGCGGGAGCGGCAGGGTGAACCGCGCAGTCTCGGGCGGGGCGGCGGCCGGCCGCTGCATCAGGAGGTAGCCGAGCGCCAGCGCGGTAAACGCGAAGATTGCCGCGACTGCCCACGCCCACGGTCCGCAGCGCGACGTACGCCCGACGTTGTCAACGCCGCGTGCGCGTCGCTTGTCGTGGAAATCCACTTGAGCTCGTCCGCGAGATCCCGGGCCGTCTGCCATCGTCTCTCAGGGTCCTTCTCCAGGCACTTACCGACGATATGTTCGAGCGCCGGTGGCGCAACCGGCTGCAGCGTCTTCAGCGGCGGAGGTTCCGACGACATGATCGCGGTGATGAGACTCGCCTGGCTGGCCCAGCAAACGCTCTTCTGCCGGTGGCCATCTCGTAGACCACCGCGCCGAACGCAAAGATGTCAGTGCGGTGATCTGCCTCTTTGCCTTCGAGCTGTTCCGGCGCCATGTATGGCAGCGTGCCAAGCACTGTCCCAACGCCTGAGATCGACGCCGCTTGGGTCGCTCCGTCTTCAATGGCGCCGCGCGGTGCGCGCAGCTTGGCCAATCCGAAGTCGAGCAACTTGACGCCGGCCTTCGTGATCATGACGTTCGCCGGCTTCAGGTCCCGATGCACGATGCCCTGGCGGTGCGCCTTATCCAGGCCCTCCACGATTTCGATCCCGTATCTGAAGATCCGATCGGGCGGGAGGGGCCCTTTCAGCAACGTGTCGGCGAGCGTCTGCCCTTCGACATACTCCATGACGAGAAAGGCGACGCCCTCGTCTGAGCCGATGTCATGGAGCGTGCAGATGTTCGGGTGATTCAAACGGGAGATGGCCCGCGCTTCACGCTCGAACCTGCTTCGTGAATCCGTGTCGGCGACGGAGTGCGACCGCATCACCTTGATCGCGACGGTGCGATCGAGACGTGTATCGCGGGCCTGATAGACTTCGCCCATCCCGCCGGCACCGAGCAGCGATGTGATCTGTACGGACCCAGACGACTCCCGGTGGCAAGCGCCATTGTGCGGACCGGCCGATTATATGCACCTCTGAGCGCCGTGCGTGTACGCGCAAGACTGTTATGGTTGGTGCTGGTGATCGCGCTGGCGACAAGCCGCGTCCACGTGCCGGTCGCGCCCGCCCATCATGCCCACGTCGCCTTCTCCGCCGGCGGACGGCACAGTGCCGATCATGGGCGTGGCGCGGTTGTGGTGATGACCGGCATCGCTACACGCATTGTTAGTGGTGGTCTTGATGCCACCGCTCTGTGAAGGACGCCTGAACTTGGTGTATCGGACCCCGCGTTCGTGCCAGCCATCCTCGCCCGGCGTTCAAGGGCGAGCCTCTGAAATGTGTGCGTTCATCGAACTGGCGGTCGCTGGGGAGGGTTTCCGGGTCAGCTTTCCGAAATAGGAGCGCCCTCCGCCCTGCCACGCGGTCTGCCACGCGAACGGCTCTGCCACGCGGTCTGCACGCTGCAAAATGACGGCCTCCGAAGGCTGATGACGGGTTGTGACGCTAATGCCCCGTCGTTACCCCTCGCAGTGACAGTCTCAAGGACACTTCCGCGCTCAAGCCAAGGAGTGAACGAGATGCGACCCGGCTTTCGTATCGAAACGAGGTCACGCGCCGGAGCGATCAGTCCGTCAGCCCGGCCTGTTGTTTGACATACCGGGCAATCTGCTCGCCCGTCGCGAACCAGACACCTGGCTTCCCTTTGATGTACTCGACGAGGCGGTCGAGGTAGATGAAGCGCGACCGCATGCCCACGACATGCGGATGCAGCGTCAGCACGAACAGCGTGCCTTCGCGGTACGCGACGTCGAAGTCGTCCTGGAACGTTTCGAAGATCAGCTCCGGCGACGGCAGCAGCCCGGGACCGGTCCGGCCAGAGGTCAAGAAGCGCTGGTCGTTCCGATAGACATTGTTCGGCAGCTCCACGAGGCCGCTCGCGTGCCCATCGAGCAGCACCTCGTACGGGTCATCGCGCGCCTGGAGCGAGCTGTCGTACAGGAGGCCGGCTTTCTTCAGCAGACCGAGGGTGTGCCGGCTCACGGTGCCCGCGGGGCCGCGCGCGCCGAGCGGCCGGCGTCCCGCGGACTTGGTGAGCCGATCGATCGCGCGCGTCAGCAGCCGCGACTCTTCGTCGGCGTTGTCGAGCGACGCAACGTTCTCGTCGCTCCAGCCGAGCAGCCCGATTTCGTGCTGCTTGCGCTTGGCGATCTCCGGCACCATCTGCGGATCGACGAGATCGGCCACGCCGGACACATAAAACGTCGCGGGCACGCTGTGGCGATCGAGTAGTTCGAGGACGCGGGCGAGGCCCTGTGCGGCACCGAACTCGCCCCCGGTCATGGCCACCACCGCGGTGTCGCCGCGGGCGAGCTGATTCGCGGAGTTGTTCGCATTGAACGTGAGGGCCACCGCGACGCGCGCGCCGTTCGGCCAGCTCTTGGGAGTCAGCGAACGGCCGGCGCGGACGCG
The DNA here is from genome assembly GCA_963734095.1 of uncultured Acidobacteriota bacterium. Classification (GTDB taxonomy): domain Bacteria; phylum Acidobacteriota; class Vicinamibacteria; order Vicinamibacterales; family UBA2999; genus JACCSI01. The sequence goes on along the minus strand of CAVTGK010000029.1, from coordinate 8,925 downwards.
GCTCGAGTTCTCGCGCAGCTGCGCCTCAGTCCACTTCCGGCCCGGCTGATTGTCGGGCGCCTGCTGCGACGCCGTCATCACACTCCAAGACGGAACGACCACACCGACCAGGAGGACAAGCACCGGCGACGACGAGGGCTCGTAGATTCATGACCACTCTCCTCGTCACTGCCGTGCCGTCGGACTCGACAGACCGGACTGCTGCTTGATGTATTTCGCGATCTCTTCCGCCGTCGCGAACCACACGCCCGGCTTCGATTTCATATGGAGAATCAGCTCCTCGAGCTGGCCGATCCGCGATCGCTGCCCCGTGATGTGCGGGTGCATCGTCAGCATGAACATCGTCCCTTCCTTGTAGGCGACGTCGAAGTCGTCCTTGAAGGTCTGCATGATCATCCGCGGCGATGGAAAGTCGCCGGCCGCGCCATACATGGGCGAGTCGTCGATGATCCAGTTCACCGGCAGCTCGATGAGCCCGGTCGGCTGACCGTCGAGCAGGATTTCGTGCGGCTCGTCCATCGCCTGAAGGCTGCTGTCGTAGAGGAGCCCCGCCTTCTTCAAGAGACCAATGGTGTGCGTGCTCATCGTCCAGGACGGATTGCGATTGCCGACAGGACGGCGGCCCCACTGCTTTTCCAACAGATCCATGGCCTGCGAAATCAACCGCCATTCCTCGACCGGGTCGTCGAGCGTCATCGGATTCTCGTGAATCCAGCCGTGGATGGCGACCTCGTGATGCTTGCGCTTGTTGATTTCCTGGATCATCTCCGGATGCAGCATCGCTGCGACTGCCGGGATGTAGAAGGAGACCGGGATGTTGTGCTTGTCGAACAGGCGCAGCATCCGTGGCAAGCCGTCGAGGGCCCCGTACTCGCCGGCCGAAATCGCGATCGGGTTCGTGTTGCCGGCGTTGAGCGCGATCGAGAAGTTGTCGGGGTCGACCGACAGGCAGACAGCGACGCGCGCGCCGTTCGGCCACGTCTTCGGCGTCAGCTTTCGCCCGGCCCGTACGTGATGTGCCGTTTTCCTGATCTGATCATCGGACCACTTGAGGCCTGGCTGATCCTGCGAGGCGGGCTGTTGTGCGGCGAGTGAACCGGCCGCGATCGCGACGAGCCACACGCCGGCGAAGACTCGAGTGCGCATGGGAGGCTCCTCTTGGCGTGCAGTATAAAACAGGGTTCATTCGGCCATCGACGTGGCTCGGGCCGCCCTGAGCTTCTTGAAGGGCGGAGCCGGGCCGCTTCGCGATTGTGCGAAGTCCCGGCTGGTTTGGGTGATGAAGAGTGGCGCGCCCGACAGGATTCGAACCTGTGGCCTTCGGCTCCGGAGGCCACTAAGCCAATCCGGAACCGACCACTGCTCAATCACTTACCGTCACTGCCACGCGAACCTGCCACGCCCAGTCTCTGCTTGGCCCGCACCGTAAGCGCCCGCTGAACTGCCTCGTTAAGACGTGGGTCAACAACGACCTGAGTGTAGACCAGCGCAGTGCGAATATCTCGGTGGCCCCGAGCCTTTTCACATCGGTGCTATGGCACTGTCAGACGGATGGGCGATGACATCACACTCGACCCGCACGCGTTCGTGGCCGTTACCGCCACCCCCACATCCAGCGGCGGACCGACAGGGGCGCTGATGGTCGTGTTCGCCAACGTTGCCGCCGGCGAGAAGGCCCCGCCGCTGCCCGGTTGGACGAACAGCGTGTAGGTCACGGCACCAGCCACGGGACTCCAATTCACTGTGGCAATGCCACTCGCATAGCCCGCAGTCAGACCCGTCGGCGTAGTGGGCAACGCGCAGCCCGCAGAATTGAGCACGACTTCATTCGACGCCGCGCCTTGACCCGCCAAATTGAGACCAGCGACGCGCAGGTAGAACACGCCCGGCGGGACGCCAGGGATCACGAAACTGGTGACGTTGCCGAGCGTGACTGAAGTGAACGACGCACCTCCTGGTGTCAGCGACGCAAGGACGCGATAGCCGGTCGGTGCTCCACCGCTTGTTGGCGGTGCCCATGTCAGCGTCGCAGTGCCAACGCTGAACGACACCGCGAAGTTCTGCGGCGCACCCGGCAGCGTCGCGACGATCGGCACAGTGACCGTGGTACCCGGTGATTCGGGACCGGTGCCCTGCGCGTTTGATGCCTGCACCGAGATGACGAACGTCCCATTCGGCGCGGTCACGGAAAAGCTGGTGACGTTGCCAACCGGAATGGTCGCAACGATGGGGCCGCCAGCCGTTATCCGCGCGATCAGTGTGTAGGCGGTCGGAGAACCGCTGGCCGGTGACCAGTTGAAGGTGACGGTATTGCCGCTGCCAGTCACGACAGGAGCACCCGGCGCACCGGGCGCGCCGCCCGAGCTGCCCGAGACAGTCAACGTCGCGCATCCGTCCGTCGTGGCGCAGTCAAAACCGCCGGCCACGCGGGCGGTGATCGTCGCCGTGCCCGCGCCAACTCCTCTCGCACTCGGCGTCTGATTGATGGTCGCGACGCCAGAATTGCTGCTCCACCAGGTGGTCTCAGGTGGCCTGAATCTCTCGAGCGTCGCGACTAGACTCGCGCCAGTCGGACCCGTTTTGCCGCCGGCCACGAAGAGCCGACCGTCCAGAACGCCGATCGCCGCCTCATCGCGTGCGGTGAGCATCGACGCCAGCGTGCTCCAGCTGTCGGTCGCCGGATTGTAGACTTCGACAACGCCCGAAGAGACCGACGGTCCGAATCCTCCCACGATATAGATCAAACCGTCGATGACTCCGGCCGCCCCTCCTCCTCGATGTGCTGGCCGAGACGCCTTCGTGGTCCACATGTTGGTCGCAGGGTCGTACGCCTCAACCGTACCGGCATTGTCGCCGCCGATGGCGTAGAGCAGACCGTTGACCACGGCAGCGGAGAGGTACCTGCGTGCCGTCGGCATCGGGGCGAGCGTTGTCCACGTGTTGGACGTCGGGTTGTAGGCCTCCAGCGTGTTGAGCGGCGCTGGGCTTTCTCCACCGCCTACCACGTAGAGCACGTTGTTGATGACCCCTGCGGCGATGGCCGCTCGCGCGGTTGGCATTGGCGCCTTTGAAGTCCAGGTGTTCGTCGAGGCGTCATAGGCTTCAAGCGCAGCGACAGCGGCGCCACCCGACGTGTAACCGCCAACCGCGTAGAGCTGGTTGCCGATGACTGTCATGGCATGGCTCTCGCGAGGCGTTGTCATGGGTGCCAGCGGTGTGCTTCCCGTGAAGATGGTTGTCCACGTGCCAGACGCGGGGCTGTAGGCTTCGACCAGGTTGAGTGGCCCAGCCGCCGTGACTCCGCCCACGACATAGACGCGCTGGTTCAGCACGCCGGCCCGCACGCCGTATCTGGCGATACCCATTGGCGCTCCGGTGCTCCACAATCCCGTACTCGAGAGTAACGATCTCGTAGCGCTGTTACTGAACGTCCCAGACGCCGTAAACAGTTGCTGGTTCCCGACGTTGATCGTGGGAGCCACCGGCTGCACTGAGAGAGACGTCAGCGCTGCAAAGCTCGCGGTCACGGTGCTGTTCGTCATCAGCGTAAACACGCACGGACTCGTCGCCCCGCACGCGCTGGCATCGGCCGTGCCCGCCGAGAAGCTCGTGAAGAGGTTGGCGGGCACCGAGCGCGCTTGGAGCGTTACCTCGGAGCCCGCGCCGTAATACGAGGTGCAGCCCGAGTATCCCAACTCGAAGTTCTGGCACTGGCTGTTGTTAGTACTCACCTCTCCCTTGCCATCTCCTGCGAGCACAATCTGGACGTAAGGGTAGGCTCCAGGGTTGAACGACGCGACAAGGGAACTGTCGCTGTTCAGCGTGAACTTGCAAGTGCTGGTCGGCGCACATGCCGCGGCGTCACCGGTCCCGGCCGAAAAGATTCCCGGTGTCGATGGCGAGTTCGCGCCGAGTGATAGCTGTGTACCGTTCGCGATCGTGAAGGTGCAAGTGTTGCCTGCCCCGGTCGCGTAACAGAGCTGAGCTGTTGGCGTAATACTCACGACTCCGGATTGCGGGCCGGTCGTCGTGATCGTGAGCGTCGCCGCCTCTATTCGAGCTCCAACGGAGAAGACACATGCCGTCAGCAGTAACGTTTTGAACGCTTTCATCGCGCGAGTCCCTTTCTTGATCGCAAAGGCCGCGCGTATCGCGTGCTCAGTATTGCGAGAGTGTGCAGTTCGTCGGCTAGCGAGGGAAGACCTATCCCTCAACGCACCTATCGTCGCAAGGCCGCGGTTGCAGTAGTGCAGGGTGCGAGAGTTTTTTGATCGAAGGGTTGCTCTTGAGCCCCGCGGCCTTACCGCAGTTTGCGGAACGAATCGCAACGCATTGGCGCGCCCGACAGGATTCGAACCTGTGGCCTTCGGCTCCGGAGGCCGACGCTCTATCCAGCTGAGCTACGGGCGCGTAAAACGCAGGGAAAACCTAGTCTACCTGATCAAGAAACGGGGGTTCTCCACGAGGGTTCTTCACGAGGGTTCTCCACGGAGGTTCTCCACGAGGGTTCTTCACGAGGGTTCTTCACGAGGGTTCTCGGCGTTGACGTTTGAGAAAATCCATCAAGCCGTTCGTCGACGAATCGTGGGTCGCGATTGGGTCTGTGCTCGCCAGTTCGGGCTTGATTCGTTTGGCGAGTTGCTTGCCCAACTCCACGCCCCACTGATCGAATGAGTTGATGTTCCAGATCGCGCCCATCACGAACACCTTGTGTTCGTAGAGCGCGAGCAGCATCCCCAGCGTCCGTGGATCGAGCACGTCATAAGCAAACGTCGTGGACGGCCGATTGCGGCAGGTAACGATCGTTGACCTGTTCCTCGCGAGCCTCGACTTCGGTCTTGCCAAAGGCCAGCGCTTCGCTCTGCGCCAGACAGTTGGCCATCAACGTGGTGTGATGGTCGCCGAGTGGATTGTGCGAATTCGCGGCGATCAGGAAATCACAGGGGATGAGGCGCGTGCCCTGATGAATCAACTGATAAAAGGCGTGCTGGCCGTTGGTCCCGGGTTCGCCCCAGACGACCGGCCCGGTCGACCACTCGACGAAGCGACCGTCGCGGTCAACGCGTTTGCCGTTGCTTTCCATATCGAGCTGCTGCAGGTAGGCGGGCAGTCGCTGCAGGTATTGGTCGTAGGGCAGGACCGCGTGCGTCTCGGCGCCGAGCCAATTGACGCACCACACACCGAGCAACCCCAGCGTGATCGGGAGGTTGTCCTCGATCGGAGCGGTCCTGAACTCCTCATCGATCGCGTGCGCTCCGTCCAGCAGCTCCTCGAAGCGAGCGAACCCGATCGCGATCGCGATCGGCAGCCCAATTGACGACCACAACGAGTAGCGTCCGCCGACCCAGTCCCAGAAGACGAACATGTTGGCGGCGTCGATGCCAAATGCGCGGACTTCGCGCTCGTTGGTGGACACCGCCACGAAATGCCTGGCAACGCGCGCCTCGTCCTTGGCCGCGGACAGGAACCAGGCGCGCGCCGATCGCGCGTTCATCATGGTCTCTTCGGTCGTGAACGTTTTCGACGCCACCACGAAGAGCGTTGTCTCGGCACGCAACTCACGAACCGTGTCAGCAAGGTGAGACCCATCGACATTGGAGACGAAGTGCATCCGTGGCCCTTCGCGACCGTAGGGGATGAGGGCCTCAGTGACCATCGCAGGCCCGAGATCCGATCCGCCGATGCCGATGTTGACCACGTCGGTGATCCGGTGGCCAGTGAAGCCTGCCCAGTGCCCATTTCGGATGGCGTCGCTGAAGGTTTGCATGTGTCGCAGCGCGTGGTTCACGTCGGGCACGACATCGCGACCGTCGACCATCATCGGCCGCTGCGACCGATTGCGAAGCGCGACGTGCAGGACCGGTCGGTTCTCCGTGACATTGATAGGCTCGCCGGCGAACATCCGGTCGCGAAGTGCCTCCACGCCGCGGGCCCGCGCAAGGTGGCGAAGCAGTGGCAACGTGTCCGCAGTGATCAAGTGTTTGGAATAGTCCACGAGGAGACCGGGGCGGCGCGCTGAGAAGTGGTCGAATCGGCGCGCATCAGCCGCGAACCACTGACGCAGGTGGCCACGTCGAATGTCATCGCGGTGCCGTTCGAGCTGCTGCCATTCCGGGAGCTGCGTGAATCGAGTCACCGCGTAAGTGTAAGTTACAAGTTCCACGTTCCAAGTTCCAAACGCGGGGCGCTTGGGCACGCGGATCTCGGAAGGAAACGCGAGCCACGAAGGCCACCAAGAACACGAAGAAGGAACGAATCGAGATCAAGTCTCCCCTTCGTGACTTCGTGATCTTCGTGGCTACGGTAGTTACCAGCTGACCGCCCGCTAAGTTATCCTGTGAATATGAACCTGCTCGACTCGCTCAAGCGCTACACGACCGTCGTCGCCGACACCGGAGACATCGACGCGATTGCCGAGTATCGACCGCAGGACTCCACGACGAACCCGTCGCTGCTGCTGAAAGCAGCCCAGCAGCCGCAGTACCGCCCGCTGGTCGACAAGGCCCTCCACGCTGCGGCGAGCGTTTCGGGAAGCGCAGCGGCGCGTACCGACGCATTCATGGATCACCTGTCGGTCAACTTTGGCGGCGAGATCCTGAAGATCATTCCAGGACGGGTGTCCACCGAGGTCGACGCCCGCCTCAGCTTCGACACTGACGGGCACTCTGGCGAAGGCGCGGCAGCTGATTGCGCTCTACGAGCAGACGCGGCGTCGCGCGCGAGCGCATCCTGATCAAGATCGGGAGCACGTGGGAGGGCATTCGCGCGGCCGAGCAGCTCGAGCGGGAAGGCATCCACTGCAACCTCACGCTGCTCTTCAGCTTCGCGCAGGCCGTGGCGTGCGCCGAAGCAGGCGTGACGCTCATCTCGCCGTTCGTCGGCCGCATTTACGACTGGTACAAGAAGCAGCGCGGCGCCGAGATTCCGCCGCACGATGATCCGGGCGTCCAGTCGGTCACGCGGATCTATCAACTACTACAAGAAGTACGGCTACAAGACGCAGGTCATGGGCGCGAGCTTTCGCAAGCGTCGAGCAGATCGTGCTCCTCGCCGGCTGCGATCTGCTGACGATCAGCCCCGACTGCTCGAGGAGCTGCAGAACGCCCCGGGCGAGATCACGCCGGCGTCTGACGCCGCAAGCGGCCAGCGCCAGTGGCGAACCGCAAGCTGCACCTCGACGAGAAGACCTTTCGCTGGATGCACAACGAAGACGCGATGGCCGTCGAGAAGTTGAGCGAAGGCATCCGCCGGTTCTACGAAGATGCACGCAAGCTCGAAGCCTGGGCGCAGACCGCCGTCACCGCCGCATGATGCTGCCCGAACCGCTTCACGGCGATGGCCGGACGCGCGCCCGTGCTGCTCGATCTTCCTGCGGCACTTCGGGTGAACGTTCTGTCGCGAAACGCTGGCGGACGTTGCTCGCCACCGCGACGGCCATCGACGCGACCGGAACGCAGGTCGCGTTCGTGCACATGTCGCCGCCGAGGAAGCCGACCGGTGGTTCGCCGCAGTACGGCGTCGCAGACCTCGTCCGCGATCAGCGATCCCGAAAAGCACGCTCTACCGGCTGTTCGGATCTCGAGGAGGGCTCGCTCTTCTGCAATTGGCCCACCCTCGCGTCTGGTGGCCGTGGTTTCGCACGGCGATGTTCGAACGGCCACGGCGTCGGCGCCGCCGGACCGAACTGGCGTCAGCTCACGGGCGTCTTCGTCGTTCATCGCGGCCAAATCCTCGCCGGATCCGACATGCAACTCGTCGGGACGTCCGGATTACGTGGCGTCTTGACGCGGCCCTCACGAGCGTCTTGACGCAGGTTCGTACGACGGTCGAAGCTGTCACGACGGTACTTCATGACCGTTCGGCCTGGACGTCGACGGAACCGTCGTGCAGGACCTTCGTCGAACGTACGTGACGAACCGTCGTGCGAACCTTCGTGAAGCCCGCGTTCACTTCTGTCAGTTTCTCCAGCGCCGCCGCGAGATCGGCGCGGCTTCGCCTTCCTGCAGACCGCGCCCATAAATCACCCACCTTTCACGCGCGCTTCGATGGTCTTGATCGTGAAGTCCTTCGGCGAAATCTTCGTCGTCGATCTCATCCCACGTGAGCGGCGTCGACACGCCGGCAAACGCGCTCGCGCGCGCGCTGTAGGCGCACGCCAGCGTCTTGCCGGGAATGTTCTGCAGGTAGTCGACGTAGACCGTCCCGTCCTTCCGCCGCTTCACCATCCGCTCGACGGTCGCGACCTTCGGATGCTTGGTGGCGACGATCGTCGCGACGATCTGGCAGAACAGCATGCCGGCTTCGTAGAGTCCCGGCGGCAGCGGGATGAAGATGTGCAGGCCTTCGGAGCCCGACGTCTTCGGAAAGCCGGGCACGTTCAGCCGCTCGAGCTCCTCGTGCACCCAGCGCGCGACGTCGAGAATCTGCGTGAACGTCGCGCCGGGCTGCGGATCGAGATCGATGGCGACCTGATCGGCCTCGTCCGAGCGCCTCACCGTCGAGAACCAGGGATCCATCGAGATCGCGGCGAGCTGCGCCATGTAGAGCAGCGTCTTCAACCCTCCGCCGACGAACATCGTCGGCACGTCTGCGTCGGGAACGTGCTCGACGCGCACGCCTTTCGGATAGATGTCCGGCGCGCGATGCTGTAGAACGCCTGACCCTCGACGCCGTTGGGGAACCGCTTCATGACGAGCGGCCGCTCGTCGATGACCGGCAGGAGCAACGGCGCGATGCGCGCGTAGTAGCGCAGCAGATCGCCCTTCGTGTACCCCGGCCCGGGCCAGAAGATCTTCTGCAGATTGGTGACGTCGAGCGTGTCGCCGTCCGGCAGCCGAAGCTTGCCATCCTTCTTGCGCTTTTCGAGATCATCCAGTTGCGCGGTGACTTTCTGACGTTCGGTCATTCGCGCTTCACCTAGATCCT
>CAVTGK010000028.1:0-10920 GCA_963734095.1 uncultured Acidobacteriota bacterium | reverse complement strand
TTCCACGTGTCGATTCCGGGAATCATCACGTTTCCGAAGGCGGGCGACTTGCGCGCGGCGGCGCAGGAAATCCCTGAGGACCGGCTGCTGATCGAGACCGACAGCCCGTATCTCGCGCCGATTCCCTTTCGCGGCCGCCGCAACGAGCCGGCCTATGTCGTGAAGGTGCTCGAATTATTGGCGTCGCTCCGAGCCATCGAGGTCGAAGCCCTGGCTGCGCGGCATAGGAACTTCGACGAACTCTTCGGCACGAGAACCATCGTGACGAACCATCGTGACGAACCTCGTGAAGAACCTCCGTCAAAAAGTTTCGTCCGTAAAGTTCAGCATCCGCACGAGTTAGCCAGTCTCATCGCGTTGACACCTGCTGCGCCTCTATGGTCAGATTGACGAGCTTGACCAACACCGCCTCGAAAGCCCGAGTGGACCTGGTTCAATGTTCGAACCGGTCCGCGCTGATCTCGACGCGGTCGAACGCGAATTCGAACGGCAGGTTCAATCCCAAGGTCGGCGTCATCCCCGAGATTGGGCGCTACATTCAAGCGAGTGGCGGCAAGCGCGTTCGTCCCGCGGTCTTGCTGATGGCGGCTCGCTTGTGCGGCTACTCCGGACGGCGCGCCATTCTCAACGCGGCGGTCGTCGAGTTCATTCATACCGCAACGCTCGTCCACGACGACATCATCGATGACGCGGAGCTGCGCCGAGGGCAGAAGGCAGTGCACTCGCGCTGGGGGAACGACGTCACGGTGCTGGCCGGGGACTTCCTGTACATCAAGTCGATGGCCATGGCGCTGGACGCAAACACCCTGGATATCGTGCGGCTGCTCTGTGACGTGACGTTGCGGATGATCGAGGAGAAGGATCTACAGCTCACGAAAAACGGTGTCGTCGAGATCTCCGAGGAAGAGCACTTCGACATCATCCGTCGCAAGACCGCCTACTTGTTTGCTGGCTGTGCACAGATTGGCGCCATGCTCGGTCAGGCGGGTGAAGGAGGCGAGCTCGCGCTGCGCGATACCGGCTTCAATCTCGGCATCATGTTCCAGCTCGTGGACGACCTGCTGGACTTCACGGGCGAAACCGTGGCGCTCGGCAAGCCCATTGGCGGCGATCTTCGCGAGGGCAATATTACGCTCCCGATCATTCACCTGCTGCAGCATGGCGGCGCCGAAGCGAGCGGGCTGATTCATGACGTGGTGAAGAATCGGCATGTGACGAGTGACGGCATGGCCAGGATTCGAACGCTGTTGCACGAGCATCGATCGATCGACTACGCGTACGAGCGCGCGGTTGAGTTCGGCGAGAGCGCCAAGCGTCATCTTCGGCTCTTCCCGCACAGCACCGAGCGCGAAGCCCTGATGGGGCTCGCGGATTACGTGCTGGTGAGAGATCGCTGATCACGTGCACGGCACGGAGGCACAGAGACACGGAGGAACGAATTTGAAGCAAGGACACGAAGGTCACGCGGCGAGTTCCGATTGCCTTCGGTCCTGCCTTCGCGTCTCTGAGTCTCTGTGTCTCTGAGGCCCGTCCGTCGAATGACTCCCGCCGAACGAGTCGAGCACCTGCGGGCTGAGATCCGCCGCCACGAAGAGCTCTACTACGTTCACGCGTCTCCGGAGATCTCCGATGCCGAGTTCGATGCGCTGATGCGGGAGCTCCAGGCCCTGGAGACCGCGCACCCGGAATTGAGCTCGCCCGATTCGCCCACCCGTCGAGTCGGGGGACGGCCGACGGAATCCTTTGCGACCGTTGAGCACCTGATGCCGATGCTGTCGCTCGACAACGCCTATAGCGAAGACGAGCTGCGGGAGTTCGACGAGCGCGTGCGGCGCGGCCTCGACACCTCGTCTGCGGTGGCGTACGTCGCGGAACTCAGGATCGACGGCTTGAGCATCGCGCTGACCTACGAAGATGGTCGCCTCGTCCGCGGAGCAACTCGAGGTGACGGCACACGCGGAGAGGACGTGACCGCCAACGTGAGGACGATCCGCGCCTTGCCGCTCGCGTTGCGAGGCGGACCCAAGGGCCGCGTCGAGGTGCGCGGCGAGGTGTTCTTCCCGCGCCGCAACTTCGAACGGCTCAACCAGGAGCGGGCGGCGTCGGGCGAACCGTTGTTTGCCAATCCACGCAATACGGCCGCTGGCGCCATGCGAAACCTCGATCCCGGGCTGGTCGCGAAGCGCGGTCTCTCGGCGTGGACGTATCAACTCGTCACGCCCTCGCGGAACGAGACCGCGCCGACCCATGCCGCGATGCTCGAGCGTCTGCACGAATGGGGATTGCCGGTGGAGAAGCACTGGCAGCGATGCGAAGGCATCGATGCCGTCTGGGCATTCTGTGAGCGCTGGCGGGAGGACCGCCAGACCCTGCAGTTCGAGACCGACGGCGTGGTGGTCAAGCTCGATCGTGTGGCGCTGCGAGAACAACTGGGCGCGACGTCGAAGTTTCCACGCTGGGCAACCGCCTTCAAATTTCCCGCACAGCAGGCCACGACCCTGCTCCGACAGATTGCGGTGAATATCGGCCGGACCGGCGCGGCGACCCCGTATGCCGTGCTCGACCCCGTGTTCGTTGGCGGCTCGACGGTCTCGATGGCGACCCTTCACAACCCCGAGGACCTGGCGCGCAAGGACATTCGGGAAGGCGATACCGTGATCGTCGAGAAGGCCGGTGATGTGATTCCGCGGGTCGTCGGGCCGGTGCTCACGAAGCGCCCTGAAGACTCGACGCCCTGGAGCATGCCCACCGCTTGCCCCGTGTGTGGCTCCACGTTGATCAAACCCGAAGACGAGGTGGTCTGGCGGTGTGAGAACGCCTCGTGCCCGGCCAAGCTGAGGCGGAGCATCGAGCACTTCGCGTCGCGCGGTGCAATGAACATCGAGGGGTTGGGGGAATCACTCGTCGAACAGCTGGTTGAGCGTCAACTCGTCCGTGACGTAGCGGACCTGTACGATCTCGATGCCGCAACGCTCGAGAACCTGGAGCGGATGGGGAAGAAATCGGCGTCGAATCTACTATCGGAGATCGGACGATCGAAAACAAATGATGTGTGGCGCCTCATCAACGGCCTGGGGATCCGCCACGTCGGCGAGCGAGGCGCCCAGGTCCTGGTCGAGCACTTCGGTTCGGTGGCCGCGCTCGCCACGGCATCGCTCGAGGACCTGCGGCAGGCGCGAGAAGTGGGCCCGGTACTTGCGGCGTCGGTTCGGCAGTGGTTCGATGAGCCATCGAATCGCCGGCTGCTCGAACGACTCACAGCCGCCGGCGTGCGCGTCGAAGCGCCCGCCCGGGTGAGGACCGGGCCTCAACCGCTTGAAGGACTGACTTTCGTCATTACCGGCACGCTCGACGCGATGTCGCGCGACGAGGCGCAGCGTCGTATCGAGGACTTGGGGGGCAAGGTCACCGGCTCGGTGAGCAAGAAGACGAACTACCTCGTGGCTGGGGCGGACGCGGGAGCAAATTGGAAAAAGCCCGCGCGTTGGGGGTCACAACCCTCGATGAGCCGGCTTTTCTGAAGCTGATCATGTGGGAGAAATGACCAACCGAGTGCTTACAACATGACGGACAAGGCCACGCGGCGGCTACCGCTTCTTGCGCTGGATGTCCACCGCGCGCTCTCGCGTGAGCGTGATCTCGACCCGGTCGCCCGGGCGCAGTCCCTCGAGAAGCCGTTTGTCGGTGACGCCGTGCGCGCCGCGCAAGCCCTCTTTGGTGCGGTAGCTCACAATCAATGCCTGGACGTCGATCTTCTCGATCGTGACGAAAGCCTTGTATTGCTCGATCACCTGGTCACCGCCCGCCTTCCGAGCTTCATCGGTCGTATCGCGCACACCGCCCGGCTGGCTGTCAGGTCGGACTTGAACGATCACGGATTCCACGTAGCGGACGGTCACGACGTCGCCGACCTGGAGGTCGTTGAACGCCGCGACATCCGGACCCACGTATACGTCTTGCAGAGTGTTGCCGTCCCCACGGAACGTCACGACGCGGGTCGAGCGCTCGATGCGATCGACGGTGGCGGTGACCGTTGATTCCCGTGTCACGACGTTGGGAGCCTGGGCCCGGGGGCCGCCTGCACGAGCAGCCCTGCGACCACAACCGACAGGAGAAGTCTGAACATCAGGTGCTCCATGACATGCGCTGTGAGCAGAGGGCGGACTGACCCCGGCCGAGAATAGCACGGACGTTGGCCGGGCTCGAGCGACTGCGCGATAACGTGCGTCGCATCGCGGTGCAATAGTCTCTAACACCAAAGCTGAGAAACACGATAAAACTTACTGGGACTAGCCGGTAGTCGGCCGCGGCTCATCCCAAAAACACCGACAGAATCGCATCGGTTGGGACCAGGTGGCACCCAGCTCAGCGAACTGAAGCTTATAATGTGGGAGAAATGACCAGACGGTTCGCGTGCCTCACCGTCGGGCTCACCGCGTGCGTATCGTTCATGGTGGGCATGGTGGTCACGGGCTCGTTGTCGCCCAGTACGGCCACGTCGGCCCCGGCTGTATCTGCGACGCGCCTGGCGCGCGACGATCGGGCCCCCATGCCAGGCCTGGCTGGGGTCGTCAATTTCGCCGACGTCGCCGCCCGTCTCAATCCCGCCGTGGTCAACATCGATGCCACCAGCCGATCGCGACGTTCCGGCCGGCAAGCCGCCCCGCCCGACGCTCGGCCGTTGCCGTCCGAAGTCCCCGCGGATCCCTTCGACAATCGGCGGCGTGGGGAGCTGCCCCGGCGCGGCGCCGGCACCGGCTTCATCATTGATGACGCGGGGCACATCCTGACGAACCACCATGTCATCGAGGGCGCCGAGCGAATCGCCGTGAAGCTCTCCGACGGCCGGAGCCTGCGCGCTGACGTGATCGGGTCGGACCCCGAGACCGATATCGCGTTGATTCGTGTTCAGACCGAGGCCAAATTGCCGCATGCCACCCTGGGGGATTCCGACGAACTGCGTGTGGGCGAGTGGGTTTGTGCGATCGGCAATCCTCTCGCGTACGAGCACACGGTGACCGTCGGGGTGGTCAGCTTCATCGGCCGCAAGCTGTTCGACATGAACCTCGACAACTATATTCAGACCGACGCGGCCATCAATTTCGGGAATAGCGGCGGACCGCTGATCAACGCGCGCGGCGAGGTGGTCGGCATTAACTCCGCCATCAGTCGGCAGGCCAGCAGCATCGGCTTCGCCGTCCCGATCAACCAGGCCAAGATGATCCTTCCGCAACTGAAGGAGAAGGGTGTGGTCTCTCGAGGCTATATCGGGGTCGCCCTGCGAGATGTCGATCCGGACCTGCAGGCCTCGCTGAAGTTGCCGAGTGCGATCGGAGCGCTGGTCCAGGATGTCACGGCGGGCTCACCCGCGGAACGGGCGGGGCTGAGGCCGTACGATTTGATCACCGCCGTCGACAATCGTGACATCACGACGAACAACGGGCTCGTTCGCGAGATTGCCGCACGCGAGCCGGGGTCAACGGCGCGCCTCGAGGTCATGCGCGATGGGCGGGTGCGAGAATTGACGGTCAAGCTCGCCGAGCGCGCGCCCGGGGGGCGCAGCGGCGCGAACGCCGCTCGCCAGCGAGACGAGGTGCGCCCCAACCGCGGTCTGCGGGAAATCGGGCCCGCCGATCTGGGGCTCACCGTGATCGAGATCGACGAAACCAATGCCCATCGCTTCGATGTGCCGCGGGGGATGACAGGACTCCTGGTGCAGCGGGTCGAGCCCTTGAGCGCCGCATTCGACGCGTCGATTGAGCGCGGCCAGGTCATTCTGGAGATCAACCGCGAGCCGGTCCACTCTGTTGCGGGGTTTCGCCAGATCGTGAGCAGCCTTCGCCACGGTGATGCGATCGCGGTGTTCATCTACATCCCCGAGATCGACCAGAAGAACATCCGCACGTTGCGCCTCGATCCACGCTAGCGGTCGAGGCTGACAGTCAAGAGTCTGCAAAACAGCTGTGACACAATCAAGTTGCGGGTGCGTAGCTGAGGTGCCCCGACGGCACCCCTGCGCCAACCGGCCCGAGGATCGATGAAGTCACGCATTCTGGTAATCGACGACGAGGCAGCGATTCGAGACTCGCTGAAGATGATCCTCGAATATGAGGGTTACGAGGTGCTCACCGCACCCACTGGCGAGGACGGCATTGCACAGGCCGAGCGAGAGGCGCCAGACCTCGTCTTCCTCGACGTCAAGATGCCGGGCATGGATGGCCTCGAGGTGCTGCAGCGGCTCCGCCACTTCGTCGAGGTCACGCCGGTCGTCGTCATTTCGGGGCACGGGACAGTGTCCACGGCGGTCGAGGCGACCAAGTTGGGTGCGTTCGACTTCATCGAGAAGCCGCTCGAACGCGAGCGCGTCCTGGTCACGGTTCGCAACGCCATCGATTCGCGACGGCTTCGCACCGAAAACCGCTCATTCAAGCGGGATGCCGAGAAGCGGTACCAGATCATCGGCGAGTCGCCGCTCCTGGCGCGGGTGCGCGAGTCAATCGGCAAGGCGGCGCCAACCAACGCCACCGTGCTCATCTGGGGTGAGAGCGGCGTTGGCAAGGAACTGGTGGCTCGAGCGATTCACCGCGAGTCCTTGCGGCGCGACGGACCCTTCGTGCAGGTCAACTGCGCCGCCATTCCCGACGAGCTCATCGAATCCGAGTTGTTCGGCCACGAGAAGGGCTCGTTTACCGGCGCGACCGACCGTCAGATCGGCAAGTTCGAGCAGGCGGACAAGGGCACGATCTTCCTCGATGAGATCGGCGACATGAGCCTGAAGACGCAGGCGAAGGTGTTGCGCGTGCTGCAGGAGCAAGAGCTCGAGCGATTAGGCAGCAACCGCATCATCAAGGTCGACGTTCGGGTGATTGCTGCCACCAACAAGAACCTCGAGGAGGAGATCCTTCGTGGGACCTTCAGAGAGGACTTGTTCTACCGCCTCAACGTCATCCCGATTCATGTGCCGCCGCTTCGAGACCGCAAGGACGATCTCGCCTCGCTCGTTCGTCACTTCGCCGACTTGTTCTCGCGCGAGAACAACTTTCGCCGCAAGACGTTTACCGCGACGGCAATGGATCGCCTGAAACAGCATCACTGGCGCGGGAATATTCGCGAGCTGCGGAACTTCGTCGAGCGACTCATCATCATGAGCCCCTCCGATCAGGTTGATCTCAAGGATCTGCCCGATTTCGGCAGCGCCGGCCGCCCCGGGGAAGCGGCGCCACTGACGGCGGCGTCGACGGCAGGTCCCGGGACAGCCCCGGTCGTCGCGAGTGCTGAGACGGAATGGATGCGGGCCTCGACCCTTCAGGAGTTCAAGTCCACGTCCGAGCGGGCGTTCCTGGTCAATAAGCTGCGCGACAACGGCTGGAACATCTCGAAGACCGCCGAAGTGATCGACACGCCGCGGAGCAATCTTTATAAGAAGCTCGAGCAGTACCAGATTTCGCAGGAGACCGATGGGTAGGGCCGATTGGCGGCCCTTCGCATCGGTCTCCTGCGAAGGTGCCTAGGTGCCGAAGGCACCGTCGGCACACCAGGCACTTTAGGCACCTTGTCGCTATGCGATAATTACCTGTTGCAGTTGGCCGGGTGACCGCTGCCGTGTGTAACCGTCGCGTTTCTGTTGCTTTGGCGACGAAACGCTGACGAAGTGCATGCGGGAGAGGAAAGTCCGAACTCCACAGGGCAGTGTGCCGGGTAATTCCCGGGCGGGGCGACCCGACGGACTAGTGGCACAGAAAACATACCGCCTTCCGAAAAGGGGAGGTAAGGGTGAAAAGGTGCGGTAAGAGCGCACCGCGCGCCTGGCAACAGGCGTGGCAGGCAAAACCCCACACGGAGCAAGACCAAATAGGGAGACGTTCGAGGGCGGCCCGCCTGAAGTCTCCGGGTAGGTTGCTTGACCCCATCAGCAATGCTGGGGCTAGAGGAATGGTCATCTCGCCGTAGCGCGAGGCGTGAAAGCGTCGAGCGAAGGCGGACAGAATTCGGCTTAGTGGCTGACTGCAACACTTTCTCGATGCCGACCGGTTCCCCCTATTCACCGCCGTCGTTCACGTCGGCTCTCCACTCGTCAATCTGATCATGGCGTCTTACCTCGTGACCGGCGGCGCCGGTTTCATCGGTTCGCACCTCGTCGAAGAGCTGTTGCGGCGCGGCCATCGCGTGCGGGTCGCCGACAACTTCAGCACCGGCAAGAAGGACAACCTCGAGGCGGCGCTCGAGGCCGCGGGGCCGGCGGCCACGGCGTCGTTCGAGCTCGTGTCCGGCGATCTGGCCGAGCCCGACACCGCGCACGCCGCGGTACAGGGCATGGACTACGTCCTGCATCAGGCGGCGATTCCGTCGGTCCCTCGATCGGTCGAGGATCCGATCGCCTCGAATCGTGCCAACGTCGATGCGTCGTTGCGCGTGCTGGTCGCCGCGCGCGACGCGGGCGTCAAGCGAGTGGTGTACGCGGGATCGTCCTCGGCCTACGGCGACACACCCACGCTGCCCAAGTCCGAGGAGATGCCGACGAGCCCGTTGTCGCCGTACGCCCTGCAAAAGCTCGTGAGCGAGCAATACATGCAATTGTTCACGCGCCTCTACGGGCTGGAAACCGTCACCATTCGCTACTTCAACGTGTTTGGGCCGCGGCAGGATCCGGGGTCGCCGTACTCCGGGGTGATCTCGCTGTTCCTGCGGGCGATGGTGGAAGGCAAGCCGCCCGTGATCCACGGCAATGGCGAGCAGACGCGCGACTTCACGTATGTGGCGAACGTCGTTGACGGCGTGCTGCGTGCCGTGGAGTCGGCCGCGGCCACGGGCGAGGTGATCAACGTCGCGACCAGCACTCGTGTCTCGCTCAACGAGCTGTTTGCGGTCCTGAAGAAGCTGACCGGCAGCTCGATCGCGGCGACGCATGGGCCGGCGCGGGCCGGCGACGTGCAGGACTCCCAGGCCGACATTTCGAAAGCGCAACGGCTCCTGGGCTACCAGCCGCACGTGTCGTTCGAAGATGGTCTTCGACGCACGCTGGCGTGGATTGAGACGCAGCCGCGCGCTTGATCCTGGTGCGTCAAGCACCGACACTCACTGCGTCGCCCACCGAATCGCCCCCAGCAGGTGTTGCCGGAACCTCGGATCGTTCCAGACTTCGTCGAGGTGCCCGAGAGCGGTGTAGAAGACGCGGCCACTTCCATAGGTGTGATGCCACGCAATCGGAAAGTCGCCCGGCAGTCCCGCCGCCGGATGTCCATCGGTCGGATGGCGATCGGTTGAGAGCAGGATGGTGGATCGGCCCCGTGGGTTGGTGCGGAACTCGTAGATTTCATCGAAGATTCTGAACGGATTCGGGAGCGACGCCGTGGCTGGGTGCGAGGGATCTTCGACGCGCAGGTCCACGGTCGTGAGATCGCCGTGCGTGTCGACTTCGGCGCCCAGCATCGCAAGATACTCTGGCGCATCGTGGTAGGTGTCCGACGCGCTATGCGTGCCCAGAAACGCGTGCCCGTCACGAATCCACTGCAGGAAAGCCCCGAGATCGGGAATCCCAAGACTGCCGGAGGTATTCGCAAAGAACACGCCGTCGACGTTGGCCAGGCCTGACACGGTCAGCATCCGTGTGACATCAGCGTCGGTGCGGCAGAAGGTGACGGTGAACGCCCGACTCTGATCGGCGAGGCTGCTGAGAACGGCCTCCGCCGTCGCGATCGAGGGATGTCGAAAGCCGGTCGTGTGGGTGACCACGATCAACCGTTTGGGCGAGCCACCTTGGGTGGGGGCGGTGGGTGAGTCGGACTCCCCGCACGCCAGCGCTATGACCGCCATCACGAGCGCGCACGCGCTCACGCGGAGGGCTCGATGGTCGAAAAGTGCCGGGTCCATTCTGCAGCTCATGTCGTCGCGCCAAAAACTCCTTGCAAGTGTCGCACGCCATGCGTAAGGATGAGCTGACCGCACCTCATCAATAGGCCGGATTCGAGAGGGCCCTGAGTGCCTGCGCAATGACGGCAACGCTCACCTACCCGAGCTTGTGCATTGAAAAGATGAGGAACGTGTAGCGAAGGTCATATTGCTGCCAGTGGATGACTCTGTCGCTTGACCTGAGGTCAAGTGGTGCCGTCAAAACCAAGCCGTGCGTTTCGGCCATCTTGATGCCGGCCTCGATCTCGTTTCTCGTCCACACGTGAACCGGAACGCCATAAGCCGAGTGCCCCTTCGCGTCCACCGGAGTCTCCCAGTAGTCGGTTGACGTGATGAGCAGCCCACCGGGTTTGAGGATCCGCGACATCTCGCGGAAATACGCGTCCATTTCAATCCCGTGCTCGATCACGCTCAGGCAACTGACGGCGTCAAATCTGCTGGCTCGATAGTTGGTGCGTGTGACGTCAGCCTTCTCGTAGGTGATAGGACCTCTCCTATGCTTCCTCGTAAACACAAGGTTGCCGGCCACCAAGTTGGTATAGCCGTACAGGAATAGCCACGGCAGGATCATCGAATACAACTCCCCACCAGCGTCGAAGACGTGGGCGCCGCGGCGTGTGTTTCTGAGAATGAGGTCGAGCGCTGCGAGACAGTCCCAGTTCTTGGGCGATCCACGGCCAGCGGGAGTCCGAGGCTTCGAACTTGCTCGATGGCGACATCCACTTCAGTTTGGGACTGCAATACCGCGTTCGCCCATGGCGCGGTGGGATAGCCCCGTGGCCGCGTCACTCCATAGTCACGCTTCAACATCAGACGATAGCGGCTGCCGCTGACGTGAGCACCTCCTTGTGAAGAATAGTGATGACGATGCCAACGGACGATAGGACGCATTCGGGCGGTCTCGTGGTGAGCATAACGCTCCGTTGGCTTGTGTCGGAAGCTCGCCGACGACCAGCCGTACCGTGAGCGGGACCGCCGGGTGCGCTCGGTCATAATCGTTTCGTGCCCGTC
>CAVTGK010000027.1:0-6859 GCA_963734095.1 uncultured Acidobacteriota bacterium | reverse complement strand
GGCGGCGAGGCGGGATCCCGAAAAACAGGGCCCAGGGCGCAGGGCACAGGGCGCAGGGGCCGAGTGCGGGCCTAGCTTGTCAATAGTTCTGCAAACGCGCGCCACGCTCCAGTGCCCGAAATGACCAGGCGCGCCGGCACAGAGACCAAGATGAGCGCTCCGCCCCACAGATAGACTTTGTGCACCCGCCGCCGCGAGAGGAAGTCGTAGATCCCGGCCGCCACGATGAAGAGGAACGACAGGCCGAAGAACCCCGCGGGCCCCAGCGACAACACGCCGGGGAGGCGTGCTACCGCGGCCACGATAATGCTGACGTAGGCCAGCAGCATGAGCCGCTTGTGCGCCTCCTTGTCGCGCCTCAGTGCCAGGGCGGCGGTGACGAAGGTCGCGAACAAGACCATGTCGAAGAGCGGGATGACCAGGAAGGCCAGCGGATCCATTCCCGGCGGCGCCGAGCCACGTGCCGCCGTGGCAATGGCAATGAACGTTCCCGCCACGACCATCGCCGCCGCGAGCACGGCACCCGCCACTCCCAGCCGACGGTGCACCGCGACGCGGCGACTCGCGACGAGCGCGGTCTGGACGATGAAGAGCAGCACCCAGGCCGTGAAGAGGGCGCCGTGCACGTGGACGAGCGGGTGAACGGTCCCCCGGTGAGTGTAGCGTTCGGACCGCCGGCCAAGAATCGCAAGTAGTACGTCGACGCGAATCCAGCGAATACCGTGAGCCCCAGCGCAATGGCCATGCCGCCGTAGAACAGACGGTCGTGCGTGCCGGCCGGCGATTGCGCAACGGTCCCGGCGGACGAGGCTGTTGCCATAGCAGTCCTCCAACCGGCCGGAGCGTATCACGGTGAACCTATTACAATTTGGAACTTGATGCTGCGGCGACTATCCGAGTGGTCAACAGTGCAGTCGTGGGCTGTGCCAATACTGGCGGGACTGCTCGGCGCGATGACATTCACCGTCTGCCTCGGACCTGCGCTCGTCGATCCGACCAACATCGAATGGCTGATGTACGGTGACTTCAGTTTGCATTTCCTCGGCTGGCATCTCTATCGTCATGGGCCCTGGACAATCCCCATCGGAGCGACACCGCACCTGATCTGGCCCATTGGCAGCTCCATCGGGTTGACCGATTCGATTCCCATCGCGGCGTTCCTGTTCAAGCTGATCGATCCGATACTTCCGGAAACGTTTCAGTTCATTGGTCTCTGGCTCGTATTGTCCTTCGCGCTGCAAGGCGTATTCGGCGTGCTGCTGATGCGGCTCGCGACACCGAACCCGCTGCTCCAATTCCTGGGCGCGGTCCTTCTCATCCTGAGTCCACCTCTGATCTTTCGTATTGGGCACGCGGCGCTCACCGCACATTGGCTGCTGCTGGCCTCGCTGTGGCTTTCGTTGAGACACGATGCCGACATTCCCTCGTGGCGGCTGGCGGCAGCGTGGGCGGCCGTCGGTGCGCTGGCTGCGGCGATACAGCCGTACCTGCTGATGATGGTCCTGCCGTTGATGGCGGCGGCGCACGTACGACAGTTCATCGGGGGGCCGAGGCGCATCGTGCGGATTGGACTGCACCTTCTCCTCTGCCTTGCGGCAGTCAGCATGGCGCTCTGGCAGTCGGGCAGCCTGGGAGTGAACGCCGATAGTGGGCTTAAAATCGGTGGCTTCGGCGCGTGGTCCACCAACCTGCTCTCGCTGATTTCGCCGACTGAATGGGATACTGCGTTCTTCCCTGGGCCATTCGGTTATGCGTGGCAGCAACAGGTCGAAGGCTACGCGTATCTGGGTGGAGGCACGCTGTGCCTGGCAGTCGTCGCTTTCTTCGGGTTCATCTGGCGCCTGACCTCCATCCGCACCCTCACCTGGCCGCGCCCCGCGTGGCGACATCTGCCGCTGCTGATCGCACTACTCTTCCTCTTCATCATGGCCTTAGGGCCGACGATCACGATGGGATCGCGCAGACTCTATGGCTATGACGTCGCATGGTGGGGGCCGCTCACGATCTTTCGAACGAACGGCCGAATGGTTTGGCCGGTGTACTACGCGGTTGTGGTCGGTATTCTCTTCGCCACCTGTCGGCTCTCGAATCGTCGCGCGGTGACGCTCTGCCTGGTCGCCGTTGTTGTCCAGGCGGTTGATCTGGCCGGAATGGCCGAGCGCGTGCGTGACCTCGCCAGGCATGGATTCCGCGATCCCTTGCGGAGCCAATTCTGGACCATCGTGCCGTCGCATTATCAGCGACTGGTGCTGATCCCCTCGAATCTGTGCGACCGCGAGGGCTTCGTCGACTTCCTGGCGCTCTCACTGCTTGCTGGCCGGGCGGGCATGGCCATCAACGCGGGAACGACCGCACGGTACGACTGGCAGAAGGCGGTCAACTACTGCCACGACCTCGATCGTGAGATTCAGGATGGCTTGCGCACCAGCGACTCCTTGTACATCGTGCGACGCGATCTGCTGCCGCAGATCGCGTCGCAAACCGCCAGCGCCCCCTCGTGTACCGTCGTCGACAATCATGCCGTCTGTTTCGCGGCCGAAACCTATGCGCGATGGCGGGAGGCCTATGATGTCGTTCGCTCGAAATTCCCGGCGACGGAGGAGTTCATGCAGTTCTACGGCGAGCTGAACGCGCTCTATCGTGACGCGCTCAACCGGCCGTCGAGGGCGACCGGCATTGAACCCAACCTCCGAGTCGAAGGCCTCGTGCGTTATCTGTCGTTTCGTGTCGAGGGTTGCGGTCATGCCGAGGCCGAGAAGCGGGCGCTGAGTTACGTGGCAGGGATGCGCGAACGCGAACTGTGTCCGGCGGGCTCGCCAGACCGCAACTTTCCGCCTCCGGACCAAACCTACACCTTCAACGTGAGGCTCGACCAGGCTGCCCCCGACCGAGGGGAATCCGAGCATTCCACCCACGTCGATGTCGAAGGTGAGGCGGTGTGGCTGCAAGCCTATGCGCGTGAGCGCGCCACCGGCGTAACAGCGCGCGAAGCCCGGGCCACGGTGCTGGCGAAGGTGCGGGCGGCGGCGGGATTGTGACTGCGATTGGCCGGATCGATCCGCTCCGACACCTCAGCGCGCGTCGTGAAAGATCACGCCCATCGTGTGGCGGTGGCCCGATCGCAACCGACTGACGCCGTGTCGCATGTTGACCCGGTAGGTCCCGCGCGTCCCCTGAACGGGGCGGTGGCGAACCGCCCAGACGAGACCGTCTCCCTGCCGGACTGGCACGACCTCGGCCCTTGATTGCATGCGAGGGCGTTGCTCCGTCAGCACGAACTCGCCGCCGGTGAAGTCCTTGTCCGGTTCGGACAGCAGAACCATCGCCTGCAGCGGAAAAACGTGTTCGCCGTAAACGTCCTGGTGCAGGGCGTTGAAGTCGCCTTTCCCATATTGCAGGAGTAGCGGCGTCGGCCGCGTTTGCCCCGCGTCGTGGCAGCGTTGAATGAACTCGGCGTGTCGATTCGGATAACGCACGTCAAGGCCCATCGACTCGTTCCAGCGGTTGGCGATCGGCGCGAGCCGCGGATAGAGTGCCGTTCGGAGATCAGCAATCGTTTCCGGCAGAGGGTACGAGAAATACTTATATCCCCACGCCCAAAGCCGTGTTTCGCCATGATGATGTGGCTCCGGAACCGGCCGTCATCATCATAGAGACCGGCAATAGCGGCCGCTTCGCTCTTCGGCCAGGAGCTTTGGAAAGCTTGCCCAGCCGTGCGCGTCGAGATGCTCCGCGATCTTCGTCCAGTCGTAGGCGCCCACGCGAGTCTCGATATCGACAGCGTTGATCGGGGTCGATTCGCTCGCTACAGTCACGATCTTTCGCCCTCCCCAGCTTTCCTAGACCCTGACACTTCTGGCGTTCACGAGGCACTCCGACTCTTGCGATCGAATCCTGTTCGCATGCCTTGGTCATGGTCGCGGGGGTGCCGGCCCCGATTCTGAGGATAGGACCTGGAACTGCCAATGCTCAGCACGCTTCGGCTGCTGCCAATGCTGAGAATCGACGCAAAGCTGCCGATGCTCAGCAGCGAGCCCGCGCTGCCAATACTGAGCATGCTTGCGAAGCTGAACGCCGAACCATAGCTCCATGAGCTTCGGTGATTCGTTCGCGCGCTGTCCCAGGTGCGAAGCCGGGTCGCAACCGCAGCCGCGGCCAACCCAAGAAAACTCAGCGCGACAGCCTGGCGCCACGATATCGCCGATACTCGAGCTACGGTCATCTCCATCCTCGGGATCCCTGCAAGTTCGGTGCTGCCGGAAGGCTCGTCGCGGCCACCGCTGGCACAGCGGTTGCGTCCACTACAGCCGATTCACGGTGAGCTCATTTCCAGGGAGACGAGAGATGGACAAACTGGCTCGAGATGTCATGACGGCAAATCCAACGTGCTGCAGCGCCAATACCACCCTCGACGAGGTCGCCAAGCTCATGACGCAAAGCGACTGCGGTGAGATCCCGGTGATCAACAGCGCGGAGCAGCCGATTGGAGTCATCACCGATCGGGACATTGTTTGCCGCGTGGTTGCCGAAGGCATGAACCCGATGGCCCATACGGCCGCGCAGTACATGTCGCAACCGGTCGTGACGGTTCGCACGGATGCTCGGCTCGACCACGTGCTTGCGACAATGGAGCGGCATCAGATCAGGCGTGTCCTGGTCGTCGACGATGAGGGATGCTGCGCCGGCATGATCGCGCAGGCCGACGTCGCACGGGTGGGCGTGGAACGCGACGTCGCAGAGCTGGTGCGCGAGGTGTCTCGCGACCCGCGCCGTCGCTGACTTGGGCTATCAATTGTGGCGTGTGTCAGCTGATTTGGTATCGAGACTCCGATCTTTCGGCTAAAGCCGGAAGCCACGGGTGCGGAACGATCATCCGTGCCGGGCACGCCCTTCCTCGTAGAATCAGCCAGTCAGCCGACGGGACAAGCGTCAAGCGCCCTTCGCCTGACGTCGGATGGACCGTCGATGGCGAGTAAAGAACCGCGAACTGAGGCTGACTGTGGAACTCCGAATCGCTACCAGGGATGACGCGTGTGGTGTCGCGGAGATTTACGGACCGATTGTGGCTTCGAGCCCGATTTCATTCGAGATTGATCCTCCGGACGAACAGGAAATGCGTCGGCGCATTCAAGCAACGCTCGCCGCCTACCCGTGGCTGGTCTGCGAGCACGATCGCCAGGTGGCGGGGTATGCATACACGGGTGGGCACGCGGCGCGTGCCGGGTATCAATGGTCGGTGAACACCTCGGTCTACGTGCACCCCGCGTTCCAGCGGCGAGGAATCGGCCGAGCACTCTATATCTCGCTCTTCAACGTCCTGGTCGCTCAAGGCTTCGTGAATGCCTACGCTGGCATCACGTTGCCAAATCCCGGCAGCGTCGGTCTTCACGAATCAACCGGATTTCAGCCGGTTGGCGTGTACCGACAGTCCGGTTTCAAAAGCGGCCACTGGTACAACGTCGGCTGGTGGCAACGATCGCTCCAGCCTGTGCCGGCGGTGCCGCGACGCCCGCGGACGCTCGACGAGGTTCTGCGTGATGCGTCCTGGCAGGGGCTGCTCCGCAACGGTCCGTGGCCCGAGGACGACTCGACGAATCGTTTTCTTCTCAGCTGAATATCAGGTTCTCGCCTCTATTTGTCGTACGGATTGATCGCCCTGAACACCATCGCCGCGGCCGCGCCTCCGAGCGGAATCGGCCACGATGTGGATCCAAATCGAAGGCGTCGACACGAGACCCATGACGGCCAAGCCGACGGCCACGGCCGGATTGAAGGCCCCGCCCGACACACCCCCAACCGCGAAAGCTCCGGTCATCACCGTGAACCCAATCGCCAGGCCGAAGAACGAGTTCCCCGCGGTGCCCTTGGCTGTGGCGCTATTCAACACGACGTAGACGAGCGCAAAGGTGAACAGGAACTCCGCGACAAACGCCGGCGCGACGGCCGGGATCAGCGCAGCGGCCTTCGGTGGGCCCACCAGGAACATGGCCGTGAACGACGCCGCCAGGGCCGCGAACACCTGCGCGGTCCAGTAAGGAAGGACGTCGGCGGCCGTGCATCGCCCGCGCAACCAGACCCCCAGGGTCACCGCCGGGTTGTAGTGACCACCCGAGACGTGCCCGCCGGCATAGACCATGATCATCAACGCGGAGCCGATCGCCAGCGGAGGAATCACGCCAGCCGCACCGGGAATGACGGTGCACCCAATCGTCAGCACGAGGAAGAACGTTCCGATGAACTCGGTCAGGTATTTATTCATGCTTCCCTTTCCTGGTGAAGTCAGGCCCTCGAGCGTCAGGTCGATGCTGCGACGAGAGTCTACGTCGTCACGCCTCGATCATTCCACCAGATCTGCACAGAGAAGAAGAGCGCGTCCTCGCGCGACTGCGAGCCGGCGGGAAGGATGAATGAGGGACGTCATGAGACCCAACGACGCCTCCAGTTTGTCAGGAGGAGATCAGCGTCGCCGCAAGGCCCCCGTGATCCGATTACCGCTTCGTGTTCTGATCTCGTAGAGTGCAGGTAAGAATCCCCGCTGGTCCGCCTATTGGTTAGACGGCTCCGGCAACGGAGGCGTGTCCCGATGTTCGTTGGGCATTACGCAGTCAGTTTCGCCGCTAAGAAGACGGATCCGACCCTGCCACTGTGGGTGCTCTTCATCGCGGTCCAGCTCCTCGATGTCGTCTGGGCTCCCTTCGTTCTGCTGGGTGTCGAGAAAATTACACATTGTCCCAGGCATCACGGCCTCGAATCCACTCGATCTCTACTACATGCCGTACACCCACAGCCTGGTCGCCGCGCTGCTGTGGTCTGCAGCGAGACTGCGAGTTGCACTCCACCCGTCTTGCCTGTAGAAAAC
>CAVTGK010000026.1:0-91187 GCA_963734095.1 uncultured Acidobacteriota bacterium | reverse complement strand
CGGACCCCTCGACGACGTGCACGGGCGAGGAGTCATACAAACCTTGGAGCCTTGGAACCCGGGATGGTATCCTCGGGCGGCTAGCGAAGCTGCGCCTCAAACCGCCCAGAAAAGACGCGTCGGCTCCGCTTCGCTAGGGCAGCGTCGTCTTGCCCCGCTCCGCGGGGCGAGACATCTTCTAAGGCCTGCCGAAAACTTGCTTCAATTGTCACGATCGTGGCCTTAGAAGATGTCTAGAACAAGGCGGGGCGACCGTCGCCGTCACTCATGGGGGTCAACCATGGCGCCACTCATCAATCGAGCCGTGCGCGTCTTCGCCGGCATCGTTCTCCTCTCCGCATCGATCGCCGCACAGGGAGTGCCGCGGCTCGACTCCTATCAGGGGGTCGCGGTCCGGATCCTCCAGAGCAACAACGCCGGCAACATCCACCACATCATCGACCCGACCATCAACCAGGTGGTCGGCGTCATCAAGGGCTGCCCGCACGCGCACAACCTGACCACGCACCCCGACGGGCTCTACTACTACTGCGCG
The DNA here is from genome assembly GCA_963734095.1 of uncultured Acidobacteriota bacterium. Classification (GTDB taxonomy): domain Bacteria; phylum Acidobacteriota; class Vicinamibacteria; order Vicinamibacterales; family UBA2999; genus JACCSI01. The sequence continues at coordinate 90,652 of CAVTGK010000026.1, read as the reverse complement.
AACGAGCAGGACAAGACGGTGGACGTCTTCGACACGAAGACGCTCCAGCTCGTGCAGCAGATCGCCCTGTCGGACGGCCCAACAAGATCGCCGTCAACAAGAAGCAGCGGAAAATCTACGCGGCGATCTCGGTCGCGACCGCGAAGGTGGTCGGCCCCGGCTTCCAGCCGGCCGACGGCTCGCTGCCCGCGGTCGTGGACGTCATCGACATCGCCACCCACAAGGTGGTGCGGAGCATTCCCGTCCACCTGCCGGTTCACAACACCTACGTCACGCCCGATGACAAGTTCGTCGTCGCCGGCCTGAGAGGCGAGATCGAGCCAGGCGAGCCCACCATCCAGGTGATCGACGCGGACACCGACAAGGTGGTCTGGGGCATGGAGCTCAACGGCTATCAGCAGTACGGCAGGACCACCCACGAGGTCCGGCCGATGGCCTTCGAGGCCAACGCCGACGGATCGGTGAAGCGCATGTTCGCGCAGGCGACCGGCATCAACGCGGTCTGGGTGATCGACTGGAACACGCGCCAGGTCGTCGACATGCTGTGGCCGCCGAAGCTGCCGCTCTGGAAGCAGAACGCGGACGGCATCCAGACCGGCGACATGCACGGCCTCGAGGTGCTGCCCGATCGTTCGGCCGTGTGGGCGTCGAGCCGGCTCGACAGCCGCATCTACGGCTGGAGCCTGCCCGACCTGAAGTACATCGGCGCCGTCGAAGTCGGCCCGAGCGCGAACTGGATGACGCCGACGCCGGACAGCAAGTTCATGTACGTCGCCATCTCCGGCGTGGACTACACCGTGGCGGTGGACCTGAAGAAGCTCGCCATCGTCGCCAAGATCAAGACGGGCGCGCGCCCGGCGCGGATCAGCACGGCGATCCTGCCGCTGGATCGGGTCAACCCGACGACGACGAGCGGCCAGGCGCAGGAGTGACGGCGATGGCCACGGGCAGTTCGCCTTCGGGCGCCGGCGCGCGCGACGATCGGCGCGTGCGGCATCGTCGTGATCTTCGCGTGTCTCCTCGCGGCAGCGGCATCGGCGCAGCGCGGACACGAGGCGCAGGCGTCGGCGTTCCCGGCCGCCGCCGACATCGAGACCTACCGGAGCACCGTCGAGAAGGTCTTCCTGACCGATCGCGGCGGCACCATCCCGGGCTACGCCGCCTGCGTGCATGTGCCACACCTGGCAGACGAGCGTCCGGTTCAGCCTCGAGACGCCCGCCACCGACGCCGGCTGGACGGTCGAGCAGTCGCGGAAGAACTTCGACGTCGTCACCAAGCTCGTGAACACCGCGAGCCCGGAGACCAGCCGGCTGCTGCTGAAGCCGCTGGCGCCGGAAGCCGGCGGCCTGGGCCATACCGGCGGCACCTACTGGACGTCGCGAGCGACCCCGAGTACCAGGCGCTGTTGAAGTGGATTCAGACCCTGCCGGCCGGATCGCTACGTCGCCGCGACGGAGCCGCCGCTCGACTTCGAGTTCTTCCGCGCCTGCGTGCAGCCGGTGTTCGCCAACCCGCGCGAAGGCCACATCCGCTGCAGCAACTGCCACGCCGGCGGCCTCATCGGCTTTGCACCGGTCCCAGAACGGCAACAAGTGGACCGATCAGGAGGCCAAGCGCGCCTTCGAGATCTCGCGGCTGATCCTCCCCGGCAACCCCGAGCAGAGCCGGTTCCTGCTGAAGCCGCTCCATCCCGACGGCGGCGGATCCTACACCCACAACGGACCGCGCCGCTGGCAATCGCGGAACGACCCCGAATGGCAGATGCTCGCGGGTTGGGTTCGCGGGGAGCGCAAGGGGAGCACCTGCTCCAAGTGAGGGCGAACCTTCGAGCGTGCGTGGCCACACGCGTATTGCGAAGAGTGGCGCGCCCGAAGCGCTGATTCCTATTGGCGCAACGCCGATGTCCAGTTGAGCACGACCGTAATGGGTGCAGTGTCCCTGTCGGCGGTAGTGTTGACGAGAAACCGCTGCCCGTCGGGCGAGACGTCGAACATGTCGTTGACGGTGCGCGCGGCCACCACGAAGAGCTGCCGTGCCGGTGCAACTTGAAGGGGGGAGCCGAGCGTGACCATCACGCTCATCACGCCGCCGTTTGGCGCCATGTAGAACAGCTCTTTGCCATCGCGACGCCAACGTGGCGTTTGACCGCCTGCGACGGAGACCCGCCGTCTCGAGCCCACGGCATCGATCGGGGTCACATAGACTTCAGGCGCTCCTGACTCGTCTGACTCGAACGCAATCCAGCGACCATCCGGCGAGAACACGGCATCCCGCTCCTCGAATGGCGTTCGCAGAAGCGCTGCGGGCTTTCGATCGCCGGTCAGCGGCAGCATCCAGAGGTCGCTTCGCGTAATGCGATCCTCTTCGAGATAGATCAGGCGTTGATTGTCCGGCGAGACATCGAGCGGATGCTGAACGCCCGCCGACGCGAACACGACCTCCTCGGTGCCCGTCCCCTCGAGCGCCTTCTCGTGGATATCAGGCGGGCCTGCGCGGTCCGATCGAAAGACGATGCGTTTTCCCTCGCCCGACCAGATGGGGTTCACCTCGTCGATTTCCTGCTGGTAGGTGAAGCGTCGGGGAACGCCCCGGTCGATGTCCTGGAGCCAGACGTCCGCAATCCCCGTGCGAACGTCGACCACGTCGACTGCGAGGCGCTGTCCGTCCGGCGACAACCGCAGGCTCTTGATCGGACCGGGCATTGTCACCGTGTCGAGCATTTTCCCGCTACGATCGAACCACACGAGCTGAGGAGAGTGACTGGTGACCGCTTCAAATGCCAGCACGCCAGTTTGCGATGCAGAAAACCTCGCCGTGCCTGTCGGTTTGAAGTATCGAATGCCTTCGGCCACGGCTGTCGGCTCACCGAGCAGCTGGAAGCTATTGAGATCGAATCCCTGCGCCAGAAGCGTGCCGTCATTGACGTAGAGCAGATGCCCGGAGCCGTGTACTCGACCCGCGACTGAGCGGTCGCAACGGCTTTTGGCTCAGCACCATCGAGCGAACCGACGAAGATCGTCATCTTCAGAGTTCCCAGCTTGACGTCCCTCGCGAGCATGGCGCTGAACAAGAAATGTCGGCCGTCCGGCAGAAAGTGCGGCCAATTGTGCCCGATGGTTCCTTCCGTCGTGGTGACCAGCGCTGGGGTCCCTCCGTCTGCAGACACGCTCATGATTCCGCGGCGTGTGGAAACAAGGTCAGCGAAGAGAATCGTGCCGAACTGATTCCACGTCGGCACGCCTTCGAAGGCGGCGTCGCAGATGATGCGCGGCGCGCCCCCGCTGACCTCCACCTTCTTCAACTTTCCTTCCGCACCGAAGCCAATAAAGCGGCTGTCGGGAGACCAGAACGGGGAGAACGCGCCCTCAGTTCCCGGGAGGGCCTCGAAAATCGCCTTGTCCAGCGACCGTAGCCAGAGGCGGCTGCGCCCTTCCGAGACGACGGCCCATGCGAGATAGCGACCGTCGGGGGACACCGCCAAGGACGTCGAGATCTCGCTTCGAATTTCGAGTCCGCGGCTTGAACGGCGTAGGGAGCGGTAAGGTGAACCGAACCGCCTCGCCCGGGGCCGTGGCCCGCCGCCGCACCAGAAGAATAGCCAAGGGCCAACGCAGTCATCGCAAAGATGGACGCGATGCCCCAAGCCCACCACTGCGGTGCCAATCGACGTCCCGGTGACGTCATGGGCGACGGTCGGGTGACTGCTCGTGGAGATCCATTTGAGCTCGTCCGCCGAGATCTCGCGCCGTCTGCCATCGCCTCTCCGGGTCCTTCTCCAGACACTTTCTGACGATGCGTTCGAGCGCGGGTGGGGCGAGCGGCTGCAGGCTCGTCAGCAGCGGCGGTTCCGACGACATGATGGCGGAAATGAGACTCGCCTGGCTGCCGCCAGCGAACGCCCTTCTGCCGGTGGCCATCTCGTAGACCACCGCGCCAAAGGCAAAGATGTCGGTGCGGACATCTGCGTCCTTGCCTTCGAGCTGCTCAGGCGCCATGTATGGCAGCGTGCCAAGAATCGTCCCTTTGCCCGAGATCGACACCTCTTGCGTCGCTCCGTCGAATGTGCGCCGCTCTGGAGCCCGCAGCTTGGCGAGTCCGAAGTCGAGCAGCTTGACGCCGGCCTTGGTGATCATGATGTTGGCCGGCTTCAGGTCCCGGTGCACGATGCCTTGACGGTGCGCGTTATCCAATGCCTCCAAGATTTCGATGCCGTATCTGAAGATCTGATCGGAGCGGCAGTGGCCCCTTCTTCAACCAGTCGGCGAGCGTCTGTCCGTCGACATACTCCATGACGAGGAAGGCGACGCCGTCGTGCGAGCCGATGTCATGGAGCGTGCAGATGTTCGGGTGGTTCAAGCGGGAGATGGCCCGCGCTTCACGCTCGAATCTGCTTTGGGAATCCGCGCTCGTCGCTGGGCGTGCGCCGGCATCACCTTGATGGCGACGACACGATCGAGGCGTATATCGCGCGCTTGATACACTTCTCCCATCCCGCCGGCACCGAGCAGCGACGTGATCTCGTACGGACCCAGACGACTCCCAATGGCAAGCGCCATCGTGCGGACCGGCCGATTATATGCAGAGCGCCGATCATGGGCGTGGCGCGGTTGTGGTGGTGACCGGCATCACTCCACGCAGTGTTAGTGGTGTTTGATGCCACCACTCTGCAAAATGTTGGCGCGCCCGACAGGATTTGTGCCCGCTCGCGGCGAGCCTGCTAGCTGCGGCGCGCCTGAAGCTGGTAGGGCGCAGACACCTCGCGATGTGAGGTGGCGCGCCCAAGCCACGTGACTTGGAACCAACTCGAAGCATGGTTCCGGCAGGTGCACGGATTCAGGCAAGCAGGAATGGTGGCCTAGTGATTGTGCTGGTTTTTCCGGGCGCGGACGAGCCAAGTCACTCTCCCACAACCGATTCCAACCACGTGCACGCGCCACAAAACGCCACGTTATCGCTGACAGGGCTTCAGTTGCAGGCGATTGAACTGCTGCTTCGAGGGGAGACGGTGACGGCGGTGGCCGCGACCATCGGGGTATCACGGGAGACTGTTCACCGCTGGCTGAAAGACGATTTGGTGTTCGTGGCGGCCATCAACGCCGGGAAGGCCGAGCTCCAGCAGGCGGCGACCGCACGCTTGATTGGTGTTTGGGCAAAGGCGGCAGACAACGTCGCGCAGGCGGTCGAACGGGGCAACCTGAAGGCATCGTTGATTGTCCTGCGGGGCTTCGGGGGCATCGGCCTGGCACCCCCCTGATCATCGGCAACACGGACCCCACCGAACTGGCCGAAGACATCGAGCTAGCTCTGAAAGAAACTGCCCGAGCAAGGCTCCTCAGACGCGCGCTGGCTGAGTAATGAATCGTTTCACGTTAACCCGTCCACCTCATCATCACCTAGGGCTTCTACGCGCAAGCGCGGCCGGTTTTCACCGATCAAGATGAACCGATACAGCGTGACCAACGCTCCAATATGTCTCGTAGAAATGGTCGGCGAGTAGCGGCGGGATGGTTGTAGGTGCCGGACGACTCTCCGGATGGACCAGCATGACGCGGTTTTCCCAACAGTCCTGGAAGTACTGGGACAGTGGGTCACCAAGATGAATCGCGTCAGCGATGTAGGCGTGCGTTTCGGGAAAACTGAACTCTCGACCAAAGTGGTCCCTGAGGCCCGCCCGCAGGAATCGCAACGCCGCCTCCAATGAGATGTAGGTGGACAATGCCGCCTCTTCGCCGAAAATGCCGTGAGTCCCAACGTCATTCCCTTCGAGCAGACATCCGATGCCGCGTATAAGTAAGGGCTGTTGCGGGCTGATGCGACGGTAAAGCCGTTGCTGTGTTCGCACGTCAAACCCGAAATCGCCCGTGTGGAATCGTGGCAGGAGCAGGTTGTTGGCCGGCGAATCAGCGACTAAGCGACAGCGATTTCTTCAAACTCTTCCCGGCACGATTCATCAGCCAGATCGATTGCAGGAAGGTCAAGCGGATCGATGCATTTCGAAACGATTCGTTGGATAGATCATGAAGTGCCCCGAGCCTTCGGGGATGGACAGTGCAATCGCGCCCCACAGCCGGATCTCTGGCACAGACGCCCATCGCAACTCATTCGGGTACCCTCGGTGTGCTGTCAGGCTCGACAATCCTCACCACTGAAAACACCTGATACGGCGATGACCATTGAACACCGCATCATGATGAAGGAAGTCAGATTGCGGATACGACCCGCGTGGGTCCATGATATTTTAGCATCACGCTGGAATCTTCGGCCTGTCGCTGAGTTTGCATGATTTCGTTGACGTGATCTGGCGAGATCGCTCCGTCAGCCCACGGTGCATCAGGCGGCCCACCTCGATGCGACGTTCGCTTCCACTCGCGCCTGACTTCTTCGGACAATCCAGCGTAACAGGTGTCGAAGGAAGCGGGATCGTCGCAAGGAGGGCGAAAAGGCCGCTGTGAGGCGCGTTCTCTTGAACTCTAGATCGACGTATCCAGTCGTTGACGGTCAGACGTTGGCGACGACCAGCTCTTACGGGTCGCGCAAGACAAGGCCGCGAGCGCCTCCGGAAACCCATCGAGTCGAAATCGCTCGGTTATCGTTTCGCCGTCACTTGCATCCGTGACGCGGATCAACACGCTCTGCGCCGTCATGGCCCCGGCGATGAATTTCTTATCGAAATCCTTGTCGACATCCATCCGATGGTCTTGTCCGTGCCCGGTCCGTGACGTCCAAGTATGCGGTTACGGCGGATTCGCGTCGAAGCGGTACACCACTTCAATTGCGCTCCAAGACGTCGGCACCAGAATCTTGCCCCACGAGACTCCGACCCTTTCGGTGCGAGTGGGTGTGCACATCAACGTCACACTTCGGGTGGGCACATCGGTGCCGTGAATGAAGAGAAAGCTCGTGTCACGGTCGGTCATCGCGTCGGTGGCCTTGATGAGCTTGACCGCTCCCGAAGTCCCGAAGGAAACAACGTTTCTTGGTTGCGCGAACAGCGGACCGACCGAGGTAGTCGCCAAAACTAAGGTTATCGCCAGTCTGTTCATCTCCGCCCGACTCATCGGTCGGAACCCGCCTGAGCAATAGCGGGAAATCGCGTTCACCTGCGAGCTGTTGTAGAATCAGACCGTGCCGTCTAATTCAGACTTCCCCGGTGACAACGAAACCTTCAGAGCGGACAAGGTCAAGGAGGCGGCCGGGGTTTCCTACCCACAACTGAACGAGTGGGAGCAGCGGGGGCTTCTTCCGGAGGGTCGGACCGACACGGCCAACTGGCGCAAATTCTCGCCCAAGGCGGTCTTCATCCTCGCGGTGTGCTCCGAGCTTACGCAAAGCAGTTCAACGTGCCACTGGACTCGCTGCGTTGGTTGACAGATTTCATGTCAGCGGACGGTGCTAATCACTTTCGTGCCGCCATCCGGTTGATGAGTCACGGGTTGAACGTGCTCCTCTTGACCGACTTCAAGGGCACGTTCCATATGGCGGCCGACGTCGATATCAGCGACTTGCTCTACAACGGTCTGATTCGAAATGACGAGCCGGAAGCATTCGTTCTGCTCAAGGTCAATCCCATCGTCAACCGCATCCTCGGGTGCCTGAAGGAACCAGTCGAACTGAAGATCGATCTCACATCTACCGCGCGATCTCCACCGCGCGAGGGAAGGCCGCGGTGGCCACGGCCGACGAGTTCGATTCTCAAACTAATCAGGAGCGGGGACTACGAGAAAGTGATTGTGCACCTGCGAAACGGCGGCATTGTTCGCGCCGACGCGGAGAACGGTTATTCGTCGTTGAGTAGGGACGAGTTGATTAAACTGCTGGACGAGCGCGATTTCCAACACGTCTCCGTCACCATGAAGGGCGGCGGGATTGCGAACGTACAGTCGAGAGATTGTGAACATCAACCGCCACGACCGACACAGGATGCCCCTGACCGGCGTCAGCCTCAGTCCGATGACGAGGGAAGCAGCCACGGGACGCCCGACCTGCACCGGAACAAGGCGCATACGTCGCGGCCAACGAGGCCCGCGTGCTGACGGTCGAACAGTGCCGAATGATTCTCGGCCCGGACGCTCCGGAGTCACCAGACGAGATCGAGAAACTTAGGGACCAGTTGTACGTCTTGGCCAAGGTTTGGATCGAGCAGGGCGCGGTGCAGGCCGTGAACAGAGCCGACCACATCTTGTGCGAGATGGGCAACGACGAACGTTACGAGATTGAGGAGCGCGCTGCCGTCTTGGAGTTTGACGGCGGGATGGACAAGGCGGATGCCGAGAAGGCTGCCATCGCTGCGCACCTGCGACGGTCGCGAGAGTGATCGATGCCGATGAACGCCATCATCTACTGCCGCGTCTCGACGGCCGAGCAAACGAAGAACCTGAGTTTGACGACCCAGCTTACGAAGTGCCGTGAGATCCAAATGCGCGCAGCAGGGCTACACAGCAGTCCGTGAGTTCATGGAAGAAGGCGAGTCAGCGAAGACGATGGACCGTACAGAGTTGAAGAAGCTCTTGACGTTCTGTCGCGAGTCCAAGGGTAAGGTCGGGGCACTTGTCATCTACATGTCTCGCGGCTTGCTCGTGACCAGCACGACCACTGGTTCTTCGTGCGATTCTGGCGAGCTTCGGCGTTTGTGTTCGATCTGCGACCGAGCCAATCCGGACCACACCGCAAGTGGTCAATTGATGGAAGGCATCCTCGCCGCGTTGCACAGTTCGAGAACCGTCAAAAAGCGGATTCCAACGAGGGCCGGGATGTTGGCCGCATTGCAGCGGGGGCGATGGACTTGGGTGGCACCGTTCGGTTACCGGTCTGGGAACCGCACGGTCCGAGCCTTCTTGTCGTTCCGGAGGACGCCAAGCTCGTCAAAGTGGCGTTCGCCGCGGTTGCCAACGGGCAAGAATCGGTGGCGATGGTGTTGTCGCGTCTCAACCGCTCTCGGTCTTCGGAACCGCGGGGGGCAACCGCTTCATCTACAGCCGTTCCATTGATGCTCAAGAACCCGTTTACGCGGGCCGAATCGAAGTCGAGTCATTCGGCGTGAGCGTCGATGGTGATTTTGAACCATTGGTGAGCCGGGAGGAATTCGCGCGGGTTCAGGCAACCTTACTCCGTCGTGGTAACCGCAAGAACCGGCACGACACCGTGAATCCTGATTTCCCATTGCGTGGCTTCATTCGCTGCGCAAGTGTGAAGCCCCCCTGACCGGCAGTCGGTCCCGTGGGCGTGCTGGTCGCTACTGGTCCTATCACTGCGTGAAGTGCGGCGGGGTGCGCGTCCGGACAATGAAGTTGCAGACCACTTCGTGGATCTCTTGGAGTCCTTGCGGCCATCGCCTGGTACGTCCGCTTGTTTCACGCAGTCGTTCGTGATGCATGGGATGACCGACGCCAAGAGTCTGCTCGCCACCGCGGTTGCCAACCAGCGTCTCGCCGAGCTCCGCACGGCGGGAGGTGATGCTCAATGAGTCGTTTGTGTTCGCAAGCGATCGACATCAGCACCTACACCAGTTTGCGTGACGAGCTACGTGAGAATTTGGCTCTGGCTGAAATGGCCGCGCGTGACGCTCGGATCGACGAACTGGACGTAGAAGCGATTCTCGCTGCGTCGGATCAGATCCTGAACGATGCGGCGAGGCTATGGGACCGAGCGTCCGTCGAGCAGCGGCGGCGACTTCAGGCTGCCATCTTCCCCAAGGGAAAACCTTCCGTACCACGGCGCAAAGTTTGGAACCGTCGTAACGTGTATAGCTTTCAGTAGTTTGCGGATTACTGGCGACGTCAGATAGTGTGGCGCGCCCGACAGGATTCGAACCTGTGGCCTTCGGCTCCGGAGGCCGACGCTCTATCCAGCTGAGCTACGGGCGCGTAAAACGCGGGAAAACCGAGCTACCTGATCAAGAAACGGCGGTTCTCCACGAAGGTTCTTACGAGGGTTCTTGACGAGTTCTTCACGAGGGTTCTTCACGAAGTTCTCGGCTTGACGTTTGAGAAACTCCATCAAGCCGTTCGTCGACGAATCGTGCGTCGCGACCGGATTCGTGCCCGCCAGCTCGGGCGAATCCGCTTCGCCAGCTGCTTGCCCAGCTCCACGCCCCACTGATCGAACGAGTTGATGTTCCAGATCGCGCCCATCACGAACACCTTGTGCTCGTAGAGCGCGAGCAGCATCCCCAGCGTCCGCGGATCGAGCCTGCCGATACGCGATCGTCGTCGACGGGCGATTGCCAGGAAACAGCTTGTGCGGTGCAACGCGCGACGGCGTCGGCGCGAGCCCCTGCGCCTCGAGCTCCGCGCGCGCCTCGCTTCGGTCTTGCCGAAGGCCAGCGCCTCGCTCTGCGCCAGGCAGTTGGCCATCAGCGTGGCGTGATGCCCGCCGAGCGGATTGTGCGACTGCGCGGCGATCAGGAAATCACAGGGGATGAGCCGCGTGCCCTGGTGAATCAACTGATAGAACGCGTGCTGGCCGTTGGTGCCGGCTTCGCCCCAGACGACCGGCCCGGTCGACCACTCGACGAGCCGGCCCTCGCGATCGACGCGCTTGCCGTTGCTCTCCATGTCGAGCTGCTGCAGATAGGCGGGCAGGCGCCGCAGGTATTGGTCGTAGGGCAGCACCGCGTGCGTCTCGGCGCCGAGGAAGTTGACGTACCACACGCCGAGCAAGCCCAGCGTGAACGGCAGGTTGTCCTCGATCGGCGCCGTCCGGAAGTGCTCGTCGATCGTGTGCGCGCCGTCGAGCAGCTCGCTCGAAGCGCGTCGAACCCGATCGCGATCGCGATCGGCAGCCCGATCGACGACCACAGCGAGTAGCGCCCGCCGACCCAGTCCCAGAAGACGAACATGTTCTCGGGGTCGATGCCGAACTGCGCGGACCTCGCGCTCGTTGGTCGACACCGCGACGAAATGCCTCGCGACGTGCGCCTCGTCTTCGCCGCGGAGAGGAACCACTCGCGCGCCGATCGCGCGTTCATCATCGTCTCTTCGGTCGTGAACGTCTTCGACGCGATGATGAAGAGCGTCGTCTCGGGTCGACGCACTCCGAACCGTGTCAGCAAGTGCGCCCCGTCGACGTTGGAGACGAAGTGCATCCGCGGCCCCTCGCGCGCGTAGGGCGTCAGCGCCTCGGTGACCATCGCCGGGCCCGAGATCCGATCCGCCGATGCCGATATTGACGACGTCGGTGATGCGCTGGCCGGTGAAGCCCGTCCAGGCGCCGCTGCGGACGCGCGTCGCTGAAGGCTCGCATGTGTCGAGCGCGGCGCGCACGTCGGGCATGACGTCGCGGCCGTCGACCAGCATCGGCCGCTGCGAGCGGTTGCGCAGCGCGACGTGCAGCACGGCACGGTCCTCGGTGACGTTGATGTGCTCGCCGGCGAACATCCGGTCGCGCAGCGCCTCGACGCCGCGTCCCGCGCCAGCTGGCGGAGCAGGCGCAGCGTGTCGTCGGTGACGAGATGCTTGGAATAGTCGACGAGCAGTCGACCGAGGCGGCGCGCGAGAAGCGGTCGAACCGCCGCGGATCCGCCGCGAACCACTGACGCAGGTGGCCGCGCTGGATGTCTCGCGGTGCCGTTCGAGTTGGCGCCAGTCGGAGCTGCGTGAATCGAGTCACCGCGACAGTGTAGCGTGCCGGTCACGCGGAGTTCAGCAGTTGCAAGTTACATGCCGCGTGCCACAAGTGCACTCAGGCACGCCGCTTCGCGCCCTGAACTTGTACGTAACTATGCTGCCCCTAAGTTATCCTGTGAACATGTCGCTGCTCGACTCGCTCAAGCGCTACACCACCGTCGTCGCCGACACCGGCGATATCGACGCCATCGCCGCAGTATCGGCCGCAGGACGCCACCACGAACCCGTCGCTGCTGCTGAAGGCCGCCCAGCAGCCGCAATACCGCGCGCTGGTCGACAATGCCGCTCCGCGCGGCGGCGAGCGTGTCCGGCGAAGCGCAGCCGCGCGTACCGAGGCGTTCATGGACCACCTGGCCGTCGCCTTCGGCGGCGAGATCCTGAAGATCATTCCCGGCCGCGTGTCGACCGAGGTCGATGCCCGCCTCAGTTTCGATACCGAGGGGACATCTGCCAAGGCGCGGCATCTGATTGCGCTGTACGAGCAGAGCGGCATCGCGTCGCGAGCGCATCCTGATCAAGGTGGGCAGCACCTGGGAAGGCATTCGCGCCGCCGAGCAGCTCGAGCGCGAAGGCATCCACTGCAACCTGACGCTGCTCTTCAGCTTCGCGCAGGCCGTGGCCTGCGCCGAAGCGGGCGTCACGCTGATTTCGCCGTTCGTCGGACGCATCTACGACTGGCACAAGAAGGCAGCGCGGCGCCGAGATTCCGCCGCACGAGGATCCGGGCGTCGCCGTCGGTCACGCGCATCTACAACTACTTCAAGAAGTACGGCTACACGACCCAGGTCATGGGGGCGAGCTTCCGCAAGCGTCGAGCAGATCGTCCGCCTCGCCGGCTGCGATCTGCTGACCATCAGCCCCGAGCTGCTCGACGAGCTGCAGAACGCCCCGGGCGAGATCACGCCGGCGTCTGACGCCGCAAGCGGCCAGCGCCAGTGGCGAACCGCAGGCTGCATCTCGACGAGAAGACCTATCGCTGGATGCACAACGAAGACGCGATGGCCGTCGAGAAGCTCAGCGAAGGCATCCGCCGGTTCTACGAAGACGCGCGCAAGCTCGAAGCCTGGGCGCAGACCGCCGTCACCGCCGCGTGATGCTGCCCGAACCGCTTCACGGGATGGCCGAAGCACGCGCCCGTGCTGCTCATGTTCCTCCGCCACTTCGGTTGAACGTTCTGCCGGGAGACGCTGGCGGACGTCGCGCGCCACCGCGCGCGATCGAAGCCACCGGAACGCAGGTCGCGTTCGTGCACATGTCGCCGCCGAGCCGAAGCCGACCGCTGGTTTGCCGAGTACAAGGTCGCAGACCTTCCGCGGATCAGCGATCCCGACAAGCACGCTGTATCGGGTGTTCGGACTCGAGGAGGGCTCGCTCAATCGATTGGCCAACCCGCGCGTCTGGTGGCCGTGGTTTCGCACCGCGGTGATCGAAGGCCATGGCGCCGGCGCCGCCGGACCGAACTGGCGTCAGCTCACCGGCGTCTTCGTCGTTCATCGCGGCAAAGTGCTCGACGGGATCCGACATCGCGACTCGGCGGGAAGCCGGACTATGTCGGGTTCTTGACGAGGGTCTCACGGCGTTCTTGACGCGGTTCCGCGATCGATCCTTACGTCGCCGTTCGCTGCCGACGGAACCGTCGTGCAGAACCTTCGTCGAACGTACGTGACGAACCTTCGTACGAACCTTCGTGAAGCCCACGTTCACTTCTGTCAGCTTCTCGAGCGCCGCCGCGAGATCGGCGGGCTTCGCAGTGCGCAGACCGCCCCACAAATCGCCGACCTCGCTTCACCCGCGCTTCGATGGTCTTGATCGTGAAGTCCTTCGGCGAGATCTCGTCGTCGACCTCGCCCCAGGTGAGCGGCGTCGACACGCCGGCGAAGGCGCTCGCGCGCGCGCTGTAGGCGCACGCCAGCGTCTTGCCCGGAATGTTCTGCAGGTAGTCGACATAGACGGTTCCGTCTTTGCGTCGCTTCACCATCCGCTCGACGGTCGCGACCTTGGGATGTTTCGTGGCGACGATCGTGGCGACGATCTGACAGAACAACACGCCCGCCTCGTACGAGGTGCCCTTGGGGCAGCGGGATGAAGACGTGCAGGCCTTCGGAGCCAGACGTCTTCGGAAAGCCGGCACCTTCAGCCGCTCGAGCTCCTCGTGCACCCACCGAGCGCACGTCCAGAATCTGCGAAAACGTCGCGCCCGGCTGCGGATCGAGATCGATCGCGACGACGTCGGCCTCGTCCAGCGCGCCCAGCTTCGAGAACCAGGGATCCTGCGAGATCGCCGCCAGCTGCGCCATGTAGAGCAGCGTCTTCAACCCACCCGCCGACGAACATCGTCGGCACGTCGGCGCCCGGCGACTTCTTCGACGCGCACGCCGCGCGGGATAGACGTCAGGCGCGCGATGCTGGTAGAACGCCTGACCATCGACGCCGTTGGGAAAGCGCTTCATCACCAGCGGCCGCTCGTCGATGACCGGCAGGATCAGCGGCGCGATGCGCGCGTAGTAGCGGATCAGATCGCCCTTGGTGAACTTCGGCCCCGGCCAGAAGATCTTCTGCAGATTGGTGACGTCGAGCGTGTCGCCGTCAGGAAGCTGAAGCCTCCCATCCTCTTGCGCTGCTCGAGATCGTCGAGCTGCGCCGTCAGCGATTCGGCATGCGGCGCCCACGCTTTGAGCGGGTTGCGAGCGTTGGACGCTTTCGTGGAACGCCTGGTGGGCTCTTTGCCGTTCGTTTTTGGCTTCGTCACGCTGCCGGTCTTGGGGCCGGTCTTCGGGCCCGATCTTCGGGACGATCGTCCGCTTTGACCTCCGCCGCCATCTTGTCGTCGCGCAACCCCAGATACGCCGGATGGCGCAGCCGGCCATCGTCGGTCATCTCCGTGTAGCGGACCTGGCCGACGAGCTTCGGCTTCACCCAATGCGGCCGGCCCAGCGTTTTTGGCTTGTCGTGAAAGGCCGAGCTGTCGGTGGCCAGCGGCTTCAACAGCTTCCACAGCGCTCGAGCTCGGCGCCGTTGAAGCCGGTGCCGACGTCGCCGGCGTGCACCAGGTTCCCGGACTCGTCGTAGCGGCCGAGGATGAGCGAGCCGAAGTACGTTGCGCGCGCCCTTGGGCTCGGTCCAGCCGCCGACGACGAACTCATCCTGCTTGTGTGATCTTCACTTTGATCCACTCGGGGCTGCGGCGGCCGTCGCGATAGACCGATCGCGCGTGCTTTGACGAGCAGCCCTCCCATCCCTCGCGTCTTCGCGCGCGCGTAGAGCGTCGCGACCGTCGCCGACGACCTGCTCGCTGACTCGGATGGCGGTCGACGGCGGCTTGTGCGTGTCGAACAGCGCGATCGAGCCGCGCGCGGCGTTCGACGAGCGGCAGCGAGCGCAGGTCGTCGTCGCCATCGCGCAGGAGATCGAAAGCGATGAAGGCGGTCGGCTGCTCGTCGGGCCTGCAGGATCGGCTTCGACGATCGATAGCCGGGAACGGTGACGTGGATGCGGCTCTGCAGCCGCTGAAACCCGGCGGGCCGGCCCCTGGCATCGAGCGCCACGATCTCGCCGTCGAGCACGACCGGGCCCGCAAGCGGCGTCCCCACTCGCCGAGTGCGCGCGACCAGTTCAGGAAACTGCGCCGTCTTTTCGTTGCCGAGTCGCGACCAGAACCGGACGCGCGCTGGCCTGGTGGCTGTCTGCCGGTTCGACGACAGCACGATGGCGCGAATTCCGTCGTATTTCGGCTCGTAGACCAGCTTGGGGATCAATGAGCGGCGGATCGACGCCGGGCAGCGTCGCCAGCATGGGCCGCAGAGAGGGAGCAGAGAACATTCGCTCTAACGATACCCTTCAACCCGGCCGCACACACAAGCCTGACGACAAAAACCGTAGCCACGACGAACACGAAGACACGAAGAAAAACAACAGAGGGGTAGAAGAATCGAAGCAACGTATTCTCAAAGAATATTCTTCGTGGCCTTCGTGTTCTTCGTGGCTATCGTTTTCCGCCGTGTCTCTGAGTCGCTATGTCACTGAGGCCTGTTTTCGGTGCGTGGAGGGCGATATAGATCGATCTCGCGGTGAGCTCGTCATGTCTCAAGCCGGCGGCTCGATCCAGTCGCGCCAACCAGTCGGGAAGTTGGATGGGGAAACGCCACTCGTCAGCGCGACCGCCGATGCGCGTGAACGCGTTGACCCACTCCGGCCACCACGGAGCGACTCGGGTGGCGATTGGTTCGAGAATCAATGTCGCCACGCCGCGTCCTCCCGCATCCAGCAATTTCGTTAGAAGCTCGGCACGCGACTCGTCGTCCAGCTCGTTGACCATCCATCCGAGGACGACGGCCCTGGCCGCGCGAGGGATGGGGGCGCGAACCGCGTGACGACGTCGCATGTTGAACTTCAAACCAAATGTCCGGTAAGCGTGCGGTGCCTCACCCATGGCCCAGGGATGGGCGTCCACACCGATCACCCCGGCGGCGAGCACTGATCCCCACGCGGCGCCGGCGGCGCCCGCGCCGCAGCCGAAATCGACCAAGGTGATTCCGCGAGGAAGCGCTGTCGGCAACGCCTCGACCACCAGCCGGACCGTCAAGAAGTGGAGAGGACTGTAGTACAGCGCATACGCTGCACGCTTGCCTGAGGTGTCGAGCGCTCCGCGCTCGGCAAGCTGTGCCCGGCGCTGGACATAACGAGCCGATAGGGCCCGCAACGCGCGCGTGACTTCGGAGAATTCGAGATCGGCCAGATGCCGACGTTGAAGATCTTCGAGCCAATGATCAAACCGGGGATCAGTCATAGTAGTGGACGTGATTCATGGTTGAGGCGACCATCGCGCAGAGATCGCCGATGCGCCGATGGGTGATTCGAGGCCTTGTCGCGTTCGCAATCATTCTTACTGTCGTCGGTGTCGGTTTGTATCGGTACGCTGATCAACTGATCGAACGACGCCTGCGACCCGCAACCATAGAGCTCCTGCGGCAGCGATTCGACAGCGACGTCGAGTTGTCGAGTCTGAAAGTATCGCTGGCGCCGTCGCTCGGCGTGCGTGGCGAGGGATTGACCCTTCGCCACCAGGGGCGGCGCGACATCCCGCCCATCATTGCGATTCGCGCTTTCACGATCGGCTCCACGCTGCGCGAGCTCTGGGCACGGCGCCTCGATCGCGTTCATGTCGAGGGGTTGGAAATCGTGATTCCGCCTCGACGCGGCGCCGATATGCCGTCGCTGACACCGCCGCGTTCGCCGGCCAGCGAGACCGATCGCAACAAGCCGGACATCTTCATCCGTGAGCTCCTGACCGAAAACAGCTTCCTGACGATTATGTCGAAGCGGCCCGACAAGGGACCGCGAGTGTTCCAACTTCGTCGACTTCGCTTCGAGAATCTCGAGTTTTCGAAGAAGGCACCATTCGAAGCGACTCTCACGAATCCAACCCCCGCCGGTGAGATCGCCGTCGTCGGCGCATTTGGACCGTGGCACGGCGAGGAGCCGAGCCTGACGCCGATCGAAGGGTCGTTTCTCTTCGATGCCGATCTCGGCACGATCAAGGGGATTGGCGGAGCGCTCCATGCTGAGGGGACGTTCGGCGGACCGCTGGAATACATCCGAACGAGTGGTCGAACACGGACCGAGGGGTTTCATTTGTCGACGGGCGGCGCCAGGTTTCCCTTGCTCGTGGACTATGACGCCATCGTTGACGGGACCAATGGTGACACCCGACTCGAGCGCGTCGATGGTCGACTGGCGGAGTCGCACATCACCGCCCGGGGAGAGATCGTCCGCGTCGCAGGGGTGAAGGGACGCCGCATCACGCTCGACACGACGACCACGGGTGGCCGTCTCGAGGACTTCATCAAGCTGACGACCCGGGTGCACATGTCGCCGATGGTCGGACGGGTCCAGGCCAAGGCCAAGCTCGATATTCCTCCAGGCGAGGCTGAGGTCATCGACCGAATGGATCTCGAGGGGACATTCGAAGTCCAGCGTGCGTTGTTCACCAGTGAGGCGATTCAGGATCGCATTGACGAGTTGAGCCGACGCGGCCGGGGACGCCCGACCGACCAATCGATCGACAATGTCGCGTCGAACCTTCGCGGGTCGTTCCGGTTGAAGGACGGCCGTATGACCTTGCGGTCGTTGAGCTTTAGCGTGCAGGGCGCCGAAGTGCGGCTGGCCGGCGGCTACGACGTGCGAAGTGGCCGGCTTGATTTCAAGGGCGAGCTACGGCTGCAAGCGCGAGCATCGAGGACGCAGACGGGATGGAAGTCGCTCGTGCTTCGTCTGTTCGATCCACTGCTCGATGGTGACGGCGCCGGGACAGTGCTGCCGATTAGCATTACGGGCACACGGGATCAGCCGAAATTCGGCGCGGACATCAAGAGGGCGATACTGAAGTAGGCCGCCACGCGAAGGCAAATTACCGTGCCGGGCTGCAGACAGCCGACCCCGAATCGGTGAACTTTTGGCCGGCCATGGGAATGAACTCCCAGGCGTAGTTGCCCTTGCTCAGTGTGAACTTCAACACACCGTAGGCGGTGTTGTTCTGAACTTCGCTGTGCTTGGCAATCTTCTTGACATTGTACACGCCGGCGCCTCCCGTTCCGACGAGGAACACCCGAACGCCGCGCTCCGGATCCGGCTCGCCTTTTTCATTTAGCGGCGCAAAGCGCTCGTACAGGTGATCGTGACTGTTGACTACGACGTCCGCGCCCGCTTCGTACAGAATCTTCCACACTTCCTTCATCTCGGGACTGCCGCCGTGAGGACCTGAGCTGAACAGCGGCATGTGCCAGTACGCGAGGACACAGTCGGTCGGGTGGGAGGCGAGGTCCTCACGCAGCCATGTCGCCTGCGGCGATCTGGCGTCGACAACTGCAGTGCCGTTCAGAGAGATGATGTGCCACGCGCCAAGGTCGTAGCTGTAGTACCCGCGGCCGCTCGGGCCCGCGTTGTCGCCGAAGTACCTCGTAATAGGGCTGGCCGCGGTTCGTCAGTAAGATCGTGATTGCCCAGTGTTGGGCGCGTCCTGGCCTTATGCCGCCCCCAGGTCGGTTCGTAGCAATCCTTGAGCTCTTTCGCGGTTCCCCTTGGATACGCATGATCGCCGAGCGTAAAGACCGTCCCCTCGATCTTGTCCAGGAGCGCCGCGGTGGCACGCGCGCCTCCGAGCATCTCGCAGTTCGCGATATCGCCCGCACCCACCAGCACCACACTCTCGTCGCTGTTCTGAGGCTGTGACGCCAGGCGCGCTGCGCCACTCATCACGATCGGGACACACGCGAATACCGTTAACGCTATCTTCCGCAAGTAGATCTCCTTTTCGGTCGAGTCGATCCGTGCCGCGACGCCCCGCCGTCTTCTGACCAACGGGATTGGCGCAGCATCTGCCGGGAAACGTTCACCGGCGGCAACGGGATCGCGCTCGGTCACCAGACCCGTGACAATCGCCGGCCCACACACCTGGACCGTCGGATAGTATCGACAGGGCTTCGGAATCGCAAAGAATTAGATCGCGCTCACCGGCAGGATTCATGACGTCAGTGGGAGCACGTCTGGAATTCTAATCGGCCGCAACGGCGCCTTGAACCGCGTGGTCCGGACGCAATGCATCGAGGAGCGAGTCAACATTGTAGCGGATCGTCCAGGGAAAGCGTTCGTCGGCTGCGGGCTCCTGCAATGCGAGCGCCTTCCCGGGATCATCGAGTCCGAAATGCACGATCGCGTCGGCCTACGGTGACATATACCGGCTCCGCCCGCCGCTGGCTCGAAGCGGTCGCTGTCGGACCAGAATTGTCCGCCGGTTAACTTCAGAAGCTGACGGATATCATCGGCAAGAGCTCTCTGATGGCCCCAGGCGATGGGGCGACGGAAGTTGGGTCATTTCCCCGAGCCGCCTGCCGGTCAAATGACCGGCTAATCAACCAGACAAAAAAAGCCTGTGCGACTGCCACAAGGTGCAAAGGCGGCTCCACAGAGACGGCAACAGACCTCGCCAACTGCAAACAGCCTAAACGGCTGCGGTAGAATGATCAGTTGTTCCAGCGTGGTGAGTGTAGCTCAGTGGTAGAGCTCCGGATTGTGGATCCGGCTGTCGCGGGTTCGATCCCCGTCACTCACCCCACTCCTCACTCAGGCCACTTCGTGGAAGGCCGCCTTCGGCGCAAGGCCGCTGCGCGGAGGGTCCTCTCGTTTTCACTCGCCGGAGGGGCCGGAGCGATCGCGCATATCGTTCAGGAATGATCCCGCTGTTGGGGCCGGGCGATCCGTTTCCGCCGGTGCATCGCGCGTTGGATGAGCCCAATGGCCTGCTGGCTGCGGGCGGCGGCTTGAGCGCCGCGCGCCTGCTCGACGCGTACTCGCGCGGAATCTTTCCGTGGTTCAGCGAGGGGGACCCGGTGCTCTGGTGGTGCCCAGACCCCCGCATGGTGCCTCCCCACGCACGAGGTGCACGTGTCGCAGTCACTCAGACGGCGTCTCCGTCGGGCCGACTACGAGGTCACGTTCGATCGAGCCTTTGCCGAGGTCCTTCGAGAATGTGCCGCGCCACGACGGAACGAGATCGGCACCTGGCTCGTGCCGTCGATGCGTCGCGCCTACCAGCACCTCTACGAGCAAGGCACGGCCCATTCGATCGAGGTGTGGATGGAGGGTGCGCTCGCGGGAGGGCTCTACGGGGTCGCTTTCGGGCGCATGTTCTATGGCGAGTCGATGTTCAGTCGTCAAACCAATGGGTCCAAGATCGCGCTCGTCGTGTTGGCGACGCACTTGTCGACTGGGGCTTTCCCATCGTCGACTGCCAGATGCAGACGACGCACCTCGCCACGATGGGCGCGCGTGAGATTCCCCGCGCGGCGTTCCTCAGGATGGTCACCGAACTCGTCGCCCAGCCCGCCATGTCGAATCCCTGGGTGCTGGACGAGGAGGTCATGGGGCGGCTTCGGTGAGCCGCGCACGCAGCGCCTGGAAACGCGGGTCTTGCCGGAGCGCGTCAATCGCCGGGTCTCGATCGAGGAACAGCAGCATGCCGATGCGCTGGTCAGCCGCGGCTTCGAGGTGATCGAGCGCTCGTTCACGCTGCCCGACCATCGCGAAGTGTGTGGCGAGCGTGTACGGACTAACCCACCGCGTTCGCGCGACGGCTTCGAGGTGTTCGAGCCGCAGCCGCCAGACGGCTTCAATCGTCGTTGGCGCCGCACGGGCAGCGTCCTGTTGCGGCATCGTGACCAGCGCAGCGCGAAGCGCCGATTGAGACATTCCACGCTGCACGTACGCTCGTTCGAGGCACGCTTGCGCCTCGAGCGACTCAGGGAAGATTGCCAGTGTGTGCTGGCACGCGCGAATCGCGTCGGCAGGTTGGCGCAATTGCAGGTAGAGCCAACCGATGTCGTTGTTGGCGCGGACCGACAATGGATCGAGATCGCGGGCTGCCACGATGCGCGCCACCGCCTCGTCGTCGCGGTTGAGTGCGACCATCGACCAGGCGTAGTCGTGTAGGGCCGCCGCATGACTGGCGTTCAGGGACAGTGCGCGCTCGAACGACGCAGCAGCCTCGATCGGACGACGCTCGTACCACAAGTCGACGAGACCTTGCGCGAGATGGGCATCCGGAAGGGCCGGGTCGGCGGCGAGTGCGCGTCGCGCTTCCTGCTGCGCGAGCGGATAGGCGTCGAGAGGCGAGACAGCGCCCATCATCACGAGCACGTGTCGCGCTTCAGCCAGGCTCGCCCACGCTTCGGCAAATTGCGGATGCAATGCCGTGGCGGATTCGAAATGCTGAATCGCGCGACGCACATCGTCGGGCGTCCCGCGGTTCATCGACGCCAGTCCCAGCATCAACGAGTTCCAGGCGGCCGGGTTCGACGAGGACTGAGGCAAGTCGCTCGCGCGCGCGCCGGGTAACAGCTCAATGGCAATCAGTCGCGCCAGTCGAACGGCAGCATTCGACGGTCCGCCTGTGTCGGCGTCGACGTCGACGGCGTCGGCGGAAGGTTTCAGACCACACCGCTACAGGTGCCTCGTCGCCTGTGGGCACGAGGCTGCTGCCGACTCGAAGCGTGTTGCCGTCGCGACGAAGACTGCTTTCAACGACGTACGTAGCCTTCAGCTCGCGACCAATCTGGCCGATCGTCTTTGTCGTGTCGCGAAAGGCCATTGCGGACGTTCTCGCGACCACCGCCAGCCGTTTGCCGCCCAACCGGCCCAGCTGTGCGATCACGTCGTCGGTGAGGCCGTCGGCAAGGTAGCTTGCGCCCGAATCACCGGTGAGATTGACGAAAGGAAGCACCGCCACGCGGATTCGATCCGCTTGTGCAGTGGGGGAGGGTCGATTAGGTCCGTCCGCAAGCCAAGAAGCGGAGCCAGGATGATGGCGGCGCCAAGGAGCCAGACGGCGGGCGCATGCCGTGCGACGGTGCGCAGGCGCGATGCGACGGGTGCCACGGGTGCCCAGGTGCTCGGGTGCGACGGGTGCGAGTCGGCGGTGCGACAGGTGCGACAGGTGCCGCAGGTTCCGTGCGGTGGACCGTGCGCCGCGTCGTGACTGGCGCGATGAAGCGATATCCTTTGCGCGGAACGGTTTGAACGAAGCGCGGGTTGTCGGACGAGTCACCAAGCGCCGTCCGGACCTGCAGGATGCAGAAGTTCAGGCCGCGCTCGAAGTCGACGAAGGTGTCGTGGCCCCACAGGTGGTCCGCGCAGCTCCTCCCGGAGCACCACTTCGCCGGGTCGCGCGAGCAGCAGGGCCAGGACGCGCGAGGGCTGCGGCGAGAGCTTGACGACTGCTCCCTCGCGCCGCAGTTCGTCGATCCGGAAGTCGAACGTGAAGGGTCCGAACCGGCAGCGGCCGTCGCGCGTCACGAAGTTGTCTCCGTTTGTCATCGGGGGACAGGCCCTGTCATCGGGGGACAGGCCCTGTAAACAGTGCAAGAACGCTCATAGCAAAAACTAACGTGGTTCTAACCAATCGTCCATCGCATATTTCTTCCGCCGGTGTGACACTGCGACAGGAATGGAGGTCGAACTCATGATGTTGCCCACGTTCACCCGTCGTACATTTCGTCTCACGCACCGCCACCGGTCTCGTCCTCGTCAGCACGCCCCTCGGCGTGTTCGCGCAGAGTAGCTCCGCCCCACCCGCGCCCGCGCAGTCGGTACCGAAACGGCCCGACCCGCTCGCACCGGCAATGGTCAGCGAATTCGTCCGCAAAGCGCACGCGGATCTCGCTGGCACCAAGGCCCTCCTGGCCGAGCAGCCCGGTTTGCTCAACGCGACGTGGGACTGGGGCGGGGGAGATTTTGAAACGGGATTGGGCGGTGCCGGCCACATGGGCAACCGCGAAATCGCCGAGTTCCTGATCGGCCAGGGCGCGCGCCTCGACATCTTCGTGGCGTCCATGCTCGGACGACTCGACATCGTCCGCGCGCTGTCTGACGGCGTGGCCCGCCTTGCTGCAATCGAAGGGACCGCACGGCATCCGCTGCTTCGCCATGCGCGTGCGGGCGGCGAAGCCGCAAAGCCGGTGGCAGAGTATCTGGCATCATTGGGCGCGTGCGCTCGACGCAGTTACCAGTTCAGTCCAGTTCGAAAGCCACTGGTGAGCGGACGTCGATGATGACCGGATCGATTGGTCAGATCTCGATGAACGCGCCCGATATCGATCGCGCGACGACGTTCTACGCGGAGACGTTGAAGCTGCCGCTGCTTGTTTCGTGCCGGGAAGATGTCGTTCTTCGACTGCGGCGGTGTCCGGATGATGTTGTCTCGCGCCCGAGACAGCCGGAGTTCGATCATCCAGGTTCGGTCATGTATTTCAAGGTTCGCGACATCCAGGCCGACTATCGCCGAGTTGCTCGAGCGAGGCGTGACCTTTCTCGGCGAGCCTCACCTGATTGCCCGGATGCCGGACCACGAGCTCTGGATGGCCTTCTTTCGCGACTCCGAGGGCAACACGCTGGCGCTGATGGAGGAAAAGCGGTAGCGCAGTCGCCAGTTCGGACCGCGCGGCCGTGCCGATCAGCCGCGGCCGAAACTGACGCGACTCCTGTAGTTCGCCGTTCCCGGTTCTCGCAGCCCCGCTCAATGAATCGGTGCCCGGTTCCGATCCCGAGAATCGGTCTGACCGAGAGCCGGACTCGAGAAGGTGCAGCCGCCCGTCATGTGGCGGGTGCTTGCTGCACAACGACGACTACACCACCCAGGAATTCGTCGTCTGGATCCTCGAGACGGTTTTCAACAAGCCGCAGGCCGAGGCGTTTGCCATCATGATGCGGGTCCACCAGTCGGGACTGGGCATTGCCGGCATCTACACGCGCGACGTGGCCGAGACCAAGGTCAATGCGACGCGGCGGCTCGCCGAGCAGCACGAGTACCCGCTGCTCGTGACGATGGAGCCGGAGCCGGAGGAGCAGCGCGCATGAGTCGTACCCCCGTTCCCTTTGCCCCGGAAACGCTGGAGAGCATCCGGCGCGCGTTCCGGCTGGCCGCCGATCGCCGGCACGATCTCGTCGGGCTCGAGCATCTGCTGTACGCGCTCATCGAGGATCCGCAGGCGCGCCAGTTGCTCGGCAGCTGCAGCGTCGACCTGCCGCAGCTGGGCCGCGACCTCGACGAGGTGCTGAGCAAGTCGTTTTCGCCGGTGCCCGGGAAGAAGACGGTCAAGCCCGAATCGACGATTGGCTTCGACCGCGTCGTCGAGCGCGCGGTCGTGCACGCGGCGTCGTCGAGCGCGCAGCAGGTCGACAGCGGCGCACTGCTCGTGTTTCTGCTGCAGGAAGAAGACAGCCACGCCGCCTACTTCCTTCGCAAGCAGGGCGTGGATCGCCTGACGCTGCTGCGGGTGATTTCGCACGGCGGCGCGAGGCCGCACCCGTCGCACGGTGCGGCGCGGCGAGCCGGCCGAGGAATCAGGGCCCGCGCGATCCGCTCGAAGCCTTTGCCACCGATCTCGTCGAGCGCGCCGCGCGCGGACAGATCGATCCGCTGATCGGCCGGACCGACGAGATCGAGCGGATGGTGCAGGTGCTGTGTCGGCGCCGCAAGAACAACCCGTTGCTGGTCGGCGAGCCTGGAGTCGGCAAGACCGCGCTGGCCGAAGGGTTGGCGCTGCGGATTCACGAAGGCGAGGTGCCCGAGACGCTGCTGGGCGCGCGCGTGTTTGCGCTCGATCTGGGCTCGCTCATCGCCGGCACGCGCTACCGCGGGGACTTCGAGGAGCGCGTCAAGCAGGTGCTCGATCGGCTGAGCAAGGAACAGAACGCGATTCTGTTCATCGACGAGATTCACACGCTCATCGGCGCGGGCTCGGCGTCGGGCGGGACGATGGATGCGGGCAATCTGCTGAAGCCGGCGCTGGCGGCGGGCACGCTCCGCTGCATCGGGTCGACCACCTTTTCCGATGTCAAGCAGTCGTTCGACAAGGATCGGGCGCTGTCGCGCCGATTCCAGAAGATCGAAGTTCTCGAGCCGAGCGAGAAGGAAACGATCGCAGATCCTGCAGGGTCTGAAGTCGCACTACGCGGAGCACCACGGCGTGACGTACTCGGACGAGGCCATCCGCGCGGCGGTGACGCTGTCGGTGCGCCACCTGAAAGACCTGCACCTGCCGGACAAGGCCATCGACGTGCTGGACGAAGCCGGCGCGGCGCAGAAGCTGCGGCCGGCCGAGCTGCGCGTCGCGCGAGATCGGCGTGCCCGAGGTCGAGCACATCGTCGCGCGCATGGCGCGCGTGCCGGTGCAGGCGGTCTCCAGCGACGACAAGCTCGCGCTGCAGAGCCTTGAACACGAGCTGAAGACGCGTGATCTACGGCCAGGACCAGGCGATCGACGAGGTGTCATCCGCGATCAAGCTGTCGCGCTCGGGCCTCCGCGCGCTCGACAAGCCGATCGGCAACTTCCTGTTCACCGGTCCAACCGGCGTCGGCAAGACCGAGCTGGCGCGTCAGCTCGCGCGCGTGCTCAAGGTTCAGTTCCTGCGCTTCGACATGTCCGAGTACATGGAGAAGCACGCCGTTTCGCGCCTGATCGGCGCGCCGCCGGGCTACGTCGGATTCGAGGAAGGCGGGCTGCTCATCGACGCCGTCCGCAAGTCGCCGCACGCGGTGCTGCTGCTCGACGAAATCGAGAAGGCGCATCCCGGATCTGTTCGCGATCCTGCTGCAGGTCATGGACCACGCGACGCTGACCGACACGCACGGTCGCAAGGCCGATTTCCGTCACGTCATTCTGATCATGACGACCAACGCCGGGGCGCGCGACCTCTCCGGACGCAAGATGGGGTTCGGCGACCCCGGCGGCGGTGGCAAGTCGACCGGCATCCTCGAACAGGTGTTCGCGCCGGAATTCCGCAACCGCCTCGATGCCACGGTCCACTTCAACCCGCTCGGCGACGAACGAAATCGAGCGCGTCGTCGACAAGCACGTCGACGAGCTTCGGGATCTGGTCGCGGATCGCAACATCCGGATCGAGCTGGCGCCCGAGGCGCGCGCGTGGCTGGCGGAGAAGGGCTTCGATCGCGCGTTTGGCGCGCGGCCGATGGCGCGTCTGGTCGAACGGACCATCAAGAAGCCGCTGTCCGAGCTGCTGCTGTTTGGCGAGCTCGCGGCGGGATCGACCGTCCTCGTGAAAAGAGCCGAGGACAGTCTGATCCTCGAACGTCAGGATCCACTGCCGCGTGACCCGGAGGCATGAGCCATGGAGATCGCGCGAGACCGCTTTCTGGACGAGTCGCGGCTCTATCACCTCTCGCTGAGTCTGCGCAGTCGCACGACCGAAATGCACAGCGTGTTGAGTGCACTCTCGGGCGAGGAGAGAGAGGCGGTCGGCGCCGCGCTGGCCCGTGCCCTCGACGAGATTCAGCTCGTCGTCGCTGCTCGTCTGGCCTCCGAGCGTGAGCGACTCGCGCAACCCACGCCCCTCACGAGCTGATCGCTTGGGTGTCCTGCGCCAACAACATCCGTGGCTTCCGAGCCAACGATCGCGTGGCTTCCGGCTTCAGCCGGAAGATCAATGCCCGCGCTCAACTTCCGCCTGAAGGCGGAAGCCACGACAGGATGAATTCACAGGCGCCGATTACGACGCGAATCCGTCCACGGGATAGTCCGAACGGCTATAACGATCCGCCTCTCGACGGTGCCGTAATCGAGAGCGCACTTGCTGCACCGTGCGAAGCGCCGCGAGGATCGCGAGTCCCGCCGGAACGCCTCTTTTCACCGCCGCGGGCACCTGATCGACTGTCTCGGCCACGCGTTGTCCCGCAGTCTTGACCGAATGCTCGACGCGCTGGACACCGTCGGATACCGTGGTTGCAACCTGCTGCATCCGCGCCGTCACGCCGAGCACATCGTCGGCCACAGCGTTCACGCGAGCAGTGACCGCGCCCAGGTTGAGCTTGACGTCAGTTGCGACTCGCTCGATTTGCTGTTGGCTGGTGCGCGCAACCGCGACCAGGCGGCGCCACACAATCGCCAACCCAATCACGAGCGCCAACTGCAGGAGCGCCATGACGGCCACCGAAATCGCCAGAACCGCCGCCCAGGTTTCACTCATGATTCTCGCTCCCTCGGCCTGCACCCCGGCCGTAGTGCCCATTAGGTTCCCGCGCGTGGACACCTTGATTCACGCGCTACCCAATTCTGACAGCGATCGGATGCTCTGCAGGAGCCATGCCTGCCTTTCGGCCGTGCCAAGGGCAGGAGGCCGTATCCGGGGTGTGGAGGGAGTGGTGCGCCCGACAGGGCTCGAACCTGTGGCCCTCAGCTTCGAAGGCTGATGCTCTATCCAACTGAGCTACGGGCGCGACAAACGCATCTTATCGCGATCACTCCTTGAAAAGCTTTCCACCTTCTGTCAGCGCAGAGACAATTTCGCCCCCAGCTCGGCAGCGGCCTCTGCAGCGAGCGGGGCAGTTGCTCACCAAAACATGCGATGCGGCTTCGAAGAACACTGGCGGCCCGTTTGCACGCCGGTTCACGACGAATCCCGTCGTCAGCTCAGGATTCCCATGTCCGAAGTCATTTACATTTTCGATGCAATCACTTTCGACGGCGTGACCTACAACGCTCAAGTTGTGGGCCGTCAAGCGGGTCATCTCTGGGAGGGATGGATCGAATTCGAGTCTCAAGACGGAGCGGACGTCCGGCGAACGCGTCGGGAAACCACGCAACCTAACCGCGAGGCGCTGAAATATTGGGCAAGTGGACTATCAAGAACCTATTTGGAGGGTGCGCTGAGGCGGGCACTCGAACCGCTGATAGTCCGCCCGCGGACGGAGCCGGCGATGCCGTTCTTCCAGGCGCCTGCCCCGAGTTCCGCCGCAACGGCGCCACCCACCGATCGCGCGATTCTCAATCCATTTTCGGTTGCCGCCAAGGGCGAAGAGATGCTGCGACGCGAGCTGAGTGCGCTTCGTGGCTGGCATCTCCGGAACATCGTCCGAGCTTACGGGCTGGCCGACGAGGCCATCGATCTGGGGGTGCTCTCCGAGGCTGAGTTGGTCGAGGTCATCGTAGCGCGCGTGCAGCCGGATGATTGCGCAGAATTAGGACAGAGGCCTCAACCGGGCTGGGGTTCCCCAGACCCTGGTCCCTCGCCCCGTTGGATCCAAGGATTTTTTCAAGGAAATCCCACATTTCGACGAGTTCAATCCACCTATCGTGGCCGTCATTAGCAGTGTGTCATACGCGCGGCGACGCTTTTAGAGCTTCCGCCTGAAGGCGGAAGCCACGGAACGGACGAAAACACACGTGCTTCCGACGCTCACGGTGGCTTCCGCCTTCAGGCGGAAGCACGGAAGCACGGAAACAGAAACACGAAACAAGAGGGTGACACATGCGACGCCTCGTGCCAGCGACCATCCTGGCGGTCGCGCTTCTCGTCATCGGGTGCGACGGTAGTCCGGTTCATCCGAGCCGACGACCGTCCGCCAACGGTCGGAGAGCCAATTCCACGGCCGGCTGCCACAACGACCATTACCGGCCGTGTCGTCGATGAGCGCGACGACGGCGTGCCGGGTGCGACCGTGTTCACGTATCAGCTTGGAAGCGTGCGCACCGATGGAAACGGTGCGTACAGCATCGAGGCCCCCTCCGCCAGCGGACTCATCGAAGCCAAGGTGGAGTATCCGGGGTACGAACGGCACGAGCGCTTTCTGCGCGCGGTCGCCACACCACAGAACTTCCTGCTTCGCGACGTGGTCCGTATGGCGCCCGGGGAGTCGCGTCAGGTGACGGTAACCCCGGACGACTCGCTGTATGGATTCGACTTCGAATTCAGGAGGCGGACAGTGCGTGCGATTGCACCGACGGACGCGACCGTCGAATTCGAAGTAGTTGCCGATGATCCGCGGTATCTGATCGGCCTCGCCGTGGGCCCGATGCCCGACTACCCGTGCTGCGGCGCGCGAACGACAGTCAACATGCGCGCGGGACAGGAAGTGTCAGCGCACGCCTTGATGTCGTGGAGAGTGACCGAGTCGCAGACGTTCACGGTCGTGTCGAAGATTCTTCAGTAACCGTTCGTCTGGGGACAGGCTCTGTCATCGGGGGAAGGCCCCTCACCACTGCCGCTGGTGGTGACCGGCGTCGTGGAAAGGGTCGGCGTCCGCTTGTGCCAGCCGGCGCGTTCCTGATACGCCCGGACGAGGGCGAGGATGGCGGCTTCGTTGTACAGCCGACCCATGAACGTGATGCTGGTCGGCTTGTCGTCCTTCGTGAAGCCGTTTGGCACGGAAACGGCGGGGTAGCCGCAGATGTTGGCCACCTGGAAGTGATCGCGCGTGGCGCTGGGCGGTTGTGGTGGCGGTGGCGTTGGTGGCGTGGCCGCCGGCGTCGCACCCTCGGCGCCGCCTCGCCGCCCACCGCCGCCGCCGTCGCTGGTGCGAGGTAAACGTCGAACTTCGCCACGGCGTCGGCGAACTGCCGCATGACGATGGCCCGGACGCGCTGCGCCTGCAGGTATTCGATGGCGGGCGTGAGACGGCTGGACCTGAAGCCGTTGCTGCGGCTTCGATTGGTCATCTTCTCGAGTCGGCCGCTGCGCAAGGCGTAATCGAAAGCGGCGCCTGACTCCGTGCCCAGGATGCCGCTGAGCACGTTGGATGGCATCTCAGGCAGCGTGAAGGGCTCGAGCGTGATTCCCAGCGCCTTCAGGTCCTCAAATGTCCTGGCGTCGTTGGCACGCCATTCCGCGTCTCGGGTGGTCTCGTCGAATCCGGCTACCAGATAGCCGACGCGGAGCTTCCGGATGTCGATGGTTGCATCCCAGTTGAATGGCAGATCCATCACGCTGAGGTCATTTTCGTCGGGTCGCGCAATCGCGTGGAAGACGACGGCACAGTCTTCGGCGGTGCGACACATCGGCCCGAGGCGATCGAGCGACCACGACAGGGTCATGGCGCCGAATCGGCTGACGCGCCCGAACGTCGGGCGGAGGCCGGTTACGCCGTTCACGGTCGACGGGCTCAGGATCGAGCCGCTGGTCTCGGTGCCGATGGCAAACGCGACGCAGCCCGCGGCGGTCGCCGAGCCGGGGCCCGCCGACGATCCGCTCGACCCATCCTTGGGGTCCCAGGGGTTGTTCGTTCGTCCGCCGAACCACCGGTCGCCGGCGGCCAACTCTCCAGTCGCAAGCTTGGCGATCAGCACCGCGCCCGCTTCGCGCAACAGCTTGACGACCGTGGCCTCGGTGTCGAATTGCTGATCGACGTACGCGCCAGATCCCCAGGTGGTCTTGTACCCGGTGACGGCGATGATGTCTTTGCACCCCCACGGGATGCCGTGCAGTGGGCCGCGATACTTGCCGGCAGCAATCTCCTGGTCGGCTTGTGCCGCTTGTTTCAGGCCGAGATCGTCGGTGAAGCTGACGACAAAATTGAGTGATGGGTTGTAGCGGTGCAGGCGCGCCGAGTACATCTTCGTGAGCTCGGTCGAAGTGACCTGACGCGTGCGTACCAGTTCTGCCAGATGAGTGAGAGGCCAGAACGCGGCGTCCTCCAGGTTGGCGGGGCGCTTCACGGCGGGAGGTTTGCCCATTCGCATGGGTCGCGCCATGCGGTCGAGCTTCGTGCCCGGCACGAGCGGGCTGTAATACAGCGGTGGCGCAACCGTATCGTCGATGGAGACCTTGCGCAGGTCGTCGTATCGATTCGGATTGAGGTTCGAGAGATCTGCTTCTTGTCTTCTTCGCTGAAGTCCAGGCCCGAAATGGCGAGCGCATCGTTCAGCATCGCCATCGAGACCTTCGAGGCGCCGGCCTCCTGCATCCTCGCCCACAGCACGCCCGGGAGCAGCGTCGTCGCGACGCCGGCAGTGGAGCAGGCAGCGAGAAAACGTCGACGGTCAAGCGAAGGGGTATTCATGAACAGTCTACGAAGTGGCCGGTGGCCAGTGGCCAGTTAATTCGGTGGCCGGCAACGCAACCGGCAACTGGCAGCTGACAGCCGACTACGCCGTCGTAGCCGGCACTCCATTCTTCAACAGATCTTCCATCGCCATCACGAACGTGTCGATCTCTTCGAGCGTCGTGTAGATGTTCGGCGTGACGCGGATGCCCTGGTAATCGTCGCGCGTGATGGCGGTGGTGATGATCCGGTACTTGTCCCAGAGGAAGCGATTGATGTCCGCCGCCTTGATGCCCTGGATGCCGACCAGCGCGAGGCCGTAGGTGTGCTCGAGATCGGAGTGGATCTGGATGCGCGGGTTCTGCTTCAACCGATTCACCCAGCGCATGGTGAGATAGCGCAAGTCGCGCGGCCTTGCGCTCGACGCCGATGGCCTGGTGGAACGCGATCGCCTCGTTGATGGCGGCAAACGGCGCGGCCGAAATCGTGCCCGACCTCCTCGAACTTGCGGATGTCGTTGGTCCGCCGCGCTGGCGCGGCCGTCAGCGGCCAGGTCGGCGCGATGCGCTCGCGCCGGACGTAGAGGAACCCGGTGTTGTGCGGCGCCAGCAGCCACTTGTGCAGGCTCGTGCCGTAGTAGTCGCACTCGAGATCGCCGACCTTGAACGGGAAGTGCGCGAACGCGTGCGCGCCGTCGACGATGGTGAGGATGCCGCGCTGGCGCGCCATCTGCGACAGCCGCTTCACCGGGAAGAGCTGTCCGGTCAGGTTCGTGATGTGGCAGAAGTGCAGCACCTTGGTCTGCGGCGTGATCGCCTTCTCGAAGCGCTGATAACAGATCGTCCTGCGTTGTCGGCACCGGGAAATTGATCTGCGTGATCTTGATCCCGTCGCGACGCGCGCGCTGATCCCACGTCGTCAGCATCCGGCCGTAGTCCTGCTCGGTCGTGAGCACCTCGTCGCCGGGCTTCAGATCGATGCCGTTCTGCGCGATCTGCAGCGCTTCGCTGGAGTTGCGCGTGATCGCGAGCTCCTCCGTGTCGCAGCCGAACTCGGCGGCCAGCCGGCGGCGGGCCGTTTCTCTTGTTCTGTTCGAGCTGCCCGCGGTATACACCGGCGCCTGATTGGAGAAGTCGAGATAGCGCTTGAGCGCGTCGTGGACGACGGTCGGGCTCGGGCAGCTGTTGCCGTTGTTGAGATTGATCAGCGTGCGATCCAGCATGAACGCGCTGCTGGATCTCGCGCCAGTAGAACTCGTCCTGCGCCACCTCGTCGGCGGATCGGCCGGCGACCTGCGCCGAGGCCGCGAGAACCTCCTCGATGCCGTAGGTCTTGATCGCGTAGGCAGCGGCGCCCGCGGTGCCCGTCATGCGAAGAAACGCTCGTCGGCTGACCATGAAAGTCCCCCCTGAGATGAGCCGGAGCATACACCCAAAGTGGGGGGTACGTGAGCGCTTGACGTATCCTTCGGAGACCCGATGCAGCGCCGTGCCATCGTGCTCGCTACGCTTTTGTACATCGTTCTCGCGTGCGCGACGACCTATCCCATCGCGCGATTCGATCACCCGCAGGTACCGGACGCCGACGACTCCTATTTCAATGTCTGGCGGCTCTCGTGGGTCGCGTACCAGTTGCCACGAGACCCGAGCGCGATTTTCGACGCCAACATCTTCCATCCCGCCAAGACGACGCTTGCGTATTCGGACGCGATGCTCGCGCTGGGTGTCGCAGGGGCCCCCCTCATCTGGCTTGGCGTCCATCCGGTCGTCGTCCACAACCTGCTGATACTGGCGTCGTTCGTGACGGCGGCGCTGGGTGCGTTCCTTTTGTGCCGTCACCTGACCGGATCGACCTCAGCCGCGATCGTGGGAGGGCTCATCTTCGGATTCGCACCATATCGATTCGCGCACATCATGCATCTGGAATTGCTGTGGACGGCGCCGATGCCGCTGGCGCTCCTGGTGCTTCACCGGGCGACGCAGCGCGACAAAGCGGTGCGCGATGGGCTGCTGCTTGGAGGGCTCGTCGCCTTGCAAGCGTACTGCAGCCTCTACTACGCGGCGTTTCTCGCCCTCTTTATCGGTCTGTGGGCGCTGCTCACATTGCTGTTCTCTGGGCGGTTATCTGGCTGGAGCGAGCGGCGACGGATTGGCAGCTGCGTTGCGATTGGAGCGGCGGCTGCCCTCGCGCTCACGGCCCCGTACGGATATGTCTACTACCAGGCGCGGCAGGACGTCGGCGCGCGGGACCCTGCGGAGATCCAGCGGTACAGTGCGCAGCCGACGGACTACCTGCAACCCAACCCTGGAAACCGTTTCTATCGACGACCGCCGCTTCAAGCGCACGAGGAGCGAAGTCTTCTGCCAGGGATGACGGCCGCCCTGTTGGCTGTCGTCGCATTAGTCGGACGTCGCGATCGCGTGGCGCTGCTGTACGGCGTGCTGCTCGTGCTCGCCTTTGATTTGTCTCTGGGGTTGAACGGCTTGCTGTACCCAATCGTGTCGTCCAGCATTCCGTTGCTCAACAGCCTTCGCGCGCCGTCGCGGTTCTCGTCGTTGTTTCTGGTGTCGCTCTCTGTGCTGGCGGCAATCGGTGTGGCGTGGATCGGGCGGAAACTCCCATCATGGGGTCGAATCGCGATCGTCAGCGTCGTGGCGGTGGCGTGCCTCGTCGAATACTGGTCGGCACCAATCAGCGTCCGGGCGCCGATTCTCAGACCGCCGACCGTTCATCGGTGGCTTAGTACCATTAAAGGAGCGATCGTCGTCGAAATGCCGGTTCCCAGACGCGGAGCGCTCTGGGCATACGAACCAAACTTTCAATATCTGTCGATCTACCACTGGAACCGCTTGGTCAATGGCTACAGCGGCTACCCGTCACGCGAGTACCTCAGGACCCTGAACAGGCTCGACGATTTCCCGACGGCTGAGGGCATCGCGCGCTTGAGAGAGTTGGGTGTTCAGTACGTCGTCCTGCACGAGCGCATGTACGAGGGTCCCGAGTTCGTGAGAATCGTCAACTATCTGATTGCGTCTCCAGACTTCAGTGACCCATTGACGATGCCCGACGCTGTCGATCCTGTTTACGTGTTTCCCCTGCGGCCTGGTGACGGGTATTGACAAATGGGCGGGGCTCGCACGACCCCGCCACCGTCGTGATTCGAAGCCCGCGTGTTCCGCGGTTTAGTGCGGTGCAGGAATCTTGAGGACCTGTCCCGGCTTGATCACGTCGGGGTCGGTCAACTGATCCTTGTTGGCTTCGAAGATCGCCATGTAGTTGCTGGCATTGCCCAGATGTTCTTTGGCGATCTTGCTGAGCGTGTCACCGGCCTTGACCGTGTAGGTGGCGATCGGAGGAGCTGCTGGAGCCCCCGGCGCGACCTTGATTTCGCCGATGATGTCGTTCCGCCAGTCAGGCACGGTCTTGATGGCGTCCCAGATTCGGTTGGCCTCATCCTGGTTCTTTACCGTTCCTTTGAAATACAGCTTCCCGTCGCGCTCTTCGGCCGAGCCTTCCATACGGAAGCCCTTGGCCGTTTGAATGGCGTGGTTGTATTTGTCCCTCAGGGTCATGATTCACCTCCCGCCGCGACGGTAGCACGGCGATGTATCCGTTGAAGCTCGGCCACATGAAAAATCGATGACGCTTGCGAAGCTCCGCCTCAAACTGTCGAGAAGAGCTGGCTCGCCCCGCCACCAGTGCTCGCGGCCTGAGGCGGAGCCTCGTAGACGCTCCGCGGAGCGGGGCAAACAACATGCCCTAGCGAGGCGGAGCCGCGCATCTCTGCTCGGCGGCCTGAGGCGGAGCTTCGCTAGGATGTCATATCATCGAACGCCGTGGTCCGACCGCAAGCTCGCTGGTCGCTCGTTGCCGCGCTGTTGCTGGGCGCATGGGCGACGACCGAGGCGCGCGCCCAACTGCAACTCGCTCAGGTAGCCGCATTGGTCGTCGATGCTCGCGGAGGCCCTATCGCTTCAGCCGTCGTCGTGCTGGGCGATCCGCTTGGGTCCGAGTTACGTCGATCCGAAACGGACGCGGCTGGTCGAGTGACGTTCTCCGATGTGGCGCCGGGACGCTATCTGCTTCAGACCCGGGCCCCCGGTGCCGCGACCTTCGAGTTGCCGCTCACTGTGAGTGGCGCGCTGCCGATCGAAGTGACGATCCGCGTGCCCGCCGCTGTGACAGACGATGTGGTCGTCATTGGTGGCCAGCCACATGAGCCGACATCGCGTGTGAGCCTTGCGGGCGACTCGCTGGCGACGATCCCCGTCCGGGTGCGCAGCCGCGGCCTCCAGGATGCGGTCGCCACGGTGCCTGGGTGGAGCACCGAAGACAACGGCTTGCTCCATTCACGTGGTGTGGATGATGGCTTTCTCTACGTGATTGACGGCGTGCCTGTCTACGAGCGGCTGGATACGCTGCACGGCTTCGCACCGGATCTCGCAACTGTTGCCAGCGTGTCAGTGATCACGGGCTACGTTCCTCCCGAATTCGGGCACAAGGCTGGCGGGGTGATCGACGTTCGCTCCTCCGCGGCGACAACGCCATGGCGCGGCAGCGGCGACGTGACGCTTGGCTCCGATGCGGCCCGGGAGGGATCGTTCGTCGCCGGAGGGCGCGTTGCCGCCACGGCTCGCGTTCGCGCTGGCATGACGGCGACGCGATCAGATCGTTTTCTCGATCCAGTTGATCCCGACAACCTGCACAACAATGGCGGTCAGGCGGGGACCTTCGGCGAGCTCGACTTTTCGCCGACGTCGGAGGATCGGATCGCGACGGGATGGGGTACGGCCAATCGAGTTTCGATGTCCCGAACACCATCGAGCAGGAAGAGGCAAGGACAGGATCAGCGACAGCGCGTTCGCCAGGGCTTTCTGAACGGCACGTGGCAGCGCGCCTGGTCTTCGGCGACGGTTACGCAGGTCGCGCTCTACCACCGCCGCACGAGCGCACGGCTGCTGCCGAGCGACTTCGATATGCCCATCACAGCCCAGGCCGACCGCAGCTTGACGCGCACTGGCGGCCTCGCTGCGCTGACGCGGCAACATGACGCACACCTCGTGAAAGTCGGCGTCGAGTATCAGCGCCTCTCACTCGACGAAGCGTTCTCGTTTGCGGTGACCAACGAGGAAGAGGCGCGCGAAGCCGGGTTCCGCGACGAAGCGCTTGGTCTTTACGCCTGACAATCCGTTCGCGTTCGCGGGCAGCGCCGCACCCTCACTCTTCTCGCTGTTCGTCCAGGACTCCTGGCATGCCTCGTCTCGCGTGACGTTGAGCGGCGGCCTCCGGCTGGACCGCAGCACGCTGCTGCTGCCGCGCACACAACTCAGCCCCCGCGTCGGCGTCGCCGTGCGCGTCGGTCCGATCCACGGTGCTGCGCGGTTCGGTCAGCCGTTTCTTCCAGCCGCCACAACCCGAGAATCTCCTGCTCTCTTCGTCTCCTGAGGCCCGGGTGTTGTCAGTCGATCTCGGTGGGGGATGCCCAGGGCGGTGCCGACATCGAGCCGGAACGTCAGTGGGCCACGGAGGCGGGCGTCGAACATCAGATCACGGCCAGGTCGCGGCTGGACGTCGCGTTTTGGGATCGGCGAGTTCAGCGATGCGGCCGATCCGAACGTGTTTGCCGGCACGACGATCATCTTTCCGAACGCCGTCGCCAAGGGTCGAGCACAAGGGGTTGATGCGCGGCTCGAGTTCGCGCGCGACGCGGGATGGTCCGCGTATGTGAACGCGTCAACCGCCCGTGTGATTCAGACCGGTCCCGATTACGGGAGGGCTCTTCCTCGAGGACGAGGTCGAAGAGATCGGCCCAGGCGTCGAGTTCACACCCGATCATGACCAGCGGTTCGCCGCCGGAGCGGGCGTGACCTGGACTCATGTCGGCCGCGGCCTGTCGATTGCCGTGACCGGTCGCTACGAAACGGGAACGCCGATCCAGCAGGAAGAGGACGACCTCGAGGAGTTGAGACAGCGGCCAGGCGCAGAGATGGTGGATTTCGACGCCGGCCGCGTGAAGCCGCGGGGCATCGTCTCGTTGCTCGCAGCCGCGCCCATCGTCAGACGGGGTGCAACGACCGTGACAGCCTCGGTGCAGGTCCTCAACCTGTTCGACGAGCGCTACGCGTACAACTTCGGCAATCCGTTCAGCGGCACCCACTTCGGTGCGCCGCGCTCGGTCGCCTTTACGGTGCGCGTCGCATTCCGATAGTTCGTCCCGGCATTCGTCCGCATCACGGACAAGCCTCAGAGACTACAGAGACTCAGAGCAACAGCCAAGAAAACAAACGCTAGCCACGAAGAACACGAAGAAAAGGATCAAATCAAAATCAAATTTCCCCTTCGTCACTTCGTGACCTTCGTGGCTACGTTATTCCTACTTCTGTGTCACTGAGTCTCTGAGGCCTGTACGTTGAACACGATGTAATCTGTGTCCCTCATGATGCAGGATCTTCGCCACGCGATCGCGGCTCTCGTCCGAACGCCAGGCTTCACGATTGCTGCGGTACTGTCGCTCGCGATCGGTGTCGGCGTGAACACGTCGATCTACAGCGTTGCGAGCGCGTTGCTGCTGCATCCGTTGCCGTACGCCGATGCGGAGCGCCTGACCATTCTGTGGAATCGCTCGCCCGGACTTGGCATCACAGAGGACTGGTTTTCGACCGCGCAATACTTCGACATCAGACAACACTCGACGAGTTTCGAGCACGTTGCCATCGCGATTGGCGGCAACTACAACCTGACCGGCGATGGCGCTGAGCCGGAGCGCGTGGGGACGATCCGCGTGTCGTCAGGTCTGCTGCCGATGATGGGCGCGCAGCCAGTGCTCGGCCGGCTATTTGCGCCAGAGGAAGATCACCCAGGCGTGGCGGGCACCGCGATTCTGTCCCACGGCACCTGGATGCGGCGGTACGGCGGCGACCCGCAGATCATCGGTCGCACGCTGATCCTGAATGGGCAACCGTATCAAGTAGTCGGCGTGTTGCCGGCCACGTTCACGATACCGCGAGAAGTGCTCCCCACGCTCGGCGGGGCCGAGAACTCGGAGATCCTCGTGCCGCTTCCGCTGGCCGCCAATGCCGCGACCATCCGCACGGCGGAGGACTACAACATCGTCGGCAAGCTGAAACCCGGCGTTTCGGTGGAGACGGCACAGGCCGAGCTCGACGCGTTGACTGCGCGGCTGCGTCGCGATTATCCCGAAGTGTATCCGCCGAACAGCGGGCTCACGTTCAGCGTGGTGCCGCTTCAGGAACAGGTGGTGGGCGACGTCAGGCGCTCCCTGCTCGTGCTGATGGGCGCGGTAGGCCTCGTGTTGCTCATTGCCTGCGCCAACGTCGCGAATCTGTTGCTCTCCCGCGGTGTCGGGCGCCAGAAGGAGATTGCGGTCCGGGCCGCGCTCGGGGCGAGTCGCCGCCGGATCATCGGGCAATTGCTGGTCGAGAGCATGGTGCTTGCCGTCCTGGGAGCCGGCGTCGCCGTTCTGTTGGCGTACTGGAGTCTCGAGTGGATCCGCGCGCTCGGCGCATCGAGTGTTCCACGCATTGACGAAATCGCGATCAACGGCGAGGTGCTGTTGTTCACACTGGCCATCTCGATCGGAGCAGGCGTTCTGTTTGGCCTGGCGCCGGCATTTCGCCTCTCTCGCGTGGATTTGCAAGGCACGCTCAAGGATGCGGGTCGCGGATCCGCCGCTGCGCATAGTTTGTGGGCAGCGGGGAGCAATCTGCGCAGCTTGCTGGTCGTGTCCGAACTCGCGCTCTCGGTCGTGCTCTTGATTGGTGCCGGTCTGCTGATCCGCAGCTTCGCGCGCGTGCAGGACGTTGCGCCCGGGTTCAATCCGTCAAGTGTCTTGACCCTCGAGCTGACGATGACGGGACGCAGGTACAACGATGCGAGCGCGATTCTCGAGGCCTATCGGCAGCTGTGGGAGCGACTGAAGGCATTGCCGGGGGTCATGGCCTCGGGCGGCGTGACGTCGCTCCCGCTCAGCCAGATGTTCGCGTGGGGTCCGATCACAGTTGAAGGACGAATTCCGCCCGCCGGCGAGGAGTTCATCAACGCCGATCTGCGAATGGTCGGGGGTGACTACTTCCGGACGTTGGAGATTCCGCTCATCAAGGGACGGCTGTTCGATGAGCGCGACACGTCGGATGGTCCACGCGTCACGATCATTGACGATCGCATGGCTCGCGACCTGTGGCCCGGCGAGGACCCGGTCGGCAAACGACTGCGTACGGGGGGATCGAGCTCCACGACGCCGTGGATCACCGTCATTGGCGTTGTCGGCGCGGTGAAGCAGTACACGCTCGAGGGCGACTCACGAATTGCGATGTACCTTGCGGATACGCAGTACCCGCGGCGCGCGATGAACCTCGTACTCAGAGTCAGACGCCGCCTGCGACCCTCGCCACGGCTGTACGTGGTGTACTCAAGGGTTTTGATCCGGATCTCCCGATCTACAACGTGCGGACCATGGAGCAGCGAGTGGCCGAGTCGTTGGCGCGCAGACGATTCGCGATGCAGTTGCTGACGTTGTTCGCGGTCGTGGCGCTTGGCCTGGCGACGATCGGGATCTATGGCGTCATGGCGTATCTCGTCAATCAGGGGACGCGTGAGCTCGGCATCCGTCTGGCGCTCGGCGCAACGCCGGCCGGAATCGTCTGGCTCGTCGGCCGGCAGACCGCGTGGATTGCCCTCGTCGGGGTGACGCTCGGCATTGCGGCGGCGTTCGTGCTGACGCGATTCATGCAGAGTCTGCTCTTCGACGTGCATCATTTGGATCCGCTGACCTTTGTGGTCATCGCGGTGTTTCTGGCGGCGGTCGCGATGCTGGCTGGTCACGTGCCGGCGCGGCGCGCCGCCCGCATCGATCCGGTGATCTCCCTGCGGACTGAATAACTGCCCCCTTCGCGAAGACAATCGAAGAGAGACAGGGCCTGTCCCCCGATGACGGGGCCTGTCCCCGATGCACGCAATTGCAAAAGGGGACAGTCCCCTTTTAGACTGAGCGGCCATGACGCGTCGCTTCGTGTGCGCT
Source organism: uncultured Acidobacteriota bacterium (assembly GCA_963734095.1). Taxonomy (GTDB): domain Bacteria; phylum Acidobacteriota; class Vicinamibacteria; order Vicinamibacterales; family UBA2999; genus JACCSI01. The sequence continues at coordinate 50,666 of CAVTGK010000026.1, read as the reverse complement.
CTCCTCTTCATTGCCATCACCGGACTCGCGGCACAACCCGCCGCACAGCGCAAACATCAAAACGAAATCATTGACTTGTGGATGGCGGGCAAAACCGCCTTCGGCGTCTTCGTGCCCAACGAAGCGCCACGACCCGCGACAGGCGCACCGCGACCAGAGGGCGCGCCCCGACCCAAGCCGGTCTATACGACCGCGGGGGGGCAGAAGCTCGCCGCAAATCCGCTCTACGACTTCGTGTTCCTGAACCTCGAGGGTGCGTACGACGGCGCCGCCGTGAAGGCGATCGCCGACGGCCTGCGCATCCCGAACGCCGCCAGCCGCCAAGCCCTGATCGTTCGCGTGCCCGCGTTTCACGAGGATCCTCAGGCGGGGCGTACACGGATCCGCGAAGTGTTCGCCGCCGGCGGCGACGGCATCACCTTCCCGCACGTCGAGAACATTGCCGAGGCACAGCAAATCCTCGACGCCGTGCGCGCCGAGAAGATCGACGTCTGGTCCCCCGCGACTCCGAATGGCGAAAAGCTCGTGATGATGATGATTGAAGATCCCAAAGCCCTGGCCGACGCAACAGCGTTTGCGAACCTGAAGGGTTACAGCATTCTCGCCTGTGGGATCGGCAGTCTGACGCAGGCGCTTGGCGGCAACCGCGAGGCGGCCGAAGCGGGCACGCAGACGATTCTGGGCGAGACCAAACGCGCGAAGCTGGTCAACATGCTGACGGCCTCGACCCAAGACGTCGAGAAGCGTGTCAAGGAAGGGTTCTTGGCAATTCTGGCGCAGGGGCAGGATCCCGACGCCGCCATCTCACTGGGACGTAAGGCCGCTGGGCGCTAACGTTCCGCGGTTCCAAGGTCTCCAGGTCCCCGGCACGAAGGTTCTCCGTTCTCTCAGTCTCCCTAGGCCCAAGCCCTGGGCCCTGGCCCTAGCCCTGGCTAAGACCCAAGAAACTGCCGGAAGTTGTCGCGAGTAATCCGAATATTGATCGGCTCGCCGGGCTGGCCCACCTGTCGTCCCGTTCTCCCGTTGACGGAGTAGACCAGCGTCCCGGGGTCGCCGACCCGCAGCACGAGCTCGTCGTGCGCCTCAATCGTCTCGCTTTCGCCCGCCTGTAACAGGCGTGCAAACCGCGGCGTCCCGTCAACTGCGGCAGCCAGCCAGCACGGTCCATTGGGTGTGAGCTGAATGACCAGCGGACCGATCGGCATGTCGTCGCCGAGAGCGGCCGCAGCGGCATCGTTGCCAGCAGTAGACCGTCCGTCCGCCGGCGTAGCGTCAGACGACGCAACCGACCCGACGGTTTCCGGCGCCGCTTGCTCGCCGGACTGGCGCGCAAACGACCACAGATAGCCCACCAGGCCCAACATCGCTACCCCGGTCACGAGCCACCCATAACGTGCCGGATTGTGGTCGGTCAGGTATCTCCCGGGATCGCGGCTTCGCTCTCGTTGGCTGGATGGAGGCGGCACGGGACGGTCGCGCAACTCGGTCACCGCTTTTGGCGGCGCGATGCCGGCCAGATAGCGGTTCGCCATCTCCTCGGAATCCAATCCGACCTCGCGCGCATACGCTTTGACGAATCCGCGCGTGAAGATGAGCGCGGGCAGTCGGTCGAACCGCATTTGCTCGAGGGCCGTCAGCAACGTCGGACTGATCTTGGTACTGCGGGACAGGTCGCGGAGCGACAGACCATGAGCCTCGCGCGCGGATCGCAAAATCGCGCCCGGATTCTCGGCAGCACTCGTGCAGCGGCCGATCCTCGCCGCAGGTGTCGGGGCTTCAGCGCCACCCGCTCTCACGACAGCTGAGCTGTCAGGGAACGCCGCGGCCCGAGAATTGTGCCGGACACTGTGTAACTGGTGGATACGCCTGGACACGGTATAGGGACCTGACGGGCAAATTCATGCAACAAGCGGGCCCGGCCGGCACGCCGTTGCACGCTGCGTCTCCTGCCCGTTTTTCCAGCCCGCCCGGTGACCGGTTCCCGCCGGGTGACCGTCCGCAGTCCGATCTCTGGCAACTGGCGCGCTCCGCTCGCGCCCGTGTTCCGGCGAGCGCCGAGGTCTCGGGCCACCGGCCACCGTGGGCCGCACGGACCACCGGACCGTAGACCGTGGGCTGTGACTGGAGACCGTTGGGCTGTGGACCCGAGACCGCAGACCGGAGACCGTGGATTTGGAGCCGTCGACCGGAGGCCGTAGACCGTGGACCGGAGACCGAGGCCGGAGACCATAACCTGGACCGTGGACCACTTGACTATTACCGCAGCGGAAATATGATACTTCCGCAACGGTAATAGGGACCTTTACGATGAAACCATCTTCCCGCGCAGCACCGCCGCTCACTCCGGCCGTATTTCACATCCTGCTCGCACTCTCCGACGGCGCGCGGCACGGCTACGCCATCATGCAGGCGGTGGAAGCCTCCGCGGGCAGCGCGATGCGCATGGGGCCGGGAACGATCTACGGATCGCTGCAACGGATGGAGGAGGCCGGACTCGTGAAGGAGCTCGCCCAGCGCAGCGGCGATCGTCGTCGCATGTTCACCCTCATGCCCGCCGGCCGCAAAGCCCTGGTGGCCGAGTCCGAACGTCTGGCCCGACTCGCCGCCCTCGTGCGTGCGAAACGTTTGGTCCCCGAAGAGGCCTGACGTGCCTCCGCATCGCGCGTCACGTGTGCTCTATCGCGCCGTGCTCCGGCTGTATCCCGCGAACTTCCGCGAGCGGTTTGGGGATGACCTCGATCGCGATTTTGCCGATCTGATTGAGCAGCGCGGCGCGATCGCCGCGTGGCGCCGCGTGGCCGCCGATCTGTCCCGGTCTTTGACCGACACGCACGCTCACGCTCACGGCGAGCGTCGGCGATTGCCTGTTCCTTATCGCGGAGAACGACCCATGAGCTCGCTGATGTTCGACATTCGCCACGCCATCCGCGCGCTTGCGCGAGCGCCCGTCTTCACGGGTGTGACGGTGCTGACGCTCGCGCTTGGCATCGGCGCCAACAGCGCGATCTTCAGCCTCGTCAACGCGGTCTTGATCCGTCCGGTGGGCTACCACCAGCCCGAGCGGCTGATGATGATCTACGAGGGCATCCCCGAAGCCAACATTCCACGATTCGGCGTCTCGCCGTCAGATTTCATCGACCTGGTTCAGTACCAGCAGTCGTTCACCGAAATCGGCGCCTATCGCAATCGTCCGTTCGAGCTTTCCGGCACGGGCGAACCCGAAGAGCTCAACGTCACGCAGGTGACCCCCTCCGTGTTTCAACTTGCTTGGCGTCAACGCCGCGATGGGGCGCACGTTCGCTGATACCGATACGCGCGACACGCTTTGTCGCCGTACTCAGTCACGGGCTGTGGCAGCGTCGATTCGGCGGCCGCGACGTTCTCGGCGAGCGCGTCACGCTGAACCGCATGCCGTACACCATCGTCGGCGTGATGCCGGCGTCGTTTCAGTTTCCGCGCCGTGGACTCCGCAGTCTGCAACGGAGAGCCGGCGGACGTCTGGCTGCCGCTCGTCTTCAATCCGTTCGAACGACAGGCGCGCGGAATGTTCTACAACCATAGCGTCCTGGGCCGGCTCAAGGACGGGCACACCGCGGAGCAAGCGTCCAGCCGATATCGAGCGCGCTGGCCTCGCGCATTCGCGCCAACTATCCGGCGCAGCTCCGCAACTCGCCGTTCTCGCTGGTCGTCATGGCCGTCCCGCTGCTCGACGAGTTGTCGGGGCAAGTGCGGCAGCCGTTGCTCCTCCTGCTCGGCGCGGTCGGACTGGTGTTGCTGGTGGCCTGCGCGAACGTTGCCAACCTGATGCTGAGCAGGGCGGTCGTACGCGAGCGCGAAATCGGATTGCGCACGGCCCTCGGAGCGGCAACGCATCGGCTGTTTCAGCATGGTCCTCACCGAAAGCCTGTCCTACGCTCGCGGCCGGCGCCATCGGGCTTCTGCTCGGCTACTGGACCCTTCGCGCGATGCCGGCCGTCCTCGCGACGAGCTTGCCAGGCGTGTCCGACGTCGCGCTCGACGGACGAGTCGTCGCCTTCACGTTCGCCGTGTCGGTTGTGACCGCCTTGATTTTCAGTCTCGCGCCGCTCACGGCGGAGCGACGCGCGACATCAACGACCTGCTGCGTGAGGGCACGAGCCGCACGAGCGGCGGTATTCGGCAACATCGCATGCAGGCAGGCACTCGTGTTCAGCAGCGTCGCGTTCGCGTTCGTGCTGCTGGTTGGCGCTGGCCTGCTGATACGCAGCCTCAACAATCTGCTGGCGGTCGATACCAGGCGTGCGAGCCGAGAACGTGATGAGCATGCGGGTCGTCGCTGCCGTCGGCCGGCTATCGTGAGCGCGGCGGCATCCGCTCGTTCTATCGCAACCTGCACGACCGTCTGCGCGCGTTGCCGGGCGTGCGCTCCGCCTCGATTTCCAGCGACCTTCCGCTCGAACCCGATGGCGAACGGCGGGCCTTCACGCCCGATCGCGCGGGCGACGCCGGCGGCGTCGCCGCCCAGCGTTGCGGTCACGTGGACGCACGGCCAGTACTTCGAAACCTTCGGCATCCCGATCGTGCGTGGCCGCGCGTTCTCGCCCGAAGAGGAGGCCGAGGCGCGGCCAGTCGCGATCGTCAGCCGCGGGCTGGCGGCCCGCTTCTGGCCGGGTGAGGATGCCGTCGGCAAGCGCGTGAAGTGGGGCATTGCACCTCGACCGCGCCCTGGATGACCGTCGTCGGCGTCGCCGGCGACGTCGTCGATGGCGCCCTCGGCGCCGAGCCCATCATCCACATCTACGTCCCGTATTCCGAAATCCCGGACAGCAGCTGGCCGCGCCGATCTTGGGGCTGCTGCGCCGGATGACGATCGCCGTCCATGGCGAGCTCGACGCCGTGCGTTTCGCGGTGCCCGCGCGCGCCGCCATCGCCGCCTTGGATCCCGCGCTGGCCGTCACCGACGTCACGACGCTCGAGCAAGTTGTGAGCGATGCCTCGGCGCCCGAGCGCTTCAGCGCGATGGTCCTCACGGCCTTTGCTGTCGGCGCATTGTTGCTCGCGGGCATCGGCCTCTACGGCGTCCTCGCATTCGGCGTCGCGCAGCGACAACGTGAGATCGGCGTGAGGCTGGCGCTCGGCGCCGAAGTGTCGGAGGTCATGCGCTTGATCCTGCGGCAGGGAATGGGTCTCACCGCCATCGGGCTCGTGATTGGCGGCGTGGGCGCAGCAGCCGCGGCACGACTCCTGCGATCGCAGTTGTACGACACTGCGGTCTATGACCTGTGGACGTTTGCGGCCGTTCCGGTCGTGCTGGCTCTGGTCGCGTTGCTCGCCTGCTATCTGCCGGCGCGCAGGGCCGCTGGTGTTGATCCGATGGTTGCGCTGCGAGTCGAGTAGCATCACGGAAACACGGAAACACGGAAACACGAAGGCACGACCGGGCACGCAGGCCGAAGTTGCTTCGTGACTTCGTGCCGTGGCTTCCGCCTTAAGGCGGAAGCTACGCGTGTCGCCATCCTTCGTGTTTCCCGTGTGCGCTTTGGGCGTACCTTCGATAGAATCCGCCGCATGTTGCGCGCAACTTGGGGGCGGACTCTTTTCGTATTCGCGGGTTTGCTGATTCTCGGCGCGGGATGGCACGCCATCGCACCTCCGGCGATCCACGGCCAGGGCAGCGCGCCTTCAGCGGCCTGGCCGCAATGGGGCGGCCCGCAGCGTAACTTCATCGTCGACGTCAAGGGGCTTGCCGACAAATGGCCGGAAGGCGGGCCACCGGTGATCTGGACGCGTCCACTCGGGACCGGACACTCGTCCATCGTGGCGGATGATGGCCGGCTGTTCACGATGTATCGCGTCGGCAACGGTCGCGCGCGGCAGGGACCTTGGGAGGCCGAGGAAGCCGTCATCGCGATGGACGCGAAGACCGGGAAGACGATCTGGGAGCACAAATACGCATCGCGGCGCGAGGACTTCAGCTTTGGCGCCGGCCCGCACTCGACGCCAATCGTCATCGGCAATCGCTTGTTCACATTCGGGACCAACAAGCAGCTCTTCGCGTTCGACAAGACGAGCGGCAAGATCCTGTGGTCGCACGATCTCATCAAGGAATTCAACTCGCCCGAGCTGCTCATTCGGCCCGTCGTCAAGACAGGCTATGGCTGCAGCCCGGTCGCATTCCGCGACACGATCATCTGCAGTGTCGGCGGCCCGGGGCAATCGGTGATGGCGTTTCGGCAAAGCGACGGATCGGTCGTCTGGAAGAGCGGCGACTTTCTCACGTCTGAAGCCGCGCCGATCCTGATCGAGTTTGGAGGGCGTCCGCAGGTGGTTTTTCTCGCGGGCGGCACGGTCACGGCTCTCGATCCTGCGAACGGCAATGTTCTGTGGTCGCACCCGCACGACCCCGGCAACGATTTGAATTGCGGGACCCCAATCTGGGGTCCCGACAACATCCTGTTCGTTTCGTCCGCATACAAGGCGGGCAGTCGCGCGATTCTGCTCAAGCAGGTGGGCGGGGCCACACAAGCTGAGGAGCTGTGGTTCACCAACCGCGTGCGGTTCATGTTCCTCAATGCGATTCGGCTGGGCGACTACATCTACGGCACGACCGGGGATTTCGGGCCCGCGTTTCTGACGGCGCTCAACATCAAGACCGGTCAGTCGGCGTGGCAGCATCGCGGATTCGGCCGCGCGAGCCTGGTGTACGCCGATGAGAAACTGATCATCATGGACGAGGATGGCGACCTCGCGCTCGCCAAGGTCACGCCCGAGAAGGTGACTATCTTGTCGCAGGCCAAGATCTTCGATACCACGACGTGGACCACGCCCACGTTGGTGGGCACGACGCTGTTTGCGCGCGATCGCGAGAAGATGGTTGCGCTCGACCTCGGGCAGTCCGGACAGATCACGTCGGTCGCGGCCGGGCGCATCGCGGAACCCGTCTGCGGCGCCATCCGGCGCTGCGGCATCGCCGGGCACGCGCAACCGCGCTCGACCGTGCTGGCGGGGACCTGGCGTCTCGACCCGCGCAGAGCCGCGTCACCGATACGGCTGGACTCGCAGGACTCATCGGCGCCGGCGCACCGCCGATGCTGCACATCACTCAAGCTGCCAACGGGACGGTTGTCGTCGAGAGTCCGATCAACGAGGGTCACGCGCGCCTGTATCAACCGGCGGGCAAGACGACGACCCCGGTCGGACAGGGCGGAACGATCACGATGACGTCCGAGTGGGCGGGACGCACGTTCGTCGGCCAAGGTACGGCGGTCAACGCGTCCGGCGCGTCCACCACGATCAAGGAGACCTACAGCGTCAGCGATGACGGGAAGACACTCAACGTTGACGTTGCGGCGGGCGAAGGCGTGAGCGCGTTGAAGTACGCGCGCATACAGGACGTCGGCCCGTGCGAAAAGTGGCCGACGCCATGTAAGAGGTAGTAGTGATGGCGTCGGTGGCCAGGGGCCGGTGGCCGGTCATCGAACCTTCCACAGAAACAGCTCCACGCCGTCCGGTCGAATCGTGGCATCCGGCGTCCAGGTCGGCATGTGAAACTGCTGCGACACGACGCGGGCGCCGGGGCGTAATTCGGCTTTCAGCTTGGGTTCCAGCGCGCGGTTGACCGAACCGGAGAGGTATAGCGTCACGACGGTTGCGGGGGAGATGTCGGTCTTGAACAGATCGCCCTCGACGAACCTGACCAGGTCGGCGACGCCGGCGTCCTGTGCGTTCTGTCGAGCACGCGCGACAAGCGCCGGATCGATTTCTACACCGACGCCTCGGGCGCCATACTTCTGTGCGGCGATGATCACGATGCGCCCGTCGCCCGATCCCAGGTCGTAGACCAGGTCGCCCTCGGTAACGCCGGCCAACTGAAGCATCGCGTCCGCAATCGCATGCCGGGAGGGTGTGTAGTGAATATCAGGCGGGCGCGTCGGCAGCTGACGCGGCCGTCGGTCGGCGGGCGATACCGTCGGCGTGCCGAGCGCGAGCGCCATGACCAGCGCCCCGCCGCCGAGCCGAAGTCCTCGCATCACGTCATGCTAGCGCCAATGTTTCGTTCGTGTTACCGTCGGCACTACTCGACCTGGCACCGTGCGGATTTCTGGAACGAATGAGGCGGGTAGGCGTAGTATTCAGCAGTACGGTCGCCGGTTCCCAGTCCGCTTTCGGGTTGCCGGTTGGAAGTTTGGATTTGTGCTTTCGAAACCTAACTTGCTTTCGGGTCATTCCCGGCGCGGCATCAGATGGAGGCCGAATATATGCGACGGACCATTCTCGGACGTTCCCTTGCGGTCGTAACACTCGTTGGTTGGCTGGTAGCTCCGGCACTCGCTCAGGAAACGAAGTCGGCGCGCGGCAGTGTCACCGCGATCACAGGAAACTCGCTTACGGTCAAGGCTGGCGCTAGCGAGATGAAGTTCACGATCGACGGCAAGACCGTCCTCACGGCAGAGGGTGCCGGTACCGCCGATCGGAAGGCGGAGACCGCGGGCAAGCCCGGACCAAAGCTTTCTGACTTCATCAAGGTCGGCGACGCCGTGGAGGTCAGCTATCACGAGACGGGCGGCACGCTCCACGCGGCCAACGTTCGTCGGGTCAGCTCGGCGGGAGGGGGGGGTGGCGGGACGACCTCCACCGCCGCCGCGAGTCGCACGGAGACGGCCAACGGCACGGTCGAGTCGCTCAGCGGAACGACCCTGACGATCACGGGCTCGGCGAGCGGCGGCACCTTCAAGCAGTCGTACACGGTCGACGGCAAGACCAAGGTGGTTGCCGTCGGTGCTGGCACGGCGGCCTCAGCGGCAGGCGGCAAGGTGTCGATCTCCGATCACGTGGGCGTGGGCGATCAGGTGACGGTGACGTATACCTCGACCGGGACGATACTGCACGCGGATGAAGTGCGAGTGCGGGTGAAGAAAAAGTAGACGGTTTGCCCACTCGGCGCGCACGAGTCCAATCGTGCGCGCCGAATCGATCGCGGCGGTCGCAATCGCGCCTGAGGACACCGGACTTGCCGCAGCTCTGATCCGGTTTCGCCTCTACGCCCGAGTCAAAGCGCTTCGCGCTTGCGGTGCGGAGCTCTGCGGAATCAGCGCCGAGACGGCACGGGAGATTGCCACGGACCCTGCGTTTTCAGCGCCCAAATCTTCAGGCCTGTCGCCCCGTCACAGGGCCTGTCGCCCGATGACAGGCGGTGGGGACCCGCGAGACAGGGCCTTCCCGCGAGCGTTGCGAGCGCGACGCGGCTTAGGGCGTGGTCGAGGCGAGGTCTCTACCCGGCGCGGGTGCTGTCGACACGGTGCTTCCCCCGTCGGGTTTGATTCGCACGGGGTCGAGGAACGGCATCAGGTCCCGCAGTCGTGCGCCGACTTCCTCGAGGAGCTGTTGCTGCTCGCGCGCACGTGTGGCGGCAAACTGGGGGCGTCCCGCTTCGTTTTCGGCGATCCAGGTTCGGGCATACGTCCCGTCCTGGATCTCAGCCAGCAGGCGCTGCATCGCTCGCCGCGTTTCCGCTGTGACGATGCGGGGACCGCCGGTGTAGTCGCCGTGCTCCGCGGTATCGCTCACCGAGTAGCGCATGTAGTTGAGGCCGCCGCGGTACATCAGGTCGACGATCAACTTCAGCTCGTGCAGGCACTCGAAATACGCGATCTCGGGCTGGTAACCGGCCTCGACGAGCGTTTCGAAACCCGCTTTGACGATTGCGCTGACGCCTCCACAAAGGACCGCCTGTTCACCGAACAAGTCGGTCTCGGTTTCTTCAGCGAACGTCGTTTCGATGACGCCGGCGCGCGTGGTGCCCAGTGCCCAGGCGTAGGACAACGCCAGAGCGTGCGCGTGGCCGGTCGCGTTCTGGTGAACCGCGAGGAGCGCGGGCGTGCCGCCGCCTTCCACGAACACCTCGCGAACCCGATGGCCCGGGGACTTCGGTGCGACCATCGTGACGTCAACCCCGCCTGGCGGCGCGATGCCGCCGAAGCGGATGTTGAAGCCATGCGCGAACATCAACATTTTGCCGGGCGTCAGCGCATCGACGATCTCCGCCTGATACAGCGCCGGCTGGGCGGTGTCGGGCGTCAGGATCATCACGACGTCGGCCCACTCGGCTGCCTCGCGCACGGTCTGCACACGAAGGCGCTCCGATTCGGCTTTCGCCCTGGATCGGCTGTTCGGGAGGAGTCCGACGACGACCGCGACGCCGTTGTCACGAAGGTTCAGGGCATGGGCGTGACCCTGGGAGCCATATCCGATGATGGCGACCTGACGCTGACGAATCAGTTGAGGGTCAGCGTCTCGGTCGTAGTAGATGCGCGCCATATGTTCGGTCCTTCGGTTGTTAAACACGGAATCACAGGATCACGGAAGCACCGAACGCCGTAGCTTCCGCCTTAAGGCGGAAGCCACGGACGCCACGAACCGATTCGATCTTGCTCTTACACCGAGTAAGAAACGCCGCCCGGCGTCGTGTCGTCCGTCGCGACACGCTCGCTTGCGTCTTGTGTGTCGGAACTCGCGGTGCCGCGCGTCATCGCGACTCGTCCAGTCCGCACCATTTCGAGCACGCCGTACGGTCGCAGCACGTCGATCAGGCCGTCGATCTTGTCTTCGGTTCCTGTAATTTCGACCACGAGCGATTCGGTGCGCCACGTCCACCACGCGGGCCCGGAAGACGTGGACCAATTGCATGACCTCGCTCCTCGTCGCCTGCGACGCCGCGACTTTGATCAGCGCGAGATCGCGATAGACGGCGGTCCCGATCGGAATCGACTCGATCCGCTCGACGTCGATGAGCTTGTAGAGATTCGCCTCGATACGCGTGCGTGAGGACTCGGGCGCATCGACCACTATCGTCATCCGCGAAACGCCCGCCCGTTCGGTGTGCCCGACCGTCAGCGATTCGATGTTGAACGCTCGTCGCCGAAAGAGCGAAGCCACTCGGTTCAACACGCCGGGATGATCCTGCACGTACACTGCAAAGGTCAGCATTGGGATACCTGCGTCAGTCGGCGGCGGTCTCGACGATGGGGTTGGGCCGCCGGATCATGGCGTCCAGGGCGGCGCCGGCCGGGACCATGGGATACACCGAGTCCTCTTGCTCCACACGAAAGTCGATCACGTAGCCTCCGCGATGTCGGCGTGCCTCGGCGACCGCCGACAAGACTTCGCCTCGCGTCTGCACGCTGCGACCTGGCAAGCCGTAGGCCGCGGCCACGGCGACGAAGTCCGGATTGCGCAAAGGTGTCGCGGCGTAGCGGCGTTCATAGAAAAACTCCTGCCACTGGCGCACCATACCGAGATAGCCGTTGTTGATGATGGCGATATTGACGTCGAGATCTTCCTGTGCGAGCGTCGCGAGCTCCGCCATCGTCATTTGAAACCCGCCGTCACCGACGATGGCCCAGACTTCCGCGTCGGGGCGCGCGATTTTCGCGCCAATCGCGGCCGGCAGCGCGAATCCCATGGTTCCGAGCCCGCCCGACGTGATGAGCGAGCGTGGCGCTTCGTGATGGTAGTACTGCGCTTCCCACATCTGGTGCTGGCCGACGTCGGTCACGACCAGCGCGGTCCCCTTGGTCGCGCGCCACAGGTCGTGCATCACATGGGCGGCATACAGGTGGCCATCGTCCGGCATGTTGCGGATGTCGCGGACGGCGGCATCGCCCTTGCTCGCGGCAATGCGATCCCGCCATGCTTTGCGGGCTGCCGCCGTGACGTTGACCTCCAGATGCTGGAGCACGATTGCGAGGTCTGCGACGATCCCGACGTCGACGCGCACGTTCTTCCCGATTTCTGCGGCGTCGATGTCGATGTGAATCTTTCGCGCCCTGGGTGCGTAGGTGGTCAACGTGCCGGTGACGCGATCGTCGAATCGCATGCCCAGCGCGATGAGCAGGTCCGCGTCCTGAATCGCGTGATTGACCCACGCCTCCCCGTGCATGCCCATCATGCCGAGGCTCAGGGGATGGGAGGCGGGAAAGCCGCCAAGCCCGAGCAGCGTGGCCGCAACCGGAATGCCTGTGCGCTCTGCAAAGTTTCGAAGTCGGGCCGAACTGCCTGATGCGATGACGCCTTGGCCCGCCAGGATCACCGGGCGCTCCGCTTGGTCGATGAGCGCGACCGCGGTTGCGACCGCCTCGAGGTCGAGAGGCGGCGTGGGACGAGTGCTGCGTCGCGAGGACGTGCCCTCCGCGCGTCCCGTGGTTCGTGCCTGCTGTGCGTCTTTCGTGATATCGATGAGGACAGGCCCTGGCCGGCCGCTCCGCGCGATATCAAAGGCCTCCTGCACGACCGCCGCGACCTCGTCTGCGCGCGTGACCAAGTAGTTGTGCTTGGTGATGGGCAACGTCACGCCGGTGATGTCGGTCTCCTGGAACGCGTCGGAGCCAATCAACTTGCTGCCGACTTGTCCGGTGATGCAGACAATGGGCACCGAATCCATCATCGCGGTCGCGATGCCGGTCACCATGTTGGTGGCGCCGGGACCGGAAGTCGCGATGGCGACGCCCACGCGCCCACTCGCTCGTGCATACCCGTCGGCCATGTGGGTCGCGCCTTGCTCATGGCGGACCAGGACATGGCGAATGGGGTAGTCGAGCATCGCATCGTAAGCCGGCAGAATGGCGCCACCGGGGTAGCCGAAAATATCCGTGACACCTTCGGCGACCAGGCTTTCCCATAGCTGCTGGGCTCCGGTCTTGTGCATTCGGAGCGATTCCAGCAGAGCCGTGACCATTAATCAAATTAATAATGTTTGGGATTGTATAAGGCCGCCTCGCGTTCGCTCGGCGGACGGCCGCTTCGCGGAAGGCCGGCTCGCTCTGCTCGCCGGAAGGCCGCGCTTCGCGCGGAAGGCCAGTTCGCTCTGCGCACTGGAGGGCCGTCCGAGGCGCGAAGCGCCGAGGCCCTCCGCCCCGAAGGGGCGGCCGTCCGCGCGAAGCGCGGCTTCGGGCCGAAGGCCGGCCATGCGCCGAACGAAGTGAGGCGGCCGTCGGGTAGGATCACAGCACTGGAGACACCAACATGAGCGTTGCCAAGGTTTCGGAACTCACTGCCACATCAAAGGTCAGTTTCGAGGATGCCATTCAAAAGGGATTAAAACGCGCCAGCAAGACGCTTCGTAACGTGCGAAGCGCCTGGATCAAAGAGCAGCAAGTGCGGCTCGACAAGGGCAAGATCACCGAATATCAGGTCAACATGCTGGTGACGTTCGTGCTGGAAGATTGATGCGACACCGAGTCGTCTGCGCAACGTTTCTTGTCTGGCTGGGATTCGCCATCGTCGCTCCGGCCGGTCGAGCTTCGCCGCAAACAACAAAGGGCACGTCGCCGAAGCCATCCGCTGCACCGGGCGCCGATGCCGCCGCCTTGAAGCGGTTTTCGGAATCCGTGGCCAACTACGTCGCGCTCCGAAAGAAGATCAGCGCCGAGATTCCGCCCATTCAGGTCACGCCGCGCGCATCTGAGATTACCGCGGCGTCCGACGCCTTGGCACGCGCGGTGGAGCGAGCCAGGCCGAATGCGCGTCAGGGCAACTTCTTCACGCCCGAAATCGCGGGAGCGTTTCGCCGCACCTTAGAGCTTGCGCTGCGTCAGACCGATCGGGCCGCGCTCCTGGCGCTCATCAACGAAGAGCCGGGTGCGCTCAAGCGACCCACGGTTCACATGCGGTTTCCGGCCGGGGACCTTCTGGCGACGACGCCGACGGCCCTTCTGCAGGCACTGCCGCCATTGCCCAAGGAGCTGGAGTATCGCTTCGTGGGCCGCGTGCTGATCCTTCGCGACATCGACGCCGCGCTGGTGCTCGACTACATCTCACCGGCTTTGCCGGCGCAATAATGTCGACGGAGGTTCTTGACGGGGGTTCTTGACGAAGGTTCTTGACGGAGGTTCTACGCCGAACCCTGGAACCCTGGAACCTTGGAACCTTGGAACCCGGAACCTTCCTATCGCCCGTGGATGGTGACCCGCAGCCAATCCATCAGGCCGCTTGACAGAAAGTAGAGCACGACACCGCCGGCCACCAGGATCGTTGCTGTGATAGCGCGGCGGCGGGTGCTCGTTTTACTGGCCATACGCTGCATCCAGACGCTCGGCGGTCCAGTGGAAGTCGCCAAACGGCGCCGACATCGATCCCGTCAGAATGTCACTTTTCAGCGTGGCGCTAAAATCCAGTTGCATGCCAGGATGCGGTCCGCTGGTGGTTGATCCCGAGAAGGTGAGCGTGCCATTCGAAATCTCTCCTTCGATCGGCACGTCGCCCCCCGCGAACGACGCAATCAGGCGGCCGCTGACTTTGCGACCGTCCACGTTGATCTCGAGCCCCGCGGACCGCGCTTCGTCAGCGAACTCGATTGTCATCCGCCATTTGCCGCCAACCGCTGGTGTTTGAGACCAGGCGGGGAAAGTGATGCCCAGGACGATGGCTGCGATCAAGGTTGCACTGTTCAACCGAAGTCTCATGTCTGCCTCGAGAGTATCGTGACAACCAGCCCCTGAACCGGTGCTGAATGAGCCGTTCAGCCTCGGTTCAGCTTCCGCTGAAGTACGCTGGATCAGCTCGTGCAGCCGGCAACCGGCAACTGGCAACCGGCAACATCCTCCTGTGCGCGTTCTGCTCGTCGAAGACGAACCCCTCCTGTCACGGCAAGTGACCCGTGCGCTCCACGACGCGGGCTACGTTGTCGACCGCGCGGTCGACGGCGAGCGCGCGGACTTTCTGGGCCAGACCGAACAGTACGACGCGGTCATTCTCGACCTCGGGCTCCCAAGCGTGGATGGACTGACCGTGCTTCGAAGATGGCGTGACGCCGGCCTGGCGGTCCCGGTGATTGTATTGACGGCGCGTGGGAGTTGGCACGAGAAGGTTCAGGGCATTGACAGCGGCGCGGACGACTACGTGTCAAAACCCTTTCGTATGGAGGAACTGCTGGCGCGCCTGCGCGGCCTGATTCGGCGCGCCAGCGGGCAGGTCACACCGTCCTTGAAGGTCGGGGCGGTGACGCTCGATGCGCGGCTCGCGCGAGTCACGCTCGCCGGTGCTCCGGTGAAGCTCACCAGTCACGAGTTTCGAGTACCTGTCGTACTTGATGCACCACCGCGGCCGGGTCGTGTCGCAAGGCGAGTTGACGGAACACATCTACGCGCAGGCCTGCGACCGAGACTCGAATACCGTCGAGGTGTTCATTGCCCGCTTGCGTCGCAAGCTCGGCGCCACATTCATCGAGACCGTGCGCGGCATGGGCTACCGGATCGCCGAATCGTGAAAGC
Source organism: uncultured Acidobacteriota bacterium (assembly GCA_963734095.1). Lineage (GTDB taxonomy): Bacteria > Acidobacteriota > Vicinamibacteria > Vicinamibacterales > UBA2999 > JACCSI01. The sequence continues at coordinate 35,421 of CAVTGK010000026.1, read as the reverse complement.
CCTCTGGTTGTCTTTTCGCTTCCGCCTGCTGGTGGGCTCGCTCCTGTGGACAGCAGGCCTCCTGTACATCGCCCACGTCGGGTCCGTCCTCGTGATGTTCGGGTGGGAGCCGTTCCGTAATGCCGACAACGTGCTTACGTTGCTCGCGACCGCCCTCGCGTTTCTGGTGCTCGGTGTGTCGTTGGTCCGAAACGGGCTGTCGTCGTTCAACGAACTCCGACGAAGACTCTCCAGCGTTCGGAGCGGACACGACAAGCAGGTTGGCGGGGCGTATCCCACCGAAGTTCAGCCGCTCGTCGACGACCTGAATGCGCTGCTTGCGCATCGCGATCAACGAATGAGGGAAGCGCTGACCAAAGCCGGGGATCTGGCGCACGGTTTGAAAACACCGCTGGCGGTCCTGACACAGGAGGCCGAACAAGCGGAAGCCGTCGGGCAGTCGGAGCTGGCCGCCGTCATCAATCATCAGGTCGAGCGCATGCGGCGTCAGATGGACTACCACCTGGCTCACGCACGAGCGGCGGCGTCGGGCGCGACCCCCGGACTCCGTTGCGCAGTAGTGGATTCGGCGGAGGGGCTCGCCCGGACTCTTCGCCGCCTGCACGCGGGTCGCGGTCTTTCGATCGAGGTTGCCGTCTCACCGAATCACGCCGTGCGCGGACAACGCGAAGACGTCGACGAGATGCTCGGTAACCTGCTCGATAATGCCTGCAAGTGGGCGAAGGCGCGCGTGTCCATCACTTCGTGCAACGGAGACGGGCTGATCGTCATCACCGTCGATGACGACGGGATGGGACTGGCCGAAGAGCTCCGGACCGCAGTTCTTCAGCGCGGGGTCCGCGCTGACGAGCTCGCCCCGGGGTCGGGCTTCGGCCTCGCGATCGTTCGGGACCTGGCGGAGCTCCACGGCGGGTCGATCGTCCTGGGAGGGTCGCCACTCGGCGGGTTGCGCGCCACGCTGCGCCTGCCACCCGCCGCCTGACCTCGGCACGGGGGAAACCTCAGGGGGACAGGCCCTGTTAAGCGGAGGTTAAGCGGGGGTGCGGCATAACTCAGTTCATTCGCCGCGTCGAATTAGGTCCGCCTCGAGGAACACAAAGTGATCGATCAGATTGTCCGTGAGCTCCGCCACGCGATCCGAGGGCTCGCCAAAGATCCGTTCGTGTCTGCCGTGATCATCGCCTCACTCGGGATCGGCATCGGCGTCAACACCGTGGTGTTTTCCTGGATTCAAGCGCTCGTGTTGCGACCCTTGCCGGGTGTGGCCGATGCTGCCCGCTATTACCTGATCGAAGCTCGCGCCGAGAGCGGCTCGCGGCCGGGTTCTTCCTGGCAGGAGTACCTGGACATTCGGGGACAGGTCGGCGCCTTGCACGATCCGCTGGCGTTTCGGATGGTCCCGTTCAACATCGGTGAGGCCAGTCGCACGGAGCGAACGTACGGACTGCTGGTCTCGGACAATTACTTTTCAGGGCTGGGCCTGCGCCCGGCGATGGGTCGCTTCTTCAATCCAGACGACGTCTCACGACCGGGGGCGGAACCAGTGGTCGTCATCTCGTATGACTTCTGGCAGTCGCGTCTGGCCGAAGCCCCATCCGTAGTGGGTCAGATCCTGCGCGTCAACGGACAGGACTTGACCATCGTCGGCATCACACCCGACGGATTTCAAGGAACGGTGCTGGGCCTGCAGTTCGACCTGTGGGTGCCAGCGACGATGGCCCCGGTTGTCTTGAGCGGATCGCGAGAGCTGGACGATAGGAGTATTCGCGGTTACTACGTGATGGGGACATTGAACGACGGTCAATCCGTGGCGCAAGCGCAGACCGCCGTCAACACGTTCATGAGTCAGCTTGCTTCGACGTTCCCGGCCGCCAACGCGGCGATGCGCGCTGAGGTCGTACAGTTCTGGCGCGCGTCCAGAGGTCCGCAGGGCCTCTTGCTGCAGGGGCTGTCGATACTGCAGGGCATCATGTTGATTCTGCTCCTGGCCGTTTGCGGGAACACCGCAAACCTGGTGCTCGCTCGAGCCACGACACGCCATCGCGAGATCGGCGTCCTTCTGGCCATTGGCGCTCGGCGCTGGCAGGTCGCTCGTAAGATGCTGATTGAGAGCACCGTCCTGGGCGTCTGTTCCGCCGCAGTGGGCGCTGCCATCGCGATGTGGGGAAGCCAGGCCCTGCGTGCGATGCCCATGATGACCACCGCCGTTCCCGTTCGGTTTCAAACTGGTCTCAACGAGGGTGGACTGCTGTTCGCGATGGGCCTTGGCGTCCTATGCGCCGTGATCTTCGGGATCGCACCGGCGGTGCAACTCGCACGGGTCAATCCGCAGTCGATGCTGAAGGCTGGAGCCGCTTCATCTCCGCCAAGTGGTTTGCGCCAGGTGCTGACCGCGGCCGAGATTGCCCTCGCAATGGTCGTTCTGGTGGCCGCCGGTCTGTTCCTGCAGAGTTTTCGCGAGTCGCAGGAGGACCCCGGATTCCGCCGCGAGGGGCTGCTGCTCGCGGCTTACGATTTGAGCGGACGCAATGTCCAAAACGACGGAGCGCGCGACTTTGCGAATCGTCTGCTCCGAAGTCTTCGCCAGACCCCAGGTGTGGAAGCGGCCGCGATTGCCACACAGGTGCCGCTCGACATCCACGGGCTTCCGCTTCGGACGTTCACGCTCGAAGGCCGTGCGCGAACCGACGGCGCGCCAGATCGCGTGCTCACCAATACCGTGACACCGGGCTATTTCGAGACGATGGGCATCTCCATCGTCCGCGGCTCCAGCTTCGCCGAACTGAACGATGGTGTGTTGCCGGCTCAAGCCGTTGTCAACGAGGAGTTCGTGCGGCGCTACCTCAGTGGCGCCGAGGCCATGGGTCGCGTCGTCGAGGTGACCGGCCGGCCGTACACCATCAGTGGAATCGTTCGTGATTCCTGGTATGAGTCGTTTGGCGAACCGCCGACACCCATCGTCTATCTTTCGTATCGCGACCGACCATCAATTCAAGGCGAGATTCACATTCGCACGACCCTGGCGGACCCGACATTGCTCGCGCCAGACATCCGCGCCGCCGTTCGGACGCTCGACCAGTCGCTGCCCATTTACAACGTTCGCACCATGTCGCAGCATGTCGAGACGAACCTGGCGCTGCGCCGCATTCCGGCCCGGATGTTCGCCGGTACTCGGCCCACTCCTGCTGGTCCTGGCGGCGATTGGCATCTACGGTGTCGTCGCGTACACCGTCGCCCAACGGACAACGGAGATAGGTGTTCGACTCGCACTTGGCGCCACCGCACGACAGGTGGTCGGCCAGATCATGCGAGAGAGCTTCGTGATGGTGGCTATCGGCGCCGCGGCCGGCTGGCTGTTCGTGTTCGCCGTCTATTCACGACTGATGCGTGGATCGATCGACATCCCCGTCTTTGTCGGCGTCCCACTGCTTCTCCTGATGGTCGCAGCCCTCGCTTGCTGGCTCCCCGCGCGTCGTGCGGCTGCACTCGACCCGACTGTTGCGTTGAGAAACGAGTAAGGCCAGCAGTCGGGCCGCACGGCACATCGGTTAGAGGACCCTATGCCGCACCATCCAAAAGCCGGTCGAAATGATCCGTGTCCCTGCGGGAGCGGCAAGAAGTATAAGAAGTGCTGCGAAGCGAAGCAGCAGAGCGCGCGTAGTAGCCGCGCCATGGTCATCGTCGTGGGCATTATCCTCGCGGGCGCGATTGCGGCTGCGCTCACATCGTTTGGCGAAGATCCAACCCCGGTGGCCTCACCTGGGCGCGTCTGGTCTCCAGAACACGGGCACTATCACTAGCGAGGCTCTGCCTGCCTGAGACCGTCGGAAAGAACGCATCGTTTGGCTCCGCCTCGGCTGTTTTTCCACCTTACCTTCGCCGCCAAGCTGTGAGATCGTGTTCCCTGTAGTCCGTTTGAATGTTCGCACCCGAGTCCGACAAGATCGCGCCTGAAGCGCGGGGTCCCACCGCTCGTGCCGACGAGCCCGTGAGCTTTGGCGCACGCCTGCGCGCCGAACGTGAGCGTCGGGAAATCTCGATCGCATCGATTGCGCACAAGACCAAGATTCTGGGCGCTCTCCTCGAAGGTTTGGAGAACGACGATGTGTCGCGGTGGCCGACGGGCTTTTATCGTCGGGCGTTCTTTCGGGCGTACGTCGTAGCCATTGGCCTCGATCCCGAACCTGCCATCAAAGAGTTCACCGAGCGATTTCCCGAAGCGGAGGAGCCCACGCTCGCCATGGTGGGCGCTCAGGAGTCGGCTCCCAACCTCGCGGGCAGTTCCATCGCCGCTACGCCTGACATTGGCGGAGGGTGGCCCATTTTTCTCGGGCGGGCCCGTGATCCGCGCGATTCCTACCCGGCTCCGCGCGGTCGCATTCGACGCCTTTGCCGTCAGCGTCATCGCGTTGAGCCTGTTCCTCGTGTACGGCGCGTTCTGGGCGCCGCTGGGTGCTGCAGTTGTCGGCCTACTACTTCGCGAGCATTCTCATTCTCGGCAACACCCCAGGGGTGTGCCTGTTCGCCAGAATGCCCGCTCCGATTCGCCCAGGTCGGCGAAAGACCTTCAGTCGACTAACCGCTGGCCGGCACCGGCCCCGCGATGCCCGACGGAATTTGCGAGCCGATCCCCATTTTTGATGAGCTGGCGACGGCCAGTGCGTGGTTGCCGCGACGCGCAATTTTGGAGAGTGATCGAGGCACGCCAGCCGCGCGTCAGGGCGAAAACTTGGGATGAACCGATGGCGCTGGCCGTAAAGGGTCGAGAACCGAGCGGTTCGGAATGGATGAGCTAAGCCCTGCGGCGGCAGGGACTTATTGGACGATCGCGGCCAGCGCGATCAGGACAGACGCGATAACGAGACCGGCGCCGACCGACATTACGGCCGTCGCCGACAGCATCCGGATCATCTCGGTTCTCATCTGCTCCGCGGTCATTGACCCCCTCCTGTGAGGCGTTTCGCCTCCGCTCTACCGGGAAGAGGTGCAGCACTTGTGCCAGGGCCGCGGAGCAACCCGGCGCCGCTACTTGAACAGGATTTCCTGAAAAAACTGCAGCGCCCGCGGGTCCCGCGACTGACCGAGCCAGAACATCGCCTGCTTGCGGACTGCCGGATTTGTATTCGTCCGTGCGACCTGTATGAGCAATGGGACGCCCTCGCTCTTCGGTAACTGACTGAGGGCAAAAACTGCACGTCGTTTCACGTCCGTCTCGGGATCGTTGGCGATCGCGTCTGAAATAGCGCCGACGGCCCGTTCCCCTGCACGCTGCGCCAGCCAGAACAAGGCTTGTCCGCGAACGTGCGTCGTCGCGCCATCTCGCGCCGCGGCGATCAATCGATCGATTGCGGTTGGATGGCGATGCATGGCGATTGCGCTGAGGGCCGAATCGGCGAGCCGATTACTCGCACCCGCACCGAGGAACGTCGTCAGGAACGTGATGCTGTCGTCGTCTCGAACACCGGTCAGCCAATGCAGTGTGCGTCCACCGGCATCGAGTGGGCACGTCTTCAGAAAAGATGCGGATGCGAGCAACCTGACGATTCTCGAGGCGGTACAGCACGAAGAAGCTATCGCCGGATTCGAGCACGGTTGGACGGTTTTGCTCGACAGTGGTCACAGCGCTTGCGACGCCCGGTTCGAGCCGGCACCCCGTGCAACACGTGTTGCTGCCATCGCCGCTCCAGCAGCACATCTCATGGTCACCAGACCTGGCGGGAACTGCGTACCCCACCCACGCTGGCTCCGTCAGCTGCGACGCCAACGCTTGAATCTCGCGTTCGATCGACGTCGTGGCCGCGCGGGGCTGAAGTCGCCCATTCGTGATGGCCGGCTGTGCGGCGGCCACTGTGCTGCCGGCCAGCACTGCCACGAATCCCGTTATCAACGTGAACCGTGTTCGCATGCTCGTGCCTTTGAACTGGAAACTGATACTGACAACTAACCGGCAGCCGGCCAACCGGCGGCTGGCGGCTGGCGACTCGGCAATTACTTGTTCAGTATCTCCATCAAGTAATCGAGCGCCACCTTGGATCGCATGTCGACAGCCGGCTCACGATCTCCTTACGCAACTGCGGGTCGGTTTCCTTGCGCGCGATCGCCACCAGTTGCTCGGCGTTGTTCTGATTTCCGAACGACTGGATCACCGCCTTCTTCGTCTCGACGTCCTTCTCGCGGACATAGATGGTGACGAGCGCATCAGACGTGCGTCGCGCGCCCATGTGACCGAGGTTCCGAATCGCTGAGCGTCGCAACTCGACGTCAGCTTCTGTATTCGCAATCTCTGTCAAGCGCGTCGCGTCTCCTCCCACGAACATCGCTTGCATGATTTGCTTCTTGACGGCGACGGTCGGCTCTTTCTGATAGAGCTGCCAGAGTTCGTCGTGTGCGCCCATCACACCCAGTTGCTGGACGGCTTCGGCGCGGACCTCGGGCGCCGTCTCCTTGGTGGCCGCCGCCAGGACGCGAGCGCGGTCGCCGGACACGCCAAAGGCCCGAAGGATTCGGCGTTTGACGTCGAGGTCGGTCGTCGATTCGTAGATCTGGACGAGCGCTTCGCGATTCTCGCGGGTGCCATGAACGCCGAGGTAATGAATCGCCCGTCGCTGCAGGTCCGGATTCGATCCGCCGCGAGCGGCCGTGATCAACACCTGGCGTGCGCGAGGGGAGTTGCTCTGGGCGAGCACGAACAGCGCGCGCTCCTTGAGTCGCGGCGACTGCGTCCCCGCCAGAATCTTTTCGAGCATCGGCACCGCCTGCTCGGGATCGGAGTGTTGCAGCCCCTGAAGGGCCAGGAGCTTCAACTCTTCGTCCGCTTCGGCTTCTGGCCGCACGGGTTGCCCGACGCTCTGTCGCACTTGCATTTCGAGCGCCTTTACGTCGCTCATCCACTTGCTCGCGGGATAGCCCTTGATCAGCTCGGCGGCGGTGGCCAGCGCTTCGGCCTTTTGTCCGAGCTTATCGAGCGCGTACGCCTTCCAGTACAGCGCGGCGTCCGCGCGCGCGCCTTTGGCGTCGGCGACGGATGTGAACTGCTCGACCGCACGCTGCCACCGCGCTTCTTCGAGCGCGCGCTGGCCCTGATCGTACCGAGACTCCTCACGGTCGCGGGCCGCTGCCTGGCGCGCCGCCTCCCGTTCGGCCTGCGCCTGGTCGACCGCTCGCGTCGCGGTGTCTGGCCTGACTCGCCGCGACGGGTCCCGCCATCAGCAGCGCCGGTGAGCGCCATCGCGGCCAGCTCAAGTCCGATGGGGCCGAGCCTCGGCACGTCCACGTCAGCGCCGCCGTGCCCGCATCAACGAGCCCAGTCCGTGGGCTCGCTGACGATGCTCGATCCCAGACATGATCATGCCGTAGCTCCACTCGGTTCTGTTGATTCACGCGCTCGCGCTCGCGAATCTCCGACTGCACGACCCGCACTCGAAACAACATGCCGCGCGCACCAATCTGGTCGCGTAACGCGGCGACGTCTTCGGCGGTGACGTTTTCGGGCGCGTTGGCGATTTCAAGCAGCACGCGCTCCAGGTCTTCCAGCGTCTCGCCAATCACGTTGTCTCCAGCCTGCACCGCAGTCTGTCGGTACAGTCGATTGGCTGCCACCAACTCACGCGCGCGCGACTGTCCGGCGCTGATGGTGGCGACGTCGTCCGCATCGTTGCTGTTCAAGAGCTCGACCAGGACCATCTGCGAGCGATCCAGGTGATCGACGACTGCGACGAGCAACACGCGATCGCCAACGTCCGCGACAGCCGGCTCCGTCGGCGTCGGCGCGGCTGGGGATGACGGGCTGGTGAAGCGTCCTGCGACGAACGCCGCCAGCAACAGCGCCGCGAGCCCCCCGCGAGCGCCCATTTCGGCGCCCGCTGGGCGGAAAGCAACCGCGCGAGCCAGCCTCGGCTCGGTTCGTCGAGCTGCGGCTGAATCCGCGCCCACATCTGCGCGCTCGAAGGCCGGCGAGGGATCGGGCACCGGCTGCTCGTCGACCATCGCGAGGACTCGACGAAGCTTCTCGAACTCGATCCGGCAGCTCGGGCACGACACCAGATGCGACTCGACCGACGGGTCGTCGCCTTCACCGTAATAGTGAAGGATCAGCGCGTCCTCATTTACATGCATCGGCGGTCTGACCTTTCGCGGTTGGCGCCTCGGTCGCTTCGACGAGCGGCTCGAGGACGGTGCGCATCTTTCGCACGGCGCGGAAAATGCTGTTCTTGGCGGCCTCGGTCTTGAGGCCCATGGCGGACGCGACATCACGGATCGAGCAGTCCTTCGACGTGCCGCAGCGTGAAGGCGGCCGTTCGCTCGGCGTCAGGTGCGACAGTCCCTCGCTCACGCGCTGGCGAATTTCGGCGCTCAGCAGCAGTCGATCGGGACCGGCAGCGACCGGCCCGGCGCCGGTCGCCGGCGCCGCGTTCCAGATCCGTCGGGGTCCTGGCCGAGTTCCCGGTGCTTGCGTGACCGAATCAGGTCGATCGAGCGATTCACGGCAATCCTGTGAAGCCAGGTCCGAAAATCGGCCCTGGCTTCGAAACGGCTCAACTGACGGTAGGCCTTGAGAAACGTGTCCTGGACGACGTCTTCGGCGTCCGGGGCGCTGCCGGTCAGTCGATACGCCACGTTAAAGACGTAGCGCGAGTGACGCTCAACGAGCGAACGAAACGCTTCGCTGTCGCCGTCGCAGGCTCTGGCGACGGACGTGCGGTCGCTCTCGGGCATCCGGAGAGTTTGACGGATTTCGGGCTGTCCGGTTGGGTCGGTCCACGGCCGCGGTCCACGGTCCACGGCCCCACGGTCCCCAGCAGGCCGGCCACTGACCACGGTCACTGGCCACTGGCCCGTGATGTACGCTGGCGCGATGCCAACTGAGCCTTCACGCCGGCTGGCCGGGGTTGTGCTGAATTTCCGGACCCCGGACGACACGCTGGCAGCCGTCCGGTCCTTGCTGGCTTCAACCCGTCCGTTCGACGACATCATCGTCGTGGACAACGACGACGATCCCGGATGCCGCGATCAGGTCACGCGGCTCGAGGGGCCGGTCAGATTTGAGGGGGCGGGCAGGAATCTGGGCTTTTCGGGCGGCATGAACCTCGGCATTCGCTCGGCCCTGTCGCGTGGCGCGGGAGCGATCCTGCTCGTCAACAGCGATGCGACCGTGACCCCGGACTGTGCCGGACGTCTCGAGCGCCGTCTCAATGCTCGCGTGGGCATCGTCGGGCCCGTCGTCCGCGGCCCGGATGACGCGGTGATCTCATGCGGGATCGATTACGCGCCGTCGAGCGGACGAATGCGCGAGCGACAGTCCGGCCCTCTGGACGCTTCGGTCATCGAGGTTGCTGCGGTGAGCGGCTGCGTCATGCTCGTGGCGCGCGAGGTGTGGGACACCGTCGGGTTACTGGACGTCGACTACTTCTTCTCGTTCGAAGACATTGACCTTTGCTTGAAAGCCCGCGCGGCCGGCTTCGCAACCGTCGTGGCCGCCGACGCCGGTCGCCCACCATCGGGGGAGCCGGACGATTGGTCCGGACTCGCCGACAGCGACTCTATTTTGCGGCTCGCAATCACTTATTGCTGGCCGGCCGCGTGTCGCCAGCTGGCGGCCTCACGTCAGTGCTTCGCACGTCGTCCATCGTGTCGCTCAATCTGGCGCATGCGGTGATGTCGAGCCATGGACCGCTCGCGCAGCGCCTGTCGGCGGTGTATCGAGGAACGCGAGATTATTTTCAGGGCCGGCTCGGCGAGGGCAGTAATCCAGAGGTGTCAATGCCTCGACCAAATGATGCGCCCCAGCTGCAGGTGCAACCGAACGGTCCGTTGCTTCTGCCACTTGGCGAAGACCATGCCGCGATTTTGATGTACCACCGCATCGCGAAACCGGGTGATCAATACGGAAACCATTGCGTCACGCCTCACCACTTTCGCTCGCACTTGCGGCAACTTCGCGAGGGCGGCTACAACGTCGTGTCCCTACAGGATCTGACTCGCCACCTTGTGCGGCGAACACTCGTACCACGGTCCATCGCCATTACCTTCGATGATGGGTATGTGGATACGCTCACTCAGGCGTCGCCGGTTCTGAGGGAATTCTCATTTCCAGCCACGGTATTTGTAGTGAGCGCAGTCTTGAATGGGCTGCCGGAGTTCTGGTGGAACCTTGTCGATCGGGTTTTCGCCTCCGACCAACTGCCACCCGTCCTGAGACTCCAGCTTGCTGGACTCGACTTAACGATTCCGACTTCGACCCGCCTCGAGCGTAGGGACGCGCACGCCCGAATTCGACGCGAGTTGGTCGCTTTGTCCCTGCTGGAACGTGAAGGCGTAGTGAACGAGCTTCTGGATTGGAGCGGTCTCCGGGACGTTGCCGCGACTGACGCGCGGCCGATGGTTGCACAGGAGGTCGTAAGACTGGCATCAATCCCCGGCATCGAGATCGGCGCTCACACGGTGAACCATCTGTGGCTGCCATCGCAGCCACAGCCGATCGTGCGTGGATGAGGTCATCACCTCACGGAATCGACTTGAAGCGCTCCTGAGTCGTCCCGTGACCAGCTTTGCGTACCCTTACGGCGGCTACGACGAGGCTGCGATCGGCGCGGTTCGAGAAGCCGGATTCAGCATTGCAGTAACCACGGAACAGCGCTGGGTTGAGCCCGGTACCAATCCGCTGACTTTGCCGCGGTACAGAGTCCTCGATCGCGATCGGCTCGCGTTCGTCGAGAGTTCATCGCTAGGGTCGGCCGAGTGCTACCAGACGCATATGTGACTCCCACGTTCGTGGGTTTTATAGAGTCACCGACGGCCGTCGACTGCGGCACGACGCGGCTCAACATCTCGGGTTGGGTGTTTTGTCGCGAGACGCCTATCAAAGCCCTGCACCTGCAGATTGACGATGCGGTGCCCTTGACCATTCCGTATGGCATCCCGCGGGCCGACGTCGCGGCCGTTCACGCGCGACCCAGCCAGCCTGAAATCCGGTTTCGGGATTCAAGTTCCTGTTCCGGCTCGGCACTTCTTCGCAGATCACATTGACTCTCATCGCACTCCTGGGAGATGGACGCCGGGAGCTGTGCCTCGCTCGTTCGTACCGGGTTTACCGGCCGAGCAGCTCCAAGGCGCTGCGGCGTGCGGATAGCTTGGTCCGCGGGGCGTTCATCAAGCTGCGTCTCGCCGTCAAGAATCGTCAGGTACCACTATCGCCGGGTCGGTGGGTGGCGCTCATGGCGCAGCACTGGCGCGAGGTGTTCGACCGCCCCACAACTCGGCAACCACAGCCCTTCGACGGCAAGAGGCTAGACGATTCGTATAGGCGCTCAGGGCTCGTGAATCGTGGGACACGCTCTCGTGACGCCGGCACACCGCTGGAGAACCTGAGCTTCGCCGCGTTGATCGCAGATGGGGAGAAAGTCGGCGAACTCATCAAGTCAGTCGCTGCTCTGCCCCGTGACAGTTGGCGGCTGTGGCTGGTGTGCCTCGACGATCCAGCGAGGGCGGAGAGCCTCGCACGCGAGCATGCGCCAGATGACCGCGTGAGGGTGATGCCCTTGACGTCGCTGATTCGGCCGGATGGTTCATGGCTGCCTCCTGGAGACGGCGAGTATGTCGTCCTCCTCGATAGTCAGGCGGTTCCAGCTTCGGCAATTATCGAGCACCTCGAACCCGTGATCCGAACCGGCGCGTTCGACTGGATCTACACGGACGACGACCGGCAAGCTGCCCGGAAAAAGCCCGAGCGATCCTTACCTCAAGGGCGGCGTCAGCGCGGAGCTTGCGCTGGTCGACGATTACATGACTCGATTGGCGATCGTCCGTCGGCGAACGATCGCGGAGGTGGGCGGCCTACGGATGGAAGCGGGTGCTGCACAGATCTACGATCTGCTTCTTCGCTTCCTTCAGCGCGGTTGCTCCATTCATCACCTGCCTGTCATCGGCTGCCACCGACACGATCGTGTGCCTGCAGCGCTGGGAATCGACCACCAACGGGCCGCGGAACGCGTTGTCCTGGCGACTCGCAGGGCCTCGATACGAGTGACGCAGGGTGTGTCACCTGGGGGCCACGAGCTTCACGCGATCACATGGCCTGCGGACGTTCTCGATTCACTTCCGGTGACGATCGTGATCCCAACGCGTGACCGTGTTGACCTGCTGTCTCGCTGCATCGAGAGCATCAAGTGCACGGTTCCTGCAGGGGTTGGCGTGCTGGTGATCGACGATCATTCGCGAGAGCCGGCGACGGCGGCGTACTTGCGCGCTCTGGACGAGGATCCGTCAGGAGCGTATCGGATCGTACGAATGACGGGTGTAGACGAAGGCTTCAATTACGCGCGGCTGATGAACACGGCGTCACGTGAAGTGAGAACGCCGCTGATGCTGCATCTCAACAACGACATCGAGGCCATCGCGCCCGGATGGCTGCAGCAGATGGCGGGATGGCTCACTGTCGAGGACATTGGCATCGTTGGCGCCAAGCTGCTCGACCGCCACGGTGCAATCGACCATGCAGGCGTGCTGGTGGCGCCTCGGCAAGGGGCGCCAGAGCATATGTTCACGCGCCTGGCGGCTGATGACCCAGGCTACCAGTGGCTCCCGCATCGATTGCGAAACGTCTCGGCGGTGACGGGTGCCTGCCTGCTGACGCGAACCGCTGACTTCCTCAGTCTCGGAGGGTTCGACGAGGATCGCCTTCGCGTTCAGTTCAACGACATCGATTTTTGTCTTCGGGTTGTCGCCTCAGGGCGCCGGATTGTCTATGAGCCGGCAGCCGTGCTCTGTCACGATGTAAGTGCGTCGCGAGGGCAGCTGCACGATTATCGGGAGAACGCGTTTTTCTGCGGGAAGCACGAGGACTACCGAGATCCGTTCATCAGTCAATACTTCGACGTGCGCACGTTGGCTGGTCCGACGCCGCTGATTCGGTCGTCATCGAAAGACATCTGAGGGCGGGCGAGACACTGTCCAAGTGTCTCGCGAAACACATCACGCGAACACTCGTTGGCGACGCGCGCCAGCGCGGCCTCTCGCTGGCGCTGCCACAGGTCTTCGCCGCGATACAGGAGACAACAACTGTCAGCAAAGGCTTCCGGACTGTCCGCGACCGAGAGCTCCACGCCTGTTTGCCAACCGAGTTGGCTGGCTATCAGCGGGCTCGCGACAACCGGGACGCCAAGTGCTGCCGCCCACTGCACCTTGATGGGAATGCCCGCGCCGAACCAGGTGGGCGCGAGGAAGACCCGGGCCCGTTCGAACAGCGGCCTCAGGTCGTTCACCATACCCGTCAGTTCGATTGAGGATTGATTCAGACCAGGGCACGTGAAGGCATCGTGGCGGCCGGCGATCACGAGGCGAACCCCATCTCCCAGCCGAGCCTGCAGCCGCGGCAGCAGTTCGCGGACCATCCACCGAATAGAGTCGGCATTGGGGGCGCTGTCGTCGCTCACTGCGCCGACGAACAGGAAGTCGGCACGGGTCGAGAACGGCTGCGACGTGGGTTCCAGCGCGATCGCATTGCCGAGAACCGTCACGTTGGGAAAGCCGCGTTCGAGAAAACGCTGTTGCTCGGCCGGTGAGACGGTGAGGATCAGATCGCACCCGCTCGCAAGCGACAACTCGGCGTCGACCAACTGTTCTGCGCGGCTTGTACGGTCATCGGGTGGCCGTTATGGCGACGGCGATCGATGTCACGCAGTGCGAACACGGCCTCGGCGTCGTAGACGAGCCGCGGTCGTCGTTCGCTGTTGTAGGGCGGCAGGACGGTTCGCACGAACGCCATATTGTGCGGACGGCTCACGATCATGGTGTCGAAGTAATCGATCCGATCGCTGAGGAACTGACCCAGTCCCTGTGTGCCAAGGTTGAGCATCAGCTCCACTTCGCGTGGCACATCCGAATACGCCTCTTCCCAGCTTTCGTCGGGCGTCTGAAGCGGATAGATTGTGACGTGATGACCAAGCGCCACGGCCGCGCGGGTCAGTTCGAGCGACCGCGGGTAACCGGCCCCGAGGCGTTCGTGCGGCACGCGATCCTCGATCAGCAACAGTCGCGACCCCGACGAGCGGCGCTCGCGCGCGTTCAGCAGGCCAGCATCGGGTGACAGCGCGTGGGCTGCGAGCCACTGCCGATGACGCTCGACGAACACTGGGCGTTGCCGCAGCTGCATCGCGATGGCGTCAGCCGATGGGGCCGAGCCGAATTCGTGGTGCAGGACGACCGCGCGCGGTTCATAGACGACCTGCTGCCCCCGTTCCCACAGCCGAATGCAATAGTCGACGTCCTCGTAGTAGGCGGGGCTGAAGCGTGAATCAAAGCCACCGAGCTCGAGGAAAGTTGCTGCGGCGGGTCAGCAGAAAAGCCGCTGACCCGAAGTCCACCAGACGACGGAACATGTAAGCAGGTGCATTCGGATCGTCGCCTCGACCGTAGCTCTGACACGACCCATCGCGCCAGACGATGGCGCCCGCTTCCTGCAGCTTCCCGTCTGGATGAACCAGCCTGCCAACGACGGCACCGATCGATGTCGAGGCGGAGAGGGTTTCCAGTGCCGCCTCGAGGCTTCCGGGCAGGACCTCGGTATCGCTGTTCAAGAGAAGCAGCGTCTCGCCCCTCGCAAGGTCTGCCGCCTGATTGATGGCCGCGAGAAAGCCGACGTTCTGCGTGTTTCGCACGACCATCGCGCCTGTCGTTCTACCGAGCAGTGCGGCTGTCAGATCGGTCGAAGCGTTGTCGATGACGATGATCTCCATCGGCAACTGAATCGCGGCGAGCGATCGCAAACAGCGCAGTGTCAAATCGGCTCGGTTGAAGACCGGAAGCAACACGCTCACCACGGGCGATTCGGCCCGTGGCAATCGCATGACCGTCGCCAGAGGCCAGCGTTTCTTCCAAAGAAGGGCCTTTGACGGCAAACGCTGCAAAGGGATTGAGCGGACGAGCAATCGATGGAGTCGGAGCGAGCGATCGGCGTGCTCAGTTCGCGACGATGGAGCTGAAACAGCCTGAACCACGCCGCGGGCGACCAGGACAGCCGGCCCTCTCTCAGGGCCAGGATCGCTTTGGCCGCGGCGGAGCGCAGCACGCCAGGCCCGATCTGAAGCCTGCTTTCAGGCTGTTGAGCCATCGCTGGATACGTGGCCGCGAAGTGGTTTGACGGCGCGGATGCCATAGACCACTGGGAAGAACGGATCGTGAGCATCGAGATCCGCTTTCGAGAGCTCATGTGGAGCCAGCCCGTACAGGAAGGCAGCGCAGGCCAGCACATTGCCGAACCCGACGATCTCGAACGCATCGAGGGAAAAAACTCGGCGAACAGGCGCCGCGTCGATGCCTCGGTAAAGCGCCAGAAGTCACCGTCCAGCGCCGCTCCTTCGTAAGAGATTCGGCCGCTCGCAGGCACCGGTACACAAAAGGACCCCGCCTGGCTTGATCACGCGATGCGCGGTGGCCAGCGCCGCGCGTACGTCATAGATCACGCCCAAGGTTTGTGTCAGGAGAAAGCAGTCGTACGTGTCGTCGCTGATGCTCGGTGCATTGGTTAGATCGGCCGTAATGGTGGCCTCGTCGTTGTTCGGGTCGATATCGACCACGTCGCTGGAGATGACGCGTCCGTCGCCATAGGTCCGTGTGTAGCCCGCGTCCTTGACTTCGAGCACCCGACCGCGCACATCCTCGCGATGTCGCTCGAGGAACGCGCTGATGTAATAGCGATCCAGCGGGATACCGCGGTCCAGGCCCCACACGGGGCTGATCGGCGCCGTGGTCGCGAGATCGCCGAGCTCGACCCGGGCTCGGCCTTTCGCTCTGAGCTCGGCAAGGATTTCGTCGATTGCCCTCTGCAAAGTCGTCAGCTCCGCGGCCAACTCGTCGCCGCTGACGGTTGAGCGAATCGTGGCGCTCTCGCGCTTCCAGCAACGCCCGCTCCTTCTCCAGGAGTAGAGCCGTGCCTTGTGCCGACACGATCCCCGCATGACGACGATAGAGCTCGGTCATCTCCCGGACGTGGATTGCCGGTGTCTGAAGGAGGACGAGGGCGCGAGAGCTGACGCGTCCGATCTGGTCGATTCAGCCATCGACCTTCCAACCCGCGCTCCATTACGGCCACGCAGAAATCGTTCCACGGCTGCACAGCATCCTCTGAAAACCCACCGACAGTGCCCACGCCTCTCGCCGGAACATCGACCATGGCGGAACGTTGCTTCGCACGAGAATGTCGCCGAGTTGCACCCGACTGGCCAATCGGCTCGCACTCCATCTCTGAACCGCCAGGTTCTGGAGATGGGCTGACGAACGACACGTCAGAGTGGTCCCCGAGAAGGCGCGCCGCCTCTCGACATAGTCGCGATCGAGTGCGATGTTGGCAGGAACGATGACTATCGCTGAAGAGACCGTCGTCCGGACGGCCATGTTATAGGCAGCGCCGAGACTCGGCCGCAGCGCTGCGAACCACCGAGTGGGTTGCGGCGCAGCGCTCCAGGACTTGGAGGGTGTAGACGTCCTCTGATTTGTCATCGACGATGAGAAGTTCGCGAAGAATCGGCCGCGGTTGAGCGAAACTTGCCAACGCTTCTTCGAGCGTTCGACCCTGGTCGTTACAGACAACAACGACCGCGGTGTCGACGTGCGTCATGACGTCCGCCCTCGCAGCCCTTGCAGCGCGCTGTAGACCGCCCGTAATGGCGCTGTCATCTTCCAACTCTTCGAGGCGCGCAGATCGGCGATCTCCTTGACCGCGTGATCGTATCCGGCTTGTAGTTCGTAAGGCTGGCATTGGACGCCAGTCCTTCCCTGGAGCCGGCGTGCTCGAGGGCCTCACGAAGTTTTGACAGCTCCGCGCGCCGTCGAGCAATCGACGGCCGTAGATGTTCGTCGATCTCCTGTTGGACCTGCCAGCTGGTTCGGCGCTGCTCCTGCAGCCGGCGATCTTTCCACAGCAGCGCCTCCTCGAGATGAGCGTGGAAGCTCTGCTCGTGCTTTCGCGTCAAATACTCAACCAAACGCAGATGAGTCTCGCCGGTCGTACATGTGTCGCAAAGCGACCCTGGCCGACGACGATAGTAGAACAGGATGTCCGGCAGGATGATGCCGCGATGGCCCCTCTCCAGAAGAGTGATCCAGAAGTCCCAGTCTTCATCGCCCTGTGCCGGCATCCCTTCGTCGTATCCTCCGACCGCCGCGACGGCCGCGCGACGGACCAGAGCGGCCGGAAAGATGGGGCAGTCCGTCAACAACGTCGGCAAGTCGCACCTCCAGCTCCGTGGGCGACACCAGGCTCTGGTTACCAAACATCTGCAGCCGGGTCGAGACAAACGTCAGGTCTGGCGCCGCGTCGAAGGCTGCCAGCGTCTTCTCGAAGTACTGCGGGTGCAGCTTGTCGTCGGCATCGAGGGCGCACAGAAAGCGCCCACTGGATCGCTGGATGAGTGTGTTCCGCGCGCGTGCCAAGCCGCCGTTCGGTGTGCGAAATACCTGGGTGCGAGGCCATGACGCGGACGCCAGCAGGTTGGCTGTGTGAGGGTCGGTTGAACCGTCATCGACCACCAGGATCTCGAAGTCCTGAACGGTTTGCGCCAGCACCGATTGGATCGTTTCCTCGATGTAAGCCCCCAGGTTGTAGCAGGGGATGATGACGGAGATCAGCGGAGTCATCGTCCTGATCCGAACCAGCGGGCGAGCATCCTGGCAGGTGCCGACCAGCGCCAGCTCTTTGATTGATAGAATGTGTTCGATCAGTTGGCCACGCTCGTCGACGACTGCCTGCAGGCGTTGGCACTCATCCAGCGTCGGCCTGGGCGACTTGTTGTCGCGTCCGCCCGACACGCCTCCAATTCGCGTTCGCGTGCGCGCGGCGTCGGCGCCACCACGTGTCGTTGAGCCCAACAATCGTGCCTTCAAGCTCCTCGACGATGCGGTGACGCAGCATGAGGTCGAGCCGCACCTCTGCTGGGCTGATACAGGGCGTTCGCATTCGGTGGCGCCGCACATTCGGTCAGTCCCCTCCGGATAGTGAACGTGCCACCCCAGTGCGCGCTCGCGCTCGACGTAGTTGCGCTCGCGACGTACCTTGCGGTCGAAGTGTGCACGGCCGCGGATCGGGTAGTGGCGAAGAATGAACCGGATCGGAAAGACCCTGCGGTCAGGGAACGCGACGTCGTGTCCGCCACTCGTCGCCAGATCCACCGCGCTGATCGGTGCGCCGCCAGCAGCGGATCTGCACGCGATTGTAGGGAGCCGCCACAGCGTAACGGGGAAACGCCGCCCTCACATCCGGAGAGGGGCTCGCGGTGTCGACATCCCCTTGGAACTCGAGGCACACGAAGTCGATGGCATTGTAGCCAGCATCGTGCACCCACTGGATGCCCTCACGAAGCGACAGGCCGGGCCACGGACTCTCGCGGAACTCGTCGGCGTCGTGATGGATGAACCAGTCTGCGTCCAACGTCTGGGCGAGCTCGCTCTTCCGGCGAAGGATCGGCTCCCATGCAAACGAGTGTGGCGCGCCGCTGGTGTCCGGTGTCGAGAACCGCTCGATGGCGATGACGCCACGCCCAACGAATGGCTCGACCCGTGCGACGGTGTCGTCCGTCGAACCGTCGTCCAGCAGGTAGACCGAAATCTCCTGCCTCACGAGGTCCTCCACGACCTGCGCGATGATGTCGGCTTCGTTGAAGGCCGAGACAATGGCGATGACCGACACCGGCGAGGACATCGAATCGCTCAAGCTACGCCGGCCGTCGAACGACCGGCACTGGTCACCAACTCGAGGTAGTCGTCGGAGATGTCGTTCGGCGAACCCGCACGTACCGATGCGGCCACCCTCCAGCAGCAGCGCACGTTCGCAGTAGGCACGGATGATTCGCGGGTCGTGGCCCACGATGCACGATCGTGTGACCGAGAGCGTGAAGCTCCCGGAAGCGTTCCTCACACCGCGCCTTGAATCCGGCATCGCCGACCGAGAAAATCTCGTCGAGGACCAGCACTTCGCGGACGGCTCGAAAGGCGACCGAGTAGGCGAGGCGCGACGACATCCCGCTCGAGTAGTGCTTCAACTTGAGGTTGGCAAACCGCTCGAGCTCGGCGAAAGCCAGGATCTCGTCGAGACTGCGGCGAATCTCGGCGAGCGACAACCCCATGACCGTGCCGATCAGGAACACGTTGTCGACCGCATCGAGCTCCGGATTCCAGCCGACCCCGAGCTCCAGGATCGGCGTGATGCTCGCTTTCGCAACGACTCGTCCCTTGTCTGGTGCGTAGATGCCGGACAGGATTCGAAGCAGCGTGCTCTTCCCCGACCCGTTTCGACCCATGATGGCAAGGGTTTCGCCTTGATGCACCTCGAAGCTGACGTTGTCGAGCACCTGCAATCGCTCCACACGGCGTGGACGAAGAAACCCGAACACGTGCTCTCGAACGGTGTCGCGCCGCACGCTGGGAATGCTGAAGGCCTTGGAGACGCCTTCGACCTTAAGAAGCGCGGTCGACATCTTTACGAACGGTGCTCTCAGCGGCTCGATGATCGCGCAGCTCGGCCGCCAGGATGGCCGTCTCTTCGATCAGCCGCTCGATTTGCTGACGCTGTCGCGAAACGATCACCGAGAAATACAACGACGCGATGAAGACCATCATGATCAGCAGCATCAGCAGGACGGTCGGCGGGTAATACACACCGAGCCAGCCCGCCGCCGTGTCGAGCAGATCGCGGCGAATGGAGAGCATCACGAGCGCCAGGGAGCAGAGAATCCAGAGAAACGAATACTCCTCCGTGAGCTTTCGCCGCCGGACCAGCTCGAGCACGCTCACGAGCAACAAGACACTGACACCGAGCGCCACCAGCTGAATCCGGTCGGTCACTGCGGTCCTCCGACCTGCCGCCGCAACGGGACGATAACCATCGCCAGAAAAACCCGCGCACTGGCCCCCAGGAGCCGGGCAGTCGTCAACGACGTCTTGCCCCCGAGTCGTGGGCGGGCGGCAACCGGCGATTTCGACGGTGCGCAGACGATTGCGACTGAGAAACAACCGCAGTTCGGGTTCGGGATAGCCAGTCGGGTGATGTTCCGCCAGCACGCGCAGGGCTCGCGGGCCAAATGCACAGAACCCCGAGGTTGGATCGGTGACTCGAGATCCCGTCAGGAACGAGAGGCACCCGGCGAGCAGGCGTTGAAGGATCCGTGTCTTGGACCCGGCCGCCTGCTCTGCGACGAAACGGGATCCCAGGACGACATCGGCCGCATCCATGCGGATTGGCGCGAGCAGCGCCTCGATGTCGGCGGCGGAGTGTTGCCCATCCCCGTCCAATCGAACACAGGCATGGTAACCGGCACGCGCTCCGTACCGAATGCCGGCCCGCATCGCGCTCCCAATTCCAAGACGCTGCGGAAACGAGAGCCATCGGACACCAAGCGTGGGAAGCAGGGAGGCCGAGCCATCCGTTGATCCGTCATCGATCACGACGATGTCCAACGACGGTTGAAACCGGCGTACGTCACCAATCACCGCGGCAAGATTGTCGACCTCGTTGTAAGCGGGGATCACCCCCAGCACGCGTATCTCCGTGACATCGCCGGGGAATGAACGTTGATCGGAGCTCTCATGGCTGGTGCCCCGTCGGAGCGCGCGCCCCATGCTGTAGGCCGGCTGAGGCGGTGCGCCCAGGGCGCGGCGAAGCGACCACACGCTGATTGCAGCGGCCCACGCCAAATCACGCAGCTAGATGAAGGGGAACGAACAGAACGGCTGCGGGGTCGCCGAAATGCTTCATCGCGCGAATGGCAGCCCACAGCCGCTCCATCGCGAGGGCGCCAATCAGGCCGGAGGCGATCGCGAGCACGACCAGCGGCGGCTGGCCTGCGACGTTCAAGCCCAGCGCGCCGAGCACGAGGAGGATCGCCAGTGCCATCACGACCCCGTGTGCCATCATGCCAGCCGGCGAGACGGCATCGCCCACTATTCGTCGCGGGTGTTTTGCGACGACGTCCAGACGGCCGTATCCAAATCCATATTGCTGCGCGACATAACCACCGAGGCTGTCCCGCCATCGGTGATGGCTCTGCGCCTCTCGACAGAACACCAGTCGATAGCCGGCGCCGATCAGCCGGTAACTCATGTCGTTGTCGTAGCCGTAGCCGAGGGCTTCATCGAAGAGCCCCACCTGGTGCAGCGCCGAGGCACGATAGATCGAATTGCCCGTGCAGACGTGATCCGGATCGCCCTCGATGGCTCGATACCGTTGCTGCAGATCCAGCGCCATGGCGCGCCCAACCGGGCGGGCAGTGGCGTCCAGGACGTACTGCCCCTGCACCGCCGCGACAGCCGGATCATCGAGCTCGGCGATGAGCAACCGCAGCCACTCGCGGTCCACGACGACGTCCTGATCGATTTGAGCGATGAGGGGGTACGACGCAACTCGAATGCCGGTATTCAGCGCGGCCGCTGCTCCGCGTTGGTCGCCTGGCACGATGCGAAGCGGATGTGTGGCGGCGAGACGTCGAAGGCGTTCTTCCGAGCCGTCGGTACTGCCATCCTCAACGGCGATCACCTCGAATGCCTGATCATGGGAAAGGCTGAACACCGCAGCAAACGTGGCATCGAGGCAGGCTCCGCCATTGCGCACCGGGATGACGATGCTGACGCCACTCCGGGCGCGCATCGTCATGCGACCAGCCCCAGGTACAGCGCTTCGAGCTCGGCACACACGGCGTCGTCGCCATACGCGCGTCGAATCTGGCCCTGGCTCTCGGTGGCCAACTCGCGCCAGACAGCGGGTGCATCGAAGACACGGCGGATCGCAGCGGCGAGCGCCTCAGCTGATCCGAGCGGGACGACCTGCCCGCCCCTGAGGGCGCCGACGATGGCCCCACAACCGGAGTCATTGGCCACGATCACGGGGGTTCCTGACAGCATCGCCTCGAGCGGCACGAGGCCGAAGATTTCGTGCTCCGATGGATAGACCACCACGTCGGCATCAGTCAGCGCTTCGAGGCGCTGAGGGCCGGTCAGCAGTCCCGGAAATAACGTTTGCTCGCGCAGACCCAGAGAGCGGACGAGTGCCTCGGCTTGGGCGCGGCTGCCCATGTCATTGCCCGCGATCACGAGACGAGCGTTGGCGAGACGAAGCTGTGAGAACGCGCGAATCAGCACGTCCACTCGCTTTCGCGGGGTGAGCTTGCCCAGAAAGAGAATGAGGGGCTCAGACCCGAGCGAGTGCTGCGTTCGAAATCGTCCGCGCTCGATGGGCTTCGCAAACTCGTCGAGATCGATCGGATTGGGAATGAGCGCGATGGACGTTGCCGCGACGCCCAGCGCCGCGAGATCGCGTTGCTCGGTGTCTGACACGGCCAACACACGATCGGCGCGGTCGATGATGCGCTGCCCGACTGCGGCGTCGAAGGCGCGTTTCACCACCCGCAGACGCTCGATCCGCGGCGCGGTCCCGTTTGGTGCCAGCACGTACGGAATCCGATG
Organism: uncultured Acidobacteriota bacterium; assembly: GCA_963734095.1. Taxonomy (GTDB): domain Bacteria; phylum Acidobacteriota; class Vicinamibacteria; order Vicinamibacterales; family UBA2999; genus JACCSI01. Next base: position 12,975 of record CAVTGK010000026.1, on the reverse strand, counting down.
CCGTTGAAGATGACGGGCGGCAATCACGCCCGGCAGATTGCGGCACGCGTGCAGGTGCGCGACGTCGAAAGCCGCGGCGTGCTGCCTCATGTAGCTTTGAAGACCGATGGGGAGAAACGCCTGGCAATGATACGCCAGGCGATTCGAGACGTTGGGGAACACGCGGATCTCGACGCCGTCCTGGGTCCACCGCGCGGGCCAAGCGCGCCTGGCGAGTTGCCCCTCCCTTGGCGACAGCCTCGACACCGCATTACACACGTCCGTCGTGCACACCGTGACCTGGTGCCCCCGCCGCGCCAACCCTCGCGTCAGGGTGGCAGCCAGTCGTGGGATGCCGCCGTACGCCCACGCCTCCGCCGAATACGGCGTGACGTGAAGGATCCGCAGCGGTCGGGACGGATGAGCTGTCACTCAGCTACTATAGAATGCCCCAAATGCCTGTGAGAATGTGACTTGACGTCCGAGAAGGAACCGCGGACGAGTTTGCTGGCCTACGGAATTGTAACGAGCCTGGCCGCGCTCGTCTATCTCAACGCGCTTCAGGCTCCATTTGTCTATGACGACCACCGGACGGTGGTCGAGAACACCTCGATTCAGAACCTTTCCGACTGGCGCGCGATCGTCCTGCTGCAGCCGCTCCGTCCGGTGCTCAATTTTTCATTCGCTCTCGATCATGCCTTGTGGGGCTTGAACCCGTTTGGCTACCACCTGACCAACGTCCTCTTGCACATATTGAACGCGCTGTTGCTGTTCAGAGTTGGAGCGCTCGCTGCCATGGACCGCGGCAGCAGTGGAGCACGTCCCGAGGTCGTCGGGTTGGCGGCGGCGCTCCTGTTTGCCATCCATCCCATGATGACGAGCGCCGTCACGTACGTGAGTGGACGCTCGGAGGTCCTGTGCGCCACCTTCTTCCTCGCGGCGCTCATCAGCGCCCGGCGCGGCCTCATCGACGGAGGTCGTCGATGGTGGATCCTGACCACCTTCTTCTGGTTGCTCGCGCTCGCAACCAAGGAGATCGCCGTGATGTTTCCGATCGTTGTGCTCGGTTACGAGCGATTCGTGTTACGCCTGAATCCCGAACGGCGGCGTCGCGCGGTCCAGATGCTGATCGTGCTGCTGAGCGTCGCCACCTTCGCTGCGGTCGCTCGCGTGGCTGCCTTTTCAGTGGTCGAGTATCGCGGCGATGTGTCGCTCGAGTGGCGATTCCTGTTCGTCGAGTTGAACGTGATCGTGCAGTACCTCACGCTGATGCTCTTCCCTGAAGGTCAGACCATCTTTCACGCGGTCTCCATGTCCGGGCCCTTCGATCTGCGAACGGTGTGGTCTGCGGCGGTGATCATCACGCTCCTCGTGATCGCGTGGCGGGCCCGCGCACGAGCGGGACTCGTGACGTTTGGAGTGCTGTGGTTTCTCGTGCTGCTCGTCCCGTCATCGATCCTGGTCCTGCTCGATAGAGCCGAGCCGATGGCGGAACATCGTGTCTATCTCGCAAGCGGCGGGCTGTTTCTGGTCGCGGGGACGGCCGTGGAATGGGCGTGGCGGCGTGGCACTCTCGCGACCCGGCGGACTCGACTGATGCTGCAGGCGGTGATGGTGATTGCCGTTTTGTCGTTGGCCGGCCGGGCCGTCTTACGCAACGCGGTCTGGTCGGACCCGGTCGGCCTCTGGCGCGAGTCGGTCGCGAAAGCCCCCGATCATTGGTTGCCGCATCTCCTTCTCGGCGAAGCGTTGCATGCGGCCGGCCGGCCGGACGAGGCGATTGCCGAGTACCGTCGCGGCATCGACCTTCGCCCCGATCAAGAATTGGCGTATCAAAAGCTGGCGCGTGCATGGCTCGAGACCGGCCGCGCCGCGCAGGCGTGGGCGACATTCCGTGAGCTGCACGGCCGAATGCCTCAGTCGCCGGTCGCGTCGAATGGTCTCGGCGCACTCGCACTCTTGGGCGGCGACCGCGAAGGCGCGCGCGCGCACTTCCAACAGGCGCTCGCTCACGATCGACAGAACGTCACCGCGCGCCAATCGCTGGCTTTGATTGCCGAGACCGAACCGGTCGACGCCCGAGAGGCGTTACGATTGTGCGAGGAGATCCAGCAACTCGCGCCGCGCACTCCAGGCAACGATGACTGCATCAACCGGAATCGAGCCCGCCTCGCCGCGTCCGAAGGCAAGTAACGTCGAAGCACCTCGCCGGGCGATCGCCGGTGGGGCCGAGCTGTTCTGGACGCTGGTACGGACCGACTTCAAGGCTCGCTACCACGGGACGCTCAGCGGCTTCGTGTGGGCGCTTCTCAAGCCCATCAGCTTGTTCATCGTGCTGATGAGCGTCTTCTCGTTGGTGTTCGCATCGGATCCGACTTACAAGCTGGACCTGATCATCGGCCTGTTTCTCTGGGACTTCTTTGCGGAAGGCACCAAGACGGGGCTGACCTCGCTTCACGTCAAAGGCTATCTGCTCACCAAGGCCCGTTGCCCGTCCTGGGTGCTGGTCGTGACGTCCGTTGCCAACGCGTTCGATCACGCTGACCGTGTTCTGCTTGGTGATCGTGGTCTTTCTTGCCGCGGCGGGGCATCCACCCAATCTGTCAGCCTTGCTGCTCTTCGCCGCTTACACGTTGGCCCTCATTGCGATCACGATCGGCATCTCGCTCGCAACGAGCGTGCTGTTCCTGAAATACCGCGACCTGAATCAGGTGTGGGACGTGATCATCCAGGTGGGGTTCTTCCTCGCGCCCATCATCTATCCGCTGGAAATCATTCCGGAGCAGTACCACCGCTACCTGTTTCTCTGGCCGCCGACCGTGATTATCGAGTTTGCTCGCAGCGTGCTGATCGGGCCCAACTGGCCAACCGCGACGGCCCATCTCTATCTCGCCCTCGAGGTGATGCTCATTCTGCTGGCCGGTGCGTTGATCTTCCGACGCCTGAGCCCGAGAGCGGCGGAGTTGTTGTGACCAACATCAGGCCTTGAAAAGCGGTCGACGGACAAGCCACAGAGACACAGAGACACAGAAACACGGAAAGATTTAGCCACGAAGGCACGAAGCGGGATCTCAAAAGATCCCCGAGTCTTTGTGGCTGCCTTTCTCTGTGACTCGGTGTCTCGGTGGCTCGTACGTCAACTGTCTCGAACGCGTTACTTGATCGCCAGCGTCCAGATATTTCCCCGCAGCTCTCCGCGCTCGAAGACGACCACGTTGCCGCGCGGAGACCATTCGGGATAGCGCACGTACACATGGGGAGGTTCGGGCGGTGTGACTGTCGTCTGACGGCCGGTCTCCACGTCGATCGCCTCCAACCGCCAGAGTCCATCCCTGAGCGACGCAGCCGCGACGAGTCGCCCATTCGGAGACCAGCTGCTGACCCAGGTGTGGCCGCGCTCGTTGGTCAAGCGCCGAAGCTGGCCAGTCGTGACATCGATGACCCCGGCCTGGGTCGAGCTGCCGTCCTTGATCTGCACGGCGAGCTGGCGTTCGTCGGGTGACCACGACGGATAACCAACCGACACCGAGCCGTCACTGACAGCCCGCGGGCTGAAGGCATCGAGGTCGCTGACATACATCACGCGCCGGCCGGATGAGGGAATGACCGAGAATGCGGTCCGGCTCACCGACGGCGCCAGGTCGAACTCGGCAAGCCTGCCCTTTGGGTTGATTCGATTCGGCTGGTGTCGCGTCCGGGTCAAGTCGACGAACTGCTCCTCACGTCGGGTGAATACGTCGACAGCGAACAAGCCCGAGGCGTTCTTGCGATTCGACAGAAATGCCACCCGCCGACTATCCGGGAACCAACCCGGCTTGCTCTCAGCGCCTTCGTCGGCGGTGAGCTGCAACGGTTCGCGTCCGTCAACGCCCATGACCCAGACGTCGGACGATTGCCCGCTTCGTGTCGACAAGTACGCGATCTTCGACCCGTCGGGTGAGATGACCGGCAGGGAGTTCCGTCGGCTCGTATCGCTGGTGAGTGCCGTCGCCGCGTCGGCGACGGTTCCATCGCTGCGCACCGGTTGGGCCCAGATCTGGCTGGAGAGGGCGAGGCCGGCAAATGCCAACCGCCGGCCATCCGCGGCAATGGTGAGCCCTCGGACACCAGGGACGCCAGCGACGGGGATGTGTTCGCGTTCGCCGTTCTTCGTGCCGGTCGCTGGATCAAACGGCAGCCGGGTGATCAGGGCGGCTCCTCCCGCGACGTAGATCGAGCGGTCGTCGGGTGCGAAGACAGGCTCGAAGAAACCTCGGTCCCGCTCCAGCGCGGTGACAGCGTTGCTCGCGAGGTTCAACAACCACAGGCCGCAATCGGGGCCGGCCTCGAATACGGTAAACGCGAGGAATCGACCGTCGCTACTCCAGGTGGGCGAGGCGTGTCCCCCAAGTGGACTCCCAAGGCGAGTCAGCTCTCGCGCGTTGCGGCCATCAGCGTCGACGACCCAGATCGTTGACCCGCTTGTTGCGAGCCACGCCGTCGGTGTCACGTCTGCATGTTCGTCCGACTGGAAAGCGAGGCGAGTCCCATCCGGCGACCACGCCGGATTCGATCCCGCGGCAGCCACCTGCCGTGGGACTCCGCCACGCGCTGGAATCAGCCAGATTCCGCCTCGTCGATACGAGTGGTAGGCCAAAGAGCGGCCATCCGGTGACCAGGCCGGTTGAACGTTCTGGCCACCATCGTTGGTGAGCGGTGTGTCCGTGGCGGTCCCGCCCAGGGCCCGGACGTAAATCTCGAAGGCCCCGGTACGATCCGAGACGTAGGCGACCGCATCGCCCTGGGGCGACAACGCCGGGTGCAGGTCGAGGCCTTGGTGCGACGTGATTTGCACCGGCCACGCAACATCGTGGCGCTTCTGAGACGTTCTCTTCGGCCTCTTTGGGGCGGTCGCCGTTGGCTCCCGTCGCCGAGGTCAATGTGCTGCGCTGAGCCCACAGCAGTAGCGCGACCACAGCACGCGGCAAGGCCGACGAGCGCCATCGCTCCGGGCATCCACCGGCGATCCGGCTTGTGATCCGCAACCGCCTGGCCGGGCGACCCCGCCGGGATTGGGTTCCCCGGCATCGCCAACGGGGAGGCGGAGGACTCGACCTCCGGCGTGAATCTGCTCGACCGGCCGAATCCATCGGTAGCCCCGGGTCGGGACCGTCTCTATATAGGTGGCTTCGCGGGCCTCGTCGCCGAGCGCCCGCCGAAGTTGTGCGATCACCCTCGTGAGCGCGTGATCGGTAACGGCGGTGTCAGGCCAGACCGCGTCAAAGATCTCCTGCTTCGAGAAGAGGTGACCGGGGCGCTGGACCATCAGGGTGAGGAGGTCGAACGCCTTGGGCTCGAGCGGCACCGCCACGCCGGCCTTGTCGAGGCGATACGCGTCCGCGTCGAGCACGAAGTTGTCCCAGCGAAAAGAAGCAGCCACCGTCTTTTGAGTATGACGGGCAAAACAGTCCCCGGTCGAGCCCGAAACGGGACCATCAGAAAAACATCACAACGTCATTACCACCCCTCAGACATTCTGGTGAGATTCAGCGGCGCTTCGTCACGACTTTCGACCCTGCCGGCCGGCACAGTGGCTGCGTATGTGGCGAAGTTGCCGCTCGCTCCGACTCGGTCCTCGTCGCCAGCGTCCTTTGCGTCTCGGCAGCCACGGCCGGAGCGACGGATCGGTCGCGGGTGTCACCGTTCGACTTGCACGACGGTGGAGACATCGTGGTGCGGGTGAAGCTGAATGGGAACGGGCCGTTTCGATTCCTGCTCGACACCGGCTCCTCGCGGTCGGCCGTCTCGGCGTCCGTCGCTAATGCGTTGATGCTCGTTCCGCTGGCCGATACGGCGCTGATTACTCCGACCGGACAGAGTGAGCGTCCTATTGCTGTGCTGCGTCGGCTCGAGCTGGGCGCGGCACCGCCGACGAACGTGCTGGCCATGATTGTCCCGGATGCTGAGCTTCAGCCGAGCAGGGGAGTGGACGGGATCGTCGGACAGGACGTACTCGGATCGCTCACCTACACCATCGACTACGTGAATAGGCACATCGTGTGGCATGTGACACCGCCCACCGACGTCGATGGCCATCGCTTGACCCTGTGGCGCTCGGATTACGGCCTGCTGGTGACACTGCCGCAGCGGTCAGGGATTGAGGATCTGCACTTTGTACCGGACACGGGCGCGAACGGCTGGGTGTTGTTCGCGGACGAGCGACGGTTGCCGAGCACCACACCGCTTGGCACGGCCTCGCTGCATTCGCTGTCAGGTGCGCGATCGGCAGCAAGCGCCCTCATCGAAGAGCTCTGCGTTGGCGCCATCACCTTCCGCAATCAGCGCGCGGTGATCATCACCCGCGATTGGCCTGGTCGCCTGCTCGGCGATGGATTGCTTCCCCTTCATCTCTTCGCCCGAGTCACTTTCAATCCGCGCGAACACCAATTGATCGTCGAAGGGCGGTAATGATCTTTTGAGTGGGCGAGGTCACATATCGGAATGTCGATCGAGTCCGTCGTCGACTGGCGAAAAACGTAGCCACGAAGAACACGAAGACACGAAGAATGTTTGAGATCTTGAGACGCTCGTCCCGTAGGCGCGGGAACACGGAAACACGGAAACACGGAAACATGGAAACACGGAAATCGTAGCCACGAAGGGCACGAAGCCACGAAGCGAGATCCACCAAACGTCTTCCGTGCCTTCGTGCCTTCGTGCCTTCGTGCCTTCGTGCCTTCGTGGCTATCGTTTTGTGTTTTCCCACTTGCGTATCGGACCCTGCTTCAGTCTTCTCCTACCGCAATTCCAGCCGACGGAGCATCTGGCCACTTCCGTCCGGTTCCTCCGTCAAGTAATACGAGCACATCACCCGCAAGAACGGCCGTGGTTGTGCGACGGTTGTCGAGCACTTCAATCGATCGAGCACTGGCGCCGGATTTCTCGAGGCGCACGCGCACGAGGGTCTGACTCTCGCGGCCACGTTGTTGAATCCCAATCAGCGCCCCGTCGTGGTAGCGGATCCAACGAAACCCCGTCAGATCGACGTCCTTGGAAGCCTTCAGAAACGTGGGCCGACGCGCCCCGGCCGCGATGCGGGCGATGCCGTTCTCGTGGCTCACATACACGGCGCCGTCGTTGACGGGCGCGACGCTGGTGGGCGACTCCAGCCCGTTCAACTCGGCCTGAACCTGCGGTGTCTTGGCGCCGTTGGTCAGCGCGACCAACCGCAATCCCGACGAATCCAGCGCCAGGATTCGACTGCCGCTGATGACGATGTCGGTGAGCGTAACTGACCCGAGATCACCGGGCATCTCGATCGAGTAGAGAAGCCGTCCCGAGATGAGTTGCATCCGATGCAGCACGCTGCGGGCACCACCGACCGCGTCGGCATCGGCGCCGGAGACCCAGAGATCCCCGCGCTGGTCGTCGATCGCCAAAGCCGTCGTTCGAAAGCTGCCTGCCCAGCGACGCCTGACGAGATCTTCCACGCGGCTTGACATCCGGCCGAGCACCTTGAGCGTTTCAGTCTCGTCATCAGCGAACACGAAGCGGTTGGACGCGCTGTCGTAGGCCATTGCGACCGGCTTGCGAAGTGCCGCGGACGAAAGGCTGAATGTCCCGTCCCCTGGCTGACGGGAGTCGCGCGCTCCTTCTTCGGCGCGGTTTCTGCCGGCGGCGCTGCGGCGGCTGGCGGCTTGGACACTGACGCACTGCTCTTGGTCGCCCCTCAGTTGGTTTGGGAGGTGCAACAGCTTCGGGCTTGACCGATGGCGCGGCATCTTTGGTGCCGGCAACCGCCTGAATGCGGTCGAGCACGTCAGGCCATGAGGGCAGCGCCCGAACGCGAAGGAATTCGTCGCTGGTTTCGGCTTCGACGACCGCCGTGCCCATGTCGGCGAGGCGTCGCAGCATGACGAGCGCATCCTGCGCACGGCCACTGAGGCTCTGCGCACGCGCGAGCAGCAGCATCGCGTCGCGGTCGTTGGCCTTGCTGGTCTGGACGACGCGCCACGCGAGCGAGTGAAAGCGCTCGTAGTCCTCACGCCCCAGCGCTTCGTTGGCTGCCTGGCGACAGTCGACGGCCGTTGTGCATGTGGGACTGTCGGGCTGGATCGACGTGGTGACGGAGTAGAGGATAGACAGCGCAAAGCAGAGCGACGAAAGCATCCTGGCGATTGTAGCGTTCTCACGGCCGCGAGCGTAGGCTTGAAACGTGCCGCTAATCGTGGTCGCGCTCGTGGTGCTGGCGATGTTCGCAGCCATCGCCTTGATCCCGGTGTCGCTCGTTATGCGCTATCGCACAGGAACGATGCGACGACCGTCGCGGCGCTGGGTCAGCACGCTGAACGTCGTCATGTTGACGGTGTCTGCGCTGTTCTTTCTGACCGTTGCGGCGATGACCAATGTCTGGGTACCGCGCGCGTTCGTTTACGCGATGGCGGGGTTGGGTACCGGCGCCGTGCTTGGCGTGATCGGACTGGTTTCCACTCGTTGGGAAACCACTGGTCGAACGATGCACTTCACACCCAACCGGTGGCTCGTCCTCGTGCTGACGATGGTCATTGCCGCTCGCGTGATGTACGGCTTCTGGCGCGGTTGGCACGCTTGGCGTGTGCCGGTCGAGGGGACCTCGTGGCTGGTGGCCTCAGGGGCCGCGGGGTCGCTGGCTGCGGGAGCGGTCGTCATCGGGTACTACCTGACGTACTCGATCGGCGTGCGTCGTCGGACGATCGTGCACTCACGTCGACTCTAAAACAGGGCGCTGGGCACAGGGCACAGGGCCGCTGGGCACAGGGCACAGGGCACAGGGCACAGGGCGCAGGGCGCAGGGCGCAGGGCGCAGGGCACAGGGCACAGGGCGCAGAGCAGGGCAGGGCAGGGCAGGGCGCAGGCGTAGGGGGCAATCCCTGTTCCCTCCCGTGCCCTTCGCCCACGCCCTATGCCCTTCGCATGCGCAAGCCTGCTCACCGGAGCATCTGTAGCAACACTCCGTCGTCGGTGGTCTGCAGCAAGTGGACGATCAGCACGTAAGTCAAAAGGCCCAGGATTGTCGTCGTGACTGCCGTCGCGCGCCAGGATTCGCCCGCCTTCAAGCGGCTGAACAGCGCCGTCGACGCGCAGGTTCCGAGCACCAGACCTAACAACCACGCGTCGACGGCGAAGATTAAGAGCCATCCGATGGCCGGGATGCGGCCGCTCTTCAGCGGTACGTCTCGAACTGCCGCACCGTGGTTGTTCTGCCGCACCGCGATGACGAGTTGCCACAGAGACAACACCAAAGTGATGCCGAAGACCAGACGTGGGAAGTACGCCGATCGAGGCCCGAGGTCAAGGCTGTAGAACAGTCCGATAGCAGCCACGGCGGCGAATCCGAGAGTCAATGCCAAATCGCGGCGCCCGTTTGCGGGCGAGGAAGGGGGCGCTTGGTGCTCGCTGGGCTGAACCCTCATGGCGGAGATCACCAACGCTGCCGCGAGCACTCCCAGTATCAGGACGCCGGGCCGAACCATCCACGACCAGCCGTAGACGGTCTGTGCGAGGAGAAATCGCCGTTCGAGAAGCGGCCCGAGGACGAATCCGAGCACGAACGGCGCGCGAGGCCACCCCTGCACGGCAAGGGCGTGGCCGACAAACCCCAGCACCACGACGATGGCGAGGTCGGCGACAACGTGTCGCTCGCCGACGGTGCCGACCATGACCAGCGTGAGTACCAGCGGAAACAGCCGTGCGGGACGCATAGTCGCCACGCGAGCGATGCTGTTCAGGGTGACGATTCCGAGGCATGCGCCGGCGACACTGGCGAGAACCACGCACCACACGAGTGAAAACACGAGCGTCAGATGGCCGCCTGAATGTTCGGGCAGGAGCGTGGCCGGCCCCGGCGTAATGCCCTTGAAGATGAGCGCGCCGAGCAAGAACGAGGTCGCGACGCCACCGGGAATGCCGAGCGCAAGAGTCGGCAGCAAGGCGCCTCCGAGGTTTGCCGTGGTGGCGGCGGCGGGGCCCAGGACGCCCTCGATTTGGCCAGGACCCGAAAAGGTGACGATGTTTCGAACGCTGGGCCGCGTGCGCGTAAGCCGTCCACTGCGAAATGGACGCACCCACGCCCGGCAACGCTCCAATTGCCGCTCCAATCAGGCTGCAGCGTGTGATGAGACCAAGGTGCCTGAGCGCCTCGCGACAGCCGTGGCCAACCTGGCGCGCGCCGGCGGTCGTCGACCGCAGTGCCGGCGATGCGCCCTCGAGAATTTGCAGCGCCTCCGGCACCGCGTAAATCCCCAGCGCAACTGGCAGCAGGCCAAGTCCATCCCACAGAGTGAGCTGGCCGAATGTGAACCGCGGCTCACCGAGCGATGGATCGAGTCCGATGGTCGCCAGTGACTAGTCCAAGGGCGCCCGAAAGCAGGCCCTTGATGGGATGCGCACGTGACAACGGCACCAACAAACCGATGCCGAGCACAGCGAGCGCCGTCAGTTCCGGGGACTGTATCTGGGCCAGCACCGGCTGCGCCACCGGGATGAACACGACCAGCAGCGCCACGCCGATCAGGGATCCCAGGGTGGAGGCGGTGATTGCCGCGCCGGTCGCGAACCCGGCTTCGCCGCGCCGCGCCATCGCGTGACCGTCGGGCACAATCGCGGCGGCGGTCGCTTCGCCCGGCACGCCGATGACGATGGACGTGATGTCACCGGCCGCTGTGCTGACAGAGGCCGCGGCCGTCAGCAGCACAAAGCCGTCGAGCGGCGAGAGCGGGATCACGGCTGGCAGCATCAGGGCCAGCGCCGCGGGACCGCCAAGGCCAGGAAGGATGCCCACCACGAACCCGATCGCGACTCCAGCGGTCAGGTAGAGCGGCGTCGGCCATTGCAGCAGCTGCTGCAGGCCACCCGCCAGTGCCGCGAGCGCCTCCGCCCCGTCAACGCTCACTGACGATCGATCGGATCTCGTCGAGGACCTGCGCCGCGTCGAAATGACGCGGAGCCGCTGCTCGATCACCTCGGCTGACACGGGTGCAATCGTCAGACCAGCCGTTGCGGCCGCGGCCAGAAACTCCCATCAGCCAAGGTCCGCGTGAGACCCTCGCGGAGGAGAGCGGCGCGCTCGGCCGGAACGTTGCGCGGTGCGGCATAAAATCGTGACAGCGGTCCCATGGCGTAGACGCCGGTCTCGAGCAGTGCCTTCGCATCAGCACCGGTTGCCAGAGACATCGCATCGGGGGCATCGATGCCGGCAATCGGATCGCTCGAAAACCGGAGCACGACGCGAACGTTGGGCGATGCGCCCAGCACCGTTTTGATGACGTCCGCGGTCAGACAAACCCCGTCCACTTCGCCACCGTCGAGCGCGAGTCGTATTTCAGCGCTTCCGGAGTAGCCGGCTGACTATCTGCATCGGCAGTCCAAGCGCGCGGCTGGCCAGATGTGGCACCACGAATGTGGACGCACCGGGTCCGCTGCCTCCGATCCGTGGTGGGCGTTTCGCCCGGCGCCAATCGTCGACCGTCGCAATGCCGCTCTGGCCCGAAAAGGCGAAGACAGGAACAATCGGTGCCGGGCTGACGAGTATCAGGAGTCGACGCATCAGCGCCGATTCGACGGCGTCGGCCGCATTGGTCTCGGCCAGGTGGCCGATCGTCAGGCCATCAGGCCGGGCTACGTGCGCCAGGTAGTTAGCTGCAACCTTCGCCCCCGCGCCAGGCATGTTCTCGACAACGACGGCCGGCTGACCGGGAAGGTGTCGACCGAGGTGATTGGCGAGCACCCTGGCATGGAGATCGTAGTTGCCGCCTGGAGAAAACCCCACGATGATGCGAACCGTTTGGTTTGCAAAACTGTGCAGCGCCGCGGGATCGTCGCTCCGCCCGCACGAGTGCAGTAGCGCTGCGGCGATCGCGATCATCGCCAGACGCGCGAAAGTGTGGCGACTGCCGGCACCGCGCGCTATGTTATCCTCTCAGCCCCTTGCATGGCCGACTTTTCTGAGCTCCATCCGGGGCTCAGCACTGCGATCCGCGATCGATTCAACGCGCTGTCGGCCGAAGATCAGGCGCGTGTGCTGGCGCGTCTCGACGAGCGGCGACGCCAGCGATCCGGTATCCCGCGTCGCGCAGCATGCCGTCTGCTCCCCTGACCTTCGCGCAACAGCGCGTTTGGTTCCTGCAGCAGCTTGCCCCCGAGAGTCCGATCTTCCACCAGAACTCATGCGTGGCGTCTCCAGGGGCGGCTCGATCTGGAGGCGCTCGCTCGAAGCCTTTCCGAATCGTGCGCCGGCACGAGATCCTGCGCACGCGCTATCCTCGTCGTGGACGGTGAGCTGCGACAGGAGCCGACACCCGCGGTGCCGCTGTTGGTGGAGAGCTTGGATGCACGCGATTTGTCTGGAGACGAGCCTTCCTCGATCGCGGCCTTCGAACGACGGCTCGCGTCGGCGCCCTTCGATCTCCGCATGCGGCGCCGATGGTCCGTGCCGGGGTCGTCGTCTTGGCCGCGGACCAGTGTCGCCTCGTCGTCACGCGACATCATATCGCGTCGGATCGCTGGTCGGCGGGCTTGTTTCTGGAGGAGCTCTCGACCGCATATGAGGCGTTTCGCACCGGCCGACAGCCTGTCGCTTCCCGACCTGCCGATCCAGTATGCCGATTACGCGGTCTGGGCGCGCGATCGCGCCGATCAGCCCAGCGCCTCGGCCGCGCTGGCGGCGGTGATCCAGGCCCTCGACGGCGCGTCTCCGGTGTCGCTGGTTCCGGTCTCGAACGTCCGGTCGACTCGGAACGGGGCGGACGCGCCTGGGGTCGACTCGCCCCTGATGCCGTGATGCGACTCCGGGCACTGGTTCAGGCCAATGGAGCGACGCTGTTCATGGGCCTGCTGACGATGTTCAGCACTCTCGTCCATCGCTACACCTACCGACCGATCTCGTACTCGGGACACCCATCGCTGGACGAGTCCACTCGGATACCGAGCGCTCGATTGGACTCTTCTCCACATGCTGGCCGTGCGTCTGGACCTGTCCGG
>CAVTGK010000025.1:0-80076 GCA_963734095.1 uncultured Acidobacteriota bacterium | reverse complement strand
AGGTCCTGCTGGAGAGAGTCGCGTCGCGACTGGCGGCGACCTCGACGCTACCGGCCAGCGGATCTCGCATGGATTCCCGGTCGTCAACGGCCCGCGAGATTTTGCGATGCCACCCTCCGGATGGTGTTCGTGGTACTGCTTCGGGCCAAACGTGACCGCGGGGCAGGTGCTCGACAATCTCGACTTCATCGCGAGACATCCCGGGTCTCCGTTACGTGCAGATCGACGATGGCTATCAGCCGGCGATGGGCGATTGGCTGGAGACCGGCGCGCTTTGGCGGCGACGTGCAGCGGTGTTTCGACAGATTCGCGAGCGCGGCTTTGAGCCGGCATCTGGGTCGCGCCATTCATCGCGGAGGAGGGCTCGCATCTGTTCAGGCAGCATCCCGACTGGTTTGTGAAGGACGAGGAAGGCAAGCCGCTGCGCTCGGATCGGGTCACCTTTGGCGGCTGGCGGCGCGGGCCATGGTATGCGCTCGATGGCACGCATCCGGAGCGCAGCAGCATTTCGAGACGTCTTCCGCACGATGCGCGAGGAGTGGGGCTGCACCTACTTCAAGCTGGACGCCAACTTCTGGGGCGCGATTCACGGCGGCCGATTTCACGATCCGCGGGCGACGCGCGTCGAAGCCTATCGGCGCGGGATGGCCGCGATGCTCAAAGGCACGCGCGACGCGTTTCGTCCTCGGCTGCAATCATCCGATCTGGCCCTCGATCGGCTGATTCACGGATCGCGCAGTTCGAACGACATCAAGCGCGACTGGGAGCGCATCCGCGACACGGCGCGACAGAACCTGAGTCGCAACTGGCAGAACGGACGCTGTGGTGGAACGACCCCGACGCGATCGTTCTGACCGGCGCGCTGACGACGACGAGTTCCGCTTCCATGCGACGGTGATCTACGCGATGGCGGAATGATTTTGTCGGGCGACGATCTCACCACCATCCCGCCGGAGCGGCTGGCGATGCTCAAGAAGCTGCAGCCGCCGACCGGCCGCGCGGCGCGGTTCACCGATGGGAGCCTGCGCGTGGGTGACGTTCGACTGAAGGATCGTCAGGCGATCTGTTTACTGAACTGGGATGCCGGACAACTGGAGGTCGGCTTTTCATTGGCGCGAACCAGCCGGGTTCGCGAGCTGTAGACTGACGAGGATCTCGGGCAGCGCTCAGGACACATCACACTGACTCTTTCTCCGCGCAGTGGCAAGGTGCTCCTATGTGATCCGACTTGAAGGCCCGTGACTTGCTTTTGGTTTGAGGTGAATGGAGGAGGAGATGAATCGACGTCATGCCGCTGCTGCTCTGGGCAGCCTCGTTCTAACTGTCTGTTGCATGGTGCCCGCGGCGGCGCAGGTCGCGACTGGAACCATCCTCGGCAACGTCAAAGACGCTTCGGGCGCGTCGGTGCCTGGCGCGATGGTCACCGCGACCAACGTGGACACTCAGTTCACGCGTCGCACGACGACCGACTCGTCGGGCAATACGCGCTGCTCCTGTTGCCCTTGGGGAGCTACAAAGTCGATGTGACGCTGGATGGTTTCAAGAATTTCGCGCAGACCGGAATCATGCTCGAGGTCGGCCGCAACGCCCGAGTCGACGCCACCATCGAGCCGGGCGCCATTTCGGAAGTCGTGTCCGTAATCGCCGATTCGCCTCTCGTCGAAGCCAACACCGCGTCGCTTTCGCGAGCCGTCAGTCAGAACGATGTCTTGAATCTCCCGCTGGTCAACCGCGACCTCTACTCGCTGCTGAGCATCACCGGCGGCGTCACCAGCAACGAGAACTCCAACTCCCTCGGCGGCCCCGAACAAAAACGACGATCAACGGTTCGCAGCGCGCACAGATCGGCACGGTCAACTTCCAACTCGATGGCGGCAACAACACGGCGGGGCTGCGCGGCACCGGCAATCCCGCCCCGAATCCCGAGGCGGTGCAGGAGTTTCGGGTCATCACCAACAACTACGCCGCCGAACACGGCCGTTATCCCGCCGGCATCGTAGACGTCGTTACCAATCCGGGACCAACCAGTTTCACGGGGCCGCCTTCGAGTTCTTCCGCGACGAGATGCTGAACGCGAAGCGCTGGGCGCCGCCCGGTGTGTCCGCTGCCACGGACCCGCTCGAGCGCAACCAGTACGGCGCGGCGCGTGGAGGACCAATCAGGAAGGAGAAGACCTTCTTCTTCGCCAGCTACTCGGGCCTGCGACAGAAGGAGACCTACTATCGCAACACCGCCGTCGTCCCCACCGCCCGGAGCGAGCGGGCGACTTCTCTCACTCCGCGATCAAGCCCCGGATCCGCTGACGAACCTCCCGTTTGCCGGCGATGTCATTCCAGCCGGCCGGCACGACCGGGCGGCGATGACCATCCAGGAACGCTATGTCCCCCGTCCAACCTGCCGAACAACTTCTACGAGGTGAGCCAGCCCGACCCGCTCAACACCGACGAGGTGACGTTCAAGCTGGATCATCTCTGTCGTCCACCGTTCGTTCGCCATGAGCTACTTCTATTTGACTGGCACAGACACCCAGCCCTTGTCGCTCACCGGCAACATTCCGTGGGTCGATCGCGACTTCAAGTGGAGCCAGCACAACCTGAATCGTCACCGACACGTGGACGATGAGCTCGACGATGTTCAATCAGCTCCGCTTCACCTATGTGCGGCAGTTCGGTGGGCGCGTGAACAATCCCACGACGTCGCTCGGCGACCTGAACTCGCAGCTTCACCATTCAAGGCGACCCGACGCTGCCGCGATTGACGGTCTCGGGCTACTTCACGGGTCAGTCATCAATCGCCGGGTCCCGACGCTGGCAGCGACTACTTCTCGGTGAAGGACAGCCTGTGCTGACGAGCGGCAACCATTCGTTCAAGTTCGGCGGCGAAGTGTCGTACGAGAATATCGTCCACGACACGTTGCTCGACAACTATGGCGTCTTCCTCTTCAACGGCAGCAAGACGGCCAACGCCTATGCCGACTTCCTGCTGGGCCTTCCCGCGACGATGACTCAGGATGCCCCGATCAGAAAGACGGACAACGGCGCCTACATCAGTCTCTTCGCGCAAGACGACTACCGCGTCCATCCGCGGGTGACGCTGAATCTCGGCGTTCGCTACGATCTGCAGTTTCCGTTGACCGATCCCGACGACCGCAAGCTCGCATTCGTGCCGGGGGCGAAGTCGCAGGTGTCGCCGACCGCGTTGGAGGGCCTCCTCTTTCCGGGCGACCCGGGCATTAGCCGGGGCATCGTCAAGACCGACGTGAACAATATTGCACCGCGTCTCGGGTTCGCGTGGGATCCCCGAGGCGACGGCCGCATGGCCGTGCGCGCGGGCGCCGGCATTTTCTACGGCAGCATCACCGGCAACGAATGGAACACGACCGCGGACAACCAACCCTTTACGGTGCGACAATCGTTTCCGACGGTCCGACGCTGTCCGATCCGTACGGCAACCTTCCCGGCGGTGTCGCACCGTTTCCGTTCACCTACGATCCGGCGAACCCGCGGTTCACGCTGCCGGCGCAGGTGTTCGGTCCCTCGCTCGACTTCGTCTGGCCGTACGCGTACCAGATGAATCTGACCGTCGAGAAAGAGATCCTCCGCAGCCTGAGCATGAGCGCGTCGTACGTCGGAGCGCTCGGCCGCAAGCTCCCCGCGAGTATCGACCGGAATTACCCGGTGTTCGGCCCGGGCGCGACGACGGCCAACGTCAATGCCCGACGCCCGTACCAGCCCGGCGTCATCGGCACAGGCGCGCGTGCTCGAATCGATCTTCAACAGCGACTATCACGGCCTGCAGTTGAGTGCCGAACGGCGGGGCACCCGCTTCTCTGCCAAAGCCTATTACACGCTTGGAAAGGGCCTCGAGGACGTCGACTACCAGGGTGGAGGTCTTCCCGCGGTGCAGAACTCCAACCGCCCGACCTGGAGCGCGGCCGTACGTCCGCCGACCGCACACACAGCTTCATGTTCTCCGGGGTCTGGCAGCTCGACTACTTCGAGAGCGCGACGCCTGTCGTCAAGGCGCTTCTGAACGGCTGGACGGTCTCGGCGATCGTCACATTGCAAAGCGGAACGCCGCTCACCATCACCTCGGGCCAGGACCGCAACTTCGATGGTCTGACCAACGATCGCGCCGACATCATCGGAGACCCCAGCTCGACTCCGGGCGTGCCGCGCGAGGAGCTCATCGAGGAATGGTTCAACACGCGGCCTTCGCTCAGCCGGCCATCGGTCAGGATGGAACTTCCGCCGCAGCATCCTCGAGGGTCCCGGCTTTCGGAACGTCGATCTCGGTGTGTTCCGCGACATTCGCCTGCTTGGCCGCACGGTGCTGCAGCTGCGAGTGGAAGCCACGAACGTGTTCAACATCGTCAACCTGCAGAATCCGGGCGTGAACCTCAACGCTCCGGCGACGTTTGGCAAGATTCGCTCGGCGCGCGACATGCGGAGGATCCAGCTGGGTGCTCGAGTCTCCTTCTAGCCCGAGACTCACTTGAGTCAGGAGCACATGCAACACGAAGGCCACGAAGGCCACGAAGAAATCCAAAAGAGCCCTTCGTGTGCTTCGTGTTGCATTAGGTCACCCACAAGAGCGGTTGTCGGACGAAGAAGTTCCTGATGACTTCCTCGACCTGCGAGTCCGCCGGCAGGCGTTGCCAGAGATTGAGGTACGCTGCTCGGCAAACGCGAGTCCCGCGAACAGCAGGCTGCGGATGCCGCATCGGCCACTCGTCGTGGTACATCACGTCCGGCTTGTGCGGCCACGTCCGTTTGTCGGCGATGTAAGGGAAGAGGAAGGCCACCGCCTTCCTCATGCCGCGACCATCCGGCAGCTCGAACATCCACAAGTTATCTGCCGCCGTTGACAGCATCTGACACACCGTGGCCATGGCGTCGAGATTGAAGAGCGAATAGCCGTAGGGTTTGGTCCGACGGAGCTCCTCAGGGAAGCTGCCGTCAGCAGCCACCTGGTTGGGCAGCAGCACCGATTTGTACCGGTTGCGGCACAAGGTCGTCAGGTCGTCTCGCCCGACGTAGCCCGCAAACTCCGCGACCTGCATCACCCAGCAGGTGCCATGGTTGTTTTTCGCCTCGCGCTCGTCGATGCCGTATTGGTGCGTGGTCATCCACGTCAGGTATCGCCGAACCAGTCGCGAATGGTGTCGCGGTCGTTAGCGGAGAACGCGCGCGATTCGTCGAGCGTTCGGGATGGCGCGAGCGACTTCGACGAGGTGGATCGTATCGATGATGCCGATGCCGCGGCCGGTGACGCGGCCATGAATCGCCTGCGAGTAGAGCAGATGGGGATTCATGCGCGTCGCCGGATCGACGAACCACGCGCGCAGATGGCGGGCCGCGTGGGCCGCGTAGCGGGGTCGCGGGTCAGCCGCCAGGCGGCGGCCAGCGCGGGCACCATGCAGGCTGAGCCGCACCATCGCCCGGCGATGCTCGACGAAGTTGTCGGGATTGGTCATCCCGTCGTGTTGGATGTACGGACCGCCGGGATTGGCGGGATCGGGCCACCAATAGTCGGCTTCGGAGAAAAAATCGTGACGGCCACCCGCGCTTCGCGGACTGGAGGAAGCGGTGATGGTGCGAGGCTCTTCGGCCAGATAGCGATTCGCTTGTCGAGCACTCGCGACCGATCCAGCGCGGCAAGATCGATGGCACACGCGCCAGTTTGGGCCCTTCTGCACGCGGCCGCGGCGTCGGTCGCGCACGACCTCGGTCGCACTCGATAAGCCGAGCGCCAGCACCGGTAAGGAGACAAAGGTGCGGCGATTCACGCTCAGCTCGCCGCGAGGTAGGGAATCGTCATCGGACCTTCCGGCAGCACAGCGATCCGCGCCTCCGGTCCCGCTCTTCGCCAACTCCGCTTCGACCCGCGGCGCCGATGTTGTCCACCGGCTCGAGGTGGGAGCGGCGGATGTCTTCTGCGGCAATCTCGCTGAAGACGCCAATACGCACCTTGAGCAGCGCGATCGCCAGCAGCTGCGCCTGCCACTGATCGGCCATCGAAGCCGTCCTGGAGAATCGTGTCGAGCAGCGCGCGCGGCGAGCCGTGCTCGTGCAGCAGGCGCCGGAAATTGCCGTGCGCCGGAAAGCCGTCCTGACACCGTGCCGCCGCGAGGATCAATCCGTCGTTCGACACGATCTGCGCCGCGGCTGAAATGCCCTTGACCGTCTGGTAGAGATTCTGGTCGAGCGGCGCGCCGCTGTTGGACGTCACGACAATCGGATACGCGTCGCGGCACGGCGATCATCGCGGTGTCCTTCGCGAATGCGCAGCCCCGCTCGTGGGCGTCGCGTACCGCCGCCGCAGAAGTAGCCGGTGATCTCCCGTCGCCGATTCAGCGTGACGTTGATCAGGAAGTCGACCGGCGCCAGCGCGCCGTTGAACCGGATCTGATCCTGCGTCGGATTGCCGTCGAGAATGCCCCAGCTGCTGCGCGGGTCGCCAATCACCGCCGCGCGGTGGTAGTGCATGATCGCGTCGATGCCGGCGAGCGCGGGGAAAACGCCCTTGTAGCCGCCCGAGAAGCCGGCCATGAAGTGCGGCTCGATGAAGCCGAGGACGATGCGGCGATCGGCTTCGACGTAGAGGCGATTCATCGGGACGTCGCGGCCGTCCGAGCGTCCGGCCCGCCGAGACCAGACGCCGCCCGGTCGTAGGCGTTGTGATTCATGCACCCGGAACGCCTTCGCGATCTCCGGTCCGACCAGCGATGCGATCTCGGCGTCCGTCGCGGCGCGGTGCGATCCGTTCCCGATCAGGATGACGACGTTCGCCGGCGCCACATGCGCGAAGCTCTTCGAAGAGCCACGGCAGCACGCGGGCGCTGGGGAAGGGGCGCGTCAGATCGGGGATGACGACGGCGACGCCGTTCGCGCGGGCCGATCAGAGAGGCCAGCGGCGCGCGCGCCGATCGGGTGCCGGACCGCGTGCGTGAACTGTGCCTGTTCGTCCGCGAGTCCGATCCGTGTGACGCGGCGCGATGACATCGACCGCGTCGTCGGGCAGATCGACAACTATGCCAGTGAGGTCGTATTCAAGCGTGATGGTCACGCGGTCTAGTGGTTGCGATCGGCCACCGTTCGTCGATCGTCGACGGTCCGGCACGAGCAAGCGAATCGTGCCGTCGCGCTTGTTGAGAACGAAGATCTGATCGTCAGGTCCGGTTCCGAAGCGCAGGTCGGCGCGGGTGGCCGGCTCCTTGCCCTGCTTGAGCGTTCTTCTCCTTGATCAACTCCAGCAGGGTCTTCGAGCCGCCGCCGTCGTTGAAGAGCACCCGACGGATCGCGTCCTGCCCACCCGCGGGCAGCTTGTCGGCGTTGATGTAGAACACTTCGCCGCTGGGGTTGTCGCCAAAGAGCAAGAGTTCGGCGAGTTGCGGGATGGCCTTGCCGCGATACACCGACCCGATCGTGACGGCCGAACTACGTTGAAGGAGCGGATCCAGTTGGCCGTACTCGACGATCGGGTAAGTGATTCTGGAGTCGCTCCGTGGGTTGTCGAGGCGCACGCCGACGCGATTCGACGAAGGCGAAGCTGCCTTC
Source organism: uncultured Acidobacteriota bacterium (assembly GCA_963734095.1). Lineage (GTDB taxonomy): Bacteria > Acidobacteriota > Vicinamibacteria > Vicinamibacterales > UBA2999 > JACCSI01. The sequence goes on along the minus strand of CAVTGK010000025.1, from coordinate 72,517 downwards.
CCAGTCATTCCAACCCAGATTCGCGCCGGCTGTCACCAGATTGATCTCTTCGACCGTGTTCTGACCGATATCGGCGACGAACATGTTGCCATTCTTCGGATCCCACGTGAAACGCTGAGGATTACGCAGGCCCCACGCGTAGATCTCGCCAAGCGTCTTCGGGTCGTTGTCCTTGACGAACGGGTTGCTGGCCGGAATCCCGTACTTGCCGTTGGCGCTGTTCGAGCCCAGCGGATCGATGCGCAAGAGTTTCCCGAAGGCGGAGTGGAGATTCTGCGCGAGGTCGAGCGGATCGCCCCCGCTGCCGCCGTCCGCGGAACCGATGTAGAGCAGGCCGAAGTCGGCGTCACGTGACGTCGCGAGCGGGTTGAAGGCGAGTTGCCCGCCATTGTGATTACCAAACGGATGCTCGAACCGCATGAGCTCGCGTGGCGGGCCGCCGTCGTAGGTCGCCGCCGCCGGATTCTTCGCCGTCCATTCGAGCAGGATGGTGTCGTGTGAGTTGTTGCCGCCACCCGGCACGAAGTCCGGCATGGGCGCCGTGTTGCTGGTGTCGGTCAAGGTGTAGAGCTTTCCGTAGCCGGGGGTGCCCGCGCTGGTTGAACTGCGGATGAAACGCGAAGCTCTGAAATCCGCGCTCGAAGTCCGAGGAATTGACAGCCACCGCCCAAGCCGGCACGTTCAGGTCGAGATAACGGCCGACGGTCTTACCGTCGTAGCTGATGCTGTAAAGCTGTCCGCGCATGTCGTTGACGAACAAGCGGCGTGTGCCGGGCTCGTTGACGAGCAGCATCACCCGAGCCGCCTCGCCATCGATGTTGGGAACCGAGGCGAACTCGACGAAGTTGACGGCGATCACACCGTCGCTGGCGGGGAGCGGCGTGGGAAACGGATCCGTGGCACTCTGCGCCAGCACCTGGGTCGACGCGAGCAGCGTCATCAATTTGAAGAGAAGCACGTGCATGATCGACATCTCAGTCTTTGCTGCCTCTCCGGTAGACTGGGGTCGCGTCGGCTTCGAGGTCGCCGAGAATGTATTGGATCGCTGCCAGCAGGTGAGTGGTCCAGCGTGGATCCGTATAGAAGATGGTTGTGTGGCCGAGCGGCGTGAAGTATGCGCGTCCCTCCCCGTAGCGCTTGATCCACGCCAATCCGTAATCCTGATCTGGTCGAGTGCAGGCGGCGCAGAATCGACCCTCGGACGCCCGATCGGACCGCTCGACGTCGATGCTCAACAGAACGCGTTGCTTGTCGCGTGAGTACGGCGAGAACGTCGGGAAGATGTAAAACTCGTCGGTGTGTTCGAAGCTCGTGGACCCGAAGCTCCGGGTCAGCGGGCTCGCGGGGTCGTCGACCTTGATCATCTGCGACTCGATATGATGTGCGCCGGCCCAGCCACCCATGAGTTCCGCGAACTCCGGCCAGTGGTTGTTGGCGTAGGTCACGGCATGATGGCCGGCAATGCCACCGCCCTCGCGCACGAAGCGCAGCAGCCCCTGCCGAACCTCCGGATCGTTGTGCACCATACCGCAGACGTTGTTGAGATAAACAGCGTCGAATTCCTTGATTTTCGGGTACTTCAGGAGACTCAGATCATTGCTGAAGACGGGCTCGAACGCACCGGTTTGCTTGCCGATGACTTCCAGCAACCAGTTTCCGTGTGGGATCGTGCTGTGACCCGAGTACATCTGGATGTCGGTGATGAGCAGCTTTCTCGGCTTCTTTGGCGACCGCGAGCGCCTGGCGCGGCGCCGCCGCGGCAATCTGTCGTCGCATCCCGGGGTCCAACCGGTCCGGCCCACGAATCGCACCGGCCGCCGAGGCCAGCATCGTTCGCACTCGTTCCGCCATGGCCGGCCACATGAGTTGCTCGAAGGCAGCGAGCGTCTTGACGAGATCTGCTTCGGTCGCGCCGCCGGATTCGATGGCAATCGATAACGGCATGACGTTCGCCTGATAAGCCGCCACGAAGAACTCGTCGAGCCCGCGCGCGGCATCGCCCACCGGTTGTATCTTCACGAGCAACAGCCGCTCCTTCGCGGCTGTCAGGCCATCGAGCAGTTTTACGCCGCCTCGTCCCCACGCCGTCAGGTCCGCTGCAATGCCAACGCGCCTGCTCCGCGTCTGAAGCGCGGTTGTAAGAGCCTTGGGATTGGTCTTGCTCTCGATCGCCACCTGGAGCCCGAACTCCTCAGCGAGCGCGTCAATCTCCTCGAGATTCGACGTGCCCTCGTCGATGACGATGATTGGCGCCGTCAGAGCTCGAGCAAGCTCGAAGACTTGGCGACGAGCGACGCTGTCGGTCGGAAGAGCCCCCAACCGATACGCCAACACCTGCTGATTGAGCTCGCGGAAACGCCGAACGACCGCATTCCGCTCCCCGGATTGAAGCCGGACATCGAGCCGCTTGGGTACCTCATCGCTGACGATTTGCGACGACGAGATCTCCACGTTCGCGACGCTGAGGAGATCCGTCTTGACCAGCACATCGCTGAGGTGAAGCGTCGGTAACGCGGTCGCCTGCACGCCGACGCGCCAGCCAAACCAGATGTTGTTGTCCGACGCGCCGACACGAATCGTGCCTAGACTCGATCCATTCGGCCGCTGCGACAGGGAGGGAATTGGAGGCGGCTGGGCCGGTGCCCCCTGGCTTGTGCTCCGGACAGGATTCGGCGTGGTGTCGGTGTCGACATCGCCAAGCAGGAACTGTACGCCCGCGAGAAAATGCGCGACGATCTCCGGTGTCGTAAACGTCTCCGGCATGTGGCCAAGTGACGAATAGAACATTCGACCGTTGCCAAACCGGCGAACCCAACTGACGGGATATGTGTTGTCCGGCCGTTTGTAGCCATTCCACGGCCTTGGCTCGATCGTGGGATCGTCGAGATCGACCGTGAGCAGCACGCGGACATCTTCCCAGCGCAGCCGGTTCGGTCCCTGGTGTTCGAATCGGTAGTACTCCTCACGAAAATTGAGAGGCTTTGCGCCAAAGGATTTGACCAGGGGACTGCCCGGGTCGAACACCCTCATCACTCCCTGCTCGATGCGATGCGGAGCACTCTTGGCTCCGAAAAGGACGCCGAACTCATCCCAGTTGCGCGACGCCCAGGGCGTGCCGTGTACACCGCCGATGCCCCCGCCCTCCCGCACGAAGCGCAGCAGCCCCTCGCGGACCTCACCATCTGGCGCAAACTCGCCGACGATGCTGTTCAGGAAAATACCGTCGTACTCCTTCACCTTCGGGTACTTCAGGTTGTTCAAGTCGTTGTCGAACTCGGTGGTCCATGCCCCTGTGAGCTTACCCATCTCTTCGAGCATCACGTTCGCGTGTGGAATGGTGTCGTGCGACATGCCGTGCAGACTTTCAATCACGAGCAGCCGGCGCGATTTTCTCGGCGGAGCCGCCGCGCTCGGGATTGCGGCACGAATACGCTGCCGCATCTCTTCCGATCGACGCTCGCGATCCGTCTCAGAGATGACTTCTCCTTTGGTCGGCCGCACGAGATCACGCCTGATGGGGATCGTGCGTGAGAACTCCGCAAAATGCGGCGCCGTACGCCGGCTGAACGACCGCTTCGAAGGCGTCCACGGCGCGAAACAGATCGGCGGGCTGAGTCACGACCTCGGTGGCATCGAGCGCGATAACGACCGGTCGAGCCTTCGTCCGGTTCAACTCGTGGAAGAACGTCGTCAGATTGGCAACGCCCTCACCAGGGAACACGTTTCTAGCGTTGGGACCCCGAGCGGAGCGATCGCGCAAAACGACGTGGAGCAGCCGGTCGCTGACGCTGGCCAGACCGTCGCCGCCGCCGTTTCCTTCCTGCGCCCACGTCCCGGTGTCGATCGAGACGCCGAGTCGCTTGCTGCGATTTTCGAGCGCCTTCATCACCGCAAACCGATCGCCCTGGACGGCCACGTTGATGCCAAACTCGATCGCGAGCGTCTCGACATCCGCGAGGTGATCACTCAGTGGGACCACGAGGGTCTCCACGCCCATTTCTTTCGCGAACTCGAACAGCCGACGGCGATCGACCGTCTCGGGCGGTACGGTGTGCACGCGATAGGCGACCAGGCGCACCGGGCCCATCCCGTTTCGGATCGCCTCCCGCTCATTCGGCGTCAAGCTGTAGTCGAGGTTTTTCTCGATCTCAGCGCTGACTCGCTGACCGCTGAAGCCCTCCACGAAATCGACGGCCACCGCGTCGGCCCGGACGACGGCTTCCATAAATGTGAGAGCAGGCAGCGTCGAAGTAGCGACGGCGAAATTCCAGTTGGTGAGTCGGTCGTCGCCCACCAGCGTGCGGGTGCGCCACGAGACCCGTTCCAGGGCGTCGGGTGCGCGCTCGAAAACGGGCTTGGACGAGGCTTCCTGCCCGTCCGCCGATCGAAGAGGCGATGGCGCAGCCGAGAATCGTCGCACCGACCAGGACCAGGAGCACCCTCGCACCCATCGGAACCCTCCACACGGCTAGCGAGGCGGAGCCTCCTACCAGCCTCGCGAGACTTCTTGGCCGTCAAGACGGCTATTCCGAGTTCGTCATTCCTGCTCGGCCGTGGCCGCTCGGCTCGGCCCTGCTGTAACGGCAACTCCGTTTACTTTACCGTTTGAGTTGGGTATATCAAGCACGAAACCGGGGTTGGCTCGCCTCGGTCACCGGCTTGTCCGTCGACTTCAAGGGGGTTGTGGTTATGGGGCGTCTCAGGCTGTTGACGGTGCTCGTGGCGACGCTCGTCGCTGGCAATGTTTCGGCACAAACGGTAACGGGTTCTCTGTCCGGAACCATCGTTGACGATTCGAACAATGTGGTCCCCGGGGCCGACGTGACGATCGTCAACCAGAACACGGGTGAAGAACGTCGATCCGTAAGCAACGAGGTTGGCGACTTCAACTTCGCCGGACTCGTCCCCGGTCGTTACACCATCCGCGTCGCCCTCTCGGGGTTCAAGCCTTTTGAACAGCTCAACAACAACGTGGGTGCCAACAGCCGCTTGTCGGTCGGCGCGCTGCGGCTGGAGATAGGCGCGATCAACGAAACGGTCAGCGTGACCGCCCAGGGGGAGACACTCGATCTCGACCCGGACGTCGCACGAAGCTCAGCTCGACGAGAGACAGGTCACCAACCTGTCGATTCGCGGCCGCGACCCGATTTCGCTCCTGAAGGTTCTTCCGGGTGTATCGGTCGCGGGCAACGCCAACCTGGCGAACGACCAGGAGACGTTCGGCGGCAGTTTCGCGACGGCGGTGCCCATCATCGGCGGGTCTCGGGGCGCGAGCCAGACGATCTACGTCGACGGCATCAACGGCGGTGATGGTGGCGGCGGCGGTGGCGGCGGCACGAACTTCAGCGGCGCGACCAATCTCGATGCCATCGCCGAGGTGCAGGTCCAGATGAGTGCCTACACCGCCGAGTACGGATTGAAGGGCGGCGCGCAGGTGAACTTCGTGACCAAGCGCGGTGGTTCGGAGTACCACGGCACCGCCTACACGTATCAACGCGACAAAGCCTTCAACTCGATCAACTACTTCAACGAGATCGCCAACCTTCCGAAGCCCGAGTACCGGTACTCGACGCTGGGCGGAACGCTCGGCGGCCCGATCCCGAAAATCCCGCGCATCAACGGTGACGGCGACAAGCTGTTCTTCTTCTATTCGCTTGATGACACCCGCCTGAAGAACCCGCAGCAGTTGCGTCGCTTCATGATGCCGACGGAGCTCGAGCGCCGCGGTGATTTTTCGCAGACACGCACCCCTTCCGGTGCGTTGATCGCGATTCGCGATCCGCTGACCAATGCACCGTTTCCGGGCAACATCATCCCGATGAATCGGGCCGACCCACGAGGGCTGGCGTTCCTGAACATGCTGCCGCCGCCTCAATACCAGCGGCTCGGGCTACAACTACCAGTATCAGGAAGACAGCATTCCGCACCCGCGCCGTTCGCAAGTGCTACGGGTGGACTATCGACCCACGCCGAAGGACACGATCGCGGTCAAAGCGCAGACGTGGTGGACCAAGAGCGTGGGTCTGAATGCTGCCGGCGTTCCGACCAACGGCCGATGGGGCCTCTACCGCCAGCGATACGACTTCGATGCCGATCAATACAAAGTCGACTATACGCGGGTCATGGGTGGGCGCACCGTGCTGGAAGTCAGCGCCGGCCTCTTCGAGAGCTGGGAGGACGGCCCCCCCGAGAATGACCAGGAGCTGGCAAAGCTTCAGCGCTCCACCTTTCCGGCGCTCGCCACTCTGCCGCAGTTCGCCGGGCTGCACAATCCGCTGAACGTCATTCCTCGCGTGATGTGGGGCAACTTCCAGAGCAGCGGCAGCAACGACTGGATTCCGAATATCAACTACGACGGCAGGTTCCCGCTCACCGGCAATGACAGCGCGATCAATGCCGCGGTCAACCTCACCCACACGCGCGGGTCGCACACGTTCAAGCTGGGCCTCATGCGCGAACAGGAGAACTTTGGTCAAGCGCGTTCTGGCACTTTCGGCGGCGAGTTCAGCTTCGCGAACGAGACGGCCAATCCGAATAACACGGGCTTCGCATTCGCCAACGCGTTTCTCGGTCAGGTCACGAGCTACACCGAGTCGATGGGCCGGCCAGGCGACGATCGGCGCCAGACGACCTTCGCGTGGTACGCGCAGGACACGTGGAAGCCGCACTCGACGCTCACCGTCGACCTGGGCCTGCGCATGTACAAGTCCGACCGACCGCGCCATGTGCTCGGCGAGTCGTCGGTCTTCAGCTTCGAGCGGTTCGATCCCAGTTGGGGTGGCAGGCCGCCGGTGCTCTTCCGACCCATCACGACGTCGCTCGGGCGCCGGGCCGTCAATCCGCTCACGGGGGAGATCGTCCCGGTCACGTACATCGGACAGATGGTTCCGGGCACCGGCTACACGTGCGACGTCATTACCCCCGATGACGCCCTGCCAGATCAACGGGATCGTCACGCAGCGCGACGGCAGTTACGTGGACGGCGAGGGCTTCGTCGATCCGATTCCTGTGGTCTTCGATCCACGCCTGGGCTCGCATGGGCCATGAACTCGAAGACCGTCGTTCGCGTGGCCGGCGGTTCTTTCCACGAAGCGCACGGCGGTTTCTACAACACCGGCGGGGCGGCGTTTCGTTTCGATCGTGTCGTCCGCTATCACCGACATGAATTCGTTCATGACCGGAACGAGCGCGACGACGCCGGTGAACGTGTCCGGCGTCGAGCGCACCGACAAACGGCCGAACGCCGTACCGGTTCAACGTCGGCGTGCAACGTGAGCTCGGGTGGCACACGGTGCTCGACGTGGCGTACGTCGGCGATCGGACGCGCTACCTGCCAGTCCGCAGGAACTACAACATGGTGCCGGCGGGCGCGAGGTTCCTGCCAGAGAATCGCGACCCCACGGTCACGCCGACGGCCACGAATCCCGGGGCGCTGCCGGACGTGTTCCTTCGCCCTTATCGTCGGCTTCGGCGACATCGAAATGACCGAGACGACCGGTCGATCCAACTACGACTCGCTGCAAGTGCAGCTCACACGCCGGTACACCGGCGGCGTCGAGCTGGCGGGCGCCTACACCTGGGCCAAGGGCACGCAGAACTTCTTCAACGACGCCCCCCAGGGTCTCGCGCGCCACCGCGTTCTTCGACAATCCCATTCCGCGGGGCGACCTCGCGAGCAGCGCAGCAACGTTCAAGAGCATGTGCTGATCGATGAGCTACAGCGTCGACCTGCCGAACGCTGGCACGAGCCTCGGTGGCGCACGCGGCCTGCGATGGCTGCTCGACGACTGGAGCGTCTCCGGCATCAGCACGTTCGCCACCGGCGGCTACACGGGCGTCACCTTCACGACGACCGACGGCTTCGACTTCACCGGGGGCGGTGAGCGCTGCGGCAACAATATTGGCCCCTTCCCGACCGTGACCGGCGACCCGAATCTGCCGCGCGGCGACCGGACGATCGATCGCTGGTTCGATACCAGCGTGTTCGCGCGGCCGAATGGTCGAGGCGATGTCGGCAACAACTGCGACAACGCTATGCTGCGACTCCCCGGGTTCCACAACCACGACGTCTCGTTCTTCAAGAACTTCCCGATGAAAGGGAGCCAGCGGATTGCAGTTCCGCTGGGAGATCTACAACCTGTTCGACCAGTTGTCGTTCAACGAAGTCGATACCTCGGCGATCTTCGATGCCAACGGCAACCAGACCGACACGAACTTCGGAAAGGTCATCTCGGCGCGCACCGAGCGTCGCATGCAGTTGTCGCTGCGCTACATCTTCTAGGACTCGTCTCCTTGCGGCCCTTCGGCTCCGCGGGTCAGCCCCCCCGCGGAGCTGTTTTTTTGATCGGCTGCTCGACGCTGCGGGCTCGCGGCGAGCTCGACCTCTGCGCTACGCGCGGATGGGATCCGTTCGTTCGCTCGACGGGATCGAGACCCTAGCGTCGCTACTCCGCAGGTGGCCACATGCGCGCGACAGCATTTGCGACGCGGGAGCGGGCTGACGTCGGGCGAGGCCTTCCGTCCCCGTGGTCGTGACGGCGTACTTGGCCAGCATGTTTGTGTGTTCCCACGCTGGCAGGGTCCGCGCTCGCGGAGATAGCCGAGAAATTTCTTGGCCACCTGCGCGAAGTGCGCCTCGTGTCCCACCGGAGCGCATCGGGGATGGTGAGTCGGATCTCCGGGCCGCGATCCTCGATCCGATGCCGGGGTAATCGCGCTGCAGCGCCGCCACTCTTCGCCCGCACGGCGTCCAGCACCTGCGGCTTCATCTCGGCAGTCGCTGGCACCACGTAGAGCTCCGGCACGAATCGGTCGGCGCGCGTCTGGCGAACCTCGACACGCGCCCGACTGCCTCGATAGACCGCGTAGTGCGTGTCGCCGGCGCCGGCGGGCGCTTCCCAGTCCCAGATGACGTTCAGCTTCGCGTGGACGCCGCGAATGGTGTACGACACGAGCGTGTTGGCGAAGTACTCGAGGCGGCCGTCTTTGATGGCGCCGGCGAGGCTCGGCGGAAATCTGGCCGCACCGGTAACGCGCTGAAACTCCGCTTGCGGAATCCACGTCGGCCAGCGCTGCGCCGCCAGCGACGGCGATGTCCGTACGGTGGTTGATGGCCTGTCCGGGGAACAGCGTCCACTGCACCAGATCCACCAGGTGCGTGCCGATGTCATTCAGTCCTTCACCTTGTTCCGCCGTGTCGAAGAACCACGCCGGCCTGATGTTGGGCGCGCCAGCCACCGTTTTCATCAGGTGGTGGACGCTTTCCATGTAGACGCCAGGCTCGTCGGCGGTGCCCGCGACGATCTCGCCGAAACGTCGCCCGATCGTTGACGAGCTCACGCTGCAGGATGGAGGTGATCTCGAAGCGCTCGGTCATGATGTCGAAGGCGACGACGCCCTTGGCGTCGGCATCGGCGAGGACCCGTTGCAGCTTCGGCAGTTCGTCGGCAGTCAGAATCCACGGCTTGTCCGCGAGCACATGCAGCCCCGCCTCGACTGACGCTGCAATGCGGTCGATCTTTCCGCTTGTTACGGCCAGAGATGACGACGACGTTTCCGGGTTTCTCGCGCAGCATGACGCTGGAGAAACTCAGGGCTGCGGTGCACGTTCGTCTGCCACTTCGTGGGGTGATCGGGTCGGCTGTTGAAGCCATGATTCGTTTGAGATGCTCGGTGAGATCCGGTCCCTCAGGCGCAAAGACGTCGACGCGCGATGAAACCCCGGGATACATCTCCTTTTGAATGAGGGCGGCGTGGAAGTGTCCCGGATCGAGCGTCATCAGTCGCATGTCAGGGGCCACGCGGCTGCTCTCCTGAGCGAGTGGTCCGCTGAGCGCGAGCAGAGTAGTGGCGCACGCGACCAGGTCGTTTGACGTCATGGCTCGGGCAGGCTACGCGTGCGGGAACGAGGACGTCAAGGAGCAAGCCGTGACGTCAAGCCGCGGCGGGCCCGAAGACCCGTCGCGGCTCGTCGCTAGCGAAGCTCCGCTTTCAATACCGCCCGAGGATCTAGAACACGAACTTCAGACCGAACTGCACGAGACGTGGATCGCCAGTGACCGGAACCGTGCGTGTAATGCTGCCGAAATTGGCGCTGTTCACGGCCACGCGGTTGTCCCCCGGTGTCGTGCCAGGAATGTCGAAATTCACCTGGTTGAAGACGTTGAAGGCCTCGATGCGGAGTTGAACGTTCGACCCAGTCCCGTAGCGGAAGTTCTTGAAGAGCCCCATGTTCCAGCTGTGGAAGGAGGGCCCGCGCAGAAATCCCTTGGGCACGTCGCCGAACGTGCCGACGTCGGCCACCGCAAAGGCGGCCGGATTGAACCACAGCTCTCTCGTCGGCGCCAGCGGGCGGCGCCAGCGGCTGACCGGTCAGTTTGGCTCGGTCGGTCGTGCTGCCGATCCCGCGGCCCGATCTATCCGACCCGCTGATGACATTGAACGGTCGCCCGCTCTCGAACTCCATCACGCCGGAATACTGCCAGTTGCCGAGCACCCACTTCAATGGCCCGCCATGTTTGCACCGGGCAGATCCCACACCCACGACGTCGTGAAGCGATGCGTACGGTCCTGCGACAGCGGGCCCCACACCAGTGGATCCTTCTTATCGAGGGTGAACTCGTTCCACGGGATCACTTCGTCGCCGAAGTTGCCTTCGACGCGCGACAGCGTGTAGTTGCTGGTGACGGTGAAGCCGCGAGAGTAGCGCTTCTGGTAGCGTGAGCTGCATTCCGTTGTACATCGACTCGCGATCCTGGCGCTGCTGGATCACCTGGCCGATCCTATCGGCCGCGAACAGCCGCCGGTCGTCGGTGCCGCGGGTGTCGCTGGGCTGTAAACGGCCGGGTTCAATTGCACCGTGCGGCGGCCGTTCACCGACCGCGACCCGACATACGCGGCGCGAGCCGAAAGCGCGGCCATCAGCTCGCGCTCGAACGTCAGGTTCCAGTTGTAGGTGAGCGGTGTTTTGTAGGTCGAGTCGAGCGTCTCGATCAGGACGGGCGGCGGAAACGGCGCTTGCTGCGTGCCGATCGTGCCGTCGGTCACGAGATCGAAGTCGGTGCGTCCGCGATAAGGATCCGAGAACGGGCCAGTCGGGCGAGTGACAGACAGCCGAATGTTCCAGGGCGCCGCATTCACCGCGCCATTGCCGGACTCGCCGTCACGGTGCTGGTCGTAGAACAGGCCGCCGCCGCCGCGAAGACTGGTCCTGCCATCGCCGGTCAGATCCCAGGCAAAGCCGAGACGGGGGCCGAAGTTGTTGGTTTTGGCATCGGTGCCATCGTAGGGAACGCCTGCGTCGCCGCGGAAGGTCTCGCCCCTCGGCGCGGCCGGGAAGACGGTTGACCGCACATTGTTGTTGTAGTCCTCGACCGAAAAATATTCGATGCGTCCGTCCGTCTCATGCCATGGCGGTGTGTTCTCGTAGCGCAGACCGAGATTCAACGTGAACCGTGACGAGACTCTGAAATCGTCTTGAACGAACAACGACCCATACCACACCTTGTAGTCCTTGTATTCGCCGGTGCCCTGGTCGAAGGTTTGGATATAACCGAGGAGGAAGTCAGCAATCGGGTGGCCGGTTCGGCTGCCGTTGAAGATGAAGTGGCCGGCGCGCCGGAATTGGTTTTCGATCTTCACGGTGTAGCGCTGCGCCTCGCCGCCAGCCTGGATGTTGTGCTTCCCCTTCAGCCAGCTGAACCGGTCGTTGATCTCCAACCCGTTACGGACGAACGAGGCCTCGAGGTTGTCGCCGATGTTGAAGTATCCGCTTGCGTTGATCTCCGAGATCGACGGCAAGCGTGGGATAGATCGGGAGCCGGACGCCTAACTCCTGCATGCTGGGCACATTGTTCGTGGGCGGGAACCGCCGTGCATGCATGCGGTTGTACCCGACGCGGAGCTCGTTGAACGACGTGTTCGTCAGCGTCCGGTTCCACGACCCCACGATGTTCTGCGCGCGCACGCGCGACTGCAGCGTGGGGTTGCGATAGCTGAGCAAGTCGCCTTCCGTGTAGGTCGGATCGTTGGTGAAGTGATCGAAGAAGTAGCGCACCCCGAGCTGATTGGACTCACCGAGCTGCTGATCGACCTTCGCGACCACTTGATTGTCGTCCTGACCGATCAGCCGCGGCACCTGGATGCGACCATCGCCGCCGACTTGCGGGATGTACCGCAAGACGTTCACCGACGCAGGATCGAAGCGCGACACAGGTATCTGATTGCCTGGGAACGCTAAGCCCGTCTGTGGATCGATGAGGGGGACATTGCAGGCCGCGCCGCAGGTGGCGAAGTTGCCGTTGCGTTGGTCGGTCGTTGGCGCAAACTGCACCAGGTTCGAGCCGCGGTTGTCGATCGTCGTGCCTTGCCAGCCGGTGAAGAAGAAGACCTTGTTGCGAACGATCGGCCCGCCGGCAAAGCCGCCGGTACTGCTTGCGCTTCAGGAAGTCCTTTTCGGACGCAAAGTAGTTCTTCGCGGTGAACTCGCCGTCGCGCAGATAACCGAACGCCCCGCCGTGCAGCTCGTTGGTGCCAGACCTCGTGACGGCGTTGACGACCGCGCCGGCGCTGTTCCCCTGGGCGGCGCTGTAGTTGCTGGTCTGAATGCTGAATTCCTGCAGCGCATCGGGAAACGGGAAGGGCTGATTCTGCTGGTAATACGGGTCGGAATGGCTCGTGCCGTCCAGACGGAACGAGACCTGTCGCGATTCGGTCCCATTGGTCGACATGCGGAGCGCGCCGGGGATCGTCTTGCCCGATTCCCGATCCACCGTCGTCAACACCATGCCCGGCACCAGCGTGCTCAGCGTCGCGGCATCGCGGCCGTTCAGCGGCAACTCGACGATCCGCTTCGAATCGACGACTTCGCTCAGCGTTGCCGACGAGACATCCACGGTCGGCGATTCGCCGGAGACGGTGACGGTTTCCGCGAGCGTGCCGAGCTCGATCGAGAAATTGATCGTGAGGTTCTGATTGGCTTGCAACAGCACGCCCGTTGCGATGAGACGGTCGAAAGCCGCTCAGCTCGACGACGAGGTCATAGGTGGTGGGCCGCAGCGAGGTGAAGGTGTAGCGGCCGTCGGCGCCGGTCGTGGTGTCTCTGGACAGGCCGGTGGCGACTTCGACGGCCTTCACGAGGGCGCCCGGCACGACGCCGCCCGTGTTGTCGCTGACCACGCCATTGATTTGGCCGGTTTGTGCGAAGACCGGACCGGCCGCAAGACTCGTCAGCCAAAGTGCAAGAACAACGTGTCGCTTCATGACGCGCTCCCTGTTGCCCGCGAGGTGGAAAGGTGCAAGCTGGCGCCGCTACTACTGAAATGTCAGTTGTAGTAGCATGGGCGCTGGTCATCGTCAAGCACTTTCACGGTAAAGGTCGGGCACTTTCTCGGTAAATTTGAGCGCGAACACATGGGCAGATCGCTTCGCATCGCGCGCGCGACGACCCCGCGATCGGGCGCGTCCCGCCGCAATCCGGGGGCGAGCCGAAAGGTAACGGGTAAACCCGTCGCCGCGATTGTCAGCCTGGCGACCAGCGCCTACCTGACCATTCGCGAGCGCATCCTGCGCGGCCAGCTCCGTCCCGGCACGCCCCTCTCGCGCCGCCGGCTCGCCACCGCGCTCGGCATGAGCGTGCTGCCGGTCTCGGACGCGCTCCGACGCTTGGAGGCCGACGGGCTGGTTGAAAGTCGTGCGCGCGCCGGCACGCGCGTCCGCGTGCCCGCCGAGTCCGACATCCGCGCGCTCTACGAGCTTCGTGAGGCGCTCGAGTCGCAGTCGGCGCGGCTGTTTACCGAACGCGCCACGCTGGCGCACCGTGTGGAGCTCGAGGAGTCGGCCGAACAGATCGACACGCTCTTTCGCACGCTGGCGGCACGAGGCGAGGATTCGGCTTTTCGGTTCAAGGTGCATCGCCGTCACGTGCGCTTTCACATGCGGATCGCCGAACGCGCGAACAGCCCGCTGCTGACGCAGATGATCGACCGCAATCACGTCCTCGTGCTCAACTGGCTGTTCGATGTCTCGGCCCGGCGTACGCCCTTGCCGGCGCACTTTCATGCGGAGCTGGCAGCGGCGCTCGTGTCGGGCGATGTCGCGCGTGCTGACGCCGCAATGCGAGCGCATGTGCGCTATGGCCTGCTCGAAATCACCGGCAACTTCAACGCGATTGCGGCCTCGGAATGGCGTGAGCGTCGTGGCGCGAGCCTGTGATGGCCTCGTGCAAGGCCCGCGTGGCTTCCAGCTTCAGCCGGAAGATCAGCAGTTGGCTGGCAGCTTCCGCCTGAAGGCGCTGGGATCTTCCGCCTGAAGGCGGAAGCCACGAGATTTGGGTCTAGACGCCGCGCCGTGCGCGTTTGGTCAACGTCGCAAGCGACTGATCGGTCCTCGGCCGGTGCCCTGGAAGCGGCACGATCCGCTCGTGGATCGCGTCGAGCAGCCACGCGACCTGCGGAAAGAACATCGCTTCGAGCTCCGCGGCGGGCGTGATCCAGTTGCGCGATCCGACCACCACCGGCGGCGCGTCGAGATCGTCGAAACACAGCTGCGTCAGGTTCGCCGCGACCGTGTGCATGACGCTGCCGCGCTCGACGGCGTCGGAGACCAGCAGCACTTGCCGGTCTTGCGACCGATTCGACCAGCGGCGCGTAGTTCAGCGGATTCGCCGCGCGCAGATCGACGATCTCCGCCGAACAGCCGAAACGCGTCTGCAGCTCGTCGGCGGCCGCGATCGCGGTGTAGAGCGCCGGGCCGAGCGTGACGATCGTCAGATCGCGTGCCCGTGCGCTTGATCGACGGCTCCGACGAGGTCGATCTCGTAGTAGCCCTCCGGGACGCCCTCCTCCACGAACATCTCGCCGAAGTCGTAGACCTTCTGGCTCTCGAAGAAGATCACCGGATCGGTGCCGGCCAGCGCCGCGTTCATCATGCCCTTGGCGTCGTACGGCGTCACCGGATAGACGACCTTCAATCCGGGGATGTGGTGCACGAGCGCGGTGAAGTCCTGCGAGTGCTGCGCGCCGTACTTCGAGCCGACCGAGACGCGCAGCACGACCGGCATCGTCAGCTGGCCGGCCGACATCGCCTGCCACTTCGACAGCTGGTTGAAGATCTCGTCGCCGGCGCGGCCCATGAAGTCGGCGTACATCAGCTCGGCGACGACGCGCCC
The DNA here is from genome assembly GCA_963734095.1 of uncultured Acidobacteriota bacterium. Lineage (GTDB taxonomy): Bacteria > Acidobacteriota > Vicinamibacteria > Vicinamibacterales > UBA2999 > JACCSI01. Next base: position 57,351 of record CAVTGK010000025.1, on the reverse strand, counting down.
GCCTTCGAGCGCATAGCCGACGGCGGCGCCGACGATCGCCGCTTCCGAAATCGGCGAGTTGAACAGCCGGTGGTAGGGCAGCGCCTCGGTCAGGCCGCGATAGACGGCGAACGCGCCGCCCCAGTCGCGATTCTCTTCGCCGAACGCGATCATCGTCGGATCGATCGCGAAGCGGTGGAGCATCGCCTCGAAGATGGCGTCGCGGACGTTGTACGCCTTCATCTTCGGGCACCGGCTGCCCGTCGTCGGTCGGCGTGCGGATCTTTCCGCGGATCTGCTGCGACGCGCGGGTTGTCGGCGAGGTCCTGCAGGAACTCCGGCGCGCGGTCGTCGAACTTCTCGACGCGCCGATTCGAGAACATCACCGCGCCGACCAGCTCGGAGTCGACGGTGACGCGCGGGCTGACGTCCGAGATCGACGGCGAGGCGGAACATCTCGAAGATCGTCGCGTCGATCTCGGCCGCGCGGCGTCGTCAGCGCGTCCGCGGTGGCCAGCGCCGGCGTCGATCAGCATGCGTGCGGAAGGCGCGAATCGGATCGGCCTGCTGCCAGCGCTCGATCTCTTCCTTCGATGCGGTAGCTCGAGGCGTCGGACGGCGAGTGGCCGCTGATGCGGTAGGTCACCGTGTCGAGCAGCACCGGCCCGCGGCCTTCGAGCAGCACCTGCCGCTTGCGCCGGAACGCGTCGATGACGGGCAGCGGGTCGTAGCCGTTGACGCGCTCGGCGTGCATCTGCTCGGGATTGACGCCGGCGCCGATGCCGCGCGATCTACTGCATGCCCATCGTCTCGCCGACCGGCTGGCCGCCCATGCCGTAGAAGTTGTTCATGCAGTTGAAGATGATCGGCAGGCCGCCGCCGAGCGACTGCGTCCCACAGCTTGCGGAACTGGTCCATGGCCGAGAACGTGATGCCTTCCCAGACCGGACCGCAGCCGAACGACGCGTCGCCGATGTTGGCGACGACGATGCCGGGCTTGCGGTTGACGCGCTTGAAGAGCGCCGCGCCCGGCGCGATCGAGCCCGAGCCGCCGACGATCGCGTTGTTCGGATAGATGCCGAACGGCGCGAAGAACGCGTGCATCGAGCCGCCGAGGCCGCGGTTGAAGCCGGTTTCGCGCGCGAAGATCTCGCTGTAGGCGCCGTAGACGAAGAAGCGACGCGCCAGGTCCTTGACCGATGCCGTCGAAGCGCCGTTCGACCGGGCGCAGGAGCGCGCCGTCGCGATAGGACTCCATGATCTCCAGCAGACGTTCGTCGTCCAGCTGCCGGATCGCGGAGAAGCCCTTGGCCAGAATCTCGCCGTGGCTGCGATGCGAGCCGAAGATGTGATCGTCGGGCGTCAGCGAGAACGCCATGCCGACCGCCGCCGCTTCCTGGCCGATCGAGAGGTGCGCGGGACCGGCGTGATTGTAGGTGACGCCCTTGTAGGCGCCCTTCGTCTTGATCTCGTTGAGCACGGTCTCGAACTCGCGGATGGCGCACATGTCCTGCCAGATGTGCAGCAAGTCCTCGGTCGAGTAGCTCGCAGCTCCTCCTCGGCGAGCGTCTTGTCGTACGCGTTCACCGGGATGTCGCGAAAGCGGATGACCTCCCGAGTGAAGACGCGCTCCGGCTCGATGACGATGGACTTGGGCATGGGCAGTGGTCAATCCAGCTATCGGCACAGTCACGATGACGACAGGATCGACTCGACGTCTCGATCTTCTGCGCGAGGCCTGCAGAAATCGCGCGCCGGGGGCGCCGTCGATGACCTGATGGTCGCACGTGAGCGACAGGCCGATGGCGTCGATGAACTCGATGCCGCCGGCGGTGCGCACCGGCTTCACCTGGATGGCGCCGACGCCGAGGATCGCGACCTGCGGCGGGTTGAGCAGCGGCGTGAACGATTCGACGCCCAGGGCTCCCAGGTTGCTGATCGTGAAGGTCGCGCCGGTGAGTCGTCCGGGCGAGATCGTGCCCTGGACAGCCTGTCGCCAGGTCCTTCATCCGTTCGCCAGAGTTCGCCGAGCGACAGCTGCTGCGCGTCGCGGACGACGGGAGCCATCAGGCCGCGCGGGGTGTCGCACGCGAAGCCGAGATGCACCTGCGGATGCTTGACGAGCTCGCCGTCGATGAACTCGGCGTTGACCGCAGGATCGGCGTTCAGCGCGCGAATGAGACAGAAGGTGACCAGATGATTGACCGAAATTGGCCAGGTATGTCGTCAGACTGCGGCGACAGCCTTGCCGCGCGCACGCGCCGCGAGCAGTCCGCGGGCATGCGGCCGAGGCGTGCAGCGTGTACTGCGCCGTCGACGCCAGCGACTCGCGCATGCGGCGCGCGATGGTTTGGCGCGTCGTCGATAAGCGCGCGTCCGAGGAACGCATCGCCTGCGACGCCTCGAACGCCTTTCGCACATCTCGTTCGAGCACCCGGCCGCCCGGGCCGGAGCCCGCGATGATGCGGATCGAAGTCGTGCTGGCCGCGAACTGTCGCGCGCGCGGACTCAGCGGCGCGACGAGCGTCCTGCGGCTCGCCGACTGGCGGGCGGCTCTCGAACGGTCGCCGCTGGAGGGCCGGTGCGCCCGAGCTGGCGGATCCCGAGGCGGCGCTCGGGACGGAACGCTCGAGCGCTCTCGCCGGCTCGCCGATGACACACAGTCTCGTGAAGACCGGCACGAGCGCGCCTTCTTCGAAGAAGGTCTCGAGCACGGTGCCGTCGACGGAGGCGGTGATCTCGAATGTCGTCTTGTCGGTTTCGATCTCGGCGACCACCTCGCCGGCGGACACGACGTCGCCCTTGCGCTTGACCCAGCGGGTGACGAGGCACTCTTCGACCGTGTTGCCGAGCTGCGGGACCTCAATGCGGTGGCCATCTCTTAATCTTCGTGAGTCCAGTCGTGCCAGTCTGCCGGTGCCAGCAGTTCCAATTCCTTCCACCCTCTCGATGAACTGGCTGAGCGTCCGCTGCGTCAGCGCCGAACGCGATGAACTCGGCCGGCGTCATGCCGTCCGGCTCGTAGGCGCGCACGAAGTCGGGCATCTGCTGCAGCCGATCGATCGACGTCTCGGCGGGCACGGGGCGGTCGATCCGCGGCTTCGCGCGGGAAGTCCTGCGACACGAGACGCGTCCTGATAGGCTCGGGTGAATCGACATCACCAGTCGCGCGCCGGCCAGCTCGGTCAGGTGATAGCGCCCGCGCAGCGCCGCGACGAGCAGCACCGCCTCGTAGCCGCGCTCTTGATAGAGCGAGTAGGCGCGCTTGGCGACGGCCAGGCCCGCCTGGCGGATGTCCGACTTCGCGACTCGCGCGCTGGCTGTCGTGCGCCACTTCGCGGAGGTAGTCGTCGAGCCGGCCGATCATGATCACCGCGAAGCACTGCCCCGGCGTCGATGCCGCGGCGCTCGGCCCGGCCGCTGCCGGCGCGATGCCGCTCGGCGATCGCGAGCGCCTGCGGCACGGTGAAGCTGACCGTCGCCGTCACCGTGATGCCCTCGGCGACGCAGTCCTCCAGCACGTCGAGACCGGCGGCGGTGGCGGGCAGCTTGACGGCGATGTTCGGCGCCCACGCGTGAAAGCGCTGCGCCATCGCGAGCATGCACGTCGCGGTCGCCGGCCCGCGCCGGGTTCACCTGCGCGCAGACGAAGCCGGACCGACGGTCCCGCGCGTTCGGAAGACCGGGCAGCAGCTTGCTCGGCCGCCTGCGCGACGGCGACTTCCGTCAGCGCTTCGGCCTGCTGCTTCGGCCGGCAGGCTCGCGGGCGAGCGCTCGATCGATCGCGCGCCGCCACGCGCTCGCGGATTGCTCTTGAGCGCCGCGGCGATCAGCACCGGATTGGTCGTGACGCCGATCGCGCCGCGCTGCAGGCCGCAGGTCGAGCTCCGCCGGGTCGGCGGAGTCGTGCCACCACCGCGTCGCCGTGTTCGCGACCAACCCAGCTCCAGGTACGTCGGCTTCACGTCACGCTGTCATTAGATTACCAACTTGACCGGTAAAGTAAACTGCATTCACGATACTTTTGCCCTGACGGTAGCCGTTACCGCTCGCGATCGGTAGGCGTCACGCGACTAGAATCGCCGGCATGACCGACATGCTGAATCGTCGGACTTCGGGAAGACGCTTCTCGCCGGCCTTGGCGCGGCCGCGCTGCCCGGCGGTCGCCGCCGCGGCACAGTCACGGAAGCTGCAGATCGGCTGCACGGCGCTCATCTGGGGCGCGCGTGCCGCGCACGCCGGAGAACCTGACGACCGCGGTCAGGGACATGGCGCGCGCTCGGGTTCCACGGCTTCGAGACGTTCGCGTCGATCGTCAACGACTGGGACGCGAAGGGCACGCTCGCGCCGCTCCTCGAGCGAGCACCGGATCCCGCTCGTGTCCGCCTACGCGACCGTGCAGCTGACCGACACCTCCACGCGCAAAGAGAACCTCGCGCAGCTGATTCAGTGGGGCAAGGCGCTCAAGAAGCACGGCGGGCGCTTCATGGTGCTCGCGCCGAACGGCGTCAAGCGCGAGGGCTACAACTTCGCCGAGCACCAGCGCCAACATCGTCGCCGGCCTCAACGACTACGCGAAGGCGATGAACGACGTCGGGCTTGGCGCCGGCCTGCATCAGCACACCGAACACCGCCGTCGAGTCGCGCGACGAAACCTACGCGGTGATGGAAGCGGTCGACACGCGCCACTGCAAGTTCGCGCCCGACGTCGGCCAGCTGCAGAAGGGCGGCGCCGACGCCGCGAAGGTGGTCAAGGACTTCTCCTCGATCACCGTCCACATGCACCTGAAGGACTTCAAAGGCTGGGAGCACTTCGCCGGCTACTGCCCGCTCGGGCGAGGGCAAGGTCGATCTGAAAGCGATTCTCGACACGGTGGAGGCGCGAATCCGAACGCGAACATCATGCACGAGCTCGACGGCTCGCAGAACGCGCCGTACACGCCGCTGCAGACGGCGGAGATCAGCAAGAGCGTATCTGCAGAAGCTCGGCTACACGTTTCGCAGACTCGTAACGGGCAGCGTAGACGATGAGACGTATCCTCTGCGTCCGTCGGCGTCGTGCTCGCCGCGGGTCTGCTCGGCGGCAGCCGTCGCTCAGCGGCCAGTCGCGCCCAGCCGAGACGCCGTACACGACGTGGAGCGACTACGGCGGCTCCGCCGACTCGATGCAGTACTCGGCGCTCACGCAGATCAACAAGACGCAACGTGCAACAGCTCGAGCTGGCCTGGTTCTATCCGGTCCCGGATCGCACGGGCAACTTCGGCTTCAATCCGCTCGTCGTCGACGGCGTGATGTACGTGCTCGGCCCGCGCAACGCGATCGTCGCGCTCGACGCGGCGACCGGAAAGCAGATCTGGGCGCACGGCGTCGAGGACGGCAGCCCGGGCAACCGCGGCATCAACTACTGGGAGAGCAAGGACCGATCGGACCGGCGGCTGATCTTCGGCGCGGGCGGCGCGCTGCGCGCGATCGACGCGCGCACCGGGACGCCGATCACGACCTTCGGCGACGACGGCCGCGTCGACATGCGCGACGGGACCGCTCCGTCCGCTCGGCAGCCCGAGCGGCACGCCGGGACGCGTCTTCGAGAACCTGTTCATCACCGGCTCGAACACCGGCGAAGGCTACGGCTCGACGCCCGGCGATCTCCGCGCCTTCGACGTCGTCACCGGCAAGCTGGTGTGGACGTTCCACACGATTCCGCATCCCGGGCGAGTTCGGCTACGACACCTGGCCGGAGGGCGCGTACAAGTGGGCCGGCGGCGTCAACGCCTGGGGCGAGATCTCGATCGACGAGAAGCGCGGCATCGCCTATTTCCCGCTCGGCTCGCCGACGCACGACATCGTACGGCGGCGATCGCAAGGGCGCCAACCTGTTTGGCAACTCGCTGCTCGCGCTCGATGCGCGCACCGGCAAGCGGCTGTGGCACTTCCAGACGGTCCATCACGATCTCTGGGACTACGACCTGACCACCGCGCCGAAGCTGCTGACCGTCCGGCACAACGGCAAGACGGTCGACATCGTGGCGCAGGCGACGAAGTTCGGACTGCTCTACGTGTTCGATCGCGTGACCGGGCGAGCCGCTCTGGCCGATCGAAGAGCGGCCGGTGCCGAAGAGCGACGTGCCCGGCGAGGAGTCGCTGGCCGACGCAGCCGTTTCCCGACCAAGCCCGCCGCCGTTCGCGCGGCTGAAGTTCGGCGTCGACGACATCAATCCGCACCTCGACGAGGCCGAGAAGGCGCGGCTGCGCGGGATCCTGCCGAAGCGCGCGCAACGAGGGGCTGTTCACGCCGCAGACGCTCGATCGCGATCAGATCTCGATTCCCGGCGAGCTGGGCGGCTCGAACTGGGGCGGCGCGGCGGCCGATCCGACGACCGGCATGCTGTACGTGCGCACGGCCGATCAGCCGGCGATTCACACGCTTGCGGCTGCCGCGGTCCGGCAACCGAGGACACGGGCGGCAACCGCAGTCCGTCAGCGTCCGCCGCGTCCGCCGCTGCCCGAGATTCGACGGGCTCACGCGCTACACCGGGCCGCTCGGCTCGATGTTCCGCGCCAGAACGGCCTGCCGGCGATCAGTCCGCCGTGGGCGCAGATCGTCGCCTACGACCTCAACGAGGGCACGATCAAGTGGCGCGCGCCGCTCGGCATCGTGCGCGCGCTGGCGGCGAAAGGCATCAAGAACACCGGCAACGCCCAGCGCGTCCATCGCAACGGTCCGGTCGTCACCGCCGGCGGCCTGATCTTCATCGGCACCAACGCCGACGGCTACGTCCGCGCGTTCGACAAGGACACCGGCAAGGTGCTGTGGGAGCGCGCGCTCGACGCCAATCCCGAAGGGATGGCGGCCGTGTACGAAGTCGGCGGCCGCCAATACGTCGCGTTCTGCGCGTCGTATTACCCGGACGTCGATCCGACGGGAACATCGCGATCTTTCCGGGCAAGCGCGAAGCGCAGGGCTACTACGTGTTCGCGCTGCCGCAGCAGGAAGTCAGACATCGAGCAGCGAAGCAGAAGCACGAGACGTCGAAGTCCCGCTACGAAGTCGAGCGACGGGCTGCAGCGAGCATGCGTGAAACTCAAAGGCAAAGTCGCGCTCGTCACCGGAGCGGCGCGCGGCATCGGCCGCGGCATCGCGGAGGTGTTCGCCGACGAAGGCGCCGACGTCGCGGTCAACGACGTCGACAACATGGCGCAGGCCGAAGAAGTCGCCGACGGCGATCCGGTCGCAAGGGCACGCGCGCGATCGCGGTGCAGGCCGACGTCGCGAAGCGCGCCGACGTCGAGCCGATGATCGACGAGGTCTGGAAGGAGCTCGGCCCGATCGACATCCTCGTCAACAACGCCGGCATCGAGACGATCGTGCCGTTCCTCGAGCTGACCGACGAGCAGTGGACGCGGCTGGTCGACGTCAACCTGCGCGGCGCGTGGCTCTGCTCGCAGGTGTTCTGCCGGCGCGCGCTCGCCGAGGGCCGCAAGGGCAGCATCGTCAACATCGGCTCGATTCAGGCGGCGAAGGTGCTGCCCGGCCGCACGCACTACGCGCCGACCAAGCTCGGGCTCGAAGCGCTGACGCGCAACATGTCGGCCGAGATGACGCCGCAGGGCATTCGCGTCAACTGCATTCACCCGGGCCTGATCGACACGCCGATGACCGCGTGGGTGATGAAGGATCCGGACATCCTGCCCGGCGTGCTCGCGCAGATCTCGCTCGGCCGCGCCGGCGAGCCGCGCGAGATCGGCAAGGTCGCCGCGTTCTTCGCCTCGGACGAAGCCAGCTATCTGACCGGGCAGTCGATCTTCGTCGACGGCGGCTGGGAGGGAAATGACGATCGTGTGTGATTGGTGATAGTGGGATGGGGAAGTGATGATGATCGATGAACGCGTGACTGATCGATCTCAGCATGGAAGTCTTCCAGGGGATGATGACGTATCCCAACGTCGCCAAGCCGGTCATCGTCGAGATGGAAAGCTACCGCCAGATGGCGAAGAGCGTCGGCACCGATCAATACGGCGTCGACGAGATCACCAATCACTGCATGATCGTCACCGGCGATCACATCGGCACGCACATCGATTCGTGGGGCCACGTCAAGCCGGACGCGCCGCGCGCCGAAGGGATCCCGATCGAGTACTGCTACGGCGACGGCGTCGTGCTCGATCTCACGCACAAAGCGGCCGGCGACGAGATCACGCCGGCGACATCGAGCAGGCCGAAGCGCAAGCTCGACGGCTATCGGATCAAGCCGCTCGACATCGTGCTGCTCCGGACCGACGCGGCGAAGAAGCGCCTCGAGAAGGCGTATCTGACCGACCATCCGGGCATGACGAAGGAAGCGGTGCACTACGTGCTCGATCGCGGCGTGAAGGTGATGGGCATCGACGCGATCGGCTTCGATCCGCCGGTCGCGAAGATGTTCGAGCGCAGAAAGTTCTGGGAAGCGCACCGCGTGATGCGCGAGCGCGAGTACTACCACCTCGAGAACCTCTGCAACCTGCACGAGATCCCGCCGCCGTATCATTCGTTCACCGTCAGCGTGCTGCCGGTGAAGTGGCGCGGCGCATCCGCCGCGCCGGTGCGCGCCGTCGCGATTCTCGACGCGTCGCAGGACTGAGCGCGCATCAGACCCTGCCCGATGACCGAGTCGATCGAGCGTGATCAACTGTTCCGACTCGACGGCAAGGTCGCGCTCGTGACCGGCGGCTACGGCGGCATCGGCGAAGTGGTCTGCCGCGGGCTGGCGCGTGCGGGCGCCAAGGTCGCGCATCGCCGGGCACAACGCCGGAGAAGGCGGCGGCCTGCGCGGAGGCGCTTCGAGCGAGCGGTCACGATGCGTTTGCCACGGCATTCGATGCCGTCTCGGTGCCGAAACGCGCCGGATGGTGGACGAGGTCGCCGCGCATTTCGGCCGGCTCGACATTCTGGTCAACTGCGTCGGCCTGAATCGCGAGGAGAAGGCCGAGGACGTCACCGAGGAGATGTTCGATCACGTCGTCGACGTGAACCTGAAGAGCGCGATGTTCCAGGCGCAGGCCGCGGCGCGGCACATGATCCGGCAGGGCGACGGGCGGCAAGCAGGTCCACATCGGGTCGGTGCGGACGCTGCTGGCGCTGCGCGGGCGCGGCTACGCCGCCTACTGCGCGAGCAAAGGCGGACTGGCGATTCTCTGCAAGCAACTGGCGGCCGAATGGGCGCCGCACCAGATCAACGTCAACGTCGTCGCGCCGACGTTCGTCCGCACGCAGCAGGTCGCGCACATGCTGGCGGACGAGACAGTTCTACAACAGCTTGATCGCGCGCATCCCGCTCGGCCGCATCGCCGAGCCGGAGGACGTCTGGAACGCGGTGCTGTTCTTCGTCTCGCCCGCCTCGACTTCATCACCGGACAGACGCTGTATCTGGACGGCGGCATCACGGCGACGCAGTAAACGTGTCACCGGGTCTCACTCGCTCGCGTGGCTTCCGGCTTTAGCCGGAAGATTCGCTGTTCTCTGGGTCGAACGTCGGCGAGTTGGAGACTCGGGGTGCATAATGTGCGACGGCATCAAGCCTGCGCGAGATGCCGCGCCATCCGGAGGTTCACGTGAGGCAGGTCGTTTTCTCCGCCGTTCTCAGCGCTGTGCTGATCGCAACGTTGTGGTCTGCGGGCCAGAGCCCGCAGCCGCAGCCGCGCAATCAGACCACGCCCAATCCCTCGACGCCGACTCCTGGAGCGGATCCGTACGCCACCAATGCCGCGGCCGGTGCCACGAAGTTTCCGCTTGCGGCCGCTCCGGGTGCGGACAGCAGGGCGCAGACCGTCGCGCCCGCGGACGCGGTCAACCAGGGCGTCTTCGATCCCGCCTCGTGGAAGTACGGGCCCGCCTTCAACCCGCCCGCCGGCGCCAGGATCTGGAATCCAGTCAAGCTCAAGCTGCAGCAAGGCGGCAAGGTCACCGGCGGCACGCTGTTCAGTGCGACCGATCCCTCCACGTATTGCGCGATGGCCAATGCTGGATACGACTTCATCTGGACCGAGATGCAGCATGCGCCGCGCGACTGGGATCAGGCGGCACGATTGTGGCGGACATGTCCGCACGCCAAGGCGGTTCCCGGCGCGCGCGTCGCGTATGCGGACGAGCGCGAGATTCAGCATGCGACCGACGCCGGCGCGCTCGTGATCGTTGTACCCACCGTGGATACGGTCGCCGAAGCCATCGAGGCGCGGAACTGGACCTACTTCCCACCGCTGGGTCGTCGGAGCAACGGTGGCGGCCAGGCGTTCGATGCCGCGATGTGGGGCGGCGTCCCTGGTGGCTATCGCAATACGATCAACGACAACATCGTGTTGATCCTGATGATCGAAACGCTCGAAGGCTTGAAGAACGCCGACGAAATCGCCAAGGTGCCCGGCGTCACCGCGCTCTTCGCCGCCAGCGGCGATCTCGGGAACTTTACCGGCTTCCGTCAGGGCACGCCCGACTACGAGCGCGCGATCAACATCGTGCACGATGCGACCGTCAAGGCCGGGATCCGATTGTGTGGTCCGCTCTCGTGGCGCGACCGTCCGGACTTCAGCTGCTTCCAGGCCGGCAGTGAAACGGCCGCGATCGCGCGCGGCGCGGCCGCGGAACTCGGTCCACTCGCGAACACGCAGGCGAAGCCCGAAGTCGGGCCGTTTGCCGCGCCGCCCAAGCCGTGAGTGGCGCTCGATCACCCGGATACCGTAGCGAGCACTGGACAGCGGCCAAGAATCCGAATCATCATCGGTGCCGTTCGTGGGAGACTGGCGAATCATGCGCGTGGATGAAGGCTTTCGGCTCTCGCTCTCGGTTGCGCTGCTGGCGCTCGCAACCATGACAGGACTGGCGCAGACGCCGGCGACGCCGTCGCAGCCGAGCGCGCCGTCAGCACCGGCAACGGATCTCTACCGACGGCCCTTGCACGCTATGAAGCCGTCACCTCCAGCCGACTGACGAACCCCGGCGACGAGGATTGGCTCATGGTGCGTCGCACCTATGACGGCTGGGGCTACAGTCCGCTCGAACAGATCACGCCGACCAACGTCGCACGTCTGCAACCGGCGTGGGTCGTATCAACGGGCGTCAACAACGGTCACGAAGCTCCTCCGATCGTCAACCGAGGGGTCATGTTCGTGGCGACGCCAGAGAATCAGGTCATCGCCCTCGACGCGAAAACCGGCACCGTGCTGTGGCGATACCGACGATCGATGCCAGAGGGCGTGGTGCTGCTTCATCCAACGAGCCGCGGGGTGGCGCTCTCTGGAGACAAGGTCTTCTTCGCCGCAGGCGACGCCGTGCTCGTCGCGCTCGATGCCAGAACCGGCAATCAGGTATGGGCATCAGAAGTGGCCGACAACAGCCAGGGCTACTACATGTCGCTGGCGCCGCTGATTGTGGACGGCAAGGTCATGGTGGGTGCCTCCGGCGGCGAGCTCGGCGTCCGCGGTTTCGTCGCCGCGTTCGACGCGACCAACGGCCGCCAGCTATGGAAGACCCACACCGTGCCGGCGCCAGGCGAGCCAGGCAGCGAGACGTGGCCACAGGGTGATCAATGGAAGACGGGCGGCGGCCCGGTGTGGGTCACCGGCACCTACGATCCCGAGACTCGTCTCGCGTTCTGGGGAACCGGCAACGGAGGGCCGTGGATGGGCGATCAGCGACCCGGCGACAATCTCTACACCTCCTCCACGGTGGCCATCGACGTCGAGACGGGTCAAATCAAAGGGCACTTTCAATATCACCCGAACGACTCATGGGACTGGGACGAGGTGTCGCCGCCGCTCCTCGTCGACTACGCGCGAGGCGGCCGCAGCATCAAGGGCCTGATCAATGTGGCGCGCAACGGCTACCTCTGGTTCCTCGAACGCACCGCTGGACCAATCAACTATGTCGAAGGCACGCCGTACGTGAAGCAGAACGTTTTTCGAAGTCTCGACCCCAAGACGGGGCGACCCGACGTCGATCCGGCTCGCCAGCCAGGCACCGGCAAACAGGCTGATTTCTGTCCCTCGCATTGGGGCGGCAAGAATTGGCCACCCGCGGCCTTCAGTCCAAAGACCCGGCTGCTGTACATCCCCGCCAACGAGAACCTGTGCTCGTCGATAATTGGCCGGCCGATCTCGGTACACGCCAGGTCGTGCGTTTACCGGTGCGACCATCACGTTGTCCGTCGCTCCTGGCGCCGATCACATTGGCGAAGTACAGGCCTGGCATGTGGACACCGGTCGACGCGTTTGGACGCACACGTTCGCAACGTCTGCGAATTGGGGACCGATGCTCGCCACGGGTGGAGGCCTGGTGTTCAGCGGCGGCACCAACGACCGTCTGTTTCGTGCGTTCGACGCCTCGAGTGGTCGGGTGCTGTGGGAGTTTCCGACCAACTCCGGCGTCATCGGACAACCGTCCTCCTTCAGCATCGATGGGACGCAGTACATCGCCGTCCAGTCCGGATGGGGAATCGACGCGCGTGGCATGCAAAATCGTCTCAATCGAGTGCCGGGTCAAACCCCGGTGCACGTGCCGGAGGGTGGAGCGATCTGGGTGTTCGCGCTCAAGTAGCAGATGGACTTGTGTCTAAACCGCCCCGCGGAGCGGGGCAAGGATATGCTGCCCTAGCGAAGCGGAGCCGGTATGTCCTATCTCGGCGGCTTTAGGCGGAGCTTCGCTAGAGAGGCCAGGATGAATCGCCGCGAATTTGTGAGCCTCGCCGGCGCCGTCGTCACCGCTGCGTCGTCGGTCGAGGCGAGGTCGACGCCGGCCGAGCAGCGTCGGACTCCGGCGCCCAATGCGAAGGCGCTGATGAAAGTCGGGACGCAGCACGGCGACTCGGATGCCATTCTCCGTGTCCTAGCCGGGTTCGGCGTCACGCATATCTGCTCGCGGCTTCCGTCGCCGCGGCTGGACGAGTCGTGGTCGGTCGACGGCCTCCAACGGCTCCGCGAGCGCGTGGAATCGTTTGGCATCACGCTCGACATGGTGCCGCTGCCACTGAGCTCGAGCGAGATCTCTCGTGCTGAGAACCCCGCAATTCTGCTCGGACGAGACCCTGATCGCGATCGGCAGATCGAGGACATCTGCCAGATGATTCGCAACTGCGCGCGCGCTGGCATCCCGGCCGCGAAGTACAACCTCACCCTGATCGGCATTCCACGAACGGCGAGCACCCAAGGGAGAGGCGGAGCACGTTACAGCACGTTCGTCTACGCGGACGCCAAGCAAGAGCCGCCGCTCACCATGGCTGGCGCGGTCGATGCCGATTTGTACTGGGAACGGATCACCTACTTTCTCCAGCGCGTCGTACCGGTCGCCACCGAGTACAAGGTGCGACTCGCTTGTCACCCACAAGATCCAGGGATGCCGCCAGGCAAGGGATGGCGTGGTGTCGAGACCGTGCTCGGGTCAGTCGATGGTCTGAAACGCTTTGTCTCGATCGCCGAAAGTCCCTATCACGGTTTGAATTTCTGCCAGGGCACCGTGGCCGAAATGCTCGACAAGCCCGGCGAGCAGATTTTCGACGTGATCCGCTACTTCGGCTCGCGCCGCAAGATCTTCAACGTCCATTTCCGGAACATCTCCGGCGGCTTCCTGAACTTTCGCGAAACGTTCATCGACGATGGCGATGTGGATATGCTGAGGGCAATGCGCGTGTACAAAGAGGTTGGCTACGACGGCATGATGATGCCTGACCACGTGCCGACCATCGAAGGCGATGCCAACAATCTTCAAGGATTTGCGTTTGCTTTCGGTTACATCAAGGCGCTGATCGCCGCGGTGGCGTCGGAGTGATCGCGAGCCTGCACCAGGTGCGTGTGGGGCAGACGCCGAGCAATACAATTCGGATCAAGCTGAAGCATTAAGAGGCGAGGCGGCACCTCGTCCGACGGTCCTCGCGCCCAGAGGCCATATATCGTATATTTCCCAATCGCGCCAGCTTTACCGGTTTCGTTGTAGGCCGGGGGCACCGGCCTCCGGTGCGGACTTCTGAAACGAGCGAGCGATGACACGCGTGCTTGTGGTCAGTCTTTGGGCGGTGATCGCGGTCGCAGCGACCGGGCACGCGCAGGTGTCAGATCCCGCGAGTGCCTCGAGCAAGGACACGCTCGTCTATATCGGCACCCACACCGGCGAGAAGGGCAAGGGCATTTACCTGTTTCGTCTGCAATCCGCCGGCACGGAAGTGTTCCAGAACGTCACCCTCGTGCCGCTGGGACTTGCGGCGGAAACCGCCAACCCCACGCACTTCGAGCTCGACACGCCTCGGCGACGGCTCTTCACGGTCAACGAGATCGATCGATTCGAGGGCAAACCAACCGGCGCCGTGAGTGCCTACGCCATCGATTCGGCAGGCAAGCTGACGCTCCTCAATCAACGCGCGTCCATGGGGACACGTCCCTGTCATCTCGTTGTTGACCAGGGCGGTCGCAACCTCGTCGTGGCCAATTGCGCGAGCGGCACGATCGCGATCCTTCCAGTGGCCGCCGATGGCACCCTCGGCGAGGCAAGCCAGACGATCGCGATTGCTGCGGGCGATTCAGGGAAGGTGGGAGATCGCACGCCGTGTGTCGCGCTCGATCCCGTCGAACCGCTTTGCCTTTGTCTGCGATCCCTCGTCTGATCGGATCGCGAGCTACGTGTTCGATTCTCAACGCGGCAAGCTGACTCCTGCCAGCCAGAGTTCGGCGGCGTTGAAGCCCGGGGCGGGGCCGCGCCAGATGCTGTTTCGCCAGGACGCCCGCTTTGCCTACGTCCTCAACGAACGCCACTCGACCGTGACAGTGTTTGCGTACGACGCGTCAACGGGGAGCCTCAGCGACGTGCAGACCGTCTCCACGCTGCCCGAGTATTTCGACGGTGCCAATGTTGCGGGCGAGCTGTACATCCATCGCTCCGGAAAGTGGCTCTACGCCTCCAATATCGGTCACAACAGCATCGCCCTTTTCACCATCGATCCCGAGAAGGGCACGTTGACCTTTGTCGAGGAGCAGGGGACAGGGGGCAAGACCCCGCGTCAGTTCGGCATCGAGCCTTCGTCCAAACATCTGGCCATTTCGAACCGCGATTCGGACACGGTGCTCGCGTCGCGGATAGACGAGGGCAACGGGCGGCTCAAGCCATCGGGCATCTTTGCTGACCTCCCATCGCCGGCGGGCATTCGGTTCTTGCCGCCGGTGGAGGTGGGGAAGTGAAGAGACCGGCACTTGACCACTGGAAGTTGATTCTGGGGTGCATCGTGCTGGCCATTTCAAGCGCAGCAGCTGCAGCGAAACAGGAGGCGCCGACGAACGCTTCGGCCTCCGCGCGTCCTGTGACATCGCCGATCGTCAGCCCCGATCGTCGTGTGACGTTTCGACTCGTCGCGCCACACGCGCGCGAAGTCGTGTTGACCGGCGAATTCATCCACGGCAGCCAGCCCTTGCAGATGGACGCGAACGGACTGTGGACCATCACGATCGGCCCGATCGAGCCCGAGATCTATCACTACAACTTCACCATCGACGGCGTTCGGACCATCGATCCGGGTAATGCCGACTTGAAGACAGGGTCCACCTTCAGCACGCTGGCGAGCGTGCTCGAAGTGCGCGGCGAGACGACCGGCGTTCTACGATGCGCAGCCGGTTCCCCACGGCGAGATCCGCACGCTCTGGTACCAGTCGAAGTCGCTGGGCGCGCTACGGCGGCTCAACGTCTACGTGCCGCCGGGGTACGACGTGTCAGCCGGTCAGCCACGCCGTTACCCCGTTCTCTACCTGCTACATGGCGCGAACGCCGACGAAACCGCGTGGCATCGCCTGGGACGCGTCAACCTGATTCTCGACAACCTGTTGGCGGCCGGCAAAACGCAGCCGTTTCTGGTCGTCATGCCGTTCGGATACGGCGTTCCACCAGGTGCGCCAACGCAGCCGGGTGAGAACACCCTGCGTTTCGGCAAGGATTTGCTGGAGGATGTCATCCCGTTTGTCGAATCGAGGTTTCACGTATCGGCGGCGCGGGAGATGCGCGCCCTGGTCGGACTCTCGATGGGTGGCGGGCAGGCGCTCACCATCGGGCTCAATCACCTCGAGGTGTTTAGTCATGTTGGCGGATTCAGCTCGGGTCTTGGGGCTGTCAGCGATTTTCCGAAAACGTACGCGTCGCTGGTCGCGCAGCCAGAGGCGGCGAGCAAGAAACTGCGTCTCCTCTGGGTTGGTTGCGGCAAGGAGGATGGCGCGTTCAGCGCCTCGCAGCGCTTTTCGGAGTTCCTGACGGCCAATCGGATCGCGCACACCTTCAGGGCAACCACGGGCGCGCATACGTGGATGGTGTGGCGTCGATATCTGCACGACGTCGCCCCGCTGCTGTTCCAGCGTTGATCATGCGAATCGCTGCCACTGCCGCGTTCGTCCTCCTGGTGACCTACGGCTCGAATGCCGCGCCTCCGGTCCGCGTGCCCGCGCAAGATGATCTTCGCCAGCGTTTCGCGACCGAGGTGCGCCCCTTCGTCGAGACGTACTGCGGGTCGTGCCACGGCGGCCAGTCACCCGCTGCGCAATTCGATCTGCGCGCCGTCGAGATCGATGGAGGATGTTGCGAAAGAACATCCGCGGTGGAATCTGGTGCGCGAGAAGCTCGAGGCCGGAGAGATGCCGCCGCCGCAGGCGAAACAGCCGCCGCCGGAGGCCCGCCAGCGCGTGATGCTGTGGATCAATGACTTTCGCCGGGAAGAGGCGCGCCGGAACGCGGGCGATCCCGGCGTCGTGCTGGCACGACGACTGAGCAATGCGGAGTACAACTACACCATTCGCGACCTGACTGGCGGTCGACATCCGGCCCGCACGCGAGTTTCCCGTCGATCCGTCGAACCCGGCCGGATTCGACAACTCCGGCGAGTCGCTGGTGATGTCGCCGGCGCTGCTGACCAAGTATCTGCAGGCCGCGCAGGACGTCGCCAATCATCTCGTGCTCAAGCCCGATGGGGTGGCGTTCGCGCCTCACCCGATGCTCGTCGACACGGATCGCGACAAGTACTGTGTCAATCAGATTCTTCAGTTCTATCGAGAGCAGAACACGGATTACGCCGCGTATTTCAAGGCCGCGTGGGCGTTCGCGCGACGCCCGCCGTCGGCGCGGAAAGCGACCCTCGCCGAGTTTGCGCGGACCCTCGATCCGAAGGTCAGCCCGACATACTTCGCCACCATCTGGCGCACGCTCGAAGAAACGAAAGAGGATGTCGGACCGGTCGCGAAGCTGCAGACGATGTGGCGCGAGTTACGCGAGGCCCGTGACCCCGACCGGGCTGCGGCGCAGATGCGCGACTTCGTTGTCGGCCTGCGCAAGAAGATCGAGGTGAAGCACACCGAGCTGAAGGTGGCCGGCATCAGCGAAGACGCGCAGCCATTCCTGATGTGGCGCAATCGACAGTACGCTGCCAATCGTCGGAGCTACGACCGAACGGCGCTGAAGGCGCCTGACGAAACCAGCGATCCGGATCTGCAGGTGCCGCCTGCGGAGCGTCAGCGGTATGAAGCGGCGTTCGCCCGATTCGCTTCCATTTTTCCCGACGCGTTCTATGTCTCCGAGCGCGGCCGCTATTTCCCCGATAACACACGCGATGTCGGCCGACATCTGAGCGCGGGCTTTCACAATCTGATGGGGTACTTCCGCGACGATCGCCCGCTCTATGAGCTGCTGCTCGATCGCCGTGAGCAGGAGAAGCTCGACGCCCTCTGGCAGGAGCTCGAGTTCATCGCCCTGGCAACGACCCGGACCTACGTGCAGTTCTATCTCAGCGAGAGCGGTGCGGCCCGCGACGCCGCCGCGGCCGCGATCGCGGGACGCGCCGACGACAACACCGACCCGACCTCGCCATCGATGATCCAGAAAGTCGCCGTCAGCTATCTCGAGCGTGCGAAGGCGGCGGGCGATGCCACGGCCATCGAAGCCATCGAGCATCACTTCGACCAGACGAACGCGGCGATTCGGTGGGTCGAAAAGGCGCGAGGCGCCGCCGAACCCACCCACCTGGCGGCGCTTCAGGAGTTTGCCGCTCGCGCCTATCGTCGTCCGCTGTCGCCGGACGAGCGCGAGGGCATCGTGTCGGCCTACCACGCCATGCGTGCGAGCGGGGTCGATCACAGCGACGCGATCCGGGACTCGGTCGTCGCCGTGCTGATGTCGCCTGATTTCTGTTATCGCCTCGATTTGGCAGAGGCTGGCAGCGACCATGCCTCGGGGACGAGTGCGGGCTCGAGCCGACGCGACTATGTCGCGTTGTCCGACTACGCGCTGGCGAGCCGTTTGAGCTACTTCCTCTGGTCGAGCATGCCCGACGCCGAACTGCTGGCACGGGCGGCAGCCGGCGATCTGCAGAAACCCGCACAGTCTTGACCGCGCAGGCGCGGCGCATGCTGAAGGACCCGCGGATCCGCGGCCTGGCCACCGAGTTCGGCGGCAACTGGCTCGATTTTCGGCGCTTCGAAGAGCACAACGCCGTCGATCGCGAGCGTTTCAGCAGCTTCGACAACGACCTGCGTCAGGCGATGTTCGAGGAGCCGGTTCAGTTCATGCTCGACGTCTTTCGCGAGAACCGCTCGGTGCTCGACTTCCTCTACGCCAATCACACGTTCGTCAATCCCGCGCTCGCGAAGCACTACGGCATGCCGGTTCCGGTTGCCAGCCACGATCAGTGGTCGCGTGTCGACGACGCGGCGAGCTATGGCCGCGGCGGGCTGCTGCCGATGGCGGTCTTTCTCACGAAGAACGCGCCGGGCCTGCGCACGAGCCCGGTCAAGCGCGGCTACTGGGTCGTCAAACAGGTGCTGGGCGAGCAGATTCCGCCGCCGCCGGCGGTGGTGCCCGAGCTGCCGCGTGACGAGGCCAAGCTGGACCTGCCGCTTCGCGATCTGCTCGCACGTCATCGCGAGGACAAGAGTTGCGCGAGCTGTCACGCGCGGTTCGATTCTCTCGGGCTCGTCTTCGAAGGATACGGCCCCATCGGCGATCGGCGGACGCAGGATTTGAGCGGCCGTCCGGTGGACGCGTCCGCCACGTTCCCCGGCGGCGCCACCGGGACCGGCGTCGAAGGCTTGCGCGCCTACATCCGCGAACGGCGGCAGGACGACTTCGTCGACAATCTGTCGCGCAAGCTGCTGGCGTATGCCCTCGGTCGCAGCCTGCTGCTCTCCGACGAGCCCACGATCGACGCGATGCGCGCGAAGCTGGTCAAGGACGGCTACCGCTTCGACAGCCTCGATTGAAAGCATCGTCTACCAGCTCCCAGTTTCGAACACAAACGGATCAGGGTGAATTGCGATGAGCCGAACAATCTCCCGACGAACTGTGCTGCGTGGCGTCGGCGTCACGCATGGCGCTGCCCTGGCTGGAGTCGCTGTCGGCCTGGGCACAGACGGCAGCCGCCGAACGGCACGCGCCGTTTCCGAAGCGGTTTGCCGTGCTGTTCATGGGCAACGGCATCAACGGCAATCACTGGTGGGCCCGCGGCAACGGCGCCGAGATGAAATTGAGCAAGTCGCTCTCGCCGCTCGAGCCGTTGAAGAAGAAGATCAACGTGATCAACGGCCTGTTCAACAAGCCCGCCGTCGGCATGGGGATTCATCCGGGACAGACGGGGAACCTGCTGTCGGGCGTGCCGATTCAGAAGGGCGCCATCGTCAAAGCCGGCATCACGATGGATCAGGTCCTCGCCAACCGCATCGGGCAGGACACGCCGCAGTCGAGCATCGTCCTGGCGTGCGAGCAGCCGATGACCGGCTATCACGAGACGAATTTCTCGATGGCCTACAGCTCGCACATTTCGTGGCAAAGCGCCGATTCGCCGGTGCCGAACGAGGTCTATCCGTCGCTCGCGTTCGACAGCCTCTTCGAAAATCGCGGCAGCCTGCGCTATCAGAGCATCCTCGATCGCGTGAAGGACCGCGCCGCGAGCGCTCAGCCGGCAGGTCAGCTCGACCGACAAGGCCAAGCTGGACGAGTATCTGACCAGCGTGCGCGAAGTCGAGAAACGCATCGAGCGCATGCGGGTGGCAAAGGACAAGGCCGACGATCTCGCCAAGCACAAGAACCGCCCGGTCTTCTCGATGGAGCGCCCGCAGAACGGCCTGCCAGAGGACCTGCGCGAGCACACGCGCTTGATGTGCGACATCATCGCGCTCGCGTTCCAGACCGACAAGACGCGCGTCGCGTCGCTGCTGCTGGCACGCGACCTGTCGTCGCTCTACTACCCGTTCCTCGATGTGCGCGACGGCCATCACGGCGCGTCGCACGACGATTTGTCCGACGGCTACGAGCGGATCTCGCGCTTCCATCTCAGTCAGCTCGCCTACCTGGCGCAGAAGCTCGACGCGATGCCGGAAGGCGAGGGCACCGTGCTCGACAACTGCTGTCTGATGTGGCTCTCGAACATGTGGGCGGGCTGGAAGCACGACAACATGAAACTGCCGGTCGTGATCGCCGGCGGCCTGGGCGGGACGCTCGAAACCGGCCGCTCGCTCGACTACCTGTATGCCGGCGACGACAATCGCAAGCTGTGCAGCCTGTATCTGTCGCTCATGGATCGCATGGGCGTCAGCTTGGATCGCTTCGGCGACGCGTCTACGCGACTGGCCAACCTTTAACGGTGGTGCGCTGCGGCCCACGGCACACCGAGCGTGCGCCTGGGGATGGCCGTCCTCGCATCCGTCCTCCTCGTGACGGCCTGTTCCGCCGATCCAGGGTCTTCGTCTTCGACGACTCCATCGACGTCATCACCTTCGACGCCTGCCGGCCGGTTGTATGTGACGAACGAGATGTCCGGCGATCTTTCGGTCGTCGACACGGCCAGTCGGCGCCTGGTTGCCACTATTCCACTGGGCAAGCGGCCGCGCGGCATCAAGGTCAGCCCCGATCGTTCGACGTTGTATGTGGCGCTCAGTGGCTCGCCGATCGCTCCGCCAGGGACCGATGAGAGCAAGCTGCCGCCGCCCGACCGAAGTGCCGACGGCATTGGCGTCGTCGACGTGCGGCAGGGGAAGCTGTTGCGGGTGATTCCTGCCGGAACGGATCCCGAGCAGCTCGCCGTCAGCCAGGACGGGCGCTGGCTTTTCGTGGCCAACGAAGATGCCGGAACGACCAGCGTGATCGATGTCAGCGAGGGCCGACTCGTGAGCACGCATCGCGGTGGGCGGCGAGCCCGAAGGCGTCGACCTGAGGCCTGACGGCAAGGTGGTGTACGTCACGTCCGAAGAGGACAATCAAGTGGCCGTGATCGATGCGTTGATGCCAAAGCTGATCACCACCATTCCTGCCGGGCCACGCCCGCGCTCGACCGGATTTCTGCCAGACAGCAGCCGGGCATATATCAGTGCGGAGAACGGCTCGTCGGTGATCGTTGTGGATGCGATGACCCATCGAGTCATGCAGACGATTCAATTGGCCGGCGAACTGGTGCGGCCGATGGGCGTGGCTTCATCAGCCGACGGCAGGCAGGTCTTCGTTTCGACCGGTCGTGGGAAGAGTGTCGTGATGATCGATACCAGCACCAACACGCCGACCGGCGCGGTGGAGGTCGGCGACCGGCCGTGGGGGGTTGCCGTGTCGCTCGACGGGACGACAGTGTTCACGGCGAATGGTCCGTCGAACGATGTGTCGTTCGTGCACGTGCCCACACGCACGGTCATCGCGCGAGTAAGGGTTGGCGACCGGCCCTGGGGAGTGGCGTATCTGCCCTAGAGGAGCGGCCGGATGACTGGGAGGATGTCGATGACGAGGATGCGGATCATCATGCTGTCGTTCCTGGTGCTGGTGTCGGGCACGATCCTGCTGGCCCAGAAGCCGTCCGACACGCATCCTCCGGGAAAGAATCCTCACCTCGGGAACAAGGCATCGCTTCGAGGTGCCGTGGCGCTGTACCGCGTTCGCTGCGGCGATTGTCACGGGCTCGATGCGACGGGGTTACCGCGGCCCCGATCTGACGGCGGTTCTGGGCGGCATGACCGACGAGCGGCTGTTTCAGACCATCCGCAAGGGCGTACCCGGCACCGAAATGCAGCCGAGCACGGCGCCAGACGACGATGTGCTGATGATCATTGCCTATTTGAGAGATATGAACACGCCGGCCGCGGCGGAAGCGCCGACCGGCAACGTCGACGAACGGCACGCGCCTGTTCGCGTCGCAATGCGCGACCTGTCATCGCGTGGGCGATCGCGGTGGACGGCTCGGTCCGGATCTGTCGCGAATCGGCGCCGCGCGATCGCGCGCGGCCCTCGTGCGCGAGATTCGAACGCCGTCGGAATGGATCCCCCCGACGTATGAAACCGTGACGCTGGTCACGAAGGACGGTCAGAAGATCCGCGCAGTCAAGAAGAACGAGGACGTGTTCTCAATCCAGATCATGGATGCGCGCGAGCGCATTCAGGGCTATCCGAGATCGAGCCTGCAGGAGGTGATTTACGAGAAGACGTCACTCATGCCTGCATACGGCCCCGATCGGCTGAGCGACGGCGACCTCAACGATCTGGTCGCGTATCTCAGCACGTTGCGGACGGCACCACTTCACGCTGAGCGACCCGCCTTCGCTCGTCGATACTTGTGAGCTACGGCGGGCAAGCCGAAGACCGTTGACCGTAGGCCGTGGACCGTAGACTGATAGAGGCAAATATGCGCGCTTTGCTGATCGTCATGCTGTGTTCGGTGTCGCTGGCGGCGCAACAGTCCGGTCCAGCGCACGTGACCTCCCAGGATCTGCTCCATGGTCTGGCGGACCCGACGAAGTGGCTGACGTATTCCGGCACCTACGACGGTCATCGGCACAGTCCGCTCACCCAGATCACACCGCAGAATGTCCATCAGCTCTCGACGAAGTGGACGTTTCAAACCGGCGTGCTCGGGAGCTTCCAGGCGACGCCAATCGTGATCGACGGCGTCATCTACATCACCGGCTTCAACAACACCGCGTGGGCGATCGATGCGCGATCGGGCCGGCCGATCTGGCGCTATCGGCGGGAGCTCCCCGACCAGCTGCATCTGTGCTGTGGGCCGGTCAATCGCGGCTTCGGCGTCCTCGGCGATCGCTTGTTCATGACGACGATCGATGCGCACCTGCTGGCGCTGGACATGAAGACGGGGGCCGTGCTCTACGACGTCGAGCTCGAAGACTACAAGCGCGGATACTCGGCGACGGTTGCGCCACTGGTCGTCAAGGACAAGGTCATTCTGGGGATCGCCGGAGCCGAGTACCGGCATCAGGGGATTCATCGAGGCGTTCGACGCGCAAACGGGCAAGAAGATCTGGCGCTTCAACACGGTCCCGGGTCCGGAGGAGTTCGGAGGCAACACGTGGCCAAAAACCGACGCCTACCTTCGTGGCGGCGGGTCGATCTGGGTCACCGGCACTTACGACCCGGAATCCAACCTCGTGTTCTTCGGCACCGGCAATCCCGGGCCTGACTATTACAGCGCGAATCGTGAAGGCGACAACCTGTTTACCGCGTCGATCGTCGCGCTCGACGCGGACACGGGCAAGTTGAAGTGGCATTATCAGTTCACGCCGCACGACGTGCACGATTGGGACGCGACGCAGGTCCCGGTGCTGGGCGAGCTGCCGATCGAGGGCAAACCGAGAAAGGTGGTGATGTTCGCGAACCGGAACGGGTTCTTCTACACGATCGATCGCGCCACCGGCAAACTGATCGTGGCCAAGCCATTCGTCGAGACGACCTGGGCCAAGGAAATCAGCAGCATCACCGGCCGGCCGATCCTTCTGCCCAACAACCATCCCAATGAGCAGGGCACGAAGACCTGCCCTGATCTGGGCGGCGGCACCAACTTCATGTCACCGTCCTACGATCCGACACTCCGCTTGTTCTTCGTGACCGCCCGCGAAACGTGCGCGACTTACTTCGCGTTCGATCAGGAATTCAAGGTTGGCGTGCAGTACATGGCCGGGGGAACGGTCCGGCCGCGCGACCAGAGGAACTGGGGCGCGCTGCGAGCGATCGATCCCGTGACGGCGGAGCGCAAGTGGGAGTTCCGATACCCCACGACGTCGGCATCGGGTGTGCTCTCCACCGCGTCGGGACTGGTCTTCGCGGGCGACGGCGACGGCAATCTGATGGCGTTCGATTCGCGGACCGGGAAGAATCTCTGGCACTACCAGCTCGGCGCCGCCGCTGCGCTCGACGTCTGGGACGACGTACATGGTCGACGGGAAGCAGTACTTGCTCGTACCGGCAGGGAGCATGCTGACGGCGTTTGCGTTGCCTTAGACAGGGCGGAGGGCACGCAGGGCACAGGGCCGCAGGGCAAGAGGGCACAGAGAGTCTTCCGCCTGAAGGCGGAAGCCACGCGACGCGGCAGCCACGCGACTCTGGCGAGGAATCTTCAAATAACCCTCAGTCCGTTTGAATTGCTCTGTGTCCCTCTGAGTCTCTAGAGGCTTGTGCAGTTCCGAGATTAATCCTCCGTCACGGTGTCCACTCATACGGCTTTCCTGCGACCAGCGGAATCTCACGCACTTCGTTCGAGCGGTTGACACGCACGCGAACGGTGCTGGTGATGGATGGTCGCAGTGTGGCCCTGACCACCCGGCCGTTCTGCCATCGCGCATCGACTTCGAGACCGCCGCGAGCACGAAGGCCACGAAACTCGCCGTCTGCCCATGCCTTGGGCAGCGCCGGCAGCAGATGGATTTCGCCCGCATGACTCTGCAGCAGCATTTCCGCAACGCCGGCCGTGCCGCCGAAGTTGCCGTCGATCTGAAAGGGCGGATGCAGGTCCCACAGGTTGGGCAGCGTGGACTTCGACAGGAGCGCCTGATAGTTCTCCCAGGCACGTTCGCCGTCCTCGAGCCGCGCCCAGAAGTTGATGATCCACGCCCGGCTCCAGCCCGTGTGCCCGCCGCCATGCGCGAGGCGTCGCTCGATGGTCGCACGCGCCGCTGCAGCGAGCGCCGGCGTGCCGCGCACGGTGATTTGTGCGCTCGGATGCAGGGCGAAGAGCTGCGAGATGTGGCGATGACCGGGTTCCGGCTCGTCGTAGTCTTCGGCCCATTCCTGGATCTGTCCATGCCTGCCAACGGTCGGCGGGGGCAATCGCTTTTGCGCGGCCAGCACTTGCGCGCGAAACGCCGCGTCGACTCCGAGAATCTCGCTGGCCTGCGCGACCTGCGAGAACAAGCCCGAGATGATCTGGTGGTCCATCGACGGACCCATCGTGAGTATGCCCACCTGTCCGTTCGGCAACTGGTAGCGATTTTCCGGCGACACGGACGGTCCGCTGACCAGGCGCCCGCGCGGATCTTCCACGAGATAGTCGAGGAAGAACTCGGCGGACTCCTTCATCACTGGGTAGGCCCGCGTCAGAAACGCGCGATCCGGGTTGAACAGGTAATGCTCCCACAGGTGTTGCGTCAGCCATGCGGCGCCGGTCGGCCACAGCCCGGAACGCGGCAAGTCGCCTGGCGACGTGAACCCCCAGATGTCGCTGATGTGATGGGCGACGAATCCGCGCGCACCGTAGTGGACTTTGGCGGTTTTGCGCCCGGGCTCACGCAGCGACTCGAGATACGCAAACAGTGGCTCGTGCAGCTCGGCGAGGTTGGTGACCTCCGCCGGCCAGTAGTTCATTTGCAGATTGATGTTGAGGTGATAGTCGGCGTCCCACGGCGGGCTCATGCTGTCGTTCCAGAGGCCTTGCAGGTTGGCCGGCAAGATCGCCCGGCCGGCTGCTGGCGATCAGCAGATACCGGCCGAATTGAAAGTACAACGCGTCCAGCGCCGAGATCCGCCTGACCAGCCTTGACGCGCTCGAGACGTTCATCCGTGGAAAGCGCCGCGAGAGTATGGGTCGACGCCGGACCCAGCCGCAGCGTGACACGGCGATAGAGTCGCTGATGATCGGCGACATGAGTCGATCGAAGTGCTGCAAACGGCTTTGCAGTTGCCGCTGTCAGCTGCTTCTCCACATGTTCGGCGGGTCGATTGCCTTTGAAGCTCGTCGCGGCGGCAACGATGATCGTCGCGGCATTCGCACCCTCGACGAGGATACGTTCCGGGAACGTCTCCTGCGTGCCACCTTCCCGGATGATCTTGGCGGAGGCGAGAAAGGCCAGGCCCTTGCCGCCCGCGAGGTGACCAATCAGGTTGAGGCGATCGCTTCCGACAATCTCCGTTCGCGCATCCTGTGGTCGATCGATCCAGGTGCTGAAGCTGAGCGCTCCGGGCTTGTCGACGGCCAAGCGAATCACGATGGCCTGATCGGGATGGCTGGCGAAGACTTCACGCGTATGACCGCCGCCATCGACGCGATAGCTGACGCGCGCGACGGCCTCGTCCAGATCCAGCTCGCGTCGATATTCCGAAATCGTTCCCTCGTGATCGAACGCGAGTCGGAGATCGGCGAGGGATTGATACGACTCGAGCCGCCACGGCTTGCCCATCAGCTTGCGCTCGGCCAGCGCGTAGGCTTCGCGAGGCTGACCGGCAAACAGAAGACGCCGGACTTCTGGCAATGCGAGGAGCGCCTCGGGATTGTCGGTCTCGCGAGGTCCACCCATCCACAGCGTTTCTTCGTTGAGTTGAATGCGCTCGCGATTGACCGCGCCGAACACCATCGCTCCCATTCGGCCGTTGCCGAGGGGAAACGCGTGGTCCCACTGCGATGCCGGCGATCGCAGCCAGATCGTGTGATTGGCGGCATCGCTTGTCACCGCAGTGGTCGGCTGGTGCGCGATCACCGACCTGGCCTCGTCCCCGACGAGCCCAACACGTGCGAGCAGTAGCGCAGCGAGGAAAAACCGCGACATGATCTAACCTGGCGCCGCGCCTTGTGTATTCACGTAGACCGCATAGAGCGATTGACTCGCGGCCATGAACAAGCGATTGCGCTTCGGTCCGCCAAAACACAGATTGCCGCACACTTCGGGCAATCGGATGCGGCCGATGAGCTTGCCGTCAGGCGTCCACACCGTGACACCGCTATATCCGACCGCCCGACCGGCATTGCTCGAGCACCACACATTCCCATCGACGTCGCAACGAACGCCATCAGCACGCGCCTTGACGCCGTCAATCATGAAATCGGTGAAAAGCTTCTGGCCGGTGAGCGTGTTGTTCGCCGTCACCTCGAAGGCGAAGAGCTCGCCCTTGCCGCCGGCATGCGTGTCGCCCGGACCACGTCCGGTGCTCACGACGTAGAGCCGTTTGTAGTCGGGTGAGAAGGTGAGGCCGTTGGGATCGGGGACCTGATCTTCGGTGACGACCAATGTGACCTGGCCTTTGCTGTCGACACGGTAGACGCCGTTCGGCAGCTCGCGCTTCATGCGACCTGCTTCCGCCGGCTGCCCAAGACGAGGGTTCAAGCGTCCGGCGCGATTGGTTGGTCCTCCTGCTTCATCGACCTGACCTTCATACAGCTGCCCACCATACGGCGGATCGGTGAACCAGTAGCTTCCATCGGGGTGCGCCGCCACGTCGTTCGGCGAGTTGAAGCGCTTGCCCCCGTAGCTGTCACAGAGAATCGTGATCGATCCGTCGTGTTCGTAGCGCACGAGGCGGCGCGTCAAATGCTCGCATGAGATCTGGCGTCCCTGAAAGTCGAACGTATTGCCGTTGCTGTTGTTCGACGGCTGGCGAAAGACGGTGACGCGATCCTCTTCGTCGAGCCAACGCAGTTGCCGATTGTTGGGAATGTCGCTCCACACCAGATAGCGGCCTTGCCCCGACCACGCCGGCCCCTCGGACCAGAGCGCTCCCGTCCACAATCGCTTGATCGGGGTGTTGGCCTGCACGTAGCTGCCAAACAGGGGGTCCACGACCACGATGTCGGGATCCATGAAGTAGGTAGTGGGAGGCGCGTTGGGCCCGAAGTCGCGCGGTGGTGTCGAAACCGTGCTCGGCGGAGCGACTGGCGGCGGCGCGCCCTGTGCGCGGACGCGCAGCGGCATCGCTCCCGACACCACAGCCATCGCGCCCAGCGTCAGCATCTGTCTCCGTCTCATGTCGGTTCCAGTGTTCGTGATTCGCACGGCAGTTCACTCTCCCGAACGCCGCGAGCGTAGCACGCGCTATTGCGGATGGCGCCGAGGGGTAACGGGGGAAGTTAGCCGCGACGACCTCATCGCTTTCTGTGCCAGGCAAGGCCGTCTGGAAAGCGGTAGTGCAGGCGCGATTCCTGTGCGATCTCGGTCGAATAACCCGGCGCCGCTGGCGGCATGTATCGCGCCTTCCTATCACCACCGGATCAACGAAGTGTTCGTGCAGATGATCGACGAACTCGGTGACCCGCCGCTCAAAGGTTCCCGTGACCGCGACGTAGTCGAACATCGACAGGTGTTGGACAAGCTCGCACAGTCCCACGCCTCCGGCGTGTGGGCAGATCGGCACACCGAACTTGGCAGCCATGAGGATGACCGCAAGGTTTTCGTTCACGCCTCCGAGGCGACAACTGTCAATCTGGCAGAAGCTGATCGCGCCGGCCTGAAGCAGTTGTTTGAACATGACGCGGTTTGCACAGTGCTCACCGGTCGCGACACCAATGGGGCTCACGGCCGCCGCAATTCGCGCGTGGCCGAGCACGTCATCAGGACTCGTGGGTTCTTCGATCCAGTGCAGGTTGAATCCGGCCAGAGCGCGCACGCGCGTGATGGCCTCTTCGACGTCCCACCGCTGGTTGGCGTCGACCATCAGCGTTCGATCCGGACCGATCGCCTGGCGCACGAGCGCAACACGACGATAGTCGTCCGCGGGCGACGCCCCGACCTTGACCTTGAAGTGCGTCCAGCCTTCGGCGAGCGCGTCGGTGCAGGCCTGGACGATCCGCTCGTCCGAATACCCAATCCAGCCGGCAGAGGTCGTATACGCGGGGTATCCAGATGCCAGCAGCTGCTGCGCTCGCGCGAGCTTCGTCGACTCTTTGTCGGCCAACATCTCGAGCGCCTCGTCAGGTGTCAGCGCGTCGGAGATGTAGCGAAAGTCGATGCAATGAACGATCTCAGCGGGAGTCATGTCCGCCAGCAACTTCCAGAGCGGCTTGCCTTCGGCCTTGGCGTACAGGTCCCAGACGGCATTGACGATGGCGGCCATCGCCAGGTGGATGACGCCTTTTTCCGGACCAAGCCACCGCAACTGCGAATCGCCCGCCAGTCGCCGCCAGAACCCGCCCAGGTCTGCGATCAGGTCCTCGAGCGCCCAGCCGACTACCAGATCACGATGAGCGTGGATTGCGGCCACGCACACCTCATTGCCGCGGCCAATCGTAAAGGTCAGCCCGTGGCCTTCGAGCGGACCATCGGTCTTGAGGACGACATAGGCCGCTGAGTAGTCGGGATCCGAATGCATCGCGTCGGTGCCGATTGCCTCGCGCGCGGTGGGGAATCTCAGGTCGACGACTTCGAGATCAGTGATCAGCACGGACTGCTAAGCCTTTGCCTGTCGCCAGCGATCCAGGGCGACGGCCAGCACGATGATGCCGCCGGTGACGATCTGCTGGACCCAATTGGGGTATCCCTTTTGCGCGCACCCGATCTGAATCACCGCCATCGTGGTGGCACCGAGGAGCGTGCCGAGAACCGTTCCGCGTCCACCCGACAAGCTGCCGCCGCCGATGATGACGGCCGCTATCACATCGAGCTCCAGACCAGTGGCAACCGTGGGGTCGCCGACCGAGAGTCGCGAGAATTGGAGCACACCCGCGACGCCGGCCAGGAGCGCTCCCAGGCCGTAGATCAGGATCTTCCTGCGGTTGACGGCGACACCGCACAGGCGTGCGGTTCGCTCGTTGGAGCCAATTGCGAAGACGTGACGGCCAAAGCGGGTGTAGCGAAGCAGCGCCGCAATCAGCACGGCAAGGGCGAGCACCAGCCAGACCCCCGCCGGCAGCACGCCGCCTTCAGCCGGACCGCGCGCGCGCAGCAGGTCGTTGAGCCACGTGTGCGGGGCTTCGATGCGGCGCTCTTCGGCCAGTCCTTTGGCCAGGCCTCGGACGAGAATCATCGTGCCCAGCGTGACGATGAACGGGACCACGCGTAGGCCGGTGATGAGCGATCCGTTCGCGACACCGCACATGGCTGCCGCGGCAATCGCGCCAAGAGCCGCCGCCGCAGGTGACCATCCGGCACCCAGCAGCAGCGCCACGACGACCGTGGTCAGCGCAACGACCGAGCCAACCGACAAGTCGATGCCGCCTGACACGATCACGACCGTCATGCCCAGTGCGGCGGCGCAGACGATGGCGGTTTGTCGGGCAATCAGCTCGAGGTTCGCCGGGTAGAAGAAGGTCGCGCCGATGAGGATGCCAAACGTGATGGCCACGAACACGAGGCCCAGCACGGGGCCGCCGGTGCCCGCCAGCGTGCGCGGCATCATGCCGCGGCCTCGGCTCCCGTGGCCGCGAGCATCAGACGATGCTCGTCCCACTCGGTGGCCGGACGCGGTTCTCCGAGGCGCCCGCGGTGCATCACCGCAATGCGATCGCAGAGGCCGATCAGCTCAGGCAGTTGACTGCTGACGAGAAGGACCGCCCGCGGCTTACGTCCTTCGGGCTGCGACGAAGCGACGAGGGCATTGATGGTCTGGTAGAACTGAGCCTTGCTCTTGATGTCGATGCCGCGCGTCGGCTCGTCCAGCAGGAGGACATCGACGTCGTGATGGAGCAGCCGTGCCAGGGCAACCTTCTGTTGGTTGCCACCCGATAGCTCTCCAACGGCCTGTTGTGGACCGAGGCATTTGATGCCCAGCCGCGCAATCCATTCCGCGGCCACCGACCGCTGCTGCCGAGGAAGGACCAAAGAGGCCGGACCCATTCCCCGCAACCGAGTCAGCGTCAGGTTGTCGGCGACATCGAGGCCGACCGCGATGCCTTCGGCCTTGCGATCCTCGCTGACCATGCCGACGCCTTGTGCCCATCGATGCTCCGGCGAGTGCCGCGCCCGTATACGCGCCCACACGAATGCGGCCGGAGCGGACGGGATCGAGTCCAAAAATCGCCCTGAGGAGCTCGGTTCGCCCTGCGCCGATCAATCCGGCAACGCCGAGGATCTCGCCACGGTGCAACGTGAAGCTCGCGCCGCCTGGTTCGAGCCCGTCGACTTCGAGGAGCGCATCGCCCGGGACGCGCGCCGTTCGAGGGTAGAGCTCGCCAACGTCGCGTCCCACCATCAAACGCACAATCTCTTCGGGCGACATCGAAGCCTGTCCACCACCGACGAAGCGGCCGTCGCGGAGCACGACGATGCGATCGCAGACCTCGCGCACCTCCTCGATGAAGTGCGAAATGTAGACGACCGCGTGACCCCTTGCCTTGAGGCGACGAATCAGCGCAAACAGATGGGTGACGTCGTCACGTCCCAGGCTGCTGGTGGGCTCGTCGAGGACCACGACGCGGGAGCCAATTGCCATCGCACGCGCGATCTCGACGAGTTGTTGCTCGGCAACCGAAAGCTCGCCAACGAGCTGCTCGGGTCTGAGGCTCGCGCGCCCAAGCTCCGCCAGCGCACTGGATGCCAAGCGCCGCATCGATTGCCGGTCGATCATGCCGATCCTCGTCGGTTCCACTCCAAGCAGGATGTTTTCTGCGACCGTGAGGTCGGGTGCGAGCGATAGCTCCTGGTAGATCATCGCGACGCCCGCGCGGCGTGCGGCCATGGGATTGGCCGGCGCGAACGGTCGTGCATCGAGCGTCATCTCGCCGGCGTCCGCCCGCAGCGCACCCGCGAGAATCGCCATCAACGTGCTTTTGCCGGCGCCGTTCTCGCCAACGAGTCCGCACACCTCGCCTGCGCCGACCGCCAGGTCGACCCCGGCGAGCGCGGCGGTCGCGCCGAACCGCTTGACGATTCCGCGCATGTCGAAACGCGCCGCGCCCTGTTCCAACCGGTTCATTGGGACAGATCCGGCTGCACGAGCTGCTTCACCTCGGGCCGATCCAATGCCTGGCGTGTGACGAGGTGTACGCCGGTGTCGATTCGTGCCTCGACGGGCTCGCCGCGGAGGTGTCGAACCATGCTGACCACGCTGAGATATCCCATGCGCACCGGGTCTTGTACGACCAGGGCGTCAATCGTGCCGTCGCGAAGGCCCGCCAGCAGTCCGTCGGAGGCATCGAAGCCGACGAACTTCACCTTCCCCGCCCAACCGTTGTCCTTCAGGACTCGCATGACGGCAAAGGCGCTCGACTCGTTCGGAGCAAAGATGCCATTCACGTCGAGCCCGCCATCCGCGGCCTTGTACCGAGCGAGCAGGGCTTCGACGCGTTTGTAGGCGCCCTCGACGTCGGCTCCGACGTGTTGATTGCTGCTCACCACTTCGATCCCCGAGTGGGCCTGCAGTCCGCGGAGAAAGCCTTCTTCGCGACGCGTGGTGCTGTCGTGCCCTTCCGCATAGCGCATCAGGATCACGCGCCCGCGGCCGTCGAGCGACTGCGCGAGGTGGGCCGCTGCGAGCGCCCCTCCCTTGTCGTTGTCGGTCGCAACAAAACTGATGAACTCCCCGCTCTTCAGACCCGAGTCGAAGATCACGACCGGCACACCGCTACGACGGGCGTTCATCACCGGCGCGACCAGCGCCGATTCGTCGAGCGGCGCGAGGGCGATACCCGACACGCGGCGCGCGACCGCGTTTTCGACTTCGGCGACTTGCGAGTCGCGATCGTCCTCACGCAATGGCCCGCGCCACGTGATGTCGACGTCCAGTTCCCGGGCGGCCCGGCGTGCCCCGGCATGGATGCTTTGCCAGAAGACATGCGACGTGCCCTTGGGAATGACGGCGATGGTCAGTCGCTCGGGATCGGCCGGAGCGCCACTGCAGGCCGCCGCGATCGTCAGCATCGTTACCAGCAGTGTTCGTTTCATTGCGCGCCCTCATAGGAAACAACCCGTTGTCTCGCGGAGCCGAGACCATCGATGCCGAGCTCGACGACATCGCCGGCCGCAAGATACCTGGGCTCGGGCTTCATGCCCAACGCCACGCCTGCGGGAGTGCCCGTCGAGATCACGTCGCCTGGAAGTAGCGTCATGAACTGGCTGATGTAGCTGACCAGGGTGAACACGTCGAAGAGCATGTTCGCGGTCGTGCTCTTCTGGCGACTCTCGCCGTTGACGGTCAGCCACATTCCCAGGCGTTGTGGGTCGTCGATCTCGTCCGGTGTCGCCAGCCAGGGGCCGAGCGGGGCAAATGTGTCGGCGCTCTTGCCCTTGACCCATTGGCCGCCCCGTTCGAGTTGAAACGCCCGCTCCGAGTAGTCGTTGTGCAGCACGAACCCCGCGATATGCGACCGCGCCTGCTCGCGATCCACGTACCCGGCGCGCTTGCCGATCACGACGGCCAGCTCCACCTCCCAGTCGACTTTGGTCGCACCTCTGGGAATCACCAGATCGTCGTTCGGCCCGGCAAGCGACGAGGACGATTTGAAGAAAATGACCGGCTCGGTCGGCAGATCCATCCCGCTTTCAGCCGCGTGGTCGCGAAAGTTCAAGCCGACGCACACAATTTTGCTGGGACGCGCAATCACGGGACCGAGCCGAGTGTCCGGCGCAACCCTCGGCGCCCGCCGGCCTTCGCGGTCGACCCACTGGCGAAGCGCCGCCGGACCCCCGTTGGCGAAGAATGCCTCGTCGTAGTCGGCGAGGAAGGCCGACGCGTCGATTCGAACCCCCTCGGCCAACTGCACTCCGGGACGTTCCTGGCCTGGCGCTCCAAACCGGAGTAGCTTCATCGCCATGCAAGGTATGTCTCGGCGGCGCATTGTGCAACACGTGCCGCGTTACCGCCGTAACGGACGCACCCTTGACAGTGCCCCATCCGGCTCATACTTTCCGGAATGCGCCCGATGTTCGATCTGACTGGCAAAATCGCACTGGTGACCGGTGCAGGATCGGGGATTGGCGCTTCCATTGCCGAGGCTTTCGCGGCGGCGCACGCGCGTGTGTTCGTGACCGACCGGGACGAAGCCTCCGCCCAGGCGACGGCCGGACGCATTACCTCTCGCAACGGCGCCGCGACGTCCTTCGTCCTCGACGTCCGCGACGAGGCGAGCTGCACCGCGCGCGCGCACGACGTACTCAGCGCGGCCGGCCGCCTGGACATCCTGGTGAACAACGCCGGCGTCGGACACGTGGGCACGCTGATGCAGACGCGCGGCGAGGATCTCGACCGACTCTATGCCGTCAACGTGCGTGGCGTCTTCAACGTGACCAAAGCGTTCCTGCCGTCGATGCTCGCGCAAAGTTCGGGTACCATCATCAACCTCGCCTCCATTGGTGGCGTGGTGGGGATTCGCGATCGCCTCGCGTACTGCACGAGCAAGTTTGCCGTGGTTGGTCTGACGCGGAGTATGGCGCTCGATCACGCCCTCGACGGCGTGCGCGTCAACTGCATTTGCCCCGGCCGTGTGGAAACCCCGTGGGTGGCGCAGCGGCTGGCCGAGTACCCCGATCCTGAGAAAGCTCGCCGCGAGATGACAGCCACGCAGGCTGTGGGTCGCATGGGACGCCCCGAGGAGGTCGCGGCCGCAGCCGTGTACCTGGCCAGCGACGAGTCCTCATTTGTGACTGGAGCCACCTTCATGATCGACGGCGGTTGGAGCGCCGGAAAGTAGGCGGTGGCCATCAAAGCCGCGGGTGGATCATCGATGGTGCGGGCCGCGCTCGTCGGTGGCCCTATGTACGATCCTCTGTACGCGGCCATCCCAGCCTTCGAAGACGAGGCTGGCGTCCGCGTCGAGGTTGTGGCCCAGCTCCCTCATCCGGAGCTGAACGCGTTCGTCGCCCAGGCATTCGAGGCGGGCGTCCGCCTCGATTTGATTTCAACCCACACGAAGTACGCGCCGTCTCAAGCACCTTGGCTGTTGCCGCTCGATGACCTGATCGGGCGCGAGATCGTGGACGACCTGCTGGTGCGGCCGGCGGAGCTGTCGCGCATCAACGCGCAGTTGCTTCAGATACCGCGCAATCTCGACATTCGGCTGCTGCACTATCGTCGTGACTGCATCCCCGCGGCGCCACGCACCTGGACGGAGCTCATCGAAACGGCGGGCACTCTGTGTCGGCCACCGGCAAATGGTCAGCCGGGGTTTTACGGGTTCCTGTTTCCCGGTCGCGATTCCGGGCTCTTCGGAATGTTTTACGAACTACTCGTATCGGCCGGCGGTGAGCTCTTCGACGAGGACCTGCAGCCCGCGTTCGACTCCGACGCGGGGCGATGGGCACTCGAGCAGATCGTCGATCTGCATCTCCATCGATCGGTGACGCCACGCGACCTCGCCCACTGGCACTACGACGAAATCTCCGCGTCGTTTCGCACTGGCCATGCGGCCATGGTGTCGGACTGGCCGGGAAGCTATCACCTCTATCGAAACGCGGAGACCTGTCGCGTCGCGGATCGGCTCGATCTCGCGTTGTTGCCGGAAGGCCCGGCGCGGAAGCGGGCCGCGTACGCCGGCTGCCACTCATTCGCGATTCCGCGAACGGCGCACAACCCTCGGCTGGCCGCCGCCCTGGCTGCCTACCTCACCTCCTCCACCGCACAACTCGGGGAAGCCCGGCGAGGCGCGATTCCCTGCCGCGCGAGCGCGCTGGCCGCCTTTGGCGCCGAGGTTGCGAGCGTTCCCGCGGACGCGAGACGGTGGGAACTGTTGAAGGCGACCGAAGAAACGATGATCATCCCGCCACGATTCGCCTCGTACCCGCAATGCGAGAACGTGTTGTGGCGCAACCTCCAAGGGGCGATGCTGGGGACGACGGTCGGCCGCGGAAGCGCTGCGGCACGCCGCAGCCGACGTGCTCAGCATCGTGGTCGAACAGGCACCGACGAGATAGGATGGAGGCGTGACCTTCGCGGGCAGGACCGTGCTCGTGACCGGCGCCGCGAAAGGTATTGGGCAGGCTGCGGCCCGGCGGTTTGCCGCGCTTGGCGCCAGCGTGGCCCTGCTCGATCGTGACGCCGACGCCTTGCGACTCGCGGCCGCGGCGGGTTCACCTGAAAGCACGCTGCTCCTCACCGCGGATATCGCGGTTGCTCATGAGGCCGCGGATGCTGTGGCCACCGTCATCGACCGCTTCGGGGGCATCGACGTCCTCGTGAACAACGCGGGCATTCATTTTGCCCGCGCCCTCGATGAGTACACCGATGAAGAGTGGAACCGGATCTTCTCGGTGAACGTCCATGGCACGTTTCACATGATCCGGTCGGCGTTACCCGCGCTGCGCCGTTCCCGCGGCGCCATCGTCATTGTTTCTTCAATGACCGCGCTGGTTGGTCAGGATCGGGGCGCCGCATACGTCGCGTCAAAGGGGGCCCTGGTCTCGTTGACCAAAGCACTGGCGCTGGAGTTGGCCTCGGACGGCATTCGCGTGAATTGTGTGTGCCCGGCAGGCGTGGACACGCCGCTCCTGAGGTCGTGGGCAAACACACTACCGGATCCCGAGGCCGTGCTGCGCGGACAGGCCGAGATGCATTTGCTCAAGCGCCTGGCGACGGCAGACGAGATTGCGAGCGCGATCGCCTTTCTCGCATCGCCGGACGCATCCTTCATCACCGGCGCCATATTGCCGGTTGAAGGCGGGGCCACCTTGGGATATCGCAAGTGCTAATGGCACGCTGATCTTCCGGCTGAAGCCGGAAGCCACGCAGACTCTTGTGGGCATACGTGCCTGTGGCTTCCGCTTTGTGGCTTCCGCCGTGGCTTCCGCCTTCAGGCGGAAGATTCCAGCGGATGGCTGGGCTACGCCGACTCGCGGACGACGAGCTCCGGCGGAATGATGACGCGACGGGGGCGCCACTGTCTCGAACTGGCCATCTGATCGAGGATCAGCTCGGCGGCGGCGCGCCCGAGATCCCGTTTTGACCAACGCACCGTGGTGAGCGGCACGCGAATGAGGTCGCTGTACGCGACATCGCCAGCGCCCACGATGGAAATGTCCTCTGGCACCCGGAGACCAGCGTCCCAAACCGCCCGCATGGCCCCGATCGCCGCCGGGTCGTTGACGGCGAACACCGCATCCACTCGCGGTTCCCGCCGCAGCAGCGTCGTCATCGCACGATAACCATCGGCTTCCATGAAGCCGCCTGGGACGATTCGCTCCGATCGCACGCGTACTGCCTGCCGCCGACAACGCCTGACGGTACCCCTCCTCCCGACGTTTCGCGTGGGCAATCGGCGGCCCCGCGATGTGGGCCACGGCCACTCGACCCCGCGAGAGCAGGTGAGCGGTGGCGAGGACGCCCACCTTCAGATCGTCGGTGAGTACTCGATGGCAGCGCACGTGCGGGTGATCATCCCGATCGATCATGACGAGGGCAGTACCCTGGCCGGCGACATCCCGCAGCAGGGCCGTGTTGCCGGTGGCATTGGCCGACGCCAGCACGATGCCGTCGACCTGACGCGCCCGCAGCATCTCGATCTCGGCGCGTTCTTTCCTGGCATCTTCGTTCGACGAGCAGAGCAGCACGCCAAACCCGCGAGCACTGGCGATTGCTTCGAGGCCGGCGACGACCTCGACGAAGAACGAGTGCATC
This sequence comes from uncultured Acidobacteriota bacterium, assembly GCA_963734095.1. Lineage (GTDB taxonomy): Bacteria > Acidobacteriota > Vicinamibacteria > Vicinamibacterales > UBA2999 > JACCSI01. The sequence goes on along the minus strand of CAVTGK010000025.1, from coordinate 19,885 downwards.
AAATCGGGGATGATCACGCCCAGCGTGTGGGTGCGGCGCAGCGACAGGCTGCGCGCCACGGCGTTGGGTCGATAGCCGAGTTGTTCGACACGCGCCAGCACGCGCGCACGTGTGTCCGGTCCGATATCCGCGTGGTGATTCAGGACCTTCGAGATGGTCGTCACGGAGACCCCCAGCTCCGCGGCGATGCGTTTCATTGTCGGTGGCATGAGGGATCCGTGTGGCGGGTGCAGACCGACCCGATCAAGCCTTTACTCTATCGCAAAAGCTCGCAGAACACTAGCGAAGCTCCGACTCGATCCGCCGAGAAGAGAAGTGTCGAGTCACGGAGGCCTGGCCGTACTCGTCAGGTCAGTCGCACGAGATCGGCAATCCGAACCGGACGATTCTCGTCGATGCTCTTTCGCGCCGCGATGCCGGTCAGGCAGGACATCGCGCCGGCTCGCGATCCCGGAAGCTGCATGTGTACGGGTGCCTGCGCGCGCCGGAAAATCAGATCGCGCAGCCTGGTGTCGCCGCCACCGTGGCCGCCTGCGCTCGAACCCTTCGGTTCGATCTTCTCGCGCTGGCCGAAGTTCTTGATCAGATACATCTCGGCCTCCTCACCCGGGTCCCAGGGCTGACGCTCGTAGTCCCGCACCTCGAGCCGACCTTTGGTGCCGTTGAAGGCAAGGCGATAGCCTTCGATCGGCATGAAGGTGTTGACCGAGTAGCTCATGTTCACGCCGTTCGAATAGCGGACAATCGCGTTCATCGTGTCGAAGATGTCGATGTCCTCCTTGAAGACGCAGCCATCGCGCGTGTAGCCGTCAGCAGACTCGCACTTGACGTAGAGATCCGTCAGGTTCTGGTCCTTGGTGATGTCCCAGTAGTACGGGCACTTGGCCTGGTGCGGGCACCCGCGACACGTCGTGTGACGGAACGGACCGCTCTTGCCGTAGTGCTGCAGGTTGCCAAACGCCGAGACCTGGACCGGATCCGCGTCGAGCCACCAGTTGACGAGATCGAAGTGGTGGGTGGCCTTGTGCACCCACAGCGAGCCGCTCTTCGAGCGCAGGCGGTGCCAGCGACGGAAGTAGTCGGCGCCGTGTCGGGTATCGAGAAACCACGAGAAGTCGACGGATGTGACTTGCCCGATAGCACCGGACATCAGCAGTTCTTTGATGGTCTGGTGCTTCGGCGCGTAGCGATAGTTGAACGTGACGATGATCTGGCGGCCGCTCTTCTTCTCGGCATCGAGCACCGCCTGGCATTGTTTTTCGTCGATGACCATCGGCTTCTCGGTCATGACGTCGACGCCACGCTCCAGCGCGCGCACGATGAATTCGCTGTGGTAACCGTCAACGGTCGTCACCATCAAGATGTCCGGCTTCGCCACGGTCAGCATCTGGTCGAAGTCGGTAAAGGTCGGGCACGACACTCCCATCTGCTTTTTCGCGACTTCGACGCGCAACGGATTGATATCGCACAACCCGACGAACTCCGCGACATCGCTGTACTCCTGCGCGATCGGTCGTCCCCACATCCCGACTGCCCGGACGCCGGTGCCGACGATCGCGTAACGACGCTTCGGTTGGGCAGACAGGGCCGGGGCGCCGGCAACCGCCGCGCTGAGCACGGTACTGCTGACGGTCGCTCCGACGGCCGCGCCGCCGACGGTGGCAACGAACTCGCGCCGGGTCATGTGTTCGGTCGGGATCATGGACGTCCGCGCCTCCTGAGGTTGTCGGTGATTGTGAGCGCGTTCACGCGCCCGCGAGCAAGGGCCCGTCCGTTCCTTTTTCGGGCCGGTGCGAGACTCTGCATCACAGGGGACGGTCCCCAGTTCATGCAAGTGACACGGTCGCAACGGGCCGTAACAGTGGGCCAATTGTGGCGTTCCGTGGCAAAACGGTAAGCTGACGCCGGGTCGAGGTAGCCAGGCGATGCTCAGCAACACCCTTTTTCGCGTCCCGCGCACGTCGGGCTTGCAGCCGCTTCAAGTGCGCGGCGGCAATGGAGCCTCCCGCGAGCTCACGACCTCACGGTTGTGTTTGGCGGCGGGGCGAGCGCGTGGAATATGTCCGCGAGGCCGAGGAGACCGTGGTCGTTCTTCAGGAGGGCCAGGGCACGTTCGCCACGCCGGACCATTCGTGGCGTGCTTCGCGTGCCGGCGTGTTTGCGGAGCGGGCCACCGCGCTGTATCTGCCGCCGGGCATGGCGCTGACGGTGACTGCGACCACGTCCGCTGGAAGCGGTGCTGGTGTCTACTCCAGCGACCGAGTCGGCGGCGCCGGCGCTCGTGTCGCCGGACGAGGTAACCGTCAATCCGCGCGGCCGCGGCACCTATGCGCGCGAGGTCCACGACATCTTCGTGCGCGATCCCCACGTGCGCCGGCTGATGGTGGGCGAGACCTTCAATCCGCCCGGGCACTGGAGCAGTTTCCCGCCGCACAAGCACGACGGACGCAACGGCGAGCCGTTTCTGGAGGAGGTCTATTACTTCCGTGTCGATCCGCCGCACGGGTTTGGCCATCAGATGCTCTACACCGAAGACGGCGAGTCGGTGACCCACCAGGTCCGCGACGGCGATGCGGTGCTGCTGCCGTACGGCTATCATCCGGTTTCATCGCCCCCAGGCTACCGCCTCTATTACCTCTGGGCGATGGCGGGCGACGAGCGAAAGCTGGCGCTCTATGAAGATCCGGCGCACCGCTGGATTCACGACGTCTCATGACACGGTCGGACATCACGCAGAGGATCGAACAACATGGTGTCGTCGCGGTCATCCGGATCAAGGAACCGGACCGGCTGCGGGCGGTCATCGATGCGCTGGCTGCTGGCGGCGTGCGCGCGCTCGAAGTCACGATGACGGTGCCGCGCGCGATTGAGCTGATCGCCGAGATTGCCCCGACGCTTCCGCCGGAATTCCTCCTTGGCGCCGGCACCGTGCTGGATGCCGGCACCGCGGCCCGCGCGATTGACGCCGGGGCACGGTTCATCGTGAGCCCGGTCTACCGTCGATCGGTGGTCGCAAGCTGCCACGCGCGAGATGTGCCGGCGATGCCGGGCTGCTTGACCCCGACCGAAATTCTGGACGCGTGGGAGGCGGGCGCCGACATCGTGAAGGTCTTTCCGGCGACCACCTTGGGCCCCGGCTACATCAAAGATGTTCGCGCGCCGCTGCCTGACGTCAAGCTGATGCCGACCGGAGGCGTGACGATCGACAACGCAGGCGACTGGATCAAGGCCGGCGCCGTCGCCGTCGGCGTGGGCAGCGCCCTGGTCGACGCCGCGGCCGTTGCGTCGGGGAACTATCACGTGATCGAGGGTCACGCGCGGCGCATCGTTGGCAACGTGCAGGCGGCGAGAGGGCACTGATGGCCGCCAAGGTCGTGACCTTTGGCGAGATCATGCTGCGACTCAGTCCGCCGGGGTTCGAGCGGCTGCTGCAATCGCCGTCGCTCGTCGCCACGTTTGGTGGCGGCGAGGCGAATGTCGCCGTCAGTCTGGCGCACTTTGGACTCGACAGTTGGTATGTGACGCGGTTGCCGAAAAATCCCATCGGCGACGCCGCGATTCGTGCGCTCCGGGCCGAGGGCGTGCGCACGGACGCCATCGTCCGAGGCGGCGACCGCGTCGGGATCTATTTTGCTGAGAGCGGCGCCAGCCAGCGCGCGTCGGTGGTGGTGTACGACCGGGCGCGATCCGCGATCAGCGAGATGGAGCCGGCGGCCGTCGAGTGGCCGACGGTATTCGCCGGCGCGGCGTGGTTTCACGTGACCGGCATCACGCCTGCGCTCGGGCCCAAGGCGGTGGCGTGCACGCAGGGCGCTGTCGCCGCCGCGCGAAAGGCGGGCGCCCGGGTCAGCGTCGATCTGAATTTCAGGAAGAAGTTGTGGTCCGAGGAAGCCGCGCAGCAGGTGATGCGGCCCTTGATGGCCGACGTTGACGTGCTGATTGCCAACGAAGAAGACATCCAGTCGGTACTCGGGCTCACCGTCGAAGGTACTGATGTCAGAACCGGGCAGTTGAACGTAGAGGCCTACCGGCAAGTGGCCGAGCGCATCACCAGCGAGCTGGGCCCGTCGATGGTCGCCATTACCCTGCGCGAGAGTGTCTCGGCCAGCGACAACGGCTGGAGCGCAGTGCTTTGGGACGGCGCGTCGCGACAGTTCCACGAGAGCCAGCGCTATGACGTGCGTCTCGTGGATCGCATCGGCGGCGGCGACAGCTTTGCCGGCGGCCTGATTTACGGGTTGGTGAGTGGGCGCTCGCCGGCCGACAGCCTCCGCTTCGCTGTCGCGGCCAGCGCACTGCAACAGAGCATCCCCGGCGACTTCAATCGCGTCTCGATCGAAGAAGTCGATCGGCTCGCCGGCGGCGATGCGTCGGGACGGGTCCAGCGGTAGAGTGACGCCAGGCTTTGCGTAGATGTAGATTCTGATGTTACATTGCAAGCATGCCGCCGAGGGTACTGGATCGCTCAGGCGAGATCGCATCTCCCCACCATCGTTGATCAGGCGTAGAGTCAGGCCTCGAGGTCGAACTCACTCGTCGTGGCGAGCCAGTCGCCGTTGTGGTCTCACACCGCGAGTTCGAGCGTCTTCGCGGACGACGTCAACGCTTCGGGGACGCATATCGAAAGTTTCTCGCCGCCCATGCGCTCGGCGACATCGGCGTCGATGAGAACTTCGCGGCCTCAACCCGTGACCGAACGCCTGGCCGCAAAGTGTCGCTGTGACGCTTCGCTATCTCCTGGACACCAGTATCGTATCCGTGCCGGTGTCCAAGAAGCCGGACCCGCGGATCCTCGAGCGTTTGGACGAGGACGGTCGCTGAGCGTGCGATCGCCGCGCCGGTCCTGGCACGAGCTCACGTACGGGTGTCGCCGGTTCGGCGAAAGGCAAGCGCCGGGCGGCGCTCGAAGCGATCACCTTCGTGACGTCTGTCCGCCGTCTCGTTCCCCACACTGCCGTACGACGAGGCCGCCGCAGAATGGCATGGCGAAGAACGGGCGCGTCTCGAATCGGTCGGACGCCCGGTCCCATTCGTGGATGGTCAGATCGCCGCGATTGCGCACGTCCACGGACTGGTCCTCGTCACCGTCAATGACCACGATTTCACTCCCTTTAGAGGGCTCACGGTAGAGAACTGGTCCCGGCCATCCAAGGGCCCGGCGGAAGCCGCGCTCGTCACGGAGCGCAGTCACGGGCTGTGCGGTGACGCGTTCCGCGGAAACCAGGAAGTCGCGCGACAATTACGCATTGACGGTAGTTCGGCGCACGATCAGCACAAACTTGCCACGTACAAGGGCACCGAGCCGCATGAACCGATTGGCCCCCCTCGTCGCCGTCATCCTCGTCACCGTGCCCGGCGCGGCTGACGCACAGTCGCCATCGACGCAGGCCGACCCCACCTTGTCGAGTCAGGCGCCGCCGCCGGCCGAGATGACGGACATCTTCGATGTGTGGCGCAAGATTCGAAACAAGGAACCGGATCCCGAAGCGGCAGTCTGGGACTATCGCAAGCCGATGCGGGCGTTCGCACCGGTCATCGGCGCGAAGCCGTCGAGCGGCCTGCTGCTGGGAGTGGCCGGGAATGTGGCGTTCTATCGAGGCGAGCCCGCGACGACGCATATTTCCTCGATGGTGGCCAGCCTGACGTTCTCGACCAAGGCACAGACCGCACTCACCGATCGCTTCACCGTGTTCGCGCGCGATGACCGGTGGCGCCTGGACGCCGATCACCGGTTCCAGTGGACCTCGCTGGAGATCAGCGAGTTGGGCACGAGCGCCGACACGCGCGCAGGCGTGCAAGCCAACTACGACTTCTTCAGGCTGTACCACACGGCGTACTACCGCCTGCGTCCCGGCCTCTTCGTCGGCGCCGGCCTGTACTTCGACAACCACGCCGATGTCGGACCGGACGAGGGCGAGGAAGGGGAGTGGGCGGAGTCACCGTACGTGCGATACAGCGAACGATCACGGCCTGCCCCTCGACGCGCAAGCCTCGGCGGGCCCGAGCCTGGACCTGCTCTGGGACACGCGGGACAACTTCATCAACGCCGATCGTGGGTGGCTGGCGAAGGCCAGCTACAGAGCCCTGTTCGACGGGTTCCTCGGCGGCGACTCGAGCTGGCAACGGCTGAACCTCGACCTGCGAACCTACCGACCGATTTCACGCGATCGCCGCCACAAGCTCGCCGTCTGGCTGTTCGCCGATCTCGTCGTCGACGGAGTCGCGCCCTACTTCGACCTGCCCGCGACCGGGCTGGACACGTACGGCCGCTCCGCCCGTGGATACAGCGAAGGGCAGTTCCGAGGCGAAAGGCTTGCCTACGGCGAGATCGAGTATCGCGGGACGCTGATGCGCAACGGGCTGCTGGGAATGGTCGCATTCCTGAACACGACGACCGTCACGAATCTGCAGAATGACGAGCACCTCTTCGACAGCTTCGCCACAGGCGGCGGCGCCGGTCTCCGCCTGCTGATCAACAAGCGGTCGAAGACCAACCTGTGCTTCGACGTCGCCTTTGGCAAGCAGGGGTCGAGGGGCGTCTATCTGGCGATACAAGAGGCCTTCTGATCCACATGGCGCGTCAGAACTTGAACGTCACGCCCACTTGCGCATTCACGAAGACCGGATCGAAGCGAACGGGCGCCAGTCCGGCCAGCAGCTCGTCGAGAAACTCCAGACCGTCGCCGGCCTCGAAGCGCAACTCGTACTCGCGGAAGTAAAAGACCCGAACCTCACCCATCAGCGCCACGCGTCCGCCGATGCGGAGGCCCGCGCCGCCGTTCACGCCCCACCGGTGCTCCGACTGACCGGGCACTGCGACGGAGCGTCAGCCTCGGGGCGAAGCCGGGGGGCAAGGGGATGCCCGGTATCTCCAGGCGCACCGGAATGGACCCGGTTACGCTGATGCTGGAGAGATAGCTCAGGCCACCGGAGGCAACCAAGGCAACCGAGCCGGGCGTGCGGATTCTCGCGTTCACGGACAGGAGCGGGATGCGATCGGCGTCGAGTCTCCCATCGGAGACCGTGATGCTCGCCGTGAGGCCGTCGAAAGGCGGCCGAGTGCCGCGGAGGTTGTACCGCGCGCCGGTGATCGCAAGTCCCACGTCGGTTGCATCGAGCCGTCCCTCGATTCCGAGCACGCCGAACTCGTACGCGAGCGCGCCCCCGAACACCGGCCCGCCGTCCGCCTCGATGAGCGGCGATCCCTCCACGCTGATGTCCACGCCCGGCAGCGTCGGGGTCGACGGTCGGAGGGTCAGCCGCTCGTCGTAGGTCGGGAACGCCCGACCGACGAAGAACGTCAGGTCGAACCCTTGTGCTTCGGCGCGCCCGCCGCTCCCCAGCAGGACGCTGACGGCGCAAACCGCACGCGTAACCGTGATGATCTTGACCACGTCCACTCCTTTAAGCTGAGTTTGCGTCGAGTGGTTGACGGCTCATGAGTGCCACGGGTCGACGACAGGGACATCGAGCCCCTCGAAGTGGCGCGTATTGCGCGTCGCAATGGTGGCGCGACGCGCCTGCGCGATGCCGGCGATCAGCGTATCGCGCAGGTCAACGATACGGCCGGCCCGCTGGCGATCGGCCGCGAGTTGAGCAGCCGTCACTGCGGCCATCTCGTCGAAGGCGAGCACTCGACTCGAGAGGTCTTCCGTGAGGACGCGGTCGAACGCGCGTTCGAGACCGCTCCGGCGCCTCCCTTTCGGCAAGAGCGCAAGGCCGAATCGCGCTTCGAACACCGTGATGCTCGTGAGCCACACAGAGTCGGCGGGCTGGCGATCCAACCACTCCACGACGACGGCCTCCGGCTTCGTCCGCATCAACGCCGACAGGACGTTGGTATCGAGGACGATCACGACTCGAACTCTGCCGCGGTCGCGATCGCGCCTCGCAATTCTGGAAGGTCTGTGCTGAGCCCTGACCCGCGGAAGCGCTGCGCAATCCTGGTGCCCAGCTTCTGCGCGGGCTCAGCGCGTTGTTGCACCGCGGTGCGCAGAATATGCCGCACTTCATCCTCCATGCTCCGCGCATGGCGCTTGGCTCGTTGCTTCAGCTTCCTGGCGACATCCTCCTCCAGGTTTCTCACGACGAACTGCGCCATCTCGCATGAGCCTCCTTCGTCAATATGATATCACGATATCGCTCCGGGTTGTGCCGCACTGGGTCGTGACGGCGCGGTTTGCGGAAGTGATGCATTGGTGATGATTAGGGCGTCGTCTGAGGCATCCGTCGAGCATGAGAGTTGCAGAATTCCTCGCCGCATGCGGTTATGAAGACCTTGGTAGTCGCGACCAACACGCGCGGACACCCCGCTCGACACCAGCGAGACGTCGCCCAACGCGTTCGGGGGCTTCATTATCCGACCCCCGCATCACCGGCAAATCTGAGTGCGACGCGATACACTACGGACCGATTCTTGGCTTTCGGTTTGACTGGGGAGGCTAGACATCGCCTCAGGCTGAGGCGCTACAAGTGAAGTAGGTTTTCCGAAGCCTGAGGCGATGTCTAGGCCCCGCGGAGACCACCCACCGCGCACAGTCCGCGCGGCGGGGACCCCGGAGCGGGCAAAACAACATGGTGGGCAGTGAAGCGGAGCCACTTCCGCGCGTTTCTTCTCCTCGGTTTGAGGCGAAGCTTCAGTGCGCCACCCCGGATGAGGGGAAATGTCCGACAAACGTCGATTGGAAACGATGGTGTGTCGATGAAGCGATGGGTCAGGCCTGGGGTCTTCTTAGGGCTGCTGGGGCTGGCCGTGCGCCCAGTGACGATCGACGCGCAGGAGGCCGATCAGACCCCATTCGTGCTCAACCTCGCGCCAGTGATCCCGTCCTCGATCATGAGCGAGCCAACCCAGGAGCCACCGTGGTGGGTCGCCGAACGGCGCGCCTGCGAGGGCTGCCCTCCGCGGAGCGTGGGCAGAGCCCTGTTTCAGACCACGATGATCAACGTCTTTTACGAGATGGCGAACCTGATACGCGGCCAGGCCACGGCGAGGATCACGCCGAAGACGTGGTGGGACAACATGCAGCAGGGGTGGGTCTGGGATCTCGACGACTTCACAGTCAATCAGGTGGGCCACCCGTACCAGGGGAACAACTACTTCACGTCGGGCCGCGCCAATGGCCTGAACTTCTATGAGTCGGCGGCGTTGACCGCGTTCGGCAGCGGCACCTGGGAATACTTCGGCGAGACGAACTTTCCCTCGGTGAACGACTTCGTCAACACGACGCTTGGCGGCATCGCCCTCGGCGAGATGTTCTACCGAACGGCCTGGCTCGTGCGCGATACCCGGGCCACCGGGCGTGGGCGACTGTGGCGCGAGATCGGTGCGACGGTTCTCGATCCCGTGACTGGCTACAACCGCTTCCGGAGGGGGGACGCCAAGCGAGTCACCGACAAGCCTGCCGACATGGTGCCGTCGGCGCTCGGCGGGTTCACGTCGGCAGGCGTGCTGTGGCGAGGGTCAGAGACTCGGGCGTTCGACGCAACCGGCCAGCCTTTCCTGGAAATGGACCTGCTGTACGGAAATCCCCAGATGGGGCACAGTCGAACCCCGTACGACGCATTCGGTGTAAGGCTTCGCTTCGGTGGCGGCAGCGCCTTCAGCGAAGCGCGAGTGCGCGGACGACTGCTGGGGCAACCGTTGGGCAGCGGGAAGAGGCAGTTCAGCGTCCTGCAAAGCTACGACTATCAGAGTAACGACGCCTACGCCACCGGGGCACAATCGTTCGAGGCGGCCTACGGGGTGACCCACGCGCTGTCGTCGCGGACCGATGTCTGGTTGATTGGGTGGGGAGGTCTGACGGTGCTGGGTGCCGTCGATTCCCTTCCGCTCGGCGTCACCGAGCGCCCGGAGGAACCTGAAGAGCCAGGCGGCGAGCAGGGGGTCTCGGAGGGGCCGCGTTTCTACGACTACGGCCCCGGAGCGACGTTTGGCGCGCGCGCGGACTTCTCCCGCGATCGCCGCCTGTTCGCGGTCCTCTTCTACGAAGGTCGTCATCTGTACTCGCTGGATGGCGTCCGAGCGAACCACTTCCTGCAGCGCAGCCGTGTGGACCTGCTGCTGCCGCTGCGAGGCTCCCTGGGTCTCGGTGTGTCCGGCGAGTATTTCTTTCGTCAGACCTTCTACCAGGACGAAGATAATTCGCAGCTGGAATATAGCTATCCCCAGTTCCGCGCGTATCTCACGTGGAGCCTCCAGTGACCCGACGTCTTTACGAAATACTGCCTTGCGCTGTGCTCGTCGCCTGGCTCGCGCCAACCGCGGTCGTCGCGCAGTCAGCGCCGACGGCGCAACCGACGCCGGTGCCGGGTGAGGAACCTTCGGCCTCGCGCCTGTGGCTCACCGCCGGCGGGGCGTTTGCGGCCCTTCGCGGCGACTGCCAGACCTGCGAAGAGGACTATCCCTACCGTAACTCCGGCAGCATCCTGGCCAACGTCGGCTATCGCGTGAACGATCGCATGGACGTTGGCGCCGAGGTGTTCTGGATGCCGGTCGATACCGAAGATGGCCAGATTCGCACCACGCACATCGACGCCGTGGCGCAGTTCCGACCGTGGGGATCTCAGGGCTTCTTTGTCAAGGGCGGAGCAGGCATGGCTTTCGTCCGTAACTGGGTGGACGTGATCGGGACGGGTGCGATCAACTCGAAGGTCTGGTCGGTGGTGATCGGCACGGGGTGGGAGTTTCGGTGGACCGAGCGCGTCGGGTTCCAGGTGTTCGGCGCCCAGCATGTCGGGGCAATCGGCGATTTGCAGACGGCCGAAGGGGACATTCCGGATGTCGTGGGCAACTTCTGGTCGCTTGGTGTCGCCGTGGTGATTCGGTAGAGCGATCCACGCCTGGATCTGGGTTGAAGCTGGAGGAAATATGAAGTCGACCATATTGAGAATGATGACGGCCGCCACCGTCGTGGTGGCGACGAGCGCTGCGCTGAGTGCGCAGGACACCGCGGAGCGAAGCCGAACGCAGGGCCTCAAAGAAACCGATCGTTTCGTCAAGGCCGGCGGCAGCACGTCGCAGGCGGTCACGAACGCGAGGGTGGAGACGCAGAAGACCCTCGACACCTACAACACGCTCGTCACCCAGCCCTCGACGAACATGAAGGGCGACTACAAGAAGCTGATGAAGTCCATGGACACCATGAACGATCGGGTGCAAGGCGCACGTCAGAAGATTGGCGAGATGCAGAAGGCGGGCGACATCTACTTCAACGGGCGAGCCGCGACGATCAAGAACATCCAGGATCCGCAGCTCCAGGAGCGCGCCAGGCAGCGCTTGGACGACACCCAGAAGGAGTTTGCCAGCGTCCTTCAGTCCATGCGGGAAGCAGGCGACTCGCTCGAGCCGTTTCGCAAGGACCTCGCCGATCAGATCACGTTCCTCGGGAGCGACCTGACGCCCTCGGCGATGACTGCGCTGAAACCGAACGCGGAGAAGCTAAACGCACGGGGGGCGGACGTGTTCGCCCGGACCGACAAAGCCCTCGCCACCGCGAACGCGTACTTCCAGAGTCTCAAAGCCGCTCAAACCTGATCGGCGCTACTCTCGTGCTCGAAGGTCATTGCCGGCAAGGCCGCCGCCAAAGACGCGGGGCAAGTCCGGAGAGTCGGAGGCGCGGCCGCTGGTGCCGCGCCAAGCAGGCGGCGGGGCGACATACCCGTCGCATTCATAGGCTGGAGGGGATATGAGGTCGATGATGTTGAGCGTGTTGATGACTACCACCCTCGTGGTGGCGACGAACGTTGCGTTGAGTGCGCAGACCAAGGAGCTCCCTGGCGAGGCCACGACGATCACGGCGACGATCGAGGCGATTGACGCCGCCACGCGCACGTTGACTGTTAAAGGGCCCGGAGGGAACTTCGTGCCGATCACGGTTCCCAAGTCGGTGGAGCGATTCTCCGAATTCAAGGTGGGGGATACGATCACGGCGCGCTATTACGACAACATCGTCCTTCGCATGAAGCCGGCCGGCGAACCAGCCGTCGACACCACGACGGGGGGCGTGACCAAAGGCACTGGCGCCAGCCCCGCCGGTACCGCCGCCGTGCAGCGAACGATTACGGCCGCGATCGTCGCGATCGACCCCGAAGTGCCGTCCATCACGTTCAAGGGCGAGAAGGTGAACTGGACCTACTCGTCGCGCGTCAACGACAAGGCTGCCTTGGCCAAAGTCAAAGTCGGCGATCGCGTGGACATCACGTGGACGGAGGCAGTGACCGTGTCCGTGGCAAAGAAGTAGAGGGCGCCCGCGAGGCGCCTGCGGCCGGCGGCGCTTCTGGCGGCTCGAGACTCTCGGGATGAGCAGCGGACCAGTGCGGCCGGTCAATTCCGGCCGCCGTGGTTCTCGCGGGCATCCGCTCATGATCATGACGAGCACGCGAACGACACTGACGCTGGCGGTGTTGGCGCTCAGGTGTCTCCGGCAGCCTGCAGCCGGCCGACGCGCAGGTGTCGGATCCCGTCAGCATCCTCGTGAAGATCTCCATCGACCCGTCGGTGAGCGGCACCGCGATAGGAGCCGCCTCCGGAACCATCGACGGCGTGCCCGCCTCGATTGAAGAAGCCTCGTGGACCGACACGCACTCGGAGAAATCCCCGCTGTTTGAAGCGGGCGTGGCGTTTCGCGCCGGCGACCTCACAGAGATCCTTGGCCTGTTCAACTACGGCCGCGCCGGCGCCAACGCGAATACCATTGGCGACGCGGGCGGAGTCCCGGTGAACGCGGTCTTCGACGACTACGAGTTCTGGGGACTGGAGGGAGGCGTGCGCTTGCGGCCCGCTTCTGGAATGGGTCCTTACGCCACCTTCACTGGTGGGTTTCGCCGGGTGAGTGAAATCCAGGCGCGGCTCAGGGTCGAGGCGGCGACTCGGGCCGTGACAGGTTACGAGGCGTCGACCGTGCCCAGCTTCGCCGTCGGCGGCGGCGTGCTGTGGGGTGGCGACGACTTCGCGATGGGATTCGAGGTCGCGCTGCGCTATGCGGGCTCGCCGGAGGTGCCGGCGGGGCGGACCGTCGAGCCGGCCTCCGGCGCCGGCGCCCGCTGGTCGCTGCCGGTCGGCGTGGTCATGCGGTTCTGAGTTCCCTGGCGGTGACGAACCCGGCTCACCGCCGCAGGAGTACCGCGACGAACGCGATCAGCCCCAGCAGACGACCTTGCAACTCGAACTGGAAGAACTTGTAGAGCGTGAAGCCGAACGTGATCATCGACACCGCGGTGGAAAGAACACGGGGGCACTGAAGTCAGACGTCTCGACTCATTCAGGAAAGTTCATCCGCCGCAACAAGTCGCGGTAGCGCGGGTCGTCCCGAGCGCTGTCGAAGCGCGGATCCACTTTCAACCAAGCCAGCCCGGTGGAATGATCTTCGTAGGCCTTTTCGAGCCATTCAAACGTGGAATCTTTGGCTCCAAGGCCCGCGTAGATGACCGCGATGTCAAACGGCGCGACGTATTGGCGCGTCGATTGCTCCTTCAGCGTCAAAAGGGCTTTCTCCGCCTCGGCTCGCTTCCCTGAGACCGCGTAGGCATGTCCGAGCGCCCCTAACATTGCCGGTTCGCCCCCGGAAAGCGTAAGTGCTTTTTGAAGTTCCGCGATCGCGTCCTCATATCTCGCAGTCTGCTCGTACCGTCTGCCCGAGGTACAGATGGGCCTGCGTGAAGTTCGGATCCAGGTCGAGAATCTTCCCCAATTCACTAATTGCCTGGTCGTATTGGCGCGCGCGATAGAGGATCCGACCCACTGCGGAGCCAACGATCAGCGAGAGTGGTTCCATCTCTTGCGCCCGTTTGGCTTCTGGGATTGCATCGTCCTGCCGACCAATGGCGTCCAAGTAGCTTGCATAGCGCGAGACGGCTCCTCCATGGTGTGGGTTAAGCTCGATAGCCCGCCTTAATTCTTTCTCGGCGCCCGACCAATCCCAGTCGTAGAGTCATTTTGATCCAGCCTAGTGCCGTGTGCGCTTCAGCCACCGTCTCGTTTAACTGCAGCGCCTTCAGCGCGGCTTCCTTGCCTCGCGGCACGGTCTCTCGTGGCGAACCGGCACCGTAGGTGGCATAGAGCGCGTAACAATCGGCCAATCCGGCCCACGCCAGCGCGTAGCCTGGATCAGAGTCGATGGCTTGCTGGAAATACTCGACGGCGCGTTTGAGGGCCGGCACCGTCCGGCGATTCCAGTAGAACTGGCCCCTGAGATATAGCTGGTGCGCTTCAGGATTCTCGGTGTAACGCTGCTTGAGCACCTTCTGCTCGTCGGCGTTCGGCTGGAGGCGCAGCTGGTCTGACACCGCGGTGGCGATCTCTTCCTGGACCGTAATGAGGTCGGCGAGCGTCCGGGTGTAACGGCGGCCCCAGAGCTGGGAGTCTGCCGCGACGTCCACTAAGTCGGTTTGAATGTTCAGCGTGTCCCCCTGCTGGACGACGCGGCCGGTGAGGACCGCGCGCACGGTCAGTTCACGGCCAATCGTTTGGAGATCCAGTTCGCGGCCTTTGTATCGAAACACAGTGCTCCGCGGCACGACCCGCAGCTTGGGCAGCTGCGAAAAGCTGTTGATGAGGTTCTCGGTCAGACCATCGCTGAGATACTCGGCGTTCGGGTCGGCCCCGACGTTGACGAACGGGAGCACCGCGAGCGAGTCGATTGGGGCATCCGTCGATGCCCGCGTGAGCCAGACGCGCCCCGCGACCAGTGCGATCACGACCAGCAACAGTGCGCCAGTCAGACTCAATACGGCGGCTTTCAATCCGTGGCTGACAGGCCATCGGCGCGACAGCGGGCGTTTGGCCGCTGCCTCCTCGACACTGGCGGCTTCGAGTGACGTGACGACGTCGAGGACGCTGCTGAAGCGGTCCCCAGGCTGGCGTGCGAGACAGCGGAGAATCGCCGCCTCCCAGCGCGGATCCAGGTCGGGCACATGGACCGTCGGAGGCGGGGGCGGTTCTTGCAGCCGCTTGATGGCCGTCCGAATCGCGGAGTCCGCGACGAACGGCTGGACTCCGGTGACGAGCTCATAGAGCACGACTCCCAACGCATACACGTCGGTCGCAGGCGTCACGTCGCCCCCTTCGACCTGTTCGGGCGCCATGTAGGCCGGGGTACCGGAAATCTCACCTGCGTCAGCGAACGATAGCGTGAAGGCGGTGGCCTCGCCCTGAGCGCTCCGGCGCGCGAGGCCGAAATCCGTGACGACCACCCGCATCTCCTGGTCCGGAGCGTTGGGCTCCACCAGCATCACGTTGGGACTCTTGAAGTCGCGATGCACCACACCCACACGGTGCGCAGCCGCCAGGCCCTCCGCCATCTGCCGGACAATCGGGAGGATGTCCGTCGTCTGGAATCGCCCCTCCCGGAGGAGCCTATCGGCCAGCGTCTCGCCGCGGAGCAACTCCATCGCAAGAAAAACGACCTCTCGTACCGATCCGTCAGCACCAAGGGGGCGGTGGCGGAACACATCGTAGATTCGACAGACGTTGGGATGCGTCACCTGCCTCGCCAGGTGCACTTCGCGCTTGAAGAGCGCGATCGATCGCTCGCTGTCCGCGATCGTCGGCAGAATCGTCTTGAGGGCGACGCGTTCGCGCAGCTCCAGATCTTCCGCCTCATAGAGCTCGCCCATGCCGCCCTTCGCCAGGTAGCGGACGATGCGAAAGCGGAAGGCCACGACATCGCCCGTGCGAAACGCCGACTCCGCCGATGTGTCCCCTGCGACCGCGGGCGCTCGGGTCCGAGCATCGTCATACGTGTCGCGCGTCGCCGCCGGAGACTGCGCCTCGGCCTGACGACGGAGCAGGCGCTGAATAGCGATGTGTGTATTGACGCGCGCGATCACTTCTTCACCGCCAAAAGGTTTCGTGATGAAATCCACCGCGCCGGCCTCGAATCCCCTCACCTTGTCTTTCGGGTCGGTGAGAGCTGACAGGAAGATCACCGCGGCGTCCCGGGTCTCGGGGTCGTCCTTGAGACGTCGGCACGTCTCGTACCCGTCGATGCCGGGCATGACGACATCGAGCAGGATGACCAGCGGTCGCGCGCGGCGCGCAATATTGATCGCCTCCTCGCCGGTGCGTGTGACAAAGAGGCGGTAGCTCGGGCCACGAAGCACCTGGCACAGGAGGTCCAGGTTGATGGGATCGTCATCGACCAGCAAGATCGGGCTGACCTCTCCTGCAAGCGGTGGGGTTGGGGACTGGCTCATCGTCTCTAACCTTCGTTGTCGAGATCGAGTGCGGCGAGCTCTCGGCGCACGTCGTCACGAGTCATGTGGATTGTCGCCGCCGCGTGCACCAGTTCGGCCCGTGCCGCCGCAGCGCCACGGTTATGGGGCACGCGCTCGATCACAACCGGTAACCGCGGTGCGAGCGCAGCAAAGATGCGCGGTGCCACCACCGTTTCGAGATATTCGAGCGCCGTGCCGCGCAGGTACGCATCGCCCGAGTCACAGAGCCAGAGCGGCGATGCGCACCGCCTCGCGTTCGAGGGCCAGAGCCAGCAGATTGAAGACGTGCTCGCGGAAGCGGCAATCATCCTCGGGGCGCGGCAGCGCGAGCTCCGCTCGATGGCCTCGAGGAGGACAGGCTGCGGCACCACCAGCTCGGGATATTTGTCGGTCAGTGCCAGGAGCGCCAGCCCGCTGCGCAATCGTACGTCGAGACTGGACGCCGCGAGCGCTTGCAGGAGACCGTCGCGCGCGAGGCTCGAGCCGCAGGTCTTCAACACGAGGGGGAGCCTGCGACGCACGATGTCGGGCGTCGCCGGGTCGAGTAACGCGTCGACGAATTGGCCAGCGCCGCGCACGCCAAAGGCTGTCAACGCTGCGACAACTTGCCCGAGAATCTCTCTCCGCGCGAGGAGCGGAATCAGTGCGCCGATGAGCACTGGGTCCGTGGGCGGCGCGCGAAGCAGGCGGCGGATCCGCGCGAGGTCGCCCGATCGCAGGTCCGCGACGGCCCTGACGACGGCATCATCGTCTGAGCCTGCGCTTGTCCCCTCGGCCGTTTGGTCGAGCGCCCGGTGGATTGAGGCGTCGTCCAGGCCGGCCAGGCTTCGCGCAATCGTGAAATCGGCAAGCGAGTACTTGGCCGGAGTGTGCAAGTCCTCCGCTTGGCGACGAAGCCCTCCCTCGAGCGCACTCACATAACACGCCCTCAGGCGGCGCGCGACGGCGAACTCGGCTCCGGCCGCGAGCACCACGGCCACGTTGACGGTGAGAAAGGTATACCCGGGGTCCAGCCTCGTGAGCAGCACGATCAGCGCCGCACCGGCGCTTTTTCCGAGGCAGTCCACGCTGACGTCCACTGTCGACTTCGCTGCGCGCTTTGCGGCCTCGGGGAGTGGCGTATAGAAGAGCTCATAGCCGGCCCGGTACACCGACGCCCGTACTGTCACGTCAAGGCCGCGCGGAAGAATGCCGCGCCAGGGCGCCGGGATGATGAAGGCAAGCAGGCCCGCCGCGCCTACCAGCAGTGAATGGCTCGCCACAGAGCCGCCCAGTCCGACCCGGGCAAGGACGAGGCGACCAAACAGCGCCTGCAGCAGAAAGGCGGCCAGCGCGGTGCCGGCGTAAAAGAGCCCGAAGAAGCGGACGAGGGGCTCGCCCGGCCCCAACCATGCAACCGCTTCCGCCTTGAGCAGGTAATCCACTAATGCGGCGAGTGCGGCGGCCAGCGCAACCACCAGCGCCAGATCTCGCAGCAGGGACACTCGCCGGATCTCGGCCCATCCGCTCCGACGATCACTCGGTGCGGGCAACCGTGCACGCTCGCAGGCATACCGCGCCCGATCATCACCGCGCCCGCCACCGAGGCCCCACCGGCTGCGGCCAGCAGCAAGAACAGTGCTTCCTGTGACATCAGTGCCGTCACGCGCTCGGCGCCGACACCGCCAGCCAAGCCGCCCAAAGTGGCCGCGGCGGCCACCCGCGTAATCAGCGGCTTCGCCGAATGTGGATCGAAGCGCTCGTTGAGTAACGAGTAGAAGGCTGAGATCCCGATCCCGCCAAGCACGCTCGCGTGAAGGTAGACGAGCCCCGACGCGAGTCGCGGGAGGCCGCGGAGCAGACTCCATTCCGTCAGGAACAAGGCCGAGTTAACCCCGAGGATCACGGGGACGACGTGCCTCGGCCCGAACCGTGCGAGGAGACGCCCGGACGACTCGGCCGCTGGCACCGCAAGAATCGCGGCCGCAGCGATGAAGTACGGCAGGCTCGTGACCGGAAACCACGTGAGGAAGAGCCCGTCGCGGATGGCGTTGGACGCGACTTGCTGAGCGAGCAACGTGGCGACGGTCAAGGGCACCAACATTTTTATCGAGCCCGCTCTCTTCCGCCCCGCGCCGGGGCGCAGTTACGAAGCACCAACCTCACCGACCAGTCAGAGGCCTTTTGACAACCTCGAACCTATCGAGCGTCTTGCCATTCGCACCGATCGCTTCAATCCGGATCGCATCGTGCGTCACCTCGACGATCAGAAAGGAGTGAGTCGTACCGTCGGCCTTCGCCAGAAACCTGTTCGCGTGGTCGATGGCGTTCGGTTTCACCTTCGCGCTGGCGCCGGCCGTCACGTACTGCACCTGATGACTCGCCGGCGCGTTCGCGGGCTGCAGGGTGGAGCGATCGTAGTGATGATCGTGACCGGCAAGGACCAGGTCCACTCCGCCATCTACGAAAATGGGTTCGAGCAGATGCCGTAACCTCAGCACCGACCGTTCGCCGCCATGGCCCCCGGTTCTTGTTGCGGCGGAGTAAATCGAGTGGTGCAAGAAGACGACCTTCCATCGCGCCTGAGAATTCGCTAGCGCATCCCGGAGCCACACCAGCTGGGCATTTTTGACGGCTGCCTGCTCGTTGATAAACGCTACATCCTCGCCAAGCTCCGCGTTGAGCTTCTCGAGCCGTCGCCGTTCCGATGCCGTGAGCGTCGTCTTCTTGCGCTGCAGCGCGGCGCGCTCGTTGTCGAGTCGCGCTTTTTCGACGAGCACGAGAGCGCGGGCCTCGTCGGATAGCGCCGTCGAATCGAGCCCGAAGAATTCGATAAGACCGTCTCCTTTTGAGAACGCGTAGAATCGTCGGCCTTTCATGTTCCAGGCTGCATAGTGGATTTGCAGCTCGGTCCCGCGGCGAATATCGTGGTTACCGAGTACCGCGTAGAACTGGACCCCCGCAGCCAGGAGATCGGCGAACGGAGCTTCGAAGGTCTTCTGGATGCCCCGCCCAACGCCGTCGGTATAGATGTTGTCGCCGAGCATCAGTACGAAGTCAAACCTCGTGCGATCGCGCCGGTAAGCCAGCATTTCGCGGGCAACGCCGCGTAGGCCGGGCGTGACTAAGCCGGTGTCGCCGATGACACCAAAAACGATCGGCTCCTGTGCCTTTCCGGGCGTGGTGGCCGGCGCTAGCGTCAGGACGAGCGTCGCCAGGCCGGCAGTGCGGAGCAATGCTGCCCTGTTCACGGTGCTCCTTTCGCGTCGGTTCCTTACGCCCAGACACGCACAATAGGCCGCGAGGATCCTCTGCGCGGGACGGGCGATCGGTATCGACATGCGTCCTCCTGGTGTCGTAGCGGTCCAATGGTCCTTTTCGCCCCTTGTGCCGTTCATCGGCTATTTGGGGTTCGCCTTCGTGATTCTGTTCCCCTGGATCCCGACGCCGGCCATGAGGCCCTTCTGGTCGAAAATGACCGCATAGATGTCGGACTTGAGCGTCGTCGTCGTGAGGTTCTTCGACGCTCCCTTGTTGACCACGACAACGCTCGGGCCCACACCCACCTCGAAGCCGCTGGCTTGGCCAAGCGCCTGCACGGCGTTGTCGTTCATGAAGAACAGCGCATAGCCATAAGTCTTCGCCCCGGCCTGCAGGCCGACGGACGTGCCAGTGGTGTTATAGAACCCTT
>CAVTGK010000024.1:0-81593 GCA_963734095.1 uncultured Acidobacteriota bacterium | reverse complement strand
CCTGGTTCCCGCACGCCAGGTAGAGCCGGGGGACCGACTCGAGTGGGATGGCATCCACAAGCATCGCGGGATCTCGCTCGAGGCGTTCGGGCGTTCCCGGCGCACCGAATCCCTGTTGCTCCCGAGCCTTCATGTCCATGTCGGGCGACTGTCTCGAGATGAGAAATGGCGCACTCATCGCCCCAACCGAACCAAAGAGCTGAGGGTGCTTCAGGCCCAGCAACATCGCACCCCATCCACCCATTGAGACGCCGGCCACGGCACGACCCTGTCGCGAGGCGACTGTGCGGTAGTGCTTATCCACGCACGCGATCAGATCCTTGACGACGAAATCCTCATACCGCGCCGCCGGATCCGAAACACTGTCGATATACCAGCTTTCGCCGGCACTCGGCGTCACGATGATCAGTTCTTGTGAGGCTTGTTCGACGAACCACGGACGCGTCGTGAAGATTGTGTGGTCCTGGCCACCTCCGTGAAGGAGGTAAAGAACCGGGTATCGCTTCTCTGACCGTGGATAGGTCGACGGCAGGAGGACGGCGATGGGGACCGTTTTACCAAGAGATGCGCTTGGGACCTGGACGATTGCGGCCGCGACGCTGGCGGCCGAAGGGTTCGGTTGATTGGCCGCACGGATTGGAGTCGACAACAAGCCGCAGGCCGCGGCGACGGCAATCGCAGTTCGCATACCAGGTGCCCTCCGCTACTGTTCCGTGGTGCCGCCGATGCTAGCCCAGAACAGGTAAGATGCGGGCGGTTGGCCTGGCCTGGAGTCATCACATGCACAGCCGATACATCTCACTCTTCGCTCTCGGCGCTGGCGTTGTCGTGCTTCTCGTGGCAACGTCACGCGCGCAGCAGCCCGCGGGCGATGTCGCCATCGATCCCGACGACATCGGCGGCGTCGTCACCGGCCCGAAGGGCCCGAGGCGGGCGTCTGGGTGATCGCCGAAACGCGCGATCTCCCGGTCCGCTACATCAAGAGCGTCGTCACCGACGACCGCGGACGCTTCGTCGTGCCGGACCTGCCGCGCGCCAGCTACAGCGTCTGGGCGCGAGGCTATGGCCTGGTCGACAGCGACAAGGCAACCGCGAAGCCAGGACAGCGTCTCGCGATCGCCGCGAAGGTCGCGCCCGAACGAGGCCGCGGCCGCGCACTACTACCCGGCCATCTACTGGTACGCGATGCTGAAGATTCCCGCCGCCGATCAGTTCGGCGGCAAGAGCAGCATCCCTGCGCGCGTTGACGCAGAACCAGTGGATCGCGGCGATGAAGAACACGGGCTGCATCGGCTGCCATCAGCTCGGGCAGGAGTCCACGCGCACGATTCCCAAGTCGCTCGGCATGTTCGCCTCCGGCGCGGAGGCGTGGAAGCGGCGCGTGCAGTCGGGCCAGGCGGGGCAGCAGATGTTCGGACCAGTTGACCAACCTCGGCGAGATGTCGTTCGCCAACTACGGCGACTGGACCGATCGCATCGCCAAGGGCGAGCTGCCGTTCGCCAAGCCGCCGCGCCCGCAAGGCGTCGAGCGGAACATCGTCGTCACGCTGCGCGACTGGATGAACGAGAAGCAGTATCTGCACGATCTCATTGCGAGCGATCGGCGCAACCCGACCGTGAACGCGAACGGGCCGCTCTACGGATCGCCCGAGTACAGCTCGGACCATGCTGCCGATTCTCGATCCGGTGGAGAACACGGCGACGACGTTCAAGGCGCCGGTGCGCGATCCGCAGATGCCGCTCAATCTCGGCCCCGGACACGCGGCGGCGCTCGACCCGCTGCAGCCGTCGCCCTACTGGGGCAGCGAGCGCATCTGGGAGACGCGCGTCAACAACCACAACTCGATGTTCGGCCGCGACGGCCGGCTGTGGCTGGCGGCGTCGGTTCGCGGCAACGACAATCCCGGCGTGGTGCAAGGCGGGCTCGGATCATCCGTCGGCGAAGGCGTTTCCCGATGGATCGCGCCGTCCGCCATCTCGCCGTGCTCGATCCGAAGACGATGAAATACACGTTCGTCGAGACCTGCTATTCCACGCATCATCCGCAGTTCGGCTACGACGCCAACGACACGCTGTGGACGAGCGGCGGCGGACCGGTCGTGGGCTGGCTGAACACCAAGATGTTCGATGAGACGGGCGATGCGGCGAAGTCGCAGGGCTGGACGGCGCTGGTGCTCGACACCAACGGCAACGGCAAGCGCGACGCCTACACCGAGCCCGATCAGCCCGCCGATCCCACGAAGGACCGGCGCATCAACTCGCCGTTCTATGCGGTGATGCCGAGCCCGGTTGATGGGTCGATCTGGGGATCGACGCTTGGCTATCCCGGCGCGGTCGTGCGGCTCGTCGCCGGGTTCGAATCCGCCCGAGACGGCGCTCGCCGAGGTCTACAACGTGCCGCTGCCCGGCTTCGCCGCGCGCGGCGCCGACATCGACAGCAAGGGCGTCGTGTGGGTGTCGATGGGCAGCGGCCACATCGGCAGCTTCGATCGACGCAAGTGCAAGGCGCCGCTCAACGGCCCGAAGGCCACCGGCGATCACTGTCCCGAGGGCTGGTCGTTCTACAAGTATCCGGGTCCCGGCTTCCAGGGCATCGGCGACAACAGCGCCGAGTCGAGCTACTACTCCTGGGTCGATCAGCACAACACGTTCGGCCTGGGCAACGATGTGCCGATGTCCACCGGCAACCTGAACGACGGCTCATCGCCTACGCCAACGGCCGCATGGTGGTGCTGCGCGTGCCGTATCCGATCGGCTTCTACGCGAAGGGCTTCGACGGCCGCATCGACGATCCCAAAGCGGGCTGGAAGGGCCGAGGTCTGTGGGCCGCCAACGGCGATCGCACGCCGTGGTTGATCGAGGGCGGCAAGGGCACCAAGCCGCTCGCCGCGCATTTCCAGCTGCGCCCGGATCCGCTGGCGAAGTGAGCGGCGAGAACTAAATCAGGAGGTCGCCTTGGTCATCGACTCCGCCATAATCACCGCGACGCGAGCGGCGCGCTCCGGCGCTCGCGCAGAAGGCGAGCGCGTGTCAGAAAACAGGGTCAACCCCGAGGCCGCAGAGGATCGACTGCACAACGTGCGCCGAGAACTGGCGCAGGCGGCCCGACGCACGACGCTGGCGGCGATGACGGCCTCGATCGGACATGAGATCAACCAGCCGCTCACCGCGATTGCTGCCAATGCCCAGGCGAGCTTGCGATGGCTCCGCAGCCCGGAGCCCAATGTTGGCGAGGTGCTAGAGTCACTGGAGCAGATCGTCCGCGATGTCAAGCGCGCCAGCGACATCATCGAAAACCTCCGCGCCATGCTCCGCGAGGATGGTCAAGAAGGGATGCCGCTCGACGCCAATGATTCTCGTGCGCGATGTGCTTGCGCTGGTTCATGGCGAGCTCGACGGTCACGGAATCCACGTGGAGACGGAATTGCGCGAAGACCTTCCGACCATTGTCGGTGAGCGTGTACCCTTGCAACAGGTCCTTCTCAATTTGATCGTGAATGCGATCGAGGCGATGAGTTCGGTGACGGATCGCGCGCGCCGGTTGTCGGTTAAAACTGACGTGCACGAATCCGACTGTATCCTGATTACAGTGACCGACGAGGGACCAGGTATCGACCCCCAGAACATGAAGCGAATCTTCGATGCATTGTTCACGACCAAGCCGCACGGTCTGGGAATGGGACTTTCCATCTGTCAGTCAATCGTTGGTGCGCATGGCGGGCGGCTCTGGGCTGCGCCCGGGACGCCACATGGATCGACATTTCGCGTCCAGCTACCAATCGGGCAGTAATGCCCAACCTCTCTGAGCGGGCGAGCGGTCGACAGCGAGTGCCTCGCGAACCGCGCCCGCGCATCGTGTTGGCCGACGACTATCCACCGCTTCTGTTGGCCTGGCGGCGCTTGCTGCAGCCGTTGTACGACGTGGTCGGCGAAGCATCCGACGGGCGAGCGCTCCTCGAAACGGCGGTCGCGCTCGAACCTGACGTGATCGTCATCGATTTGACCATGCCCGAGTTGAATGGCCTTGACGGCTGCCGCGCAATCAAGCGCGCGATCTCGCAGACGAAGATTGTGCTCGTGACGGCTGCCGCCGATCCGCGGGTTGTCCAAGCGGCGTTTCATGCCGGGGCGTCGGCCTTTGTCCGAAAGGAGTCAGCCGGGGATGACCTGCTGACGGCAATCCAAAGTGTCTTGGCCGGTGAGACGTACTGCTCGGTGTTTCCCGGAACGAGAAACGCTCGCTGAACTGCGGATCGTCTCGACGGACTCTTTGTTCGTCGTCAGAAGCGGAGCTTAGCCCTGACTGCGTAGAGCCGTGGAATCGAAAACTGCGCGGCGAGAATTCACTCACCTGCGCGAGATAGTGAGGCGCGAGTAGAGAACCAATTCTTACCGGCCCGATCGATCGGTCACTGGACGACTCGTGCCGGTCCAATTGTCGGCTGACTCGGTGAGTTCCCCGATTGCCCCCGCAGGCGGACGTCGGCCAGTCGCGTTGACGCCATAGACGGTGCCGGAAGGATCAGCGTTCCGCCGCCGGGCGGTGGGTTCAGGAAGGACGGCGAGGATGGCGAGGACCCGCAATCAGTCGCCGAGCAGCGCCACGATCATGGCGAGCACCATTTGCCGAGGTCTTTGTCGGCCTCTTGACGTCAGTTGAGGTGTGCTGACACCAGGAATTTGCAGCCTCCTCAATGTAATCCGCCAGAGGGGTAAACGTCTGAAAAGAGGATTTGTAAAAGGTCGCCGTCTCGGCGACCTTCCGGATTGTCCAGTCGAGTTGTAGAGGTAATAATCGCTCACCCCATGCACGCACCGGGAGGCGACCCCTCGAGGGTCTGCAAAGTCTGCGGTTTCGACGCGGTCGCTGGCAATCGGTGTGCGCGATGCGGCGCGCCGTCCGACGACGCTGAGGCGCATGCGACGGTCGCTGGCCCCTCGATCGCCTCCACCCCTGGCCATGGTTACTGATTGCGGGCCACGACTTTGGCCAGCGATATCACATCATCGAGAAGCTCGGGAGCGCGGCGCCGCAACATCTCCCAGGCGTGGGATCGCACGCTGGGTCTCGCCGTCGCGCTGAAAGTCCTTCGGCCACTCGAAGCTCGCGATGTGGCTGATGCAGAGAAGCGTCTCAGGCAGGAGCTCCTGCTCGCGCGCAAGATCACGCATAAGAACGTCGTGAGGATTCATGACATCGGCCAGGCCGAGGGCGTCAGCTATATCACGATGCCGTACATCAAGGGCGAGGATCTGGCGATGCTCCTCGCACGCACCGGACAGCTCTCCATCCCGAGAGCCTTGGCGTTCGCCCGCCAGATAGCGGCCGGGCTCTGCGCCGCACACGAAGTCGGCGTCGTGCACCGCGACCTCAAGCCCGCCAACATCCTGATCGAAGACGACAATCATGCGACCATTGTCGATTTCGGCATTGCGTATTCGCTACGCGCGACGGCCTCGACCAGAACGGCCGAGGGATACATCAAGGGTACGCTGGCGTATATGGCGCCAGAGCAGGCGAGCGGTGCGCCCGTGGATGCCCGGACGGATGCGTTCATCCTTCGGTCTAGTGCTCTACGAGATGCTCGCCGGGCTGCGAGCCGAACCAGAGGGCGGAAGTATTCAGGACCTGCTCGAGCGCACAGACGTGCACCTCCCACCGTGCGTTCGCTCAACGGTCAGGTCCCTGATGGGCTCGATGCGCTCGTATCGCGCTGCTTGCACCCGGAACCTTGCCGCCGCTTTCAGAGCGCAACGGAAGTCGAAGCCGCGCTCAGTGCGCTCGATGAGAACGGCCGCGCCCGACACCGCGCCGTGCCGACGGCGATCCACGCCGCCTGTTGGCATCTGCGACAGGCGTGCTGGTCATCGCGGCCAGCATCGCTGGGTGGATGACGTTTGGCCGCCGATCGGCGCCGAGCTCCGCGCCTTCGCAATTGTATTCGACGCTCTTGGTGGCCAACTTTAACAATTCGACTGGCGACACCGTCTTCGACGGCACGGTAGAAGAGGCCTTGACGATAGGGCTGGTGAGCGCCTCGTTTCTCAACGCTTTCAACCGACGCGAGGCTGCGCGGCTTGCAGCCATCGTCAAACCAGGTGCGACACTGAGCGAGGAAGCCGCCCAGTTATTGCGCTCCGCGAAGGCATCAATCTGGTTATCGCGGGGACGATCGCCAGTGAGGGTAGCGACGGCTATCGACTGCAGGTGCACGTCCTCCGGCCGGACTCCGGGGCGAGATTCGTTGACTTGGCGCGTTCCGCGGGTTCGAAGCAGGGCGTGCTCGAAACGATTGGACAACTGGCGAGAGACGTGCAAACTGCCCTTGGCGGTCCGTCGACCTCGGGAGACGCCACGCAAGCGGACGAGGCCGCAGAAACATTCACAGCGGCCACATTGGAAGCGGCACATAACTACGTGGAAGCGCAACGCCTCGCGGATAGCAGCCGCGATAGCGAGGCCGTGGCTCTGTATGAGAAGGCGATTGCGCAGGACACCAATTTCGGTCGCGCCTATTCAGGGCTGGGCGTGTCATACCTGCGCCTTGGGCGAGTAGAGGACTCGCAGGCTGCCTGGAAGAAGGCACTCTCACTCACAGACCGTATGACCGAACGGGAGCGCTACCGCACGCTCGGGAACTACTATGCGCAAGTCGCGCACAATTACCAGCAAGCGATCAAGAACGATCGCGCCACTCGTCCAGCGCTATCCCGGCGATAGCATACGGCTTCAACAACCTCGCCGTCACATATTTCAACACACTCGATTTCGAGCAGCGTTCGAAGCGGGCCGGCGTGCCATCCAGCTCAATCCCTAACGCGCGCGTTTTCACTCGAACCAGGCCCTGACGCGATGTATGCAAGCGATTTCGCCGTGGCTGCGCGCGCGGCGACGCAGGCAATCGAGCTCGACCCCACGTATTTCAAAGCCTATCTGCCGCTGGCCGTATCGGCAGTGGACGGCGGCGATCAGCCTGGCGGTCGCACCGGGTACAACCGCATGGGTCGCACCGGGCAGGGCGGCGCCTCACTGGCAGCAGCGGGCCTTGCCGACCTCGAGCTGCACCGCGATAACGCCGGCGATGCGATCGGGATCCTCGCGTCGGCTATCTTGCAAGACGAAAAGAATCGGAACGTGCTCGGCGTGACCTCAAAATCGCTCGCCTTGGGAGACGCGTATGTCGCCGCCGGCCCACTGCCGGAGGCAGAAGCGGCAACGGCACGAGCGCTCAGCTTGGCACGCCGTGATATCGATTTGGTTTCCGCCGCCCGCATCCTGATCGGCGCGCGGCGGCGTCAGCAGGCCGCAAGGCTTGCTTCAGAGCTCAGCGCGCGGCTTCCCACGCAGAGCCGCGCCTACGGCCGTCTAGTCGACGGCTGGCTCGCAATGGATGCCAATAGGAGCCGCGATGCCGTCGCGGCATTCCTGGACGCACGCAAGCTCGCCGATTTCTGGCTCGCACGGTTCAGCCTCGGCATCGCGTATGTGCAGGCGGGCGCTTACGCAGAAGCGCTCTCTGAACTCGAGACCTGCCACCGGCGCCGCGGCGAAGCAGTGGCAGTTTACCTCGACGATGTCCCCACCATGCGCTACCTTCCTGCGCTGGCCTATTGGCAGGCGCGCTCACAGGAAGGTCTCGGACAGCACTCAGCGGCCGCAGCGAGCTACCGCCGCTTCCTGGATCTCCGCAAGGAATCGTCTGCCGATCCGCTGGCGGCCGACACGCGGCGGCGCTTGGACGTCCTCAAATGAGTCGACAAGTCAGCTCGGACTCTTGCGGAGACTCCTGATCGCGTACGTTACGGTGTCGCTGCGACGCAATTCGAGAATTCGGACGTGCCGTTCCCAGGATTCGTGGCGGTCGCGGTGATGAACTGCCCGCTTGTCCCGACGGGAATCGTCGGGCTGAAGTGCAGCGTCGCCAGCGCCGTTCGTGGTAACGAGCAGCAGGCTACCGATCAATGACCCGATCGCCGTCGTTTGGAAATAGGATGTGACCGTTCGATAGTCGTTGGCGCCGATCAGACAATTCAGAGGATTCCGGTTGGAGCAGGCCCCGGATTGCTCATCTGTCGCTGCAGGTCCAGTCGCCGTGAGGGCCAGTTCCTGAAATGACGTTGAAGTTGGGCGACGTCAGAGGCGGTTCTACCCGATGAGCTTGGCCGAAGCCAGCAGCGCGCAAACGGCCGCTAGCGATGCGCTGATCCGCGCCAACCAAGCCGAGCGCGGCATGCCGCGCAGCCAAAACGCCATCCATCGTTCCTCCCGGGGGAGAGAAGAAACAGCCGAGCTAGGAAACGATTGGGACATAATATACTTGACATGGGAATTTCCCTCTGGTAATACTCCGTAATTATGGGTATGACCACACGCCGAGCACGTTGCTGGAAGCCGTGAAACACTTCGCAAACCCCGTAAACTGCCGCGATTACATGGTGTCCCGCCGTTGGCCGCATGGTGTCACCTGCCCTCAGTGCGGGTCGCAAATCGGTCTATTTCGACTCGTCCCGCAACGGCTGGGAGTGCAAGACCCGTCACCCGCAAGCGGAAGTTCACCCTGAAGACCGGGACCATCTTTGAGGACTCGCCGCTTGGTCTCGATAAGTGGTTGCCGTGCGTCTGGTTGATCGCCAACGCGAAGAACGGCATCAGCAGCCATGAGATTGCGCGCGCGCTCGGCGTCACGCAGAAAACCGCGTGGTTCATGCTCCAGCGCATTCGTCTTGCGATGCAGGACGAGAACAACGGCGGCGGCAAGCTCGGTGGCGACGTGGAAGTGGACGAGACCTACATCGGCGGCAAGGCGCGCAACATGCACGCGGCCAAGCGCAAGGCGTTGATGAGCGCGATTCGCGTCGGACGGCAAGCCGTCGAAGAAGAACCGCTGGGCGGGCAAGGTGCCGGTGCTCGGCATGTTGGAGCGTAGCGCTGATGGCACGTCGCGCGTCCGCACGATGACGATCCCTGATGTTCGCAAGCACCGCTTGCAGGCGGCATGTTCGCGAGCACGTTGAGCAGGGCTCGAACGTCTACACCGATGCGCTGCACTCGTACCACGGCCTGACGACACGACTACGCGCATCAGGTCGATTGACCACGCCGAGGCATACGCCACGCGGCAACGTCCACACGAACGGGCTTGAGTGCTACTGGTGCGCTCTTGAAGCGTGCCTGCGCGGCACGTATATCAGCGTCGAGCCGTTCCATCTGTTTCGTTACCTCGATGAGCAAGCGTTCCGTTTCAACCAGCGCGTGCTTGAATGACGCGCAGCGGTTCGCGCTTGCGATTACTGGCATCGTCGGCAAGCGCCTGACCTATGCCGAATTGATTGCAGCAGCCGACGCGGGAACCCTCTGACCCGCGTCACTACGCTCCGTCGCGGCCCGAGGCGTGATAGCCTTCGGATTCGGCCCCGGTCGCATCTGACGCGGCATCTTCTACCCGCTCGGCTTATAAGCCGCGATCCGCTTATCAACTGTCTCTTTGGAGACGGTCAAAAGACGGTCAGTGAGGTCGCGGAATGCTTGGTATTCCTTCGATGGTCGCGCCATAGATCCCTGCTATTGCGATTTGGCGGCTCCCATGGTGTGGGCTCTCTTAATGGCTTCATGATGGGAGTTGCGTTCTTGGGAGGCACCAGGACAACTTGGAATACACTCTCGCTCATTGAGAACAACCTCTCCACCAGTGGCCCTCAATCTGACCCTCCACACCCCACGACCAGTAACCGAACCTTTCGACGCCCTTGCAAACGTCCGCCACCGTTCCAACGCCAAAGACGCAAATTCTGGCATTTCGGCCATAAATCTTCGGATGAATAAATAAGGCATCGAGTGTCCGGAGAAACGGATTGCCACGGAACAGCAATGAACTCGCCCGATTCGTCCGATCTAACCCTTATGTCCATCAGCCTGAGTGCGAACCTAAGAATTGGATCTGCCGTGCGATTTGTCACGACGATCTGTTGGACGCGGTTGCCTCAGCATTCAGGTCGCGCCATTCGATGCTACCGGAGCTTTTTTGCAGGTGCGGCAACAACGCCGCGTGGCGTTGCGCCGCCGTTTCATTCATCGCCGTATCGGCTCCAGCCGGATCTTGCTCGGAAGACGACGACGTGGCGCAGACTGCGGTTCGGCTGGCATTGCTGCCGTTTGATTCATCGCAATCCCCCCGGCAGCGTCATCGTTTTTATCTGCGCTTCTATCTTCGCGAACGATACAAACACAACAACAACGTGATAGCACCGACGACAGCACCAAGTGCGATACAAGGATGATCGTTACCATGCGGCGTCGAGCACTGTTCTTACCCCATGTGACTAACGGCCCATCCAGCCGTCGAGGAGAGCTTTGTTACCCAGCGGTCCTTAGCCTCTCCCAGTTGTAACCGCCAAACGCGTGATCACTGCCACAACTACAAGACAAGGATGATGAGTGTCTGGCCACGTCAGCTAAATAGAGAAGGTACAGCCCCGTGCCTGCGCTTGCGCAGAAACCCCAGAACCGCCAATGCTTGTGCCCCAGAACCGCAAGGCTCACAAGCGGCTGAGCAATTATGCGCCCCTGCCGTCCCCCATCAAGTATATTGTGTCCAACGATTGAGTCTACAGCAGGCTGGTGCTGATGTCTGGAATTCTTGCTGGTCGGGAGTCATGCCTTTACCGGATTAACGGCCAGAGACGCGCGAGTCAATCGACGGCAGTCATCGCACAATGTCGACTTCAGCCGCGCCCCAGCATCGCGAGCGCCCGATCGGCCGCCAGCACGCCGCGGTACTGCGCCTCCTCGAACAGCGGCAGCCCGCTCACGTCGGAATGCGCGTAGAGGAGGCGATCGCGTGCCGCTTGCATCGCGCGCCAGGCCGGATCGGCCAGCAGGCCGGGCGTCGGCCGAATCATGGCGTGGCCGAGCCGCATGATGTCCACGCGCGTGACGCAGTCGCGAATGTCGGGATGAGCGCGGCTCAGGTCCGCGAGCATCTGGTCTCGCAGCGTCTCCCAGTTCTGGGCCAGCAGCCACTGCCGCGCGGTATTCGCGGGTTGGTGCGCCAGCGCCCAGTAATACGTCCACACCGTGCGCGGCACGTGCCGCCGTAGCTGCTGGTGAGTCGCGACGACATAGCCAAGCGACTGCGAGTCGTAGATCACGTTGTCCCACGCAACCGGGAAGCCGGTCTCGCGTGGCCAGCGATCGAGCGTCACGTTTGCGGTAAACCACGGGGAGTAGGTCACCCGCACTGGGGGCGCGCCTTCGACGATGCGCGTGGCGACCAGCAGCGGCGCCGCGACGATCACGAGGTCTGCAAGCCACTCCGTGTCCGTGGTCAGCACTCGAAAACGCTTGCCACGCCGTTCGACACGGTAAGTGAGCTGCCCGGTCTGGACGCGTGGACCGAGCTGCTCGAGCAACCGGCGCACGATCCAGCCGTTGCCTTCGGGCCATGTCAGCAGGTCTTGGTCGTCGCCTTCTCGCGCGGCGAAGTAGAGCAGTCCGGCCCACGCGGAGACGTCCGACGACAGTGCACCATAGTCGTCACGGCACGCGTAGTCGACGATCCAGCGAAGGTAGGCCGAATCGAGCCGCTCGCGATCCAGCCACGCAGCCATCGACAGGGAATCCTCAACCGGCGGCGTCGCCCCATCACTCCCGGCCGCGGTCGGAATCGTGAACCGCCCAGTCGAGCGATACTTCGCGATGCGCTCGTCGAAACGCGCGAACTGATCGCGGTCGCGTTGTGTAGGACCCACCGCCGGGTCGAGTCCCTCCTGCCAGCGGCCGTGAATGAACAGCCGTTCGCGCGGCGCATGCACCAGGTGGCGCTCGTCCCACCGCACTCCATCGAAGACTCCGAGATCGGCGAACAGCTCGCGCACCGAGGCCGGCTGCGCGGCCAGGGACCGGAACGTAGTGCGCGGCCCACGGAAACGCGGCCACCTCGTTTTCGCCCCAGCGCGCGTTGCCACCGGCGGTCGGCTCCATCTCGAGCACGACGAAGTCACGCATCCCTCGCTTGGCGAGCCGCCAGGCCGCCGAGAGGCCGGCAATGCCGCCGCCGACGATCACGACCGGTGACGTTCGCGTTTGTCGAGGTGCGGGAAACCGCGCGCCATCGCGCAGTTGATGACCGAGCACGTGCGACTCGTTGACGAAGCCACCATCGATGCGCCGCCCGCTCTTCTGTACGAGGCCGACGAGCGCAGCGGACAGAAACCCGCGACGCGATAGCCGCGTCACCGGTTGATGGTGGCCCATTCGCGTTCGTAGTAGCGAACCAGCGCCTGGGTATGCAACCGATTCGTTTCGACCGGCACGCGGGCCATGTCGCGTGGGAAGTCGAACATCTCGCGGATGGTGGCGAGGGTGAGAAAGCGCAGATCCGACGGCAGCGTCGAGGCGACTGCCGGAGCCGTTCGGCCCGCCAGGACGAAGCCCCATTCGCCGAACGACGGCACATACACGTGATAAGGCGCGACCTCGAGTCCCGCCTGTTCGAGGGTCGACACGATGCACCAGTACCGACTGCCGGGCAAACAGCGGCGAGGTCGCCTGCACGACGAAGGTTGCATCGGGCGCGAGCCGGTTCAGCAGCATCCGGTAGAACGTCGTCGTGTACAGCTTGCCGAGCGAGAAGTTGGAGGGGTCCGGGAAGTCCAGCACCGCGAAATCGAATCGGTCACTCGACGTGTCGAGCCACGTAAACGCATCGTCGTTCACGACGCGCACCCGACGGTCTGTGAGCGCCCCGTGGTTCAGCCGGCGCAAGTCGGGATGGGTCGAGAAGAGGCGCGTCATCTCGGGATCGAGATCGACCAGCGTCACGCGTTCCACGTTTCCATGGCGAAGCACCTCGCGCAGGGCCAGGCCATCGCCGCCGCCGAGGATGAGCACGCTGCGAGCGGAGGAAATCGCCGCGAGCCCGGGGTGCACGAGCGCCTCGTGGTAGCGGTATTCGTCCCGGGAGCTGAATTGCAGATTCGAGTTCAGAAACAGGCGGAGATCGTCATTCCACGCCGTCATCACAATCCGCTGATAGGGCGTCGTTCGCGCCAGGATGATCTCGTCGGCGTAGAGGTTCTCCTCCGCCAGATCGAGGATGGCGTTCGCCCGCCAGAGACCGACGCCGAGCAGCGCCAGGGCCGCGACGCAGATGCCCTGCAGGATGCGCGGCGCACGGAGCGACCGGCGAAGAATCACCGTCGTCCACAACGCGACGGCGACGTTGATGGCGCCAAAGAGCATCGGCGCGCGCACGAGTCCGAGTCGAGGCACCAAGACGATGGGAAAGAGCACCGATGCTCCCAGCGCGCCGAGATAGTCGAAGGTCAGGACGTTGGCGACCACGTCCTTGAACTCGAAGCGGTCGCGCAGCAGGCGCATGAGCAGCGGAATCTCGAGACCGACCAGGATGCCCACGATCAGCACGAGGACGTACAGCAGCAGCCGGAAGCCATCGGTGTAGGCGAAGGCGAGAAAGAGCAGCGCGGAGGAAAACCCGCCGACGAGACCGACCATGATCTCGATGAGGACGAACCGCGTCGCGAGCCCACGCGCGATGAATCGTGAAAGCCACGATCCGATGCCCATGGCGAAGAGGTAGGTGCCGATGACCGTCGAGAACTGTGTCACGCTGTCGCCGAGCAGGTAGCTGGCAAGCGCGCCTGCGACCAGCTCGTAGATGAGCCCGCAGGCGGCGATCAACAGGACGGTCGTCAGCAGCGCCGCGGTCACGGATGCCTCGTTCCTAGGGCCCTAGCGCCGTGTTCACGGGCCTCAAATGATCGCGGCGGCGATGATGATCGACATGCCGAGCGCGATCGCACCGATCAGAATCGCCAGCGCCGTGTTGTGCTCGTCGATGATTTCCTTCCACAGCGTATACGGCGTCAATCGATCGATGGCGAGAAACGACACGAGAAAGACGGTGATACCGAGCAGGGCGAAGACTACCGCGGCGATCAAATTCGGTACAAGGGTCTCGGGCATCGGTCACTTCCCTCCGAACAGGCGTGGCGAACCGCTGTAGATGGCCCGGTAAGCCGCGGGGTTGTCGCGAATCGACCGGGGTACGTTTCCGACCAGTGCCGCACGGGTGGCGAACCAGCCCCGCGTGTCGGCGACCAAGGCGCTGCTGACGACCATCAGACCAAGCAGGAAGAAGGCGGCACGAATCATCGGCTAGCTCCCGTAGTCGCTTTCTTGCAGCCGTCGCTGCTCGAAGGACCCCATCCTGAGCGTGACCACGAGAGGCGGCACGAGCAGCAGCAAGAACGCCAGGCCGTACGGCAGGAGCGAGGGGACATCGCGGCGAACGTGAATGGCATATGTTACCGGCTGACCAGCCGTCTCTCCTTCGGGTTCGACCCGCACGTAGTATTCCCCTGCCGGGACGCGCGGCAGGAGCAGTCGGCCCTGCTGGCTGCCTTCCGTCCACGGGCCGTCGCTGTCCGAGCCGGAGTAGAAACTCAACTCCCGTCCAACATTCCATGCTGTGCCCGAGTCGGCGTTGATGAGCGCGAGATCGAAGTGCAGCCAGGCGTTTCGGAGATTGGCATTGAGCGCAATCTCCACGGTCCCGGGTTCGCGCAACGCGAAGGCGTCGGTCACCAAGGCCGACTCCGCGACGTCCGGCGAAAACACGTACTGGCGGGAAAGAACCGGTTCGCGATCCGCCGTGAGTTGACGGCCGATGAACATCAACAAGAGGAGCGCAGCGAGAAGGCCGAAGGCACGATAGGTGAAGGCGAGCCGCTTCTTGTGCGGATTCGGCTGGTTTGCAAAGACCCCCGACTGGCGTGGCGGGTCGCCAGGCACCGAAAACGCCTTCCAAATGTCTTCCGGGTCCGTGTAGATACCGAGCGACCACGTCGTCTCGTTGGCGGTGCCCTCACTCGACAAGAGATACGGCGCAGCGGCGTAGTCACTGACCACGACCGGCTCCTCGACGCGGACCCGCCAGGGAAACTCGCCGAGGACGAAGTCGGTGCGAGCGATGGCGCTCTGAAAATGATGGTAGACACGGCCACGATGCCGGACCTTGGGCCTCTTCCGCTCGATCAGCTCCGGAAGCTCACGAACTGTCCGGACATCGTTCCAATGGCCCTCGTAGGTGCTGAAGTAACGAAACCCTCGGTACGGATTGAACAGGACGTACTCATCCCAGCTGTAGCGCTCGCCGTCGACCTCGATCGATCGACGTTGGAAACCGATCACCTCCCAGGGGTGACCATCCCAGGTGCCCCGGCTTCCCAGCGCTATCGCCGGAGTAATCGACTCCCGAAGCGCCGCCGTCTGGAGCACGTGGACGTTGGGGTCGCGCGGATCGAGGACAGCCCCACAGCTGGTGCACGCAACCGTTCGCGTATGCTGAAGCGCTCGCAGCTCGACTGCCGCACCACAATTGCCGCAGTTGAAGCCGCGCGTGGCCGGGGCCTTCCCGCTTACCATCCTTCGTACGCTCGCACGTTGCGCAACGCGAGGTCGTCGTAGTCGACGAACCGTCCGACGAAGAGCAGTGGTGGAGTGTCGCTGTAGTCGATCGTCGCGAACGTCAGGTCGTGTCCGCGCAGGTCGGCGAACAGGACATCGGTCTTGTCCCAATATTCGAATGGCAGTTCGCCTTCGACGCCGGCGTAGCGCGCCTGCGTCAAGGTCGTGACCTGCAACGGTCGATCTGCCCAGTCATACCGGTAACCGACGCTCAATTTCTCGGCTGATGGAAGAGTCGTTGGCGGCGTGACGAGTGCCGAAACCGCGTACTCGGCCTGGGCATCGGACAGCCATCCGCTGGAGCCGTCGGCAAACGCCAGGTGCCACTCGTTCCACCCGCCCTCGTCGTGCTCGTAGACGATGCGGCCGATCACGGTGAACGACCGGCCGTCGAACCGGCCCTCGGTTCCGAGCAGGATTGGTGAACTGTCGGGCGGCAAATCGCTCACTTTGCCCATCGCTTCGAGGTCGACGTCATGCCGCACGACCACCGATCGGCAGCTGTCGCAGACGGTTTGAACCGCGCTCGACCAGCGGAACTTGATCGGCGCGTTGCAGTTGGGGCAGCGGCCGGCCGGGCCTCTCATGCTCGTACCGGGGCTGGCGCGTAGGTTCGCTCGATGGAACGCACCGATGTCTGTTCGGCGCCAAGAACCTCCGCCAGCACGCCCGCAGCGTCCACGTCAGGCCGCGGACGGCAGCAGAACACGTTGACACAAATGGATCCAAACTCCGGAAACGTGTGACAGGCCAGATGGGATTCGGCGAGTACGACGAAACCAGTGATTCCGCCCGGTGCGGGGAACGTGTGCCACACCGGCGCGGCCACCGACGTGAGGTGAAGATCCGCGATCAGCCGATCGAACAGTCTCTGCAGGCGCGTCAGGTCTCGCAACACGTCGGGCTGACAACCGTAGGCCTCGATGATCCATTCCGTGCCGTGCATGCTGCGATGAATTATATTGCCGCAGCCTGCTCGTGACCACGTCACCCATCGACATCGGACGGCTCCTGGATGAAGGTCGATTGGGCGTCTATCAAGCGCAAGTCGTCGCGCTCACCGCGCTGACGATCATGTTCGACGGCGCTGATATTCAACTCCTCGCGTTTGCCATTCCCTCGATGATGCAGGACTGGGGCGTGTCGCGTCCAAGTTTTGCACCCGTTCTGGCGGCGAGCCTGGTGGGCATGATGATAGGCGGCGCACTGTCAGGCCTGGCCGGCGATCGCCTCGGTCGCAAGTTCGCCTTGACGGTCAGCGTCCTGGGATTTGGCATCTTCACGCTGTCGACGGTCGCGGTGAACGATATGTTCGCGCTCGGAGTGCTCCGGTTCTTGACCGGACTCGGATTGGGCGGCGCGATTCCCAACGCGGCCGCCCTGACCGCGGAGTATGTGCCGCCTCGTCGGCGGCCGCTGGCCGTCACTTTGACGATTGTCTGCGTCCCGGTCGGTGGGACGATCGCCGGACTCGTGGCAGCCCCACTGCTTCCCGCGTTTGGATGGCGGGCCCTGTTTCTCGTCGGCGGGGTCGCGCCGATTCTGGTGGCGATGCTCCTTGTGTGGCTGCTGCCGGAATCACCGCGCTTTCTTGTGCGCCACCCGAATCGCTGGCCGCAGTTGCGGACCGTTCTGCATCGCCTCGGCCACTCGTTGCCGAGCGGAACGGTCTTTGCCGACGCAACAGACCAGCCCCGAGGACGCGCGTCGATTGGCGCACTACTGTCGCGAGACTTCGCCCACGATACGGCGGCCCTCTGGGGTGCGTTCAGCTTCTGCTTGCTCGCCGTTTATCTGGCTTTCAACTGGGTGCCGGCCACGCTGACGAGCACGGGCCTCGATATGGCGACCGCGAGCCGTGGACTAGCCGCATTCAACTTCGGCGGCATTGCCGGCGCCATCGTCGGTGCACTGATGACGACGCGCCTCGGGTCGAAGGTGACGCTGGCCGTCCTGGCGATCGGTGCGGCGGCGGCTGCATCGATCACAGCGGTCATGCCGATCGGCGCCGGCGCCTCGGCGCTGCCCGTCATCGCCATGCTCGCCATCATCGGCGCGCTGGTGAACGGTACCCAAGTGGGGCTCTACGCGCTGGCGACGCACATCTATCCAACGACCCTTCGCGCGACTGGCGTCGGCACGGCCCTATCAGTCGGCCGCTTGGGGGCGGTCGCTGATACCTACCTTGGCGCCTGGGCGCTCGATGCCGGGGGGACGCCGTTGTTCTTTGCGTCGGTCGCGCTGGCAATGGTGGTGGCGATGGGGTCGGTTGTCCTGCTTCGCAACCACCTGCCGAAAGCGGCGTAGTGGCTTGGAACAACCGAATGACTACTCGCCGGCGCGCTTTGGACTTCCGCCACGGATATTTCCCTCGTGTTTTGTGACTCGTAGCTTCCGGCTTTAGCCGGAAGATCGGTTCACTTTGTCGGCTTGCGCGAGTCGAAATCGAGACGATTGAGCGGCACATCCCAGTGCGCCACCAGAATCTCGAACCGGCGTTGTTCTTCGCGGTCGAACTTCGCGCGATCGGGATAGAGCTTGGCAATGAACTCCTCGTTGGTGGGCGTCGTGGGCGCATTCGGCGGCACCACAAGCTCCACCGCAAATGTCCAGTCGCCACGGCCGTCGCCATGGAACTCCGGCACGAAGGTGCGCACCGAACGATACTGCCCGGCCTTCTCGCGGGCCTTGAGCAGCGGATAGTGATTGCGCTGAAACAGATCGAGGAACTCGTCCTGGAAGCCCCACTTGACGGTGTAGAAGTACCAGGTGATCTTCGGCTCGGTAGCCGCCTGTTTGGGCGGCGCCTGAGCGCCCATGGTCAGCGATCCAAGCAGGATGATCGCACTGACGCCACTCATCATTCGTTGTCTCATGAATCGGCTCCTTTTACAGCCACCCCTTCTGCCGGGCCAGGCGCGCGGCCTCGATGCGGTTGCTCACGCCGAGCTTGGCGATCGCCTCCGACAGGTAGTTGCGCACCGTGCCTTCCGACAGATGCAGCGCGTTCGGCGATGTCGGCGCTCGCCAGACCCTCCTCCGCGGCGCGCAGGATCTGGCGCTCGCGATCGGTCAGCGGATCGCTCTCGCCCCATGCATCCTGGGCCAGTTGCGGATCGACGACGCGCAGCCCTGATGCACGCGGCGGATGGCATCGGCCAGCTTGTCGGCGGGCGCGTCCTTGAGCAGATAGCCGGACGCGCCGGCGTCCAGCGCGCGGCGCAAATAGCCCGGGCGGGCGAACGTCGTGAGGATGATGACGCGCGGCCGGCCGGCCGTGCCGCTGCCGCACGTTCCGCCGCCAGCTCCAGCCCCGTCAGCGCGGCATCTCGATGTCGGTCAGCACGACGTCCGGGTGATTCGCGCGACCAGCGCCAGCGCCTCGCGCCCGTCGCGGCGCGTTGCCCACCACCTCGATGTCCGGCTCGATATCGAGGAGCGCCGCCAGCGCGCCGAGCACCATGCCCTGGTCTTCGGCGATGAGCACTCGAATGCGAGACATGGATGGCCAGCTAGTAGCCTGTCACCGCGGAATGCCTACCGGCCCCGGCGCGCTTAGACTTCCGGCTGAAGGCGGTAGCCACGGATATTGCGATGCCACGCATATTGTTCTGACTCATCGCTTCCGGCTTCGCCGGAATATCGGAGGCGCGTCCAATCAACTGATACACCCACAGTGTGACGCCGTCAGCGAAGCGGCAGCTTGATCAGCAGCCGCGTGCCGCGCTCGGTTTCGCGCTGCAAGCACGCCGCCGAGCGCCTGGATGCGCTCGCGCATCCCGGTCAGGCCGTTGCCGAACGGCGCGTCGCCGCCGCGCCCGTTGTCTTCGACTTCCATCAGCAGCGAGCCATCGCGGGCATAGAAGCGGATGTGGCAGCGCGTCGCGCCGGCGTGCCGAATCACGTTGGTCGTCGCTTCGCGAAGCGCGAGCGACAGCGCGGTTTCCTGGGCCGGCGCGAGCGGCACCGATCGCGCGTCGATGGTCGTCTCGATGCCGGCGCTGACGAGCGCCTGGCGAACGTGCTCGATCTCGGCGTCGCAGGCCCGATGATCGATAGCCCGGTGATCGCCTCGCGCACCTCGGCGAGCCCGTCGCGCGCGATGCGCTCGACTTCGGCCATCTCCTGCCGTGCGCGATCGGGATCGCGCGGCATCAGCTTCTGCGCCAGCTCGCTCTTCAGCACGACGACCGACAGCGTGTGGCCGAGCAGGTCGTGCAGATCGCGGGCGATGCGCTCGCGTTCGGCGACCTTCGCGAGCTGCTCGACTTCGGCTTGCGCCAGACGCAGCTTCGCGTCGCCGGCCGTCGTTGACCGCCGCCTGGATGGTGACCGCGCCGATGAGCGCCGAGATGACCGTGGCGGGAATCAGGAACCAGATCGGCAGCGAGCAGCGACGCCACGCCGACTGCGGCGAGAGCCACCTGGCCGACCAGCGCCAGATCGCCGCCTGACCGTGCGGGGAGCGCCGCGCCGAGCAGCGCCGAGCCGTAGATGAAGAAACAGGACGCCGGCGGGTTGCGCGGCGCCGAAGACGATCGCGAAGAGGTCGAGCGCGCCGACGATCCACAGGATTCGCGGGCCGCGGACACATGGCCGGCCGAGTAGAGGGCCAGGAACACCGGGTACGACGCCAGCATGCCGCCGGTCTCGACCGCGCTCAGCTCGGGGTTGAACGCCGCAATCAGAAACGGGACGGAGTAGATCAGCCAGGCGTACGGCTCCCATCCCAACCGCGCGCAGCTCGGTGATCGCTCGCGCAGCGCCATCGAGCCCGCTCAGCATACTCGCGCTGGCCCCGTTCAGGTCATCAGCCTGGATGCCACGGCCCGGGCGAGGTGCTCGGTGAGGTCGATCTGACGTCGAGCTTCCGGCCGCCGAGATACACCGCCACGACGTCGCGGTAGGCGCCGACCTGCTCCGTCGGATCGCCGTCGAGCACCACGAGTCCGCCACCGCGCCGGCGGTGATCCGACCGAGCGTCGCCTGGCCGAGGCGATCGGCCGCGCGCGACGTCGCCGACTTCAACACCTCGCCCAGCGGCAGGCCCGCCTGGGCCAGCAGCTCGAGCTCGCGAATGAGCGACACGCCGTGGAAGGTCACGGGATTGCCCGCGTCCGATCCGGCCAGGATCGGCACGCCGGCTCGGATGGCTCGGGCCGTCTGCTCGAGTGAGCCGGCAAACGCCCGCTCCATTCGAGTCGGCCATGCTCGGCCCTCGCGCAAGCATCGGCGCCAGCGGCGACGTCGGGTCCAGCGGAGGCTCTGCAGAATCGCCGGCATGCGCCAGCCGGCGGACGAGTTCGTCCTCGCCGCCGACGCTCCGCGCTTCCACGCCGAAGTCGAGCACGACGTTCGTCGGCGTGAACGTCACCCTCTTGGCCGCCATCATCGCGATGGTCTCGTCGCTGAGCCCGCGAGCGCGTGTGCTCGATGCCGTTGGCGCCAGCGTCGATCGCCAGCCGCGCGTCCGCGTCGGTGCCGACGTGCACCGTCGTTCTGCATCTTCCGCGCCTTGGCTTCGGCCATGGCCGCGCGAAACACCTCCTCGCGCAGCCGCGGCAGGGGACGATCCTCGAATCCGGGCTCGAGCACGAGCTTCACGAGATCGACGCGCGCGCGATCGAGCTCCGCGATCGCGGCACGCGCCTCTTCCGGAGTCTCGACCTGCCGCGTCAGCTGCTCGGCCAGCCCCGGCAGGAACGAGAACATCTCCGCTGGGATGCCCGCCGCGCGCGGTGATCGACGGCCCGGCGAAGAACGTGCGCGGCGCCCGCTGCTCGCCCGCCGCCACGGCGGCCGACGAGCGATCCGCATGTTGTCGAGATCGTCGGTGAGCGACACCACCGAGGTCACGCCTGCCGCGAGCGTGGCGCCGTAATCGTGCGCCAGGCGATCGTCGGTGTGCTCGATCGGGTGCCAGCGCCGATGCCGCCCGAGCCGCCCCAGTGCACGTGAGAGTCGAACAAGCCCGGGGATCAGGTAGCGCCCGCGCAGGTCCTCGACGGCTGCGCCTTCAGGCAGCGGCACGCGCTCGTCGTCGAGCGACACATCGGCGATGCGGTGATCGCGGATCGACGACCCGCGCCTTGACGATGCGGCCGCCGAGCCCGTCGAGCACGGTCGCGCCGCGGAGCACCCGAACTTGTCCGCGTGGCGGCGCCAGGCTCGATGCGCCGCGCGCCCGGCAGCTCGCCCATCCGGAACGCGGGCGCGGCAAACGCCGCCACGCCGAGCGTCGCCGCAAACGCCATCGCGATCGGTGCGCCAGCGACCGGCGCGGAATCGGATCGGTGCCTTCCCAGCGAAACAGCATCGAGGTCAAGCACGATGCCGACCACGCCGACGCCGAGCAGCACGGCGAGCGACCCTGCGATGCGACATCAATCCCTCGCCGCGCACGATGACGCTCGAGTAGGTGTCGACCAGATAGGTCGTCGGCAGGAAACGCGCGAAGCGTTTGACGCCGTCGGGCAGCAAGGCAAACGGCATCGCCGAACCCGACAGGAACATCAGCGGAAAGAACAGGAGATTGGCAATCGCCGGTGCGGTCCGGATGTCGCGCGCGGTGCTTCCGACGAGCAGTCCCATCGGGATGAGCGCGCAGGCGCCGCAGACGAACACGACCGCGAGCGTCGACCCACGAGCCGGCCATCTGCACGCCGAAGATCGCTCGCGCCAGCAGCATCAGCGTCACGAGCGACAGGAAGCCGGTCATCAGCGACGTCATCGCCGTGGGCGAGCACGACGGCGGCGGGTGACACGGGTGTCACGCGCAGCCGGCGCAGCAGTCCGTTCTCTCGCTGCTGAACGAGCGGCAACGCGACGCCGAACAGCGCTCCCGACATCAGCGTCGTCGTCAGCAGGCCCGGCATCATGTATGGCCGTCACGCGGGCGTCGCCGCGGGCCATCACGAAGCCGAACAGCAGGAGGAACCCGAGCGGGAACGCCGTCATCCAGAAGATCGCGGTCTTGGATCGGCGAATCTCGATGAGTTGGGCGCGGACGAGCGCAAGCACACTGCGAAGGAACATGGTCAGACCTCGGATGCTGTGGGTGAGGGCGATGCTGAGCCGCCGGGCCCACGAGCTGAAGGTAAACGTCTTCGAGCGATCGGACGTTTCAAGCGCAGGTCGTCGAGCCGCGCGCCCGAAGCGCGAAGCGATTCGGCGA
The DNA here is from genome assembly GCA_963734095.1 of uncultured Acidobacteriota bacterium. GTDB lineage: Bacteria > Acidobacteriota > Vicinamibacteria > Vicinamibacterales > UBA2999 > JACCSI01. The sequence goes on along the minus strand of CAVTGK010000024.1, from coordinate 58,932 downwards.
GGCCGACGATGGCGGCCGTCGGATCGGTGGTCCGGTATCTGAACAGCGCGCCGTCCCGCCCTTCGAAGGTGGCGCCCGGCACGAGCCGCGTCGCGTCGACCGGCCCGGAGACCGCCACCCAGAGCGTGGAGTCGCCCGCGCCGCGCGCCAGCAGCTCCAGCGGCGTGCCGTCGGCGACGATTTCTCCAGCCGAGAGAATCACGACGCGGTCGGCGAGCGCCTCGATCTCGTCGAGGTAGTGCGACGAGAGGAGGATCGTCTTGCCTTCGCGCCTGAGCGTTCTGCAGGATGTCGTGAATCTGCCGGCGCGCGATCGGATCGAGCCCAGAGGTGGGCTCGTCGAGGATGAAGAGATCGGGGTCGTGCAGCATCGCCAGGGCGAGGCCAGGCGCTGCCGCTGCCCACCGGACAGCGTGCGAACCAGCGCCTTGGCCTTGTCGACGAGATCGACGCGCGACAGCACGTCGCTCGACGGCAGCGACCGGGGATAGAGCGCGGCATAGAGCCGAAGCGTTTCGGTGACCGTCAGCTCGGGCACGAACGCGGTGGTCTGGAGTTGCACGCCGATGCGGGCGCGGAGCTCGCGCGGGCGCGTGGCTGGGATCCAGACCGAGCACGGCCACCGTGCCGGACGAGGCGGCTGCGCAGCCCTTCGAGGATCTCGACGAGGGTCGTCTTGCCGGCGCCGTTCGGACCGAGCAGGCCGACAATCTGTCCGCGGCCGTCGATCGAGAGGTCGATGCCTCGAAGGGCGTGGACGGGTCCGTAGGACTTGCGGAGCGCGTGAACGTCGATCGCAATCATCGTGAGTGCATATTCGCCGCACGATGAGGGGACGCTAGTGATGTGTGTCACGAGTTCAGGTGACAGTTGTCATATGCGGGAACGAACTACAAACTAGTCTGATAAACTAGTTGGATGGAAATCGAGGACATTGGGGCGTTTGAGGCGAAGACCCGGCTGCCGGATCTGCTGGACCACGTCGCGCGAGGCCGGCGCTACCGCATCACCAAGCGCGGCAAGCCGGTTGCCGAACTCCGGCCCGTCGAGAGCGCAGACCGCCGTCCAGCCTTCGGGCGTGACCGCGGGCGTGTGACCATGAGTGCCGATTTCGACAAGCCGTTGCCCGAAGTCGAAGACTACCGTTGAATCTTCTGCTCGACACCCACGCGTGGCTCTGGTTTGCGATGGGTGATCGCCGCCTGAGCCGGGCCGCGCGGGCGGCGATGGAGGCGGAAGACGCGACGCTCTACGTCAGCGCCGCGAGGTTGGGAGATGGCCATCATGGCGGGTCTGCGACACCGTTCGATTCCTGATACCGTCCACGCGTACGTGCGAGAGAAAGTCGACGAGGGGTATCGCGTCCTGCCCATTACCTGGGCGGAGGCGGCCGCCGTCGAACGGTTGCCGTTTCATCATCGTGATCCGTTCGACCGCCTGTTGGTTGCTCACGCGATGACGGAGGGCTGGCCTCTGGTGACGCGCGACCGCGTCTTTCGGAGATACGGCATAAAAGTGGTCTGGTGAGTGCATCACACTCCAACGCGAGAACGTGCCGGTCACTCAACGGCTGCAGGAGGCCAGCGCCGCGTTGAGCTCAGTGGCTGATGCGCCGCTGGAGATCCTGGAGTTGGATCCCACGCCACGTTCTCTATTGGGGCACTAGTCAGTTTTCAGTTATCAGTTGCCAGTCGACGCCGGTAACGTCCCTGCGGTCACCGTCTGCGAATCCGCTCCGTCTCACGCGAGGCGTCGGCCGACCACGTCCGAAACGTCAGCTCGGCGGATCCAATCTGCAGCACATCGCCGTCGCGTAGCGGCTGTGGCGCCGTAATGGGCTTCTGACGCACGGAGGTGCCATTCGTGCTGTTCAGATCTTCCACCAGCACTCGACCCGTCAGGCCATCGACGAAAATCCGCGCGTGTCGACGAGAAACACCCGTCTCATTGAGCCAGATGCTGCACTCCGGGTGACGGCCAACGACGTTGTCGCCGTCGGTCAACGGGAACGTTCGGTCTCTCCACTGAATCCAGAAGCGCGCGCCGGTCCGCGGCCCTCGCCGTTGGCTGCGGTCCTCCTCGATGGCGTCGGCACAGAACGCATACCCGACGCCGTGCACCGTCCGGATGTACCGCGGCTGCTGTGCGGCGTCGCCGAGGGCGCGGCGAATCTCCCCAATCACGACGTTGAGATTGGCGTCGATCACATGGGCATCCGGCCAGACCAAGCTGAGCAGTTCGCCCTTGGAGACGACGTCGGGTCGACGCGTGATGAGCGCACACAACAGCTGAAAGGCCTTGGAGGACAGGTGAAGCTCGGTCTCGTCACGGAAGACCTGCCTGGCGGGCGGATTGACGACAAAGGGTCCGAATCGAACGATCACGTCAAACACTACGGAAGCCTTGGAACTTCCTTAAGACTGCGGTTCGTAATTTCGCCATAGTGTGACAAACGCGATATGACTCCGCATCGGCGAACCCCAGGCGCTGACGCGGGCCGAAGGCCCGCCCGAGATCTGATTGATGCGGTCCTGTCAAACATGCGGCAAAACGTCGAGCAGCTCAAGTACTCGGTGCTGGCCCCCAGCCGCTACGTCGTTTACCTCCATCCCAGCGAATACGCGCGCCTCGAAGGCGTTGTTCCGATTCTCCAGCAGGAAACCGGCCGCGCGCTCACCGAAGCGCTCGACGCATTGAACCGCCGGTCGATTCTCGACCGCTACGCCGGGCGAGTGTTCGGCAACCGCCGGCCGCCCGTACAGAACGCCGGGCGAGAGTGGCAAGTCGAGTTTGTGCCCGACCCTGATGGTGACCTGAACGAGGGCGACATCCTCGTCGATTCCGAGTTGCTCCTGCCGCAGGGCCCCGCGCTTGGCGCCGGCGCCCGGACTCGCCGAATCACGACCGTGCACGCAGGGCCGCACACGACGTCGCGAGAGCGCACAGTCGAGAGCCAGCCGGCGGCGGCGCAGCGGTTCGCACGCATCGCCTACGAAGACAATGCCGGGCGGCACGCACATGACGTCGTCAAGGACTCCGTCACGATTGGCCGAGGCGGGGTCGCATATCCCGTTGACGTTCGGATTGTTTCGTCGGTCGACGTGTCACGCGAGCACGCGCGGATCCGGCGCGATCCGCAGTCGGGCCTGTTCTATCCTGATCGATCTGAGCTCCCTGGGCACGACTCTCAACGGCCGCCATGTGCCGCGCGGCTTCGACGACAGCGAGGGCACGAAACGTGAGAACGGTCTCGAAACGTTGTTGCCACCGCAGGCTCGCATCGGCTTAGCGGACACCGTTTATCTCGACTTTGAAGCGCCGAGCTAGACGATGGAGCTGTTGCTCTGGGCTCGTTTCGTGATGCTGCTGGCGCTTGCTGCCGTCGTGGCGTGCTATCTCTGGGTCGACATGGCGGGTGACGCGTAGGGCATTGTCCGATGCGATCAACCCACACGATCGCGGCCGCCGGCCTCACCAACCCCGGCCTCCAGCGCGAGGTCAACGAAGACCGGTTTCACGTGGACGTTGCACGTGGGGTCTTCGCCGTGGTCGACGGCGTTGGCGGACAGGCCGCGGGGGGACGGGCGGCCGACGTGGCGCTCATGATGCTGCGAACCCGCCTCGAGCGCGAGACGGGTCCCGTGAGCGATCGAATCCGCGAGTCGATCACGATCGCAAACAACGAAATCCATCGCCTTGCCGCCGGTCGACCGGAATGGAACGGGATGGCGTGCGTCCTCACCGTCGCCCTCGTGGAGAACGGCCACGCAGTGGTTGGTCATGTCGGCGATACGCGTCTCTACAAGCTGCGAGATGATCGCATCGAAAAGATCACACGCGATCACTCGCCGATCGGCGAGCGCGAAGACGCCAACGAATTGTCCGAAGCCGAGGCGATGCGGCATCCGCGGCGCAACGAGGTGTATCGCGATGTTGGGTCCGAGCGCCACGAGCCGTGCGACCCCGAGTTTGTCGACATCGAGCGCGTTTCGTTCGAGCCGGATGCCGCGCTCCTGATGTGCAGCGATGGTTTGACCGACCTGGTGCCTGCCGGCGACATCAAACGCATCGTGACGCAGTTGGCCGGCAATCCGGACGCCGTGGTACGGGCGCTCGTCGCCGCCGCGAATGCAGCCGGTGGGAAGGACAACATTACGGCGGTGTATGTCGAAGGAGAGCAGTTCGCGCACCGCTCGGTTTCCGATCGCGATGCGGTCCGGGCAACGGCGTCTCCGGCAAGCCGCGCTGGTCTTCGTGGTGGCGTTGAGCGTTGTCCTCGTGCCGGCGGATTTCCGGCAGCCGCTGTCTGGTGCCGTTGTCAGACCGATGGCGTCCGGGCCTGGCGCCGAAGTGGTCCGTCCGAATGAGTCGATCAGCGCGGCGATTGCACGCGCCACGCCGATGTCGCAAGTGATTGTCGAACCTGGGGAGTACCGCGAACAGCTTCACCTCAAGAGTGGAGTCCGGGTGGTCAGCCGTGTTCCGCGCGCCGCGACAATTCGGTTGCCCGCGACCGCCTCTGACGAGAACCCGGCAGTGGTCGCGACCGGGCTCGCGTCCGCCGAACTGGTGGGCTTCCGCATCGTCGGCGATGCGGCGACGCCGCTCGGGATCGGACTGTTGGTTCGCAATTCGTCGGTATCCATCGTCGATGTCGAAATTACAGGTGCCACGCGCACCGCGGTCGACTTCGCCGAAGGATCCGGCGGCCGGGCTGGTGGCCAGCGAGATCCACGACAACCCGGGTGCCGCAGTGGCCATCGGGCCCGGAGCGTCTCCGCGGATCGCCCACAACGCGTTCGGGCGCAATGGTCTGGGCGAGCAGGGGGCGCGCGACACTGATCATCGAACGGGGTGCGTTCCCGCGGTTCCAACGGAATGTTTTTCACGGTGTCCGCGCCGAGGCGCTTGGGGCCATGGACGACGCGATGCGGCTGGCGCTGATGCGCGACAACTGGTTCGTGGGCGCGGGGCACGCGACGCGTTCACACGGCCGCGAACCGCGTTGTTGAGCGAGGCAAATGATGGCGACGGTGTTCAACAGGCTGGGCCCGTACGAGATTGTCGAGGAAATCGGCCGTGGCGGCATGGCCGTCGTCTTCCTCGCACGGGACACGCGGACAGACGCGCGGCTGGCGCTGAAGCTGGTGCCCCAAGGAACCGATCGCGAAGCCCGCGAGGTGCTCGAAGCGGAGCAGTGGGGCGCGGAGCTTCAGCAACAGTTCTGTCAGGTCAGCCCGCATGTGCCCTTCGTCTACGAACACGGCATCGAGTCCGGCTACTTCTACGTCGCGATGGAGTATCTGGACGGCGAAAACCTGTCCGACGTGATCAGCCGAGGCCCGCTGCCTGTCGCGCGTGCCGTGGCGGCGGCGATCGAGCTCTGCCGGTTTCTGGAGGATGCGCACCGCTTCGAGGCCACCATTGGCGCTCGACAGCTACGCAGGTTGCTGCATGGCGACCTCAAGCCGCGCAACGTGCGCATGACGCCAGACGGCCACGTCAAGGTGCTGGACTTCGGCATCGCGAAAGCCCTGTCGCTGAGCCGCAAGGTGACGCGCAACGACTTCGGCAGCGTCGGCGTACCTGTCGCCGGAGCGTCTCGAATCGGGTGAAGTCGATGGCTACTGCCGACTACTGGGCCGTCGGCGTCTTGCTTCTACGAAATGGTGAGCGGCACGCCGCCGTTCCAGGCGCCCGACACCCGTCGGTTGGAACGGCTGATTCTGTCGCGCCGTCCACCGCCAGTCTCGACGGGAACTGTCCGGTCAGGTGCAGGCGGTCGTGGCCAAGCTGCTCGGACCGACCCCGCCGAGCGCTACGGGGATGCGCCGAGGCGATTCGCGAGGATCTCGAGCGTGCCGGTCGGGGCAACAGACGCAGGCCGAGCAGGAGGGTTGGCCGGCCCGCGCAGCTGATGAACAGGCGACGCGACGAACACGTCCACCAGCGGAAACGGAACCGAGACGCCACGCGGCGCACGTCGCCACGCTTCGGCATCCGCGCCGGTCGTGATACCGCCGATTCCCGGCTCGGCGATATCACCGGCTGCCGGATCAGCGAAGCCACCGCGGCGGCGGCGACGGTGGTTGCGCCGGCTGGCTCTGGCGGCGCGTTCTCGATCGCTGGTGCTCGGAAACCTCGTCGGCAATGAGATGTCGCTTGCCGGCGGTGCCAGACGAGTGGCGGCTCGTGCCGACGCCGGAGCTGGATCACAGCTGGCCGACGTCTGGGACGAGTATCGAGCAGCTGGCTCGACGAAGTCTCCGCAATTCGGCACGAGAGAGCTCGAACGGTCGCTGACCGAACAAACGAAGGCGCTTGCCGAGCGCGTCATCGAGGACTATCGCACGCCACTGCCCATCGGTTCGCGAAGCGCAGTGGCGCATGGCGCGGGACGCGCTGGCGCGCGCCGTTGCGGTGTCGCCCCGGGATCGGCACCTGCAAGCGTCGCTGCGATATTGCGACGGGCATCTGCATCGAATCAACGGCGAGGCGCGGAAAGCGAGAAGAACGAGATCACCGCGGCCCAGCAGGAATTCACCGGGCCGTCGCGGCGTTTCGCGAGGCCGCAGAGCTGCGACCGGGCTGGCCGGATCCGTTTCTGGGCCTGGCACGCACGTTCATCTACGGTCTGGAGGACGTGGACCGAGGCGCCGATGCGTTGAATCAGGCCGAACGCAACGGCTACGCACCCGGCGAACCGCGAGACGCGCAGCTCGGCGACGGCTATCGCGCCGCGCGCCGAGACGCTCGCGCGCAGCGCGCGACACGTGGCGGGCATGTCGCAGGAGCGCGACTATCTGTCCAGGGCCGCCGACGCCTATCGGCAGGCCCTGGCGCACTATGCGCAGAGCGGGTGACTTCGGCGACGTGCCCAGAAACCTCGGTGTCGCAACGCCGACTCGACCAGGTCGAGCAGCGGATCTCGGAGCTCGATGGCGTCGGCCGCGCAGGACGTTCCTGGTTAAGCGCAATCGCGACGCGCGTTCCTGAGACGCGGTCATGGGCGTGACCTACACGCCGCGCTCGATCGCGACTTCGGCGGCGCGCCGACTGCGACCGCGCGCCGATTCGGCGCGCGGCACCTCTTGCTGCCGCTCACGTCGCTGGTGGCGATGCTGGCGATCGGCGCTGGCGTATGCAGGCAGGCTCGCACCGCACTGACCTGCTCGACGGCCAGCGTCGAACGCCGCTCGCGCTGATCAACCTCAACGCGATCGCCGACGCGCAGAAGATCTCGAGCCGCCGCTCGCAGCGGTCTTCGCCAACCATGCGGACCGGCGCTTTGCTGCGCGAGTGCTCTTCGAGTCATCCTGCCGGTCGATTCGCGACGGACGGCGACGACCTGCCGAATGTGGGCGCGATTCGCGACAGCAACCGTGCCGCTGACGCGATCGAGCGCACGCCAGGCTTGGTCGCCTATCGCGAGCGACTTCGGGCCGCTCGCGAGCGCGCCGCGCGTGCCGGAGCGCGGCCGCCACGCACGCTGCGCCGCTCCTTACCTCCGACGATCTCGCGGCGCTCAAACCGCGTCTCATCGTCCGGACGCCGGACACGTTCGCACGACGACGCTGACGGTTGCGGCGCGTATCTCGCCGCCTTTTACGCTCGTGGTCCTGCTCTGGCGGCTGCGTCGGTGTTCGCGGCGACGGCCTGCTCGCTGGCGGCGGCCCATCTGCTCGACGGCGCGTCGGGTTCGCCGTGATGCTCGCCGTCCCGATCCGCTGCGCGATGTGATGCTGTTCGTGCGCTACACGGAAGGCGTGGTGTCTGGGTCTCGGCGCGATGGGCGCGGTCTCGCTCGTGGATTTCCGCAAGGCCGCGTTTCTGAAGCTCAGCTACATCCCGCTGCTCAGCGCGCTGTTCCTGTCGATTGCTCTTGATGGCTCTTCGGCGATGGCCCGGGACACAGCACGCGCCAAGGTGAATCTTGGTCCGGTCCAGCCGATCGAGGCGATCCGGTTGCTGCTCGCGCTGTTTCTCGCGGGCTACTTCGCGCGACGATGGGAGCTGCTGCGGCAGATTCCCAGCGCGACGCTTGGGGCGTATCGCGTGCCCCGGTGGCTCCACCTCCCGCGCGCCGACTATGTGCTGCCGGTGCTCGTGGGCGTTGGAGCGGCGCTCGTGCTGTTCTTTCTTCAGAAGGATCTCGGCCCGGCGCTGCTTCTGTCCTGCGTCTTTCTTGCGATGTATGCGATTGCCACGGCACGAAGCGGGATGGCAATCGCCGGGTTCATGCTCCTGATCGCCGGCTTCTATGCGGGCTATCGATTGAACGTTTCGACCACGCTCGCAAACCGCGTCAGCATGTGGCAGTCGCCGTGGGACAACGCCGTCCGCGGAGGCGATCAAGTGGCGCAATCGATCTGGTCGTTGTCAACGGGCGGGTTCTTCGGCACGGGGCTCGGGTTCGGCGACACACGATACGTGCCCGCAGGCTCGACCGATCTCGTGCTTGCCGCAGTCGGCGAGGAGCTGGGCACAGCCGGTCTCCTGGCGATTGCGTTGGTGTATGGCCTGTTGACGAGCGAGGGTTGCGGATCGGCTTGAGGGCCGCGAATGACTACGGCTTCTTTCTCGCCACCGCGGTCACGCTGTTCCTGATCGTTCCGGTCCTCGTGATGACCGCCGGCGTGCTTGGCGTCACACCGCTGACGGGGGTTGTGACGCCGTTTCTGAGTTATGGCGGATCGGCGATGGTGGCCAACTTTGCGGCGCTCGGAATGTTGATGAGCATCCAGGCCAATGCAGGGCGGGTAGGGCAGGTTGGTCTGGTAGGGCAGGTGGGTCGAACCGAGGCATCGGAGCCATTTCGCGTTGCCACCAGGTATCTGGGCGGCGGTCTCGCTGTGGCGGCCGTCGCATTGCTCATTCTCGTTCTCGACATCCAGGTGGTTCGCGCGGACCGACTATGTGGTCAAGCCTCATCTGAGCATGCAGGGCGACGGCGTCCGCCGCTATCAATACAACCCGCGGGTGCTGGACGTGGCGCGCATGATTCCACGGGGCACCATCTATGACCGGCGCGGTCTTCCGCTTGCCACGAGCGAGGCATCTGTCGTGACTCGAGTCGCGAGACGCGCTGCGCGACCTGACGACCGTGCCGGACCCGACCTGTCGGCCGCCGATCGAACGGTGTTATCCCCTCGGCGGAGCGGCCTTTCATGTGCTGGGGCAGCAGACGAGGCGCGAGAACTGGAGCGCCTCGAATACGTCCTACCTCGAACGCGATGCGGAGTCGCGGCTCCGTGGATTTCAGGACTACGCAACCAACGTGGCCTCGACCGACGCGTCGGGACGTCCCGCGGTCACCGTGCGGCGCGACTACCGCGAGCTGCTGCCGCTCCTGCGTCATCGTCTCGATCGCAGCTCATCCGGCGGTCGACGCGCCTGCTGGCGACCAAGCACGATCTGCAGGTGACGCTCGATGCCCGCTTTCAGTATCGGGTGGCCACGATTCTCTCGGAGTACGCGCGGAAGTCAGCCAGCGGCAAGGCGGCGGCCATCGTGATCGATGCAGACACCGGGCACTTGCTGGCCGCGGTCAGCTATCCATGGCCCGGGATACGTGATGGTGATGAGGGAGAGACAGCCGCGGCCGATGCGATGCTCGATCGCGCGAGATACGGCCTGTATCCTCCCGGTTCAACCTTCAAGCTGGTGACCGCCGCGGCCGCCCTTCGGCTCGGTGATGAATGGAGCAATCAGACCTTCATGTGCTCGCTGCTTCGTGATGGTCGCGTGGGCGCCCAGATTCCTGGGTGGAAGCGGCCCGTCCGAGACGACGTCCTGGATAAGCGTCCGCACGGCAAGATCAGCATGCACGATGGCGTCGTGCACTCGTGCAATGCCTACTTCGCTCAACTCGCGGTTCGTCTGGGGCCCGGGCCGATCGCAGAGACGGCCACCCGCCTCGGGATCTCGGTGAGCCCGTCGAACTCGATACAAGATCTGCGTGGGACCCTGGCGCACGCTGGATACGGCCAGGGCGCGGTGGTGGCAACGCCGCTTCGGATGGCGCGCGTGGCCGCGGCCATTGCAAGCGGCGGTGTGCTGCGTGACGTGCGATTGGAGTCCGATCGCTCGATGCCGACGGCAACCGACCGACTGCTGCCAGCCGACGAAGCGGCGCGGCTGGCGCGCTATATGCGGGACGCAGTGGTCAGTGGTTCCGGTCGCCGGCTCAAGGATCACTCATGGCGCATTGCCGGCAAAACCGGCACCGGCGAAGTATCAGGGTCGCCGTCGCATGCCTGGTTCGTGGGCTTCGCGCCTTACGGTCCGGCCACCAGGCGAATCGCCTTCGCCGTGATCATCGAGAATGCCGGATACGGTGGCCTGGCGGCGGCGCCAGCGGCTGGCGAAATCGTGAGCGCAGCCGCTGCGTCTGGCCTCATTCACTAGCGGATTCGCCGATGAAGCATCCTCAGCAAGGCTCGCAAGCTCGAGACCATCATCGCGCGCACCGTCAACGATGCCGCCCAACGGGTGGCACCGTCGGGCTCGCGTGAGCCCCTGGAGCTGGTGCACGCGATTCTCGATGCGGTCGAGGAGGAAGTGCAGCCCGCGGGCCGAGGGACACACGTGTTTCCGTTCAACCGGCTCAAGATCTCGGTGGTTGCACCCTCTCGCGAGGTGCGCGCTCGGCTCGAGGCGGTCGTTGACGGATCGCCCACACTGCGGGACCGAGTGCTCGATCGTCTTCATGGGGTGGGGTGTGACGTAACGGATCTCAGCGCCAGAGTCTCGTATGTCTCGAAGGCGGCGGCCGATTGGCAGCACCCACAGTTTCGCGTGGAGTTCGTCCGTGCCCCGCAAGTCAGTCCCTCAGGTCCGCCAGCGCCGCAACCGAAGCGACGGCTCGAGCTGGCTGTGGTCAGCGGAACGGTTGAGACGTCTGCGAGCTCATTTACCCAGACCCGAACGGACATTGGCCGATGTGCTGAGGTGCGCGACGATCGACATCGACTGATCAGAACCAATCACGTGGTGTTCTTGGACGATGGCGCGAGGGTCAACGAATCGGTGTCTCGTTGTCATGCGCACGTCGCGTATCAAGAATCCTCAGGCGACTACCGGGTGTACGACGACCGCAGCGCCCACGGAACTGGTGTGCTCAGGAACGGGCGTACCATCCTCGTGGCACCCGGAACCCGTGGCGTCCGTCTGCAGTCGGGCGATGAGATCGTGTTGGGAGAAGCACGATTGCGTGTGACGATCTCATCGTCAACGCCGCGCTGAGTCCTCGTCCAGCGAGTCAGTCGATGGCATCTGAGGACGCTCGCTCCCGGCGGGCCAGCCAGATGAACGGGATCGCCAGCGCCTGAACGACGGCGGTGCCGAGATAGGAAATTGGATAGCCCCAGATGTCCGCGGTCTTGCCTAGGATTGGTTGAATGGCCACTGCGCCACTCGATCCGAGCATCGAGTCGAACGAAAGCACCGTGGCGCGCTCTTTCGAAGCGATCAGACCATTGATGTAGGCCTGACGTACGGGCGTGAGCGCCGCAAACATCAAACCCCACAACACGAGCAGCGCAATGACCGTCCAGAAGTGCGGGACAAGTCCGATGAGGGCGAGCAGAATGACGCTGATCACCGTGCCCCAGAGCAGCACGGAGGTCCGCCGGCGAAAGATCCGACCAATATGCGGGACGAGAAGGCCGCCCGCAATCTGCGCTCCGGCGACGATGGCGGCCGCCAGTCCGGCGACAGCATAGGCTCGTTGGTCGCCGTACAAGTCCAACAGGTATGGTTGCATTGCGTAAAACGCGTAGATCGTCACGCCCCCGGTGAACGGCGCGGCCAGCATCACCCAGCGCACCGGAGGGTTGGCGAGTCCGTGCTCGATGGAGCCGCGCACGACGCTTTTGATTTCCTGGATGGGGTGTTTGCTGTGACTCGGCGTGAACCCCGTGTCTCGCATCAGCGTCCAGGCACAGCCGAAGCTGAGAACGAGCGCTACCGCGCGCAGGACGTAGGGAACGCCAAGGTTGGTCGCCTGCGCGATGACGCCCCCCGCGACCGATCCACCGAGCATCGCAATGCCCTCGACGATTTCGCCCTTGGCCAGCACTGACTCGAGCGTTCCGCCTTCTTGCCAGGTAGCCACTGGATGTCAGGGCATCGACCAGCCACGCCTCGAAGGCGCCAGAGAAGAACGTGAAGCCGAGCCCGAGCAACGCGGACGCCAGCGCCCACGCCCAAAACGGTGCGGAGACGCGCCACATGAGGAGATAGAGCAGCGTCGAGAGGGCCAGTGTGAACGTGCCCAGCAGATACGACGTTCGTCGGCCGCGTGTGTCGGCGATCACACCCGTCGGCACCTCGAAGAGCACCATTCCAGCGGTGAAGAACGCGTTGGCCGCAAAGGCCTGCGTGTTGTTCAATCCGGCATCGAGCAGAAAGAGGGTGTTGATGCCCCAGATGAACGAAGCCGCCAGCGTCTGGAGCGCGAGCAGGAGAAGGTAGGTCCTCTGTATCCTTCGAGATTCGGGGTTCATCACGGCGCGGTGGGCAGCTCCTAAATGAAGTCTATCGAACACAACGCTAAGATGGACTCTGTCGCATTAGCATCCATGTCATCCGAGGCCGAATCCCGCAACATCATCGCCGGGAAGTACCGCCTGATCCGTGAGATCGGCAGCGGCGGCATGGCCACGGTCTACCTCGCCGACGACCTCAAGCACCAGCGCCAGGTCGCCGTAAAGGTGATGAAACCCGAGCTGGCCAGTGCCATCGGCCACGACCGGTTTCTCCGTGAAATCGAGATCGTCGCGCGACTGAATCACCCGCACGTGCTCCCACTCTTCGATTCGGGTGCAGACGCGGGGCGGCTGTTCTACGTGATGCCATATATCAGCGGGGACTCGCTGCGAGCGCGATTGGACCGCGAGAAACAGCTGGATCTGTCCGAGGTCGTTCGGCTCACACGCGAGATTGCCAGCGCGCTTGGCCACGCGCACCGGCAAGGTCTCGTGCATCGAGACATCAAGCCCGAAAACATCCTGCTGGCGGACGGCATCGCCCTGGTCGCCGACTTTGGTGTTGCTCGAGCGATCCACGCGTCCGACGACACCGATCGCACCCAGGTGTCCACCGGACTGGGGATGATGATCGGTACGCCGCGCTACATGAGCCCCGAGCAAGTAGTCGGCGGGACGGTCGACGGCCGAACCGACGTGTATGCGCTGGCCTGCGTCGTGTTCGAAATGTTGGCGGGTCGCCCACCCTTCGTGGCCGGTGCGCGGGATCAACTGATCCGGCTGCACCTGACGGGGACGCCACCCGCGCTCTCGGATTTGCTGACTGGAATTCCAATCGGGGTGTCCGCGACTGTTGCACGGGCCCTTGCGAAGGACGCCAACGATCGCCACGCGACGGTGACCGATTTCGCCGCTGCACTGAATACAGAAGTTGGAGGATCACCAACCCCTACGCCGACACCGTTTCGAGGAAAGCCCAATCGACTTCCCAGACCGCGGTCGCGCTTCGTGGGACGCTATCAGGAGCTTGCCGACTGCGCGGCGCTCTTGGCGGAGAGCAGGTTGGTCACGCTGACCGGCATCGGAGGCTCCGGCAAGACACGGCTTGCGGTCAAGCTTGCGGAGCGGCTGTCTTCACGCTTTTCGGACGGCGTGTACTTTGCCGACCTGTCGCCGATTCAGGATCCGGATCGCGTGGCGCGAGCCGTCGCCGTTGCCGTTGATTTGACGATCGACGAACAGGCGGATGCGCGGGATTCCCTTACACGCCATCTGCAGGGCAAAGAGGTCCTCTTGGTGCTCGACAACTGCGAGCATCTCCTGGCCTCGTGCGCAGACCTGGTGGACCATCTCCTCCCTTCGACAGACCAGGTCCACATCATTGCGACCAGTCGCGAAGCGCTTGGCGTGGAAGGCGAACGCGTGTTTGCCGTCAGGTCCCTCGCGCTGCCGGCGGCCGACGCCGGAGCCAACCTCGCGTCCGTGCAGTCGTCGGAGGCAGTCGCGCTCTTCCTCGATCGCGCGAGGCTCGTGGTGCCTGGTTTCTCGGTCAACGCTGAGAATGCCGCGCCAATCGCTGAGATTTGTCGACGACTCGATGGCATCCCGCTGGCCATCGAGCTGGCCGCTGCGCGGGTGAAGGTCTTGTCGGTCGAACAGATCCGCTCCAAGCTCGATGACCGATTTCGGCTATTGACCGATGGCAGCCGCTCTGCCGTGCCACGCCACCAGACGCTCCTGGCCACGATCCAGTGGAGCTACGACCAGTTATCCGACGAGGAGCAGCAGCTCATTCGTCAACTCTCGGTCTTCGCCGGCGGTTGGACGCTTCCCAATGTCAAGCCGGTTGTCTCCGGCGACGCCGACGAGTTCGGGCTGATTGATCTCCTGACGCGGCTCGTCGACAAGTCGCTGGTGTTTGTCGATCGTGAACGTTCAACCGAGGCGCGCTACGGGATGCTCGAAAGCGTTCGGCAGTACGCCCTCGAGCGGTTGACCGCTCTCAACGAGGTGAACGAGGTGAGGCAACGCCATGCGGCCCAGTTCTATGCTCTCGCGCAGCAAGCCTATCCCGAGCGCTTCGACCGTCCGGAGCACTGGGCCGATGTTCTGGAGCGTGAGCACGACAACCTGCGGGTCGCGCTCATCAGCTATCGCGACAGCGACGTCGTGCGCTACCTCGAACTTCTCAACCTGCTGGGATGGTTCTGGCAACGACGGTCGCATCTCATCGACGGGCGTGAGCAACTGGCGGCCGCCCTCGACGCCGCCCGCGAGAGTCTGATTCGAAGTCTTGCGAAGCAGGAACGGCAGCAACAGTCCGCGACATCGATCCCGCCTCGGGCTAGAGCCTTGAATAGTCAACACGTCGGGCGCTTCGAGTTGCATTTGGTGTCTAATCGATCGGGCTCGCGCCTAGTCCGACCGTAACGCCTGCATCACATCCACACGCGACGCCCGCGCGGCCGGCATCAACGACGCCAGAATCGCCGCCGCCACGAGAATGAGGGCCGCGCCGATGATGGGTACGGCTCCTGGTATTCGCACATCGGTGACCCAGGCGCCGACCAATCGCGCGAGGAGCACACCGCCGATCGCGCCCGCCACCACGCCGGCGACGGCGATCACCGCGCCCTCGCCAAGGATGCGCGTCAGCAAATGCCGTGGCGCCGACCCAATGGCGAGTCGAACGCCAAACTCTCGCGTCCGGGCGCTCACCGAGAACGCCAGCACGCCGGCCACGCCGACGATGGCAATTGTCAATGCGACGCCGGCGAATCCGCCAAACACGAGCGCGTTCAGTCGATTCGGCGCCAGCACCTCGGCGCGGATGTCCTCCAGGGTCGCGGCCCGCTCGACCGGCTGTTCCGAGGAGAGATCGCGAATGATCTTGGCAATCGGCGTGACGAGTGCGTACGGATCGGTCCGTGCGTGCACGAAGAGCCGCCCGCCGCCGATTTCCTGTTCCATCGGGTGGTAGATCGTCATCGCCGCTCCCGGCACGACGTTCTCGTCGTCTACGTCTGCGACGACACCGACAATCCGGCGCGGCTCGCCGCTGACGTCGATGAACTTGATGACCGGATCGGTCCACATCAAGCGACGGTTGACGGCTTCCTGGGTCGGGAACATCCGTCGAGCGACGCTCTCGCTGATGATGACGACACGCTCTGCGCCTCGACGGTCGCCCTCGTTGAAGTCACGTCCTGCGACGATAGGAACGCCGAGCGCGGCGAAGAATCCCGGTGAGACGGTGCGGAAGCGCGATCGTGGATCCTCTTCGCCATTGGCTTTCGCATAGCCTTCGACCGCGAACTGCGCCTGGAAGAATCCTTCGTCGCGCCATGGGACGTTGGTGCCCACGGCGACGCGTTCCACGCCAGGCACCTCGCTGATTCGTCGGATGACTTCTCGGTAGAACCCCGTGATCTCTTCCGGTTTCCGGGAATACGAGACGATCGGCACGTTGACCGCCAGCACCTGTCTTGTATTGAAGCCGGTGTGCGCTCTCTGAAGGGCGAACAGCGTGGTGAGAAGCATCCCGGCGCCTGCAAGCAGAACGAACGACGCCGCGATTTGGGTGACGGCAAACATCCGCAACCGGCGATTGGTGCCGGTTGTAATGCGCACGCTGCCACTAGACAACCCCATCCCGTTCGCGGAGTCCGCCGATGGCAGACGAGGCACGAACGCCAGAAGCACCGCCGCGGCGACGGCCAGGACGACGCCCACCCACAGCATGCTCGCGTCAACCGTGACGTCCAGGGCCCGCACCGAGAAGCGGGCGGCATAGCGAGCGAGCACCGACACCATCGGTCGAGCGATGAGGACCGCGAGAATGGCGCCCAGACCGCAGAGCAGCAGGCTCTCCGCCAGCAGAGTGCGCCGTAACGCCCCTGCACTGGCGCCGAGGGCCGCGCGAACGGCGAGCTCTCCCTCGCGTCGAACCGACCGCGCGAGGATCAGGTTGGCGACGTTCGAGCACGCGATGACGAAGATCAGCGCGGAGGCCGCCAGCAGGACGAGCAGGACCGTTCGCGCCGGCGAGATGATCTGATCGCGCAGGCGAACCGCATTGAGGCGAAAGTCGGCCTGCGCGGGGTACGACTCAGAATGCTCCTTGAGAATGGCGCCATGGACGGCCTGGAGCTCGGCTCGCGCAGCCTCGACTTCGACGCCCGGCGCGAGTCGACCGAACAGCTCCGTCATCCGATGCACACGCCCGTCAACCATCGTCGCATCCAGGTGATGCGGGCTCGTGACGACGTTGGCGATGATCTCGGTCTCGGTGGGGTAGGGAACAGACGGCTCGAGGACGCCGATGATCGTCGCGGTGCGATCACCCAGCCGAATGGTCCTGCCGATCACGGATGGATCGCTCTGAAACTCGGTGGTCCAGAACCGGTGGGTGAGAACGGCCGCTCCAGCCGCCTGCGCCCCATCATCAGTCGCATCGATCAAGCGACCCAGTACCGGGCGGAGGCCCATCACCTCGAAGTACGAACCGCCAACTACTCCGGCCCGGACGACACGCGGTTCGCCCAGCCCAACCATCGTGAATTCGATGGTGGAGAAGTCCCCGAACGCCGTCAGGGTCTTGACCCTCGACTGCAGGTCGCGCAGCTCTGGGATCGAAAAGTGCGCGTTCTCTGTGCCGATACCTGGCGCACTCTGGCGGATATAGATCAGGCGGTGCTCGTCGCGGTTGACTAGCGGACGCAGCAGTACCCCCTGCACCACGCTGAAGATGGCAGCGTTGGCACCGATGCCAAGCGCCAGCGTCAGGATGACCGTAATGGCGAGCCCCTTGACGCGGGCCAGGGAGCGGAGGGCGAAGCGGAAGTCGGTGAGCAGGTTCATAAGGTTTTATTCAGCTGGTCATTAGCCAGGTTGTACGATATTAGCTACGTCGAATCTGGTGGTGCGATATCGACATCGTGAGGCGGTGGGCGGGTTGGTCTGGTAGTCGGGTAAAACCGGCCACGCACGGTCGACCCGCCACCCCCTACCTGCCCGACCCGACCTACCCGCCATACCCGACTTCGCAGATACGCGTCCAGACGCTCGAAGCTCTGATCGGCGCCTTCTTTCATGCCGGTCTTGAGCGCCGCTTGCATGGTCTCCTTGGACGGGTACAGCACGGTCTGTGTCATCGTGGTCCTGCCGTCGGCCTCAATCAACACCAGCGTGTTAATGGTCTCTGGCCACTCGTCGCCCCACTTCTCGGTATGAACGACTCGCTCGGGTGGCACGACCTCTTTGTACGTTCCGCTCATTGCCATCTCGCTGCCATCCGCCTTGCGCCAGACGAAGCGCCACGTGCCGCCCGGCCGAAGATCGATTTCGCAGACTGGCATTGTCCAGCCGTCGGGACCGAGCATCCAATTCGGCACGTGCTTCGGGTTGGTCCACGCATCGAACACCAGCTTTCGCGGTGCGTCGAACACCCGCGTCCACTGGACCTCCCGGTCCGACGGTGTCGTGAACGTGGTCACACCGCTCCTACTTACTGAGGTCATGATCCTTCTCCTTTTCCTTCAACCGTTCCAGGTATTGATCAAGCCGTTTGAAGCTGGCATCCCAGAACCGGCGATAGTTCTCCGCCCACTCGGCCACCTCTTTGATCGGAGACGGCTCGAGACGGCGCGGACGATATTGCGCCTTACGGCTGCGAGCAACGAGGCCTGCGCGTTCGAGGACCCGCAGGTGCTTGGACACCGCGGGCCCGCTCATGTCGAATGGCTCGGCCAACTCCTTCACCGAGGCCGCGCCCGATGCCAGTCGCGCCAGGATGGCGCGGCGGGTTGGGTCGGCAAGGGCGGCAAAGGTGAGACTCAGAGGGTCGGTCGCCATCTGTATATAACCGTTCAGTTACTTAACTATAAGGTTATATACAGCCACGCGCTGGGGAGAGTCAAGGCAGATTCCCGACCCCGCGCGAGGACTGCTACGCCGACGAGATTTGAAGAAACCATCACGACAAAGGCCACCGCCCAGCTTGCAACTGACTGACCACCCATCGCGTCGAGCACGGCGCCCGTCGCGAACGACGCTAACGCTGCGGCGCCAAATCCCACCATTGAGTAAAGGGCCATCGCGGTGCCGCGGCTTTGCGGCGGCGCGACGGTGACCAACCCTGAGGTTAGCGCCGCCGAATCGGCCATGACCAGGCCGTGATGGATCAGGCTGACGCCGAGGATCAGGGCCCACTGGCTCGAAGTCAGGACACCCACGGTCACACCGAGCGCCGCCGATAACAGCATGATCGTCATCACGACTCGCCGTGAACCAAACCGCGCGCTCAGCTCGGCGCCAACGAAACTCGACGGGATGCCCGCCAGCGCCAGTATCGCCGCGAGCGTCGTTGGCGCAGCAAACGTCGGACCAATGAGCGTTGCGCAGAACACGAGGAACGGGACGAGCCACGCGCGCATGCCGAACAACTCCCACATGTGGCAGGCGTACGCCGCGACGTACCGCATCGTGTCTGCAGAGCGCAACACGTCGCGCCATCGCGCGCCCGAGATGTCGGCCTCGACGTCCGAGTGTGTGGGCGTCACGCGGTCGAGCGTGAAGTAGATCAGCGCCCACGCGATCAGCGGACCCGAGCAGCCACCGCGATCGCGCTTCGCCATGTCAGCTCCTGCACCAACTGACCAACAAGAAAGTACGATCCGCTGGCGCCCAGGCTGAACGACGTGGTGTAAAAGGCCACCTGCCGTGGGTGCAGGGCGGTCGCGATGCGATCGCCCATCAACCTCAGTCCTGGCATATAGGTGCCCGCCAGGCCCGCTCCGGCTAGCGCCTGGCACAACACCGCAGTGACGGGGCCGCGTGCGATCGTACTGAAGCCGATCGCCGCGCCAGTGGCGAACGTGATCGCGGTGAGCCAGACGGTGCGCGCATCGAAACGATCCGTGAGGCTCGCAAGCACCGGGACGGCGATCATGTAGCCGGCATAGTAGGCACTGCTGATCCATCCCGACGTCGTATTGGAAAGTTGCCATTCGGCCTGCAGAATCGGTTGGAGCGCCAGAAACATCGAGAACGGGGTCATCCCCAGAATCTCGGCGACGCAAACGATAGCGACGATGATGGCCGGCGAACGAGCCGGACGGATTGTCACGCTAGGACTGAGATCTTATGCTCAGTCTTGCCTGAGTGCTCCTAGAGGATCAGTGCGAAGTGCTTGAAATGCCGGGATGAAGGCGGCCGTCGAGCCGGAGGCCAGAAAGACCATGAGCGCGAGCGCATAAATTCCGGGGTCGATCGGGTCAGGTAGACGGCTCGGTCGACAGCATGAAACCGACGGGAGCTGCCAGCGTCGCGCCCAGCGCCATGCCGATTGCGATTGGCGTCATGACGCGTCGAACCATGAGACGGATGATCGATTGTTTATCGGCACCAAGAGCCAGGTGAATTCCAAGCAGGGCGGTCCGGGCCGCCGAGACTCCCTTTTTTACATTTCGAGAGCGAGGCGTTTGCTGATGATCGCAGTCCCGTTCGGACTGTCGTCAGGCACAAACGTCCGGCCTGAAGGATCCGGATCTGCATCACACTGAAATACGAAGGCTCCACGGTTTGTGCCAGCACTTTCAGTTCGGGCGCGTCTTGTACCCTGTCCGGTTGACCGTGCCGCCGAGCGGTCGGGCGGTCACAAGGGCGACGTCCACCACGCCGGGATGGCTGCGAACGCGCTCCTTTACGAGCTGCCAGTAAGCGCGTGCCGCATCGCCTTGGATACCATGACGCCAGAGCGTACGGACAGAACGACAACCAGCGGGAATCGTCGTCCAGTTCTGGACCGCATGAGAACAAGCCGATGGCTCGCACCTGCCCTGTTCGTCGCCGCGGGTTGCTCGCCCTCCACGCCGGCACCGATGCTTCGGCGCCAGCCTCGAGTGTCCAACCGCTTGCCCCGACAAACGTTACAGATCGGCTGGTGAACAAGGTTTGGCGCATCACGTCGCCCTCGGATCGCGCACCGGGCAGCCTTTATATCTTCCTCGCCAACGGCACGTTGGTGATGACCTCGTGCGTCGAAACGTATCGCCTGGCAGCCTGGCGCGCTGATGGCCCCTCACGGTTGATGATTACCGAAGATCCGGGCGTGCGGTACCCGGCGGAAATGAGCGGAAGTGCCGGCGAGGCTGATGGATCCGTCGACAACCAGGTCTTGCGCCTCATCCGAAGAGCGAGCTGTGCCTCGCGCGAGGCCGTTCGCACCGGATCAACGGAGGGACTGCGGCAAGCGGCCCGCGAGCACGCACGCAGTCAGGCGGCCGTAGGAGATCAGCGTCCGGGCCGTGGACATTTTCGCGGCACCCATCATTCACTCCAGATCCTACGGCAATCGAGCGCCCACATCTGCTCAAAGGTCGACCTGACCCTGGCGCAGGCCGACGTGCCGTATGTACCTGTGTCTCGGACTTCTGGCCTCGTTACCGTGGTCCTTTCCTTGAAATCTTCTCTTCGATCGCTACCGCCTGTCCCTCTCTCCGTTAGGATTGCGGTAGGCCGTGTCACGCTTTGCACTCCTCATCCTGTTCTTTGCCAGCGGAACGGCGGCGCTCATCTACGAGCTCGTGTGGTTCCACCTCGTTTCGCTCGTCGTGGGGGCGTCCTCGCTATCCATCGCGGCCCTGCTGGCGAGCTTCATGGGCGGCATGGCAATCGGCAGTGCGCTGCTGCCACGGATAGTCTCCGTCAAGGCACATCCATTGCGGGTCCTGGCTGGACTCGAGCTGGGCATCGGCCTCATCGGCGCCGTCATTCCGCTGCTGCTCCCATACCTTCAAGCGGGATATCTGACGGTTGTCGGTTATGGCTACTCCGGCGTCCTGCTTCGCGCTGCGGTGTGTGCGGTGGCCTTGCTGCCGCCCACGATCCTGATGGGCGCGACGCTCCCGGCAATTTCCCGCTGGACCGCCGCGACGCCTGCGGGCGCTTCGACCGTCGGAATGCTCTACATGGCGAACATCGGTGGTGGCGCCTTCGGAACGATGGTTGCTGGATTCTACCTGTTGCGGGTCCACGACACGATGGTCGCGACAGCCGTCGCCGTGGCGACCAACGCGCTAGGCGCAGCGTTCGCGTGGTGGCTGAGTGGCTCGCTATCCCTATACGCCGTTTTCGGGTGTTGGCGATCGGCCGGCTTCGAAAACAGTGAGACACCGGTTCGCACGGCCGCTTACGGCGTCGCCGCAGTGTCTGGCCTCACGGCGCTTGGCGCGGAGGTGGTGTGGACGCGGCAACTCTCCCTGCTCTTTGGGGCCAGCGTCTACACCTTCTCGCTCATTCTCGCGGTCTTTCTCTCTGGTCTCGGTCTCGGGAGCCTGCTCGGATCGACGTCTGGCCCGTCGCGCTCGCATCGCCGACCGTCGCGCTGGCCTGGTGCCAACTCGCTCTCGTGCTGGCGATCGCGTACGGCTCACGGGCGATTGTGGACGTGCTGCCGGCATGGCAGCCGACGCGCTCGTTTCTGCCGCAGCTGAGCTCGTCACCGGAGCTCCGATTCGCGTTTGATGCGCTGCGCACCGCCGTCGCCCTGCTGCCCGCTACGCTTCTGTGGGGCGCGAGCTTTCCACTTGCTCTCGCGGCCGCGACGGGAGGACGCGATCGCGGGTCGGCCTGTCGCGCGGCTCAATGCCATCAATACGCTCGGTTCTCTGGCTGGCGCCGTGGTCTTCACGTTGTTGGCCGTGCCCAACCTCGGGAGCCACCGCGCCCAGCAGGTGTTGGTCGCTGCTCGCCGCGCTGATGCCGGCGCTGCTGTTCTGGCTGACTTCACCCGTCACGCGCCGCGTGTTGCCCTGACGGCGTGTACGCTGGTCGCCTTGGCTCGCCGCGTTCTGGATCGTGCCACCCGTCCCGGCGCGACTGATCGCCTACGGCCGGTCGGTTGATTCGTGGGCATCGATCAAACAGTTCCTCTATCTCGAGGAGGGCGCGACCGCATCAGTCGCGGTCACCGAAGAAATCGCCGGCGCGCGTCAGTTTCACATCAGCGGCAAGGTCGAAGCGTCCGACATGGACATCGACATGCGCCTCGAGCGCATGCTCGGACACGTCCCGGCGCTGGTGCACCCCGACCCCCAAGACTGTCCTGATCGTGGGTGTCGGCGCCGGTGTCACGGCTGGCACATTCGTCGTCCACCCCGAAGTCGAACGCATCGTGATCTGCGAGATCGAACCGGTCGTGCCCGCCAGCGCGCGCGCCTACTTTGGCGTGAGCCAATCACCACGTGTTCGACGACCCGCGCGTCGAAGCTGGTGTTCGACGATGCCCGGCACTTCCTCCAGACGACTCCCGAGACGTTCGACATCATCACGTCGGATCCCATCCATCCGTGGGTGCGCGGCGCCGCGACGTTGTACTCGCTGGAGTATCTCGAACTCGCCCGCAGCCACCTGAAGCCGGGCGGCGTGTTCACGCAGTGGGTGCCGCTGTATGAAACCGACGAAGCCTCGGTCAAGAGCGAGATCGCGACGTTCGTGCAGGCGTTTCCGGACACGACTTTCTGGAATCCCGACCTGCTGGAAGAAGGCTACGACCTGGTGGCGATGGGACGCGTGGACTGGCGATCCCATCAACGAGGCGGTGATCGCCAGACGACTGGAGGAGAGTCCCGAGCGTGCGTGAGTCACTCAGCCGACGTGGCGCTTCAATCGGCCCGCGCCCTGATGGCGACCTACGCGGGGCGAGGTCGCGACCTCGCCCCGTGGCTGGTGGGTGCCGAAATCAACCGCGAGCGCCACTTGCGCTTGCAGTATCTCGCGGGCATGGCGGCCAATCCGATCAGCCGTTCGCGATCTTTCAGTCGATGCTGCAGTATCGCCGCTATCCAGCGGACCTGTTCGCGGCCTCGGCCGAGACCGAACGGTGGCTCCGTCGATGGTACGTGCCCTAGCGGCGTGTAGCAGTTGATTCGCTATCGCGCGGCCGATCGTCCGGCTAAAGCCGGAAGCCAGAGTCATAGACACTATGGCGTGGCTTCCGCCTTCAGGCGGAAGTCGCGCCCGACTATCCCTTCTTCTTTCCGGTACCGGACGGCTGAACTGCCCACCGGCGATGTCCTGCTTGACGACGAGGCCGCCATCCTTGGTGTGAGCGTCATCACGATCGGGATCTCGCCTTGAGGGCCCTCCTGACTCCACTTCAACACCAGATCAGCTGCCCGCCATGGAAATGTCGGTAATCGAAACCGGCCCGCCTCGACCGCCCGCCGAATCGGCGGCGACTTTGCCTCCAACATCGGTAATGCTCAGCGGACGCTCCTGCGGCCCGCGCCGGCCTTCGATTGTCAGAATCCACTCGCCGATGAAAGCCTTGGCTTTTGCCGTGTCGAGTGTGGACGGCTTTCCTTGTGCGGCCGACTCGACAGGAAGCATCCCGACGATGGCCGCTAGACCGATGACTGCGATCAAGTGTCTCCGAAACATCTCGTGTCTCCTCTCACGCGAATACGCCTCGTAACTAACAGTTCGTCGACCGGCCACTTGGCCTGGATCGGTCCGTATACGGCACCCATGCGCAGCGCGCTTACACGATAGCCACTGCGTGGAGGGCCACTTCGTGGACGGCCGCCTTCGGCGGAGGGCCGCTGCGCGGACGGTTGGGCCTTGGCAGTTGCTACTCAGTACGAAGTACGGTGGCGGGATCGGTTCCGGCCGCCCGTCTGGCGGGGACAAACGATGCGGCCAGGACGATCACTACGAGTGTGGCGGCGCCGGCTGCGAACGCGGCGGGATCACCAGGGCTGACCTCATAAAGAAGCGCGCCCAGTGCCCGCGTTACCGATGCCGCTGCCGCCAGACCGACCGCAGCGCCGATAGCTCCCATTGCCGCGCTGCGTCTGACGACGGCCCGAAAGACGTCGGATGGTGAGGCTCCCAACGCCGATCGGACCGCCAGTTCCTGACGGCGCTGACTGACGTCGTACGACAAGACGCCGTACACTCCGACGCCGGCAAGGATGATGGCGAGGAGCGCAAAGAGGCTGGCCACCGTTAACGCGGTTCGAGGTCGAGACAGCTCCTTGGCCGCCAGTTCGTCCATCGTTGCGATCGAGCTCACGGCAAGATCGGAATCCGTGTTCAGGATCGTTTGACGAATGGCCGGGATCAGCGATTCCGGCGCCTTCGTCGTGCGGACGACCAAGGATCCAGGTTGGAAGAAAAAGAACTGAGGCGCTGGAAAATACACCGTCATCCAACTCTTCGTGAGTTCTCGATATCGCGTGTCCGCGGCCACGCCGACGACCGTCGTCCAGTCCATGTCTCGGATGAATTTCAGGCGTTTCCCGATCGGGTCCTCGCCCGGCCAGTAACGTCGTGCCATCCCCTCGCTGACGATCACGACGCGCGCCGCGTCCGGGCCATCCGCCGTCGAGAACGCGCGTCCGCTGGTGATCAGGATCCCGAGGGTCTGAAAGTAACTGGGCATCACGGGTTCCCAGGTCGCCCACTGGTTGCGCCGCGAATCTTCCGGGGTCTGGCCCTCGAAAATCAGTCCGGCGCTGAGTCCGGTTCCGCCAGTACCGGTCCCAGGTGCACTGGTGATACCGAGGCAACCCCCCGGAGAAGGCACTTTGGGCACCAGTTGTTCCAAGAGCGTGAGCCGGTGCCGAGCGGTCTCGTAACGACTGCCCGGCAGCAACATTTTGAACACGACCATGTTGCTCGAGTGTACCCGCGGTCGATGGCCTGCAACTGCATCAGCGACCGCACCATGAGTCCGGCCGCGACAGCGACGACCACCGCGGCGGCCACTTGGGCGACCGTAAACACACGGAGGGCCGTGGTGCCACGAGCGCCGCGAAGAGCAAAGTCCTGAATCAAACTCTGCGTCACCCCGCGCCCCCGTCGGCTCCAGGACGGGGCGGTACCAAAGGTCAGCACCCACGCCATCGACGCGACAAAGGAAAACGCCAGCACACGCAGATCGATCGAAGCCTGCTCGATGCGCGGAATCTCCGCTGGTCCCAGCAAGCCCACGATTCCGAGCGAGGCTTGCGCGACGAGGACGCCGCCCACGCCGCCGATCATTCCGAGCAGTAGGCTCTCGGTCACGGTCTGACGCGTCAGTTGCACGCGGCTCGCCCCCAGGGCGAGTCGAATCGCGACCTCTTTCGCCCGCGCCGAGGCGCGCATCAGAAGCAGCGCCGAGACGTTCACGCCGGCAATCACGAACACCAAGCCTGCGGCCGCGAACAAGAACCAC
This sequence comes from uncultured Acidobacteriota bacterium, assembly GCA_963734095.1. Lineage (GTDB taxonomy): Bacteria > Acidobacteriota > Vicinamibacteria > Vicinamibacterales > UBA2999 > JACCSI01. Next base: position 33,222 of record CAVTGK010000024.1, on the reverse strand, counting down.
AGGACTTGACGACCGTTACCAAGAACCGCGTTCAGCAGGGGTTCGACGACCACCTCGGTGGGTGGCAGGTTTGGAAACTGCGCAACCCAATTGCGATCAATCACGGCAAGCTCGGCCTGTGCTTGTATCAACGAGACACCAGGACGCAGTCGAGCGAGCGCATGGAACTGGCGGAACGTCGCGGCGTTGGAGTCGAACGTCGATGAGGAGAACGGTCCGTAGTAAGCAGCCAGCGGCATCCAAAGGTCGGTCGCGAGCGGATAGTCAATGGATGTGGGAGCCACGCCGATGATCCGAACCGACTGCGCACCGCCGGCGCGGGTGAGCCGCCGACCGACGAATCCAGGATCGCCACCGCTCACGCGTCGCCAGAACGCCTCGCTGACGACCGCGACCATCTCGGCGCCCGTGGCTTCGTCCGCGCTGTCATTCCAACGCCCATAGAGCGGCGGCGCATCGGACAACACCTCGAAGAATCCCTCTGAGACCGGCGTGACCTGGACCGGGACCGATTGATCACCAACCTTGAGGGCTAGGGCGGACGAATCGGCGTACTGAATGGCCGCCATTCGCTCGAAGCTGCGGCCGCCGTCACGCCACGCCTTCATCTCCGGGTAGGACACTTGAACCTGGTTCAGCCCTCGGACGACGTCATTGCCCCAGATGCGAACGACGCGTTCCTGCTGGTCCGCCATCGGTTGGAGGATGACCGCATCGACCACCGCAAACAGAGCGGTGACGACGCCAATCCCCAAGCTGAGCGTCAGCACCGTCATACTTGCGAAGAGCGGGCTGCGTCGCAAACCGCGAAGCGCATACGCCAGGTCCGGCATGCGGTGATTCTAGCCCGTGAAGCGACCGCGTGGCTTCCGGCTTCAGCCGGAAGATCGCCGTTCGCTAGATCTCCGCCGAAGGCGGAAGCCACAGGAGCCAACGCCGAACTTGACGCCCGGGTTCAACGTAAAGGTGTCTAACACCGTAACTGCGCTGCCCTGAAAGGATTCTCGAGCATGGGCTCTGGCAAGACCTTCAGTTCGCCATCCGCCTGCTCGTCAAAGACAAATGGTTCACGCTCGTCGCGACGCTGGCGCTGGCGCTCGGCATCGGCGTCAACGCCACGGTGTTCACCTTCGTCAACGCCGTGCTGATCCGCGGGCTGCCGTTCGACGATCCCGACCGCGATCATGGCGCTCAGCTCGCGCGATCCCGTGCGCGATCGCGACATGGGCGTCGTCCTACCTCGACTTCAAGGACTGGCGGGCGACGCGACGCAAGACGTTCGCGGCGCTGGCCGCCTACACCGGCACCGCGATGAACGTCAGCGACGAGGGCCGCGCGCCGGAGCGCTTCAACGGCGCGTTCATGTCGGCCAATGCGTTCAGGCTGATCGGCCAGCCGCCGCTCCTCGGCCGCGACTTCCTGCCCGAGGACGATCGCCCGGGCGCCGCCGCCGTCGTCCTGCTTGGCAACGGCGTCTGGAAGAACCGCTACGGCAGCGATCCCGCGTCGTCGGCCGGACGATCCGGGTCAACGACGTGCCCGTCGGTCGTCATCGGCGTGATGCCGGAAGGCTTCAAGTTTCCGCAGAACGCCGATCTCTGGCAGCCGCTCTCGCTCGTCCCGGATCTCGAGCAGCAGAAGCGCAACGCGCGCGGCCTCGAAGTGTTCGGCCGTCTCGCGCCGGGCGTGTCCCGCGAGCAGGCGCAGGCGGAGCTGCTCGCCATCGGCCAGCGGCTGACGCACGACTATCCGGACACGAACAAGGACGTCCAGCCGAACGTGCAGACGTTCAACGAGCGCAGTCAACGGCGGGCCGATCCGCGCGATCTTCCTCTCGCTGATGGGCGCGGTGGCTTCGTGCTGCTGATCGCCTGCGCCAACGTCGCCAACCTCCTGCTGGCGCGCTCGGCGCATCGCTCGCGCGAGATCTCGGTGCGCGTCTCGATCGGCGCGACGCGCTGGCGCATCGTCCGCCAGCTGCTGATCGAAAGCGTCCTGCTCGCGCTCATCGGCGGCGTGCTCGGCCTCGGCGCTTCGATCAGTCGGCATCCGACTCTTCGATGCCGCGACGCAGGATGTCGGCAAGCCCTACTGGATTCAGTTCACGATGGACGGCCGCGTCTTCGCGTACCTCGCGGCGATCTGTCTCGGCACCGGCGTCATCTTCGGGCTCGCGCCGGCGCTCCATGTCTCGAAGACCGACGTCAACGAGATCCTGAAGGAAGGCGGACGCTCGGGATCGGCCGGCATCGCGCGTCCGCCGCTGGTCGGCGCGCTCATCATCGCGGAGCTGGCGCTTGACGCTCGCGCTGCTGGCCGGCGCCGGCTTCATGATGCGCAACTTCCTCACGCTGTATCGCATCGATCTCGGCATCGAGACCGTCGCAGCTGCTGACGATGTCGCTGGCGCTGCCGGACCGCAAATACCCGGCGACTCGAACAGCGGCTGGCGTTCTACCAGCGGCTGCAGGAGCGGCTGCGAGGCCAACCGCGCAGTTCCGCGCGGTCAGCGTCGGCCAGCAACATGCCCGATGCAGGGCGGCTTCGGCCGACGAGCTCGCGATCGACGGCCGGCCGCTGGCCGCCGGCGAGCAGCCGCCGATGGTGACGATGCTCACCGTCGATCCCCGGTATTTCGAGACGCTCGGCCTGCCGCTGCATCCGCGGCCGCGTGCTTCAACGCCGCCGACGGCACGCCCGGGCAGGAGAGCGCCATCGTCAACGCGCGCTTCGCGCAGATGCACTTCGCCGAACGAGGATCCGATCGGCCGGCGGATCGACGCTGAGCATCGATCCTGCAGGGCGGCGCCGCCGCCGACCGGCGGCATCCCGACGTCGCTCACGGCGACCATCGTCGGCATCGCGCCGAACGTGCGGCAGCGCAACTTCGACGCAGGCCGAGACCGATCCGGTCGCCTATCTGCCCTTTCGCACCGATCCGCGAGGGTTCATGATGCTGCTCGCGCGCAGCGACGGGCGACCCGAACGCGCTGACGCCGCTCCTGCGCGAGGAGATCCGCGCGATCGATCCCGACCTGCCGCTCTTCGACATCCGGACGATGGACGAGAACCTCGCGCAGCAGCGCTGGCCGTTCCGCATCTTCGGCACCATGTTCGCGATCTTCGCGGTCATCGCGCTCGTGCTGTCGGCGGTCGGGCTCTACGCGGTGACGGCGTACTCGGTGACGCAGCGCACGCAGGAGATCGGCGTGCGCACGGCGCTCGGCGCCGAGTCGACGCAGGTGATGTGGCTCTTCCTGCGTCGCGCCTTCTTTCAACTGGCCATCGGCCTCACGCTCGGCATCGCCGGCGCGTTCGGGGTTGGCAAGATCTTCGAGAGCAGCGACTTCTGGTTCAAATCAACGGCCGCGATCCGGTCACGATTCGGTCGATCGCAGGCTCTTGGCCATCGTCTCGCTGGTCGCCTGTGTGTGGCCGGCGCGGCGCGCGACGCGGCTCGACCCGGTGATTGCGCTTCGTCACGAATAAATCGAAACTCCACACAATTCCTACTTCACTCTCCGCAATGCCTGAGGTAGCCTTCGGCCGGGGACACTTGGAGGTCTTATGAGAGTGACGACTGCGGCGGCGCTCGGGATGGTCGTGCTGACTGGAGCCTGGGCGCTCGGAAGTCTCACGGTTAGCGCGCAAGGCAACAGCAATAAAATTACGATGCTGGACGACTGCGATCCGACGGACACGAGTTTTCCACCACCTCCGTGTGTCAAGCCCGGAGGCGACGTAGCCTCGCAGAATTCAACGCTTGCTGACAACCGGGCTCGGATCATCATTGATTGGTCATCCATCGTGGCGGAACCAACCGTCCCACCTCACCTCGCGGGCAGGTCGGAAGATCAAGGTCTCGAATGACGGCGGTCGAGGACACACGTTCAACCGGTGAGCGAATTTGGCGGTGGCACTATCGGGGGTCTGAACGTCGGGCTCGCTCGCGCTGACGGGTGCCCAGCCTCGCCAGCGAATCTTCCGCCGTTGATCGTGCTGCCGGGGGATTCGACCGAAATACGTTAAACAGCCAGGGACTGCAGCGCTTCCAGTGCTGCATTCACCCCTGGATGCGGGCGACGATTAGGGTGGAATAGCGTCGAAAACGCAACACGAAGAACACGAAGCACACGAAGGATTCCCTAAGGTGTTCTTCGTGACCTTCGTGTCTTCGTGTTGAATTCGCTTCTACAGTTTTCGTGACGCCGTGCGCCAGCCGTCAATCGACACGAGCAGGAGCGCCGTCAGGTAGGGCACGAGCGTCGGAATGCCGGCGAGGCCGAGGCCATAGACGACGGCGAAGGCCGCGATTGCACGCAGAGCCCATCGCCGCCACTTCGTCATGCGTCGGTGCGGAGGTTACTGCGGCCAGCCGTTTCGCGGCAACCCCTTCACGACGCGCAGAGCGTTTTGGAAGTACATCTTCTTGAGCACGGCGTCGGGAAGGTCCATGCCGTAGAGCTTCCAGAAGGCGTGATAGTCGCGGTAGTAGTCGAAGTACTCGTCGCTGCGTTTCGAAGACCCGCCAGTAGTACGGATACTCTTCCGGCTGGAACGCGTCCTTGCCGAACAGAATTCGATCCTGATACTTCACGAAGAAGTCGTGCGCGGCGCGCGGCTGGCGGCCGAGGTCGTAGAGAATCGCGCCCACCTCGACGACGACGTTGGGAAACGCATCGAGCATGGCGGCGGCCTTCTGCAGATCGTTGGCGTGCCAGCCGAAATGCGCGGCGATGAAGCGCGTCTTGGGATGCTTGCGTGAAGACGTTGTTCCGTTCGGTCATCAGCTCGTCGAACGTCACGTGACCGGGCTGGTTGTTGCGCCGGTTGGCGAAGAGCGCCAGCTCCAGCCAGCGCTCGTTCTGATTGTCGAGCGGCTGGAAGAACTCCTGCGGCTCCGCGGTGTGGATGAACACCGGAACGTCCAGACGCGCGAAGGCTTGCCACAAGGGATCCAACTCGGGGTCGTCCACCTTCAATCGTGAGCCATCGCGCTTTCGGATATTCAGGCCGAAGCTCTTCGAGATCTCGCCGACGCCAACGGCCCCGGCCTTGATATCGGCCTCGAGCTGCCGCACGGCCTGATCGGCCCATCCCGGACCGACATTCCGGAAATCGACGCCGGCGAGCATGCGGAATCCGATCCTTGTGCGGGCTGGCGTTGACGGCCTGCGAGCGTCCGCGTGAGGCGCTCGCCGGACGAGTTGTCGGCGCTCACGAACACGCGGAGGTTCAGCGCATCCATCGCGCGCGACGACGCTGGCAATGCCTTCGGGCGAGCTCAGGGAGGCGTGGCCGTGGATGTCGACGACGGGGAACTTCGCCTTTGGCACCTGGTGTTGCGCCGTGACCAGTGTGGATCGCGGGCGATAGTCCACGATGCTGGGCGCAGGAAACTCCGGCGCCTGGCAGCTGCCCGGTCGTGTCTCGGTTGTTCCTGGCGGACACGGTTCTCCAGGCTTGGTGCGCGCGCCCCCGCGATTCCCAGGCCCTTGCGCCATGACGCCGACGATCAGAATCGCCACGCCCAGGAGTGCTGCCGGCCACGTTGATCTGCGCATACGAAGGCATCATATCAAGCGGACAGGCGTTCACGACGGTTCTTGACAACGGTTCTCCACAGAGGTTCTCAACGATCGTTCGACGAGGGTTCTCCACTGAGGTTCTCTTCGATCGTTCCACGATGGTTCTGAAACGACTGTTCTCAGATGACGGTCGGCAGAACCACCGTTGAGAACCGACGTCGAACCTCGGTCGAGAACGGTCGTGAGGAACCTTCGTTTAGAACCGCACCGCTAGTCGCGTGGTCGCAGCACCACATCCACGCGTTTGGTTGCTGGAATCGCTTCGCCGCCGCGTCGTGCCGGTTGGTACTTCCAGTTGCGCGCGGCGTCGAGGAGCAGCTTGTCATAGGCGACGTGAACTGATTGCACCATTCTGGCGGCAACGACTGTCCCGGCCGCGTCAATGTCGACTTCTACCGAGCCTCTCAGCTCGACGGCTGACTGCGCACCGGACAGGATCTGAGTCCAGGCCGGCATGTCCTGTCGAATGGCGATTGGTGGTGTCAGAGGGGCGGATGCGAGTGACTTGCTGGCCGGAGGGGCAGGTTCTCTCCGGGGTCGTCGGGGGACTCGGCTCCGGCGCCGCCGCGGGTTTGGGCAGCGCGGCCCGACTGAGTTCGAGAAAGCCATCCGCGACAGTCGCGAGATCGGCGAGGTCGGGGTCGCTCTTGGCATCGGGATGAGCGCTCAGTCGACGAACTCGCTCGAACTTGTCGATCGCCTCGAGGTACGACTTATTGTCAAACGTTGCCTTCGCGTCGAGATACATGGCTCGTGCGATGCGAGGCAGCAGCCGGCGGCGGACGTCGCTGAAGGTGTTGCGGATTCGCGGCGGAACGTCCGCGCTCGCCGGGTCATAGAATGGATCGATCGTCAGAATCCCTTCGATGAGCGGCGTGGCTTCGGATGGCCGGCCGAGGGCGGTCAAGCACAGGACGCGCAGAAGGTCGACCGACACCAGGTTCTTGGATCGTTCGTCGGGCGGAAGGCGGTCAACTGCGGCCAGTACCCCCTCGTAGTCGGCCGACGCATACAGCGCTCGGATCGAGTCGAGTGCGGACTGTGCGGCGACCGTCGTCCACACGCACACGACGAAAATCGTCGTGGCGAGCCGCACTAGTCCTGGCCCTTCCTCAGATCGACTCCCACGCGCACCGGCGGCCCTGGCTTGACGACGACGGTCTGACGCTGTTCGCCGAGCTCAGGATGCCGGAAAACCACTTCGTGGTTGCCGATCGGCAATGACAGGTTGGCAATCGGGGTCTCGCCGATCGCACGACCATCGACGGCGACTTGAGCCCATGGTAACGCGTTGATGTGCAGCGTGCCAGTGGGCACTTCGAGGGCGATCACCGTCGTTTGTCCGGGCGCCACCTGCACGCGGCGTTGCGTGCGATACCCGAGCGTCGCGCTGGTCAGCTCGACGTCGCGCTGCCCTGCGGGAATCGCGATCCGTGATGTGTCGGAAGTGCCAAGGACCATTCCACGGTCGCTGATTTGCACCGAGAAGGGGCTGGCGACTGACAGCCAACCCGAGCCAACCGCGGCAGCGGTGGCCGAGGGAGCGGAGGCCCTCAGGGGGATCACCAGTGACGCGACGACGCCAGCTTCGATCGAGACCGCCCGAGTGACGGTGCCACGAGCGCCGCTGACCCGTACCTGATGAGTCCCGGGCGCGAGATCCTTGATAGAGACCGGCGATTGACCACGGGCGTAATCATCAACCCACACGCGTGCGCCGCTCGGCTCAGTGCTGATGCTCAGGCCGCCAACGGCAGGACGCACGGATTCCACGTCGAGTGTCGCGTGGAGCGATGACTCGCGCCCGGCGCCGATGTTGAGCGTGTGCGTGCGCACTTTGCTGCCCAGCGTCAGGTCCACACGGTGTGAGCCGGCCAGAAGCGCCGCCGTCACGGGCGTCGCGCCGCGTGGTTCGCCATCGATCGAAACCATCGCACCGGAGGGTTCTGACGTGATCGACACCGAGCCGTTCTGCGCGGGCGCTGCGATGCGAGTCGAGCCCCACCAGATGGTGATAAACGCGCCTTGTGCCAACGCGACGAGGGCGAGCACTCCAACCGCCGTGTGGATCCAATTGACGCGAAGCCAGCGCAATCCGGCGTAGAACCAATAATGTCGAGGCGGCGGTGGCGGTGGCGGAACGTAGTTGAACGGCGGCGGATCGAACTCCTGCGTATCAAACGCCGCCAGTGGATCACCCGAGTCATCGACGGCGATAATCGTCGGCTGTGGAGAGTGCTGCGCGCCCTCGGGCGCGAACCCACTGATGGACGACGAATCGGTCTGACGGGTGAGCTGCGCGCTCATGGGGGCCATCATATGAAAATGACACGTTTGTAACGTGTCATCGAGAACCGTAATCAGGGATTAGTATCAGTTCCAGCGGCCTTTCGCTCAAGTCTTTCGTGCGCACGAATGCCAAGAATCCGCACGCCAAGTCGGTCTGGTCTGCTACAAACGCCGGTAAGTGTGGCTCGATGGATACAGTTGGAGGGCGGAGAGGCCGGCCGGCGCTAACGAAAAATGTCTCTGATCCGGCGCCCAACCTCGGTAGCCCACCCCCGGACCGTCCCGGCCACCCGCTGCCGAAGGCTCCCACGATGGAGGGGACACAGCCTTGACGGGACCTGGTCGCCCTCCTTGAGGTACTCGGTATACAACGGGCACCCGTCGACCGGCCGAAGGTAAGTCTCGGCGCATAGCGTTTCGTCTTCAAGCCCAGCCGGCCGATCGAACGCCTCCGGCCGACGGATCCGGGCTGCTCTCCGCATGAAGTCGGACCAAATGGGGAGGGCGTACCGCGACCCATAGCCCTCGCGTGCGATGGTCCTCGGCTGGTCGTAGCCGATCCACACCGCGGCAACGATTGACGACGAAAACCCGACGAACCAGGCGTCCTTGAAATCGTCTGTCGACCCGGTCTTTCCACCAGATGGAAACGTTACCCCCATTCGACGTGCTGAGCTGCCCGTGCCGCGATCGATGACGTCGCTCAACATCGAGACCATCTGGTACGCAACTTGTGGCGAAATCACCCGCTCGGTCTCAATCCCGTGGTCGAGCGCCACGCTGCCGTCAGCATCACGAACGCGAACGATGTCTCGCGTGCGCACCGCGTAGCCGCCGTTGGGAAACATCGCATAGCCGGCGGTCAGTGCGAGCGGCGTCACGAGGCCAGTTCCGAGGGCCAACGACGGCACATCGGGCAAATCACGAAGACCGACATCGGAGGCCAGGCGGAGGACCGCGCCCGAACCTACTTGCTGCTGAAGAACCGTCGCGGCGCGGTTATTCGATTCGATCAGGGCAGCGCGCAACGTCAGGGCGTCTGCCGGGTCGTCGCGAACATTTCGCGGCGCCCACTCGTCGGGCCCCTGGGGCTGAATCGAATCCAGTCCACTCAGGATCGAAACGGGCGAGAAGCCGCGTTCGAGCGCGGCCGCAAAGACGAAGGGCTTGAAGGCGGAGCCTGGCTGTCGGCGACTGCGAAATCGCGCGGTTGAAGGCCGACCGCTGATAGTCGCGACCGCCGACGAGGGCGAGAACGTCGCCCGTTGCCGGATCCATGGCCACAAGCGCGGCCTGCAAGTCGGCCTGACCGTGGCGTTGCAACCCTGACTCGACGGCGCGCTCGGCAGCATCCTGAAGCGCGACAACGAAGGTCGTGTCCACGCGCCAGTCGGGTGGGTGGTCGCCGCCAAAGCTGTCCCGAAACCGTTGGCGCAGGTAGTCCTTGGCGTAACCGTACCGCCCGGCGCTCTGACTCCGATAGGGGCGCACCCGGATCTGGGCACGCTTGGCGTCGCTTTCCTGCTTAGCGGTGATAAACCCCGCGTCGCGCATGCGCGCCAGCACGACGTGGCTGCGCTCGATGGCGCCATCGAGGTTGGACCATGGCGACAGCGTCGCGGGCGCGCGTGCCAGCCCCGCGACGAGCGCGCTCTCAGCGACCGACAGATCCTTGGCCGACTTGTCGAACACGCGGCGCGCCATGGCCTCGACGCCGTACACGCCTGCACTCAGATAGACGCGATTCAGGTACAGCTCGAGAATCTGCTCCTTGGTGAGCTGCGCCTCGATCAGCACGGAGAGCACGGCTTCGCGCGCTTTTCGAACGTAACTCTTGCGGTTGGACAAGAAGAGCGTCCGCGCCAACTGCTGAGTAATCGTGCTGCCACCCTCGACCGTGCCAGGCTCACGAACATTGCGAAACACAGCGCGAGCAACTGCGATGGGGTCGACGCCCGGATGCCGAAAGAAGCGGTGATCCTCGACGGCGACAAAGGCCTGTTGCAGATGAGGCGCTATCGCGGCAATCGGCACGTCGTGCCGTTGCTCGTCGAGACGAAACCAGCGATCCCCATTGGCGGCGTGGAACCATGTGTCGCCAACGCCGCGCGTGAGCTTGTAGACCGAGTAGCTCTGTTTGGCGAGCCAGGCGGTCGCCAACAGGCCGAGAACGACGGCCGCGAACAGGAGAAGTTTGGCGCGTCCCAGGTCAGTACACAGTGACCCAAGCATCATTCAAGTGTGGCACCTCTTAGGACTCCGTAGTGGTTCAAAAGGACGGCGCCGCCCCTGTGACTCCCGCGAAGTTCCCGAGCATCGCCTCGAGCACGCGGACGGCGCGCCGGTACTCGTCGAGTGACAAATGCTCGTTCGGCGTGTGGTCGAGCGCGCTGTCGCCCGGCCCGTACGCGACGATCGGGCATCGCCAGATTGGCCCGACAACGTTCATGTCGCTCGTGCCAGTCTTGACGACAAAGCCCGGCTGCACTGTCGAGTCGACGCTGCGAATCGCGGCCAGAAAGCTTCGTGCCAGCGGATTCTGCCGATCGCCGCGCCACGGCTGTTCCCACCCGCGGAATCGCAACTCGAACGTGGTCCGAGTTCCTTCGATCATTACCGGCGTGCCCCTGATGACGTCGCGCGCGGCAAGCGTTGGCGATGACGCGGCGAGGTGCGATGCGAGCCAGCGTGTCAAGTCGTCCACCAACGCCTCGGCGTCGAGGCCGAGCGGCAGGCGCCATGCGAACTGAGCATCGACTTCGTCCTGCATTGCGACGGTAGTCGACGTGATGAATCGCCGCAGGCTGGGACTCAGCTGATCGAACACCTTGGAGCGACCGTTGTTGAACGCCGCCGCCCGAGCCGCCACCCAGTTCCACAAATCAACCACGGTCGTCGCGACGCTGGCGTCCGGTCCCGCCGTGTGCGCCATCGGCTGTCGTGCGGTGAGGTCCAGCAGCAGGCGACCCTTGTACCAAGAGTGAAACGGTGCCACTGGCTCGGCTCGCCGATCACGCACGCGGCCGGCGCGGCTTCGTCGTGACCATTGAAACGCGATGCGATGAAGCGTGCGCCCTTGCTGGTCGCGGCCTCCTCCTCGACGGCCCCGACGACGACGACACGAAGGCCGAGCTGTCGCGCACTGGCAGGGCCGAGACGGGCCCCGGCGGCCACGAACGCTGCGAGAGGCCCCTTCGCGTCGACGCTGCCGCGGCCGAAGAGCACATCGCCGTGGCCAGTAGCCTCGATCCGGACTGGGATATCGCCTGGCACGGTGTCGATGTGGCCAAGCAGGACGACGACGCGAGCGGCGTCGGGTGTGCCGACTTCGCCGACGGCATTGCCCGCTTCATCCACGAACGCGCGATCGTAGCCAGCCGACCGCATCTGCCCAACCAACCAGTGGCTGGCCTCAGCCTCGTGCCGCGACCGTGAGGGAATGGCTACCAGCCCACGGATCAACTCGATGGCCGCTGCGCGATCCATCAGGTGGACGCTCCCTGTACCGCCGCCGCCACCGCGCGCACACCGTGGTCGACCTCTTCCTCGGTGATGACGAGCGGTGGGAGCAGGCGAAGAACCGTCGGCCCGGCAGGAAGCGCGATGATGCCATGCTCGTTCATCAACGCCTTCAGGATTGGTGCGACCTTGACCCGCAACTCAATCGCGAGCATCAACCCGATCCCGCGAACGTCGCGAACGAGGGCGACGTCGTCGAGAGCGTGCCGAAGCGACGCCAGCATGCTGGCGCCGAGCGATGCGCTGCGATCGATCAACCGATCGTCGTGGTAGGTTGCCAGCGCGGCGAGTCCCGCGGCGCACGCCAAGGGCGAACCGCCGAAGGTGGTGCCATGAGCCCCGTGGTAGAGCGCGCGGCGAACCGACTCGGTATACGCGAGCGCGCCCATGGGAAAGCCGCCCCCGAGGCCCTTCGCCAGGCAGATGATGTCTGGTTGCAGTCCCGCGTGTTCGACAGCAAACCAGCGGCCGGTGCGCCCGAAGCCTGTCTGGATCTCGTCGACGATGAGCAGCGCGCCCCGATCGCGGCAGATTCGCGCCGCCGCCTGTAAGAAGTCGTGACGCCCGATGTTGACGCCGCTTTCACCCTGGACGACTTCCAGGATGACGGCCGCTGTTGAATCGCCGACCGCGCGGTCGAGTGCGGCGGCATCGTTGAATGGGACGTGAGTGGTGTCGAGCAGCGGCAAAAACCCTTCGCGATACTTTGGTTCCCACGTCACCGACAGCGCGCCCAGCGTCCGACCATGAAACCCCTTGGTCGTCGAAACGAAGGCGGTTCGCTTTGTCACGAGCCGCGCGAACTTCAGAGCGCCGTCCACTGCCTCCGCACCACTGTTGGCGAGAAACACGTGGGGCAGGTGATTGGGGAGGACGTCAACCAAGGCAGCGGCGAAGCGTGCGCGGACGTCGTTGTACAAATAGCTTGGGCAGAGCATCAGCCTGCGGGCCTGCTCCGCAACCGCCTCGCTGACGCGCGGAGGGCAGTGCCCCAGCATCGCGACACCCTGTGCCGACGAGAGATCGAGATAGCGTCGCCCGACCGAATCGAACAACCAGCAGCCCTCGCCGCGCACGAACACGGTGTCTCCGCGACGCGCCGTCGTGCCACCGAGGATCTGTTCTTCCACCGCCGCGTAGTTCATCGTCATGGGCAGTTGGTCATGCGATGTGGGTGCCGCCGCCTGCCAAGGCACGGCTCACCGGTTGAACGATACGCCCGTCGGCAAAGATCACCTTCTTGACGCCGCCGTCGATCGCCTCGACCGCGCCGAGCACTTTCTTTTTCATTCGACCGCCGGCAACGGTCATGAAATCGTTTGCCTTGGCCTTGGGGATGGTCGTGATCAGGCTCGATTCGTCTGGAAACGCGCTCAGCAGCCCGGGTACGTCCGACAGTATGACCAGCGCGTCGGCCGCAAAGGCCCCCGCAGCCATTGCTGCAGCGCGGTCACCATCGACATTGATCGCGTCGCCGTCTGCAGACGATCCGGGCGGGGTCAATACTGGTAGATAGCCCGCATCGAGGAGCAACCGGAGCAACGCCACATTCACTCGCTCGACGGTTCCGGTCCAGTCGTCCCGTAGGACCAGGCGGCGACCATCGACTCGCACCCGCAAGGTCTCCTTGCGAGTACCTTCGAAAATACGGCCGTCGAGGCCTGAAAGGCCGACCGCATTGACGCCCAGGCGCTGGAGTTTCTCGACCCACATCTTGTTCAACTGGCCGCAATAGACCATCTCGAAGATCTCGAGCGTGCGGCGGTCGGTGCGCCGGCTGACGTGCCCGCTCTCGCTGGTGACGAACTGCGGAGGGTGCCCCAGCGCCTCGGCGACCGCATTCGTCGTCTGCGCGCCACCATGGACGAGGAGCAGTTCGGTGCCTGCCGTACGCAGTGTGACGATGTCGGCGACGATGGCGTCGATGTCGAGGGTCGTGCCGCCGCCGGCTTTGATGACGATCATCGGGTCTGTCCTACCACGTACAACAGCACGGAAACACGGAAACACGGACAAAGGACGTAGCCACGAAGAACACTAAAGCTACGACGGTCCACCGAAGCCATGCGAAGGCGGAAGAACACGAAGTCACGAAGAAAATAATCCGACAAGGTGCACGTAGCTTCCGCCTTTAGGCGGAAGATCGACGAAGTGATGAAATCAATTCGTCACGTCTTTGATGCCGCGACGCGCTCAATGCGCTCTGCAGATCGGCGAAACGTGAGCTACGAACGCACGAAGAACGCGAAGATCGTTGCAGTTTGCTTCGTGCCTTCGTGCCCTTCGTGGCTATCTTTGCTTCCGTGCTTCTGTGCTTCCGTGCCTCGTCCGTTTCCGCATCAAATCGGATGCAACCCCGGGAACTCCAAGCCAAGCCGCTCGTCCCATCCCATCATGAGATTCGCGCACTGCACGGCAGTGCCGGCCGCGCCCTTCATCAGGTTGTCGATCGCGCACAGCGACACGACGCGGCCCGAATCCGCATCGAGCTCGAAGCCGACGTCCGCATAGTTGCTGCCCACGACGATCTTCGGCTCCGGGTAGCGATAGAGGCCGGCGCGTTCCTTGACGATTCTGACGAACGGCTCCGCACCATACGTCTCGCGATACGCTTTCCAGATGTCGCGCTCGGCAGTGCCGGGCTTGACGAACGCGTGCGCGGTGGCCAGCACGCCACGGACGTTGTCGACGGCGGTCGCGCTGAGATGGACGCTGCTCGTCATGCCGCGAAGCCGCAACGCCTGAACGACTTCGGCCGTGTGTCGATGACCGGTCGGTGCGAAGCTGCGCATGACGCCGGCCCGCTCGGGATGATGCGTCGCGTCGCTCGAGGTCGCACCGCCTTCGCTGCTGCCCACCTTCACCTCGCAGATGATGTCGCGCGAGGCATCGAGCACACCAGCGACGGCGAGCGGCCAGATCGCAAGCGTCGTGGCAGTCGCGTTGCAGCCAACACCGCTGACATGGGCGGCGGTGGCAATCTCGGCGCGATGGATCTCGGGCAAACCATACACGAAGCGGTCGAGCCACGCTGGCGCTGCGTGCGCGCTGCCATACCAGCGCGGGTAGTCATCTGCGCGCCGGAGCCGAAAATCCGCACTGAGGTCGACGATGCGATCGGCGAGCGCAGCGAAATGATCGATGCGGCCCGCCGCACTGCCATGCGGCAGGCAGAGAAACAGGAGATCCACCCGCGCCAGAGCCTCGGACCGCACGAATTTCAGGGCCGTTCGCCGCCGCAGGTTGGGGTGTGTAAAGTGAACGAACTGCCCATCGAGACGTTCGCTGGTGACCTGCTGGACATCGAAGCGTGGATGGTCGAGCAGGAGGCGAAGCAGTTCGCCGCCGGTGTAGCCAGACGCGCCAACGATGGCGGTGCTGAGACGATCGGCCATGCCGCGGCTATACCGACGCGCCTTCGGCAAGCGAGATGGCTGTCACGTGCGGCTCGGCACTGTCAGGCCATCCGTTGGCGGCGTTCCATCCATCGCGCGCCACCTGCAGACAGAAGTCCACCATGCGCTCCGGAATGTTCACGCTGGTCGGGGCGATGCTGTTGCGAAACTCCATCGTGTAGTTGACTTCGTTGACGAGCAAGCCTCGGTCGGGATCCTCGAACAGGTCGAGCGCGACCAGACCGCCGCCAACGGCGCGAGCCGCGCGAGTACAGATGTCGGCGAGCGCCGGCGTGATCGGGCAGTTGCTCGACGATCCCCCGCGAGCCGTGTTCGTGATCCAGTTCGGTGAGGTGCGGTAGATGGCGCAGATCGTGTCTGGGCCCACCTGAAACGCGCGAATGTCTCGACCCGGCTTCTTCACGTACTCCTGAATGTAGAAAATGCTGTGGTGATAACTCCCAAGCGTCTCTTTGTGCTCGAGAATAGCCTCGGCCGCATCGCGGTCGTTCACTTTGCTCAGCAGCCGTCCCCAGGAGCCAACGGTCGGCTTGAGGACGGCGGGGTAGCCGAGCCGCTCGATGGCTTCGAGCGCGCTCTCCGGCGTATACGCAACCAAGACTTTCGGCTGCGGGACGCCAGCCGCCGCTAGCGCGCTCGTCGTCATCAGCTTGTTGCCGCAAATGTCCGCCACCAGGGCCGTGTTGACGGTTCGCACGCCCTGATCGTTCAGAATCTTCAGGCTGTAGAGTGCGCGGCTGTGGTTGATGCAGCGTTCGACGATGACGTCGTACTCGCGGAACGGGTGCTGATGGACGTCGGTGATGTCGAAGATCAGTTTTTGATCGTCGAGCAGATCCAGCACGACGCCTCGTCGGTCGAAGGCTTCGAAGAGGAGTTTCTCCTCCACCCGAACGCGACTATAGAGGACACCAACCCGTGTCTTACTCACCCCAATCCTCTTCTTCCTGAGGGGCGAGCGACAACGTGATGGGCGACAGGCTCGTAATCTCGAGCTCGGCGCCACACCCGGGGCACTGGGTGATTTCGTTTTGCATGACCTCGGTCATGGTGATGTCGGCGAAACACTCGGGGCACTGCGCTTGCCCACTCGCGGTCTGGACGGCCATCGGAACAACTCCTCTAGGGTCAACTGAACACCAGATTCTAAGTCACACGGCACGGAAACGCGGAAGCACGGAAGCTTAGGTTACCGCTTCCGTTTGAAGGCGTACCCGGAGAACACCTCACTGACCGAGCAGACCTTGAAATCGACCCAGCCGGCCGCGAGGCCAATCGCGCGCACGTCGTTGGCGTTGACGTCCGACCGGACGCCGGATCCCTTCTTCGGCCAGATGACCCAGACCGTTTGGCGATCAACGTGGCGTGCGACGGCGACGAACTGCGCGGCAAGTTCGTGCTGGCTGCGAACGACCACGAGAAACAGTTCGCAATCAGCCGACGCTTTGGCGGTGAACGAAGCCTTGGCGGGTAATCGGCCCAAGGTGCCGAGAAAGCCTGGCGGCGCACCCAAGACGCAGACTCGCATCCCTGCCTTGACGCCGAGCTTCTCGACCGTAGGTTTCCCGGAATAGATCGAGGATGGCGGGACGACAGGGTTCGTCACCCTCCGCGACACGGCTTTGGACAGCGAGGTCTTCAGGCGGCCCCAGGTCGTGAACGTGGCATCGGGCAGAACCGCCTTGACCTTTTGCACCTTCTCTGGCTCACCATCGACGAACACCATCGGAACGTGCCGCGTGTCCTTGTACGTTCGCAAGGCCATCGCCACTTCTCGTCCTTGCGACGGCAGGCGAGAGAGATCGATGACATAGGCGTCCGGAGGATTGACTCGCAAGGCTCGCCTCTGGTCGAGGCGGTCGAGATCGTCGAACTCCACCTCGTGGCCGAGTGCTACGAGCTGCTGCTTGCGCTCGCGTCCTTCAGGGCCATTCCAGTGAATCAGCCGAACGCGCATCAGTCATTTCAGCGCGGCGGTCAAATTGATCGTCTGGACGCCCGCCAGGGCACGTGAGACGACGCAGCCTTTCTTCGCACCTTCCGCGTGTTGTTTGAACGTCGCCGCGTCGATTCCCGGTACCTCGCCGACGACGTCGAGGTCGATTTGAGTGATGGTGGGGCCGGCATCGGTCGCACCGAGGTGCACTTTCGCGCTGGTCTTGATGCTCGTCGGTGTGAGTCCGGCGCGACCGAGCGCGGCGGCCAGCGCCATCGAGAAGCAGCCGGCGTGGGCCGCTCCGATCAATTCCTCAGGGTTGGTGCCGGTTCCACTCTCGAAGCGTGAAACGAACGAGTACGGCCCCTCGAAGGCGCCGCTCCCCAGTCGCATCGATCCCTTGCCCTCTTTGAGCGACCCCGACCATTCCGCACTTGCGCCGCGAACTGCCATGAATCCTCCCGCGAGATGACTGACGAACCGCCATCATAGCGCGGGGCTTCGCCGGGTGCCTTAGGTGCCGAGGGTGCCGCAGGTGCCTAGGTGCTGCTCGTGCCGAAGGTGCCGATCGTGCCGGAGTTGCCGCAGAGACCCGGGCACCCTCCGCACCCGAGCACGGTGGCACCAGGGCACCAGCACTCAGGCACGCCAGGCACCGGCACCTCCGGCACCCTAGACACCCTACTTCTTCTCTCGAACGATAAATAGCTTTTCGCCGGGCTTGATGAGGCCGAGCTCGCGGCGGGCGACCTCTTCGACGGCCCTCGGGTCTTCGCGCAATCGGCGAGCCTCTTCGCGCAGCTCGGCGTTTTGACCGCGCGATTGTTCGAGCGCCTGTTCGACGAACTGAAAATCGCGACGCGCCTTGATGAGCGAGAGCAGTCCTTTTTCGCCGACGATGGCGTCCACGAGCAGGACGGCGGCGATGAATCCGAGCAGGTAACGGGTGAACCGACCTCGACGCGGAGCCGTGGACTTGGGCGAGGGACCTGTCGCCAGCGGCGTCGACGGGTCGCTCATCGCTCTCGCCCGCGCCGGGTAATCGTGCGTGCTGGCACGCCCAGATAGGCTTCGAGCGCGCGAATGAGGACCGAGCGCAAATCCACGCGATCGTCCATCGCGCGGATTTTGGCGGCGCGCCACAAGTCACCTGGGAGTTCGACGGTGGTCTTGACCGGCTCGCGTTCGTTGCCCTCCCGGGCCTTCGGCACGGCGTGGAGTATAGCAGCAGACCCGTGGGGATGGTTCGACATCGAGACGGGCGAGAGTATACGCACACCGATATCTGGGAATCAATATGTTTTCACGGCGGACCGTTTCGATGTGATTACGTGGCGACGGGTTTACGGGTCTGATGGGCGATGGCGCCGTCTGCTCGGTTGGCGATTCTTAACGGGTCGCCGACGCGTATCGTTTTACGGCTGCAGGATCGTCAGGAGCACGTCACGTCTGCCGCAACCCTCTAATGGGATTCGACGCGCGCGGCGCGGCGCATGGGAATCCACGATGCCACGAGCGCCGCACCGCCCGTGACGGCAAGGACGCCGAGATACGTGCCGGGGTCCGCGGGCCCGACACCGTAGAGAACTGACCGCATCGCCTGCGCGAGCCCGAACGCCCCGGCGAGGCCCAGGGCCGCGCCGATGCCGGCCAGGGCGAGGCTGCGAGCGATGATCTTCGACGCGACATCGCGCGCGGACGCGCCGAGCGCCATGCGGATGGCAATCTCCGACGTCCGCTGGCTGACCGCGTAAGACATCACGCCGTAGAGTCCCCCCGTGGCCAGCAGCATGGCCACGATCGCGAAAGCCGCGAACAGCCCGCTCAACAGCCAATTCGAGGACGTCTCGTCCGCAAACGCTTCCTCGACCGTTCGAAGCTGATACGTCGGCAGGTCGGCATCGACGTCGCGGACCGCTGCTCGAAGTCCGGGAGCAAGCGTCTCCGGCGATCTTGCTCGGACGATGAGGTAGAAGCTGCGCGCCGGACGGTGTGCGTCCAGCACGTACAGCTGTGGCCGGGGAGTCTGGCCTAGACCTGCGTTGGCGATGTCCGCGGACACGCCAACAACCGTCGATGCCACGTGCTGCGTCAGAGGAGGGGTCGAGGACGATCTGTGCCCCAAGGGCGCGACCGTCGTCCCCCCAGTACTGTTGTGCCATCACACGCGAGACAACGACGACCGGCGCCGGACTTGCCGCGTCTCCGTCCGCAAATCCCCGTCCCGCGACGATCGGGATGCCCATCACCGCGAAGTAGGCGGGGCTCGCAACCGTGATTCCGGCGCTCGGACGACCGGCGCGATCCTCGCTGACGCGGTTTTCTATTGCAAACGTCACCGTTTCCAGCAGCTGTAGCGCGGGAAGCTCCGTCGCAGTCGTGGCGCCTTCCACACCAGGAATGTCTGTTGCCCGCTGCACCAACGCCTGTCGGATGCGGAAGGCCTCACGATCGTCCGCGATTTTCCATGTCGGGATTTCGATGTGCGTCGAGAGCAAGCCCGAGACCGCGTAGCCGGTCTCGATTCGAGTCATCGTCTGCATCGATTGCACGATGAGCGCTGCCACGGCGAGTAGGGTGACGCCCAGCGTGACCTGCAGCACGACCAGCGCCGACTGGCCTCGGGCCGTGCTTCGGCTGCCGATGCTGCGCATCGTGGCGTCGTTGAGAGCCGTGGCTGGGTCGGCGCGAAGCATGCGAAGCGTGGGGACGATCGAGAAGACGAGCGGCGCCACAAACGCCAGGGCGGCGGCGAATCCGACGACTCGAACGTCGAACGCAAGCTGACGGAAGAACGCCTCGTACGCCATGGTTCGCACGGCCACAAGGCCGCCCCAGGCAACTGCCAGGCCCAGTGCCCCACCTGCGAGGCCGAGGACGAGGCTTTCGCTGACGATTTGTGTGACGATGCGTCCGCGGCTGCCGCCGAGCGCGGTCCGCATCGCCAGTTCCTGGCGGCGGGCAATCAACCGCGCAATCAGCAGGTTCATGACGTTCGCGCATGCGAGGACGAGCAGAAGGCCGACGACCGTGACGAGCATTGACAGCACAACCCACGTGTTGGGCGTGCCCAGTGCGTCCTTGGTCGGGCCAACCCTGGCGGAGCGGTCGCGATCGGTGTCCGAGTGTTCCGATGCCATTCGCGCGGCGAGCGCGGTGACCTGGGCATGAGCGGAATCGATGGTGGCACCGTCCGCCAGCCGGCCCACGCCCCTCCACGAACGATCGGTGCGAGATGCCTGGGTCGCGTTGCCCTGATAGGGCAGCCAGACATCGATCTCAGAGATATTGCCCAGCTCGATGTCCGGGGTCAGCACGCCGACGAGCGTCCGGTGCTGGCCGTCGAGGCGAATGTCCCGGCCGATGATGTCCATCGAACCGCCGAATCTCGTGCGCCAGAATCGGTGGCTGAGCACAGCCACTCCAGGCGCGCCCGGACGCTCGTCGGCGACTGTCAGGCTGCGCCCTCGGATGGCGGTGAGTCCCCAGAGTGCATGAAGGTCCCCAATAACAACTTGTCCCAGTACGCGTTCGGCGGTTCCGTCCGCGTTCATCGTGAACGTTCGCCGTTGGTACGCGCTGAGCGTCGAGTACCGCGGGGGCGCCGTCGCGATACGTGACATATTCGGGAAGCGAGATCGGACCGCGCCATGAGATCACGTCGGGGCCGGTCGCAAAGATCCATCCGAGGCGCTCGGGTTCGCGGATCGGAAGCGGCTTGAGCACCAGCACATTGGCCATCGTGAAGATCAACGTGTTCGCGCCAATGGCGAGTGCGAGCGTCACGCAAGCAGCAAGGGCATATCCCGGCTGTTTGACGAAGAGTCGCGCACCGTGGAGCACGTCCTGTCCAATCAGGCTCATCACGCCATCTCCCTTCGGTTTCGGCCCGACGCGTCGCGGCGACCATGGCGGGCCGAGCCGCAGCACGAGCCCGATCGCGCGTTTCCAGTATCCGAGACGGGCCCGGATCGGATGCGCCCTCTTCTCGGAGGCATAGATCTCGGCGAGATCGCCAACGACCGCGTCTCGCAGCCGCGGGTCGACCAGCCATTCGACGATCGCGCGAGCCAGACTCGGCGTCCTCATTGCGGACTGAGCTCCGCTTCGAGACCATCGGCCATGCGCGCCAGCGCGTCCAGTGATGCCCGCAGCGCACGGAGTCCGGCGGCAGTCAACTGGTAGACACGCTTACTCCGCCCGCCGCGTTCGGCGGAGGGTTGTCCACGAGCGCTGCGCAGCAGACCCTTGGCCTCGAGGCGGTCGAGCGTCTTGTAGACCGCGCCGAGCGAAACCCGGCGGCCGGTCCGTGTTTCGAGCTCCCGCCAAATAGGGACGCCATATGCGTCGGGGGCACCCTGCAGAACCCCGAGAAGGACGAGTTGCTCGAAGTCGCCGAGCACCTGGTGTCCTGACATCCGCCTATGTTAGACGATGTCTGACAAATAAGGTTCGACGAGGCACGGCAAGGTGGCCCGGCCAAGACGCCCTCACAGATAGATGTCCTTGTTCAACAGAAAACGGGGCCTGCTCCCGAGGTGTGTCGTGGGCGGAGCGTGGAGCAGCAGCGGATGCATGAGGATGACGTCGCCCGCCGTCGCGGTATTTTCCAGCACCTGCAGCGGGATTCCGTCGACCGCCTCAACGCGCTCGTGGAACCGCTCGATGCGGGCAGAGGCCTCGCCGGCGGTGCAGAGATCCCGCAAGTACGGATGGCGATGGACCGATGCCCGGAGCTCGGCTCCTCGGGCCCCCGCCCTCGGTGGATGATCGAGGAACCACCGATGGACCAGCCGATGCGAGCCGCTGATGATATTCATCCCACCGGCTCGTGGCGCGACATCGCCGAATATCGCGTGGACCTTCACGCCCTTGGGTGGTGACAGCGGGCCCGTATAGCCGGCATCGACGTGCCAGCCGTCAGCGGGTACGTTCCACGGCCGCCCCGTCGGGAACACCAGGAAGAACGCGCCCCAGTCCGAAGGCCGTCGCCACGGCTGCCCGCCGAGGACTTCGTCGATCGCCGCCAGCGTGAGGTTGCTTCCCACGGCACGAAACACGGGGTCGGACTTCAAATGCTGCAGGTGGTCGGGCCGCTCCTTGCGCCACGTGGTCGGATCGTCGCGTTGGATACCGACCGCGGCGAGCGCGCGCCAGACCACGTCACGCATCGCTGCAGCCTCTTGGGCACTGAACGCGCCTGGGATTCGAACCCAACCGTGGGTCTGGAAGTGATTCATGTCGCCGGTTGAGCCACATAGCCTACTCCGCCGTGCTGAGAATTCCGGAGATAGCGACCGAGAGCCGCAGCTGTTGATCGCGCCGTAAGCGTTGTGCCTACCGCAGCAGGGTGATCGCGGTCGCAAGCGTGCTGTCGCGATCCGTGAACAGATCTGCCGCCGTCAGGTGAGCCGCGACATCCGGCTTGAAACCAATCCCGACGAACTCGGACCGTCTGGCGAGAACGACCGCCGGCTGCACACCACGCCGAGCCCCCCGCCGGGCAGCGGAAACACCAGCGGCTGGCCGGTCGACCCTGCAGTGGGTTCGCCGATGAAGATGGTGTCGGGCCGCCGGCGGATCGCCGACAGGAATCCGCTCTCGGTCGCACTGTGCGATTGCGTGCCGATGAGCACGATCAGCTTGCCGGTGAACCGCCGGCCGGTCAGCCGGCGCCAGCGTGGGTTGCGTGCGGATCACCTCTTGTGGCTCCCGGAGCGCCCTGCGATCCGCGCGATACGACGTCACTTCATAAATCGGTCCGGCCGCCTGGCGATCGATAAGGCGGCGAACCATCTCGAACGACACCTGGTCCGACCCGCCGCCGTTGTAGCGGACGTCGACGATCAGCCCCTTCAGGTCGGCGGCGTCCTCGATGAACCGCGCAAAGGCCTCGCTCACCTCCGGCCGCATCTGGTTGGCTTGAAAATAGCCGAGGCCGCCATCAAGGTGGCGCGCCACGTGCGCGAGCGGCGGATCGAGGTTGGTGTCGTTGAAGTATTTCTCGGATCGCGTCAGGCGGACCTGCCGCGCCGCACCGTCTGGAGTTTCGACGGTGACCGTGACGGTGCTCTGGCGAGGACCGGTCAGCACGCGGAAATACGCCAGGCGATCGGTGGCCTGCGGCGTCGAGCCCGTCTTCAGCGCGCGCCAGTAGTCCACCAGCTCGCCCACGGGACGATCGTCGACGCGATTAATGGCCAGGCCGGGGCGGATGCCGAGCGTCGTCAGTTCGTCCGTTTGCCGGAGCAGCCTGACGATCACCGCTCGTCCGTTCACAGGACGAATCTCGAGCGGCGGATACCCGAGCGCCTCGTCGAACGCCGCCGGCCAGAAGACGCCCGAATGGCCGTCGTGCAGGTGCGCATAGAAGCGCATCAGCTCGAGATAGTAGGCATGGTCCGTCGCCGCCGCCGCGACGCGCGGCGCGAATTGCTGATACAGGCGATCCCACGTCGCGGCAACGCGATCGTAGTACCGCAAAACTGTCACGCGCCTCGCGCCACAACTGCGCCAGCGCCAGCTGGCGATCCGCCGTCGACACCGTTGCGCGCGCGAGCACCTCCTGCGGCGCGACGTTCGCCTGGCGCGCCGAGCCCGCCGGTGGCAGCAAGAACAGGGCAGCCACCACCATCAGCATCACGCCACCTCGATTCACGATCGGGTTTTGACGAAGACGGCGCGACAAGCGTTGACAGCCCTGCGCCGTCAGTGAGACCTCATGACCTCGATGTCCGGCTCGTCCTTCAGCTCGCGTCCGAGCATCCGCACGTACTTCAAGAACGCGTCCGGGTTGGACGACACGCGCTACTGGATGAAGAACAGGAAGCCGTCGGTCCAGCCGTGCTCGGTAACGGTCATGCGGGTGCCGCCGGTCGGTTGCAGCTCGTAGATCCACCGCCCGTCCCATGATTGGTTCCGGGGCTGTCCGTCGCGCAGCAGCAGGCGTTCGTAGCGCTGCTCCGGAATCGCCGAGAGCCTAGGCCGGAGTACCAAGCTCGAGGCAGCAATCGAGGAGAGGGCGCCATTGGCGCCCTCCCACGAATGGTGTCGAAGCGCCTAGGATTCGCGGACGTTCTCGGCGCGCGGACCCTTAGGGCCCTGCCCGGTCTGGAACGTCACCGCCTGCCCCTCACGGAGCGAGTCGAACGACTCGCATGCCGACTGATGGAAGAAGTACTCCTGGCCCGACTCGTCGGCCACGAAGCCGAAGCCCTTGTCCGAGACGATACGCTTGATGGTGCCCTTGGATGACATGTGAAACTCCCAGTTCATCTGAACTGAAAAGCGCCTATCGGATTGAGGCACGAAGAATCCCGCGCCATTGTCTCCGACTCGTCTGCGTGGTCCAGAAGGGGTTCGTGCAGCTCACCGGGAGGGTGGGCAAGGCGAATGCAGTTCAGGCTCCGCGTAGAAGCGGCGTGTAAACGAGCCCCGAGTCTATCAGGTATTGGCCGCCAGCGCGGCTCTGTCGCTTTCGAGAGTTCCGGGGTCAAGACCCTGCGCAAGCCTCGCCCCCTACCTGGCCTGTGCTAAGCACCGGCTCCGGCGGACAGCCTCCGCGAGAGCCAGAGTTTTCCGTGGTTCGCCGTGTTCCCCGGATTCAAGTGTCCGTGGATAAGGGTAGACTCCCGCTTATACCCTCTTCCGCCGATGGTTTGGACCGCCACCGCCCACCGGCCGTGTCAGGCACGAGTGAACAGCACGATGCGATTGGTGTTCGTGCCGCAGCGGTTGTTCGCCACGCCCCAGATGTTCGCGGTCTTGGTAAACACCTGCTCCTTCACCAGCACGGCGACCGGCGCCAACCCTCGGCGTCCGAGGAGGGACGGCGATGTTCCGGCGACGGAAAGTTCGCGGATGTCCCTCTCTGGGTGACGCCGCGAGGAGGGCCGCGACGTCGCGCGGTGGTTGGCGTTCCGATACTGCGGGAGGCGTTTACCACGACCGAAATCCTCCGCCGGGTTGTTCGTTACTGGCAGTCCTATCACGCGCGGCGACAACACGGCCAACATCAGAATGAGCCTGCCGCAGGGCTGTCTAATGCAGCGGTATCCGATATAGATTGCGCTGCAGGTCCGTCTTGGCGAACACGTATGTCGAGGGATCGAGCCCTAGGGAAATCGCACTATGCTCAATCACTCGGGCGCCTGGCAGTTTGGCCCAGGCTGCAGTCGATCCGATTCCAGAAGCAGGCAAGTCTGGGAGTGATTTGCCGGCCGGCACAGGAATCACGAGCGTTTTTTCCTCGGAGCTTACATAGAAGAATCTTCCGTCGGAAGACCAGCCCGCAGGGCAGCTCTCATGACAGATCTTCTTCGGCGCGCCACCGTGCACGGGGGCCGCGAGCGTCTCGTTTACGCGATCTGCGCCAGACCCAGGTGAGTAGAAGACCACCCACTGGCCGTCTGGCGACACGCCGTACTTGCGAAGGACCGGGGCCGTCGTCACGCGCTCCTGCCCGGTTCCGTCTTTGTTGATTCGCACCAGCACATTCGTGTTCTTGTCTAGCGACCGGAAGAGGAGTCTCCGTCAGCGCCGAACGACACCTGATCTCCGCCTTCGGCGATCTGGCGCGGCGGTGTGCGCCGGTCGAGGGATGCCAGCCAGACGTTCGTGACTCCAGCGCTTTCCGTCGCCGTGAAGGCGACTTCTTCTCGTCGCGCGACACATCGTAGTCGGTGACCGATACGCCGGGCAGCACACTGTTGGTCTTCCCCGACGCGAGGTCCACCGAGCGCAGCTCGGACGACGACGCCACCCAGCCGTCTGCCGATAGCACAAAGTCCCGCGCAAGAAGATAAAACACGTGGGTGGCATCCCTGGAAAGGCGAGGAGCCGCGGCGTAGCCCTCCGATGAGATCGCTCGTTCGCCGGCGGCGTCGTGAATCCAGATCGCACTCCGACGGCTCCCGACCGATGTCACCAAGGACCGGCCGTCAGGCGCCATCGCAATCCCCTCCTCTTCCAGGGGACCGAACGTGATCTGCTCTGGTGCGCCGTCCGGGAACTTCTGGCGCCAGAGGTGCGAGCTGCCTCCCACGGTCGCGCCGAAGTACATCCACGTCTCCGTCCGGAGACCAGGCCGCCGACGTGCAGGTACCCCGAGGACCGACCTGCCGTCCGGCAGAGCTTCCATCGAACGGGATGAGTCGGCACGGCTGATCGAACGCGTGCGTGCCGGTCATCTCGACGACGAGCACCGACTGACGATTCGGCGACGCATAGGCGAGTGGGCCATTGCGTGCTCGTTCGCGGAAAATAGATCTCGCGCGCGTCCGCCCGGCCCTCGTCGCTGTCACAATCCCCATGTGGAGGCCGTGCCCTGATCTCGGAAAACAGCACGTGTCGATCGGTGATCCACGTGAGTCCTGAGGCGTTGGGCAGGAGTCGCGACGGCTCGCCGCCCAGCACCGGTACGCGTCCACGTATCCCAGCCCTCGGTGATGCGACACGCGTATACGCGATCCGGGATCCGTCCGGTGTGAATACCGGTGCGTACTTGCGCGCGCGTCGTTGGTCAGCCGGACCGACTCGCCGTTCGGGAGCAGCTTGACGTGGATCTGTCCGTTGCTCAAGAAGGACTCGCCGCCGCGAATGAATGTCACCATTCGCCCATCGGGCGACAAGCTTGGGGCCGTCGCGGAGTCCGTAAAGTTGGTGATCTGCGTGTACTCCGACGCGGACGTCACGGGCACTGCAGGGGTCTGCTGCCGATCTGAACAGTCCTGCCGCGACGGGCCAGCAGCACGAGTGCGAAGCCGCCGATGAGACAGGCGCCACCGGCACCAGGTGCCGAGGCCGGCGCGGTATCAGAGCCCGCACGTCGTGCGACCGGTTGGCGCCGCTCCAGACCGGCGCTCGGGTTGATCGAGTTCGATGCGTGCATCGCCGATGTCTCGGAGGCGTCGCTTCGGATCCTTCTCCAGGCAACGTTGCAACAACACGCGAACGCCGGCTGGCGTCGCGTCTGGGAGAGCCTCCCAATCCGGCTCGCCACTCAGGATGGCCACGATGGTGTCCGACACTGTGGCGCCCTTAAAGGGGACGCGTCCAGTCAGCGTTTCGTACAGGACACAGCCGAATGCCCAGATATCGGTGCGTTTGTCGAGCACCAGTCCTCGCGCCTGCTCCGGGCTCATATAGGCGGCCGTGCCGAGGATCACGCCGGGCCGCGTCATGTGCGCCGGGCTTGTAAACGTCGGCGAATTCATCACCTCGACGTAGGGCGACGAGACAGGATCGAGGGCCTTGGCCAACCCGAAGTCCAGCACCTTCACCACGCCGTCGGGGCGTACCTTGATGTTCGCGGGCTTGAGATCGCGATGGATGATGCCTTGCTCATGCGCCGCCTCAAGGGCCTCGGCGATCTGCTTTGCGATCGCAGCCGCATCGGCCAGTGAGACGGGCCCTTGCGCAATCCGATCGGCGAGTGTCGGGCCCGGAATGAGCTCGAGCACGAGCGCATGCGTCGCGCCGCTGTCGTCGAACCCGTAGATGTGGCCGATATTCGGATGACTGAGTGACGCGAGCACCTGCGCTTCATGCCGGAAGCGCTCGAGCCGGGCGGCATCGGTCGCGAACGCCTCTGGCAGAATTTTCAATGCGACATCGCGATTGAGTTTCGCATCCCGCGCGCGGTAGACCTCCCCCATACCGCCTGCGCCAATGGGCGCAAGAATCTCATAGGGACCGACATGAGCGCCGGGTGCCAGAGACATGGAGAAGTGTTGATTATAGAGCCGGCGTGACGGGGCCCGTTTAGGTATGTTGGCGGCGGCACGCAGCATATGCGCGAAGCATTCGACCTGTCTGCTAGGCGGCGGCCGACCATGGGAGGGCGAAAGGCGGTCGGGCGTCGAAGACCCAGCGGTGAGTTGTCACCATCGTGGCGGTGCAGGACGTCCTTCCGAGCTGGAACGGCAGGACGACGACGTCTTCGCATGGGCGAAGCGGCACGTCACGTTTGTGGCGTTGGAAGACGAGACTCAGGCCAGCGCGACGGAGATTCTCGCGAGGTTTCCGCAGTTGGTGAATACGCGCCGGAGCAGATCCGTCGCCGACCCATTCGTGATCGCGCTGGCTCGCGTACAGGGGCTGACCGTGGTTACCGCGGAGCGAGGCAGTGGCAGTCCTCAGAAGCCAAGGATTCCTGACGTGTGCGCGGGTGTAGGGGTGAAGTGCGTTCCTCTGCTCGGCATGTTCAAGGAGTTGGGCTGGCAGTTCTGATCGAAGCGCTCGGTTGCCAGGCGGATTCGACGGGAGTATCAGGAGGACAGCGAATTGGTCCTCCGCTGGTCCTGGCGCCGGTGCGACACGGGCCCGACCCACCGCTCGAACGCCTCAAAGGTCCCGAGCCTGGGTTTCCAGCTGACTGCGCTCTGAACGCCGCGGCGAAACGCCCCGGCACTTCGGTGCCTCCCTGAACCACCCCTGGCAGCAACTGCCAGGGCGTCTTCACGGACAACTCAAACAGCAGCACGCAAGCGACGGAGGTGAGCGATGTCCGGTGCTCGATGGGGTGATCCGCGCGAATACGGCGGGCGGGATATCGGCGTCGGCCGGCCGCGCGTGTACGACGAGCGTGACTCCCGCCTATTCCCTCTTCCGCCGATGGTTTGACCGCCTCCGCCCCGGTCAGTGTCAGGCACGAGTGAACAGCACGATACGATTGGTGTTCGTGCCGCGGCGGTTGTTCGCCACGCCCCAGATGTTCGCGGTCTTGGTAAACACCTGCTCATTCACCAGCACAGCGACCGGCGCCAACCCCGCGGCCAAGCCGGCAGGAACGACGATGTCCTCGAGGCGCAAGGTGCCGTTTCGCACTTCACCGACCTCGAACGCGACATACGCACCAGGACGCAGCAACCGCGCAATCTGTCGAAACGCGGCCTCGATGAACCGCCGCCATGCGTCGACCGTCGTGTGAACAGTGATCGCCACCCCGTTCGAGTCCACGCCGCAGAACCAGGAGCGGAGCCAGTTGTCGGCCGCGTAATTGACGACGTCCAGGAACGGCGGCGACGTGACCACCAACTGGACGCATCCCGGGCGCCAGAACCGGCCGGTAGACGATCCCGTGTGAAACCGGCCGCGCGAACCGACGCGCGTCAAAGTCTGTCGCGTCGGTTCGTCGACGTCCGCGAGTAGCGACGCGCTCTTGCGATTGACGATGGCCCGCAAGTCGCGCCGCGGCGGCGTCTGGCGTCGCCGCGTATTGATCTTCAACTGCGACGCGATACTGACGGCCTGATTGGGTGGCAGGGTATAGACGGAAAGGAAACCCGTCGAGTGGCCGGTCAAGCGGTTGACAACGACCATCCTGATCCAGCGGTCGAGATCGTCCATGCCGCCGTCCTGCTCACGTCCCATCAAGTAGGAACGGAGCGCGCAGATCTCGATCAGCGTCTCGGGATGGTAGAACGCGAGAAGTTCGTCGGGAACCTCGCTGGCGCGGGACAGGTCGAGGCGATCCAGGCGCGCGCGTACCTGATCACCCTGTGGCGGCCGCAGACGCGGCCAGAGCAGGGCCTCGGCCAACGGGTTGATGTCACAGCCCGCGGGCACGCGGCCTCGGAGGGCCGCTTCGAGCAAGGTCGTACCGCGTCCGGCAAAGGGATCGTAGACGGTGTCGCCCGGACTGGTCAGCCGATCGATGAAGAACGCCGGCAGCTGCGGCTTGAAACAGGCCCGATACGAGATCTCGTGCAGGCTGTTCGCGGCACGCTGACGACTGGTCCAGGTCCCGTTCGTGTGACAGGCGTACGCTCACGCCCCCGGTTGCGTGGGCCGTTATGCGTGTCCGACGTCCCTTCCACGTGAAGTCTGCCAGCCCTCCCAGCACCTCGTCGGGCGAAACACTGGCCCCGCCCGTTGCGGAGAAAAGCTGCGGTTGGGAAAACGACATGTCTGAGCGCCGATTTGTACCGACCTTGGCCCGCAACATCAGTCGTCGGACCTCGTCACGGACGACTAGACTTGTCCGCGGAGGATCATCTTGCCTCAAGCTGTCATCGTCCTCACTACGTTTCCCTCTGACGGGGATGCCGACGCCCTCGCGCGTAGTCTGGTGATCCGAGCGTCTCGCGGCTTGCGTCAACGTCCTGCCGCCGATGCAGTCCATCTATCGATGGGAAGGCGCAGTCGAACAGGCCGCTGAGCGACAGCTAATCATCAAGACCGACCAGTCGCAGCTCGAGTCGCTCAAGAAGCGGCTGACCGCACTGCACCCGTACGACCGTGCCAGAGATGTTGGTTCTCGCAGTCGCCGATGGCGGGGTCAGCTATTTCGGTGGATCTCGGACTCGGTCGGATAGATGCACCTTGCTACGCGAGCGCCTGGTCCACATCCTCCTTGAGATCCTCGATGTCCTCGATGCCCACCGAGATGCGAATCATCCCGTCGGTGATGCCGATGGCGCCGCGCCGCTCGGGTGGGACGGAGGCATGCGTCATGATGGCCGGGTGCGAAATGAGCGTCTCGACGCCGCCGAGGCTCTCGGCCAGTGACATCAGCTTGAAACGAGGCAGCACCGTTCTGGCGGCGTCGATCGACCCCACGTCGAACGTGATCAAGCCGCCGAATCCCCGCATCTGTTTTTTCGCCAGGTCGTGGTGCGGGTGATCGGGAAGACCCGGATAGATCACGGATTTCACCTTGGGTGCCTCGCCAGATGTTCCGCGAGCGCCTGGGCATTGGCGTTGGTGCGCTCCATCCGGATCGGCAAGGTCTTGGTGCCGCGCAGCACCAGCCATGAATCCATCGGTCCCAGAATCGCGCCGGCGGCATTCTGCACGAATTTCATCCACTCCACGTCGTCCGCGTGCTTCAGCACGATGATGCCGCCGACGCTGTCGCTGTGCCCGTTGAGGAACTTGGTGGTGCTGTGGGTGACGATGTCGCAGCCCGAGCTCGAGCGGGCGCTGAATGTATGGGCTCGCGAACGTGTTGTCGACGATCACGCGGACCCCGTGGCGTGGGCGATGGCGCAGGCGGCCGGGAGATCGGTGATCCGCAGCATCGGGTTGGTCGGCGTCTCGATGAACAGATACTTGGTCTTCCGGGTGATCGCCGGCTCGATGAGTCAAGGTGCGACGTATCGACGTAGGTGAAGTCGAGGCCGAACTTGCGGCGCACCCGCTCGAAGAGGCGGAACGTGCCGCCGTAGGTGTTGTCGCTGACCACGAGATGGTCGCCCGACTCGAGCCGGTCAGATGGCGTCGATCGCGGCCATGCCCGAGGCGAACGCGAAGCCGGCGGCGCCCCTCCGATCGCTGCGAGGTTGGCTTCGAGCGCGAGACGGGTGGGATTCGGAGAGGCGCGCTGGTGGTTCGGCGCACTGGCGGTAATCAAGGCGACGGCTAAGGACACCGGCGGACAACTGGCGGTTGTCGAAGTCACTGAACCGCCCGGCGCAGCGGCACCCCTTCACGTCCACCACCGTGAGGATGAGGCCTTCTGGGTCCTCGACGGCGACGTCACCTTCGAGGTCGGCGACACGACGTTCGAGGAAACCGGGGGCGACTTCGCCCTCGGCCCGCGTGATATCCCGCACCGCTATGAGGTCGGAGACGCCGGGTGTCGGCTCTTGTTCATGCTCACCCCGGCTGGCTTCGAGGACCTGCTCGTGAAGATGAGCGAGCCTGGGCGAGCCGCACGCTCCCGCCCCCGCCTGAAAGCGAGCCGGATATGGAACAGATCCAAGGGCTCGGGAAGGCGTACGGGATCGAAATGCTCGGGTAGGCGATGTCGCAGGAGAACATTGAGAAAGTTAGGCGCGGGATCGAGGCCTGGAATCGCGGCGACCGCGCCGAGGCGCTTGCCTACTACGCCCCCGAAGCCGAGTGGCATACGAGCGGCGAGTTCGCGGATCAGGGCGTCTATCGCGGCCACGCAGGGATCGAGCGGCTCTGGACGGAACTCGAGGAGGACATGGAGGAGCTGAACCTCTCGGTTTCCGACATTCGGGCCGTCGGCGACAAGGTGCTTGTCGCCGGGTCGATGAGGGGCCGGGGAAAGCAGAGCAAGGCCGGCTTCGAGCAGCCGTGGTGGTACGTCGTGACATTTCGAGATGGGCTGACCGTGCGCGTCGAGGCCTACGTCGATCCCACACCGGCCCTCGAAGCCGCCGGGCTTGAGGAGTAGGCGATGTCGGAGGAGAACGTGGAGACCGTCCGCCGCGCCGTCGAGGCGTACGAGCGCGAAGGTCTCAACGGGTGGATGCGCTACTACGCCCCGGAGATCGAGTGGACCACTACCGACAAGTCGATCGAGCGAGCTACCTATCGCGGCCACGACGGCGTGCGCCGCTTCTTCGGCAGCTTCGACGACGAGTTCGACGATCTGCGCTTCGACGTGGAGGAGCTGATCGACGCTGGCGAGCAGGTGGTCCTCACCCTGCGGGTCGGCGGCCGAGGCAAGGCGAGCGGTGCGCCCGTAGAGATGACGAGGTCCTCGTCTGCTCGCTGCGCGACGGCATGGTCTACCGCATCCGCAACTACGCGGAGAAGGCGCAGGCCCTCGAAGCCGCCGGGCTGCGGGAGTAGGCGATGTCGGAGGAGAACGTCGAGGTTGTCGTCGGACAATTCGAGGGAGTGAACGCGCGCGACTTCGCAGCCGTGATGGATGCGTACGCGGAGGAAGTGACCTTGGTCATTCACGGCGACATCGTCAACGTCACCGGACGCGCGGCCGTGACCGGAAAGGAAGCGGTGGGTGAGTGGTTCGGAGACTGGTTTCGGCAGTTCGCCCCCGACTATCGATTCGAGATCGAGGAGGTGCGCCACCTCGGTGACCGCGTATTCGTCGTCGCGACACACCACGGGCGCGGGCGAAGCAGCGGAGTCCCGGTCGAGCTTTCGTCGGCGTGGGTGTACACGGTGCGCGGCGGCAAGGTGTGCCGCTTGGAGGCCTGGGGCGACCGCGAGGCGGCCCTCGAAGCGGCCGGGCTGTCGGGAGTAGGCGATGTCGCATGAGAACGTGGAGGTCGTGCGGCAGGCCGTCGAGGCTTTCAACCGAGAGGACGCCCACGCGTTCGTCGCTCTCGCCAGTCCCGACGTGGAATGGGAGGACGCCATCTTTTGGTCGGGAGTTCCCGGACCTATCGGGGGAGAGAAGAGTTCAGGGAGTGGTTCCACCAGGTCCTGGAACCCTGGGAAAGCCTCCATGTCGAAGTCGAGGAGATCACTGAAGTCGCAAATGATGGGGTGTTCTATTGCCTGTTCCTCACCGGACGCGGCAAGGGCAGCGGCGTGGAACGCGGAGCTCCGCGTATGGGCGGTCAATTGGTTCGCCGACGGGAAGGTCAGTAGGCGCCGGGTGTTCCGCGAAAGGGCCGAGGCCCTCGAAGCCGCCGGGCTGACGGGAGTAGGCACGGTATAGCCCGTCGGAGTAGGAGACGGCGCGAGCACGGACAACCTCGTCGCCGACACCCCGGCAGCCTCATGAGGGTTGATCGCCCGAGCACGACGGTGT
>CAVTGK010000023.1:0-13028 GCA_963734095.1 uncultured Acidobacteriota bacterium | reverse complement strand
CCAATAGCCTTGCAAGAATAGTTACCACTATAGCACCATCACATACACTAATCTATAGCCGCTAGGAGAAGACGCCACGAGAGAATAGCGCCCTTCCCGCGACAAGGTTTATTTCCATGAAGACGACTCGTTCAGAAGTTGAAGCTCTGGACATTTTCCAGCGGCGCATTCCCATGGCAGCGTGCCTGCAATTGCATTCGGGGTGGCCGCCTGTAATAAACGGCGCAGTCCGCGGCCCCCGCCCACTCAGCGGAGCGCATCGAAGGTGACTACACCGACGTGGGCACCGGCCGCATCTCCACCTACGCCGGAATGGAGGCACGAGGCGGCCCCAAGGCGATCGGCGTCAGCTTCTCGTCCTCCTTCATGAACGCCTCACCAGCCACCACTCCGACCTGCATCGCTGCACCGACCGGAACAAGGACGGCGCCGTGGACCGGCCGGCTGAATGAACATGTGGCCCGAATGGGCCGTCCCGCTGCCCTCTGACGTGACGACGCGCCGGATGTCCCATTCAAATGGCCCCTGGTCAATTGGAACTCGATGGGTCACATTCCGCCGGGGCTTTACGACCTGCCTCACTTCGACGTCCACTTCTATCTCGAGCCGATGGAAAACGTATTCACCATCGAGCCGGGACCATGCGGTCCGGAGTTCGTCCGGTGCGACCAGTTCGACCTGGCGAAGAAGCCGATCCCGGGGAACTACATCCATCCTGACTACAAGGACGTGGACGCTGTGGCGCCCGCATGGGAAACCATCTCATCGACCTGACGGCGCCCGAATTCAATGGCCAGCGCTTCACGCGCAGCTGGATCTTCGGCATTTAGGCGGCCGGATCACCTTTTACGAAGAGATGCTCACGCGGGACTACATCCTCAGCAAGCCGGACAGGTGCCACCCGATTAAGACCGCCGCGGCGGTGGAGCGAGGCGGGTTACTACCCGACGGTTTCGTGCGTCAGGTACGACACCGCGCGGACACCTACAACGTCTCGATGGAGGAATTCGTACTCCGGGAGCGCAGCGACCCAGGGCCGCCGGCACTGCTGGCCCCACCACCGCCGCCATCCCCAACTCGTTGATTCCGAGGAGCCCTGAAGAAGCCAGGCTATTCACTTCACCGAGTACTTCGTGAACGCGCCGCCCGCCTGGGTCAGCGAGTTCGGCCCTTCCGCCGCGTAGACGTTGCCGTCCGCGTCCACCGCGATGCCTTCTCCCGCCGTGCCCTGATACACGCGGTCCTCGCGCTCGAAGGGCGGGATGAACGCGGTGATGCGATCCTCGTCGAGCGGACCGATGCGCACGCCGTCGCGCCAGTTCGGGTGGTTCAGCGGACCCGACTCCGAGTCGATCGCGTAGACCAGGTTGCCTTTGATGAAGAACCCGCTGATACGCCCGTACATGTAGCGCGACTCGAGGTACTTGCCTTCCTGATCGAAGATCTCGAGCCGGTGGTTGCCGCGATCCGCCACCCAGAGACGGCCCTTCGCGTCGAACATCAGCGCGTGGGGCGTGCGGAACTCGCCGTGGCGTCACGCCGATCGTTCCCCACGACTTGATGAACTTGCCGTCCGCGCGTGAACTTGCTGATGCGCGACGTGGCGCCGCGCTTGAGCCTTCGGCGATCGCCGCGGTGGTGGTCATGCCCTGCGCATCGTGGCCGTCGGACACGTAGATGCTGCCATCGGGCCCGACGACGACGTCGTTGGGCTGGTTGAACTGGCCATCGGCATTGCCCGGCTTGCCGGCGATGCCCAGGCTCAGCAGCTTTTCGCCCTTGGGGCTGAACTTGTGCACCTGGTGTCCCTTGGTGCCTTCCTTGTTGCCCGCGAAGTCGGCGATCCACACGTTGCCGTCCGTGTCGACGTGGATGCCGTGCGGCGTCACCATCACGCCCTTGCCGAAGTTGGCGAGCACCTTGCCGGTGTTGCGGTCGAACTTGAAGACCGGATCGACGGGGTTGTTCTCGCAGTCGACCGGGCCCGCCGCCGGCCGTGCCGGCGCCGCAGCGCTCGTAGCCCCAGATGTGTCCGTCCTTCGGATCGATGTCGAGGCCGGCCGAGGTGCCCCACTTCCGCCCCGCGGGAAGCTCTCCCCAGTTGCGGGTCACCTTCGGCGCCGGGTTCGGTAGCCCCTCACCGGTGATGGGATTGCCTGCCACCGTCGGCGTCGCTTTCGACGCCGTCTGGGCGTGCGTGGTGCTACTCGGGTCCCACGTCGTCAGGACGAAGGCGGCGCAAGCGGCGAGGGCGGACACGAGGATCCGTGACAGTGGCATGGCAGTTCCTTTCGGTTTGGGGCGATATTACAGCCGAGACACAGGGCCCGCGCAAGGGGAACTGCTAGCGTCGACTTGCAGCCGCCACAGCCCGCTGTCAAAATGCCGCGCATGCCGAACGCCGCATCATTGCGCTCCTTCTCGCAACCGTCGCGATTACTTCCGCGTCGGCGCTCCAGCGTCCCGCGACGCAGCCGGCCGGTAGGCCGGAGGCGGGCGTTGCCACTGATCGCCTCGCGCGCATCGACCGCGTGTTCCAGCAGCACGTGGACGAGAACCGCATTGCGGGGGCGGTGGTGCTCGTGCTCAGGGACGGTCAGCCGCTCTACGAGCGCGCGTTTGGCTGGAGCGACAAGGAAGCCGGACGCCGGATGACGACGGACACGATCTTTCGCATCGCGTCGCAGACCAAGGCGCTCACGAGCGTGGCCATCCTGGCGCTGATGGAGGAGGGCAGGTCTGTCGCTCACCAACCCGGTCAGTCAGTTCATTCCCGGTTTTCGCGAAGACGACAGTCGCGATCCAAGAGCGACACGGGGATCACGACGGTGCCTGCCAGGCGCGCGATCACGATTAGAGATCTTCTGACGCACACCGCGGGCATCTCGTACGGCACGGACCGCACTGTGGCACCGCTCTACGAAGCGAAGGGCCTCGGACCTGCGGCGGGCTTCGGCTGGTACACGGCCGACAAGGACGAGGAGATCTGCGACACCATGGATCGGCTTGCGACGCTGCCGTTTGTCGCACAGCCGGGCGAATCGTTCGTCTACGGCTACAACACTGACATCCTGGGCTGCGTCGTCGAACGCGTATCGAAGATGCCGTTCGACAAGTTCATCGAGACGAGGATTACCGCACCGCTCGGCATGAAGGACACGCGCTTCTTCCTGCCGCTCGATCAGCGGGCGCGTCTCGCCACCGTGTATTCCAGCGTTGCCGACGGCACCATTGTCAGGGCGCCGGACGGCGCGCGCGGCCAGGGGCACTACGTCGAGGGCCCCCGAAAGAATTTCGCCGGAGGCGCGGGTCTGCTCTCCACGGCCCGCGACTACGCGCGCTTTCTGGAGATGATTCGCAATGGCGGGATTCTCGACGGCGCCAGGATCCTGGCGCCCCGAACGGTCGCATTGATGACGACGAACCAGATCGGCACGCTTCACCCAACGGCCGGTCTGGGATTTGGCCTCGGCTTCGAAACCGTCGACCGGTACGGCGCCAACGGTCTGAGCTCGGTCGGAGCGTTCGGGTGGGGCGGCGCGTATGGATCGAGCTATCGTGTCGATCCCGACGCGCGGCTGGTGATGGTGCTCATGCTCAATCAGATACCGAACAGAACGGAGCTTGGCCAGAAGTTCCCGACGCTCGTGTATCAGGCGCTCGTTGATGCACCGAAGCAGGGTACCCAGTAGGTTTCATCCCGTCACACCTTCGTCGCGCGGGTGAGCAGATAGTCCTGCCGCACGACGTTGTCCCGCAAGTAATCCGCGACGAGCGCCTCGTAGTCGCGACGGAACGCGGCGAGCTGTTTCGGGTCCTGGTCCTTCAAGCTTTCGACCAGCTTGATCACGGGCCCGGCCGTGCGTTCGAACATGGTCCGATGGTGCGAGGCGCTCAGCGCGGGCACGAGCATGCGCTGGCGATCGAAGACGATGTCCTTTACGGCCTTTCCCAGGCGTTCGCGGACGACGTTGGGGTCGCCCCACAGTGGCGGCGGCGCGATGCCGGGAGGCGGCGCGGGAGCGTAGCGCGCCACGAGGATGAACGTGCGGCCGACGAAGAGCTCGGGCGGCCAAGTCGAAAACGCGATCGTGCCGCCGGGTTTCAGTACGCGAAGCATCTCGGAGACAGCCACCTCGGGCCGGGGCGCAAACATGTGCCCGTACTGGCTGAGCACGGCGTCGAACGCGGCGTCCTCGAAGGGCAGTTGCTCCGCGTCCCCTTCCCGCCACTCGACGCGGACGCCGGCGAGCTCAGCGTTCTCGCGAGCGCGTTCGAGCAACTGCGGGGTGAGATCGAGCGCGCTGACCTGCGCGCCCAGGCGTGCGGCCGTGACTGCCACGACCCCCGTCCCGCAGGCGACATCCAGCACGCGCTGGCCGGCGGCGATGTTCGCATGCGCCACCAGGTGAGCGGCAGCCGGCGTGGTGAACATTTCGAGCGGAGTGAAGTGCGCCCATCCCTGTTTCTGCGACTCCTTGAACTGTGCCAATGGATCCATGAAGTACCTCCAGCGAATGATTCTTCGAATGACAACCGGGCCATCCAGTGTGTCACGAGAGGCGTCGAGTCGCGCGTTCCGGCGCACACGTTACATGGGGGCGACTGGTACCACGAAGACGAGCGAAAACGACCAGGGGCTCGCGTTATCGAGGAAGCGCACACCATCAATCTCGTCGTTCCGACGCGGAAGCCCGGTGGCAACGTAGTCCAACGATCCTTCGAGCTGCACGCCTCGGAGCCAGCGTCCTTCCGGCAGCCAATTGAAGATCGACACACTGGTATCGAGCTCGAGATTCAACTTGTGCGTGTAGGCACGGCCATCGCTGGGGCGCTCTGCCGCGCTGAACTTGTCGACCACGTCGAAATGTGAGCCTATCCACCCTCGCGCCCGAGCCGCCGGGAGCCAGATGAAATTGCTCTCAAACTCGAGTTCCGGTGTGCTGTCACGTTCGAAAGGAAGGAAGATCGCTTCAACCGTGAACTCGAGCCAGGCGATGGGAGTCGGCAGGCCAAGCGACAGAATCAGTTCGAACTCCGCCTGACGCTCCTCTCGAGTGATGCGATCGTCACTTGCAATTCGCGGCGCTCCAAACAGGTTTGTAAACGTCACCGTCGGCTCGACGTTGAACTCAGGAGTGCACAACACTCGACACCGCTCGGGCTCCTGCGCTGCTGCGGGGCATACGAGGACCACCGCGGTCGCGAAAATCAGCAGGGATGTCTTCACTCCTGCTCCTTCCGCTTCATCTCGCTGACCGACACGATTCGACCGGCTCGCATTTCCACAATGAAATCGGCGAGCGCGGACGCGTCTTCTCGATCGTGGGTGACGTATACCGCGGTGAGTTGCAGGCTGCGCTGGAGTCGCGCGAGTTCCTGCCGCAGTGTCGCCCTCAGTTCGGCGTCAAGGCTCGACAGTGGCTCGTCCAGGAGCAGGATCTGCGGCTCGCCTACGACAGCACGCGCCAGGGCGACCCGCTGCTGCTCGCCGCCGGACAGTTCGTGTGGGTAACGATCGATGAGCTCCTCAATCCGGACGACTTGTAAAGCGCCCTCGACCCTCGCTCCCCGGTCGGCCAGCGGGACTTGCTGCGCCTCCAGGACAAACCCCAGGTTCTGCCGTACGGTGAGGTGTGGCCAGAGAGCGAGATCTTGAAACACGAAGCCAATTCGTCTCTCATGTGGGGCGACAAGTATCCGTCGTGCCGCACTCACCTGCACACCTCTCATCCAGATCTCACCGCTGTCCGGTGTCGTGAGTCCGGCAATCACACGTAGGAGTGTCGTCTTGCCACAGCCACTGGCGCCCAGGACCACCACGCACGCGCGCGGAGGGACCTCGAGCGAGACGCCGTCGAGCGCCTGGTGCGATCCAAATCGTTTGGAGATGCCCCTGACGGAGAGGGCCGTGGACGTCA
Source organism: uncultured Acidobacteriota bacterium (assembly GCA_963734095.1). Taxonomy (GTDB): domain Bacteria; phylum Acidobacteriota; class Vicinamibacteria; order Vicinamibacterales; family UBA2999; genus JACCSI01. Next base: position 7,107 of record CAVTGK010000023.1, on the reverse strand, counting down.
ACGGCCCTCCCGTCCCTCGACCACGCTTACTTTTCCAGCCTGCGCAAGACGACCCGACGCGATGTGACCGCTACGAGAACCATCAGCGGAGTAAAGACGACGACCGCTTGCAAGAGGGCGAGCGCGGCGACCTGAGCTGGCGGCGTATTCGCGATGATCGTGTAGATGCGAATCGGCAGCGTGGATTCACCAGGCGGGGCGATCAGAACGCTCGCGCCAAGCTCGCCGAACGAGAGCACGAACACCACGATCCATGCTGCCGCGAGCGCAAGCCGAAGTTGGGGCAGCACGATGCGATACATCGTGCGAAGCCAGCCGGCACCGGCGGCTGCGGCCGCTTCCTCATGGGAGATCGGCACGTACCGGACGGCCGTGGAGAGTATCAGCGCGGCGACCGGGACGAACCGCGCCAGATAGGCCAGGACAAACATAGCGTCTGTACCGTAGACGGTGCCAAAGACCCCCGGTCGATTCCACAACCCGATCAGCCCTACGCCAACAATCGTGCTCGGGACAGCAAAGAGGACGACGAAGAGGGTGTCCACGTGGTTGGCGAATCGCTCCCGCGCCCTTCCACGGGCATAGCCGAGGCCCGCGGCGACAGCCACGGCGACCGTCGCCCCGATAGCCGAGAGGATCAAGCTGTTCGCAATCGCCTCGCCGGCGCCGGCAAGCGAAGCGCTCACGGATCGGACGTTCAGCGCCTCGCGAACCAGCACGACGACCGGTAAGGCAACCGTGACGACGAACACCACTGCGACGGCGAGTTGCGCCGCTCGTCTCCAGCGGTCGAAGAGCGGCGGATGGCTACCGGTGAGCCGCGGCGCCGACACGATGCGGTCCCCCAGTAGCCGCGCCGCGATTGCACCTACAGCGGCACACAACACCAACAGCGGAACCGCGAGCACGATCGCTCGTGAAAAGTCGTACAGTGCGGCAAACGCCGTAAATACTTCTGTCGTGTACACGCGCACACGCAGCAAACTGGGCACCCCGAACTCTGAGACGGCGAGCACAAAAATGACGAGTGCCGCAGCGGCGATGCTTGGTGCCGCCAGCGGCAGTGTGATCCGTCGGAGAACACGTCGTGGAGAGGCCACCACCAGCGCGGCTTCCTCGAGACGACCGTCAATTTGTCGGAGCCCCACCTCGCTCGCGAGCATCGAGAGCGGATAGAACACGAGGCTCAACACAAGGATCGCCGCGGGCAAACTGTAGGTCCACGACGTCATAACGTCGCGGTCAACGAGTACCGTCAAGAATCCGCTGGTGGTGGCGAGATAGATCCACGCGAGGGCAACGACATAGGGCGGCAGCAGCATCGGCGCGGCAAGCCCCACACGGATCGCCGCCTTGCGTTTCATTGGCACACGCGCCAGCGTGATTCCAAGAGGCGCGCCGATGGCCGTCGAAAGCGCGGCGACGCCGACCGCGAGCAGCGTCGTGTTGTAGAAGAGTGTCCGTTGACGCGCGTCGAGCAACAAGGCCGCGGCGGCTGCGTGTATTCCGGTCAGCGATGTCGTGAAGAGGTATGCGACCGGCAGGATACAGCAGATGGCAAAGATCACCGCTGCGGTGCCAATCACGACGGTTCGACTCGAACGCCAGCCCCACATGGTCGTAGCGGGTCCTTTCGCCCGGCGATAGCTCAGAGTCCAAGAATGTCAGCGAGCCGTTTGGTCGCGTCTTCGACACGAGCGGCAGCCTTCGCATAGTCGAGCGTCATCGCCTTGAAGGTGTCGATCGCGGGGATGTTCTCGGGACCCCGCACACCCGAGTGCAGCGGGATCTGCACGGCTTCCGATTGAGCGAGCTGCTGTTCGACATCGGCGGATAACAGGTAGTCGATGAGCTTCCGTGCTTCGTCAACGTGCGGGGCATTCGCGATCAGTGACACCATGTTCGGCATGACAGGGACGCCAAGACCGTCCTGGTCGGGCAGTACCATGGCGATTGGCTGCCCGTTCTCGAGCGCCACATTGACGTCGTCGGTATCCGTCAGCCCGACCTTGACCTCGCCGCGCGCGACGAGATCTCGAACGACGGAGTTGCCGTCCACGACGCGGACACCGTTGGCCCGTAGTCGTCGAAAGAAGTCGTCGATTTTGTCCTCGCCGGCAAGCGCATACAAGGCCGCGACATGGAACGACGTCGAACCAAACCTTGGGTCGGCGATCGCGACCTGGTCGCGCCACTTGGGGTCGGCGAGGTCGAAGATAGAACGCGGCGCTTCCTCGGGTTTCACCAGCGTCGTGTTGTAGGCAATCACGCGAATTCGCGCTGAGAAGCCCGTCCAGTAACCATCCGGGTCAACGAGGACCGAAGGAATCCCCTGCGCGTTGGGGGACTTGTACGAGGCAAGAACATCTCGCGATTTCAGCACCAGCGTGCGGACGGGCTCGTTGGACCAGAACACATCTGCCTGCGGTCTCGCTTTTTCCGCCAGCAATCGGTTGGCGAGGCCGGTGGACTTGGTTTCCTCGGTGTCGTAGACGGCGTTGACCGTGACGCCGGACCGTTTTTCGTACTCCCGCAGCACCGGCTCGGAGAAGACCCGATCGGTGGAGACGTACACCGTGACTTGCCGGGGCGCACTCGGCGGCGAATCCGAGGACCGACACGCGCCCGACCCTACGACGGTCAGGACCGCGCAAATCTGAATCGTAATGAGCCGTGTGACCGAGGTCATGGCACCGACTTCGTCACGATCGTCACATCGTCGAACTGCGTGACAGAGTCCGCCTTCGTCCAGAGGCCGACCTTGCCCGGCTGCGTGAACGTGGTGTCCTCGACCTCGTACAGTTTGCTGCCATTGAAAAACACCTCGAAGCGCGGCCCGGCTGCGACCACTCGCAACGTGCTCCACTGTCCTGACGGGACGTCAGCCTTCTTCCCGTACGTACGGCCCTCGCCCTTGACGGGAAGGTCCGTGCGCTTTCCCTTCTCGACCTTGTAGAGCACGACGTTGTTCTCGAGCGCGTTTGCACGAACGATGTAGTAGTTGTCCTCGTTCTGGAATCGCCACACGAGACCCGCCGCTTGATCGACGCGCCCGGACACCGGCTTGAAACGCGCGGACAGGTCAACATCCGCAGCGCTCACGTCGGATAAAACCGCGACGGGGAACCGCGACCGTGTGTTATCGGGATCAACCTGTGCGATGCATTTGTTGCTGCCTTCGGCCTGCACCACCCATTTGCCGGGTGCGCCTACCTTGGCCGTGTGTCCGAACTCGAACCCCTTCGGCGCCTGCCCGACGGTGTCGTCCGAGAACTCGACCTTCAACGTTGCGCCATGCACGACGATGGTCATGAACGTGATCCATATGACGAGCGGGCTGGCCATTCGCATCGGAGTGCTCCTTTCAACCCGGAAAACCAATAGTTCGCAGCCATTGCGCCGACCTTCTCACGCGGTCGATGACCGCGCCTTCCTGGATCGTTGTGCCTTCTCGGTCCGAGACAGCCTGTTTCTTCGACCGCGCGAGTGGTCGCGGTCCGGCCGATCGCAGCGCCTGCTCGAACGAGCGGTATAGCGAGTCGAACAGCGTCATGCCTTGTGCCAGCAGCGCGTCATCGTCGCCGTACGCGAGCTGAAGGCCCTCGATCATGGCCCCCACCGTCGCCGCTTCCGGTGCGCCGAACCGTTCGTCTTTCAGATCGAGGTCGTGCACGACGGCGGCGATTCGAGAAATCGCCGGCTGACGTATATCGAACACGGCACACAAGGTTTCGAACGTACAGTGGTCACCCTGATGGCTGAAGTCGACGCCAAACATGTCGAACGGGACGCCGTCTTCTGGGACCGCTTGCCGATCCGCGGCAAAGCCGAAACGTGCCTGTGGATCGATGAACCGTCGAATCAGCCACGCCGAGGCCATCCGATCGACGCCTGGTCGCGGACGCGTGATCCAGAGTCGTGCCTGATACGACGTTGCCGCTCCGGAGCCTGCCGATGCTGGTGAATCCGGTGGCGTCGAATGCTCGGCTCTCGAGCTGGTCCAACAACGTGATGACCCGATCGCGCCCTGCGCTTCCGAAGAAGTCGATCGCTTCAATCGCGGTCAGCCGTTCTCTGAAAATATCGAGGAGGCGACGGACTGCTGGTGCGCGTGTCCCTCGAGGTCGGCGTCCACCGCTGGCTCGCTTCACCGCTTTCTCCACGTCTCGCGCCAGGTCGGCATAGGCATCCTGCCGCGATCGCCTGAACTCCTCGACGAGCGCGTCATCCGACCAGGCATCCACGTTGTCTGCGGTGAAGACACTCGCGTCACCGCCGGTCGCCTTCACCTCGGTCTTCAGCCACTCGAAGTCTTCACGGGCGCCCGTCGTATCAGGCAGCACGTACACTGCTTGCTTGAGCGGAATCGCGCCCAGTTGCTGCAGCCGGCGCCAGGTGCGGACCCGAAGGTTCGAGGGATTCGAGGGGAGCTGGTGAACGAACAACAACCACCGGCGGGCGCCGGGTTTGGGTTTGGTCGCGGGGGCCGGCTCAGTTCGCGGGCGTGGCAAAGCACTTGACCTCGTAACGTTCGTTTCAGAGTATAAGAGGAGTGTTACCGCAGTCAACGGATAATCGGAAGCCGTCCGACGACCTGCCAGACACTATGGGGTGTAATCAGCTGATTCGGTATCGCCGATCTTCCGGCTCAAGCCGGAAGCCACGAGTGCCGAGCAATATCCGTGGCTTCCGCCTCAAGCGGACGTCCGAAGCCACGAGTGCCGAGCAAATGTCCGTGGCTTCCGCCTTCAGGCGGAAGTCCGAAGTGCGCCGGGCCAGTAGTCATTCAGCTGTTGCAGGTCAGAGCTGGTTCCACGGAGGGTCTATGCAGAATGGCGTTCTGATCCTGGGTCTGGTGTTGGGGACAACGCTGGCGGCACAGCAACAACCGAATCCGCGTCAGCAGCCGGGCGCGATGATCACGATGTTCGCGCCGGAACAGCATGACCTGTATGACGGGCACTACGTCGTGTCAGCCAGCCGCATCTACATGGTCGGCGGTCTGAACGACCCGGTGGGCTGGGACCACCTGGATCAGTCCCAAGAACCGGCGGAATCGCGAGGTCTTCCTGCACTACTTCGGCATGGAGGTCACGTGGACGAAACTCCTATCAACAGCGGTGAGCGGGATTCAACGGCAGGTCGGGGTATCCCCGAGATGCTGCAGACCATCGCAGCAGCGATGGTGGTGCGCGTGTTCTGGGTCTCGCGACCCAGGGAGGCGGAATGTCCGTGCGGCGCAGAATACACGATTCATGATCGGACGCGAAAACAACTGGCCATCCAAATCTTCGTATTCCTGGTGTGGGCCTGGCTTCTTCGGCATGCTCGACGTCGTGGAAGTGAATCTGCTAATTCAGCTGTGACGGCCATTCACGCCAGGGCGGCGTCGCGGTCGGCTTTGCGCTCAAGGACATCCTCTCGAATCTCGTCAGCGGTGTGCTCATTCTCTTCATGCGCCCCTTCGAGATCGATGATCAGATCGTGATCGGCGAGACAGAGGGGACTGTCGAGCAAATCGAGCTGCGGGCAACACATATCAGAACTACGACGGGAGGCTCGTCCTGGTCCCCAACGGGGAGGTGTTCACGTCGCGCATCACGAACAACACGGCCTCGCCATTGCGGCGAGCGTCGGTGTACGTATACCTCGACTACAAGGAGGACGCGGGGCGTGCGCTCTCAGTCATACTCGATGTAGTCAAGTCGGTGCCTGGGGTTGCCAGCGCACCTGCGCCGTCGATGCGACTGAGAGATTTCAGCCAGGATGGTCTCCAGCTCGAGGCGCGCTTTTGGGCGGACTCCCGTCGCACGAACTTGATGAACACGGCTTCGGCGGCTCGTGTAGCCATCCTGCGCGCGTTAAAGGAGGCAGGCATCCAACTGCCCGATCCGGACCAGCGAATCGTCACAATGACGCCCGCGCCGGGCAGGGCAACGAGTGACGAGACATCGGCGGAGGTGACGTATGGAAAACAGTAATGTCGCGTGGTGGGCTGGAGCGCCGTATCGCGCGTGTCCTCACCGTTCCTCCACTCGCGCCTGGATTCGTCGGTCCCGGACACCTGGCGGCACAGGTCGTGTCGCCCGACGACTTTGCCCTCAGCGATCCCTTCATCATGCTTGCCGATGACCATCTCGATATCGGCGACCGCGCGGTGGGCGGGCCGCACCCGCATGCAGGGTTCGAAACCGTGACGCTCCTCCTCGACGGTGCCATTTACGACCGCGATGAGGGCGGCGAAATCAAGTCGGGCGAGGTGCAGTGGATGACCGCGGGCCGCGGGATCATTCACGGCGAGAACGTCGCGACGAAGGGGAAGGTCCGCTTGCTCCAGTTGTGGCTGACCCTGCCCAAGAATCACCGATGGACGCCGCCGAGCTTTCAGGATATTCACACTGACGCGGTCCCGGTCCGCCGTGAGCCTGGCGTAGAGATTCGCGTCTATAGCGGTGCGTCCGGGGGAGTCCAATCGAACACGCGCAATCATGTCCCCGTCACGATTACGGAGATTGCGATGGGGGCGCACACGTCCGTCGATCAGGACATTCCAACCTCATACAACGGGTTTGCGTTCGTGATCCGCGGCTCGGTCGCGATCGGTGCGGACGCGACGCTGCTCAACGCTGGCCAAGTGGGATGGCTCGACCGTCCCGACAGTGACGGCACGAGCATCGTGCGCATACGCGCAGGCGAGGAGGGCGCTCGCTTGGTGTTCTATGCCGGCCAGCCCCAGGGCGATCGAATCGTGTCGCATGGTCCGTTCATCGGCGACTCGAACGCTGACATTGCCCGGCTGTACCGGAGTACCGCGCCGGACAATTCGAGCGCATGAGCAATCTTGCGCGTATTGCCGGGACGACCTCCCGCGTATAACCGTTGAACCTCAGCGTGCGCCGGCGGCGGGCGCGCCGCGACGGCCCATGTGCTACCTCGACCGATCGAGGCAAGCCCGACAAGAGCGCGCTGGCTGCTCGTCCCCGATAGCATCAAAGGCCTACATACGATTGGCCTGGAACGCAAATACCATGGCAACGCTTGACCACGCCACGGAAACGGCGCGTGGAGCGTGCTCATCATGTTTCTCATGAAGCGGATCGAGACGCA
>CAVTGK010000022.1:0-19057 GCA_963734095.1 uncultured Acidobacteriota bacterium | reverse complement strand
GCTGCACGGTCGTACCTTCGTGGATGGCGAAGACATCCCAGGCCGTCATCGCGTCGTCGTTCTCAGCCATGGCCTGTGGCAGGACCGTTTCGGCGCAGACCCGTCGGTCGTCGGCCGCACCGTGGTCGTGAATGGAGTTTCCGCAGGAAGTGATTGGTGTACTGCCGCGCGAGTTCGAGTTTCCCGGCGAGGCTCCCGCGATCTGGGCCCCTCTGATTCTGCGCGATGGGCAGGCAGCGCCACCTCGTGCCAACCATTACATGAACGTCTACGCGCGCCTGAAGCCGGGCATCTCGCTCGAAGCCGCCCGCGCAGACCTGGATCGCGTCGGCAACGATCTCGAACGTGCGTACCCCGAGACGAACGAGGGTCACGGCGCCAACGTTGTGTCGCTGCACGAGGAGATTGTTGGTCCGGCACGACTGGGCCTACTGGTCGTGATGGCGGCCGTCGGCTTCTTGCTTCTCATCGCCTGCACCAACGTGGCCAATGTCATGCTCGCGCGCGCCGTCGGTCGACGACGAGAAATGGCGATTCGGTCCGCGGTGGGCGCGTCCCGGTCGAGGCTGCTCAGGCAGACGCTGACCGAGAGCCTGCTGCTGGCGGGGCTTGGCGGCGTCGCGGGCCTGTTGGTCGCATGGGGGACACTTCGCCTGCTTCTGGCCGAGACGCCTCCACTACTGCGAGGGGCTGGCCTCGAGCGAGCGCAACTCGACCTTCCCGTGTTGTTGTTCACCACCGGGGTTTGTCTGCTGACCGGCGTCATTGCAGGGGCATTACCAGCCTGGCACGTCACACGTGAGAAATCCGGTGAGGCGCTCCGTGATGGCGCCCGTTCACCCGTCGCGCTCCGCCGAGGCATCCGCTTTGCGCTCATCGCCACTGAGGTGGCACTCACCGCCATGCTGGTGGTGGGTGCGGGCCTGATGCTACGGAGCTTCGTGCGAGTGCTGTCGCAACCGCCTGGAATCGAGACCGCAAATCGCCTGACGCTCAACTTGCGGCTGCCGCGGTCCCGTTACGGTGACGCGGATGCCGTGCGGCGAGCCCGTCAGAGCCTGGACGAACGATTGAACACAATCCACGGTGTCATCGCGGCTGGAGCCAACAACAACTTGCCGCTCATCGGATCGGATTCGCGCCAGGGCCTGCGGATTGAAGGTTACGAACGAGGTGAAGGCGATCCGCCGACCCGGGCGCACACTCGGATCGTGACCTCGCGCTATCTCGCAGCAGCAGGCATTGCGGTTCGAGCGGGGCGCGGCTTCGAAGCAACAGACGATGCGCGCGCGCCGCAGGTCGTCGTGATCAACGAAACGATGGCACGACGATACTGGCCGGGACAAAGTGCGTTAGGCAAGCGGGTGAGCTTCGTGGGTCCGGAGGAAGGGTGGCGCGAAGTGGTCGGCATCATCGGGGATGTGAAGCATTGGGGCCTCGATGTGGAGGTCAATCCCGAGATGTATCTCCCCCATGACCAACTGCCATCGCCCAATCTGACCTACGTGCTCCATACTTCGGGCAATCCGATGAGCGTCGCCGGCGCGGTGGCCGAGGCCGTCAAAGCCGTCGACCCATTGATGCCGCTGACGTCGGTGCGCACCATGGAGGATGTCGCCGCGCGTTCGGTGGGGGTGCGCCGCTGGTCCGCTTTGCTATTGGGAATGTTCGCTGCCCTGGGGTTGGTGCTGGCGGCAGCCGGAATCTACGGCGTGATGGCGCATCTCGTCTCGATGCGCACGGGAGAAATCGGGATTCGCATGACGCTTGGCGCTCGCCCCGGCGGGGTCCTCGGTCAAGTGCTTCGAGAAGCGTTGACGCATGCGGCCATCGGCCTGGTCATTGGACTCGCAACCGCTGCACTGGTGATGCAAGGCGCAAAAGCTCTGCTGTTCGAGATTGAATCGTCCGATCCGCTCACGTTGGCCGCAACCGTGACCGCCGTTTTGGTGGTTTCCGGCCTGGCCGCATTCATTCCGGCCGTCCGAGCGATGCGCGGTGTTCCCTTTTCCGCGCTTCGGGCGGAATGACGAACGAATACAATAACCGTGCATGGCAACGCGGAATCCGCTGGCGCGCGGCAAACGGGAACGAGAGCGCGCCCGCGCCGAAAAACAGAAGGAAAAAGCGGCCCGTCGTTCAGAAGCGCGCGCCCGGCGCGGTCAGAACTCCGGGGATTCCGGCGGAGTCGACCCTGACATTGCCGGTATCGTTCCGGGCCCGCAAGCCAACCCTTGGGGTGACGAAAAACTACCTGAGGCGAAGGAGTCGGAAGAGGCTGAAGAGAAGTAACTCGGCAATATCGCCTCGAGTCCTCCAGTCCCAAAGCAGAGCAAGTGACAACCCTCGCTGAGCGTGGGCCCGTCCAACGGGCATGCTCGTCAAGATCTGTCGTTTGCGTGGCGTACGCTTCGTCGCCGGCCAGCGTTTGCCGTCATCGCGGTGCTGACCTTGGCGCTGGGTCTGGGCGCCAACGTGGCGATGTTCAGCGTGATTCGCGCGGTTCTGCTGCGACCGCTGCCCTACGAATCTCCCGATGCGCTGGTGAAGATTGTTGGGCTCGATCGCGAGACCGGCGAGAAGAACAACCTGTCGCCGGCCGATTTTCTCGACTTCGCGAGGGAGACGCGAACGCTTCAACGCGTGGGCGCCCACGGCTGGATCGGGTTCTTCACGATCGCGGATGGGACGGGGTCACCGGAACGCGTTGGCGGCGTCAACGTGACGGAAGGCTTTTTCCCACGCTTGGGGCGCACGTTCGTTCTGGGCCGTTCCTTCACGACGGACGAGGATGCTCCGAATGGTCCACGCGTCGTCATCCTCAGCCATGGCTTCTGGCAGCGCCGTTTCGGGGGCGACCGCACCATTGTCGGGCCGCACCATCGACGTCAACGCTCGGCCGGCTACCGTGGTTGGTGTGTTGGCCGACAGCTTTCGTCACGTCGAGGCCAATCCCGAGCGCGAGGCAGACGTCTTCATGCCTTATGGGTTTCCTACCGCCGACGCCAATCGCGGGCGGACACTTCATCCGTGCCGTCGGGAGGTTGAAGGAAGGTGTGTCGGTCGATCAGGCGCGCGCCGAGCTGACGCGCGATTGCCGCACGCCTCGAGCGCGACCACCCGCAGGACAACACCAATCAGGGGGTTCATGTCACGCCGCTCCACGATGCGCTGGTCGCTGAGGCCCGTCCGGCGCTGCTGTTGCTCGGCGGCGGCCGTGCTCTTTGTTCTGCTGGTGGCGTGCGCGAACCTTGGCCAACCTGCTGCTGGCGCAGGGCGCCTCGCGCCGTACCGAGCTCGCGGTTCGTGCGTCGATGGGCGCGGGCCGCGGTCGCCTGATCCGCCAGTTGATCACCGAGAGCGTGGTGCTGTCGTTGCTGGGCGCGGTCGCCGGTCTTTCGCTCGCCGTGATCAGCACGCGAGCGCTCACCATGCTGGGAGCGGCGGGCGTGCCGCGTGCTGACGACATCGGTGTTGACTGGGTGGTTTTGCTCTATGCCGTGGCCTTGGCAATTGCGACCGGTGTGCGTTGCCGGGATTCTGCCGGCGATCCAGGCCGTGGGCGGCGACCTGCACTCGATGGTGCGAGAAGGCTCACGGGGTCAGTCACGGTCGGCGCTGCAACGCCCGGCTCGCGAGTTTCTGATCGCCTCGCAGATCGCGCTCGCCCTCGTCTTGCTTGCGGGCGCGGGCCTGATGATTCGCAGTCTGTGGCAGCTCACCAGCGTCAAGACCGGCTTCGTCGCAGAACGAGTGCTGACGTTCGAGACGGCCGTGCCGACGGCCACCTACGCCGAGGGTGACCAGATTCCGTTCTACGAGCGGCTGTACGACGTCATTCGGTCGCAGCCAGGCGTGCAGGCCGTTGGTGCGATCAACATCCTTCCGCTCAGCGCCAACTACGACAGCCGCGGGGTGCAAATCGACCTGCATCCTCAACCCGTCGGCCAGGCACATTCCATCCAGGCGCGCTCCATCAACCCGGACTACTTCGCGGCGATGGGAATTCCGCTCATCCGCGGCCGCACGTTCACCGACAAGGATCGCGAAGGTCAGCCGCGGGTTGTGATCGTCAGTGAGTCGATGGCGAGGCGCTACTGGCCGGGCCAGGATGCGCTCGGCCAGCGCATCACGTTCAACAGCGGCATCCCGCGCGAGCAGCAGCAGGAGGTGGGTGGTCCTGGATCTCGCGAAGTGGTCGGCATCGTCGGTGATGTCAAACACCTGGCGCTGGCGGAAGACGAACGTGCCGATGTTCTATACGCCCCAGGCGCAGCAGCCGTCGTATCACACGATGGCGATCGTGGTTCGCGGCGTCACCGATCCGGCCAGCTTGACATCGACCATTCGGGGCGAGCTGGCTCGACTCGATCGCGGTGTGCCGCTGTATCGCGCGCGCACGCTCGAATCGATGGTCCGATTCACGGTCGCCGCGCCCGAGATGCGCGCGTGGCTGTTTGGACTCTTGGCAGCTCTCGCGCTTACGCTCGCGGTCGTCGGCGTTTATGGCGTGGTGGGATATCTGGTGGGCCAACGCACCCATGAAATCGGCGTCCGCCTCGCCCTCGGCGCCGATCGCGGCCGTGTCCTTCGCGGCGTGTTGTTCGAAGGCCTGCGACCAGTCACGTTGGGCATCGCTGCCGGCGTGGTGGCATCGCTTGCTGGCTCGCGCTGGCTGTCGCAGATGCTGTTCAGCGTCGCGCCAACCGACACCCTCACATATGTGGTGGTGATAGCGCTCTTGTTCGCGGCGGCTGCGGTGGCGATTCTGATCCCCGCCGGTCGCGCCACTCGTGTCGATCCGATGATCGCGCTCAGGACTGAATGACTGAATGACGATGGTTGACGTTGCGACGACGGTTCTTGACGATGGTTCTTGAGATGGTTCGTGGAACCTCCGTGGAGAACCTCGGTAGAGAACCTCCGAGAACCGCTGTAGAGAACCTCTGTAGCGAACGTCTAAAGAACGCCCGTTTAGTCCTCACGACGAAACGCCAGGGCCGAGCACAACCGCAACGCGTCCCGGACCATGGATACCAAGGGTCAGTGTCAGTTCGATGTCAGCGGTGCGACTGGGTCCGGTAATGAACGTGCACGACGCCGATGACTCGAGCTGCTCGCGATGGTCGTGGAAATACTCGCCCATGCTGAAGCAAAGATCATCAGGCGTGACCACCGCAACATGAAACGGCGGCAGCAGCGAGACGATGCGCGAACGTCCCGGTGCCGAAAGCATGACGAGCGATCCGGTCTCTGCAATGGCACCATCGCAACCCGTTAGCCCCACCTCGGCGAGGGCCTGCTGCGCTCGCGGCGAATGTCCGAAAGTCGCGTCGTGCGCGAGTTCCCCGAGGCGATATGGCAATTGCGTCGCGTCCCAGCTGAGTAGGCGAAGGCCATCTGTGAGTCGTCGGACGCGCGCGTTGACATCGTCGGCTGACAGCTCGACGAAGCACTCGATTCCCAGCGCTGTCGCTTCCTCGTGAAAACGCAAGCAGGCATTCCGAGGGCGACCGACGCTCGGGCGGCGGTGCGGCCGGCGCGTCAGCCCGGGGCAGGTGGACCGCGGCGCGAGACGTCCGCAGCCGCCCGAGAATCGCATCGCGTGCCGCTCGCCATCACGCCCCCCCTCGGCGAAGCTCCGCCCGCCACGCCTGCTGAAATGCAAGCTGGGCTGGCGATCGCAGGTCGCGAGTGCGTTGTCCAGGCAGCGGCTGGCCCCGGTGCCGAAGTGATCCACCCATCGCGCGCGCGGCGGCGGAGCGCGAATCGCGCCGCCTGGTTGACGACTCCATAGAGCGCGGGGCGGCCGACGATCAGCCCGAACCCACGCATCGCCCAGCGTAGCCACCCCGGCGTATGGGTCCGGTGCGGCGTCGTGACGCAAATGAAGCAGCATCCGCGGAATGTCCAGACGAACTGGACACACGTCACGGCACGCGCCGCAAAGGGAGCTGGCGCTTGGCAGGTCTGCCCAATCCCGAAGACCGCGCAGGCCAGGTGTCACGACCGCGCCAACCGGTCCGGGATAGATGTCTCCATATGCATGCCCACCGATGCTCGTGTACACGGGACACACGTTCATGCACGCACCGCAGCGAATGCAGCCAAGGATCTCCGCGGCTCTCGCTCGCCATCAGCCGGCTCCGTCCGTTGTCGATCAGGACCACGTGCAGCGCGTCAGGCCCGCACTCATCAGCCGACCGCCGCGGACCACTGATGAGCGACGTATACGCGGTCAGCTTCTGGCCTGTGGCGGAGCGTGCGAGGAGCTTGAGAAAGCGATCGAGATCCGCAAGCGTCGGGATCAGCTTCTCGATCCCCATCAACACCACGTGGACCCGCGGCAGGGTCGACACCATTCGGCCGTTGCCTTCGTTGGTGACCAAACAGATCGTACCGGTCTCGACGATGCCAAAGTTGGCGCCGGTGATGCCCATGTCGGCGTCGAGAAAGACCTGACGGAGGCGCTCGCGCGCGTACTGTCCCAGCGTCGAGGGGTCGTCCGTCAGCGGTGTCTTCAAACGGTCGTGCATCACCTGGCCGACCTGCTTGCGCGTCAGGTGAATGATCGGGGCGACAATGTGCGAGGGCCGATCGTCAGCCAATTGAACGACGTATTCGCCAAGGTCGGTTTCGACGACATCGATGCCTGCCCGTTCGAGCGAGGCATTCAAGTGAATCTCTTCCGAGACCATCGACTTGGCTTTCGCCACGCGCCGCACGCCGTGTTGCGTGGCGATCTCCGCCACAATCCGGTTCGCGTCCGCACCGGTTTCTGCCCAGTGCACGCGGGCGCCGTTGGCCGCGAGACGTCGCTCGAAGCAGCTCAAGGTTGGCGGCGAGGTCGCGCAGTGTGTCGAGCTTGGCCTTTCGTGCGAGATCACGCATCGAGTCGGATGCAGCAAGCGATTGGAATGCGAGCGGCGCGACGCGACGTGAGCTGCCTGCTCATCGTCTGCAGCGCGCCGCGAAGATCGGGATCTTGAAGGGCCTTGTGGACGCGGACTTCGAACGGCGTGGTCACGAAGAGGCCTCGTCCAGCAATTCGGCCAGGTGCTGCGCCTTGATGCTCGCGCCGCGACGATGTAAGCCGCCGCTCATCTGAAGCAGGCATCCGAGATCGCACGACACCAGCCGTTCGGCGCCGCAGCTCAGAATGTGATCGATCTTCCGTTCGAGCATGCGCGACGAGATGTCGGCATGCTTGACGGCAAATAGTCCGCCAAACCCACAGCACTCGTCAGCGGCATCGAGCTCGACCTGGCGAATGCCCGTCGAGTCGCGCGATGGCCGCTCTTGGTTCGGTGTCAATCCCTAGACCGCGGAGGAGATGACACGACGGGTGATAGACCACGCTCGCATTCAGCCGACCCTGTACCGCCGTCTCACCATCGTGCCGCATGACGAACGCGCTGAACTCGTGGCAACGCGCGGCGATCGGCTTTGGCGCGCGCCCGCCACGAGTCGTCTTTCTGGAACAACTGCACGTACTGGTGAATGACCATGTCCCCGCACGAGCCCGAAGGAATCACGATCGGCCCTTCCGTCCGCTCCAGCGTCGTAATCGTGTGACGGGCCGCGGCGCGGGCGGGGTCCTGAAAGCCGGCGTTGAACGCCGGTTGTCCGCAGCAAGTCTGATCGAGAGGAACCTGCACCTCGTAGCCTAGTCGCCGCAGCACACGGACGACCGCAAACGCCACTTCTGGTGCGAACTCATTGACCAAGCACGTATGGAGGAGTTGGACGACGGGCATGTTGTCGACGCTCGAGTGCGACCTGAGGATACCAGCGTCGTCCGCGGAGTGGGTGAGTGGGCGGAAAAACCATCCGCGGAAAGGAGGAAGGCGCGGAAGGCCTCTTGAGCATCCGCGGAAAGGAGAAGGCGCGGAGGCTTTCGTGAGGGCCGAACTGCCCGTTCCGGCCCTCAACGCAGCCATCCAGCGCGCAACGCGGCTCCGGCGTTTTCCGCGGATATTCATTCCGCGCGACCCTTCCGCGGACGACCATGGAGCCGCGCGAGCAGGCGATCAAAGTCAGGAGGAATTGGCGCCTCCACGGCAATGGGGCGGCGATTCAGCGGGTGGGGAAACCGCAGTCGCCATGCGTGCAGCATCTGGCGTCTGGCGTCGATCCGCTTCCCACCAGCGATTGATTCGTCGACGTAGACGCCTTCACCAAGCAGTGGATGACCGAGCTCCTTCAGGTGCAGCCGAATTTGATGCTGTCTGCCGGTCTCGAGTATCAGCTCGAGCAGCGATGCGGACCCGAAACGCTCGAGCACGCGGTAATGGGTCACGGCATGACGACCTTCATGGCCGTGATGGGCGATGCGCCGGCGGCCGGCAACGTACGAATCCGAGATGGCCGCCTCGATCGTCCCGCGTTCGACCCGCGGCACCCCCTGCACAATCGCGAGGTATGTGCGATCGAAGGCGTGCTCGGCAAATAGTTCCCGACCGGCTGAATGGGCGTCACGTGAGAGCGCGACGGCCAGCGCGCCCGAGGTATCGCGATCGAGACGGTGCAGGACGCCGGCATACGCGCGACCGCCCATGCAGCCGCCGGGCGTAATCCTGCACACGGCGAAGCACCGTGTCCTCCGTGGCGCTTTGCGTCAGCACGACTGGCGATCGTCAGGAGACCTGCCGGCTTGTCGATGACGAGGACATCGTCTTCCTCGTAAAGTCTGGTCAATTCCAGCCGGGCCGTTGGCAGCGCAGGCCGCGTCAGATCGAGCTGACGAGGGCCGAATCGCAACACCTCGAACGCTGGCTCTCGCACCACCCGACCGTCGACCGTGACCTGGCCTCGCTCAATCGCTGAGCGGATGCGCGCCCACGAAAGCTCGGGGTGACGCGACTCGCAGCCGACGGTCGAGCCGATCGTCGGTCACGGCATCGCAGCTGGCGGCACGCGTCGTTTCGTTGCCTGCTCGAATGCGTACGCGAGCTCGATCAGTCGTGGCTCGCTGCACGCCATCCCGCTGAAGCTGACGCCGTACAGGCGCCGGACGCGCATCGAAACCCGCTGGAAACGCCGGCGTGGGCGCATTGCTCACGGTCCCAAACGGCACGATCACGGTCGGATAACCGGGCTTGGCGGCGATCGACGCACCGCTGGCGGCGGGAAACAGCAGCGCATCGAGCTTCTGCGACTTCATCACCTCGTCTATCCCATGTGTCGGCCGAGAGCGCGATGATCCTTCGCACGGTCACTGTTCGTAGCGGGCGCGATCGCGCTCGAGATCCATCTCATCGGAGATATCGAGCTTCGACTGCCCGTACTTGATGGCTCCACGAGAAGAGTGCGCGAGGTTGTAGTTGCGAAGGTCGGTCAGCGTCTTGATCGGCGCCGACGCACCCGAGCGACGCGAGCCATGCGTTGAAGTCACGCTTCATCCCGTACTTGAAGACGACCGAGCAGTTGTCGTCTTTCCCGCGCGCGTTGTCCGCATCCGGAACACGTGTTCCACGTCAGGAAATTGTTCTTCGCGTCTGCATCCACGACGCTTGGAATGTCCGCCGAGTCGACGATCACGGCTCCTTGCTTGGTCAGGATGTCGATGGCTTCGGCCATGACCTTCGCTTGATCCGAATTGAGCCCGCCGCGCGGCTCCTTGGCGCCGGGTGGCGTCACCGGGTTGTAGTAGAACGCGCGGGGAATACCAATCCGCGCCCCCTTCAGGCCATCGGCCTTGAGATGAGGCGTGTAGTCGCGGTTGGCGGAGGCGTGCATCGCGACGTGGCCGGGTCATTCGGGTCGGCGGAGGCGCTCTCGAGCACGCCCATGAGCAAGAGCGCCGCATCCGCGACGGACTTCGCCATGGGACCAGCGGTGTCCTGGTCGGCGGTAATCGGGATCACGCCGTAACGGCTGATGCGTCCGACCGTCGGCTTGATTGCTGCCAGCATGTTCTGGTTCGCCGGGCTCAGGATTGAGCCCGACGTTTCGGTCCCCACATTGGCGGCCCAGAAGTTGACGGCCGTTCCGGTTCCCGGAGCTCGACCCCCCGTGTTCAGCACGGGACGGCCGTCACCAGTCTGTTCTCGTGGATCGCGCCGCGGATCGTAGGGATTGAGGCCGTAACCACCGAGACGCGTTGTAGTTTCCCGGCATCGGCGTCGGCGCGCCCGCCACCCAGTTGGCAAGTTCGGTCAGATTCGTCTTGGCAATGATGATTGCGCCCGCATCGCGAAGATTCTTGGTCAGCGTCGCGTCGTACGGCGGCATGAATCCTTCGAGCGCGACCGCGCCTCCGGTCGTCGGCATATCCGTGGTGTGGATGTTGTCCTTCAGCGCGATGGGGATGCCGTGCAGTGGGCCGCGA
This sequence comes from uncultured Acidobacteriota bacterium, assembly GCA_963734095.1. GTDB lineage: Bacteria > Acidobacteriota > Vicinamibacteria > Vicinamibacterales > UBA2999 > JACCSI01. Next base: position 8,727 of record CAVTGK010000022.1, on the reverse strand, counting down.
ACTTTGCCTTGGCGCCGCTCGGCGTCACGCTCGTCGGCTTCCTTGAGCGCGTTGGGATTGACGGTCAGTATGGCGTTGATCCGATCTTCGTACGTCGCGATCCGCATCAGAGTACTGCTCGACCATTGCGCGCGAGGCGACGCGCCCCTGTTCCATCGCTCTCCGCATATCGGCGATTGGCGTCTCGACCACCGAGAAGGCGCAGTCGGTGCAGGTGCCTGCGGCTGTCCGCAGGCGGTGGCAATCAGAATCAGGGCAAACAAAAGGCAGTCGACGCATCGGCACCTCGAAGGTGCCCATGGTAGATCAGGCAGAACTAGGGAAATACAGGCAACGGAAAAACGTAGCCACGAAGACACGAAGAACACGAAGAAACAGTACAGGATCCTGCTTCGTGGATTCGTGTCCTTCGTGGCTGCGTGTCTTGGTTGATGCTACTAGGGAGCGACGACGAGGCGGTTATCGATGGTGTAGCCGGTTGCGTTCTTGCGCGCGATGGCTTCGGTCTTGGCCTTCTGTTCCGCCGTCGGCACCGAGCCGCGGATCACCACCAGTTTCTTGTCCTGATACGTGTCGACGTCGATGGCGCCCGAGTCGATCGTCTTGTCGGCCATGATCGCCGACTTGACATCGATCGTTTCGATGCCTCCGCGAACAGCGGCCGTATTGTCTTTCGTATCCTGAACGACCCCTCGTGCGGTGTTCGAGCACGCGGCGGCGCTGGCGAGGACGCTGGCGGCGAGAATGGTGGATGTAATGATTCGAGTCATAACAGTGCTCCCTCTATGGACGGTTTGGGCGAACCTCGGCAGCTGGCTCAACCTCATGCCTCAGTAGACTGGAGCAAATGCCGGACCAGATTGTTGTCAAGGCTGGGGTGGGGCTGCCGCTTGTGACCGCTGTCGTGGGCATTGCATGAGACAGAACGAATTGGGCCAACCGATTGGCGACCCGGTTGACAGTTGGCGATCGCCTGACGCACCGCAACGCCTCGAAATGGAAGGCCGGTATTGTCGACTCGTGCCGCTCGATCCGGAACAACACACGAGTTCGTTGTGGGACGCGTACGCCACCGAAGTGGAACCTCGGAACTGGACGTATCTCCTTCACGGTCCCTACGACACGATTGACGAGTTCGATGCCTGGGTTCGCGGCGCCGCAAGCACGACCGATCCGTTGTTCTTTGCCGTGATGGATCAACCCTCAGCTCGCGCCGTTGGCGTTGCTGCGTATCTCCGCATCGCGCCCGCCGCCGGATCGATTGAGGTCGGGCACATCAACTTCTCGCCGCTGCTGCAGCGAACGCCTGCGGCGACCGAGGCGATGTATTTGATGATGCGCCACGCCTTCGCGCTCGGGTATCGCCGTTATGAGTGGAAGTGCGATGCCTTGAACGCGCCGTCACGAGCGGCAGCCGAACGCCTGGGCCTCACCTTCGAGGGCATTTTCCGGCAGGCGACGGTCTACAAAGGTCGCAATCGCGACTCCGCGTGGTACGCCGCGATTGACAAGGAGTGGCCGGTTCTCGAAGCCGCGTTCGAGAAGTGGCTGGCGCCTGACAACTTCGACGCCAATGGCCGCCAACGCGAGCGCCTATCGAATCTCACGCGGGAGGCACTCCGCTAGTTACAAGTTACAAGTTACTTCAAAGTTGAGTTCGACTTCGTACTGTGCAGCAGCTGCGGCGCCCGACGCTGCAGTCGTAACTCGTAACTTGTACCACTGGCGTCACCACGTCCAGCTTCCGGCCGGCGGCGGCCACGTGCCTTGGAGTTGTCGCAGCGTAATCACCTGGCCGACGTGATGCGCGTTGTGGAGCGCGAGGTGGGTGAGGACGTCTCCGACCGTGTATCGCGCCAGTGGTTCGAATTCGATGGCCGGGGTGACGGATTGAGTTGATCGCGCGTCGCCATCCGCAAGCGCAAGCGCGCGATCGAACCCGCGCTCGAATCGGTCCAGCACGGTCTCCCAGTCGCCCTCCCGGACAGGTGGCCAGCCGCGTGACGCCGGTGCGGGCATGGGCGAGCTGACGCCGTCACACCGATCCAGGAACCAGTCCTGCCAGAACGCCATGTGGGCGACGATTTCGGCAATCGAATGCGCGCCGGGAGCGGCCTTGCGATTCGCGTGCGCCGCCGTCAGTCCGGCTAGCGCGGCTGTAGGGGTGAGATACGCGTGAGCGCCACGGAGGAGCGAAGACGGTCGCATGCCACGTTCTGATGCTCAGCGAGGGTTGGCGGTTTCAATCGCCGCCTTGATTTCCTGCAAGCGCTCCCGGATGCGAGCGACGTTGTCCGGGCCCATTCGGAGCAGCTGCTTCTGAGCCGCCGTCAACGTCTCCAGCGCGGGATCGGCGTAAGCGTAGGTGGCACCAGTGCCGGGGACGACTCGAATCGGCTCGCGAACGACTGGCGTGTCGATCAACGTTTGCAGGGCGATGCTGACGGCGTGATCGACGGTCCCTTCCGAGCGGCCCAGGCCGCGATACGCTTCGTCGAGTCGAGGCTGAATCGTTCGGTAGGCGTCCGCCACGCTTCGAGCGTCGAGTGAGGAGACCAGAAGGGCCAGGCCGTCGTACCGGCGATAGCTGGCGGGATCAATCGTGGCACGCTGGCTCAACCCGGACGTGCCGAACGTGCCTCCGGGTTTGAGAACCGCGACGTCCCGCGCCGGAGACTGCCCTCTCGACACTCGATCGATGGCGTTCGCCATCTGCTGGATGAGGTCGTCGGTGGCCAGCCATCGCGCCAGCTCGGGGCTCGAGGAAAGTCCGCCCAGGAGTGCGCGGAGAAACGTGTCCATCTGTCCAAGCGGTGGCAGCGGTCGAGCGGCCTCCGTCACAGGTGTGACGGCGGCCTCGGTACCGGTTGCCGCGGTTGCCGGTTGCGACGATCGAGCCGGTTCGCGGGTCCACCACCAGGCGCCGATGCCGCCGAGAAGCAAGCCAAGTGCGGCGATGACGGCAATCGGGAGCCTGGAGCTTGGCATGGTGCCTACCCTCCGCGTGCCGCCCAACTCGTCCGGCCGAACCAGCGTCCGATCGTCGAATCTCGCTCATAGCGCCTGCCCAATTTGGACTATACGACGAGGCTGATAGTTTTTCGACCAGACATCTCTAAGGTCAAGGGCTATGATCGTTGTTGCATGGTTTGACACGCGAAGGAGGTTCTGTGGCGATCGTTTCCAAGACCAACCCGCTCCCGGACACGAAAGAGGTCGCTGAGGTCACCGACCGCGATCGGCGTCCGGCCCACGAAGAGCCCTCCGCAGCACGGGTGATGGACGAAGCGTCGGCCATCTATCCGGACACATTCGATACAGCACCAACGCCCGACGAGATTGCGGCCGAAGCTTATGGCATGTACCTGGCTCGTGGCAGTGAAGACGGGCACGATCAGGATGACTGGCTCGAGGCCGAACGTCGGCTGAAAGACCGTCGGTCGTCGTCACACGAATAGGCTATGCTGCGCTCCGCGACGCACGTCTTGGAGCAGGCTCGATTTCACCGGATCGTCACAGCGGCGTGTGCCACGGCGCTGGTTGTGTGTTCCCTCGAATCGCCCCTTCAGGCCTCGCTGAAAGCAGGCGCGGCGAACGATCAGACCGCGCCTCCAGGTCAATGGTTCAAGGGCAACACCCACACACATACGCTCAACAGCGACGGAGATTCGACGCCGGACGAAGTGGTTCGCTGGTACCGCGAGCACGGCTATCAGTTCGTCGTCCTCACCGATCACAACTTTCTCACCAGCGTTGACGGGCTGAACGCGCTGCTGGGCGCGGATCAACAGTTTCTGGTGATTCGCGGCGAGGAGGTCACCGATCGCTTCGACGACCAAGCCGCTGCACATCAATGGCCTCGACCTTGCGGCCGTCGTGACTCCGCAAGGTGGATCGTCGGTCGTCGACGTGCTCCAGCGAAACGTCGATGCCATCCGCCGCGAGCGTGGCATTCCTCACATCAATCATCCCAGCTTTGGGTGGGCGGTGACGGCCGACGAGCTGGCAGCCGTTCGCGAACACCCGGCTCTTCGAGGTGTTCAACGGACATCCACGCGTGAACAACGTCGGCGGCGGAGGTGTGCCCGGGCTCGAAGACGCGTGGGACGCGATTCTCTCGCAAGGACATCTCCTGTACGGGCTGGCGGTGGATGACGCGCACACGTTCAAGCAGCCTGGCAACCCCGACGTGCCCGGTCCTGGCCGAGGCTGGGTGGTCGTCCGCGCGCCCCGACTCGAGGCGCGAGCCATCGTCGAGGCGATTGAACAAGGGGATTTCTATGCCTCGACCGGTGTGGAGCTCGAGGCGTACGAACGGACATCTGAGCGCATCACGTTGACGGTCAAGGCCACGAGCTACTCCAAATACCGCGTGCAATTCATTGGGAGCGGTGGCCGCATCCTTCAAGAAGTCACCACGCCGAATGCTTCCTACACCTTCCAGGGGCAAGAGGGGTACGTGCGCGCCAAGGTGATCGAGAGCAATGGCCGCGTCGCGTGGATGCAACCCGTCACGGTACGGCCGCCGAGCGGAGCAGGGTACGCGAGCCTCCTCACCGTCATGGCCTTTGCGCTCGGCGCCGTCTTCCGCTGGAGCTCTTTCGACCGAGGCGCTCAGACCGCAGAACGTGCGCGAGCTGAGGTCGAGACGTCATTTTGCGCACGCTGACGTTTCGCAGCCGGCAACCGGCTGCCGTCCCTGCGCCTGTGCCTGCGCCCTACGCCTGCAATTCCCCCACAATCATCGCTGTCGCGGCGACCGCGGTCGCGATTCCCGCGGCCTGGAGACGTGACCAACGTTCACCCAGAACGATCCGCGCCAGGATGATGGTGCTTGCCGGGTAGAGCGAGGCCAGCGTCGCTACGACGCTCAACGGTCCCTGCTGCACCGCGATCAGAAACAGGGCGTTGGCCAGCATGTCGAGAGCGCCCGCGCCGACGGCGACGCCGGCAACTGACCACGGGACCAGCACCGGGCGCCCGCCCGCCAGCGCGCTTCCCGTAAACAGGCTGATCGCGACCACGCGAGCGGGCACGAGTGGCCACAGGCCGGACGCGGCGGACGTGCGCTCCAGGCTGACGAAGAAGACGCCGACCAACAGCCCGGCGACGATCGACAGCGATGATGCCGCGAGCCGTCGCTTGTTGCGTCAGCGACCGGGGTCGGGAGCCCTGCTCCTGACCAATCAGCACGATCGCGATCGCCGCGAGCGCGATCCCCAGCGTTGTCACCATCGACAACCGCTCACCGAGGGCAAGGCCTGTGAAGACCGGGACGGCAGCGGCAAACACCGCCGTCAGCGGCGCGACGACGCTCATTGGACCGAGTGCCAGCGCTCGATAGAGGAGGGCGACGCCGCTGCCACCGGCAAGTCCAGCCACGGCGCCCCAGGCGATATCGATCGGGTTGACGATCGTCTCAGGCAACAGGGGCAGGGCGAGCAGCAGAAGGATCAGGCCGGCCGTTTGCGAGACAACGACAGCCGCCACTGCGGTTGCCTTGCGCGCAGCCATCCCCCCCAGAAAATCCGCCGCCCCGTAAGCGACGGCGGACAAAAGCGCTAGGACCGGCGCCATCCCCAGTTCATGTTAGCCTCTCGTGCCAGTCACATGGACCTGAAGCGCTTTACCATCCCGGTGATTGGTTTGCTCCTCCTAGTCGCCATTTGGTATGTGCGCTCGCTCGCTCCGAAACCCGCCCTGCCGACGGCGGGCCGGCAGATCATCTTCTTCGGCGACAGCCTCGTCTCTGGGCGTGGGGCGTCACCAGGCCGGGATCTCGTGTCGCAGCTCACCGATCGCATCGGAACCACGATTATCAATGCCGGTCGGAGCGGCGACACGACCGAGTCCGCGGTGGCCAGGCTCGATCGCGATGTGCTCGCGCGCGATCCGCGGGTCGTGATCGTTTTACTCGGCGGTAACGACTATCTCCGCAAGGTGCCTCGCGACCGAATGTTCGCGAACCTCCGGAGAATCGTCGAAGGCATCCGGGCCAAGGGGGCTGGCGTCGTGCTGGTCGGCATCAACCCCGGGGTGCTAACCGATCCGTTCGACAGTGGCTTCGAGGAGATCGCGCGGCGCACGCAATCGGTGTTCGTTCCCGACGTACTCGATGGAATTCTGGGGAACAGCGACTTGATGTCAGACCCGATTCACCCGAACGATCGCGGCTACGCGATGATGGCGGCGCGGATTGAGGACGCGGTCAAGACGTTGATGAATTAGCGTGGTTGCCGGCCACCGGCCACCGGCCACCGGCCACCGGCCACTGGCCACTGGCCACCGGCCACCGACCAGTAGTACCCTGATCCCGTGCCTATCTACGAATACGTCTGCGCTGACTGCCAGCATGAATTCGAGACTCTGGTGCTGAAGCACTCGGTGCCCGAGTGTCCGAAGTGTGGCAGTGCGACGCTCGAACGTCAGATCTCTTTGCCCGCCATCAAGTCGGAGAGCACGCACGGGCTCGCGATGAAGGCGGCCAAGAAGCGTGATAAGAAGCAAGGCGCCGAAAACGCGCGGGCTCAGCGCGAGTACGAACTTCATCACAACGATTAGGAAGGTGCCTACGGTGCCGAAGGTGCCTGACGTGCCTAAGTGCGGGTACCTCAGTGCGGGGGTGCAGTCGTATTGGCAATGGTGCCGAGGGTGCTCGGCACCAAGTCGTCTCTTAGAGATCTGCTTCGGTTCGACTATGAAACCGTGGAAGTTGTCCGTTACGAGAACTTCTACGCTGCTGGTCACGACGATGCATCAGAAGAGCTCAAATTCTTGACGCGGGGTCAATTGGCGAAAAGCGAAGAATGGGCGGAATCCACCATGACCGTTCACAGGATCACCCAACATCGATGATCACTCCCTGACCCGACGCTGCGGCTCGGCTCATGAATTCCCGCAGCTCCGAAAAGCAATCGAGCAGCCACTCCAGGGGCGACTCGCCGGCTGAAGCGGGCCGCATCCAAATTCGATCAGGGTAGATCGCGAGCTTCGACATGCGCTCAGGATCGTACCGCCGCTCGAGCTCGGCTGGCGTCAGAGCCGACAGGTAGTCAGCGAAGCGGCGTACCTGATCCGGCCTCAACGCACGGGTCTGGCCTTCATCATCCAGGTCCTCACCACCGCGCACTAGATAGCAGGTAGGCTCCTCACCCTCGTCCGCAGTTCCGGTGAAAAGGAAGTGGAGTCCGTGCCAGGCCTTTTCAATATCGATACTACGATCGGGATCCTCGGCGAGAATCGGTGCGCCCTGCACTGGCTCCGACGTGACCTCGGTGATCGTGATCGGGAACAGACGAAGAATCAAGCCAAACAGCCCCTTCGGCCGCACCGTCCTTACCCGCGGCGCGGACCCATCATCGGGATCGAGGAAGCTGTCAACAGCAGCCGGTTCTTTGATCAAGCGGTCGATCTCGTTCTCGGTCGCGCGGTGAAGAGTGCAGGTCATGCCCATGGCTTTGGGGCCTGCGTCCTATCTGCCTGACGTCGCGATTCTCCAGTCGGCGTCGAGGCCTTCTCGGGCACCAGCACCCACCCGCTCGAGCGAGCGGTCAGCGGCGGCCTTCACATCGTCCTCGGTGAGGCCGAGCCTTTCGTAGATGCTGACTAACTTCACGTCGTGCCCGAGACTCAAGACCCGCACGACTGCGCGCAGGTGGTTGACCTGATGGGCCACCACCAAGACGAGTGTGAACAAGTAGAACAGGAAATAGCGGACATCAAGCCACAGCAGGAACTGCTGCAAGGCATAGCCGCCCGAGATGCCACGCGAGTGTTCTGCCGTTCATCAAGTTTGAGCCGGAGGCTGTGGGAGTCTGCCGCTTAGTCCGAGTCCCCGAATCACGACCACCGATGACGACTCGAAACTCGTTGGTGCGCCATCCTCGAAAACCTTGCGCCAGCCCATCTCAAACCGTGCCGCAAAGTTCGGTCGACCGATATCGATACCGACTCCTGGCTGAATTGCGAGGTCGTTGGTGCCCACGTGAAATCACAAAAATCGGTGGCCGTATCGCCAAGCCCACCAGGAACTGGGCGTAGGGCACGGCTAATGCCGCCTCCCTGAATGCGAACCGTGGACCCGCCATGAAGGTGTGCTGCATGACGTCAATATCCTCCAACCCAAATAGTTGCGTCTTATAGTGGCCGCCGAAGTCGCCGACGATGCCTAGCCACGGTGTCAAGTTGCGGGACACCGAGACATTCCATCCGAGCGAGGAGTTCACATCTTATCCGGAGTTCGACAAGCATAGGAACGACCAGCCGTACGCCATCTCAGTTCCCGGGAACGCTCGTGACAACGGGCGCCGCGGGTGGTGGTTCGACTCCTCGGCTCGTCTGTAGCGATTGCTGGGAGTCGCGGGATCGACCGAAAGGTCGATCGGCGTGAGATTCTCACCACCAAGCGTGACGAACTGGCGTTGCGTCCAGCCCACACGACGGCCGTACTGGGGATCGCCAAATTCGACCTGGAGCCAGTCGCCGCTGTCTTGGAGTAATCGGAGCCGAGTGCCTGGCGCGGCGACACGGAGTGGCGTCGGAGTCACTTCGGCTCTTATGTAGATGGGAGCGTCCGGCGTGACCGTGGCTGTGCCCTGCTGCGCCAATGCAATGGTTGGAACCACCAGAAGACAAAACGCCGCAAGCCAGCCAGAGCGGGCGAAAGTACGAGTCATGGTGATCATCTTGTCGGCTGAAGGCTCCTAGCGCCGGTGTTCACCATTGCAC
>CAVTGK010000021.1:0-10613 GCA_963734095.1 uncultured Acidobacteriota bacterium | reverse complement strand
GCTCGATCGTCTGATTTCGACCTTGGCCTGCCTAACCGGCCGAATCCTGAAGAAGCTGGCCGGTCGTGTCCTGATGAGGTTAGAATTCCAAGCTCAACAAGACTGATTGTGCCCCTCGCACCCGGAGCAAGGCTCGGCCCCTACTCAATACTCGCGACGATCGGCGCGGGAGGTATGGGAGAGGTCTACCGCGCGAGAGAACACCAGGCTCGACCGGACCCCGTCGCCCTCAAGGTGCTGCACGCGCGCGCAGATGCGGCGGCCAGCGCGCTCCCGCTCATCGAGCGGGAGGGGGCGCGGTGCCGGGCCGCGGCCCTGAATCACCCGCACATCTGTACGCTGTACGACATCGGCCACGAGGGGGATTTCGGCTACCTCGTGATGGAGTATCTCGAAGGGAGAAGACGCTGGAGGACGTCCTGCGCACGGGTCCTCTCTCGCCAGCGACCGTGTCCCCCTACGCGCGGCAACTCGCCGGCGCGCTGACGGCGGCGCATGCCAAAGGGGTGATCCAATCGCGATTCAAGCCGGTGAACCTGTTCCTGACGAACGAGGGCGCGCTCGAAGATCCTCGACTTCGGCATCGCAAAGTCGTCGTCGCCGCCCGGCGCGCACGCCGTCAGACGCGGGCCGGCCCCCCGGAGCGGCACGTTCACCGGCACGGTCGGCTATGCGGCGCCGGAGCAGCTGCGGGGCGGAGGTCGATCACCGGACCGACATCTTCTCCGTCGGCCGCCGTGCTCAGCGAGTTCGCTCTCCCGGCCACCCGCCGTTTGCGCGCCGCACCTCGACGTCGACACGATGAGCGCGATTCTGCACGAACCGCCCCTCGCCCCTGCCATCGACGGTGCCTCGCCGCTTGCTGCGGCCATCGCAAGATGCCTCCGAGAAGATCCGGCGCGCCGGTTTCCAATCTGCGGCGGAGCTGCTTGCCTCGATGGCGCCCGCCCAGCTGCGGCGGGGAAGTCGAGCTTTCGCAACGGCCGCGCCCCCATCGATCGCGGTGCTCGCCGTTTGCGGATCTGAGCCCGGGGAAGGGATCAGGAGTATTTCTGCGATGGGATGGCCGACGAGCTCATCGCCGCGCTCATGGGCCTCAAAGGGGTCCGGGTCGCATCGCGCACATCGGCGTTCCAGTTCAAGGGACGGGCTCGAGGACATCGGCGAGATCGGCCGCCGCCTGAAAGTGCGCCACGTCCTCGAAGGCAGCGTGCGCCGTGCACGGGAGCCGGTTGACGCATCACCGTGCAGTTGACCGACGTCGCCGAGGGTTTCAGTCTGGTCCGAGCGCTACGACCGCGCGCTCGACGACGTCTTCGCCGTCCAGGACGAGATCGCGCAGGCCATCGTCGAACGTCTGAAGTGGAGCTGGGCCCGAAGCACGACGGGAGTATCGTGCCGCCCGCCAGCCGCAACATCGAGGCCTACAACCTGTATTTGAAGGGCGCTACTCCTTCACAAGCTGACGAAGGACGGCTTCGAGAATGGCATGGCGTCTTCCGGCAGGCGCTCGCCTTGCACCCCGATTACGCCGAGGCGCATGCGGCGACGGCGCACGGCTACATGCTGTTTGCGATTTTCTCGGTGGCCCCGCCACGGCAGGTCATGCCGCTCGCCAATCAGCGCCGCGGCGGGCGCTGGAATTGAACCCGCGGCTCGCCGAAGGACAACTCGGGATGGCGTGGGCGCGTCACTGGTATGACTGGAAATGGGCCGAAGCCGACGAGTTGTACCGGCGAGCCGTGGAGTTGACCCCCGGCGACAGCTGGCCCCGGATGTGTTATGCCACGTACCTCGGGTTGCGCGGCCGGTACGACGAAGCCATCGCGGAAGCGCGACGGGCCACCGAGCTGGATCCCGTCTCCGCCATTATCAGTCGCGGCGTGTCCGACGTCCTGACGATGGGGCGGCGGTTCGACGAGGCGATCGAACACGCCACGAAGGCGATTGCGTTGGAGCCGTCGTTCTCCTCGCTGTATTGGTCGCTGGCACTCGCTCAAGCTGGCAACGGACTCTACTCGGACGCCGTCGCGACGCTGGAGCAAGGTCATCGCTACGGTCAAGGCGACGCCACGCTGGAAAGTTTTCTCGGATGGGCCTACGGGCGCGCCGGTGCCCGCGACAAGGCGTTGGCCGTGGCGCGGGAACTCGAGACGCGCCGGGAGACGACCTACGTCAACGGCACCTGCATCGGACTGGTTCACCAGGGCGTCGGTGATCTGGACGAGGCGATTCGCTGGTATCGCCAGGCGTACCAGGATCGGGCCACGGACTGCTGTTCCTACGCCATTGCACCGCACTTCGATCTGATGCGCGAGGACGCGCGATTCCAGGAGCTGATTCAATTGATCGAGGGCGGGGGCCACCGGACGTTGTGACCGTCTCGCCTCGAGACCGTTCCTTGCTCGTTGCCTGCGGGGCACTCCTCTCGTCGCCGTTCTGGCCCACGTCTACTACCTCCTCGGCGGTGAAACGGCGTTCTGGATCGTCGTGACCGTGGCGATGGCGGCATTCTGCTTCGTCAGTTGCATGCACGTGATGGGGCGGTCGGCGGCGCTGCGGTTCCTGGCGATTGGCGTCACCCTCGGTTTGTTCTTCGAAACGCTGTCGGTTCACACGGGGTTCCCGTTTGGCCCGTACTACTACACGCCGGTGTTTGGACCGGGCGTGTTCGGCGTGCCGTACATCATCCCGCTGGCGTGGTACGTCATCGTCTACCTGTCGTTCATCATTGCGAATCTGATGGTCGAGCACCGGCCGATCGTCCATGGCAGCGGTCGCGCAAGCCGTGTGGTTGTCCTTGATCGGCGCGGCGGTGGTGACTGCCTACGATCTTTCGCTCGACCCGTTCATGGTGACGCGCGTCCGGGCGTGGGTCATGGAAAACCCGGCTCGTACTTCGGTGAGCAGTATCGAGGCTTCGCCGGGTGGATGCTGACGTCGTTTCTGATTTCCGTGACGTTTCGTCTGACGCAGCGTCAGGGTCAGCCGACTCCGGCGACGATTCCCCCGCTTGCCGCCGCCTATCCGGTTGCGGCGTATGGACTGTGGTGCGTGTTCTTCGCGTTCGCCGGGGAACCGCCGGCGACGCGAGCCATTGCGGTGTTCGCGATGGGGATACCGACGCTGACCGCGATTTCGGGATTTGCCAAGTGGAAACAAGCCACGGCATGAAGTGGAGAACCTGCATCGCGGTGATCGTGGTGTGGCTCTCGCTCGCGCTCGTCAACGCTGTGGCTCAAACCCCAACGGCCGTTTCCGGCGAGGTGACACAGCGAGATGGGGCGCCGCTGGCGGGTGTGATGGTTCTCGTGCGCGAGACCGGCGCGCTCGAGTGGACGTCCAGCGACGGGCGCTACACGTTTGCCGCTCTGAGGCCTGGTACCTACACGCTGGTGCTGTCACTCGGCGGCTACTCGGTCGAGGAGAAGGCAGTTGTGACGGAAGGTCAACCGACCCGGGTGACGACGGAGGTCGACTGGCCCTTGTCGTTCGTCGAAATGCTGGTTGTCAGGGCGCCCTCGCGCCAAGTGGAATCGCTTACCGATGCGCCGGCAGCGGTGACAACCCTGGATGCCGTCGACGTCGGCCGACGGTCGACGGGAAACCAGCTGCCGCTGCTGCTCGCGGAGGCGCCGGGTGTTCAGATTGCCCAGAGCGGTCTCTACGATTTCGCGGTCAACGCGCGCGGATTCAATGACTTCAACAATCGGCGCGTCCGCACGGAAGTCGATGGACGCGATGCGTCGATGCCGCAGGTCACGGGATACACCGATTGGGGGTCGCTGGCGTTCGGACTCGGGGAAGTCGAGCGGATCGAGTTCGTGCGAGGACCCGGCGGCGCGCTGTACGGCATGGGTGCGCTCAACGGCGTGCTGAGCATCCAGACCAAAGCGCCCGCTGACAGTCTCGGCGGGCGGGCGCGATTCACGTTCGGCGAGCTCGATACCGTTCGCGGCGATGCCCGGCTGGCCACCGAACTGGGGAGCGGCTGGTACTTGAGAGTGCTCGGCGGCTACCAGCGCAGCCGGGACTTTGCCCGGTCGCGTGTCTCGTCCGTCGAATATGCGCCAGGCACGTTACCCACGGAGGTCGTGCCCCTCATCACCGATCACCCCACGCTCGCCTTCGGCGGTGTGCGACTAGACCGGAATGCCGCCAACGGTCGCCGTCTCGTCGTCGAGGCCGGCGCGATGGCGAAAGAAGGTCAGGTGTCACTGACCAGTCTCGGAAGATACCAGGCGAGCGACCAGACCTTCCCCTGGCTGCGCGCATCGTATGAGTCCCCTCGCTGGAACGTGCTGACCGCCTACACTGTCGCGGACATCCAGGACCAGATCGGCTTGTCCGCGGGTCAGCCCACTTATCAGTTCGCGACGAACTTCCAGTTCGACGCGCAAACCAATCGCTCGTTTGCCGCAGGTCGCGGTCGTTGGGTCGGTGGCGGGGCCTACGGGCGGCAGAAAGTCGACTCAGCGGATCCTCAAGGCGTGCAGACCAACTACGACCAGCCCGAGACAGCCGACAACGGAGCTGTATTCGGTCAGATGGATTACCGCCTGACCGACAGGCTGAAAACGGCGGTCGCGCTCCGGATCGATGCGAGCACGCTCAGCCGGACGACGTTCTCGCCACGCGCGGCGGTTGTGTACGACCTCGCGGCCGCGCAGCATGCGCGATTCGGATTCAGCCGGGCCTACAAAGCGCCCACGATCGCCGAGCGCCGGCTGCGTGCGCCAATTGCGCCACCGGTGGACCTGTCCGCGTTGGAACAAGCGTTGTCGCCGGTGCTGGGGGGCACCTCGCTTGGGTTTGCCAGCGTGCCCCTGTTGGCCGTCGGGAACGAGGAACTGGACGTCGAAGAGATCACCAGCTTCGAGGCCGGCTACAGCGTCGTCGTGCGCAACCGCACGTTCGTGCAGGCCACGTACTACCGGAACCACGTGAATACCTTTACGAGCGGATTGCTGCCGCAGGTGGGCACGAGCCTCGGGCGCTTGAATCCGGCATTTGGTCCCTACCAGCCGCCAGCGTCGCTCTCTCCGACGGCTGCGGCGATCGTGACCACCGCGCTCGCCCAAACCTTGCCGCCGCCGCTTTTTGCCACCGATGTCGAATCGAGACGACGGGTCACCGGTTTTCGCGGTTCTGTCGCTGGCCAATTTCGGCGAGGCCGACACGCAAGGGATCGAACTGAGTGCGACGACTCAAATCAATGCCTGGCGCTTCGACGCCAGCTACGGTTGGTTCGATTTCACGATCAAGTCCGAAGCGCCGGATGTTCCGTTGGCCCCCAACACTCCGTCGCATCAGGGCGCGCTGGGCGCGGCGTACGTCACGCCGCAATTCGACGTCGGCGCGCGCGTGCGGCTGGTCGATGGCTTCGACTGGGTCTCAGGTATCTACGCCGGACCGGTTCCCGGCTACGGCGTCGTGGATGTACAGGCGAACTACCAGGTGACGAGCGCGCTGCAGGTCGGCTTCGAGGTCGCCAATGCACTCAACCATGCGCACTACGAGATTTTCGGTGGCGATCTTCTCAGGCGGCGCGCGCTGGGTCATGCCACGATTGGTTGGTAAGCGCCCGTCGCTGGCGCGGCTCGCAGCGCTCGCCAACGCTGGCGGTACAGGTAGATGTAGGTGAAATCAAGAATTGCGATGCTCACGTAGAAGAAGTAGAGCAGATGCGAATTCGGGGGCTGTGCGATGTGAGGTGCACGAAGCAGCGTGCCAGTCTCGTTGAATTGCATCGGCCACCAGATGTAGCAGAACACCGCGCCGGCGACGCTTCCGACCATCTTGCTCCACGCGGCGGCGTGGGGCAGGCCTTCGAGGTGAGGCCGTGAAAACAGCAGCGGAATGAACAGCAAGCTGAGGACGAAATTGATCAGGAAGGACAGGGCGAGGCCGTAGATGTCGTTGAAATATGTCGCGAAGCTGTAGAGCCCGATCAGGCTTGCCGACAGCCCCGCGACGCAAATAGTGTGGAAGTGTTCACGCACCCACGGGTCGTTTGCCACCGTCGTCCGTAGAGGAACGCTTGCGTCACGATGATGCAGTCGGCCAGGAACCACAGACGGTTGCCCCAGACGAGGACGGTTGCTTCACTTGAAGTGACCAGGTTGAAGGAGAAGATGAACTCCCACGAATGTTGAGAAAGATGCACGCGAGCGGCACGCCGTACGTCTTCTCTTTGAATCCAGCCCTGAGAATCTGGACGTATGCCAGCGTCCACGCGCCGAACATCACGGCGCCAATGGCCTGGAGTGCGGGGTCAGATCATGCGACAGGCTGTAGAGAAATGCAGCTCTCATCCTTCCTTCGATCTTCGTACTGAGTTCGTTTTTCGTGGCCTCTTCGTCTCACTCATGCGGCCGTAGTCTATACGCGTTGACGCAGGAGTGGTGATGTCATCCGCACTCTGGACGGATGAATTTCTCACGCAGCAGCGGCAGCTTGCCGACCCGCTCGGCGACGCCGCTATCCGCGAGGTGTTCGAACGCGGAGATATCGGCGCTTTGAACGACTTCATGGGCCATCTCGTGCGCGACGATGAGATTCCCGCCGATGTACCCGAGGAAGTCAGAACGTTTCTGCAGCAGACATCGGCCCTGCCGCACTGGGCATGTGTCGAGAAGATCCGCGTAGCCGAGCGTCTCTTCAACATCTACGGCGGCGTGTGTCTCACGGCGCTGGTCTGTGCCAGCCTTCCTGAGTGCTACACGATGCGGATTGGCGTCCGCATCCTCGACCTGACCAGTCAGCTCGGCGTTCACACCAACCGTCGGCTGCATCAAACGGCCGCCATGGTGTTGGCAGTCATGGGCCTGTTGGCCTCGAGCCGAACGGATTCGGCGTGCGCCAGACGCAGAAAGTCCGCCTGATTCACGCCGCAATCCGCTTTCGGATCCTGAGCGCCATACAGGCCAGAGCGACGCCAGCCGCCTCCCAGGCAGTTTCCGGCCTCGTGCCAGGCGCCGTGAGATCGGTCAACGATGTCGTCGACCGGCACGATTCGACTGGCAGATCGATCGCGATGGAATGCCAATCAACCAGGAGGACCTGGCGTTCACGCTCCTGACGTTCGGCCATGTCATCCCACGAGGACTGCGGACTTGCGGTGTCAAACTCTCGAGTGCGGAGTACCAGGCGTTTCTACACTGTTGGAACGTCGTCGGTTTCGGGCTCGGAGTCAAAGAAGAACTGATGGCACACACCGAGGCCGACGCCATCGAATTGTTCGCCCGAATCAAGTCACGACAAGCAGGCCCGAGTGGCGCGGGCGCCCGTCTGACCGATAGCTTGCTGAGGGTGGTGGAGATAGACCTCCTCAAGTTCCCACTGCTGCGGCCAGCGGCACCTATCCTCGCGCGAATGCTCGTCGGTGACGCAACGGCGCAGATGCTCGGCCTCGACGTGCGGCATCCGGGAGTGGTTCACGTGGTCCACCGCGTGACGGCCGTGTGCCTGCGAACACTGCAGGTTCTGCTGAGCCCCCTGTCGCAGCCCTTTCAGCCCATGACGCCGCCGGCCGCCTGGCTCGGTCGAAAGTTGGTCAATCGCTTGTGCTTGATGACCGATGATGGCCGGCCGCGCCAGGTGGCGATCCCCCCCTGGCTGGCGCTGAATCAGTGATCAGTGATCCGTGATCAGGGACAGGGTCGGCTGAGGGCCTCGCCGAGGCTGCTTGATCATCCAGTCGCTTTTCGGGTATCTCCGGCGTGGTTTTGACCATTCAAAACCACAATCAATGAGAATCCGAAACGCGATTCGGCTCGCCGCTGCTGCGTCGCTGGTGCTGTCAGCGCCGGCGGCCGCGCAGACGTCTGGAGGATCAGCCCGAACGGGACCGATTTCAGGGTACATGGAGGTCCACCTCAACGCGCCGGTGGATCGCGCGGACGGCGATCCCGTGTTGGACTTCCATCGGTTCGTGCTGCTCTTCAGCCACAGCTTCTCGGATCGTTTGCGGTTCGTTGGCGAGTTGGAGCTCGAACACGCCTTTGTCGAAGGCCTCGAGGAGGCGGGCGAAATCGAGCTCGAACAGGCGTAATCGATGTGCTGACACGCCCGTGGCTCAACTTCCGCGGCGGAATGCTCCTTACGCCGGTTGGCATCATCAACGAGCGTCACGAGCCGCCCGTGTTTTACGGCGTCGAGCGGCCCTTCGTCGACACCGTCATCATTCCAACCACGTGGTTCGAAGCTGGTGCCGGTATGCAGGACGGGGTCGGATCGGCCTGGATTATCGCGTGTACGTCACGGCGCCGCTCGATGCGACCGAATTCACTGCCGACGAAGGGCTCCGAGGCGGCATTCAAAAGGGGAGTCGCGCCAACTTCCGAAATCCAGCCCTCACGGGGCGAGTCGAGTTTACGGGTGTCCAGTCGCTGACGCTCGGGATCAGCGGCTGGCGCGGTGATGCAGGCTTCAACGTGCCACGGCTCGATCCGAAGGTCGGCGTCATCGATTCGATGGCCGCTATCGGCGCGCCGGATTCGAAGCACGCGGACAGTTTGCGTACGTGACCATTTCGGACGCCGCACGGCTCAACGATGCGTTGACGTTGCAGACTGGCGTCGATCCCAACATCGCGCGCGCACTCAGGGGTTTCTATCTCGAGGGGAGTCGATTGTTTGGTCTGCCGAGCATCGGGCACGAGGTTGGTGTGTTTGCCCGCTACGAGAATTCGACACCCAGTTCAAGATGCCGGACGATCGTCTGCCGATTCCTGAATTCGATCGGGCTGCCTGGGTGGTCGGTGCCAGCTACTTTCTCGATCCCGACGTCGCGATCAAGTTTGACTACACCCATCAGATGAGTGAAAGCACGCTGCGTCGTGCTCCGCGCACCGTGAATGTCGGTTTGGGTTGGTGGTTCTGAGGCGGGAGGGTCAGTGCTCGGTGGGTCAGGCGTTGGTGAGTGAGGCTTAATGACGGGTTTTTCAGTCAAACGCGCGGCCGCCGTCGTGGGCGCGGCGGCCCTGCTCGTCGGGGCGTCTCCCGCGCCACAGTCCGACCACGCGTTCGCGAACGTGTCTCAATGACACGTGTGGTGAACGTACCGCCCAGCCCTTCCGTTTTTTTCCGTCCGAGCTGTCGGTCGATGCGGGGACAGACTCGAATGCCGCCTCCGGAACGCCGACACCACTCACGGCTTTCACATCCTCAGCAGTCAGTCGATGTCGTCGATCCCCAGCGCGGACGCGGCGAAGCCACAGCTCGGTTCGCACCGCCAACTCCCGGGACCTGCACGCTCGAATGCTCGCGCATGTGCGGCGCGGGTCACAGCTTCATGCGCGGCACGATCAGGGTGCGCGCGGCCAGCGATCAGCCATGAAAGCCCTTGTCATCGCCGCACTCGTCCTGACGGCGTCTCTCGCTGCGCGATCGGCGCTGATCGCGCAGTCTGTCGGGTAGGCGACCCGCTCGCGGGAATCACGAGCAGCCAGTTCGAACAGTTCCGGCTTGGCCTCGACGACTTTCTCGAGGTTGAAACCTCCGAGGAAGGGCTGGGGCCAGCCTTCAACGGCACGAGCTGCGCCGTCTGTCACAACGTGCCATCGGTTGGCGGCGGCGGAACGATTGCCGAAATTCGAGCGGCTGGCCGCGATTCGGCCGGACGCCCGGTCGCCCTTTCACGCGACGGCGAAACGCTGTTTCAACTGTTCTCGATTCCCACCCACGGATGCCAGGTGATTATTCCGCCCGAGGCGGTGATTATCGCGAGGCGGATTCCGATCCCGCTTTTTGGCGCCGGACTGGTCGGAGCAATTCCCGATGCGACGATCCTGTCGCTTGCCGATCCAGATGATCGCGACGGCGATGGTGTGAGCGGTCGGGCGTCCGCGATCCGTGACGTCGAGACCGGCGACACGCGCGTTGGACGCTTCGGCTGGAAAGCGCAGCATGCCACGCTGCTCACCTTTGGAGCCGACGCCTATCGCAACGAGATGGGCATTACGAACGATCTGTTCCGGGGGGAGTTGGGCTTCGGCGTGAGCGCCGAGCAATATCGCCACTGCGATCCGACACCCGATCCCGAAGACTTGATTGACCCTTCGACACGGCGGCGAGGCATCGACAACTTCGCGTCGTTCATGCGCTTCCTGGCGCCGGTCGCGCGCGAGTCGCAGACGCCGGCGGTTCAGGAAGGCCAGCGCCTGTTTTCTGCCCTCGGTTGCGCCGCATGCCACGCGCCGAGCATGGTCACGGGTCCAAGCGCAGACTGACTGTTCGATCGCCAGGTGGTGGCGCTCTTCTGGATTTCCTGCTCCACGATATCGGGACAGGCGATGGCATCCCGCAAGCGGCGGCCAGCCCGGACGAGATTCGCACGCCATCGTTGTGGGGTCTGCGCCTTCGCCGACCGCTCCTCCATGACGGCCGCGCGGCCACCATCGACGAAGCGATTCGAATCACGCCGGAGAAGCGCTGTCCACGCGACGCCGGTTCGAGACCTTGCCGGACGCGTCGGTGCACGCGCTGTTGGCGTTTCTTCGGTCACTCTAGACACAGGACAAGGCACGGAAACACGGAAACACGGAAACAACGTAGCCACCAAGGGCACGAACACACGCAGAGGCGAGGTCACTTAAGCGCGTTTGCGAAAAT
>CAVTGK010000020.1:0-10971 GCA_963734095.1 uncultured Acidobacteriota bacterium | reverse complement strand
CCAGAGATCATCTGGCGTGAGGCCGCTATACTCGTGGCAATTTTGGCCCTCTCAGTCGGTGCCCGCATCGGCGCGTACGAGGTCCTCGGCTCCCTCGGGGCCGGCGGAATGGGCGAAGTGTATCGCGCGCGAGACACGAAGCTCGGACGCGACGTCGCGCTCAAGATCCTGCCGCCGCCGTTCACGAGCGGACGCCGATCGCGTGGCGCGCTTCCAACGCGAAGCGCGACTGCTCGCCTCGCTCAATCATCCGCACATCGGCGCCATCTACGGTTTCGAAGATGCCGGCGACGTACCTGCCCTCGTGCTCGAGCTGGTCGAGGGCCAGACGTTGGACGAGCGCGTGCGCAGGGGCGCTGCCTCTCTCGGAAGCGTTGGCCGTCGCCCAACAAATCGCCGACGCGCTCGATGCCGCGCACGGGACGGGAATCGTCCATCGCGATCTCAAACCTGCCAACATCAAGATCACGCCCGATGGAGTCGTCAAGGTGCTCGACTTCGGTCTCGCGAAAGCGCAGGCGAACGAAGGGTCCACGCCGGATCTGTCAAGGTCGCCGACGATGATGACCGACGGAACCAGCGCTGGCGTAATTCTCGGCACGGTGGCGTACATGAGCCCCGAGCAGGCGCGCGGCAAGGCAGTGGACAAACGC
This sequence comes from uncultured Acidobacteriota bacterium, assembly GCA_963734095.1. Taxonomy (GTDB): domain Bacteria; phylum Acidobacteriota; class Vicinamibacteria; order Vicinamibacterales; family UBA2999; genus JACCSI01. Next base: position 10,318 of record CAVTGK010000020.1, on the reverse strand, counting down.
ACCGATATCTGGGCATTCGGGTGCGTGCTCTACGAGATGCTCACCGGCCGCCCCGCATTTCGCGGCGAGACCTTGTCGGATCTGATCGTGGCAATCCTGGAGCGTGACGCGGACTGGACCGCGTTGCCGGTGGGGACGCCGCCGCCGTCCGTCGTTTGCTGCAGCGATGCCTCGAGAAGGATGCGCGCCGCCGTCTACGCGACATCGGTGACGTGCGGCACTGGATGGAGGAGATCGCAACCGGTGCCGCGAGTGTTGGCACAGCCGCCGCTCAATCGCGCGCGCGAGGGCTTGCCTGGTTGCTCGGCGCTGTCGCGCTGGCGTCGGTCAGTTTTGCCGGCTGGTTGCTCTGGGCCTCGCCGACCGAGGCGCCCGCGCGCAACGTGCAACTCCAACGTCTCACCGATTTCGTCGGGATGGAGGAGTCGCCGGCCATTTCGCCGGACGGCAAGACCGTCGCGTTCGTGGCGCGAGCAGGCAGCAAGCGCCAGATCTGGCTGCGGTTGTTGGCCGGAGGTACGCCGCTCCAGATCACCCGTGACGATACGGATCACGAGCAGCCGCGCTGGACGCCGGATTCGAGTTCCCTCATCTACTATGCGCCATCAGCCACACCAGGAGAGCACGGCACCATCTGGGAGATCGCCGCGCTCGGCGGCGAGCCGCGGCGGATCGCTGCAGCACTCAGCGGCGCTGACATCAGCCATGATGGCCAGCGTATTGCGCTGTTTCGATTCGACGACAAGGGAATCGCGCTCGCGCTGGTCGCGCGCGATGGTTCCGGCGCCGAGCAGTTGACACCCCTGCCCCCCGGCAGCATCTACGACTATCCGCGCTGGTCGCCGGACGATCGCTGGATTGCTTATCAACGGGACAATCTCGCCGTGCCCTTCGACGAGCGAGTTCTCGTCACCCCGACAGCGCCAGGGGGTGAAGCGCGAGAGATCGCCCGCGGCGCCAACCTGAGCGGTCTCTCCTGGCTGCCAAGCGGCTCGGGCATCGTCTACAGCTCCTCTTCAGGAAGCACCGTGCTCTATCCACCGATGTTCAACCTGCGAGCGGTCGAACGTGATGGCACGGCCCAACGCCAGCTGACGTTCGGTGACGTGTCCTACGTGGAGCCCGACGTGCACATGGCCGGCATGGTGACGGGGAGCCGGATCCGCATGCAATCCGACATTTGGAAATTTCCGGTCACCGGGTCTCCGGCGGAGAACACGCGCGGCGGTGTTCGCATCACGCATCAGACCGGGCAGGCGCAGACCCCTTCGGTGAGTCCAGATGAATCGGAGGTCGTCTACCTGTCCGACAGCGGCGGGCACGGCAACCTGTGGATCGCCCGCACGGACGGTTCGGGAATCCGTCAGCTTACCTTCGAGCGGAATCCCGCGATCTCGGTCGGTGTTCCTATCTGGTCGCCAGCGGGGAACCAGATCGTTTTCATCTTGACGCAACCGGGAATGACTGGCCTGTCGCTCATCAATCGCGACGGCAGTGGCTTGCGGCAGTTCGTCCCATCGGGTGCCTCGGCGGCGTGGTCCGCGGACGGCCGCTGGCTGTACCACTCGCGGAACACCGGCGACACGATCTGCATTGAGAAGAAAGCGATCGACGGAGGGCCAGCGGTTTCCGTACGCTGCGACAACGCCAACGCTTCAGCACCGAGGGCGGACGGCTCGACGTTGTATTTCGTGAACTTACTCATCAAGACTAACGGCATCGTCGACCACGAAATCGGCAGCGCCCGTCCAGAGAATGGTCCGTCGAACGTGTTGGCGCGCGTGGCCGGGTCACGCGTACCGGTCAGCCGCAGATACCTCATTCCAGTTTTGTCCCCGGACGGCCAGTGGCTGACCATGCCGCTGTTGGATGGCGCAACGACGAACATCTGGGTGCTGCCGACCATCGGCGGTCCCATGCGGCCGCTGACCGACTTCGGCGACCGCTCCGTCGTCATCGCGCGCAGCGTCTTCTGGTCGCCTAACAGCAGGCATGTCTACGCCGCCGTGGCAGACACCGATGCCGACATCGTCCTGCTGGATGGCCTGCTCCGATGATCTCTCGCTCCGCTCTCCTGATGAAGACGACCGACCGCCTCCGCGCCGCCAACGGCGCCCTTCTGCTGGCGCTGACACTGCTCGCGCCAGTCGGGTCTGCGCAGCAACAGCCGCCGGCCGGCGCGGCCGCGCCCCCGAGCCCTCCGCTCGTCCGCGAAGCCGCCACTGTCAAACTTACCGATCATGTATGGGCGATCCCCGATTTCAACGTCAGCCTCGTTCCCAACGTCGGCCTGATCGTTGGCAGCACGGCAATTCTCGTGGTCGATACCGGGCTGGGGCCGCGTAATGGTGAAGCCATCGTGCGTGAGATGAAGAAGCTGAACGCCACCGCCGACGTCTACGTCGTGACCACGCACTACCATCCCGAGCATTCGCTCGGCGCCTCGGCTTTCAGAGGCGCGAAGCTGGTGATGACGCGCGTGCAGCAACAGGAGATGGCCGAGCAAGGCAAGCAGATTCAGGACACGTTCGCCAAGCGATCTCCGCTTCACGCGGAATTGCTCAATGACGTGCCATACCCGACGCCGGACGTCCTCTTCGACCGCGAGCACCGCCTCGATCTCGGCGGCGTGCACGTGCGCCTGCTCTGGCGGGGGCCGGCGGTCATGCACACACGCGGCGATACGACGATCTTCGTCGAAGAGGATCGCGTTCTGTTCACCGGCGACGTCGTCATGAGTCAGCGTTTTCTCGCCGCGCAGAACAATTCCAGCATCACCACGTGGCTGGCCACGCTCGACGAGCTCGCGTCGTTGAAGCCGGCGCAGGTGGTGCCGAGTCACGGGAAGATCGGTGATGCGACGCTGATCGCGCGCGCCCGCGCGTTTCTACAGGCGGTCCAGGATCGTGTCGCCGAGCTGAAACGCGGCGGCAAATCCATCGACGACGCGGTGGCGGAGGTCGTGGCGGAGATCGCGCCGAAGTATCCCGAGTGGGGGAACCCGTCAGGTGCCGCTGCGGTCGCTCGCGCGGCGTACAACGAAGCGCGCTAGGCCCACGACGCGAAGTGTTGAACCTCGAACGGTTTGAGCGATTTCCTCTGGCGCACTTGCCGACTCCTCTTGAGCCGCTTAAACGACTGACCGCTTATCTGGGCGGTCCGTCGATCTGGATCAAGCGGGACGACTGCACCGGCCTTGCCGGTGGCGGGAACAAGACGCGCAAGCTTGGTACCTCTTGCCGGATGCGCTCGCGCGTGGGGTCGACACACTCGTGACGATCGGCGGGATTCAGTCCAATCACACGCGCCAGACAGCCGGCGCGGCGGCGCGGGCGGGCCTGAAGGCGCTTCTCGTGCTGGAGCACTGGGTTAGCTGGCCCGGCAAGGAGTACGACCATGTCGGAAACATTCTGCTCAGTCGCATGCTCGGCGCGGAAATCGAAATCGCGCCCGGCGGCGGCGCCGTTTCATCGGCGAGTGCGAATCTTGCCGCCGCAGCCGAACGGGTGCAGTCGCGGGGAGGTACGCCATACGTGATCCCATCGGGCGCGTCCGATCATCCACTCGGAGGTTTAGGCTATGTGCGATGCGCGCAGGAGATCCTGGAGCAAAGCGAGGAAAACGACATACAGTTCTCCGCGATCCTGCACGCGACGAGCAGCGGGAGCACACAAGCGGGGCTGATTGTGGGGCTCGCTGATTTCGGCAGCCCTTGCCGTGTCATCGGTGTTGATGTTGACGCAACGGCCGATGTCACACGATCGACAGTGTTGAGGATCGCACGCCGTAATGGCCGAGCTCGTGAATACGAAACACCAGATTGCCGACGACGATGTGCAGGTCGCGGCCGGCTACGCAGGCGATGCATATGGTCTTCCCACGCGAGAGGCGATCGACGCCATGCAGCTCGTGGGTCAATTGGAGGGCCTGCTGTTGGATCCGGTCTATGAAGCCAAAGCCATGGCAGGACTGATTGACATGGTTCGACGGCGGCAGTTCGAGTCGAGCCAACAGATACTCTTTCTGCATCTCGGTGGCGCGCCGGCGGTTCATGCCTACGCAGATCTGGTTCTTGTGCCGAGTTGAGCATCAATAGCCGCTTGCTCGCGTTTTCTGACTGGTCGCTCTTCCGCTCAGACGCTGTCCGGCACACCTTAGGAGATCGCTCCACCTGCACGACGCCCGACCATACCGGCGAAGCGTGATTCAACCCTTCAGGGGCCCTCAGTCAGGCGACTTACACCACGGCCGCTAGGCTGTGGCGGCGGCCGCAGGCGCGATGTTCGCGTTCAATCGGAAGAAGTTGTCCGGATCGAATGTCGACTTGATCCGCCGCAGACGCTCCATGTTCTTCCCGTACGCCGTAGACGCGAGGGCGCCCGCACTCTCGTCGGCCTGACCGGTGAAGTTCGTGTACGTCGTGCCTGTGGAGTAGGGCGCGATCTGCGCGAAGCTCTCGCGCACCCACGCAATGTTCTTTGCGTTGTCCGCCGGATTCTCCCAGTTCCCGTCGATCGACGACATCCACGGGGCGGAGCGCTCCGCGTAGGCGGTGTCGGTCGCGCCGACGCGGTTGATGGCGCCTCCCATCTGGAACGTCACGACAAGGGTAAGAGGCGAAGGCCGCTGGTTCGCCCTGGCTGCAATCACCTCAATCGCGCGGTCTGGCAACGACGCGAGGTTCTGCGCTTTCCAGTAACTCTGGAGCTTGCCCATCGGGAAGAGCGCATCGAACGCCGTCTGCACACCGTTGAAGGGCATCGGCTGCGAGATATCGGCCAGCGGTGTGCCCAATTCGCGCAACGGCTGCATGACTTTCATGCCTTCCTCCGCCGGCCCCGCGTACACGCCGCCGACGACGAGACACGCCTGATTGTGAATCGGCGGCGGCAGCGTCGGCGCAGCAGGCATCGTGATGGCAAGGCCACCGACGTCACCTCGTCGGGCGCGCTCCCACAGTACTCGCGCCACAGCGGCAGAATCTTCCCCGCGTCCGCCACCCGGTAGAAGACACCGGCAAATGCCACGATCGGACCGAGCGGGTGCGCCTCGAATTCGAACGACGTCACGATGCCGAAATTTCCGCCGCCGCCACGCAGCGCCCAGAACAAGTCGGGCTCCGATTTCGCCGACGCGGTTCGGACGGAGCCGTCGGCGCAGACGATGCGGGCCGAGCGGAGACTGTCGATCGTCAGTCCGTATTTCCGGCGGACCCATCCTTCTCCGCCGCCGAGCGTGAGCCCGGCAACGCCCGTCTCCGACACGACGCCGCCAGGCACGATGAGGCCGGCGGCCTGCGTCTCGCGATCGACATCACCCCACACCGCGCCGCCCTGGACTCGCGCGATGCGCGAACCGGATCGAAGTCCACGCCGCGCATGCGCGTGAGATCGATGACGACGCCGCTGTCACAGCTCGAAAGGCCGGCCACGGAGTGGCCGCCGCCCCTGACGGCCACCAGGAGATTGCGCTGCCGCGCGAACGTGACGGCATCGACGACGTCGGCCGTTCCCGTGCACCGGACGATGATCGCCGGGCGATGCTGATGCATCGCGTTGTAGATCGGCCTCTCGCCGTACCTCGGATCGTCCGGCTTCAGGACATCGCCGCGGATCGACGCCGCGAGCTGGTCGAGTGCCGATTCGTCGACCCTGGTCTTCCCGCCATCAACTGTCGTAATTGAAACTGCCACGGCGCCTCCCACCACGCGACATCGCATTCGCGGTCCTGGAATTATAGTCACGTGCACGTTGGACGCTCTTGAGCGAGGAGCCGGGAACCAGGCGGACGCGGGCGGATGGGGCGGCCGGCTTTAGGGTGCGGAGCGCGATTTCCCGCGAGAATTGGACGCCTCTGGATACCGGCGGACGAATCTTCTACACTGCGCGCCTATGACGACCGCTGCTCGCTGTCTCGCCTTCGCGCTCGCACTGAGCGTCGCGCCTTCGTCGTCTGCACAGGACAAACGCGCGCCCACGATCGACGATCTGCTGAATCTCGTGCAGGTCTCAGGCGCCGAGATCTCACCCGACGGCCAGCACGTGATCTACACGAAGTCGGAGTTGAAGAAGTGGTCGGACAACAAACGGGTCTCGTCGGTCTGGATCGCGAACGCCGATGGCACGGATCATCGCCAACTGCTCGGGAGCGACAAGGATCGCTCACCCGTTTGGTCACCGGACGGCCGATACGTCGCTTTCCTTTCCACTCGTGATCAAGCTGAGAACAACCAAGATGCGCCCGGTGCGCAAATCTGGCTGTTGCGAATGATCGGTGGCGGCGAGGCCACGAAGTTGAGCGATCTCAAGTCGGCGGTTCGCAGTCTCCGGTGGTCCGAAGACAGCACGCGCATCTTTTTCAGCGCCGAAGAACCGCAGACCGACGCGCAGAAGGAGGCTCGCAAAAACGCCGGCGACGGCATCCTCGTCGACGAAGGGCCCAACGGTCAGGGACGCGGCAACTTCTCGAACCTGTGGGTGATCACGCTAGCCGACAAACAGGCGCGTCAGCTCACGACCGGCGATCGCTTCATCGGCGATTTCAGGCCGTCCCCCGACGGGCTGCGCATCGTCTACAGCAGTCGGCCCAACAATTTCCGCAATCAACAGAATCTCGCCGAGGTGTACGTGGCTGACGCCGCTTCCGGTCAGTCCACCCAGTTGACGAAGAATCAGGCGCCAGAGAGCAATCTCGCGTGGAGCCCGGACGGCCGCGCGGTGACATATGTCGCACCGCACGACAAGAGTTGGGAGCTGGATCAAGGCAATCTCTACATCCACCCCATCGAGGGAGGCGGCTCACCGACGATTCTGGCAGCGAGCTTCCCTGGCGACATCGGTCAGTACTATCTGGCACCCATCCGCTAAACAGATCGTCCTGGGAGCGTCGGTACGAGGACGTGGCGCTGTTTACGAGCTCGATCTCTCGACGGGACGGACGAGAGCCATCACAACGGGAGACGTCGGATTGTCGGTGTCGTCAGCCGCGAAGAACCTCACACGCCTTGCCGGTGTACACGGCAGCCCACCTCACCCGGCGAGATCGCTATCGTCGACGTCGCCAAAGGACAGACCACGGCGATCAGCACGGCGAATCCATGGTTTGCGCAGGTGCAGGTGTCCCAGATGCGGCCAATGACGTGGAAGAGCCGCGACGGACTCGAGATCGAAGGACTGCTCTGGCTGCCGGCATCGTACAAGAGCGGCGACAAGCTGCCATTGATCCTGAGTATTCATGGCGGTCCGGCAGGCGTCTGGAGCACGTCGTTCCGAGGCATCAATCACGTCTACACGTCGATGGGTTGGGCGGTGCTCGAGCCGAATGTTCGCGGCAGCACCTCGTATGGCGATTCGCTGTTACGCGGCAACATGAAGGACATCGGCGGCGGCGATTATCACGACGCCATGACCGGTGTCGACGCCGTCGTCGCGCAAGGGATTGCCGATCCGAATCAGCTCGCCGTCCGCGGCTGGAGTTATGGCGGCATCCTCGGTGGCTGGACGGTGACGCAGACGACTCGCTTCAAGGCGGCGTCACTGGGCGCGATGGTCGCGGACTGGGCGTCCGAGTACGCGATGGGCTTCAACCACGACGTGCGGCTGTGGTACATCGGCGGCACGCCGTGGGAAAACCCGGAAGGCTATCGCAAGCAGTCCTGGTACACCTACATCGACAAGGTCGCGACGCCGACGCTTCTACTCCACGGCGAAGAAGACGACACCTGCACCATCGGTCAGAGCATGATGTTCTATCAGGGCTTGAAGGATCGCGCCGTGGCGACGCGCTTCATTCGCTTTCCGCGCGAGCCACACGGGTTCCGCGAGCCGCATCACATCCGCATGCGCGACGCGGAGGAGATCAGCTGGTTGATGAAGCACACGCGCGGCATCGATTGGAAGGCGCCCGAGCGGAAGGATGAAGCGGAGGCGAAGAAGACGCCTACGGTGACTTCGCAGTAGGTCAGGTGCCGATGGTGCCTGACGACTTTCTGATCACATGTCCGTTCTGCGGCGAGCAGGTGGAGATCTACATCGAGGCGGACGTGACCGGCGCCTTCATCCAGGACTGCGAGGTTTGCTGCAATCCGTGGCGAGTACATGTGTCGGGTCGTGACGAGGATCGGGAGGTCGACGTCACGCGCGCAGACGGCTCGGAATGAGTCGCGGAATTAGGCGGGACCTTCCTGGTGCCGGATCCGTTTGCCGCCCGCTGGTAAGTGTTGAGCGACCAGTTTGTCCGCAACGTCGGCGAAGGCCGTGGCGAATCGTGCGATCTCGCCAACATTCACGACATCTTGACCGCGGTCTGCCGGGTTATGAAACAGGGCATTGCTTCCAATGACCGACATATACCGGCCGCCTCCTCGGTGAACGACCTCCGCTTCTCCACCCGGAACCATGCCGCGGGGATTCCGCCGGGCGATGCGCAGATCGACCGCGGCCATGGCGCGGGCCAGGAGAGCTTCGAATTCGTCGTCGGACGCCTGAATGGTGGTGCCTTGCGCCATGACCGGTGTCGCATGCCGCCGTTCTGCAGTCTCCTCCAAGGACTGCGTCGCTTTTCCGCCAGAGATCGCGGCACCGATGTTGGCGCCGAGGTGGATCCAGCCGACCGAGCTGGACACGATGCTCGGTCGGCGTTCAACGAACGTATCGATTCCCAGGTGGCCCAGTTCATGACCGCTCGAGGCGACGAAGACGACGTCACGACCGGGCTCTGAGCGCCGGAGCGCCCGCATCAGTTCGAGCCAGCAGGCGATGCCACCGCCCCTTTCACTGGCGCACGAGTACCAGCCGCTCCGCGGCGTCATGATGATCAAGGGGGCCAGCGCACGATTCTTCCCTGCGATCCTGCCGGTGACGTTGAACGCGGTCGCCATCGTTCGTCTCGCGGATGCGAGCATCAGGGCCTCAGCACCCCGTCGTGCCTGTTCAGTGAGAAACGATGACTGCTCGCTCGATACCTGAAGGACCGGTGGACCGTAGGACTGAGAAAGAAGTCTGCATTACTCGGACACAGCCCGGGCCGACCGCCACGAGTCACGCACACCAGGGCGCGATGACGATGTTGACGTCGCGCCTGACCCAACGCTCCTGCGCCTGCGGTGTTGGGAGGCGCTTCGAGCAGCCCGATGTCTGCATCACTCTCAATCGGCCCAAGTCTGCCACGGATGCCGGCTCCATCTGTAAAGGATCCATCAAACAACGGCAAGCCCTCGATGCGGCGTCCTGCAATGGTGAGATGACCGTTTTCAACATCGACTCTGTTCAATTGGAATGATTCGAGCTCCGGTGCAACCCCAGTTCTACGGACCTCGTCGCACAGCCAATCGCCGGAACGCTTATCGACCGCTGTGCCGGTTACAGATGGAAACCCTGCTCCCCGGCAGCTCACTGATCACACGCGCAATCCGAGCTTCGAGTTCAGTTGAGCGTCTCGCGTTGGCGAGCGACCGATCGCGGGGGAAGAACTGCGCCACCGATCGCGTACGTGGCCATCGTCATCCATCGCCTGCGGCTCATCGGAGCGTGACTCGCCTTCATCGCATTCCTCACCGGCATATTCTCAGCCAACCCTTTGAGGCTCGCAGCATAACGCCGAACCGGCGCAAGCGTCGTAGGTAGAATGGTCCCGCACACCGTGGAAGGTCGTTCATGACTAGCGTTAAGGACAAGACCAGGCTGATTCGAGTTTGTGTCGTGTCAATCGCGCTGAGTATTGCGTTCGAGTCTGTTGGCGCCTCCTTGGAGCGCCGTTCAGCGCAAGACCAGAAAGCGTCCGGCACGATGTCTGCCTCCAAGCGGATGGCGGACGGCAAACAGTGGACGACACAGAATCTGAACGTCAACACTGTCCCGTCCTACTGCTACGAAGATGCGGAACTGAATTGCCGTCAGTATGGCCGTTTGTACACGTGGGAATCGGCGCGGCGAGGATGTCAATCATTGGGAGATGGATGGCGATTGCCGACGGACGACGAATGGCGGCAACTGGCGAAGCACTACGGTGGCGTCCGCGAGGATTCGGATGACAAGGGTAAAGCGGCGTACAAGGCGCTCTTGATCGGAGGCAGCTCGGGATTCAATGCCGTGCTCGGTGGCGGCCGCACCGATGATGGCCAGTATGCACGGTTGGAAGCCCACGGATTCTACTGGACGGCATCAGAAATTGATCCGGCCAGCGCGATGGTTCTACAACTTTGGTCAAGGTGGGCTAGCTCTCAATCGTCATAGCGGTGGCGAGAAGCAGATGGCATTTTCCGTTCGCTGTGTCAGGGAGTGACCTAGCGCGCCCACCCTCTTCGCGCGACCGGTTCGAG
>CAVTGK010000019.1:0-107091 GCA_963734095.1 uncultured Acidobacteriota bacterium | reverse complement strand
GGAAACCCCATCCGAATCTGCGGCGTTCCGACGCTCAGCGCTGGAGGCAGTTGGGGCGGTAACGACCTGATCGTCTTTGCAACTGCTACGGATGGTCTGTCCAAGGTTGCTGCGGCCGGAGGTGTACCCCAGCGGATCGAAGGCGCCGGTCTTGCTGCCTGGCCCGACATCCTGCCGGGAGGTCAGACCATTCTGTACGCGACCGGCGATCGATTCCCGAGTGATGCGCTCGCGACGATCAGACTCGACGGCACTGGCAAGAAGATTCTCGCGCGGACGTCCAACGCGGCGCTTGAAGGCCCGGCCGTACTGGGCACTGTCGACATTGCCCAGCCGCGGTTCTCGATCAGCGGCCATATCGTCTACGGGCAGTCGCCCGGATCGGTACGGGTCGTCCCCTTTGACCTCGACACATTGACGATCACTGGTTCCCCGAAGTCCATCGTGGATTCAGTCGAGCGCGGCCCCGGAGGCGGTGCCGCGTTCTTCGCGATCTCGCAGTCCGGCCTGTTGGCGTACGCGAGCACTGGGGATCGGCATCAACTCGTCTGGGTCGATCGGCAGGGTGTCGAAACGCCGATCAGTAACGACAGAGCGGCCTTTCGCATTCCATACGTATCACCCGACGGACGGCGTATCGTCGTGTCGGTGAATGACGAGACTCGGCGATCGGACCTCTGGATTTATGACGCCGAGAACGGGACGAAGAGCCGCGTGACCACCGAGCTCCACAACCTCGAGTCGCCTTGGACGCCCGACGGGAGACGTCTGACATTCAGCAGCGGCAGAGGCATCGAGGAAGTAGCCGCGGATGGCCGCGGTCAGCGAACAGTTCTAGTGGAATCCGAACCTGGACGTGGCAGCTACCCAGACTCGTGGACACCCGACGGTCAAGAATTGGTCTTTCACACAAGAGACAACGCCAACGCCAGCGAGAACCTCATGGTGTTCCGGCGCGCTGGCGCGGTACGCCCATTGCTCGCGGGGCCGTCGAACGAGTGGCAGGGCCAGGTCTCGCCGAACGGCCGTTGGATCGCCTATCAGTCCGACGAGTCAGGACGGTACGAGATATATCTCGAGCCCTTTCCAGGGCTTGGCCAACGGGTTGCGATCTCCAATGAAGGTGGCATGTTTCCCCGCTGGGCGAATGACGGTCGTGAGTTGTTCTATCGACAGGGTGACGCGGTCATGGCTGTGACTTGGGATATGCCTCGAGGCCTGCTAGTGGGCAAGCCTCGTCGCTTGTTTGCGGGACCGTACACTGGAGCCGGGCAAAGTCCTGACTTCGACGTCGCTCCGGATGGCAAACGTTTCGTGATGGTCAAGAGCGATCCGAAGTCGACATTGGATCAGCTCACCGTCGTGCAGAACTGGGTGCAGCTGATGCGCTAGGGGACTGTAACAGCTGGTTCGCTATCGCGCCTCCGATCTTCCGGCTAAAGCCGGAAGCCACGAGTTACAACAAACATAAGCACGAGTTACAACAAATATCGCGTGGCTTCCGCCTTCAGGCGGAAGTCACTAGCCCTTACTGCGTGACCGTCACCGTCAGATCCGCATCGCCGAACAACGCGCCGTCGTCCGCGCGGGCGCGCAGGACGTAAGTGCCTGGCCGATCGAACGTTGCCCGCGCCTCGTAACGCCCTTCGGGTGGAACTGGCGGCGGCACCCACAGCGGCGCCCAGGGCGAGTTGGCGCCGGCGCGCGTCTCCTCCCACACCTTGACCTGCGCGGGATCGAAGCGGACGCTACCGTCGCCGCGATACACAAACCACGAAAGATGGAGACCAACACGCTTGCCGACCGTGATGCGTGACGGCGGTGTGAACGCCGGGTTGCGCGGCACCGCGGGTGTGACGTTGGCGGACGGGCGTGGCGCAGATCCCACGCCACCCGCTCTGCCCTTCGGCACGCCATCGTCGGCGACCCACGCGACGAGCGTCAGCGGTTCGCCGACCTTGACCCAGCGTGTCTTGTCGCCATCGAGCTTGACCTCTGGCCGCTTGTTGGCGCGAATCTCGGGACTGCTCGTCCCGGCGCCCAGCGCTCCCGTCTCAGACGCGATGACCACGTCGTCGATGAAGTAGTCCTGCTTGAGCGAGGCATAGGCCTTTTCGGTCTTGCCCTTCGTGGTCAGCGTCCAGATCAGTTCCTGCTTCCCCCAATCAGCCGGCACTCGGACACGAAAGACGAATCGATTGCGCCGGGGAAGCAGTCGCGTCGGCTGCCCCTGGTCGGGGCCACCCGGCTCGATGTTGTTGTCGGGACCAATCGGGACGTTCAACTCCTCTTCCCAGTTCCGGTTCATGTAACCGAAGAGAAAGTTGAACGAGCCGTCGCTGTTCTTCTCCCAGCCTTCGAAGGCCGGCGATGCGTTCTGGCCGCTCGAATAGCTCTGCGCGTGCGTGAGGACGACTGCGCAGACGAGCAGCAGTCCAGTCGAAAGACCCAGCCGCCGAGTCATTGCTGCGGCGGCCTCGTGCTGGCGGATGGCGACGACGTAGTGTTCGTCGTGGGAGTGGGCCGACGAGGAGGCACGTTGCACAACGGGCAACCGATCATCACGTCCTGCTGCGTCAGCTTCATCTTCTCTCGTCGCTTGGCCATCTCGGCTTCGAACTGCTCGTCGGTGAGCGACAGGCCCATGCCGAGGTCGATGAACATGTTGGCCACCGACCGGTTGCCGGAGCCCTGCCAGTTGCGCGGATCGGGAACGTTCTTGTTGTTCGGCGAGTTGTCCATGTAACCGATGATGTGCAGGATGGTTCCCTTTGGCAGCAACGGCGCGTGAGTCGTCGTCGTAGTCGTAGCCGCGAACCCAGTTGTGATCGTAGCCGGCGCAGGTGAGCGTCTGGATGTTGAATCCCCAGATCGCTTCGATGCACATGCGCGCGCCCGGTGCGTGGAGGTGCGGTTCGAACGAGGTGAGCTTGGTGTGCTCCTGCAGCACCGTGTAAGCGTGGAGTTGCTGATTGGCCTCCATCGGCTTGATGTCGATGTCGACGCCATTGCCGAACTGGCGCGTGGGCGAACGACGAAGCTTCGGGACGTAGCCCTTGGGATGGAACTTGAAGCCGACCTCGAGCTTTGCTCTCGTGTCGCGCCCGTTCGAGTGCAGGTGGATCGAATCGGACACGATGCTGGAACCCGCCTTCAGCAAACGTCCGGAGAGCTCGTCGAAGACGTCGGGGTTGCGACCCACCTCGTGTACCGGCCACGGCGTGACCGCGTCCGGGTTGCTCAGCACGAGCTCCAACGTCAACTCGGCGTTCTCAGGAACATCCGAGAGCACGCGCGTACTCCAGATCATGTGGTGAAAGACGTACCTGCCGCCGACCGTTTCGCGACCAGTGCCGCTCTTCGGCACGTCGTTCACTTCGCGGATCTCGACGGCCGCCACATAACGATCCTCAGTGAGGCCGAGCGGAACGCTCTCGATCTCGCCCCACCAATCGGGCGCGTCGCCCTTGACCAGCAGTTCCTTGGTTGAAACGACGAGATCGGGCTTGCCAATCCGCCACTCGCCGCCATCGGCCCACTTGATGGGCGGCGGCATGTCCGCGGGGTTGCCCCGTGGCGCGCCCGAGTCCGCCCACTTCGCGACCTTGGCGAGCTCTTCCTCGCTCAGCGACGGGTCGTCCTTGTAGTGCTGAATGCCGATGTTCTTCTCGACGTACCACGGCGGCATCACGCCTGCCCGCGGACCCAATCCGGTGCGCTGCTTGATCGCGCGCGCCCAGGGCCGCACCTCCTCGTAGGTCGTCAGCGGCATGGGGGCGACGCCGTCCGGGCGGTGACAGTTCTGACAACTCCGCTGGAGGATGGGAGCAATGTCCTTGGTGAAGGTCACCTCGGGCGACGCGCCAGGCGCCTGCGCAGTTACGGCAACGGGGACCACCATGCCCGTGACGAGTGCGGCGAGGCATGCCGTGCCGATGGTGACGGTCCAGGTGGCGCGATAACGACCCGTCATTGCAGAATCTCCCTTGATCTGGAAACTACGTTCACGCCGGCATCACCGTTCGCGATCGGGGCCAGGCCCCGTCATCGGGGGACAGGCCCTGTCATCAGTTGTCACCGGGGGACAGGCCCTGTAACGAAGCTGGCCCAATATTGTAGCCGGTTCAAAGGGGCCAAATCATGACCAAGCGACCCGCCACGTGCCCGCGAATTGGCGTCCTGACGCTGTGTTTCTGCGCGAATGTGGCCGCGGCGTTCGCCATCGCTTCGCAAGGCCCGCCTCGCGATCCGAAGGCCACCCGGGCGCCCGATCTCGTTGAGATCGTCAAGCTCGACCCCACCGTCAAGCTCGACATCCGGTACGCGAGCACCAAGAACTTCCTTGGCAAACCCGTTTACCAGGAGGCCCGCGCGTTTCTCCAACGTCCGGCCGCCGACGCGCTGGTCAACGCGCATCGCGAGCTGGGCTCACACGGTTATGGGCTCGTGCTCCACGATGGTTACCGTCCGTGGGCCGTGACCAAGCTGTTCTGGGACGCCACGCCGCCGGCGTTGCGGGAATTCGTCGCCGACCCTGCGGCCGGGTCGAAGCACAATCGCGGCGCGGCGATCGACTTGTCGATGTACGACCTCGCGCTCGGCACGGCGGTCACGATGCCAAGCGAGTATGACGAGTTTACCCGTCGCGCGTATCCCGACTACCGCGGGGGCTCCCCCGACGCTCGTGGTCGTCGCGATCTCCTGCGCGCGGTGATGGAGAAGCACGGGTTCACGGTCGAACCCAACGAGTGGTGGCACTTCAACTTCAGGGACTGGCAGGAGTATCCGATCCTCGATATCCCTTTTAGCGCGATCAAGTGATCGGCAGGGCACAGGGCGCAGGGCACAGGGCGCAGGGCACGAAGAACGTTGGCCACGAAGAACACGAAGAACACGAAGATAGTTTTGTTCTTCTTCTTCGTGACTTCGTGACCTTCGTGGCTACGTTCTCCTGAGCCCTGTGCCTCTGAGTCTCTGAGGCCTGCCTGTTGACTGAGTCCGCGTCGGTTTCCTCTGGGACTCGGGATATCGAGGTTGACCGGCCTCCCATCCACGAACACGTGCTTGATCGTCATCTTCTCGTCGAAGAGGTCACCTTCCGTGACGAGGAGGTTTGCGATCTTGCCGGCCTCGAGTGAACCCACGCGATCGGCGGCGCCTGCGATGGTCGCGGCATCGAGCGTCAGCGCCCTGATGGCTTCGTCGCGCGACAAGCCTTGCTGAACGGTCTTGGAAGCGTTTTTGATGAAGTCCTTCGGCTCGCTCAGTCCGGCAGATTCGAACGCGAACACGATACCGGCCTTGTCGAGTGCGGCCGGAACCTTCGGCGTGTTGGAGCGCATGCGCAGCGTTCGCAGCGGCTCGTCCGCATCCGGCGCCAACGTCTCTGGCCGGGTCGGGAACTCGAGGCTGAAGATCACGCGAGCATTGGCCGACTTCAGGTCGGCCACGACCTGATCGGCTTCGCGGCCGTCGGTGATGATCGGATTGAGCTTGAAGCTCTTGGCCATGTCCAGCGCGCGAAGAATCTCGCGCGCCGCCTGCGCGCGGAACGCCACCGGCTGCCGTCCCGCCAGCGCCGACTGCATGGCTTCGAACGCGGGTTCATACGACACGCGAGACGCTGTCGACTTTGCTGCGGGCGTGGCCGCTTCAACGCGCTTCTGCACGAGAGCGTAATGCTGTGCGTCGAGGAACGATTGACGGACGAACGCGATCACACCCATCAATGAGTTTGGATACGCGTTGCCCCCAGCCGGCCGCTCTGAAAAAGTCACGTGCAACGCGACCGGCGTGCGAACCACCATCGCGCCCTTGCGATCGTCGGCGACAGCACCAATCTGTGGCTCGTCAGGAGGCAACACGGTATTCACGAGCGCACTCTGCCCGCGAATGGCGTCACCGGATGGTGTCGCCAGCACCGACGTAATGCCGGCGGCCGCCGCACGGGCCAACACTGCTGCAGACGGGTTGACATGGTCAGCGGCGCGAAACTGCGCACGCAGCAGATAGTCGTTTTTGACCCTCTCCACGTCCTCGGTCGTCCGTGGGTTCTCGGCCCGTGGCACCGCCGGCATGTCCAGACCCATCGTCGTCCCCATGTCGATGAGTCCCGGATAGACCGTCAGTCCCTTGCCCGGCAGGACCTGCGCGCCTGCCGGCACGTTGACGTTCGCCCCGACGGCTGCGATGACACCATCGCGAAAGACGACCGTGCCGTTGTCGATGACCGGTCCCGACACGGAGACGATGCGTGCGCCCTGGATGGCATAGGTGTAGGGAGCCTGCGCTTGCAGTCCTGCCAGCAGCAGGAATGGCCCCATGGCGAAGGCTGCGACTGTGAGCCCGCGAGTCATCGCGTGCCTCCGCTCTTTGCAGGTGCCGGCCGATTGAGCCAGCGTTCGTATAAGAGCGTGTGCTTGGTTTCCGCGCCGACTTCGCGCCCGGCGATGAAGACGCGAGGCACGGCCGTCCGCAGCTCGAGAGGGTCTCCGTTCCAGATTGCGAAGTTGGCGACCTTGCCCGGTTCGAGGCTACCGACCCGATCGGCGATGCCGAGGATCTCGGCGGCTTCGATCGTGATGGCTCGCAACGCCCGGTCACGCGGCAGGCCCCACGCGACCGAAATCGCGGCTTCGTAGGGCAACAACCGCACGTCGCTGTAATCGCCGGTGCCGAATGCGAATTTCACACCGGCCTCGGCCAACTCGCCGGCGGCGCGGTACGCGGCGGCGTGATGGAAGTCCTCGCGCGTGGGCAGCGCGAGCACCGAGCCGAGGATGACCGGGATGCTCTTCTCCTTGAGGAGCGGCGCAACGATGGGCGACTCAATCGCACCCGTGAGCACGATCTTGATGCCATGGCGATCGGCAAAGGCGATGGCGCCGCGAATCTGCTCCTCGGTGTTCGCTTGAACGAACAGCGGAAACCGCCCTTCGACGATCGGAACCATGGCTTCGAGCGTCCAATCCGTCCGGCGCTCAGCAGCCGGGACACGCGCATAGGCCTTGGCGCGCTCGATCAGCTCGTCCACCTTTTTGACACGGGCGTCGCGCTCGCGCTTGAGGTCCTCGTAGTTGCGGGTCGTGTCCGGGGTTGGGCCGCCCCCGCCGCCACCACCACCTCCGCCACCGCCTCCGCCGCTGATGTTGGGGAAC
Source organism: uncultured Acidobacteriota bacterium (assembly GCA_963734095.1). Classification (GTDB taxonomy): domain Bacteria; phylum Acidobacteriota; class Vicinamibacteria; order Vicinamibacterales; family UBA2999; genus JACCSI01. The sequence goes on along the minus strand of CAVTGK010000019.1, from coordinate 99,934 downwards.
TGAAAGCTGACGCCGATGTACGGCTTCAAGGTGGCTTCTTCCCACGTCCAGCCGTCGAGGTTCATCGCCGCCGCTTGACCACCGATGAGCCCACCCGCCGGTACCACGCCCACGGTGGTAATACCGTTGACGCGAGCGACAGGAATGGCATCGCTGTCGGAGTGATAGGACCGCTGCGCGCGGACGGCGGCATTGATCTCGAGCAGCTCCTGCGTGTCCTCGAACCCGCGCGGTCCAGGCTCGATGAGCCCGAGTGTGCTGCGCGCGTCGATGAAACCGGGATAGACATCGGCGCCTTTGGCGTCGATGACTTGCGCGCCGGCCGGCGCCGACGCGACGGCGTCGATCGATGCGATGACGCCGTTTCTCACGACGATCGTGCCGCGCTCGATCGTCGGTCGCGAGATCGGGTGAATGCGTGCGTTGGTGATGGCGATGACCGGACCGCTCGTCGGTATCGCGGCTTGCTGCTCGACGACGCCCCCGAGACCTTCGTCGCGACCCCCCTGGCCACCGGTTGGCAGTCCGTTGCGCGCTGTTCGGCGGTGGCGATGTCTGATCGGTCGTCAGGCGCCTTCTGACCTTCTGCTGCCGCCAGCTTTGATTTTTCAGAGCGCGCGTCGGTCAGTCGCCGTTCCTCAGCGAGCCGGTCGTAATACAACTGACCGTCGATGTACACGCGATCGGCGATGGCATAGGTGCTGAGCGGATGCTTGTTCCAGATGACGACGTCCGCGTCCTTGTCGACCTCCAGTGAGCCCACACGGCTGTCGATGCGCAGCTGTTTGGCAGGATTGATGGTGACGAACGCCAGCGCTTCGTCTTCGGTGAGGCCGCCCCAGTGCATGCTCTTGGCGGCTTCGGTATTCAGACGTCGTGCGTGCTCGGCGCTGTCCGAGTTGATCGAGACGAGCACGCCGCGCTTGTGCATGATGGCGGCGTTATAGGGGATGGCGTCCTCGGCTTCGACTTTGTAGGCCCACCAGTCGGAGAACGTCGAGGCCCCGGCGCCGTGAGCGGCGATCTCGTCGGCCACCTTGTAGCCTTCGAGCACGTGCTGGAAGGTCGCGATCTTGAAGCCCAGCTCGTCGGCGAGCCGAATGAGCATCAGGATCTCGTCTGCACGGTAGCTGTGCGCGTGCACCAGCCGCTTGCCTTCGAGGATCTCGACCAATGGTTCCAGCTGAAGATCGCGACGTGGCGGGAGAAGGTCTTCGCCGGCTTTGCGACGCTGCTCGTAGTCCTGCCATTCGCGCTGGTAGGCCTTGGCGCGCGTGAATGCGTCCCGGATGACGTATTCGACCCCTGGACGGGTGGCCGGATACCGACGCACGGGCTGCGGCGCCACTTCCCGGTCGCTTCGGATTCTCGCCCAGCGCGAACTTGATCCCCGGCATCGCTCCTTCGAAGAGCAGCTCACTTGGTCGCGTCTTGCCCCACCGCAGCTTGATCACGGCGTTGGTACCGCCGATTGGGTTTGCGCTGCCATGCAGCACGTTGGCGACGGTGAGGCCGCCGGCGAGATCGCGCAGCACGTTGATGTCCGTCGGATCGAGCACATCGCCGATGCCCGTCATCGAGCTGACGGTCGTGCCGCCTTCGTTAATCGAGTCGGCGGCGATGTGCGAGTGCGCGTCGATGATGCCGGGCGACACAAATCGGCCGGACGCATCGATGACGTCGGCGCCCGTCGGCACCTGCGTGTTCGCGCCTCCAACGGCGGCAATCTTGCCATCACGCAGGACGATCGTGCCGTTCTGAATCGTCCCGCGCGTGACGGTGAGGATGGTCGCACCGCGAATGGCCACCACGCCCGTGGTCGCCTGCGACACCGGCGTCTGTGCCATCGGCCGTGCCGGTGCCAACCCGATGAGCGCCACGATTGGCAATGCCACCGCGAAAAGAGAAGCGCGACTGCGCTTCACAGCTGTTGTCGACATAGGCGTCCTCGCCGGCGGGTCTGAAGACCCGCCGCTCCGTGCGATGGGCAATCGCCCACTCCAATCACCCAATCAATCACCCAATCAACAAAATCACCCAATGCAATCACCCAATCACGCATTCACTCAATCGCTCAATGCGTAGTATCACCCGTCCCCCAGAGGTATTTGTTGAACCAATCGAGATTCTGCTGCATCGCGGCGCGGTTGGCCTTGGGCTTGTTCAACGGATGAGCGAATCCCTTGAAGAGCACCAACTGCACCGGCACGTTTTGATCGCGAAGTCCTTGATACAACTCGAAGGCGTTGGGCACCGGCACCCGTTGGTCCTGATCGCCGTGCTGGATGAGCGTCGGCGTCTTCGCCGTCTTGATGTAGGTCATCGGCGACGTGTCGGCGTAGATTTTCGGATCGTCCCACGGCGTCGCCTTCAGATACTGACGAGTAAACGGATGAATATCGGTATTGACGTAGTAGGTCATCCAGTTCGAGATGCCGGCACCAACCGAGATGGCTTTGAAGCGATCCGCGTGTTTGGTCGTCAGGAAGGCCGAGATGTAGCCACCCTGGCTCCAACCCATCGCGCCCACGCGATCGCGGTCCACCATGCCTTGCGAGACGAGGTGGTCCACGCCTGAAATGACGTCCCACGCGTCGCCGATGCCCAGATTGCGCACATTGAGCGAGCGGAACTTTTCGCCGTATCCCGCACTCCCACGATAGTTGGGTTCGAGGACGAGCGCGCCCCGCGCCAACCAGAGGTCGATTGGGTAATAGCCGACATTGTTGGAATACGGAACCGGTCGTGAGATGCCTGTCGGTCCACCGTGGATCACGACCAGGAGCGGATAGCGTCGACCCGCCTGAAAGTCCACCGGCTTGTGCAGCACGCCCTCGATCTCGGCGCCGTCCTGACTCTTCCAGCGAGCGACCTCGCGTGCATGCTTCGGCCACGACGCGACCTGCGCACTGGTGTTCGTCAGCTTTTGAGCTTTGACGAGCGACGCGACCGGCGCGACATACACCTCGGGAAAGTCTGAAGGACCTGAGCCGACGAAGGCGACGGTGGCGCCGTCCCGCGAGAACGAGAAAGCCGAGCCAATCCACTGGTCGTGCGGCTGGTGACGAACAATCTCCCGAGTGACCGGATCGAGGCGGAAGAGCGCGGTCGCCGTTCGCTGAGACGCCGAGAAGAACATGCCGCGCGCATTCCACGCGAGCAGCGCCGGGTCCTCGTCGAAGGCGTCGGTGAGGCTTTGCGGCTTGGCGCCCTCGCGCGGTTCGATCACCGCGATGACGCTGTTCTGATAGTAGAAGAACGGCTTGGCCATCGACGACACGAACGCGAGCCGCGTCCCGTCCGGTGACCATCGCGGATTCGCATCGGGGCCCGCCTGCGTGACCACCTTCGTCAGCGCGCCGGTGTCGACGGCGACCACTGAAACGTCGGCAGAGCCGCCGTCTGCCGGGTCGCTCGACACACGATGATCGAAGGCGATGGATGTGCCATCCGGCGCCCAGTCAAACGCCCCCACCACAAAAGCACCTTTGGTGAGCGCCGATGGCGGCGCCCAGCTCGTGCCGCTGCGATTGGCGTAGATCACATACAGATGCGACATGCGCCGGTCTTCGTCTTCGATGCGGATGTCGCCGAATTGCTTTTCGCGCTCCTTGACGCTGTCGGCAATGCGATCGGTCATCGTGAACGCGATCCGCTCGCTGTCGGGCGCCCACGCAAAGGCGTTGATGCCTTCGTCGCCGTTCGTGAGGCGCTCGGCCTCGCCGCCATCGACCGCGATTCGATAGAGCTGTCGCTTGCCATCGCGATCGGAAACAAAAGCCAGCCATCGGCCGTTGGGTGACCACGCCGGTTGTGAGCTGGATTTGCGGGCGCTCGTGAGCTGGCGAGGTTCGCTGCCACCGGTCGCAACCCAGATCTCCGTTTCGAATTCGTTGTCGTCCCAGTTGGTTTCCCGCAGCGTGTACGCGACGCTTCGGCCGTCGGGTGCGACGGCAGGGCTGCCGACGCGTCTGAGGTTCAAGAGCTCATCGATGGTTGGCGACGTCGGCTGTGCGGAAGGACGTGCGCCTAAGCTCAGCAGAAGAGCCACGCCAATCGGTACAGGCCAGCCTGTGCATGCTCTATTCTCCTAGCGGAAGGATCGTCACGGTAGCACACGCGACGTGCTTTCGCCCTGATTTTCGCTGGCGCGTCGTCACGGGATCCTTGTTACCGACCAGCGCGTCCAAGCGTAGTAGTTGACACTCGCGACTCGTGACGTTAAAAGTGATTCGCTCAACATAGCCTCAGACAACCCTTTTCAAGGAGCTCCGGAGATGCGGAAGATATTTGCGGTGGCGGCTAGTGCGGCGCTGGTGGCTGCTCTCGCTTCCCCTTTGTTCGCTCAGGCCACGCAGACCGTAACGGGTGAAGTGGTCGATGTCGCGTGCGCGGTGAAGAAGGCCCCTGGTGGTAAAGGCGCCGATCACGCGGGCTGCGCCATGGCATGCGCAAAGAAAGGTATGCCAGCCGGTATCATGACCGCTGATGCGATCTACACCATCACCGGCGATTACGCGGCGGATAGCAATGCGAAGCTGCTCGACTTCGTGGCCAAGCGCGTCACCGTGACCGGTACGGTGGGCGAGAAGGACGGCCAGAAGACGATCGCCGTCACCTCGATCAAGCCGGCGAACTGACGATGAACACGACTCGCCAGCAGCCGCTGGCAAGAACTGGCGACCGGAACCGCAGACCGGCGACACTGAAGGCCCTGCGGAGCTAAATCCCGCAGGGCCTTTTCGTTTCTTTGGTGTCTAACGTAGACAGACTGACGACATCGGCCGATGGTCGCGTTTCGCGCGAGTGCCTATCGAGCGCTTGCGAAGGAGGCTTCGATGCCCCGCGATCTCTTCGGCGATGTCACAGATCCGTCCGTCAAGGTCGGGAGCCGCAAATGGTACACGGTCCCCGTCTCGCTCGCGCTCCACACCGTCGCAGTACTCATCGTCTTCATCGTGCCGCTGATGGCGACGGGGGCGCTGCCAGTCCCACACGATGCGGTCATCTTTGTACCCGTGGCACTTGCACCGCTTCCAGCGCCGCCCCCGGTACACCGCGCCGACGCACCGAAGCCTGCCGTCAACAAGCACGCGGCGCCCATCGAGACACCTGACACGATTGCCAAGGAACCGGAGTTCGAAATCGAGATCGCGAACCCGGCAGCGTCCGGACTGCATGAGATGGGCATTCTCGAGGGCGGCACGGCACTCATTGCACCACCGCCACCACCGCCTCCCGCCAGGATCGACACACCGATTCGTCCTGGTGGAGATATCAAGCCACCCGAAAAGATTCGCGATGTCGCTCCGATCTATCCGCCGATTGCGCAAGCGGCTCGTGCGCAGGGAACTGTGATCATCGAAGCCGTGATTGGTGTCGATGGCCGCGTGCAGGACACGCGCGTTTTGCGATCCGCGCCGCTGCTAGACGAGGCGGCACTCGCGGCGGTCCGTCAGTGGCTTTACACACCCACACGACTCAACGGACAACCAGTCTCGGTCGTGATGACCGTGACGGTGAGGTTTCAGTTGCAGTAGGCCCGCTTACGCGGGAAGGCCGGCTTCGCCGGAAGGCTGCTCGCAGATGGCGGTGCCTGCGGCGCGGAAGGGCTACGCGGACAGGTTGCCAGTTGCCAGTGACCGAGTGACCGGTAGGTTACCAGTTACTGGAACCGGCAACCGGCCACTGGCAACTGGCAACCGTTCTACTTCGCGGCGACGGCGACCGGCTCTTCCCAGGGCAGGCCGGTGCGGCCGAAGTGCCCGTAGTTGGTGGTCTTGCGATAGATCGGACGCAGCAGGTTGAGCGTGTCGATGATCGCGCGCGGGCGGAAGTCGAAGCTGTCCATCACGTACTTGGCGGCTTTGTCTTCGTCGCCGGTACCGAAGGTATCCACCTTGACCGATACCGGCTTGGCCATCCCGATGGCGTAGCCGACTTGAATCTCCGCCTTCTTCGCGAAGCCGTTGGCAACAACCTGCCGCGCGACGTAACGGCAGAAATATGCCGAGCTGCGATCGACCTTGGACGGATCCTTGCCGCTGAATGCGCCGCCGCCGTGGCGGCCCCACCCGCCGTAAGTGTCCACGATGATCTTGCGGCCGGTCACACCGGCGTCAGCCGACGGTCCACCGTGCGTGAAGCTGCCGGTCGGATTGACGAGGAGCAGCAGGTCCTTCCGCCACCAGTCGCCGAGCACGCGCGGCCCGAGATCTTCGCGCACGTACTCGGTAATCCGCTTCTGGTCGGCCGCAGGCGTGTGTTGCGTGGAGACGACGACGCACGTGACCTGTTTGGGAGTGTTGCCGTCGTAGACGACGGAGACTTGCGACTTGCTATCGGGGCGGAGGAAATCGACTCTGTTGGCTTTGCGATCGGCGGCGAGACCGTAGGTGAGCTTGTGCGCGAGCAGAATCGGGAGCGGCATCATCTCCTCGGATTCGTTCGCTCGCGTAGCCGAACATGATCCCCTGGTCGCCGGCGCCCTGATCGCCGCTCTGGCTCGTCGTCGATGTCACGCCCTGATCGATCTCGTTCGACTGCTTGGTGATGAGCGACAGGATCTTCAGAGTCGTGTCGCAGAACGGCTCGCTCGTCGTCCGTGTAGCCGATCTCCTTGACCGCCTGCCGCACGATCTTCTCGTAGTCGAGCTTGGCGTTGGTCGTGATTTCTCCGGCGAGGACGACATGATCGCTCTTGACGAGCGTCTCGCACGCGACGCGGCTCTGCGCGTCCTGTTCGAAGCAGGCGTCGAGGATCGAGTCGGAAATGTAATCGCACACCTTGTCGGGGTGGCCCTCGGAAACCGACTCGGACGAGAACGTGAACTGCGACATTCAATTGCTCCTTCAAAGAGTGCGACGTGTGGTTGCCAATAAAACAAAAAGCCCGCGGTTTGCGTCGCGGGTTTCGCGACTTAGATAGGTTTCGGCGTCAGCCGCCATCGCGGCTGAAGTGCGCGGCCCATCAAGTCGTGGAAATCGCCGCGCCAAGACGACTCGACAGTATCACCTTGGGGCCGAGGGCCTGTCAATGCAAGGCGCCCGAAAGGTATCGTCCCTGCCACTCTGGCCCAGGAATGCCTACTTCTTGTGTCGGCGATGTATTTCAGTGCGAACTGTTCGAGCGGCGCGCCACGAAGGCCGATGATCTTGGCTTCTTCGGTCGCCTTCTCGACCGGCCATCCATCCTGCAGCACGCGCTTGACCAGCCACACCGCGCCGACACGGCTTGCGGACCCGCAGTGGATGTAAACCGGCTGATTGGCCTTGTCCGCAACCGCCGCCAGAAACTCATCGACAATCTTGTTGTCGGGCGCCTGCCCGTTGAGCGGCAGGTGAATGTAGTTGAGTCCGAGCTCCTTGGCGCGTGCGGCGTTCTCTTCGATGTTGGCGCCGGCTTCCGATGGCCTGGCGGAGATTGATCACGGCCTTGAAGCCGTCGTTCTTCAGCCCTTCGAGAGCCGCCGTTTCGGTTGCGCCTCCGCAGGCCACGACCGCGTCGACCTTCGTGAAGTTGGTGATGCCGGGCCGTTCCATCTTCTGCTGCGCGGCGACCGACGATGCCGGAGCAGATCAAGAGGGCAGGTAGAAATGCACGACGCATGGTCGATCCTCCTGAGGAAGAGCTCGATGCATACGCCTGTCGTGCTGGCGCGGTGCCGAGAGCCCCGACTGACGCTACCGGCTACGACTCAGTTCCTCTTCTCGACCGTCACCGTGACCGGCTGCTGCACGCGCACCGACACGGTCGTGCCAGCCGGCAAGACGGCCGGGTTGCGCCCACCGGCCATCGTCGCGGCCGTGCCACCGGCGGCGCCGATGCTGCCGCCGATCGCTGCGCCCTTTCCGCCGCCCAGGATCGCGCCGAGGATGGCGCCGCCGACGGCCGCGCCGCCAATCTTTGCCGCACTCTCACCGGTCGGCGACGCCCCTTCACGCACGACCGAGTCGGTCCTGATGCTCAGGCGCGACCCGTCGGCAAGCACGACCGTGTGAAAGCGAATTCCCAGTCGGGCCTTTTCCTTGACCTTGCCGCCACGCTCCACTTCCATGACGGATCCCTGGACCACCGAGCCGGCGGGAATCGCGACGCGATCTCCAACACGCACATCGCGCGTGACACGCGCTTCGACACGATCTTCGACGCGCGCCACCTCGCTCGTCACCGTGCGCTCGATTTGCAGACCAAGGACGGACTCGGCCGGCACGACGAGGTCGATCTTTTCAGGTTCGGCAGGCGCCGGCGGCGGCTCGGGTTCAGCGACAACCGGCGCTCGTTCCGGCTCGATGGCCGGGCGCGTCTCCCACATCGATCCACTGGCACTCGACCCGCTCGACGAAGGTGCCGACTCGCGCGAAGCGGATTCAGTCCGCGCCGGACGGGTCGGGGTGCGTGCTGCTTCGGCACGTCGCTCAGGACGACGAGTCGTCTGCTGGCGGGGCGCGCTGCTGCTTCGCGCCGGGGGGTTGCCGGCGTCGCTTCTGCAGGTGATTCGGCCTTTGCTGTCGAAGGCTCCGGCGCGATCACGCCCTCCGATTCCGCCACAGGTTTACCGGCCGCGGCGTCGGCGGAGGTGGCCGTCGGCACGGCCGACTCGACCGCAACCGCCTCGGAACCACCGCGCTGCGAGTTGGCAAGATACCCCCCAGCCGCGGCGGCTGCGAGACAACCCAACGAGAGGGCCCCGAAAACCAGTTTGTTCAGTTCCATGATGTGTGGCGGGGCTCCTCAAGGGCCAGGCCCAATCCGAGGACACCTCGCTCTCCGACCGCGGATGATAGCAAGCCCCGTACCGAGGCAGTTATGGCGCTAAATGCTTGACAGTCTATAACCTTTGGCGCTTCCTGACTCGCCCCTGTCCTGTTCATAGGGCGCCCCTGGACCGTGGGTCCCCGAGCACCCCGGCACCAGCCGAAGCCGCTCTTGTGTCTCTGAGTCTCTGTGGCGGGTACGCTGTCCGCGTTTTTTCACACCTGTTTATCTCTTATCGTTTCCGCCATCGCTGCAGCAGGTCCACCGTCCGTTGGAGCTGGCGTCGGGTCTCCGGATCCTGTTCAGCCTTGAGCGCGGCTTCGATCTTCGCCAGGTGCGGCACTGCTTCGTCCGGGTAGAAGCTCATGGCCATTGCGCAGGCGTAGCGCATCCACACGTTGGTGTCGGACACGCACGTGACCAGCTCGCCGATGCGGTCACGCGGGAAGAAGCGGCGGAGGGCAATCTCGGCCTGAGCACGCTCGGCGGCGTTGGTGCTCTTCAATAGTGTCAGCAGGTGCGCGCGGATCTCGGGGGTGTCGTTGGTCGAGAGCGCAAAGGTCTTCGTGATCTCGGAACGAATCGCCGGCGAAGACTCACTGAGGTAGCTTTGAAGAAATCTGGCGATGGTGCCGTTGGCCATGCGCCAACCGGTTTCTTCCGGCGTGCTCGTCAGGCAGGCGTAGGCCTTGAAGGCTTCGTGTCGCACCTGTTCGTGCGACGCGGTGAGGAGTTGCTCGACTGGCGACGCGAGTTCTCGCAAGCGTGCGACGTCGGCCGGATAGGTTTCCTTGAGTGGGGACGACAGCATGGTTGGGAAGCCACATCGCGCCGTGATCACTGACAGCGCTCCGCCCCGTGTTCCTGGCGACGCGCTGGTGAGGGCCGTCGAAAGCGCCGGCATCAGGTCGCCGATCGGGCGATTCAGGTACTCGCGGACGAAGCGGTCGACCTCCTCGCCATCGACTTCGGTCCACATCTGGCCGATCGACGGCGATGCCGTGCAGCACAGCACGCAGCACAGCACGGCGACGCGTTGCCACATGGAGCCAGTCTAGAAGGGGCGAGACGGGCGCCTTTCATCGAATCGCACGCTTTCTTGCGGGCGCGGGCCGAGGTCGATTTCAGGATTGTCAGTGCGGGTGACGTTTTTTCATTTACGTGATCGGATCTTCCGCCTGACCAGCCTCCGCCAAGGCTACGGCGGTCCGCCGAAGCGCTGCGCGCGAAGGCGGAAGGCGGAAGCCACGCGAGGGAAGCGGCCATCCGCGGCGCAGCCGCGGCCTATCTCTTAATCGACACCGGCCCTCGGTAAGGCGCAATCAACCCGAGACGCGCGGTTGGCGCGGCGCTCTCGTTCTCATAGTCGTCGACGATGCGCTTATAGAGCGCGAGTGCGGTGGCGCGGCGTCCGCCGATGTCGTGGCACCACGCGAGATTGAGCAGCGCGGCGGCGCGCAGCCAGTCCGGAATGCGGGTTGGGGTGTCGACGATGGCCTGAAAGGCGGGCGTGGCGGCGGAGTAGTCTCCACGTGCGAAGTCGAGGAAGGCGAAACGGTACCGCACCTGCCAGTCGTTCGGCTTGGTCGCGGCAACGCGCTCGTAGGCGGCACGCGCTTCCTGCCAACGATCCTCAGCGACCAGCCGGTTGCCAGGAATCAACGCAGCGTAGACGACGCCTTCGTCGCTCTGTCGTCGCGAATTGACGGCCGCGATCGGTCACGCGCCGCGCGATGATATTCGGCCATCGACGGCTGCTTCAGCACATATCGCGCATCGTCGAGAGCAGACGGCTCGTTGAGCAGCATCCGGTAGTTCGCGCGACGGAGCCGCGCTGTCGGCGCCACCCAGCTTGGCTTGTCGAGCGGCTGGTCAATGATCGGCCCGAGCAATTCAATCGCTTCGTCCAGGCGCCACTGCGTGCGCCGGAGATTCGCAAGGCCAAGCGTCGCGCGATGGCGGTCGTACACGTGTCGATGGGAGGAGGACGTGGCTCTGTTGAGAATGGCGTGATACTGCGCCGCCGCCTGTCCGTAGGCCTCGACCGTCGGGTGCGCGTAGAGTTGCGCCAACCCAAGACGAATGTCCGGGTTGCCGGGATACTGCTTCTCGTAACGCTCGGCAATCGGGATCGCTTGCTCGAACCTGTTCTCGAGCGAGCCATAGATCGTGGCGAGCGCACCGTCGGCCACCGGGGCAAACAGGCGACCGTCACGCGACGCGCGTTCGAGCTGCTTGAGTCCCTCGGAGCGGCTGCCCGATGGCAGGAGCAAAAGCACGCGCATGACCTTGACGAGCGTCGGCGCCACGTCGGCGTAGTAGTTGTAGAGGCCGAGCGCCAAATACGCGTCGCCGTGCTCTGGATATTGCTTCACGTACTGGTCGGTCAGGCTCTTCGCTCGCGCGGCATCGCGGGCAGCGCCCCACATCCCGCGCTCCCAGGTGAATCGATAGGTGGCGCGCATCATGTGCGCCTGGGCAAGGTAAAAGTGGGCCTCCGCGTCGTCCCGAGAACGGTCGTAGCGGCTCTGCGCATGTTCGATAAAAGCGTCGAGGTCCTTTTCGAACGAAGGGACTAAGGATTCTTCGAGATCCAGCTGAACGAGCTGCGCAGCGAGGACGCCAAACCATGCTGGTAACGCCCGTGGGTCTCGGGATCGAAGTGTTTCGAAACGCTTGGTAGCCTCGACCGCGTCTCCTGAATAGATCGAGACGTACGCGTCGTGGACAGCGTCCGCTGGACCGCTATGCGACTGGTTGGCTGAATTTTGTACCCGCTGCGACTCGCATAGCGGTCCTAGCCGCGCGGAGCGCGGCAGGAGATACTGGCAACCAACCGAAGGGCTCCGCGCTGACAATGAAGGGGCGGAGCCCCTTGGCTGGTTGGGCAGTGACCGCGACCGGAATCGCCAGGATCGCCGGGACGATGAGGGCCGCCATCGTCCGACGATGGAGCGGTCCTCGGGTTGGTCGCTCGACCGACAGTGCCATTCACTTCCATTTTAACGGTCCTGCTGGCGGGCTGCTTCACCCCTTTGCGCGGATAGGCCGGTGAAAGAGTTTCGGGTGGCTTCCGGCTTTAGCCGGAAGGTCAGCCATTCGCTGGGATCTTCCGCCGATGAAGGCGGAAGCGGCCATCCGGCCGAAGGCCGGCCCTCCGGCGAAGCCGGCCGAGCGCGAGGTATTCTCGCTATCGGTACGGCCTTGACCCCCGCGCTACATCTCTTCTCGTCAGCCTCGAGCGAGGAGCGTCTCAGTGTTGTCCGCGACGCATTGTCACAACGCGGCTCTGACAGCGAGACGGTCGTGGTCGGCGCCTCACGCGCCGCAGCCGACGAAATTGCGCTGGCGGTCGCCAGTCAGCACGGCGGTCTGTTCGGTGTCACCCGCATGGGGTACGCCGAGCTTGCGACGAAGTTGGCGCTGCCAGCGCTCGCAGCCAGGGGGCTCAGCCCGACGGGTGGGTTTGGAGCCGAGGCGTTTGCTGCTCGTGCCGCGTTCGAGGCCTCGGCCAAGGGTCGGTTGATTTACTTTGCGCCGGTTGGAAGCCTGCCAGGCTTTCCTCGCGCGCTGGCACGCACGCTCGCCGAGTTGCGCTTGGGCGGTGTGAGCCCGAGGGATCTTGTCACTCTGGGTGAGGCAGGACGGGATCTTGGTGAGTTGCTCACGCGAGTCGTCGAGGAATCGAATAAAGCGGGCGCCGTCGATCGCGCGCAAGTGCTGGCAACCGCGACCGAGGTTCTTGAAGGAACGGTTAGCGGTCTGGAGCACTCCCAGATCATCCTGCTCGACGTACCGGTGACGACGGACGCCGATCGTCGTTTTGTCGCCGCGCTCAGCCGGAGGGCGCGCAGTGTGCTTGCCACGGTGCCAGTCGGGGACGAATCGACTCTCGACTCGCTTCGAGTGGTTGGGTTTCAGCAGCTGCCAGCCGTCCAATCGCAAAGGGGTGATCGAACCGGCGCGTTGCGCCGCTTGCAAGTCCACCTTTTTTCGCGCGAGACGCTCCCTCCGGGTGAGCTGGACGAGTCGGTCGTGATGTTCTCGGCGCCCGGAGAAGGGCGCGAGTGCGTCGAGATTGCGCGACGTGTAGGCGAGGAAGCTGGGCGTGGCGTGCCGTTCGACCAGATTGCCGTGGTGCTGCGCTCGCCTCATTCCTATCTCGGGTTTCTGGAGCACGCGTTCCAGCGCGCCGGCATTCCCTCGTGGTTCGAGCGCGGCACACGGCGTCCCGACCCGTCCGGCCGGGCCTTTCTCGCAGCTGTTCGCGTGTGCCGAAGAGAACCTGTCAGCCCGTCGCTTCGCCGAGTATCTGTCGCTCGGGCAGGTTCCGCCAGGCGCCGAGCCTGTTTCCGATTCGTGGTCGGCGCCAACCGACGAGATCGCCGAGTCGGTGGTGCCTCCCGACGATCGATCGAGGATCCGGATCCCGAAGACGAAGCCCGTCAAGCGGCCTCGGAACCCGAGCGTCGTGGTGTCGTAGGCGGCACGCTTCGCGCGCCGTGGCGATGGGAGGAGCTGCTGGTCGAGTCCGCGGTGATCGCATGGGGTCGATTGCTGGGACCGCCGGCTCAAAGGCTTGCGCGAGGAGTATCGGATGCGGCTCGACGAGCTGTCCTCCGACGAGCCCGAATCGCCTCGGATCCCGGCCATCGAGCGCGATATCGAACAACTCGATCATCTCGCGCGAGTTCGCGCTGCCCGTCATTCAGGAAATGGCGGAGTGGCCGCGCGAACCTGCGTGGGAGTGGGGACGAGTGGCTGGCAACGCTCGGTGCGCTCGCGCCGCGTGTCCTCCGACATCCGATGCGCGTTCTGCGCGTTCTTCAGGAGCTGGGACCGCTCGCGACCGTGGGCCCCGTGTCGCTCCGCGAGGTTCGCGAGGTGCTCTCGACGCGACTGCTTACCCTCACGCACGACCCGCCCCGTCGTCGTCAGGGTCGGGTTTTTGTGGCACGCCGGCTGCCGTTCGCGGGCGGATCGTTCCAGGTGGTGTTCGTGCCGGGCCTGGCGGAGCGCGTGTTTCCACAGCGCTTGCGCGAGGACGCCCTGCTGCTCGACGAACGGCGCGACCAGCTGAACGCGCCGCTGCCGAAGCAAAAGCAGCGGGCTGATGAGGAACGACTGCAGCTCCGGCTGGCGATTGGCGCCGCGAGCGCACGCGCCTATCTGTCGTGGCCACGCGTCGAGTTGCAAGAATCTCGTCAACGCGTCCCATCGTTCTACGTCCTCGATGTGGCGCGAGCAATCGAGGGCGAATTCCAGCGTATGCAACCGTGCGTGACCGCGCGTTTGCGGCTGGCGGCGCGACGCTCGCCTGGCCGGCCCCCGAACATCCCGAGCGCGCCATCGACGAGTTCGAGCACGACCTGTCCATGCTGCTACCAGCTCCTGCGCGAGGAAGGATCGCACACGTGCCAAGGGCCGCGGCCGCTATCTCTACGAGCTCAGCCCCCATCTGCAGCGGTCGCTGACGGGGCGGTGGGCACGGTGGCAGCGACGCTGGCATCCGGCCGATGGGCTGATCCGAACGACCCCGCGACTGCGCCGGCGCTCGGCCAGCAGCGGCTTGGCGTGCGACCGTTTTCGCTCTCCGCGCTCCAACGGTTTGCTGACTGTCCGTATCAGTTTCACCTCTCCGCCATCTTCCGCCTGGCGCCGCTCGAAGAGCCGGCGCCGTTGCAGCGACTCGACCCGCTGACACGAGGGAGCCTCTTTCATCAGATCCAGGCGGAGTTCTTTCGCGAGCTGGAGAAGAACGGTCTGCTGCCGATTACCGAGCGTCGGGTCGACGCAGCCCGGAAGATGCTCGATTGGGCGATTGCGACGGTGTCGAAGCAGGCGAAGGACGATCTGGCGCCGGCGATCGATCGCGTCTGGAACGACGAGCTCGCGTCGATCGCCCGCGATCTGCGAGCGTGGCTCGAGGGGCTCGTCAAAGACGGCGAACAGTGGACGCCCGAACGCTTCGAGTTTGCGTTTGGTTTGCCAGGCGATCTCAATCGCGATCCGCGCTCGGTCGCCGAACCGGCCGTCGTCGATGGTCGATTCCAGCATTCGCGGGTCGATCGATCTCGTCGAGCGCCGCCGTGACGGGACAACGCTGCGCATCACCGACCACAAGACGGGCAAGAACCGCACGACGATGGCCACGATGGTGGATGGTGGACGTGTGCTTCAACCGATTCTGTACGGCATGGCGCTCGAGGGCGTGACTCAGCAACGCGTCGAGGAAGGGCGACTGTCTTTCTGTACGGCGGTGGGGGGGTTCAGCGTCCACACCATCGCGCTCGACGACGTCAGTCGACGTCGTGCGATTGAAGTGCTCGAGGTCATCGATCGCGCCATCGAGCAGGGCACGCTGGCCGCTCGCCCCGCCGAGGGGGCCTGCGGCCGCTGCGATTTCGTCGCGGTCTGTGGCGCCGATGAAGAGCGGCGAACGCGCCGGAAGCCAGCGGGCCTCTTCGCCGACCTGGACGCCCTGCGGAGGATCCCATGACGCTTAACAGGGCCATTCCCCCGATGACAGGGCCTGTCCCCCGATGACGAGATGTGTCCCCTGTGGCAAAAACTGCGATGACTGACGACCGCCACCTCATCCGCACCGCGCTCGACGATACCCTCATCGTCGAGGCGGCGGCTGGCACTGGCAAGACGACCGAGTTGGTCGCGCGAATCGTCTTGCTCATCCAGACGGGCCGCGCCCGTGTGACCGAGATCGTCGCAGTCACCTTCAGCGAGAAAGCCGCCGGCGAACTGAAACTGCGGTTGCGCGAGGAGCTCGAGCGCGCCCGCATCGATGTCGCCGTGCACGACGATGAGCGGCAGCGCCTGGATGCGGCCGTCCTCGAGTTCGAGGAAGCACACATCAGCACCATTCACGGGTTCTGCGCCGAACTCCTGCGCGAGCGTCCGGTCGAGGCGCAGATTGATCCGGCCTTCGAAGTCTTGACCGAAACGCACAGCGATCTGTTATTCGACGAGGCGTTCTCGAACTGGATGGAAGACGCCTTGCGTCGTCCGGGCGACGGCGTGCGCCGGTCGCTCCGCCGCCCCCGCTACCTGTCATGGTGGCAGGACGCTGACGACACGGATGGACCAATTGAGCGACTCCGTCGCGCAGGGCGTGAACTGCTGCAATGGCGTGATCACCCGTTCCCCTGGAAGCGCCCCGAGTGGGACCGGGAAGCCACGATCGACCGCGTCCTCGAGTCGGTCCTCGACGTCGCGCGGATGACGGCCTCGCCCATCTACGAGCAGGATCCGCTGTATCAGGACACGGCATCGTTGCGCCGCCAGGCGAGAGAGATCGACCGCGCCGGCCGTCAGTCACCACGAGACTACGACGGCCTCGAGGCGCTCTTGGCGACACTCGCGCGTGACCGAGATCTGGCGAAGACCAGAAAAGGGAGCGGCGCGATGTACTCGAAGACCATCGCCCGCCAGGTGATTGTGGATGCGCGCGCGTCGCTGCTCAGCGCACTACGGACGTTTCGCGATATTGCTGATGCCGATCTCGCAGCGCTCGCTGCACGCCGAGCTTCAGGATTGTGTCCGTCGGTATGAGGATCGCAAACAGCGCACCGGCACTGTCGATTTTCTCGACTTGCTGATCCGCGCCCGCGATCTGGTTCGCGATTGTCCGCCGGTGCGCTCGGCCTTTCAGCGCCGCTTTCGGTACATCCTCGTTGACGAGTTCCAAGACACGGATCCCGTTCAGGCTGAACTGCTCTTGCTTCTCGCGGGCGATGATGCGACTCCAGCGATCCGTCCCGGCGCGCTCTTCGTCGTCGGCGATCCGAAGCAGTCCATTTATCGATTCAGACGCGCCGATATCGGCATGTATCAGCGCGTGCGGGATCGGCTCGAACAGAGCACGCGCGCCCGGTCATGCTCAGGCAGTCGTTTCGCAGTGTCCCGAACATCCAGCGCTTCGTGAATGCTGCGTTTCGCGATTCGATGCGCCGAGACGACGAGCTCCTCCAACCAGGATACGTAGAGCTGGTCCAATATCGGAATCGAATCGAAGGACAGCCATCGGTTGTCGCCTTGCCGATACCGCGCCCTTATGGTCGCTTTCGGATTGCGAAGAAGAGCATCGAGGACTCATTACCCGAAGCGACCGGCGAGTTCGTTCGCTGGCTGGTCAACGAGAGCGGGTGGCAGGTGACGACGGCGGGCGAACAACCGCGTACGGTCAGGGCCAGCGATGTGTGCCTCCTGTTCCGTCGTTTCATCGCCTATCAGGACGATGTGACTCGGAGGTATGTCGACGCCCTCGAGTCTCGCGGCGTTCCACACTTGCTGGTCGGAGGCAAGACGTTTCACGAACGCGAGGAGGTCGACGCTTTTCGCACGGCGCTCTCGGCCATCGAGTGGCCTGAGGACGAACTGTCGGTCTTCGCCACTCTGAGAGGTCCACTGTTCGCGCTAGGCGACGAGGATCTGCTCGAGTACCACGCGCATGTTCGAAACGCGGCTCGAGGACACGCGTTTCATCCGTATCACGTGACCAAGGATGTCCCGCAGCACCTTGCGCCCGTGGCCGAGGCGCTCGAGACATTACGCGTGCTGCACGCCGGCCGAAACTACCGCCCTGTGGCCGACACCATTGGACGACTGATTCAGGCAACCCGTGCGCACGCCGGCTTCATGCTGTGGCGCGGCGGCGAGCAGGTGCTGGCCAACGTGCTGCACATCGCCGAGCTCGCGCGCCAGTACGAAAGCGAGGGTGGGCTGTCGTTTCGAGGGTTCGTCGAGACGCTGCGTTCCGCGGCCGATCGGGCGCAGGCGCCAGAGGCGCCGATTCTCGAAGATGGCAGCGAGGGCGTCCGCCTCATGACCGTTCACAAAGCCAAGGGCCTGGAGTTTCCAGTCGTGATCCTGGCGGACATTACGTGCAGCCTCAGTCGCGACGACGCGCAGCGACACCTGGACGCGGACCGCCGGTTGTGCGCGATACGGCTGGCGGGTTGGGCGCCTCTCGATCTCATCGAAAACAACCAACGCGAGGTCAACCGGGATCGCGCCGAGGGTGTACCGACTCGCATACGTCGCCGCCTCGCGCGCGCGCGACCTTCTTGTCGTTCCAGCCGTCGGTGACCTGCCGTTCGAGGAGGGCTGGGCGAGCCCGCTGAACGTTGCGCTCTATCCACCGGTGTCGAGCCGACAATCCCCACGAAACGCTGAAGGCGCGCCGCCGTTCAAGAGCAAGGACACCGTGTTGGAGCGGCCGGATGGGGAAGCGCCCAGCAGTGCAACGGTTCGACCGGGCGAATACGAGTTGAGTGACGCAACGACGGGCGATCGTTATTCCGTCGTGTGGTGGGACCCGACCCTTCTTGATCGGCCCGGAGACGATTCGCGCGGTTTGCGACGCGACGATCTGATCGCGAAGGACGCGCGACCAGAAGATGTGGCGGCGGACCGGGATCGCTATGCTGCATGGCAACGCGCTCGGGCCGAGACCATCGAGCGCGGAGCGCAGCCTGCCATCGAAGTGATGACAGCGACGGAGTGGGCGAAGGACGGGCAGGTGGGTCCGGTGGGGCAGGTTCGGGCCGGTGGGGCCGCGCTTTAGTCCAGCCAATGTCACTATCGAGGACGTCTCAACGGTTGGGGCGCGCCCATCCGGCCGACGTTTCGGCGTCCTCGTTCACGCCTTACTCGCTGCGGTGCCAGTCGACGCAACCGCGACGCAGGTGCGCGACCTGGCCACGCTGCATGCCCGCGTGCTCGGTGCGTCCGACGAGGAGCGAGATGCCGCGAGCGCGACGGTCGAGCGGACGCTCAAGCATCGAATCCTCGCCGAAGCGCGCGCCGCCCAAGCAGCCGGTCGCGCGTGCCGGCGTGAGGCCCCGATTTCAGTTGTACGGGATGGCGTATTGATCGACGGTCAAATCGACCTGGCCTTCGATAGCGGTGCCGGGTGGACCGTCGTGGACTTCAAAACCGACGCCGAGCTGGGCGCGGCCGATGCCGACTACCGACGGCAGGTTGCGCTCTATGCTGAAGCGCTGACTGCGATTACCGGGCGGCCTGCAACAGCGACGATTCTTCGAGTGTGAGCGATTCGGCATGCGCCTGCTCGACGGCGCTTTCCAACGCACATTCGAACTTCTCCATCACCTCGCGTCGATGGCTGCTCGTGTGGAGCTTGAGGCAGTCGTTCTCGAGCCGGACTTGATCGCGTGAGCGCCAGGTATGGGCGCGACGACGAAGGTGCTGACGATAGGCCAACCGGCACACTTGTTCGTAGATCGGCGCGATGGTCCAGTTGGTCAACCATTCGACGGCAAGTCGCAGGCCTTGCAGCGGTGCTTCTCGTGAAACCAACGGCTGACCGCGGCCGGAAGTTGGGATAAAAGCGTTCGACGAAGCGGTTCGATTTGAGAAATGACAGATAGGTCGAGTGACCGCTCACCGGCTGCAGGTACACGATCTGATTGGCGCAGAACAGATCGGCAGGCCCGACCATCAACGCCCGTTCAGAGATGACATAGTTGAGGCAGAGTCGCGCTCGCCACCCGAACAGACGTGCGATCGCCAGTGCGGTGACCGTCACGCTCCACACGCGGCCGGGTTTGGTGATCACGAACAGGTCGAGGTCGGCCTCGCCTTCGGCGTTGAGGTGCGCCAGGCTTCCTGAGAGCGCGACCATGCGCACGAACGGCATCGCGGTCATGAGCGCCATCGGTTTGGCGAGATCGGCGAGCAGCTGGCGGCTCCGCGCCTCGCGCCGTCGGCGCGTCTCGAGCAAGTCGCGTCGCCCTCGCGGGAAGTAGTAGGGCTCCACCCATTCGACAGTCGCCTGCAGCAGGAGGCTCGACGCGTAGCAGCGCGACAGGTCGCGCTCTGTCGCGCTCTGGCCGATTAATCCCTCGCGCAGCTGCTCGAGGGTCACCGGGTAGTCGAAGAGCGAGGCGTAGATCACCGATTGCAGAAACGCCTGCTCCAGTGCCGACTGGCGAGCCGGTATCATCGCGCACCCATCTAGGGTCACGCCCTCAGCCGTGAGGAGCATGTCGAGTCTGAGTCACGCACCACGGAGTTGGGCGACGGCTCCGTGATCCGTCGACCGATCCGCGCAAGCGCGACAAGACACCCGGCCGACACCACCATCTCGGTCACAAGCGTGGAGGCCGCTGCGCCAACCATACCGTGAATTGGAATCAATGTGAGGTTCCCGACGAGATTGGCGATGAGTGCTACCAATGTGATGGCGAGATAGGCATGTTGGCCCTGCCACGCGATGACTTGGTGGGTGAGCGCGTAATTGACAAAAAAGAGGGGAAGTGCGAGCGCGAGCACTCGAAGCGCGGCTCCGCCCTCGACGAACCGTTGACCATACAGAAGGTCCAGAATCGCCGGCGCGCCGGCCAGGAGCGCCGCCATCAGCACGCCACCGCCAACGAGGAGCCAAGTGCCCAGTTGACGGACTGGCCCCGCATCCCGCGCTCGACACAGTATCGGGGAATGCCACCGCCAGGACTGCGGCGGGAAAGAGCCGGAGAGCCTCGACGATGCGAAAGGCGGCGTTATAGACGCCAACGGTGTCGAGCCCATGCGACCACTCCACGAAATAGACATCGCAGCGGAAGTAGAGGGCCGACACGAGAATCCCTGCACCGATGGGCCCGATCTCGTCAGCGAACCGACGACCGGATAGATCGAGAGACGCATACCGGGTCCTTTGGCGAAGAGGGTGGACGCGATGCCGATCGAGATCAAGAGACCCGCCGATGGCATCAGCGCGAGCGCAATCGCCAATCCCAGCAGTGATGGTCGGACCAGCAAGAGCCACACTGCGAGAGCGCCGGTCGTCGAACGGATCGCGAGTGTCAGCCGCGCTTCGATGTCACTGCGTTCGATTCCCCGGTAGGCGTGCGAGAGCGTGTCCATCACTGCCGTCGCGAGTTGCGCGAGCAGGATCAAGACGAAAGCAGCCAGAGAGCTTCGAGGGGCGACCAGGAATCCGACCCCCAGGCCGGCGATCATCGTGAGAGCGCCGAGCACCGCTCGCACGCGGATCACTCGCAGGACCGAGGCGTACGCCAGCGGCCGCTCCGTCGTCGATTGCGCGGCTTCTTTCGCCAGAAACAGGGGCAGTCCAGCATCGCTGGCGACGCTGATCAACCATCCGGTGGTCATCGCCAACGCCAGCACACCGAAATCGGACGTCGACAAAACGCGCGCGGCCACGACCGTGATGACCAACGTGACCGACTTGCTGATCACATCGGCGGTCGTCTTGAACGCGACATTGGACACGATCCGACGCGGCGAGCCGTGATGGGTCGCCAGAGACACTACGGCCGAGCGCACGTCGCTTACGTAACGCGAAAACGCTTTCACGATTGGTAACTTCCAGCGACGCTCAATCGAGCGAACGGCGATCGGTTGCCGGAGTTATCCGCGACCGATGCACCTCTCGTGCCCGGCGATCGCTTGCCACAGTGGAATACCTATTGCACCATTGCCGGTGCGCTAACCCGCAACTGATCCGTGTCCGGCCTCGCGCACACATTCGCAGTTGATCGTCCTCGACCAATGACGCCCTCGGACACGCGCGCCGCCACGCGTGCTCGAGTGGTCTGGCTGGCTGTCTCGAGCCTCGCGCTGATCGCACCCTTCGAACGTGCATTGTTCACCATTCCGGGCGGATTCACTCTGACCACGGTCGAGGCGGTCGTACTCGTTGCGCATCGCGGTTGGCTTGTCGATGACGCCGGTCGATCGAATCCAGTGGCCGAGGCCGCTCGTAGTTCCCGGTGCGCTTCTCCTGTCATGGTGGCTAGTGACGGCGATGGTCTCACCGCTCGAGTCCGGTAACGCCTTGCGATTCGTCGCACGCATGGCGGTCGCGTCCGTGGTCTGCGTGCTGTTCGCCACGCAAATCGACTCCGTGCGACGGGCGCGCGCGATGGTCAGCCTGTTCGTGATGGTTGCGACCATCGTGGCTGTGATCGCAGTACCTCGAAGTCGCTCAGGTTCCGGCCGTGATGAGTGGGCTCACGTTGTTCCGGCCAGGCTTTCACGTGGTGGCCGGGCAACTCCGCGCCACGAGCACGCTCATCTACCCGACGATTGCGTCGATGTACCTCGAGGTGGCATTTGCCTTGGGGCTGTGGCTGTTGTTCGAGCCGTTCGAGCGCCGCCCCCGCCTGGCACGCGCCGCATCGTTCGTAGCCCTCCTCGTGATTGGCGCAGGCATTTCGGCAACCTTCACGAGAGCGGGATTGGTCGGCATGTTTGCGTGTCTGTTGCTCGTTGGCGTCTTCCGCGTGAGCCGGCTCTCGTACGCCAAGGCGCAACTCGGCACGCTCATGGCCCTGGCGGTTGCGCTCGTGGGCATCGTCGGTCTCAGCCACTCTCCCGAGCTCCTCGCCACACGTCTCAGGACCGAAGGCTCTGATGCCTGGTATGGGGCTCGCTATCAGGTGCCGTCAACGCTCCGGCTCGAGACCGGCCGCACTCACACGGTGCCCGTTGGCCTGGCGAACACCGGTCGGTTGACTTGGGATTCGCAGCGCGAGCCAGTGTTCAGCATGTCGTACCACTGGCTGCGTTCGTCCAGTGATGCGGTGGTGCAGTTCGAGGGGGATCGCACACCGTTCCCGAGACCCGTGAGCCCTGGGGAATCCATCACGCTGCCGGTACAGGTGACTGCGCCGGGCGAACCTGGAAACTACACGCTGGCGTGGGACATCGCTCACGAAACCCGTGCCTGGCTCAGTACCGAGGGCGTGGCATCAGCCACGACCGCGGTTCAAGTGGTCGGCGCCCGATCCGCCGCGGTCGTCACGCGCATGGACCGACTGCCGGTCGCGACGATCCGACCGTCGCGTCCGGTTCTCTGGAACGCCGCGCTGAAAATGGCGTCCGAACGTCCGTGGTTGGGTTTTGGCCCCGATGGCTTTCGGCACGTTTATGGACACTATGCCGGGTTCGCGCGGTGGGACACGCGCGTGCACGCCAACAACATGTATCTCGAAGCGATGACGGGCGCGGGGCTGCCGGGCCTGGCTGCACTGCTGTGGCTGGTGTGCGCCGCCGGGCTCGCTCTGCTGCGTCGCTGCCGAGCCGTCCCTCCAGATCGACTCATGCCGGCCCTGGCGACCTTGGCGGCTTGGGTCATGGTCGTCGGGCATGGCCTCGTGGATTCATTTCTCAGCTTCACCACCACGTATCTGACGTTTGCGATGGTTGCCGGTCTCGCATTTTCGCGCGCGTTTAGCAGCGACGCTTCGCCGTCTGGTCATGTCGGTCCTGGAGACATCTGATGCGGATTGCCTTCGATGGAACGACGCTGACTGCAGGGCGAACGGGGGTTGGTTACTACACCGAGCACCTGCTCCAGCACCTTGCGATCGAAGTCGAGAAGACGGGTGATGAGCTGATCGTCATTTCGAATCAGCCGATCGAGACAGCGAAGCCGCTGCCGCCTCACGTGCGCGTGCACGATCGTTCGTTCTTTCCGGTTCGCATTGCGTGGATGCAGTTGCTGGCGGCACACGTCCTCGAGGAGTTGCGCGCCGACGTCGCGCACTTTACCAACGGAATGCTGCCAATTGGCGCCGGGGCCGCACGTGTCGTGACGATTCACGACATGAGCCTCAAGCTGTTTCCCTGGTGTCACCCGACACGACGCCTCATCATCAATCGGCCGCTCCTCGCTGTTGCCGCCCGGGTCGCCGATGCCGTCGTCACCGTTTCGCATAGCGCCCGACGCGACCTGCTGCGGTTCCATCGATTGCCCGCGCAACGCGTGTCGGTCGTGCACGAGGCGGCCGGGCCAGGCTTTGCGCCGATCGCGGATCCAGCGCAGCGCGCCCGCATTCGCCGGCGGTACGGACTGCCCGATCGGTTCGCCCTTTACGTTGGCGCCATCGAGCCGCGAAAGAACCTGCCACGGCTCATGGACGCGTTCGCTCTTGCTCGATCCCGAGGGATCCCACATGAGCTCGTGTGCGTCGGTCCGTATGGCTGGTCGTCGCGCGACCTCTATCAGCATGTCGATCGGTTGGGACTCGGCCGGATCGTGCACTTCACAGGGTATTTGCCGGTTGAGGACCTTCCCGCCATTTACAACCTGGGCGAGTTCTTCGTCTTCCCGTCGCTGTACGAAGGCTTTGGGTTGCCGGTGATCGAAGCCATGGCCTGTGGCACGCCGGTGATCACGGCCAGTTCTTCGTCGCTCGCGGAGATTGCCGCCGGCGCCGCGGAGACGGTCGACCCGCACGACACCGAGGCTCTCGCGGCGGCAATCGTCGCTGTCGCATCGGATCGCGGGCGACAGGAACATCTGCGGCAGCGCGGCCTGTTGCGCGCCCGAGAGTTTTCGTGGGCGCGTACAGCACAGCAGATGCTTGCGATCTACGCGCGGGCCGCGGGGGTCGCTGCCCCGCGAGAAGTGTCCACCACCCCGCGACTGGAGCCTGATGGGACGGTGGCGGTCGAACCCATCTCGCGCGAGGCGGTATTGTGACGCCGCCTCCGCCTTCGGGCCGCACAGCGGCGACGCTGGCATTCGATCGCCTGGCGCCTGACTACGACGTCTTGGTGGACGGCGAGATCTTCCGCCATCTCAGGGCTCGGACGCACCAGGCCTTCGCGCGCCGATTTCGGCCCGGAGCGCGAGTGATCGAGATCGGTTGCGGCACGGGTCTCGATACCTGCTTCCTGGTATCGAACGGCGTACACGTGCTGGCCTGCGACCCCTCCGAAGAAATGGTCAGCCGAACCTTGCGGCGCCTGGCCTACGCGCATCGTGAGGATCAGGCGACCGTTCTGCCGTGCGGCCTGCAGGGCCTGGCGCCGTTTCTCGATGCCCTGGCCGAGCCTCACGGATTCGACGGGATCGTCTCCAACTTCGGCGCGCTGAACTGTGTCAAGGACCTGGCCCCGCTGGGCGCGCTGGCCAAACAGTACGTCCGACCTGGCGGGATCGTCATGCTTGGACTCATGGCCCGCACGTGCGCGCTCGAAGTGCTCTACTTCCTGGCGACTCGTCGACCCGACATGGCCAGTCGGCGACGCGTGGAGGGTCCCGTGTCGGTTTCGGTGGCCGGTGTCGAGGTTCCGACGTTCTATCACCGGATTGCGGACGTGCGCTCCGCCTTGGGCCCTGATTTGTCGCTCGCCGCCGTCGAAGGCATCGGCGTCGCGGTTCCGCCACCGTACCTGGAGCCGCGCTGGCGCTCGCTGCCCAAGTCTGTCCGAGGTGTGGTGACGCGCCTCGATACCTGGATTGCTCCGTGGCCGCCGTTCAATCGCGTTGGCGACCACGTCCTGCTCCATTTCGAGAAACAGAGCGCGGCTCATGCATGACGTTCTTCTCGGGCAAGCGTACTACCTGCGGTTCGACGCCAAGCTGTGGCAAGCGCAACAGCCGTACGCGCCGCTTGGCACGCTCTACGCCGCATCGTGTCTTCGCTCGACCGGACACTCGGTCGCCTTCTTCGATGCGATGTTGGCCACTGACGAATCGGAGTGGGCCGCGGCACTCGACCGCGCTCAACCCGCGATTTGCCGTCATCTACGAGGACAGCTTCAACTACCTGACGAAAATGTGCCTCCTGCGGATGCGGCAGGCGGCCCTCCGCATGATCGAGCTGGCGTTGTCGAGAGGCTGCCGGGTCATCGTGTCAGGGTCCGATGCGACCGATCGACCCGAGTTGTACCTGCGCGCTGGCGCGTCTGCGGTCGTCCTGGGAGAAGGCGAGATCACGCTCTCTGAGCTGATCGCCACGCTCTTGCGGGGCGGATTGCCAGGGGACGTCGCGGGTGTGGCGTTCCTTGACGAGGACGCATCGGTTCGGCGGTCGCCGACGCGCCCGTTCGTCCGCGCGCTCGATGAGCTCCCGATCCCGGCGTGGGATCTGATAGACGTCGAGCGCTACCGCTCGCTGTGGCGGCGACGGCACGGGTATCACGCCATGAATCTCGCCACGACGCGTGGTTGCCCGTTTCATTGCAACTGGTGCGCAAAGCCGATCTACGGGCAGCGCTATGCGGTGCGCAGCCCCGCCAATGTCGTGGACGAGATCGCGTGGCTCAAACAGCGCTATGCGCCCGACCAACTGACGGTGGTCGACGACGTGTTCGGGCTGCAGCCCGGTTGGGTCGAGCGCTTCGCCGACCTGATGCAGCAACGCGGCCTCAAGGTGCCGTTTCGATGCTTGATGCGAGCGGACCAGGTCACCCATGATGTCGCGCGCGCACTCGTCGCCGGGGGGTGCCGCATGGTGTGGATGGGCGCCGAGTCGGGCTCGCAGCGTGTGCTCGATGCGATGGAGAAAGGTGTCCGGGTCGAGCAGATTCGCGAAGCGGCCACCGCGCTCCAGCAGCGTGGCATCGACGTCGGACTCTTTTTGCAGTTTGGTTACCCCGGCGAGCAGTGGGAGGACGTCGAGGCCACGCTTCGTCTCGTGCGAGAGATCGGGCCACAAGACATCGGTGTTTCGGTGTCCTATCCGCTGCCCGGCA
The DNA here is from genome assembly GCA_963734095.1 of uncultured Acidobacteriota bacterium. GTDB lineage: Bacteria > Acidobacteriota > Vicinamibacteria > Vicinamibacterales > UBA2999 > JACCSI01. The sequence continues at coordinate 73,689 of CAVTGK010000019.1, read as the reverse complement.
CCAAGTTCTACGAGCGAGTCCGGGCCGATCTCGGCGAGAAACAGAACTGGTTCGACTCCGACGATCTCGCCATGATGTATCGGGCGACCTACGCACCACCGTTCTATCGCGCGCTGCACCACGTGGTGCACTACGAGTTTCGCGCGAGACACGTTGCACGCCGCCTGCGGTCGCTCGCCGCCCGGCCGTCGATCGCCCGCGCGTCCGACCTGCGTCAGGTCGCCTCCTGGGCCTACAACCGCGCGGCGTTGCCGTTCGCTCGCCGACGGCTGCAGCGACTGGCGCGCGTCAGCACGCCGCAACTGACCCCGATGTCCAACGGACGCAGCGTCTCATGAGAGCCGACGGTCGCCGGCGAGTCGTGCTGTACAACCCACGAGCGGTGTTCTACACGATGCCGCTCGCGCTCGTTGCGCTCGCGTCGGCGCTGCGTCGGACGGATGTCGACGTGGTGATCATCGATGGTCGGCTCGAATCCGATCCCATCAAGAGAGTGGTCGAGGCGAGCGAGGGCGCGTTGCTGGTCGGCGTCAGTGTTCTGACCGGCGCACCGATTCGAGATGCCCTGGCCGTCTCTCGCGCGGTCAAAGCGACCCACCCGGACTGTCCGGTGGTGTGGGGCGGTTGGCATCCGTCGCTGTTTGCCGGCGAATGCCTGGAGGACGAAGCGATTGACGTGGCGGTGCTGGGCCAGGGCGAGGAAACACTGCGCGAGCTCGTCGAGCGGCGGTTGAGAAACGAGTCGGTCGCGGGGTGCCCGGGTACCCTCGTGCGCGCTGGTCGCGAGATCATCAGCGGTCCACCCCGCACACTGCGTGACCTCAACGACCTCCCCTCCCACGATTACTCACTCATCGAGGTCGAACGGTATTTCGCGCTCAAGGGCAAGCGCCAGGTCGATTACATTTCGTCCCAAGGGTGCCGTTTTCGTTGTGCGTTCTGCGCCGACCCTGCGGTGTACGCGCGCGGGTGGACGGGACTCTTTCCCGAACGCATCGCCGACGAAGTGGCTTCGCTCGATCGTCAGTACAACGTTCAGGAGATCGCGTTTCAGGACGAGACCTTCTTTACGCACGCGGCCCGAATCGACCGTCTGGCCGACGAGTTCTTACGTCGAAGCCTGGGGATTGCGTGGACAGCCACGCTCAGGGCCGACCAGGCCTGTCGGATGGGAGCGCCGCTGTTCCAGAAGTGTGTGAGAGCGGGGTTGACACGGGTGATGGTCGGCGTCGAGTCCGGCTCGCAGGCGACGCTCGATCGACTGAAGAAGGACCTGCAGCTCGATCAGGTCATGATCGCCGCTCAGATGTGTGCGGATCACGACGTCAGCGCCATCTTCAACTTCATCGTTGGATTCCCCGGGGAGCCGGAAGAGAGCGTGGATCAGACCCTGGCGCTCGCGAAACGACTGCGGCGGATGCACCCGCGCTTCGAAACCCCCATCTTCTACTACCGTCCCTATCCCGGCAACCCGATTGCCGACGCAGCGCGTGCATCTGGTTACGAGTTCCCGCGTGGTTTGGAAGCGTGGGCGAACTTCGACTATGTCGCGGGCCGTGGTCCGTGGATCTCCGCTGAGCGATGGCGCAACGTCGAGCGGTTCAAGTTCTACGCGCGACATGTCTGGCAGCCGGGTGTGTGGCGCTGGCCGCTGCGGGCGGCATCGCGCTGGCGGTGCGATCGCGATTGGTACGCCTTCCCGATCGAGAAGGCCCTGGTGGAGCTGATGCGCCCGCCGCAGCAGGTGTCGTGATGGACTTGTTGCTGGCACACGGGTTTTTTCTGTCGGAAGACGCCGACGAGCAAAGCATCATGCGGCCGCATCCGCCGCTTGGGCTCCTGTACCTGTCGTCATATCTCAAGGCGCGCGGCGTGAACGTTGGCGTCTTCGATAGCACCTTCCAGACGGTCGACGACTTTCGGCGCACTCTCGACCGGGAGCGTCCACCGGTTGTGGGGATCGCCGTCAACTTGATGACCAAGCGTCACGCCCTGCGGATGATCGCGATCGCACGGGCCGCGGGCGCACGTGTCGTCGTTGGCGGCCCGGATCCGCCGCACTACGCGGCCGAGTATCTCGATGCCGGCGCCGACGTCGTGGTCATCGGTGAAGGGGAGCAAACGCTCGAAGAGCTATTGCCGCATCTTCTCTCCGGCGACACCGCGGCGCTGGCGACTGTTCCCGGCATTGTTTCGAGAGATCTGGGGCTGGCCAGCGGGTCTGCAGTGATCCGGACCCCTCCCCGTGTACTCATTCCTGATCTCGACCGCCAACCCTTTCCCGATCGTGCCGCCGTCGATCTCACGCGCTACCTGGCCGTATGGCGGGAGCATCACGGCTTCGGGCCGGTGTCGTTGATCACGGCGCGCGGTTGCCCCTATACCTGCACGTGGTGCAGTCGATCGGTCTTCGGCACGACCCATCGGCGACGGTCGCCCGCCAACGTGGCGGACGAAGTTGAAGAGATCTGGACACGGTACCGGCCCGATCGGCTTTGGTATGCGGACGACGTGTTCGGCATTCATCGCGGATGGACGCTCGCCTACGCTGCGGAGCTGCAGCGGCGCGGGCTGCACCTGCCATTCGAGTGCATTTCACGCGCCGAGCGCATCGACGACGAAGTGGCCGACGCCTTTCGCGATCTCGGCTGCTGGCGAGTGTGGATCGGCGCGGAAAGCGGATCGCAGCGAATCCTTGACGCGATGCAGCGTCGGGTGGACATCGAGCGAGTCGTCGACACGACCGCGCGCCTGCGACGGCGTGGCATTGAGGTTGGCATGTTCATCATGCTGGGCTACGACGGCGAGCGCACGGACGACCTGCGCGCGACGGTCGAGCACCTGAAGCGTACGGCCCCTGACATCTTTCTGACGACCGTGTCGTATCCCATCAAGGGGACGCCGTACTACGACCAGGTGTCGTCCCACCTGGCGGCGCCCCGATCCTGGGCGGAGACCACCGACCGAGATCTGAACATCGCCAATCGTCCGTCGCGGCGGTACTACGACTTCGCCCGTCGGTGGATCAGTGGTGAGGTGGCGCGGCATCAGTATTGGCAACGGGGAGCTTACGCACGCGCGGCACGCGCGGCGACCTCGGCGGTCGTGGGTCGGATCGGGATGACGCTTTCCGAGGGTCGCGGAGCGGGTTACCCATGATGACGGTCAATTACGCGCCGATGGCCGAGCGGTTGTCGCGCGCCGCCTGGAGCCGCATGCTGTGGTGGCGCTTTCAGTTGTTCCACCGTCACCGCCACGATCGCCTCGTGCTGGAGGAGGTGGCTGGACGTCCGATTGTCGTCCTGCCTCAAGTCATCAATCCCAAGCTGTTCGGAGCCGGAGAGTTCCTCGCCGAGTCGCTGGAGGGGCGACTGGCGAACGGATCGGCGGTGCTCGACATGGGAACGGGGGCCGGACTCAGTGCGGTGGTCGCCGCCCGTGAGGCCGCGCGGGTCGTGGCGGTCGATATCAACCCCGTGGCTGTCCGCTGCGCTCGCATCAATGTCCTGCTCAACGGCGTCGAGGCGCGGGTGGACATCCGCGAAGGCGATCTCTTCGAGCCGGTTCGCGGCGAGCGGTTCGACCTCGTCCTGTTCAATCCGCCGTACCTCGCAGGTACGCCGCGCGGCCTGCTCGATCGGGCGTTCCGAGGGGGAGACGTCATCGAGCGGTTCGCCCGCGGTCTCGCTGACCACCTCACTCCCGAGGGCGCAGCGCTCGTCGTGTTGTCAACGGAGGCCAATACAAGTAGTGCCCTCGACGCGTTTCGCTCCAGCGGGTTGAGCGTCGCGGCTGTGTGCACACGTGACTTGAAGAGCGAAGTGCTGACCGTGTATCAGATCGGCCCAGACGCGCCGGCTGCACGCGGACATCTTCAAAGGCCCGAGCGATGACACATGAAGCCAGCCTTCGGAGGGCCCTGTGTTCCGACGGCTTGAGGCGGAGCTTCGCGAAAGTGCGCGGATGATCATCCTCTACAATCCGCGCAGCTCGGCGACCCGGAAGCCGATCCTGCCGATGTCTCTGCTGGCGCTTGGCGCTGTCCTTGAGGGGCACGAGGACTATCTGATCGTCGATGGGAACATCGAGCCACGTCCGCTCCAGCAACTGGACCGCCAGATTCGCGAAACCGGCGCAGCAGTCCTCGGTGTCACGGTGATGCCCGGCCCGCAGCTCGATGACGCCGTTCCGCTCTGTCGGGAACTCAAGACGCGGCATCCGACGCTGCAAATCGTCTGGGGCGGGTATTTCCCGACGCAACACGTCGCCACGTGCCTGCAGGCGCCCTTCGTCGATTTCGTGGTGCGCGGCCACGGGGAGTTGGTCTTTCGCGATCTTGTCGGCGAACTGACGCGTGGCGCGGAGCCGACTGATCGGATTGGCGTTGCCTATCGCGACCGGCAGACGGACCACGTTGTGGACTCGGGTCTTTCCCGCATTCCACACCCCGAACGGCTGCCTTCCTTTCCCTATCACCGCGTGGACATGTCGCGTTACATCCGCCGCACCTTCATGGGCGATCGGACGATTCCACACCATTCCAGCTACGGCTGCCCGTTCTTCTGCAATTTCTGTGCAGTGGTCAACATGGTGAACGGCGCCTGGCTCCCTCAGTCCGCTGAGCGAACGGCTGGAACAGTCCGTGAGCTGGTCGATCGCTTTGGTGTCAACGCTGTCGAGTTCTACGACAACAACTTCTTTGTTCATGAAGATCGTACTGTGGAGTTTGCCGAACGAATCCGTCCGCTGGGAATCGGGTGGTGGGGCGAAGCGCGGGTGGACACCCTCCTCAAGTCGTCCGAACGCACCTGGCGGCTGTTGACTGCCAGCGGGCTGCGGATGGTGTATCTGGGAGCCGAGTCAGGGTCTGATGCCACGCTGCAGCGCATGCGCAAAGGGGGCACGGCATCAGCGGACAAGACGCTCGAGATCGCGGCGCTGATGAAATCACACGGGATTGTGCCCGAGTTCTCGTTCGTGGTCGGCAATCCTCCGGATCCGGAGGATGATGCACGCCAGACGCTGGCGTTTATCAGGAAACTGAAACGCATCAACCCTGCGTCGGAGATCGTGATGTACCTCTATACGCCGGTGCCGCTGCAGGGCAACCTGTACGAGCAGGCCACCGCAGCCGGGTTCCGCTTTCCGAACACGCTCGAGGAGTGGACCAGCTCGTCATGGCGCGAGTTTTCTCAGCGCCGAAGCGGGACCCTTCCTTGGATTGAGGAGCCGCTGCGGCGCGAACTTCACGATTTCGAGCGCGTGCTCAATGCCTACTATCCAACGGTGACGGACCGTGGGCTCACTCGCGCGGCCCGTCTCGTGTTGCACGCCGCCAGCGCCTGGCGCTACCGCCTGCGATGGTATCGCTACCCGCTCGAGCTGCGGCTTCTGCAGCGTCTGCTTCCATACCAGCGGCCCGAGACCAGTGGCTTCTAGCGAAGCTCCAGGCTCCTTGAGGATGGAACAAGGTCAACGGCCGCCACGAAGCGCCCCCGTCACAGCTTCGCGCGGGACGACCAGGCCTCTGGCGAGATGCTGTGCGTGTGCCTCGTGGGCTGCCTCGGATAGTTGCCTCGAGGTTGGCGCTTCCAGACGCTTGCTCCGGCACCTTGGCTTTAGTTGACGCTATGGTTCCAGTCACCGAGATCGTCAGACGTAGTGTCGGAGGATGGAGCGGTCAGCTGCGGTCGCTGCCGATCCTCGCGCTGTCGGTCCACAGCGCCTGCAACTGCCGCTGCGTGATGTGCGACATCTGGAAGGCCAACGCCGACAAGCGCGAGATTGGCCTCGACGAGCTCGAACGCCATATCGACGCGATCCGTCGGCTGCACGTGCAGCGCGTGATGCTGACCGGCGGCGAGCCGCTCCTCCATCGCAATCTCTGGGTCCTGTGCGACCGGCTGCGCCGCGAAGGCATCCGCGTCACGCTGGTGACGACCGGACTACTCGTCGAACCTCATGCCGACTCCATCGCGCGAGCGATCGATGATCTCGTGGTGTCGATCGACGGACCGCCGGACGTGCACGACGAGATCCGGCGCGTGCCGCACGCATTCGATCGCATCGAAAAGGGCCTGCGCAAAGTATTGGCGGCTGCACCAGCGCGCCCGAGGATCATCGTCCGCAGCGTTGTTCAGCGATTGAACCACGCGTGTCTTAGCGAAACCACGCGAGCCGTTCACGGGCTCGGCGTCGATCGTCTGTCATTTCTTGCGGCCGACGTCAGCTCGATGGCGTTCAATCGTCCCGAGCCGTGGGACACTGCACGGCGGAGTGAGGTGGCGCTGTCCGACGATGAGCTGCTGGCGCTCGAACGATCGATTCGCGCGGTCGAGGCGAGCTGTCGGGATTTGGTAGCCAGCGGCTTCATTGCCGGTGGGATGCCCTCTCTTTGGCGCATCCTCGAGTACTTTCGCGCCTTGTTGGGACATGGCGCGTTTCCGGACGTGCGTTGCAATGCCCCCTGGACGTCGGCTGTGCTCGAGCCCGACAATCGCGTGAGGCCCTGCTTCTTTCATCCGTTCTATCCATCCAGCGCCAACTCATCCCTCGACGTTGTCTTGAACTCGACCGAGGCGATCGCCTTTCGCCGGACGCTGGACGTTCGGACGAATGCCACGTGCCAGCGCTGCGTCTGCTCGCTGTCATTGCCGGTGTGGGCAAGCGTGTGAAGGTCCGGGGGACAGTCCCTGTCATCGGGGGACAGGCCCTGTTAAGGGTTTGTTAAGCCGATTGTGGCTGTTTGAGCGATTCTGTACAGCGCGAGCAATTGCTGCGCCGTCCAGTTGGCGTCATGGGATTCCGCAAACTGCCTCGCACGTGCGGAAATCGTCCGGCGCCCAAGGGAATCGCGAAGTGTTCGGACGATGGCGTCAGCAAGCGCGTGGGCGTCGCCGGGCGGCACGGCGACGGCGGCGTGCGGCTCGAAATCGCTCACATGCCCCACGCGTGTCCCCACGATCGGAAGGCGCGCGGCCGCCGCCTCGAGTACCGAGATGCCGCCACCTTCATGACGTGACGACTGGACATACAGGTGGGCCGATCGGTAGAAGCGCATGACCGCATCATGCGGCTGAAAACCATGGAAGGTGACGCTTCCAGAGAGTCCGTTGGACGTTGCCTCGCGTTGCAGCTTTCCGCCAAGCGTGTCTTCGCCGACCAGGTCGAGCTTGATACTGATACTGCGCCGAGCAATCGCAACCGCCTCGAGCAATGTCGATTGATCCTTCACACGATTGAGGCTCGCCACTTGGAGGAGACGCCAGGGTGGCCCATCGGAACGGCTGGCGGGGGCTGAGATGGACTCGAGGTCAACACCGATTGGGATCCGCGCGACGTGTGCGGCGTACGGAGCTGCCCGCGTCTCCATGAACCGGGTCGTAACATGCACACGGGTTGCAAGACGACAAGCTAGCGCCACGGCTGCGCGGCCGGGCGCCGACTGCTGGGAGCCGTAACCGACTGCGGGTATCGAGCTGAATTCGCCGCTGTCGCACGTCACGACGCTCGGGATACCGAGACGGCGGCCTGCGACCGCCGCGAGCGTGCCAGCCGGATCGGCCCAGAACCCGTGAATGACATCGAATGGCCCCGCTGTGATCAACGCGCGATGAAGCGCCTTCCACTGTGCCCATCGCCCCTCGGGTCGGCCCAGGTCGTGAATGGTGGCGCCGGCGAGCTGGTATTGCGCCGGTTCGGGCAGGTGGCGCAACGCAAACGCGTGCACTTCGTTGGCAGCTGACAATCGTTGAATCAGCCACAGCCAGGCCGGCACAACCTGTTCCGATCCGCTGGGATGCAGGCCACCGGTAACGACTATGGCGATCTTCATCGCGATGTCCCCTCCCGTCGTTGTTCTGACAGAGCTCGATACGCGCTCACGGTCTGCCTGCCGATGACGTCCCAGCTCAACGCGCGTTCGAAGCGTGCGCGAACCATCAAGCGTGCGTGTTGTTGATTGCCAGCGGCAAGATCGATCAGTGCCGCCGCCGCGGCATGCGCATCGCCAACACGCCAACGGCGTCCGCACTCTCCGGCCAGCGCTCGAAAGGCCGGGATGTCGGTGACGCAGGGGGTCACGCCACAAGCCATGGATTCGATCAGGGCGTATCCGCTTCCCTCGTGATGGCTCGCGCTCAGGAAAACGTCCGCCGCGCCGTAGTAGGAAGGTAGCGCGTTGTGGGGCACTCTGCCAATGGGGATGACACGGCCGGCCAGCATGGGCGTCGCCCGAATTCGTTCGGTGACAACGGTCTCCAGTTCACCGCCCTGGAACACCATCGCGCAGCGTGCGTGTGGGAGGGCGGGCAACGCCAACTCCAATGCCGCCAATGCGGTCATCGGATCTTTGTTCTGCAGTGAGGCGGGCGACCCACAGGATCGATAGGGAAGGGTCGGCGCCGGTGCGAGCCGCTCCGGGTGCGGGCTCCAGTTCCGTACTGGCTTCCGGAATTTCAAGGACGGTGATGTCACGAGGAAGCCCCACGCGATGCCACCGGTCTGCCAGTTCGCGGGCAGTGAACGTCACTGCATCCGCCGCGCCGAAAGCCCGCCCCCATCGGCTGGTCGTCCACACGCGTAAGGGCGCCAGTACGCGCGGCACGTGACCCGAGTGGTCCTGTAGGACGATCGCGACACCTTGCCCGAGCCTCTTTCGAAGCGCGGCTACCATCCCTGGAAACATCAAGCCATTGACGTGAACGACATCTGGCCGAGCGTCTTCGACAGCCCCCAGCACACGATCAAAGCAAGTCCAGGGCGCGGGGGTGCCATCTGCGCCCTCACCGACGAATTCATACGCGACCGTGCCCTCATCCAGTCGAGCGTTGCGCGAGTAGCGTTGAACGACGTGCACCGTGGCCCCTGCGCGGCCGACGGCGCGACTCCATCCGGTCAGCGTGTGGTAAGTCTCGAGAAGCGTTTCCGGACTGGCCAGCGAACTGTCGTACGCCAGATTGAGCTGAACAATTTGCAGCGCAGCGTTCGGTTTCGGCGCCCTTGGTCGCGACATCATCTCTGGAATTGCGAGGGCCGGTAATCGGAGCCAACCAGCTGTCCACTCTGCATCTCGAGGATTCGGTCGCACCACGGCAGATCATCGGGACGATGGCTGACCGCTACGATGGTCACGTTACCCTTCAACGCCGCGAGGACGCTGTCGATCGTGGATCGTGAGACGGGATCGAGCGACGCGGCGGGTTCGTCGAGCAGCAGGATCGCCGGCCGACGATAGAGCGCGCGGGCGATCGCGAGCAGCTGCTGCTCGCCGCCAGAGAGGCCGCCGCCACCCTCGCTCAGCACGGTGTCGATGCCATCGCGGAGGCGATCCACCACGGGATCAAGTCCGGCGGTGTGTATTGCCCAGCGGACGGCGCCTTCGTCGATCGTGACTTCTGGCTGACCAAAAGCAATGTTTCGACGGATGGTGTCAGCGATGAGATACGGTTTCTGGGCCACATAACCTAGCGCACGCTGCCAGGAGGCCAGACGCGTTTGAAGGTCGATCCCATCGACCAGGATTCGACCGTGGGTCGGTCGCAGCAATCCGAGTAGAAGCTTCATCACGGTGCTCTTGCCCGCACCGATCGGCCCAACCAAGCCGATAGCCTCACCGCGGCGAATCGTGATCTCGAGGTCGCGGACTGCCACCCGCTCTGCTTCTGGATAGTCGAAGCCAACATTCTCGAGACGAATCGTCGAGTCGAGTCGGAGTGGGAATGGCGCCTCAGCGGATGCGGGCGGCAGCAGCGACAGCCATTGCCATTCATCATGCAGATCCGACAGGTAGGCCCGACCCGAGCGCACCAACCCGATATTGGCGACGATGCGGTTGGCCGAGGGCACGAGGCGCAGTCCGGCGTACGTGTACAGCCCGAGGACCGAAACCGCAGTGGCGGCGGACATGCCATCGAGCACGACGACGACCACCGACAGCAGCATTGCTGCGAGCACGGTCGTTTCGATTGCGATCCGAAGCCGCTCGGCGAGCGTTCGACGACGGGCCTGGAGCATCGCCAGGCTACGGCGGTCGTTGGAAATCCGTTGATGAAAGAACGGCTCGGTCCCCAGAACCTTGAGCTCGGCGAGGGCGCCAAACCCCTCTTGCAATTCCTTCATCGATTGCTGGTGCAGGTTGAGCTGTTGTGTGCTCCAGGTCGCAAACCGCGGCCTGACCAGCATCAGTCCCCCCGCCACGAGAGCCGTCGTCGCGGCGACGGCCGACAGGGCGGCCAGCGGCGTCGCAATCAGCAGCACGATCACGACCGCAACCGCGACGAAGAGCTCAATCGCAACGGTAAAACTTCCGACCAGGCTGAGCGTGACGACCTGCTCGACGGTCTGGGTCACACGCTGCGCCGTCAGCGACGAGTGGCGGTCGATCATGGTCTGGTACGGCGCGCGGAGGTAGCCGTCGAGCATCCGCGCGGTCAAGCGGCTGATGGTTTCGGCAACGGCTCGCTCCCGTCGTTTCACGACGGCGGCCATCACGGCGCCCCGCAACACGAAGACCGCGGTCAGCAAGACGGCCAGAAAGGCCGCCTGACCTGCGGTTCCTGGTGTCCCGAGCGCTCGGCCGATGGAGGTGACGAGCGCTGCGGCGCCCGCGGCTTCGAGTAGGACGGCCAACGCGGCAAGGGGCAACAGGCCTAGCCATTGGCGCCGCTCGTCGACCGTGAGCACCGCCCGGAGTTGGCGCAGTGTATCGAGCATGCTGCCCGATGATAGCTGCCTTGGTATGCTTCAGCGATGTGGTCTCAACCGGCGTTGATGGAGTTGTACCGTCACATGGAGTGGGCGGATGCCACGGTCTGGAAGGCCACTCCCCTCAGCGGACAACCCGACACGCGGCTTCGAGAGTTGCTGGTCCACATTCACGTGGTTCAGCGTGCCTTCTTCTCGGCGTGGACCAGCCGTCCCGTGACCGACGCGTTCAAACGAGCGGAGGAATTCGAGACGCTGGGCGCCGTTCGATCCTGGGCGCAGCCCCTGTACGAAGAGATGGCGACTTTTGTTCAAGGTCTTACTGACGAGAGCCTTACGGCGCCGATGAATCTGCCGTGGGCGCAGATGATCGCCGACCGTCTGGGGACGACTCCACATGCGACGACGCTGGCGGATACCTGCTTTCAGGTCACGAGCCACACCACCTATCACCGAGGGCAAGTCAACACTCGATTGAGGGAAACTCGGCGCCGAGCCACCACTCGTGGACTACATCGCCTGGGCATGGTTCGGCAAACCCGACGCTGAATGGCCGACGTAATCGCGGAAGCGTAGAGAGCGCAGCACCGTGACAACACCCGCCAGCGCCGACGTCGAGCTGTCCCTCGATCCACGCTACATCACGCTGCAGCGTGATGTGGGGTACATCATGACGGCGGCAATGTCGTTGGGCCTGGCTGTCGGTCTCGTCGTGCTTCTGACGCCGCGGCGGTGGATCTGGTGTGTGGTTCTCTGGGTCATCGGGACCTCGGTGTTGGCGAGGCTGTTTCATCGCTGGCCCGCCATCGAGTACCGCCATTGGTCGTACCGCCTCGACGAGGAAGGCATTCAGATTCGCCGAGGCGTGTACTGGCGAAGTGTGATCAACGTACCAAGGTCGAGGGTGCAGCACACCGATGTCATTCAGGGCCCGCTCGAGCGAAGACATGGGCTCGGTCGGCTGCTGATCCACACGGCTGGTACCGAGCACTCGAGGGTCGAGCTGCCCGGCCTCGAGCACCAGGTGGCCTTGGAGATCCGCGATCAGCTCCTGCCGCGGGAGAGCAGTGATGCCGTCTGAGCATCGCCTCCATCCCGTGTCCGTGCTGTTTGCGTTCCTGGCCCAGATTCGAACGTTCATCCTGCCCGGCCTCTTGGTGATGATTGGCGCCAGCTCGCGAGGCGGCAACGACTGGTGGCAGCCTTGGATGATGGCGCTGGTCATACCGAACGCCGCCGTTGCGGTGATTCGGTACGTCTGGTACCGATATCGCTACGACGCCAACGAGATGGTGATTCGAAGTGGCCTGGTCTTCCGTCGCGAGCGCCATATCCCCTACGGTCGCATCCAAAATGTCGATGCGGTTCAGAACGTGCTCCATCGTCTGCTCAAGGTCGTCGAGGTGCGAGTCGAAACTGGCAGTGGCCAAGCCCCTGAAGCCACGATGAGCGTGCTGCCGGTCGGTGCGTTCCAGGAAATGCGCGCGCGCGTCTTTGCCGAACGCCAGGCACTCGCGACTGAGCAGTCGGCGGAATCGACGGCGGTCGTCGTCGATGCGCCACCCGCTGCGTTGCTGCTCGAACTTTCTCCCAAGGAGCTGCTACTGTGCGGCTTCCTCGAGAACCGCGGCGGCGTGTTGATCGCCGCGGGATTTGGTCTGGTGTGGGAGCTTGGTCTGTTCGATCGCCTCATGTCGAGATTCGGGAGCGAATTGTCGGGTCGTCGAATAGTGCGCGATCTTGCCCGGGGCATTTTCAGCAATGTCGAGATTGCGTTCGAGCGCATCGCGATCTCGGTGCTCGCGTTCATTGGTCTGCTGCTGTTTGTCCGGTTCCTATCGATGATCTGGGCGCTCGTGCGGCTCTATGGGTTTCGCCTTTCGCTGTCGGCGGGAGACCTCCGCAGCGAGTACGGTCTTACGACGCGCGTGGCCGCGACGATCCCGTTGCGTCGTATTCAAACGCTCACCATCCGAGAAGGTCCGCTGCACCGATGGTTCAGCCGCGTGGCTGTGAGGGCCGACACCGCAGGCGGCCAACCCAAAGAGGGTAGTGGGGGAAGGGAGCGCGAATCGTTGGCCCCGATTCTTCGTCGCGAGGCGCTTCCCGCCTTCATTCATCAGGCTCTCCCAGACGTCTCTGGCTTCGACACCGTCGCTTGGCAGCCGGTGTCGCCCCGTGCCTTCCGCCGAGAGGTCAAAGGGTGGATCGTGCTCGCACTCTTGGCGCAGAGCGGTCTCTTCGCGTTGATGGGTATGTGGTCTCTGGTGCTTGCGCCAGCGCTCCTGGCGTGGGCCATCATCGGTGCGCGCAGAACGATCGCCCATCTCGGATGGGCTGTGACGGAGGATGCGGTGTTCTTTCGTGCGGGCTGGTTATGGCGGCGTGTCAGTATCGTGCGGCTTGCGAAGATTCAAACCGTCACGCTTGCTGCCAGCCCATTCGATCGACGAGCCGCGATGGCTCGTGTTCGTGTGGATACGGCAGGCGCATCTGACGCCACGCGCATCGACATTCCATACCTGCCAAAGGACGTGGGTCTCGGGCTGCACCTTCAGCTTGCGCACGAGGCCGCGGGGAGACGGTTCCTTTGGTGAAGTCGGTGGGACCAGCCCTACCAGACCTCACGTCGCACCGGGCGCGCCATCAAACGATCGGTCTGTAGGTCCTGCCCGACAACGAACTCGTGAGCGCCAACGTCGACGAAGCCAGCCTTGCGATAGAACGCCCGTGCTTTGGGATTGCGTTCCCAAACGCCAAGCCACAGTGTTTGGGCGCCCTTGTTTTCGGCAATGTCGATCACTGAAGCCATCAAGGCTTGTGCCACGCCACGGCCATGATGTGCACGGTCGACATAAAAGCGCCAGAGCTCAATGGGAGATGGCCCGGTGACCTCTGGAGGCGCCCCCGCTCGCAACTGTGCGTAGGCGATGAACGAGCCGTCGTGCGCTTCGTAAACGAGTGTCTCGATGTCGGGGTTCGACAACTCCGCGGCCTGAATCTCGGCGGAGTATGACTTCCGGCAGTGCTCGGCCATGTCCTCGGGCGTGTTATCCGCCTCGAAGGTGTTGCGGAACGTTCGCTCGGCCAACGCCGCGACCGCCGCGGCATCCGCGAGTTCTGCTTTCCGAATCCTCACCTTAGGGTTCCAAGGTTCCAAGGTTCCAAGGTTCCAAGGTTCCAAAGTTCCAAGGTTTCACTTCTTATAGAATCCGCCGCAAGCACAGCGATGATCCCACAAGCTGATCTAGGCGCGACCCTGCTGGCCTCCTGGCGGACCAACAGTCGGATCACCGCGTACCTTGTAGAGCATCTGCCCGCCGCACTCTTGGATGCCTCCGTTCCAGGGGCACCGCGGCGTACGGTCCGCATGATCGCGGGGCATCTGCACAACGCCCGGTGCATGTGGATCAAGACGCTCGGCCAGGAACACGGGATCGCCATCCCCGCCTCTGTCGATCGCCGCAACGTCGCGCGACACGAATTGCTGTCCGCCCTTAAGCGGAGCAGCAAGGGGATCGAAGCGCTCCTCGCACTCGGCATGGCGGCGGGAGGCCACGTGCCCCCGACGAAGGCCTACGTCTGGCGCAACCTGCCTCTGGACGTCCCCCATGTGCTGACATACTTCGTCGCGCATGAGGGCCACCACCGAGGCCAAATCGTGATGCTGGCACGACAACTCGGTCATCGGCTGCCGGACGACATTTCCGCGGGGCTTTGGCAGTGGACCAAGCGCGCGGGGGAGGGCAGAGTACTCGGCGGTGATGCCTGACGCCGTTTTGCAGAACCCTGGAACTTTGACCCTTCGAACCTTGGAACCCTGGAACCTTACATCTCGCGGAGAGCCGAAGGGATTGGCAGCCGTGCTGCACGAATCGCCGGGAACAAGCCTCCCACGAGTCCCATCAACAGCGAATACACCAGGCCCATCGTGAGCAGCTGCGGCGTGACGCGAAACGCAAACGCGACCTGACTGAACGTCTGAAAGTTCATGGTCGATGTCTCGTAGCCGTTGAATGCGAGGTAGGCCGCGGCACCACCGATGATGCCGCCAATCGCCCCGAGAGCTAACGCCTCGGCGATCACCGAGATGACGACGGACGTCGAGTTGAATCCCAGCGCGCGCAGCGTCGCAATCTCGCGCGATCTCGTGGACACGGCCGTGTACATGGTCAGGATGGCGCCGAACACGGCGCCGATGCCCATCAGCGCGGCGATGCCGAAGCCGACCGTCTGAATCAAGTTGGTGAGCGCCTGAGACTGTTGAGCGTAATACTCGGTTTCGCGACGCACCTGCACGTTGACTTGCGGGTTGGACGTCAGCCAGTCGCGAAAGGAGTCGAAGCTGTCGCTGCTGTCGAGTCGTGCCAACACCGTCTGGAAGGTATTACCGCGACGGTACGCCCCCTGGAGCACACGGGCATCACACCAGATTTCGGTTTCGGCGACGCCTCCGTCGGATTCGAACACGCCGACGACGCGCCATGTGTTCTGCCCCGATCGGAGCTCGTTTCCGACGGTGAGCCCCTCGAACTGACCGCTGGCCCCTCGCCCCACCACGACCTCGTTCGTGCCGAACTCGAACATCCGCCCTCGACAATCGACACCTCGTCACGCACGGGCAATGCGGTCGGCTCGACGCCGCGCATGGGAACGTTCGCTGCCGTGTTCGGTCGATTTCTTCGGCAGGTCGATGATCACGTACAGCTCGGCTGACGCCACGACGGTTTGCCCGTCGCGGCGAAGTCCGGGCGCCTGCTTGATGACGTCGACTTCGGACCGGCCGAGCCCGCTCGTCATTTCGCTGTCAGCGCCGCTTCGCATCACGAGGGCGCGGGACGGCGACCCCGATCCCTGCATAGCGGCTCTGAAGCCGGCAGCGATCGACAGCACCGACACGAAGACCACCACGACACCGGCAATGCCGACGATGGCGACGCCCGTCGAGCCCAGCCGTCGTGGAATCGTGCGGAGATTGAGTGCGGTGACGGCGATGGTTTGCGCGATCCAGTTGAACACGGTCTTTCTCTCCTGGCGCGCCGGGCGCGCCGAGCAAAATAGCCAGTGGCGTGTATCAGTTGATTCGCTATCGCCCCTTCGATCTTCCGGCTAAAGCCGGAAGCCACGAGTCACAAACAACATCGAGTCCACATAACCGAAGCTATCGCGTGGCTTCCGCCTTCAGGCGGAAGTCCGAAGCGGGCTGGGCGTCATTCAGCTGTTACAAGCCACTAGTTCGTCCTCAGCGCGTCGGTGATCTTCAGCTGCATCGCATTGAGCGCCGGCAGCAGCCCCGCAACGAGGCCGAGAAGCACAATCAAACTCGCGCCGATCGCGACATCCCGAGCCGGTAGCGCAAAGATGGGCAGCATCCCGTTGGTTGGATCCCCCTGCTGCACGAACAGCCACGCCAGCAGGAGGCCGAGACCGCCGCCAATGACGGAGATCACGACGGCCTCAGCCAGAACGAGGACCAGAATCGCGCCGTTGGAAAATCCCAACGTCTTCAGCACGCCAACTTCGCTGGTTCGCTCGCGCACTGCCTGCGCCATCGTGTTGGCGGCGACCAGCAGCATCGTGAACAGCACGGCGATGAGGATGGCGATCATGATTGCGCCGATGTCCCCCACCTGCTTGGCAAAGCCCTCCACGAACCCCTTTTCGGTCGTGGTCTTGGTCTCAGCTGCGGAGTTCGCGAACATCGAGTCGAACGTCGCGCCCATCTGCTGTGCTCGCGACCCGTCTGCGATCTTCACGATGTACCACCCGACCTGTCCCGCGCCCACGGCGCGGTTTTCGTCCAGGTAGTCGTAGCGGAAGAAAAACTGGGTCTTGTCGACGCCGGGCTCGGCGTCGTACATCCCGACGATGTTGAACTCCCAGACCTGGCCTTGCTTGGGCTGCCAGATGGTGCCCTGAATCGGGACGCGATCGCCCACCTTCCAATCGAACCGTTCGGCAAGGTCGACACCGACCACCACACCTTGACGATCGCCGAGCCAGGCCTTCATCTGCTCCGGAGGCAGCCTGTACTCCGGGTAGAGCTTCATGAACGGCTCGGGATCCACGGCAATCTGCGCGAAAAAGTTCGACGGATCCTGATAGATCCCACCAAACCACGTGTTGTGTGTCGCCAGCTCCACCCCTGGCGTCGCTTGCAGCCGGCCCTGGTACGAAACGGGCAGCGGCATGATCAGGCTCACTTTGTGAATCAGCACGAGGCGGTCGAGGCCGGCGATGTCGACGCCGAACGTGAACGCCGTCCGGATGGCCATCAGCAATCCGAAGAGCAGGAATGCGACGAAGACGGACAGCAACGTGAAGATCGTCCGCGTCTTCTTCCGCCAGAGATTGCTCCACAACAATGGGAGGAACTTCATGCCGCGGCTCCCATCAACAGCCCCTTGTCGAGATGAAGCGTTCGCCGGGCCCGTTCCGCCGCGTGCGGATCGTGCGTGACCATCACGATGGTCTTGCCATGATCCCGATTGAGGGTCTGAAGCAGATCGAGAATCTCGTCTCCCGACTTGCGGTCGAGGTCGCCGGTGGGCTCATCGCACAGCAGCAGAGTGGGATCGGTCACGATGGCGCGAGCGATGCCGACACGCTGCTCCTGCCCGCCTGACAACTGCTTTGGGTAGTGCTTCGCGCGGTCGGCCAGACCGACAACCTTGAGCGCAATGCCCACGCGCTTTTTGCGCTCGGCCCGCGACAGCTTCGTCAACAGGAGCGGCAAGTCGACGTTTCGCTCGGCGGTCAGCACCGGTAACAGGTTGTAGAGCTGAAAGACGAAGCCGATGTTCTCGGCGCGCCACCGAGACAAC
Organism: uncultured Acidobacteriota bacterium; assembly: GCA_963734095.1. Taxonomy (GTDB): domain Bacteria; phylum Acidobacteriota; class Vicinamibacteria; order Vicinamibacterales; family UBA2999; genus JACCSI01. The sequence continues at coordinate 56,161 of CAVTGK010000019.1, read as the reverse complement.
TGTCCACCGGAGAGCCCCGTAATGTTGACACCACCGACATTCACCGAGCCAGACGAGGGTGAGTCCAACCCTCCGATCAGGTTCAGCAAAGTTGTTTTGCCCGAGCCTGACGGTCCCATGAGCGCAAGAAAATCGCCCGCCGGGATCTCGAGGTTCACGCCCTGCAACACGTCGATGCGTTCGCTCCCGCGCGTGTAGTACTTGTGAACGTTCTGGACTCTGACCAATGCGCTCATGAACAGTGCTCCTGGTTCTCAACCGCACAATGCCGCGCGCTACTGCTTGACGACGACGCGAATCCCATTGGCGAGCTCCGGGGGTGGTGACACGACGACCCGATCGGATGTCGACAAGCCAGCCACGACCTCCAACCGATCGCCGTCCGAACCACCGGTTTGGACGGCACGACGTTCCACGGCGTCCTGACGTATGACGAAGACGTAGTTCCGATCGCCCTCGCTGCGGACGGCGCTTTTTGGAATGAGCGTCACGGCCTGCGCCACCGGCGTCGCGTTGTCATCGGCCTCGCGCAGGAACGTCACTTTGACGCCCATGTCGGGGAGGATGCGCGGATCGCCGAGCTCGACGAATCCGATGCGCACGAGCACGGTCGCTTTCTGGCGATCCGCCGTCGGCACCATGGTGATGACGCGAGCCGGAATCTGCCACTCTGGATAAGCGTCGAGCACGGCCGTCACGCCTTGCTTTGGCTTGACGCGATTGATGTAACTCTCGTTGACGTCCACTTCGATTTCGAGCGATCGCATGTCCACGATCGTGCAGATGCCGGTGCGGGTGAATCCGCCGCCCGCTGACACCGGCGACACCATCTCGCCCGGCTGCGCGTCCTTCGAGATGGCAACGCCGCTGAACGGCGCGCGAATGATCGTGTTGTCGAGGTCGGTCTGCTGCACGCTGACCTGTGTCTCAGCGACCTTCACCTGCTCACGAGAGGCCGCGATCCGCGCCTCGATGGAGTCGTACCTCCGCCTGCGATTGATCGAAGTCGGCCTGCGGAATCAGGCCATCCTTCAACAGTTGTGTGCGCCGATCGAGTGTGCGCTTCGCCTCTGCCAGGCGAACGGAGCTCTCGCGCAGCTCGCTTTGGGCCGCCCCGACCTGTGCTTGCGAGAGCGCAAGCGTCGCACGGTACGTGGAGTCGTCAAGGCGCGCGAGAATCTGCCCCTGTCGGACGGCCATGCCCTCTTCGACGTTCACCTCGACGACCTTGCCGGTGATCTTGGAAGAGACTGTCGCGCGCCTGCGAGCCGTCACGTAGCCCGATGCATTGAGGACCGAAGCCTGCATTCCGGCAGCGCGCTGCGTGACCGGCGCGGCCTCGACCGCGACCGGACGCTCGCGGGTGGCCCAGAGACCGACGCCGGTGCCCACGGCCGCCAGAACCACGACGAGCACAGCCCACCGCACCCATCGACGATTCTCGACTCGCGTGGGGGCGCGCTCGATGCGTAGAGCGGCAAGCTCGTCTGTTGGGTTACCCACGGTGATCTGTCCTCAATTCTCCGAGGTCAACAATGACAACCGCTGTCATAAATAGCGGCGGCCGAATCGGGTGAGGGCGACCGACGGTTATACGAATAAAAGACGAAAGTCAAATTATACCGTGCAAATACCATCAACCCCGAGACCGCCGTCGTGATGAGCGCTGCGACCGGACCGCCGGTTGTTCCTGCAACCACTGCACGTGCTCCGTGGTCGCCTCTGTGGCGTTTCGGAGGAACTTCAGAACGATGCGCAGCTCGCGGTCCGTAAAATCGTCGAGCACTCGTCCCATTCTCATGGCCAGCGGTTCATAGAGCGGCGCGAGCTGCACGGGACCAGCAGGCAGCAACTCGACCAGGACTCGCCGGCGATCCCTGGGATCGTCACGACGCCTCACGAATCCGGACTGCTCCAGGCGATCGATCACGGCTGTCATGGCGCCCGTCGTCAGACCGGTTTGCGCGGCCAGCTGGCCGGCTGTCTGCGGTCCCGCCAGGTTCAGCAGATCGAGACACTCGAGATCGGTTGGATTCAACCCCGCCAGCCGGGCGACGGTCTCGCTGAGGATCACGGACTGCGCGCCAGCCTTCCGGGAGGCGTCGTCTACTGCTTGCCGGAGCGCCGATCGCGTGGCGATCTTGCCGTCCATTAGGGTCGATCGAAATTATCTCTATCATTAAGATACTTGTCAATTAAGAGTCTTGGTCTCAAAGTTACAGACGGAGGAGCGCCGCTGCGAGTTCTCCCCATTTCGACCACCCGAGGCGATATTTCAACCGCTGGAGCCGATGAGGTGGAGAATGGGTAATGAGGCGGCCCTGGTGCAGAGTTCATCAAGGTGTTGGAGCGTTCCCGAGGCTCGCACACTGTTGACCCGTCCGTTCGTAGTTGCTGGTGTCTGCATGAGCCTGTTGCACGCGCATCAGGCGAGCGCCTCGTGTTTCCAGTTACCTGTTTGTTGGATCATCCCGAGGGCGGATGCTGTGTTCGAAGGGACCGTGGAATCGATCGAAATCCAGCGCAAAGAGATTGAGGTTGGCGTGAACGGTCAGGGCATCGAGGTCGACGAGGCTTGGGTCCGGCGACGGCTCGTTCGTAGCCTCGTGCGGATGGACCAGGCAATTGAAGAAGCCATAACCGTTCTTGGCATACCTCGAGAACTACTCGCAGGCCGGTCCCGGGGGCTACATCTCGCGGGCATGTGCAGATCCAGGCGCACTTTGCGTCGAGGTATAAGCGAGCCGCGTGGCCCCAATTTCACTGGCGTTGAGATGCGACCTGACAAGGTGACGCTGCTGAATGGCCATTCGTGTGCGACGGCCATTCCCAAACTTGAATATGACGGCGTGATTCAGGGGCTGGTGCTGGACGGGGGTGAAGCTGCGTTTCGTGTCGGTTGAGGTCGCCATAGGGTCCTACCCATCACGACGGACGCGGATGGTGTTTTCAGATTCGAATCTATACGGTTAGCGAGGTCGATAGTGACGGGAAGCCAGTCCCCATCGTCCTCACTGCGGGAGAGCAACGGCAACTCCCAACTATCCAGGTGAGGCGACTCACGGCGACTATACGAGTTGCCGGGCAAGTGTTGATGCCCGATGGACCGATGATGCAGGTCGCTTTGCCCTTCAACTGTTTCCGAATGTCACCTACGTCCTGTCGGCCAGTGCGGTGGACCTTTCAGTACCGCCCGAATCGTCACCGACGCTGATCGAAGCGTGATTCTCAAGCTCGCTCGATAGCCTTTCGACGAAACCGGCCAGCGCCACCGGCCGCTGGCCACCGGTCACTGGTGAGCTACGTCTGCAACAGACTGCGTAGCATCCACGCTGCCTTCTCGTGCGTCTGCAGACGCTGGGTCACGAGGTCGACCGTAGGCTGATCATCGACCTTCTCCGCGGCCGGCAGAATCGATCGCGCGGTCCGGACCACCGCCTCCTGCCCGTCGACCAGCTCGCGAATCATCTCTTCGGCGCTGGGTGTGCCTTCCGGCTCTTTGATCGAGGTCGTCGCCAGAAACTCCTTGAACGTCCCTGGGGCAGGGAAGCCGAGCGCGCGAATTCGCTCGGCGATCAGATCGGCCGCCTGCCACTGCTCGGTGTACTGCTCCTCGAACATCACGTGCAGCGTTTGGAACATCGGCCCGGTGACGTTCCAGTGAAAGTTGTGGGTCTTGAGATAGAGGGTGTACGTGTCGGCAAGAAGCCGGCCGAGGCCGGTCGCGATTTTGCGGCGATTCGGTTCTGAAATACCGATGTCGATTCGTGGCGCGGTGTGAGGAACAACGTGCAAAGCGGAGCGGTGCTTAAGAGTTGCCATGAAACGATGATAAGTGGCAGTCCTGCCGCTGAGTTTGCAGAAACTGCGACGAACGGGGCCTGTCCCCTTTTATTCATTGACGAGAATTGTCAGCTGCATAAAGGGGACAGGCCCATTTCCGGCTCATCGCCGCTCGGGCTGAGTTCGATCACGATGCCGCACAGCGGCAGCTGTCCCCATGTTCTTCACGCCATCGAATTACTTCGATCACGTTGAATGTCACGCCGTCAGGCACGTGTCGCTGGCGCGAGGATGCTACTCAACGGCACGATCGACCTCGTAAAGCCCGCGATCGATGATCCCGAAACCCTCGCGCAGCTCGGCTTCGGTGATACAGAGTGGCGGATTTGTGAAGAATGTGTTCCACCGGACAAAGGTATACAAGCCCTCGTTCCGGAAGAACTTTCCCAGCGCCTGCATTTCCGGCGACGTTCCGTTGAACGGCGCGATCGGCTCGAGCGTCTTGCGGTTTCGCACGAGCTCGACGACGCCAAACAACCCGATCGACCGAACGGCCCCAACCGACGGATGTCGTGCGGCCAGGTCGGTGAGCAAGCTCTTCATCACGATCCCAGTCTCATGTGCGCGCTCGATCAGCTTGTCCTCGTCGTACACCGCCAGCGTCGCGAGCGCAGCCGCGCATGCCAACGTGTGGCTGTTGTAGGTGAGGCCGCCGTAGAAGACGTTGTCGCGAAAGTGGTCGGCGATCTTTCGCCGCATCCCCACCGCCCCCAGTTGCACGTACGCGCTCGTGAGGCCCTTCGCCATCGTCATGACGTCCGGCACGACGTTCCAGTGATCGACCGAGAACCACTTGCCAGTCCGGCCGAAACCGGCCATCACCTCGTCCGCGATCATCACGATTCCGTACTTGTCACAAAGTGCGCGCACACCTTGAAGGTATCCATCGGGTGGTACTAGGATGCCGTTGGTGCCGACCACCGGCTCGAGGATGAAACCGGCAATGGTGTTCGGACCTTCGAGCTGGATCATTTCCTCGAGGTAGGCAAGCGCCGTGGATGCGTCGTCCCACCCGCGCTGAATCCCATGGTACGGGTTGAGCACGTGAACGATACCAGGCAGGCCGGGCTCCGCGGCCCACCGGCGTGGGTCGCCGGTCAAGCTGATCGACCCTGCCGTACCGCCGTGGTACGAGCGATAGAACGCAAGAATCTTGTGGCGGCCGGTATACCAACGCGCGATCTTGATGGCGTTCTCATTGGCTTCGGCGCCGCCGTTGGTGAAGAAGAATGCGTCGATGTCGCCGGGGCAGATCTCGGCGAGCCTGGCGCCGAGCCGAGCGCGGGGCTCGGTGGCCATGAAGGGATTGGCGTAGGCGAGCACCGCGGCCTGTTCCTGAATGGCGCGAATGACTCGCTCGTCGCCATGTCCGATGTTGACGCACATCAACTGGCTGTTGAAGTCGATGTAGCGCTTGCCCTCGGGCGTCCAGAAATAGATCCCTTTGGCCCGTGCGACTGGAATGGGATCGACCTTCGATTGTGCCGACCACTCAAAGATCGTGTGCTGTCGCGACAGCGCCACCATCTGCTCGCCCGACATCGTTGTGTTTGTCTCTGTAGCTGTCATAGCAATCTTCCATAGATCGTAGGACGACGCCACGAAGGCACCAAGTCACGAAGCTCGTTGAGGAAGCGCTGGCTCGTTCGTGCTTTTTCTGCTTCGTGTCTTCGTGCCCTTCGTGGCGTACGTTTACATACTGCGTTTCGAGTTTTAGCTTCGCGGGTTCCGCTTCAGGAACACTCCCGACCCTGCGCGCCCGACGAACCGACCATTCTCGACGATGACCTTCCCACGCGAGATGACTGTTTCGCTGACTCCGGTCACTTCGCGCCCCTCGTACGGGTTGTAGTCCACCTTCATGTGGAGCGTCTTGGCCGACAGCTTCGTGCTCTTCTCAGGATTGAAGATCACGATGTCGGCGTCGGAGCCGGGAGCGATCGTCCCTTTTCGGGGGAACAGCCCGAAGATCTTGGCCGGCGAAGCTGACGTCAACTCTACCCATCGATTGAGCGAAATGCGACCCTGCCGCACACCACCGTCGAACACGAGGCTCATGCGGGTTTCGATGCCGGGCGCGCCGTTTGGGATCTTCGAGAAGTCGTCCCTGCCCAACTCTTTCTGTTCTTTCATACAGAAAGGACAATGGTCCGTCGAGACGGCTTGAAGGTCGTTGAAGGCCAGGCCTCGCCACAACCGGTCTTGCGTCTCCTTCGCTCGCAGCGGCGGGCTCATGACGTACTTGGCGCCTTCGAATCCAGGCTCCTCATAGTTGTCGTACGACAGAAACAAATATTGGGGGCAGGTCTCAGCGTAGGCGGGCAGCCCGCGATCGCGTGCCTCGGTCACCATCTCCAACGCTTCGGCCGCTGACAGGTGGACGATGTAGACCGGAACCTCGGCGATCTCGGCAAGCGCGATCGCTCGATGGGTGGCTTCGCCCTCGGCGCGGGCCGGACGCGTGAGCGCGTGATACTTCGGCGCCGTCTTGCCCTCGGCCAACGCTTTTCGGACCAGCACGTCGATCACGCCCCCGTTTTCGGCGTGCATACAGATCGTTCCGCCGTTCTTGCCGGTCCGCAGCATCGCCCGAAATATCGAGGCGTCGTCCAGCATGAAGACGCCCGGGTACGCCATGAACAGCTTGAACGAGGTGACGCCCTGATGCACGAGTGCGTCCATCTCGTCCTCCACCTGATCGGTCAGCTCAGTGATGATCATGTGGAAGCCGTAGTCGATGGCGGCTTTGCCTTGGGCCTTCTTCATCCACGTTTCCCAGGCGTGATGAAGCGTCTGACCGCGGTACTGGATTGCGAAGTCGATGATCGACGTCGTTCCGCCAAAGGCGGCGGCGATGGTTCCCGATTCGAAATCGTCCGCCGAGGTGCTGCCACCAAACGGCATGTCGAGATGCGTGTGGCAGTCGATGCCGCCGGGAATCACATAGCGTCCGGTGGCGTCGAGGGTCTGGTCGGCGGGCATCGATAAGTTCGTGCCGATCGTCGTGACCGTCTCGTTCTCGACGAACACGTCCCCGCGATAGATGTCACTGGCGTTGACGATGGTGCCGTTCTTTATCAGCAGACTCATATTGAAACGTAGCCACGAAGGGCACGAAGTCACGAAGACAGGTAGCAAAGACAAACGTGCACGAAAACCCGAGTCAGTCTTCGTGCCTTCGTGGCTACCGTGTCTTGGTCTGTCTCAGAACCACCGAGAAATTGTCACCTTTTTGTCGGTATAAAACTCGAACGCGTCACGTCCATGCACCTTGAGGTCGCCAAAGAAGCTGTCCCGCGCACCACCAAACGGAAAGTACGCCATCGGCGCGGCGACGCCGATGTTGACGCCGACCATCGACGCGGTGGCACGATGTGCAAACTCTCGCGCCGCCTTGCCGCTCGAAGTAAAGATCGACGTGGCGTTGGCGTTCGGATGCGCGTCCATCACTTTGAACGCCTCGTCCAGGTTCTTCACGGCGTGCAGTGCAGCCACTGGTCCGAAAATCTCCTCGTGACCGACGACCATGGTGGGCGCAACGTCATCGAAGACGGTCGGCCCTACAAAGAAGCCCTCTTCGCGATCCTTGACCTTGATCGCGCGGCCGTCGAGCGCGAGCTTGGCGCCTTCGCTGATCCCCTTTTCGACGTACCCGAGCACGCGCTCGCGATGCTTCGCACTGATCACCGGCCCCATGGTCACGCCAGGCTCGAGCCCGTCGCCGACCTTGAGCGACCTGGCCGATTCAATCAGAAGCTCCCGAGTAGTCTTATGGGCGTCGCCGACCGGCAGTAGGTACGCTTCCCGCGAGACAGCGTTCGCCCGCACACCCGTAGAGGGATTCCGTGATCACCGGCATGCTGCGTGAGAAATCCGCGTCCGGCATGACGATGATGAAGTTCTTGGCGCCTCCAAGCGACTGAACGCGTTTGCCGGCTTGGGTCGCGCGTTGATAGACGAACTTCGCCACCGGCGTGGAGCCGACGAACGAGACCGCCCGAATCCCCGGATGGTCGCAGAGCGCTTCGACGACGTCCTTCCCCCCGTTCACGAGGTTGACGACGCCCGCCGGAATATCGCACTGCTGAAGCAGCTCGAAAATGCGTTTCTGCGACAGTGGCACTTGCTCGGACGGCTTGAGAATGAAGGTGTTGCCGCTCGCCACGGCGAAGGGCAGGAACCACAACGGCACCATCGCGGGGAAATTGAACGGCGCAATCGCGGCACAGACCCCGATAGGCTGCCGCATCGCGATGCAATCGATGCCGCTGGCAACGTTCTCGAGTCCGTAACCCATGAGCATCGATGGAGCGCCGCACGCGACCTCGACGCACTCGATGCCGCGACGCAGGCTGCCACGCGCTTCGTCCAGCGTCTTGCCGTGTTCGGTGGTGACAATCCGCGCGATTTCCTCGAAGTGGTCCTCGAGCAATTGCCTCAGTTTGAACATCGATCGCGCACGGGTGACGGGAGGCGTTTCGCTCCATCCTGGAAAGGCGGCGGTCGCCGCCTTCACCGCGGCGTCGACCTCGGCCTTCGGGGCGAGCGGCGTGCGAGCGATGACTTTGCCACGCGCGGGGTTGTGCACGGGCACGAAGTCGCGGGCCGCGGACGGTGTCCAGCGGCCGCCGATGAAGTGGGGAAGAAGTTCAGGTTGTTCCGCCATGATGGGCTCACTATATAGCGTTGCCCTCGGGCCAGCCATGACCACGGGACGGCCGTCATCGGGGGACAGGCCCTGTCATCGGGACAGGCCCTGTCACGGGGGACAGGCCCTGTAACGGGAATGTGGCAGAGTTTGCGAGAGTGACGCAGCAGTCACCGGCCGACGGGAGGCGCTTGATGTCCCATGCCACCCACTATGTCATCCGCGGGGGAATCCACGGCCGCGAGCGGCTCAGAGTCATCTCGCGCATCATGCATCCGACTTCTTCGTCGCTCCTGGATCGTCTCGAGCTTCATGAGGGCCTCGTCTGCGCGGATTTCGGCTGCGGTGGTGGTGACCTCACGGTCGAGCTCGCGCGCCGTGTTGGTCCGACTGGCAAAGCCTTCGGCTTCGACATCGATCAAACGAAGCTCGACATCGCGCGCGCAGAGGCCGAGCGACTCGGGGTATCGAACGTCGAGTTCCACGCGTCTGACCTTCGGCACTCGTCGTTCACGCACAGCTTCGACGTCGTCTACACGAGGTTTCTGCTGACGCACCTGAAGGATCCGGGGACCCTCGTAAGAATGTTCTTCGACCACCTGCGCCCCGGGGGACGGATGGCGGTGGAAGACGTCGACTTCAGCGGCTACTTCACGTATCCCGACAGCCCCGCGTTCCAACGCTATCGCGAGCTGTATTGCGCCACTGTCATCCGCCGCGGTGGCGATCCGAATATCGGGCCGCGACTGCCCAGCCTCTTGCAGAACGCCGGCTTGACTGATGTCGGAGTTCATATCGTTCAACCCGTGGCCTTGAAAGGCGACGCCAAGCTGGCCACCCCGCTCACGATGGAGAACATTGCCGACACCGTGCTCGACGACGGCCTCGCGACGCGCGAGGAAATCGATCGCATCGTTCGTGAGCTCTACGAGTTCGCTGCCAACCCGACCACGCTGGCGGGCACTCCGCGAATCGTGCAATCGTGGGGACGTCGGCCCGACTGAAGGACTCGATGCCTACGCTCCGCCTCTTGCTCGTCGTGATGTTGCTGATCAGTCGCCCTGCGATGATGGTGGCTGGCGTCCGCGAGCAAACCGCGCTTCCCTCGACCCCACTGGTCTTTGGTGTCTTCTCTGCGCGCTTCGGTGCCGATGGTTCATTCGCAATCGAGGGCGAGGGATGGCCAACGTTCAAGGGCTCCTGGAAGATCGATGGCGATCGAATCGAGCTCATGTCGCCCGGTGGGCCTGGCGGATGCGATGGCCCCGGCATCTATCGGATGCGAGCGGCGAATCAGCACGTGAGCTTCGAGCTCCTCAACGACGGTTGCCGGCCACGGACCATGATTCTCGACAAGAGCGAGTGGCGTCCGGCGACCGAGCCCGAAGCAATCGCGCCTCGAAAGATTGTGCGCACAGGTGAGGCTTCCCGGGCCTCGTTGCCGGCCGCCGCGGCCGCAACCGGCAGTTGGCCGTCGTTTCGAGGACCCGGCGCCTCAGGGATTGCGGAAGGGCAGCATCTGCCGGATCAGTGGGATCCCAAGAGCGGCGCCAACGTCCTGTGGCGCACCCCGATTCCAGGCCTCGCGCACTCGAGCCCGATTGTCTGGGGGGATCGCATCTTCGTGACGAGTGCCGTCAGCAGCGATGCGACCGCATCGTTCCGTCCGGGGCTGTACGGCGACGGCGATGCCTCCGCCGATCGGTCGCGACAGCGCTGGATGATCTACGCGATTGACAAGCGCAGCGGCAAAACGCTGTGGGAGCGCGTGGCTCACGAAGGGGCGCCGATCGACAAACGTCACATCAAATCGACCTACGCCAGCGCCTCACCCGCCACCGACGGACGCATCGTCGTTGCCTGGTTTGGATCGCACGGTGTTCACGCCTATGACGTGAACGGAATGTTCTTGTGGAAAGTCGATCTCGGGCGGGCGGATCTCGGTGCGTACAGACATTCCAACCTTTGAGTGGGGTCCCGCAAGCTCGCCAATCATCTGGAATGGCCTTGTCATCATCCAGTGCGACACCCAGGCCGACTCGTTTCTGTTGGCTCTCGACGCGACCACCGGTGAAACACGATGGAAGACCGATCGCGATGAGTTGCCGTCGTGGGGCACGCCCACCGTCGCATCGACGTCTGGCGGTCCCGTGCTGGTGACGAACGCCGCCAATTTCGTTCGCGCATACGATCCGACGACCGGAAAAGAGTTGTGGCGGATCGGCCGAAGCTCGAAAATCACGGCGCCTACGCCGGTGTTCGACGAGGGGCTCTTTGTGGTGGCCAGCGGGCGCGCGCCGGAGCGTCCGATCTTCGTGGTCAAGCCTGATGCGCGTGGCGATCTCACCCTGCCAGATGGGGCGACGAGCAGCACGTCGATCGTGTGGAGCCGCACTGGCCGCGGCTCGTACATGCCAACGCCCCTCATCTACAAGGGCCTGCTCTACGTTCTCGCCAACAACGGGGTGTTCGACGCCTACAACCTGCGGACGGGCGAGGAGGTGTATCGGCATCGGCTTCCGCAAGTGGGCAATGGCTTTAGCGCCTCGCCTGTCGCCGCGGATGACAAGATCTACCTGTCGAGCGAAGATGGCGACGTCCTGGTGATCGCGGCCGGCTCGACTTTCAAACACATCGCGACCAACTCGATGGGTGAGCCGGTGATGGCGACGCCGGCGTTGTCCGAGGGTGTGATGTACGTGCGGTCCGCGAAGCATTTGTTTGCGATCGGCAGGAAGCCTTAAGCACAGGGCACAGGGCAAGGGCATAGGGCATAGGGCACAGGGCACAGGGCACAGGGCGCAGGGCGCAGGGCGCAGGGCACAGGGCGCAGGGCGCAGGGCACAGGGCGCGGGTTCCTTGTTGCCGGGGATAACTTTGACGCCCTTCCGCTTTTGCGCGCACCAGAGGTGTTGTGTGCCAGGGCAAATCATGCGACCCTCGATCCAGGAGTCAAAACCGCATCCGCGTTCAGGATCACTCGATGTCGCTTCTTCTCTTCAAGCAAGCCCCGCCCCAGACCCCCGTCTTCATCGATGAGGTGAAGCGTCTGCTGGAAGATCTCGTGTTTGGCCGCATTCGCTGCCCGTTGTGCGGCTGGCAACCGACGTCATCCAGCGTCTGGGCCTGCCAGAGTTTCGGCACGCCCGAGCCCTTCTTCGGCGGATGCGAGACCATCTGGAACACCTTCGAGACCCAAGGCGTGTGTCCTGGATGCTCTCACCAGTGGCAGTGGACGTCCTGCCACCGCTGCCATGGCTGGTCGCGGCATGCCGACTGGTACGAGCGGGAGCCAAGCGGCCGTACGCAGTAACGAAATTTCGCGCACTCGCGAACCTACCATCCGAATCCCCGGAATGCTCTTATAGTGGGACGGCTGAGAGGAGTGGGCATGGCAGACAAGCTCGCGGTCACATTCACGGGGCTTCGCTTCCCCAATCCGTTCTTGCTGTCGTCGGCGCCGCCGACCGAGTCCGACGCCAACATCATGCGCGCCTTCGATGTCGGTTGGGGTGGTGTCGTGACCAAGACGATTGGACTCCATCCCGTCGTCAACGTGGACGGGCCCAAGACGAAGTTTCTGCGCGCCTCGCCCGAGGGCCAGCTGTCGATGCAGAAGCGGCCGGGCACGGCGCTGCACTCGTCGTGGAATTGGGAGCTCATCTCCGACAAGCCGCTCGACTGGTGGATTCCGCGGATCTCGAGGATCAAGAAAGCCCACCCCGATCGCATTCTGGTCGCCTCGATCATGGCGGGTTCGGGCAGCGACCGCGAGTTGGAACACTGGCAGACGCTCGCCAAGGCCTGTCAGGACGAGGGCGCCGACGCGTTCGAGCTCAATCTGTCGTGCCCCCACATGGATCGCAAGGACATGGGGTCGAACATCGGGAAAGACCAGGAGCAGATCTCGATCGTGACGGAGGTCGTGAAGGAAGTCGCGCGCGTTCCCGTCTGGGCGAAGCTCACGCCGTCGACGACCGAGATCGTGATCGAAGCCAAGGGCGCGTTTCTCGGCGGCGCTGATGCGATTGTCTCGTCGAACACGTTCCCGTCGATCCCGCTGATCGATGAGGATTCGCTCGAATTCGAGATGAACGTAGACGGCTTGGTGTCGAGCGGCGGCTTGGGCGGGCCGGCCATTCTGCCGCAGTCGCTGGCCAAGATGGCGCAGATGACCCAGGCGTTTCCCGATCGCGCGTTCTCCGGGATCGGCGGCATCGCGACGTTCGCTCATGCCCTCAACTACTTCCTGCTTGGCTGCGGCACCGTGCAGGTGTGCACCGCAGCGATGCTCGATCACGCGATTGGACCGAACATCATCAAGGCGCTCACGAGCGGGATGGAGGCGTTTTTCGATCGACATGCCGACCGGGGGTGGCACACGCTCGAGGACTTCCGCGGACTCCGCCGAGATCGGGTGGTGTCCCACTCGCAGATCCGCCGACCCGAGTCGAAGGAGTATCACGGCGGTCATGAGGCCGAAGGCTACGCGGCCCGGGGTCGGGTCTAATTTTGCAATTCCCCGAGAGCCCGCTCTGGAACGCGGACCTGGCGCCGACGACACCGGCACAACGCACGTGGACCACTTACAACATTGCTGCGCTCTGGATTGGCATGAGCGTGGTGATCACGACCTACACCCTGGCCTCCGGCATCATGCAGCAGGGCATGAACTGGTGGCAGGCGATGTTGACGATTCTGCTCGGCAACACGATCGTTCTCGTGCCCATGATTCTGAACGCACACGCGGGCACCAAGTATGGGGTGTCGTTCCCGGTGTTGTGCCGCGCCGCGTTTGGCGTGCGCGGTGCGAACGTCCCGGCGATCCTCCGGGCGATCGTCGCGTGCGGTTGGTTTGGAATTCAGACCTGGATTGGTGGGCTCGCGCTCCACGAGCTGCTGGCCGCCGCCTGGCCGGCGTGGGCCAACGTGCCGGGCGCCCTGTGGATCTCGTTTCTCGCGTTCTGGCTGGTGCAGGTCGCGATCATCCTCCGCGGGCTGGAGGGCATCAAGATTCTCGAGAGCTGGTCGGCTCCGCTGCTTCTTGCCGGCGGAGTCGCGCTCTTGTGGTGGGCGGTTGAGGCTGGCGGAGGACTCGGGCGCATCCTCGACGAATCGCAACGCCTCCAGCAAGCTCGCACGCCGTTCTGGACGTTGTTTCCTGCCGCGCTCACCGCCAATGTTGGCTACTGGGCCACGCTGAGCCTGAACATCCCCGATTTCACGCGCTATGCCCAAAGCCAGCGATCGCAAGCGCTCGGGCAGGCGTTGGGCTTGCCGACGACCATGACCGCCTTCGCGTTCATCGGCGTTGCCGTCACCAGCGCGACCGTTGTGGTGTTCGGCGAAGCGATCTGGGACCCGATCACGTTGATCGCGCGAATCGGTTCACCCGGCGTGATCATTCTGGGAGCGCTGATCGTGCTCGCAGCGCAGCTGACGACCAACATGGCGGCCAACGTCGTCTCGCCGGCGAACGATTTTTCGAGTCTGGCGCCGAAACGCATCAGTTACGTGACCGGTGGCCTCATTACGGCCGTGATCGGCATCGCGATGATGCCGTGGAAGCTCTACGCCGATGCGGCGGCGTACATCTTTACGTGGCTCATCGGTTATTCGAGCTTGATGGGCGCGATCGGCGGGATTTTGATTGCCGACTACTGGCTGCTGCGACATCGTGTGCTCTCGGTGTCCGACCTCTTTTCTCTCGACGGCGCGTATCGCTATACGAACGGCGTCAACTCGCGTGCAATGATCGCGCTGGGCCTTGCTATCCTGCCAGTAGTACCCGGCTTCCTTCGGGCCGCGACCACTCCTGGTGGACAGGTCGCCAATCCAACGATGCTCGACTCGCTTTACACCTACGCCTGGTTCGTGACCTTCAGCCTGAGCTTCGGCCTTTACACAGTGCTGATGAAAGCCGCGAAACCGCTTGTTGAGGCGCGAACCCATGCGTAGCGACGGCCTCGTGCTCGAGCACTCGGTTGACGTGGCAGTGACTCCAGACTTCGCCTGGGAGATTCGCACCGACGTATCGACTTGGAACGATCCGCCGGCGCGATTCTCGATCGAGGGACCATTTGTAGAGGGCGCGCGAGGCACGACCCTCATTCCCGGCCAGGATCCGTTGCGCTGGGTCATTGGTCTCGTCGTGCCCGGCAGGTCGTTCGTCGTCGAGGTCCTGCTCGAGGGGGCGTTGCTGTCGTTCGAATGGCACTTCGACCCACTGGCCGACCAAGGAACGCGCATGACGCAGCGCATTCGATTGTCCGGCGAGAACGCGGAAGCCTACGTTGCCCAGGTGCAACGAGGGTTCGGCCCGACCTTGGTCGAAGGCATGAACCGGATTGCCGAGCAACTGATAGAGGCCGACGCGGTGCATCGTGCCCAACCCGATTCCGGGTATGAAGCGCTGCTTCGGCTCATTCAGAACCGAACGCGCCAGAACCGCTCCTGACCGCTGAATTTCCGATTCGCCGAGGGCTCATCACTTGAGGCTCGCGAAGTCGACGCGGCTCTGGCTCAACGCCTGGTCCGGGAGCAGTTCCCGGCGATCGGCGCGGTCACGGTCAACTATCTCAACGAGGGGTGCGATAGCGTGGCGTTCGAGGTCGACGAGCGCCTTGTCTTCCGATTCCCCAAGCGGGCCGATGTCGAAGCGCAGATGGCGACCGAGCGCGCAGTTCTGGAGGCGCTCGCCTCGGCAGGCCCGCCGGTGGCGATTCCGATGATTCGCTTTCATGGTCGTCCGACCACCGCGTTTCCATTTCAATTCGCCGGCTATTCGAAAATTCCGGGTATTCCGGCCATTCGGAGTGCGCTATCCGATACGGAGGTGCTCCGCATCGCACCTGTGGTGGGCCGCTTTTTGAGCTGGCTTCACGCGATGCCATTGCAGGCGATTGCGCCAGCCGTCGTAGAAGCGCAAGATATGGAAACGTTTCTCGATGCACGGCGGCAGGAGGCGCTCGTGGAGTTTCCGAAGGTTGCCATCACGTCGCCGGATGCGCCTCTCGAGCGCTGGCGCTCGTGGATTGAAATGGCAGATCTCGCCGACGATGGTCAGGACCTCCCGATGGTTCTGCTGCACAACGATTTTGCTGCCGAGCACGTACTGATCGAGCCAGCGACGCAGCGTGTCACCGGCGTGATCGATTGGAGCGACGTTGCAATCGGCGATCGAGCGACCGATTTCGCAGGCATCTCTCACTGGGGCGGCGAACGTCTGATGGCGGCCGTTCTGGATGCCTATCACGGTCCGATCGACGTTGGCGTGCATCAGCGGGCGCGCTTCATGGCAGCGTGCCGCGGCGTGCTCGACGTGTCGTTTGGTGTCGAGCACCACCGACCGGAATACATCGAGGCGGGGCTGCG
Organism: uncultured Acidobacteriota bacterium; assembly: GCA_963734095.1. Classification (GTDB taxonomy): domain Bacteria; phylum Acidobacteriota; class Vicinamibacteria; order Vicinamibacterales; family UBA2999; genus JACCSI01. Next base: position 40,296 of record CAVTGK010000019.1, on the reverse strand, counting down.
GGCCCTGACGCTCAATGCCGGCGCCTAGATCATCATCACCTGGATCAACATCACCGCTGTGGACGTGCCCGAAGTGCGGCGCGAAGTTCGTGACACGGAACCTCTCGGCACTCGTGCGGCCTTGCGACGCTGGACGACTGGAAGGCACGAATGGGTCCTAACGCGCGGGCGATGTACGACCGGTTTGAGGAGATGATCGGCGCGTGCGGTGAGTATCACATCGCGCCGGCGAAGACCCGAATCGCCTTTCTCGGTCATGTCCGATTTGCCGGGATTACGCGACTCAACGAATCGGAGATGGTTTGCAACTTTGCGTTGCCCAAGCCTGTTCGTTCCAGACGATTCAGCAAGGTCGAGGAGATTGTGCCGGGTTGGTGGATGCACCAGCTTCGCATTGCGCGCCCGGCCGAGCTCGATGCAGAAGTGCAGGCATGGATACGTGAGAGCTATCGGTTGATGGGCATGAGGGAGAGGCTGAAGCGCCGCTAAGAACCGATCACGGATTGGCGTGTGAGCGCGCCTAGCGCAACCCATCCAACCTGATCGCCGTTATCTTCTCCTGCTCCATGGCTGCGACTCGAAGCTCGGTGGTCTCGTCGTTTGGCAGGCGCTGATCCAGCAGTGTCAGCATCTCCTCGGCACTTTTGCCGGTTGCACACACGATGAAGATGTAGCCAAACCGTTTTTCATAGCGGCGATTGGCCTCTGCGAGTGCGTCGAGCATTGGCTCCGAAGCCCCCCTTAACCCAGCTTGCTCCCGTTCCGAGAGCTGGTGCGTGGTTGGAAAGCGCTCCCGCAGCGACTGGCGGTCTCCGATCTTCGGGTGCTGGCTGAACGCTTCGTGCCAGTCAGACGGACCGAGCGTGTTCCATTCTTCGGTGGCCGCGGTCAGGAGTGAGGTGCGGCTGCCGAACGGTCGTCGGGCGACCATGCGGTCTGCCCAACGCGTTGAGGCGCAGCAGGAAGTGAGCAACGCGCGCGCCTCGTCATCGCTTGCCAGATCAAGACGCTGCCACGGTTCCATAAACGCGGAGCCGACTGATGCCGCCGTCGGGAAAGATGTTGAGCCGGACATGAGAGACCGGTCCTCGTTGTTGGAGGTTCTTCGAAAAGTAGTGCCGGTGATTGGGCTGCAGCGTCGTACGCGGCAGGATCTCGTGCCAGCGCGCCTGGGCGAGGGCGTCCGCAGGAGCCCCTGGTGCAAACCACGCCCTCGATTGACGCGCTCTCGGGAAAGTTGCCCTTGTAGTGATTGGTGTCGATCTCGACACGCGTGACCAGCCCGGTTGTGCCGAGTCGCACCACCAGCCAGTCGAACCCGGGTCCTCGGCGACGCCGCGTCTCCCAGCCATCGCCCATGTTCTTGGCTCGTCCTGGCATGATGATGTTATCGCGCGCGCCGAAGTGCATGTCGCTTGCGTCGACGACCAGTCCACCGTTCAGGATCGAAGCGAGGTCGACCGCTCGTCGGGACCGGGCGACGCGAGCCCAGTCGATGGCGGCCTCGCCGTAGGCGCGAAATCGGGCGACGCCACCGTCCGGGAAGATGTTGAGCCGGAGGTGCGTCCACGGCCGCCGATCGGCGAGGGCGAAGAGATTGTCCGAATCACCGCGCAGCTCCGTGCGGTCGAGGAGCGTGGTCCACTGAGCACGGGATCCCTGCGAACCCTTGCCCTGCTTCGCACTCCTCTCCGCATCCATCGCATCAATCGAGCAGTGCGACGGGTAGTTCCCTGTGAAAAAGCGAGTGTCGACGTTCACCCCGTGCACCACCCCCCGTATGCCCAGCCGGATGATGCACCAGTCGTGGCCCGGCGAACGCCGGCGTCGCGATTCCCACCCGTCCATCCACTTGCCACGCGATGTGAACTTGTCTGGGATGAAGGTCGCCTGCGTCGGCTTGAGCAGATTCGACTTCGATGCAAAAAACTCGTCCGAGGCTTCGAGCGCCCGTCCGCCCAGACGCGCCGAGGCCAGGTCCGCGAGGGCCGTGAAGGATGCGGTGCTATGATCGGCGCCCACTCGTTCGTCGGTCCCTTCTTCGGAGTTCGTCATGCTAGCTGAATCGGCCTACGGCAAATCGCAGTATCAGGCTTGTCCAAGTCACCCGCCGCGCCACCCAGCATAGCCTGCGGGATCTCACCATCGCCATTCGATTTGAAGGCGACTACGGTGTTTCGTTCACCGACGGTGACAATAGCGACGTTCTGCCGACCGACACGATGAAGAACACGGTCTACGCATTGGCAGCCGATCTGCCGCTCGGCGATCCCGAGCCATTCGGCCTCCGGCTGGCCGACCATTTCCTGGAGCGAAATCCCAAGTTGGACCAGGTGCGCATCGATGTTACCGAGCATCCGTGGCAGCCGATCGCCATCGGCGGCCGCAATCATGGACAGTCGTTCATCCGGAGCGGCCAGGAGGCCCGCTTGGCGACTGTGCAAGCCGGCCGCGATCGAATCACGGTCGGTGCCGGCGTGAGCGAACTCACGATTCTGAAGTCATCGGGCTCGGCGTTTGCCGGCTTTCCGCGCGACGAATACACCACGCTGCCGGAGACCCACGATCGACTGCTCGCGACGTCCCTCACGGCAACCTGGCAGTACGCTGGGGTCGGCACGGACTTCGGTCCACGCTGGCACGCCGTTCGGCAGGCTCTGCTCGAAGCCTTTGCGGAGCACGACAGTCAATCGGTCCAACACACGTTGTATGCCATGGGCCAGTCGGTATTGGAGCTGTCAGACGATGTCAGGGCGATTCGACTGGTGATGCCGAACAAGCATCATCTGCCGATTGATTTGACTCGATTCGGCAAGGAAAATCGCAACGAGATTTTCGTCGCGACCGAAGAACCTTACGGGCTGATCGAAGCCACGCTGACGCGCTGATCGGCACCAGGCCTCGGTCCACGGTCCACGGTCCACGGTCTACGGTTAAGGTTCATTGCTTCATGTCGCAGCTCTTAGTCCGTAGCGAACGCGTCGTCCTGCCTGACGGGATGCGGCCCGCAACGATCCGTATCGCGAACGGACTCATCGCTGGCATCGGGTCGCACAGCGATACCGCAGTCGGCATCCCCGAAATGGACGTCGGTTCACTGGTCGTTCTTCCCGGCCTCGTCGACACCCATGTCCACATCAACGACCCCGGGCGAGCCGAGTGGGAGGGTTTCGAACACGCGACGAAGGCTGCCGCTGCGGGCGGGGTCACCACACTCGTCGACATGCCCCTCAACAGCATTCCCGCCACGACCTCGACGACGGGCTTCGAGGCCAAGCGAGCCGCGGCAACCGGCCAATGCCATGTGGATGTCGGGTTCTGGGGTGGGTTGGTCCCCGGCAATCGATGGCAGTTGGCGCCGCTGGCCGCAGCGGGCGTCCTCGGGTTCAAGTGCTTTCTCAGTCCCTCCGGTGTCGCGGAGTTCGAACACGTCAACGAGCAGGACCTTCGCGACGCCCTGCCCGAGTTAGCGCGCGCTCAACCTGCCTCTGCTCGTCCACGCGGAGCTTCCGGCACTGCTCAAGGACCCTCGTGATTCCCTCGGCGCGGTGAGTGCCGATCCCAGACGCTACTCGACATGGTTGAGGAGCCGGCCGCCCGAGAGCGAACGCGCTGCGATCGATCTATTGCTACGGCTCGCGAAGGAATATCAGGTCAGGTTGCATATCGTGCACCTCGCGACGCCAGATGCCCTGCCCGATCTCGCGCACGCCCGGCGCGACGGCGTGCGCGTCACCGTGGAAACCTGTCCGCATTACCTGACGTTTGCCGCGGAAGAGATCAGGGATGGCGACACTTCACTCAAGTGCGCTCCGCCAATTCGTGGGAGCGTGTGCCGCGAAGGCTTGTGGAAAGGACTCGTGACGAGCGACATCGACCTGATTGCCACCGATCACTCTCCGGCGCCGCCCGTCCTCAAGGCGCTCGACACGGGAAATTTCCTCGACGCGTGGGGTGGCATTTCGTCGCTTCAGTTGGGTCTTGCCGCCGTATGGACAGGCATGCTCGAACGGGGCGTGCCTCTCGAACGAACAGCCCGATGGCTCGCCAAGGAACCGGCACGTCTTGCTGGACTCGACGCCTGCAAAGGTGCGATAGCAGCCGGTAGCGATGCGGATTTGGTCATTTGGGATCCCGCCCTCGAGTACCATCGTCGATGGTGCCTCGCTGTATCATCGTCATCCCGTCACGCCGTACTCGGGCAGGCGACTGCAGGGGCGAGTGATGACGACGCTACTGGGTGGCGAAGTCGTGTATCACGACGGAGAGAGTCGTGGAAAACCGCGAGGCCGTCTGTTGACTGAGCGGCGTTCGAGCAGGCCATGATCACCACACACGTGCTGGACACATCGACAGGCCGACCAGCCGCACAGATCGCAGTCGTGCTCGAACGGGACCGCGGACATGCCACCTGGGAGGTCGTCGGTCGCGGTGAGACGGACGGCGACGGGCGCCTGCGCACCTTGGTGCCGACTGGCGCCGCAATCATTCCGGGAATCTATCGATTGACGTTCGATACGCGTCGGTCTCCGATCGAGCGCGCCTCACGACGTTCTATCCGCACATCGCGATCGTTTTCGAAACGCTGCCGGGTGAAGCGCACTATCATGTGCCGCTCCTGCTCAGCCCGTTTGGGTACACGACTTACCGTGGCTCGTGACACATCAGCGACGCTGAGCCCTCGTGACCTCCAGCCGATCCTGAGGACGTTGCAGCGTGCCAATCGCCGCGTGGCGGGCGCATGTCCGGGCGACAGCGGCGATCGCCAACCGGTTCACACTTTTTACGGCGGGGCGCATTTGTTCAAGGCTGATACCGCGCCGCGCCTGGGCGCGATGGCGATTGCGGCGTTGGACGAGTACGCCCCCGATGGCGCGTCGCTTGCGCACGCGATCGGTCTGGCCGACGTCTCCCTCGCCGATACCATTCGCTCGCGCATCGTCGAGAAACTGCGACGAGAGCCCATTGAGGACTATCGCATCGACTTCGAAGATGGCTACGGCAACCGGAGTAATCAAGAGGAGGACGGTCACGCCGAAAGCGTCGCGGTAGAGGTCAGCCGAGGACTGAAGGGCGGGACGCTCCCACCCTACATTGGCATTCGCATCAAGCCGATGTCCGGAGAGCTGCACGCTCGAAGCCTTCGAACACTCGATCGGTTCGTCGGCACGCTCGCGCGGTCCGCCGGCAAACGGCTGCCGCCGAACTTCGCCGTGACGATTCCCAAGGTGATGGCGCCGGAGCATGTGTCAGCGGTCGCGCGAGCCTGCGCGCTGCTCGAACGTCGCCTCGGATTGCCAGCGCGGTCCATTCGGCTCGAGATCATGATCGAAACGCCGCAATCGATTCTCGCCATCGACGGCACGTCGGCGCTGCGCTCGCTCGTCGCCGCGGGGGATGGCCGCGTTGTCGGCGCGCACTTCGGCACCTACGACTACACGGCGTTGTGCGGAATCACGGCCGCGTGGCAGCACATGCGGCACGCGGCCTGCGACTTTGCCAGGCATCTCATGCAAGTGGCCCTCGCGCAGACGGGTGTCTGCCTGTCGGACGGTGGCACCAATGTCATGCCGGTACCAGTTCACAGGGCGACGGACAGCGTTCCTCTTTCGGCGAATCAACAACGCGAGAATCACGAGGCCGTCCACCGGGCGTGGAAGACTCACTTCGATGACGTATCGCATTCGCTCGTCAATGGCTATTACCAGGGGTGGGATCTCCATCCCGCCCAGTTGCCCACGCGCTATGCGGCCGTCTACACATTCTTCCTCTCGGCTCGACCGGCCGCCACGCTGCGCCTGCGGTCGTTTATCGACAAGGCGGCTCAGGCAACGCTGGTCGGCGATATCTTTGACGATGCCGCGACCGGGCAAGGGTTGCTGAACTTCTTCGTTCGAGGTTTGAGCTCTGGTGCGCTCACCATCGAGGAAGCGCGCGAGACTGGACTGACACACGATGAACTGCTGGCACGCTCATTCATCAAGATCCTCGAGGCTCGACGGAGTGGTTGATTGGGAAATAGCGGGACGACCCAACAGGGAGAGGTGACCGATGGCGATTACTGGCGCTCACATGCTGTTCTATACCTCGGAGCCGGAGGCGCTCCGCGCGGTTCTCCGTGACGTGCTCGGGTTCAAGCACGTCGATGCCGGAGAAGGATGGCTGATCTTCAAGCTCCCGCCGGCAGAACTGGGCGTGCATCCAGCCGAGGGTCCCACCTACGAGTCAGGCGTCCGGCACCAGGTCTCGTTCATGTGTGACGACGTCAATCGGACGGTGCGCGAGCTGAAGGCCAAGGGCATAACCTTCAAGGGTGAGCCCGAAGACGAAGGGTGGGGCATCTCGATTGAGATGAATCTGCCCGGCGGCGTCACCGTTCTGCTGTACGAGCCGCGCCACGCCGTGGCGGCCACTCTGTAGGTCATCGCTCTTCCACCTGAAGGCGAACGCCACGTGTCCGAGCCGCGAGGAAATCGCGGCCACGGCGTAGAATCGTGGTGATGGGCAAGACTCCAGCGACCGACTCGGCGTGGAGGCTGCGGGTTGATCTAGCGAGCGCGAAGGTCCTGATTTGGGCGGCCCGCGTAGGCCGGGACGCTGAGCTCACTCCGGACACTCACCTCTACCTCGCGACTCGCTACGAGCGGCTGGCCCGGATCCATCGCCTGCGTGGTCGTCATGCGAAGGCACGGCGGCTGGCACGACTGGCCGCCGAGCATTATCAGGCCGGGGGATGGAGCGGCCCGCCATTCGCGGCCGCGATGGCGATGCCGCGACCGAAGGAGTGGGTCGTTGTGGACGCGATCGCGCGAGCGAATCGCGGCAACGTCGCGTAGACGTCAGTTTTCATAGCCCATAGTGCATAGGGCATAGGGCGCAGGGGAGGGCATAGGGCCTCGGCCCGGCGGTGCCCTGCCCTCTGCCCTGCCCCTGCCCTATGCCCTATGCCCTACGCCCTAAGCCTACGTCTCTGCGTGTTCTGTGGTTCGAGCACAGGTCTCGACTCGGCGTGGCGGAAATTGAGCTGACGCCGGAGATCGGCGTCATACCGGCCTGACGGAGATGCGGTCGGCTCATGGGTGTAATACCAGACGAATTCCTCAACCTCACGGCTGCGGCTTTGAACGTGAAGAGCGGGCGGACATGGAGGCATTCGGCTTTCACGGTGCGAAAGAAGCGCTCGACTTTGCCATTCGATTGCGGTGCGTACGGTCGCAAGAGAGTGGCGAATCCCAAGCGTGGCACACACCTGCTGAAGCCGAGTCAGCCGGTCCGCATGAAGGGGATGCCGGATCGTGAAGGCACACGCGTTTACGGTGAGGACGGCCTCGATGCGATACGACAAGGTGGCGCGACCTGCTCGTGTAACGCGGCGGCCACCGCGCTGCTTTGATCGGTTTGAATGGGACCACGGCTTCCCGGCTGAAGTCGTCGACGGCCGCGAATTCAAAGTTATGCCGGGCGATTCGGAGCGCCGGCAGATGATTTGAGGACGAGATGGAGCAGCTCGCCCGGCCGCTGCTTCTCATAACGCCGCGGCTGTGGACGCGGGGGCCGAGGCAATTGACTGGCACCCCAGGTTCCAGGACGCGCTGGACCGTGCTGTGGCCGATGCCCAGCGCGTCGGCATGCGCACGGCACTCAGACGCCGTGTCCGGAGCCGGAGAATCCGGCGCGCGACCGCTGGGCTCGTGCGGGTCGGCGAGTGATGCGGCCGCTGCCGTTTGGCGAAGCGCCTCGGGATCGCCGGCTTGGTAGCGCACACCGACGTGCCAAAGACCTTCTCGCGCTGGGGGGAGACGTCAGAGCACCTGAAGTGCGAACTTCTTCGACGTCCTCAAGGTGATCCCGATTGTCGTGCCGCACGTTCAATTGCTCGAAACGTCGGCCCATCACCGCGCGTGTGCCTCGGCGAACCGTGCGGCGCGATCTCAGCAGTGATCCTTATTGTCGCCTCTCGTTGCGGCTCCACACGGCCTAGCCGTACAGTTCGCCAGCGCGTCTCTGCGTGTTCTGCGGCCCGAGATCAGGACCTGGTCGGCGCTTCCGCCGCTGCGCGCCCGCCCGCGGCCGAGATGGTGCGGCTGAAGATCGACCGCGTGTGACGGAGGCGGCAAGGCCGGGCTCGACGGCCGCGCCGGCCGAAGCGGTTCCCGGCGGCGGGCGGCAGCGCGACGGGAGTCGCCGTGCAGCATGCGCCGGTCGCCCGCGAGGACGCCCATCAGGGCCTCACAAGCCTCTCGAGTCGTCCGATTCGACGCACGAACGCAAGCGCTCGACGGGCGGATCCTGACGGATGGATTCATCGGCCTCCCGGGCGCTTTTGGAACGCCGAAGAGTTCTGCGAAGCGGTCACGCTGACGCCGCTCGGGCGGCACGCGCCAGACCTGTGCGGCCGGACGCCAACGTCGATGGCTTCGACGGCGGGCCTGTTGCAGATTCTTCGAGCACGCGCTCGGCGAGCAGTTTCTCGTGCCGCCACACCGGCACATCGTTGTCGCCGACTCGAATCCGGTCACCCTGATCGATCGGATCGTCGGTTGGGAGCCGCCGCAGTCAGAATGGTATCTTCGAGAAAGACTGAGTCGTGATGAGTCACGGCCACCGGCCACCGGCCACTGGCAACGGCAACCGGCAACTGGCGATCGAGAAATCAGCCCACGAACTTATAGCCGAGCCCGTGGACCGTCAGGATGTACTGGGGTAGGCGCGGGTTCGGTTCGAGTTTCTGACGCAGCCAGGCGACGTGAACGTCGACCGTTCGGGTTGACGGCGTCGATTGATAGCCCCACACCTGCTGCAACAGCTCCTCGCGCGAGATTGTGGCGCCGCGATGCTCGAGGAAGTAGCACAGCAGGTGAAACTCCTTGGCCGACAAGTCGACGGGTGCACCCTCGCGTGTGACTTCCGCCTTGCGAACATCAACGAAGACGTCGCCGAACTGATAGCGCTCGATGGACACCCCCGACATCGTGGGCGCGCGACGCAGCAACGCCTCGATGCGGGCCAGCAACTCGATCATCTCGAAGGGTTTGGTCAGGTAGTCGTCGGCGCCCAGCTTGAGGCCGACGACTCGATCGACCACTTGTCCCCGCGCCGTCAGCATCAAGATTGGCGTTTGCACGCCCTGTCCTCTGACCGTGCGTGCCACGTCGAAGCCGTCACGCTTGGGCAGCATCACGTCGAGGATGACGAGGTCGAACGGCTCGCCAGTCGCGCGTCGAATCGCCGACTCGCCGTCACCGGCCGTCTCGACCCGATAGCCCTCCGCAATCAGCCGATCGCTGATGGCGAGTTGCAGGCCGGGCTCGTCTTCGACTAACAGCAGGCGGGCGGCTGCCAATGTGGTGGGTCAGGCTTCGCGAGGCCGTCAAAGGCGCCCGACGATCGGCTCCTCGGCGGACGCACGTCGCACGAGCGATGTTGTGGACGGCCGGCAAATCAATCGTGAAGGTGCTGCCCTGTCCGAGTTCGCTCTGGACCGACACGCTGCCACCGTGCGCCTCGACGATGCGGCGCACGAGGTGGAGGCCGAGGCCGCTTCCCTGAATCTGCCGCGATACCGCTTCGCGGCCGCGATAGAACGGCTCGAAGATGTGCTTCCGATCGTCGGCAGCGATGCCGAGGCCGTGATCTTCAACCGTGATTCGCATCGCCTTGTGCGACATCGACTTGGCACTCACTCGCACCCATGGCGTCGGCCCGCCGTACTTGATAGCGTTGCTGATCAGATTCTGAAGCGCTGACCGAAGTGCCGTTGCATCGCCGACAACACGCTGCACGCCCGACGGATCGGTTGGCAGGCGCATGAGCTCCGCCGCGACCTCGACTTCGACGGTGGCGCCGGCCAGGTCGATTTCGTGGCGACTTGCGGCGACGGCATCTCGAACCAGGTCTGCAACCGGAACCGTCGTACGAGCGGCGGACGCGCGCCCGGCGGCAATGCCGGCGAGTTGCAGCACCCGCTCCACCGTTTCGCCCAGCCGTCTGGCTTCTGCCTGAATCGTGGCGCCGTACTTTTTCACGCGTCCCGGTTCTTCCACGACTCCGTCCGCGAGATTGCCAGCGGCCGTGCCGATCACCGAGACCGGTGTGCGCAGTTCGTGTGAAACCGCGGCGACGAACTCCAATTGCTGTCGGGCCAACCGATCGGCGCGTCGCGCTGACACGACGATCAACCCGATTGCCGTGGTCAGCAATAACAGAATGCCGGAGCTGAGGAGAAAGTTGCGCGTTCGAGCCTTGGCCACTGCCGCCTCGAGCGAGCCGGAGCGATGTTTGGCGATCAACCGCCAATGACCTTCGCCAGCCGACGCGATCGTCCGCCGCTCGAGCACGACGCGTTTCTCTTCTGCTGGCCCTGGTGGCGGCGGGGGCGGAGGTGGAATCCGTTCCAAATCACGATGCAAGTCGAACCCCGTTGTCCGCTTGCCATCCCGAGTTGCAAACCACAGGGGTCCGAGTCGTGGCCCGAGCAGCGCGATACCAACGTCCGGCGCGGAATCCGCTGTTCGGGCCGCACCGGGTTCGGACTCATAGAGCACACGCGATGCATCGTCACGCGCAACGACCGCGACCAGGAAGTCGCTGTGGCCGTTCGGCTCGAAGAGGTGGCGGCGGACCAGAGACGGAATAAGTCCTCGACCCATCGCCTCGATGTCGAGCCGGATGATCGTGAAGCCGAGAAGCTTGACGACCGGCGGTGGGGGAGGAATGCCTTCGCCAGGCGATGCCGTCACCCGCATGACCGGGACAACGATCGACTGCTCGTCGCCGCCGGGTGTCGGTGGCAACACCAGTCGTTGGGCGCCGCGTCCGCGATCCACGCGATCCTCCCTTTTGGGCGAGGGGAATTGGAAGCTGAAGATCGCTCTGGATTCCTGAGTGAATCGCGCCCTCAGCGGTGCGAGTTCGGCCGGCCACGGCGTGGGTTCGAACACCCGCGTCTCGCGATTCCAGACTCGCAGCGGCGCTTCATCTGCCGGACGTTCTTCGGGAGTTTCGATGAAGTAGATCGCCTTGATGATCTCGGGCGCCACCGCACTGTCCGCCCACAGTTGATAGCGCGATGGCGTAATCCGACCACGTCCCTTGCTCGACAGTGCTCGACTCGAGCTGCAGTTCGATGACGGCCCGGCCGACTTCTCGGTCGAGGTCCTGCGCAAACTGCGACGCTGCTGTTTGAAGCGTACGGCTCCTGCGATCCCGATCTGCTTCGGCAATCTGTTCGAGCCACGAGTACCTGCAGCCACGCGAGCGCCGGCAGCAGGACCAGCACCGCGGCGGCAAGGGCCGTGACGCCCGACACGCGTGTCAGACGCTTGATCACTCAGGCAGTCTAGCATGCGAAAAATGGCCGAAAACCGCCCGGAAAGCGCTTTTTACATTCTTAACAACCTCTTTGCCGAGGCTTAACGTCTGAACGGTCGTGGGCCGCGTATTGTTAGGTCAGGTAGGAAAACAAATGAAACGCTTGGTCTTCGCGGCCATCGTCGCTGCGAGTTCGACGGCAACCACGGCACAGGACACGACACAAAAAGGCGCCGAGGTCATGGCGCAGGTCAGACAGGCACTCGGGGGCGACAAGCTCGCGCAGCTCAAGACACTCAGCCTCGAAGGTCCGTTCGCGCGTGAGATGGGGCAGCGGCAGGTCAAGGGCACCTTGGTGTTGACGATGCAGTTGCCGGATCACATGCATCGCAGCGAGGACACCGAGATGATGGGTGGGGTCTCGATCGAGCGGACGTCCGTGCTGGCCGGCAACGCGTCGTGGGAAGACATACAAAACCGCGGCGGCATGGGCCCTGGCATGCAGATCGTGATGCGCCAGGGACCGCCGGGGCAGGAGCTCAATGCCGAGCAGATCGAAGAGGCGCGGCTGCGACGGTTCCGCAACGAGTTCAATCGCTATCTGCTCGCGTTCACTGGCGGCGCCAACCTGCAGCCGGCGTACGTCGCCGTTGCCGAAGCGCCCGAAGGTAAAGCCGACGTGCTCGAGATCAAGAACGAAGCGGGTCAGGCCGTCCGGCTATTCGTTGATCAGCAGACGCATTTGCCGTTGATGCTGCAGTACATGGAAGTCCGCCCGCGATTCAACATGATCGGCGGGTCCGGGGGGACCAGGCGGCGGACGCAGAGGCCCCGGCGGGCCCGACGCTCCGCCGCCACCGCCCCCCGGTGGTGGTGCGCCGACTGCAGGTGCGCCCGCGGATGGTCAGCGTCCAAGCCCCGAGGAGATGCGACGGCGCATCGAGTCGATGCCGCCGCCTGCGCCCAGCCAGGTGACGCTCTACCTGGCAGACTTCAAGAAGGTCGATGGCATCATGCTGCCTCACCGCCTCACTCAGGCCGTAGAAGGCAAGCCGGTCGAGGAATGGACGCTCGAGAAAGTCAAGGTCAACCCGTCCGTAAAGGCCGAACTCTTCGAGAAGAAGTAGGTCATGAAGACTGCGATGCTGCGTCTGGTGTGTGTCACGGTGTTTGCGTGGTCCGCACTGCTGCCGGTGGCGGCAGCAGCGCAGAATCAGTCGGCCCTCCGCGTGACCGTGCGCGACGAGACCGAGGCCGTGCTCATTCACGCCATCGTGACGCTCATCGACCCATCGGGCATCGAGAAGCAGACCGTCGTCGATCAGAGCGGCGTCGCGGCTTTCACTGGCCTCATGCCCGGCGCTCATCAGATCAAGGTCGAAGCGGAGGGGTTTCAGGGGTTCACCGTGCCGTTCGCAGTGAAGCGCGGCATCAACACCGCGATGGCGACGATGACGGTTGCCATCCGCGAAGAGGTCTTCGTTCAAGAACGAGATGCGGCGGCGCGGCGTGACAATGGCTTCACGCAGACGTTGAGCAAGGACGACATCGACGGCCTCTCCGACGACCCCGACGAGATGGCCGAGCAACTGCGCCAGATGGCAGGGCCTGGCGCGCAGATCTTCATCGACGGGTTCCGTGGTGGTCGTCTGCCACCCAAGGATCAAATCCAGTCCATTCGGTTCCACTCCAATTCGTATGCCGCCGAGTACCACGAGGCCGGCATGGTGCGCGTCGAGGTCATCACCCGACCGGGCATGGGGGGCTGGCGCGGTAACTTCAATTTCGGGTTTCGTGACGAATCGCTGAACGCCCGCAACGCGTTTGCCACCGAGGTCGCGCCCGAACAGCACAAGCGCTTCATGTTCACGTCCCAGGGCCCAATCGCGAAGGGCAAGACCAGCCTGTCGATTGCTGCGGACGGCAACATGTCCTACGACGCCCGCACCATCGTGGCCACCACGCCGACGGGGCCGATCAACGATCAAGTCCGGCGTCCGGTGGATAGTGTCAATGCCAACGTGCGGCTCGAGCACGCGCTGAGCCCGACCAGCAGCATTCGGGCAGAGTACTCACGCCGGAGCGACAAGCGCCAAAACCTCGGCGTCGGCGATTTCGACCTCGCCGAGCGGGCCTACGAGACCGAGGCCATCAACGACATGCTGCGAGTGCGCAATACCCGCACGATCGGCAGGAAAGTGTTCAGCGAGCTGCGGTTTGAAGTCACACAATCGCAGACGCTCGTACTTCTCTGGTTCGACGGCGCCCACGGTTCGCGTGCTCGACGCCTTTACGTCAGGTGGCGCCGGTCAATCGGGCGTCCGGGAAGGACGGCAATTCACTCTGGCTCAGAACTTCGACTTTACTGTCGCCAAGCACGCGCTGCGGGCGGGTTTGGAGGTGGATGGCGGCTGGTGGGACAGCACGACGCAGACAAACGCCAACGGGACGTTCACGTTCTCGAGCCTCGACGACCATCTCGCGTCACGGCCGCAGACCTATCAGCGCCGAGTCGGCGACCCGAACGTCAGCTACTCACAATTCGAGGCCGGATGGTATCTGCAGGACGATTTCCGCGTGAGCAAGAACGTCAACCTGAGTCTGGGTCTCCGTCAGGAAGTGCAGACCAATATCGACGACAAGTGGAACCTGGCGCCGCGCGTTGCGTTCACCTGGTCGATGGGCAAGGCCAACGTTCGCGGGGGCTATGGCATTTTCTACGACTGGCTCGATTCGAACGTGTATGAGCAGACCGTTCGCGTCGATGGGACCCATCAGATCGACGAGATCATCCTCAATCCTTCATACCCGGACGTCGACTCTGGCGCTGGCACGTCGCTCGCGGCCAGCCGCATTCAACTTGGTCCGCAGCTGACCCAGCCGACGATTCACCAGGCCTCGATCGGGTACGACCGAGCCTTCGGCGAATGGGGCAACTTCCGCACCGACTACATGTTCACGCGCGCCACCGACGTGTTGCGCTCGATCAACGTCAACGCGCCCATTGACGGCGTCCGACCCGACTCGACGGCCGGCAACATCACCGAGATCGGGTCGACCGGCGAGCGTGCCGCGGACCGCATCACGGTCGCGATGATGCTTCGCGTGCCCAATCGCCGGATCATGGGCAACGTGATGTACCAGTATGCGAACGCCCGTAACCACGCGGACTCGCCTGCTGGCGCTGCCCATCGGATAGCACCAATCCCGATGCCGATTGGGGTCCCTCGTCCATGGACATTCGCCACCGCGTGTTCTTCATGGCCAACACGCCGCTTGGCTACGGAGTTCGCGCCAGCTTGCAGGCGCAGTATTCGTCGGCGCCGCCCTACACGATTACCACCGGCATCGACGACAACGGCGACACGGTGTTCAACGATTGACCCGATGGTGTCGGCCGCAACAGCGCCCGCGGCGCGTCGCAGTGGAACGTCAACTTTCGAATGAACCGCTCCTTCAATCTGGGTGGCCTGCTCGGTGACGGGCCCGTGATGATTGGCGCTCCGCCGCCACCGCCCTCAGCCAATGCGCAGCGCGGGCCCATGGGCGGAGCCGGTGATGGCGGCAGTCCAGTCCAGATGGTCATGATGGATGGATCGGCCAGCCGGTACCGGCTCGATCTCTATGTTCAGGTGTTCAACCTGTTCAACACCGTCAATCTGAACTCGTTCGTGGGCAATCAGCTCTCGCCTTACTTCGGCACCGCCACGTCGGCGGCCGCTGCTCGACGCATCGAGCTGGGCGCGTCGCTGAGCTTCTAGCTGAGAGTTGCCAACCTGTCGCAAGGTGCGCGAGGCCGTTCCGTGCGCTCTGCAGCTCTGAGCTGACCGTGGACTGACCCTGGAACCCTGCGTTCCTACGATATCCTGTAGTCTGTGTCTTCCCCCGAGGTCGCAATCGTTGGTGCCGGTGTCATTGGGTGCGCCTGCGCTTACGAACTGGTGGCGGCCGGCGCCCGAGTCAGCGTCTTCGACCTTCGCCGCGTCGGCGGCGGCGCTTCGCAGGCATCGGCCGGCGTGCTTGCTCCCTATATCGAGGGCCACGATTCGAGCCCACTCCGCGAGCTTGGGCGGCGCAGCCTTGATCTCTATGACGACTTCGTTCGCCGGGTGATGAAGGCGAGCGGCCTGCCGATTCAATACACGCGCAACGGAACACTCGAAGTCGCGCTCGACACCGAGCATGCCGATCGGCTGCGCGGCGCGGCCGCGGCATTCGAAGGCGCGGGCATTGACGCCCGCTGGGTCGAGCCCGATGATCTGCGGTCGTTGGAGCCGCTCGCGGCGACGGGCGCCGCCGGCGGCCTGCTGATGGCGCGACACGGCTTCGTCGGCGTTCCCGAACTTACAGAAGCTCTCGCAGGAGCCGCGATGCGCGGCGGTGCGACCTTCGCACTCGAGACACGCGTCCTGTCGATTGCTTCCGCCCCCAACAACCGCGTTCTGGTCGAAACGCCGAGCGGGCCGTCGCGTTTCGATCACGTGGTGCTGGCGGCTGGCAGTTGGGCGGGGCAGGTCACTATCAACGGCCTCCCGGGAGTCGACGTCAAGCCCGTGCGCGGTCAGTTGCTTCACTTGGCATGGCCAACCTCGCAACCGTTGCGTCACGTGATCTGGGGTTCCGACTGCTACATTGTCCCGTGGCTGAACGGACGCGTGCTCGTCGGGGCGACGGTCGAAGACGCCGGTTTCGACGAGCGCGCGACGGCTGCCGGTGTCCGGGATCTCCTCGAAGCCGGTTGCTCCCTGGTGCCGCATTTGTGGCAAGCTTCGTTTGCGGAAGTGCGCGTGGGCTTGAGGCCCGCCACCCGCGACGGGCTGCCCATCATCGGCCGGTCGACGGCCGTTCCTGGGCTGATCTACGCGACCGGCCATTACCGTAACGGCGTGCTGCTCGCGCCGCTGACCGCGGCAGTCGTGAGGGATATCGTTCAGAACGCGTCGAGCGAGCCGCCGGCGGCAGTGGCGCCATCGCGTCTCGGGCGGATCTGACGAGCGCGGGGATAGAGGAAGGGTTACGGACAGGCCTCAGAGACTCAGAGGCACAGACGAACGAACACGGAAGCACGGAAACACGGAACCACGGAAGAACAGCGATAGCCACGAAAGCACGAAGCACAGAAGACAGTCGTGGTTCTTCGGGCCACTATCGTGCCCTTCGTGGCTGCCGTCTTGCTCTCCGGCTTCCGTGTCTCAGTGTTTAAGCTCCTGACGGCGAGCGCTCGAAGACGGTGAGCCATGGCGACACTCAGTAAAGCCGACGCAGAGGCCCGACTTCGCGAGCTATCAGGGTGGGCGATCGACGGCAACGCGATTCGCAAGCAGTTTGTCTTCAAGGATTTTCCGAGCGCGGTGGACTTCGTGTCGCGGCTGGTGCCGGGCGCCGAAGCCGCGGACCATCATCCGGACATCTTGATCAATTACCGCAAGGTGACGCTCACCTACACGACGCACTCCGAAGGCGGGTTGACCGAGAAGGACTTTGCGGGAGCCGCGATGGCCGAGCGCGTGTTCAATCGCTCCTAGTGGACACTAGAATCGTCCGAGCGGGCCAGGACACGAGTTGCGACTCAAGAAACTCTACACATCTCGCGAGGTAGCAGCCCTGACCGGACTGAGCGCTCGCCAGCTGCAATGGTGGCATACGCGCCGACTGTTCGTTCCCTCGGTGGCCCCTCACAAGACAGAATCTGGCGGCTTCACCGAACGTCGCTACACGCCGGTCGAGCTCCTCGAACTCATGGTGCTGGCCGACCTGCGACGCCGCGGGTTTTCAATCGCCGGAGATTCGCCGACTGCTCGACGTGTTGCGTTCGCGATTCAAGGTCAGGCTGTTCGAAGCCATCGAGGGCGGAGGGCCGCTGACCCTCTTCATCGACGGCCATCAGATCTTTGCCCGCACTCTGGCCGGCGAGATCTACAACGTGCTCGAGAACCCGACGCAACCGCTGTTGATGGTCGGACAGGACCTGAAGCTGCGGCAGCTCGTGGCCCGCGAAAGAGCAGCGGACGGAAGTTCCGAAGCGACGCAGCCGCAAGGCGCGGACGAGGCGCCAGAACCGCAGCGGTCAGAGCACTTCTTCGGCCGTAATCGGAAAGACCTTATCGAGGTCGTCGTCCGGTCGCGGGATGACGTGGACCCCGACCAGCTCCCCGACGCGTCGTGCGGCCGCCGCGCCGGCATCGGTCGCCGCCTTCACCGAGCCCACGTCGCCGCGGACAATCGCCGTCACCAGGCCGGCATCGACCTTCTGCCACCCGACGAAGACGACGTTGGCGGTCTTGACCATCGCGTCGGCCGCTTCGATCATGCCGACCAGGCCGCGCGTCTCGACCATGCCGAGCGGCTTCGCCGACTTCTGGGCTGTGTCCGGCGGGGTCTTGGCCATCTAGTGTTCCAGGTTCGAAGTTCCAGGTCCAAGTTCTTGATCCGCTCCGCGTGACTACGCCATTGAACCATGGAACGTTGACCATGGAACCCTGAACCGTCACTCACGTGATCCGCCCGCGCAGCGGCGATCGGCAGTGGCCGTGACGATCCCGTCGTCCATCCACGCCACGCCTGATCGACCAGATTCGACACCACGCACGAGTGATTGGGGATCGAGCCGCACGCGATCGCCGGGCTCGAGCGCGCGTGTGGCCCGACGCGACACGGACCGTCGCATGTTCCTCCGAGAGCCGCTCGACGATCAAGTCATCGTCGGGCCTGGCCCGGGCGGCATCGCAACTCGCGAAAGACCGCGCCGTGGCCCGGCGAGCGGCGATGAAGCCGCGCGCGCCGTCGGAGGTCAGCGTCTTGCTGCCGCAGTCGAGGATGATGCGGTCGGCCGCGGGCTTGCGACACGACCGTGGCCAGCACCGTCAGCGCGCAGTCGTCCATCGTCGCCGCGCCCAGGCCGACCTGCGTGCGATCGAAGTAGACGTAATTGCCGGCGCGGTACTCGGTGAGGCCGTCCTGCTCGAGCGAGAAGCGCGCGGTCGGCGTCGCGCCGGCGCTCAGCTCCGTCGATGCCGACGCCGGCCTGCGCGCGCGCCTCGGCCAAGCGTCCGCAGCGTCCGCGCTTCGTCTTCGGCGATCGCTCGCAGCTCGTCCTCCGACGCGGCGTGATACGCGTGGCCGGCGTGCGACAGCAGCCCGCGCAAGCGCAGCCCGGGCAGCGAGGCGACGGCCTGTGATGAACGGAACGCGCCGTCGCGGATCGGGATCGATGCCGCAGCGGTGGAAGCCGACATCCACCTTGACCAGCACGTCCACGCGTGCGCCCGGCGGCGGTCATCGCGTCCGACCACGCCGCGCGCGACCGTCGAGGTGATCGACGATGAACGAGAGCGTCGGTGCGGTCGAGCAGCGCGAGGACGCGCGGGGCGTTGATCGGGATTGATCGGATAGGGCAGCCGGATGTCGGTGAAGCCCGCGTCGGCGAACACCTCGGCTTCGCCCAGCTTGGCGCAGCAGATGCCAATGGCGCCGCGATCGATCTGCCACCGCGCGACCAGCGGGCTCTTGTGGGTCTTGGCGTGCGGCCGCATCGCGGATGCCGCGCGCGTTGGCGGCGTCCTGCATGCGATCGATGTTGGCAAGGGCGCGCGCGCGATCGATGAGCACGGCCGGCGTCGGCAGATCGTTCAGGGTCACGCGATCATCATGTCACGTGGCAGACAGCCGATCACGAGACACGGCCACGAAGCGCACGAAGATCACGAGATCATCGATGAGCCCGTGGCTCGAGCATCATCAGTTCGTGTCTTCGCGTGATCTGTACCTGTCCCGTCCGACATGACGTTCCGGAACGCTGCCGGCTTGACGCCATATCCCGGGAACACTGCGCGCGGCGGTCTGTTCGCTCGGCGCCGAGGTGACGCATCGACGACCTCGCCAAAGACATCGCGGAAGTCGGTCGTCACCTTCGAGGTCGCGGCCTTCGTAAGCGTTGCTCGGCTTTCAGCCCCGGCCAATGGCCGTAGACCTCGCCGCCCTTGACGTTCGCCGCCGATCAGCATCATCGCGTTGCCGTGCCCATGGTCGGTGCCGCGGTTGCCGTTCTCCGCGACCGCGCGACCGAACTCCGACATCGTCAGGATGATCGTGTCGGCCATCCGATCGCCGAGGTCCTGCGCGAGCGCGGCGATGCCGCGGCGAAATCGTCGAGGCGATTGGCGATCTGTCCGGTCGCGCCGCCTTCGTTGATGTGATGGTCCCACTGACCGCTCTCGGCGAACGCGATCTCCAGGCCGACGTCCGCCTTGGCGAGCCGCGCGATCTCCTGCAGCGACTGGCCGAACGGCGAGCGCGGATAGTCGGCGCCGTTGGCCGGCCGATACGGCCGTTGCCCGGTTGCGCCGACAGTGTCCGCATCGCGTCGAACGCATCATCTCGCCGTTCCCTTGAGCACTTGATCGGCGGCCGACGCGTAGGCCGCTTCGAACGAGTCGCGTGCCGCCATGCCGCCGCGCACGCCGAACTCGCCGACGCTGCCCATCGCAAGCGCCGGCGCGTGCCCTGCAGCGAGCGCGGCATCTGGCGCGTCATCGCGACGGCGGTCAGCGGCGTCTCGCCTTCGTGCGCCACCTGCAGATAGCGGTTCAGCCAGCCGTCCTTCGTGCTCTTGACGCCCGGCGTGGCCGACTCCATGTAGTCCTGCGCGTCGAAGTGCGAGCGCGTGCTGTCCGGCGATCCGCAGGCGTGCACGATCGCCAGCGACTGCGTTGTCCCAGAACGGCTTGAGCGGCGCCATCCGCGGATGCAGCCCGAAGAACCCGTTGAGATCGACGGCCGCGCCGTCGCCCGTGCCCGGCCGTGGGATCGCGATCGACGGCCGGACGCGGTAGTAGTCGCCCTCGCCGAACGGCACGATCATGTTGAGCCCGTCGACTGCGCCGCGTTGAAAGATCGGCGATGAGAAGCTTGCGCTCGCGAGCGTCGGCCGCTTCGGCGGTCCGCGCCAGAAACGACGGCGCGAACCCGAGCGTCACCATCGCCAAGCCGCTCGACTTCAGGAAGATTCGTCTCGTTACCATGGTCGACCCCTAGAGCCAACACGGAACAACGGAACCACGGAGTCACGTGCCACGAAGGGCCGAAGTCACGAAGCAAGACGTCCAACGATCTGCACTACTGCGTCGTTGGAACTCGGGCGAGCCGATGACAAGCGCGATCGCCTGTTCGACGGTTGTCGCTTTCGCAATCGTCTCGAGCGTGGTCGTTGACACGTCGCCGGCGAGCGCGTCGCGGACGATGCGCTCGCGGCGCCGTCGACGGCGTCGTCGACAGATCGCTGACGCGCACGCCGCGCATCTGTCCGCCGGCGATTGCGAGCGCGAAATTCATCCGATTGACGAGCGCACCGGACGAGACCCAGCGTGTCGGCCGTCTCGTCGTAGCCGGTCGGCGGCTGGCAGAGATAGAGCGGCATGCCCAGGCCCGCGAGCGCGCGCACGGTGGCGGTCGCCTGCCGCACATCCGCGGCGGTTGCGCGAAGCGCGCTCACCACGAACTCGAACGGTGTCTTCACCTTCGCGCGATACGCCGCCGGTGCAAAGAACTCGGGCGACGTGACGATGGTTCGCACGACCTCGCGCAGATTGCCCTTGGTCCTGGTGAAACGTCTCCGCCGCGCGATCGACGAGCGTCATCCGGCGGGGCATCGCTCACGAAGCGTTGGGCGAGCTTGAACGCGATGTGGCGAGCGGTCGCCGGGTGAGACGCGATGATGTCCAGGACTTTTTCGCCGTCTTCAATGCCACTGCCGGCCGCAAGATTGTGCCCGAGCACTTTCTTCGCGCCGCGATCGTGCATGGCCGCGACAAAGCGGAACCCGGGATCGGCGGGACGGCCGATCGTCCAGCCCGTGAACGCTCGGGCGACCTCGACGACATCCTGCTGGGTGTAGCCGCCATCCACACCGAGCGTGTGCAGCTCGAGCAGCTCTCGCGCGTAGTTTTCGTTGAGGCCGCGCGGCATCCGGTTGGTGGCGTTGGGATTCGGTGATTGCTGCGCGCCAGGTCGCTGTCCTCCGAGACGCGCTTGCCCGCGCCGATTGGCACCGGCGTTCGGTCGTCGGGGATTCGCGAGGCGAGACGCGGCGTTCGGATCGGCGCTCATCCAGTTGTCGAGATACACCAGCATCGCGGGACTCTTCGCCGTTGCTCCAAGCAGTTCGCGAAAGCTACCAAGAACGTGGGGACGAATGGCCTCGCGCTCGTACTCGCCGACGTAGATCTCCGTCTGACCCTTCCGTGCGAAGACGTTGAAATGGTTGAACCAGAAATCGACCAGCACCTCCTCGAGTTGACGGTCGCTGTAGACCGCGCGGAGAATCTTGGCCTCGGCCATCTCGGCAAACGCGCGGCGCTCGCGCTGGGCCGCCTCGCTCATGAGCGCAGGGCGCTGGCCGCTGGTGCCCATGGGCTCCCCCAGGGGCTCCCGCTTTGGCTCCCCCGTTGGCTCCCCCTTTGGCTCCATAGCGTCACCGGGGCGTTGAGTCGCCTGGCCGGGAGTGGTCGTGCCCTCAGCGGCGCCCTCGCGTCCGGTTGCAAGCTGGCGCTGTCGCCGCTCCTGTCGGGCCGCGACAAAGTCCTGGGCCAGCTCCTCAGACTCTCGCGACAACGTCGTCAGACCTGCAAGGCGCGAGTCCATGGCCGTGTCGTTGATCCGGTCCGGTCGAAGCTGCTGATCGATCCACGTGGCGAGCCCCAACTTCCGCACGCGATCGACGTCGCCAGGCCGCGGGCCAAATGCCAGGCGATTGAGGGCGTGAACGACCGCTCGTTCGTCGTTGGGAATGTTGCCGGCGGCGGTTACCGCGGTCGGCCTTTGCGACACGACCAGGCCAAGCAGTCCGACGAGGAGGCAACGTGCCGCGGTTACGGAGAAAGCGCTCATGCGATACCCTCTCACCTGCCTTGTTGGACACTTCCAGTCGCCCCGGGGTTTAACCAGCTCGTGACCGATCAGCTTGTTCCGGCCACCGGCCCACATCTCGAGCAAATCCAACGAGAATCCTTCCCATTATGGGGCGATGGATTGACCTTTGACGCGTATGTGCGGTTCTGGGAAGCGCAACGGCGCACGGCATGGGGCGCTTCGCATCTCGACCGCGTGGCGCTCGTCGAGCAGGGAACGGTCACCTCCAGTGCCAAGCGGTATGACCTGAGCGCCCGAATCGATGGCCGAATCCGCCGTGTCCTGGGCATCGGCGCCGTGTTCACGTCACCGGGCCGCCGCGGGCCGTGGCGGCGCCCGCCGCCTGATGGCGATGATGCTCGATGCGGCGGAAGCAGAGGGCTACGAATACGCGATGTTGTTCTCGGAGATCGCGCCGGCGTTCTACGAAGCCATTGATTTTGTGCCGGTGCCGCTGCTCGAGTCGCGGCTCGAGGTGACACGCGGCCGTGGGACGCCCGCGGTCCTGGTGCGCGCCGGTGACGACCGCGATCTGCCGTCGATCGTCGAGATGGCGGCCGCGCGGTCACGCGGCGCGCGGTTGGCCCTCGACCGCACAGAGGACCTGATCAAGTTCGGCGTGACGAAGCGTCGCCTGCTGGCGGGCCTCGGTCCTGCCGGGTTGCGCGAGACCGAGTTTCTCGTGACCGAAGAGGGGCTTCAGGCGGTCGCCTACGTGATCTCCACGATTCATCAGGGCCGGTGGTTCATCGAAGATGCGGGCGATCGCGATCCGACGGGCGCCCGCGTTGGTGCCATGCTGCAACTCATGCTCGCTCGAACGCCGCACCAGCCAGTACCCGAGATTGACGCCTGGTTCCCGCACGGATTTGCGCCTCCGCAGATCACGCGCACCGACAGACAGCGGACGACAGAAGTGCTGATGATCCGCCCGCTCAAAGATCGCGCGTTGCCGCTGCCTCCGCTGGAGGCATCGCAGGTGGTGTATTGGCGGAGTGATTATTTCTGAGGATCGATCAAGCCACGAAGGCACGAAGGCAACCAGACACCCTAACAAGCCTCAGGCACCATCATTTAGAATCCCGCCACCTGCTCAAACCTCGAATTCCTTCTTGACCGACAAACTGCTCGCCACGAAAGCCCTGGAGCGCTTCGGCGCGGACCGTCAAACCGGCGACGGGCTTGCCGTCGTTGTCGTGGACCGTGCCGCGCAACCGAAACGTCATCTGCGCCGCCGCTGTGACAGGCGCCAGCCGAGCAATCAGGAAGCGCACTCGCCATCGGCACACTTCGGCACCGCAGGCACCTGTTTCACTGTTTCGCCACCTTGAGGTCCTGCACTTTGGTTTCCCCTTCGCCGAGCGACACCCGGACGGCCTGATCCCGCACGCTTTCGAGGAAATCCGGGTCTTGCCACTGACCCATCTCGACGTTTCGGACCGCCACCACCAGATAGTCATGCGGCGGCATCCCGCGCAGATTGTAGCGGCCATCCTGTGCCGGTCTGGCGGTCCGCACGAAACGAGTCATTGCCGTCCAGCGTTCCCGGTCGGACGAAAAAATGAGGACCGTCGCGTCGGTGTCGACCTCACCGCGATCGTTGGTGACCGTACCGGAAAGCTCGGTTCGTTTCCGGGTGAAGACGATCTCAATCCCTTCGACGTCCCGCCCGGGGACGAAGTCAATCGGTGTATCGGTAACGTCCTGGCCGCGGTGATACACCGCCTTCAACGTCCAATCCATCGTGCCGCCGAGATTGGCCCTGATCAGACGCGACTCGGACAGCCCTGGAATCTCGAACGTGAGGTCGTCGTTCACTTTGGGCTGGTTGGGTCCCATGCCCATGCTCATGGTGTCGGGATCGATTGGCTGAGCGAAGATCGATACCTGTGGTGGCCTGACAGGCAGCGCGGACCCATCGTCACTCACGACGACACCACGCGCGACCGCCCCGCGCGATGACACGAGCAACACGTTGATCAGGTCATCCTGACCGACAGCGATCCTGAGGTTTGCGAACTCGGCATTCTCGTCGAACCTGCCGCCGCCCATGTTCGGACGCAGCGAGAGGTTGTAAGTGCCCGGGGCCACTCCCGACAATTGAAACGTGCCATCGGGCCTGGTCATGGCGTTATTCATGCCCAGGCCCATCGTCATGGCGCCATAGCGCTCGGCAGGCATGGCGCTGATGAACGCCTGCACGTAGGGTTCCCCACTGGACGACACGGCGCGACCAGAAACCGTCACCAGACGGGTCGGGGTCAACGCGAACGAGATGTCGGTGGTGTCGCGCCCCACGCGGACGACGATCCGTTGCGCCTCGGCGGCATTTGGCGTGCCTGGGAAATAGGTCGGAGCGTATCCCTCGACATTGCTGGACATGCTGCCGCCAGACATGTTCATGCCCATCATGTTCTGCGATCGCAGGCCCGCGGAGACGTAGTAATCGCCTGGCGCAAGTCCGAAGATCCGAAAGTTGCCAAGGTCATCGCTCTGTCCATTGCCGCTCGGCATCAGTCGGCGGCCATTATTCACGAACCGGAATCGCAGGGCGTTGACCTGGGCGCCGGCAATGGGATCGCCGAATTCGTCGACAACCCTTCCGGTGATGACACCGCCGCGCGGTAAAGACAACGTGACTTTGTCGGCGATCTGACCTTCCAGTAACTCCAGCGGCGTGCCAGGTTGTTCAGCTCGCCGCTGTCCGTAGCTCGTTGTGACGTATCCCGCTTTCTGCGCCGTGATCGTGTAGCGGCCCCCGAGAAGCTCTTTGATCTCGAATCGGCCCTGCGCATCGGTTGTCGCCACCCCTCCGCTGCGGCCGTCAGCCGACCGAACATTGACCAGGGCTCGTCGCAGAGGAGTTCCGGTCTCTGCCGCAAGAACGTGTCCGCGCACGATCGATGTGCCCTTTTGCGGATCCTCGCCAGGGCGCACCGCGCGAGGTGGTGTGCGCTGCGGCCTCTGCGGCTGGCGGGAACGATTGCGCCTGGAGGTGTGGGCTGTTGGGCAATCGCGCCGTTCGAGCTTGCAAGGACGATCGCCACCATCACTACGAATTGAGGGAGTTTCATGGTCGCCTCTCACGATCCACGGTCCACGGTCCACGGTCTACACCGTTGCCGTTGCCAGTCGCCGGCAGTTTTCAGTTCTCAGTTGTCAGTTCAAAAGTGATTCTCGGGTTGTTGACGGTTTAGACGCCAGTCACTATTCTTGGCCATCCGGCCGCGCGGCCGTGAGGCCGTGGAACGTTCTAGCGAATCGAGCGCAAAATCTCGCGCGCGGCGTTGGCGCCCGAT
Organism: uncultured Acidobacteriota bacterium; assembly: GCA_963734095.1. Taxonomy (GTDB): domain Bacteria; phylum Acidobacteriota; class Vicinamibacteria; order Vicinamibacterales; family UBA2999; genus JACCSI01. Next base: position 14,782 of record CAVTGK010000019.1, on the reverse strand, counting down.
CCGCCGGTGAGGCCAGTCCCGGGATGGGTGCCCGACCCGCACAAATACAGGTCGCGAATCGGCGTCCGATACTGCCCCCAGCCCAGCAGTGGCCGCATCGTGAGCATCTGGTCGAGCGCCAGCTCGCCATGGAAAATGTGCCCGCCGGTCAGCCCATAGTCACGTTCGAGATCCAGCGGCGTGATCACCTGCTGCGCAACGATGAGTGAACGCAAGCCTGGGGCATGACGCTCCATCGTGTCAATCGCTGTCCGAGCAAGGTGCTCGCGCTGCTCGTCCCACGAACCCTCGCGCAGCACGTAGGGAGCAAACTGCACGTAGGCGGAGAGCACATGCCCTCCGTTGCGTCGTCAACGACGGGTCGAGGACCGACGGTATGGTGAGCTCGACGTACGGTTCCGGTGAGAACCGCCCGTACTTCGAGTGATCGAATGCGCGCTCGAGGTAGTCGATCTCGGGAGCAATCCGGACACGCGCCGTCAACGACTCGCGATCGACCCCGGTGAAGGTGGGCAACGCCGACAATGCAAGGTTCAACTTCGCGACGGTTCCGTGCGCGCGATAGTTGCGCATCCGCCACAGGAACTCGGGCGCAAGATCGGTCGGATCGCACAACCCGAGGAAGGTCTGCTTCGGATCGACTGCCGAAATGACAGCGCGAGCCGCGATCTCGGTACCGTCCATCAACACCACGCCTCGTGCGCGATCGTCCTTCACGATGATCTGACGCACCGACGCTCTGGTCCGAATCGAGCCGCCGCTCCCTTGGACCACGCGCTCGAGCGCGGTGGCAATCGCTCCCGGTCCTCCTCGCGCAAACCATGCACGTGCCGGTCCGAGGGCCTCGTTGGCGGCGCGCAACAGCAGGACGAGGCCGCTCCCGGCCGACCACGGACCGAGGCGCGTCCCAAAGATGCCATCAGCCGCGACGGCCGCGCGCACGCGCTCGTGCTCGAAGCATTCGCCGACGAGATTGGCGACCGCCATTGGTCCCCAACGCAACAGGCGATACGCGTCAGGTTTGTCGAGGGCGCGGAACGCTCGCAGCGTCCGGAGCAGCGCCCACAAGTCTCGCCCTGCGGGTTCGTCGACCGGCGCGCGGCGTGGCGGCATACAACGTGCTGATGACGCGACCAAGTGACGCAACGGACGAAACAAACCGCGGGCCATGCCTCCGCGTCGTTCGGCGACCACGCGCGAAGTGCCTTCGCCGTCTTCTTCGGGTCTTCGTAAAGCGTCAGGACCTGCTTGTCCGCGCCGAGCGCCGCGACGCTCACCTCCGAACGCACGAACTCCAGACCGTGGCTCGCCAGATGCAGCTCGTCGATGATGTCGCCACGAAACGGCCCCGCGCTGTGGGACAGGATGGGGCCACGAAACCCGGGTGCGATCTCGGCGGTCCGCGCACCGCCCCCGACCGCATCGAGCCGCTCGAGGACGATGGGTGCGACGCCGGCTTTGGCAAGAAAGGCGGCGCACGTCAGCCCGTTGATGCCACCGCCGATGATCACGACGGGATGGCTGCTCACGCAGCAATCTCCTTGAGCACTTTCAAGGCCGCATTGCGGCCAGGCGCGCCCATGATGCCTCCGCCCGGATGCGTGGCCGAACCGCACAGATACAGCCGGTTCACCGGCGTGGCGTACTGCGCCCAGCCCGGCACGGGCCTCAAGAAAAACAACTGCTCGAGCGTCAGTTCGCCCTGGAAGATGTTGCCTTCGGTGAGTCCAAACTCGCGCTCGACGTCGAGCGGCGTCAGCACCTGACGATGCCGGATGATGTTCCTGATGTTTGGTGCGAATTCTGCGATGGCGTCAATCACAGCGTCGCCAAACGCCTCGCGCTGCTGGTCCCAGGTGCCCTCCTTCAGGTGATAGGGCGCGTACTGGACGAAGCACGACATGACGTGCTTGCCGGGCGGCGCGACGCTGGGATCGGTCAGAGACGGAATGACGATGTCGATGTACGGCCGTCGCGAGAATCGTCCGTACTTCGCATCATCGTACGCCTGTTCCATGTAGTCGATTGACGGCGAAATCGAAATCGCTCCGCGCAGATGTGGACCTTCACCACGCAAACACGTGAACTCTGGCAGCGCGTCGAGTGCGAGATTGACTTTGCCCGATGAGCCGCGAAACTTGTAGCGGCGGACGCTCTCGACGAAGTCCGGCGGCAGCACACGTGGATCCATCAGCTTCAGAAACGTCAGGTTGGGATCCACGCTCGAGATCACGACGTCGGCCGTCAACTCGTCGCCGCTCGCGAGCGCGACGCCGGTCGCTCGCCCGCGTTTCACGAGCAGGTGGGCGACCGGTGCCTGCGTTCGAATCTCTGCCCCGAAGCCGCGCGCCGCGGATGCAATCGCGTTCGAGACTGTGCCGGTGCCCCCACGCGAGAGTCCCCACGAGCGAAATGAGCCGTCGATCTCGCCCATGTAGTGATGGAGCAGCACATACGCCGTGCCCGGCGAGCGGACGCCCAGGAACGTCCCGATAATGCCGGACGCCGACATCGTGGCCTTCAACACGTCGGTCTCGAACCATTGATCGAGGAAGTCGACGGCACTCATCGTCAACAACTGAATCTGGTTGACGCGATCGTGGTGACGCATGGCGCGAAAGCGTTTGCCGATGGCCAGCAGCTCGAGCAGACCTCGCGGCTCCAGCGACGTCGGATCGGGAGGTGTCAGGCCGAGAATCGGCTTGGCGAAGCGACCCATCTCGATCATCGCCTTGCCGTACTCTTCATACGCCTCGGCGTCGAGCCTGGAGTGTCGTGCGATTTCACGCCGGGTCTTGTAGTGATCGTTGACGCGCCACAGATAGTCGCCGCTCGGCATCGGCGTGAACGTGCCGTCGAGCGGCAGCAGCTCCATGCCGTGGCTCGGTAAGTCGAGTTCCCGAATGATCTCGGGTCGCAGCAGCGAGACGACGTACGAGCAGACCGAGAACTTGAAACCCGGAAACACTTCCTCGGTGACGGCCGCGCCGCCGAGCACGTGGCGCTTCTCGAGCACGACGACTTTGCGGCCCGCCCGCGCAAGATACGCCGCGCACGTGAGCCCGTTGTGCCCGCCACCGATGACGATTGCGTCGTAGTGCACGGGGGAAATTGTATGTGATCGCATTGCGGTTAGACGGCGATTCAGTTGAGGTCAGGAAGCGAAGCCTCGTGTTGAATTTGTCTCGGTCAAGTGAGTCCAGAAGTAAGATTTCCACGTGCCGGTTCCATCAGCATTTCACACCCGCACGCACGAGCTGTGCGAGAGCCTCAACTATCGAGATTGGGCTGGCTACTACGCGGTCAGCGCCTACGAAACACACCACGAGCACGAATACAACGCCATCCGGAATGCCTGCGCGGTGATCGATGTCTCGCCGCTCTTCAAGTACCGCCTGTCCGGTCGTGACGCTACCAGGCTGGTGGATCGCGTGATCACGCGCGATCCGAAGAAGATGGCGGTTGGCCAGGTCTACTACACGCCGTGGTGCGACGAAGAGGGCAAAGTAATCGACGACGGCACAGTGACGCGTCTCGACGACCAAACCTACCGATGGACGGCGGCGGATCCGAATTTGCGGTGGTTGACGGACAACGCGTCAGGGCTCGACGTCCGCGTCGAAGACATCAGCGAGCTGGTGGCCGCGCTCGCCCTGCAAGGCCCGACGTCCGCCGGGCTGCTCCGTCGAGTCAGCGACGCGCCAATCGACACGCTGAAGTATTTCAGGTCTGCGTCTGGCACGATTGCGGGTGTTCCGATTGACGTTTCGCGAACCGGGTACACGGGCGATCTTCGGTACGAGATCTGGATGCCGTGGGATGCCGCGATTCGCGTCTGGGACGCCATCGCCAGCGCGGGCCGCGCCTTCGACCTGCATCCGACGGGCATGCTGGCGCTGGATGTCGCTCGCGTCGAGGCTGGCCTGCTCCTCATCGAGGTCGATTTTCAAAGTAGCCGCAAAGCGTTGATCGAATCGCAGAAGTACTCTCCCTTCGAGCTCGGCATGGCTCGCCTGGTCGACCTCGGCAAGGGCCCATTCGTCGGGCGCGCCGCCCTCTCGGCCGAACGTCGTCGAGGACCACGGCGCCAGATTGTCGGTCTTGAAGTCGATTGGACGGAGGTCGAACGCTTGCACGAAGCGGTTGGCTTGCCACCCACCGCGCCGGCCGCCGCCTCGCGTGTCGCGGTTCCCGTCTACCGTTATGGCCGCCAGGTCGGTCGCGCGACGTCGACGACGTGGTCGACAACCCTGAAGAAGCTGATTGCGCTGGCGACCATCGACGCGCCCAATCATGCAGAGGGCACGCGCCTGCAAGTGGAGATCACCGTCGAGGCGGAGCGACACAAGGCGTCTGCAACTGTCGTGAAGACGCCGTTCTTCAACCCAGCGCGGAAGACAGCGACGCCACCGCCATAGGCCGGCGCTTTCGAAGGCGCTCGCGGAAGGCCGGCTCCGCCGGAAGGCCGGCGCTTCACGCCGGAAGGCCGCTCACTGCGTTCGCGGAAGGGCCCTACCCCCGCGCGCGCCGGGCGTCGATGAACGACTTCACCCCAAACACCACGTAGACCAGCAGCACGAGGGCCATGGCGATCTGTGCCAGCGCCGCGGGCCGGGAAGCGTTGCCCGCGCTAATGGCGGCGAGTATTCGCGGCGCGGTGCCGAGGACGCCAAGCAGCGCGAGTGCGACCGCGGCATGCATCGCGTGTTTCCGGGCATTGGCGTTTCTCGCCACGATCGCCAGAACCAGGAAAATTGCGCCGACGAATGCAGGGATCAGCGCCGTGACGCTGACGCGACCCGTCCCGACGTAGCCTGATACGCCGAGCAGGATGAGCAGGAATCCGACGGTCCGTGTGAGTGCTGGCATCTTCTGTTAGCGCCCATAATACCTGCTAAGGATGTTCCGTATCTCCGTGATGATCGCCGTGCTGGCCGGCACGGCGGCACTTCAAGCACAGCCAGCGTTCCGCTCCAGTGTCGACCTGGTCACGGTCCCGGTCACGGTGACGGCGCGCGAGCAGGCTTGGCGTGTCGGCGAGTTGGGGCCCGCCGACTTCCGGATCTTCGAAGATGGCGTCCCTCAAGAGCTTTCGCTGGTCACCCACGAACCGCGCGCGCTGAGCATATGCATCCTGCTCGACTCGAGCCCGAGCATGGCGTCTACGCGCCAGCGGTTCGCGATTCGTACCGTCGACACCCTGCTTGGCTCCCTCGCGCCCGGCGACGAAGCGACGATGGTGTTCTTTGCGTCAAAGCCGCAGATAGCGTTTCCGTGGACGCGAGGGGCTGACGTTCGGCCGGTGTCGTGGATTGAGTGGCGTCTGTCGCTTGGCACCGCGCTCATCGACGCCATGAAGGAAGGGTTGCGATTGATCGAGCAGGCCAGTAATCCGTTGCCCGTCATCGTGGTGGTCTCCGACGGCGGCGAGAACGCCAGCGGGACATCGCTCGCCAGCCTGGCGGCGACGCGGCGACAGAGCGAGACGATGATCTATGGCATCCATACCGACCTGCCGCCCTCGAAGTTCGCACCCCCTGTCAATCGTGCGTTCACGGACTTCCTGCCGGAGCTGGTGAGCAACTCGGGCGGTACGGTCTATGAGGTCAAAAGCGCAGAAGCTGGCGAGGCCGCAGCCCGGGCGTTTCTCGAAGAGCTTCGCTCGCAGTACACGCTGGGCTACGTGCCGAAACGGGCAGCGGACGGCAAGTATCGGACAGTGAAAGTGGAATCCACGAATCGCAACCTCGTCCTTCGCCATCGCGCGGGATATCTGGCCACGGAGAAAAGGTGAGGCCCACGGTCCACGGTCGACGGCCCACGGTCGGGTGGCAACTGAAACGAAAAACGTTGCCACGAAGGCACGAAGTCACGAAGAAAACCGCTCCATTCCTTCGTGTCTTCGTGCCCTTCGTGGCTACCGTAGATCGTTGAGCCGTAGACCGTGGACTGTAGACCGTGGACCGTGACCGTGGACCTGAGACGGCGGGATCTCGAATACATGAAAATCGCCCTGATTCAACAGCACGCGACCCGAGACAAGGCATCGAATGTCGATCGCGGGTTGGCGAGTCTCGAGACGGCCGCTCGCGGTGGCGCGCAGGTGGTGTGTTACGCGGAGCTTGCGTTCGAGTGGTTTCATCCGCAGCGGCCTGCGTCGGGCGATGTGCACATGCTGGCCGAGCCGCTCGACGGGCCGCTGGTCACCGCCTTCCAGCGGAAAGCCCGCGAGCTTGGCGTGGTGGTGGTGCTGAATCTCTTCGAGCGCGCCGGCGATGAGACTTTCGACTCGTCACCAGTCATTGATGCCGACGGATCGCTGCTGGGCGTCACACGCATGGTGCACATCACGGATACGCGTGCTTCCATGAACAGGGCTATTACACACCCGGCGATAGGGGTGTGCCTGTGTATCACACCCAGGCGGGACGCTTAGGCGTCGCGATTTGCTACGACCGCCACTTTCCCGAGTACATGCGGGCGCTGGCTGTGGACGGGGCCGATCTGGTCGTGGTGCCGCAAGCCGGCGCGGTGGGGGAGTGGCCGGACGGCTTGTACGAGGGCGAGATGCGCGTCGCGGCCTTTCAGAACGGCTATTACGTCGCGCTTTGCAATCGGGTGGGGCGCGAAGACTGCCTCGACTTCGCGGGCGAGTCGTTCGTTTGCGCGCCCGACGGCGTGGTCATCGCGCGTGCCGCGCAAGGTCGCGACGAGATCCTGTTCGCGGAGATCGACTTGGCGACCACCGCAAAGTCGCACGCCCGCGAATTGTTCATGAGACACAGACGGCCGGAACTCTACGCGGGGTGGTTGGGTCGATGACATACGGCCTCAGAGACACAGAGACTCAGAGACTGGTTGACAGGGAAACACGGAAACAGTGAAACAGTGAAACAAAGAACGTTAGCCACGAAGGCACGAAGATCACGAAGATCTTGAGAGTTTCTGCTTCGTGACTTCGTGCCCTTCGTGGCTATAGTTTTCCCTGTGCCCGTGCCCTGTGCCCTATGCCCTGCGCCAGTGACCCGCGCCAGCACGAACTGATCAAACTCCCACAGCTGCCCCTCGCGATTCGAGTAGGGGCCTGGCCGGTAGCCTCGTGACGAGATGCCTTGCTGCGATCGTTCTGAGATCGCCCAGTCCTCGCGATTCGTGACGTCCCAGAATTCAACGGCGTCCTGAAACACGAAGTCGGGTTTGGCGATCTCGTTGGGGTGGAAGTGCCATTCGCTCACGAGACGCGTCTGCGTCGGTGATTGAGGCCAGAGTGTGACCGTCACCATGTAGTCGGGATGCAGCGTCAAAAGGAAGTTCGGGTAGATCGCGAAGTAGTTCACGATCTCTCGCTCAGCCGGTCCGAGACCAGGGAGCAGGTCTCGGCGTCGCTGCCCGTCGGCGCTCAGCGTCTCGACGCCATCCCTGAACGCCATGGCACCCCCACAGTACGTGCTCGTGGACGGAATATTCGATGCCCCCAGGTAGTGATGCATGCGATTGAGCATCGGGTGGATGATCGGACAGTGCAGGCACTCGTTGTAGTTCTGGACGATCAGCTTCCAGTTGGCTCGCACGTCGTACTCGACTCGATGCACTGTCCGGAGCTCACCCATGCGCCACGGAGCGAACCGTACCGGCAACTCTCCAAGCTGGGTCGTCAGCGGCGCGGGAGACGATGAGAGGTTGATGAAGACGTGACCATCCCAAACGGCGCAACTGACGGAAGCCAGAGGATAGTCCTCACGCACAAACCCCTCGACTTCATCCATCTGCGGGGCGCCAATCAAGCGACCTTGCAGATCGTAGGTCCACCCGTGATAGGGGCATTGGATGCTGCCGGCAAAGCGCCCGGTCTCGGTGGCGCAGAGTCGTGTGCCACGGTGGCGGCACACGTTGTGGAACGCGCGCGCCCCCCCCTCGCCATCGCCGACGATGAGCACGCTGGCGCCGGCGACGTCGCGACGTACGAAGCCGCCGCGCGCTTCGATCTGATCGATGCGGCAAGCGGCCAGCCACATGCTGGCAAAAATCCGCTCCATCTCGTCCGCGTACCAGTCGGCGTCCGTGTAAACCTTGGACGGCAGGGTGTGTCGTGCCGGTGAATCCATGACTCAATGCTAAGGTAGCACCCGTCGCACCCGTCGACCCGTCGACCTGACGCACCAGTGCACCGCACCGCACCCCACGCACCTGACGCACCTGCGCACCCGTCGCACCTGTCGGTGCGCTCCGTCGCGAACTGGGCCGCTGGGACCTGACCGCGATCGGTGTCAATCAGGTGATTGGCAGCGCGATCTTCCTGCTGCCCTCCGACATTGCCCGCCAGATTGGGGCCTGGGGACCGGTGGCGTTTTTCGCCATCGGGCTCGCGTCACTGACCATCGCCCTGTGCTTTGCCGAAGTCGGGAGCCGATTCGATCGCACGGGGGGACCCTATCTGCCCGCCCGCGCGGCTTATGGACGCTTCATCGGCTTCGAGGTTGGCTGGATGATGTGGTTTACAAGGGTCGCGAGCCAGGCATCGGTTGCCAATGGGCTGGCCCTTGCGCTCGCCCTCTATTGGCCGGCGCTCGCGACCCAGTATCCAACCTCTTGGGGTGTCACCCTGCCCGGGTTCGAGCGCGCTTTGCTCATTACGGCGTTGACCCTGACCCTGACGTGGATCAACGTGCGCGGCATCAAGCAATCGTCGTGGGTCGTCAACGCGCTCACGATTGGGAAGCTTGCACCGCTGGTGCTGTTCATTCTGGCGGGTATCTGGTTCATCGATACGGCTCGCCTGGCGCCGCTTCCACCATTGACGGCACAACAGGCCGGGACCGCCGCGCTGCTCCTGATCTTTGCCTACGGCGGCTACGAAGTGACGGGGATCCCCGCCGGCGAGGCGGCCAATCCACGACGGGATGTGCCGTTTGCCTTCGTGATGACGATTCTTACCGTTGCCGTGGTCATGACACTCACGTCGGTGGTGGCCACCGGTCTGCTACCGGACGTCACTGCCACCCGGACGCCGCTCGCCGACGGCGCCGCCCTCGTCATGGGCGCCATTGGAGCGCTGATCGTGACGGTCGGCGCGGCGATTTCGATGACCGGCAACACCATGGGTCAGGTGCTCACGGGCTCGCGCACGATTTTTGCGCTCGCCGAGAATGGTGACCTGCCGCGGTGGTTTGCGAAAGTTCACCCGCTCCATCGCACGCCATCGAACGCGATCCTGTTCACGGCCGGCGTCGCACTCACGTTGGCCCTCACGGGATCGTTCGTAACCCTCGCAGCGGTCAGCGCCGTGGCTCGCCTGGTGATGTACTTTGCCGTTTGCACCGCAACGCTGGTGTTGCGAGGACGCGCCCCGAACGAGGTGATGGGGCCGGCTCAATTCACCATTCCGGGTGGACCGGTCGTGCCCATCCTGGCATCGCTCGTGACGCTCAGCATTCTCTTTGGCGCCACCAACGAGCAACGGCTTGCCGGCGCCGCAGCGCTCGCCGCCGGAGCGGTCCTGTTCGCAATCGCGACCTTGGGTGCTAAACGAGTGGGAGATTGAGCAGCGACAGTTTCCAGTTGCCGGTTATCAGTTCAAAGAAGTTCAGTTGTCGAGCGTCCTTTGAACTGGCAACTGGTAACTGACAATTTACGAAGCGTCCTCGTTTCACGGCACGACGATCACGACTTCATTCGAGCTGCTGCTAATCGACCCGCACCCGCCGACGGCGCGCATCCTCACGTGATAGGTGCCCGGTGGCGCGACGGCAGCGACACTGCTGACGTTCCCGATGTCGGTAACCAGAAGGTTGGAAAGACCGGGCGAGGATCCCACTTCAACTCGATATGTCACGACGCTGCCGGCTGAGGGATCCCACGACAACGTGACGTGTCGGCCCGCGAGGGAAAACCGCGCATTGCCGGGTGTGCTCGGCGGGCCGCACCCGCTCGGGACGTCGACGATGATCTCGTTGGACGCCTCACTCGTGCCGCATGTCGTCGTGGCGCGTACTCGGTACGAAGTAGCGTCCTGAGGCCGCGACGCCCGCTATCGCCGGTACCGATCCAAGGGGCAAGAGCGCCAGATCGGCCAGGCCCGGGCCCGATCCCGCTTCGACCACATAGCCGTGCGGCGGCGGGCCCGCAGTTGGAGCAGACCAGTTCAGGCTGACATGATTCCCGACGACCGACGCCAGCAACGAAGTGGGCGCCTCGGCCGAACAGGGCGCCACGACCGAACAGGTGATGCCATCGATTTCCGGTCGGCTCGTGACGTCATTGCAGGTCGCATAACCGCCCGCGATGTTTTGCGACGCCTGCTCTCGATAGAACACCCGAAAGTTGTTGCTCGAGTTTCCTTGATAGCCGTAGACGAACACCTGATCGGTCGCGGTGGTGTGACTATTGCCGCGGTCGGTGCGCCAGTTCATCTCGACCGTTTGAAGCGGTCGTCCCGGCCATGCCTCGAAGCGACTGTTCCAGATCTCGGTCCGCCGGCCTGGCGCGCCGGCGCCAGTGCCCGGCGTTGCGAGCGTCTCGTTGCCGAACGCGGCGTCGTAGGTTCGAAGGTACGAGTCCTCGATTCGAAAGACGCCGACCGTATTGGTCGAGCAGCAAATCGCCGTCTTCATTCCCTGGATGTTCGCGCGCCGAATCGTGACGTTCTCCGCCCAGTAGTCGCCGCTCGACCACGCGACGCCCGGCTCGAAGCGTCCAAACGCACGCGGGTGACCCCGGACGATGAAGCCATCGAACGTGACGCGATTGTTTGGATAGCCGAAGAAGCCGCCTTCGTGGAGATGCCATCCGGTGAAATCGCGGATGACCGTTTCGCGCATCGATGGAAAGTGATCGTAGCCAGTGGTGCCCAAAGCCCACGTGACGAGTCCGGTCGCGGTCGCACCATAGACCTCGTTGCGCGTGAACTCGCGAATGGGCACGAACTTCATGTCAACCTTGCGGAAGTCTTGCCCCTCGACTCCGCTGATCAAGTCCGCGCCACGGTAGAGTGGCTGTCGGGTGCTGGCGTTCGAGCCCGGGAACCACCAGAAGTTGAAGCCTGACCCGCTGACGATGGCCTGGGAATGATTGATGCCGTTGGCGGCGACGTTGTCGTGCACGTGATGATCGAAACCCGAGAACCAGAAGACGGATCCATCACGTCCATCGTTGTCGCGCGGGTTGACGTCGCCCACCACCGCCATCGCGAAGTTGCCGGCGAACACGTTGGCGGTTTCGTTCCCGTCCTCGGTGACGACTCCGGCACCGGTCGCATCGAAGACGACGTTGCCTTGGACGAGCCCGTAGTGGCTGTCGTGCACGGTCAACGGCCACTTGAGGCTGTGCGTGAGAGCGTTGCCGATCACCCGAAACTGCGGCGCGGTGCTCGCGGGATTGATCGGACCCCAGAGATGATGGAGGTGAAGCGGATAGCGTCCAATCTGATTCCCGGGTCCCAGGTCCTCGTTCGTGGTTCGGCCCATCTCGTCGAACAGGACAAACCGGATGTCGACCTGTGATCGGTAGGTGAGCAGGGAATGCCCGCGAGTGCCGGCGGGGTTCTCGGACCGCAGCACGACGTTGCGCGTGAGGCGCGCCACGTGCGGGAGGTACTCGAGCGTGCCGGCCCCATCGCGAGCCCCAGGATGGTCGAACTGGAGCGCGCCCGCCAGTTGCAACGTCTGCCCGCTGACGCTCGCGATGGTCAACTCTTCCCACTGCGGCTGATAGTGGCTCCACTTCTCGTTCTCGAGCAGGTGCCTCGAGTCGGGCAGGCTGATGCGATCGCCCGGGGCCCAGCCCGAAACCGCGCTGGCGAGCGCGAGACTCGTCGCACCAGCGCCCGGTTCGGCAGCAAGGCGAACGAACGTTGGGGACGTCACCGCGCCGTGCATGCGCACCGTCCCGTTCACGCACACGAGACCCGTGCCGTACTGCTTCGGATCGTAAACACCAATCCCGTCGTTGATCACATCAGGCGCGCGGTCGCGAAAGATGATCTCGGCCGTCGCACTGGCGGGGATGGGGCTGGCTTCGGTCCCGACCTCGAGTTGACCGCCGGGCATCACCAGCAGCGTCGCCACTCGAAGCCGCGTGCTCGTGTTCGGTACGAACCGCAAGCGCCCGCCCGCATCGATGCCGATGACGTCGGCGATGCCCGTGGTGCTGTCGTACCAGACATCGTGTGCGATGTGGACGATGTCAGCGGCAACCGGGATTCGAGCGGGGCTCCAGGTCGAGGGATCTGACCATGCGCCCGCCCGTGCCGACGCAATTGTTGGTGTTTGAACGAAATTGGGAATGGTGTCCCAGGGCGTGGTGAAGGCGACCGGTCCGGCGGCAGGCAAAACCGCGTAGCCACAGAAAATTACGGCTACCAGTGTCCCGGCGAGGGACCGGCGTGAGGGCGCGCCTGATCGCATCCCCTCCAGCTCTGCAAGGACGCGGCCGGTGCGCAGGCTTGAGCAGGGCGCTCGCATATCATGCGGGGAAGGCATGAGCGCCACTCCGAGGCTCTGGCTTCTGTTGCTCGTCTCGATCGCGACCGCATGCGCGTCACCGCCACCGGTAGCCCGACCGCGCCCCCATCTCCTTTTGGTCTCCGTGGATACGTTGAGAGCCGATCGTGTCGGCAAGCGGCATCACCTCGACCATCGACGGCGTGGCCGCGAAGGGGTTGCGCTTTACGAACGCACGCACCGTTGTGCCGCTGACCTTGCCGGCTCACACTTCGATCCTGACGGGCTTGCGGCCGCCTGAGCACGGTGTCCGTCTCAATGGCGTGGTGGCTTCGTCACGCCAAGCGACCGTGGCTCACCGTCTCCGTGAGCACGGATACAACACTGCCGCCGTGGTCGGTGCGTTTGTGCTCGATCGCCGATTCGGGCTCGCCGAGGGGTTCGACAGCTATGACGACAACATCAAACGGGATCCGGCAGCGACGGAACGCCTGGAAGCGGAGCGCCCCGCAAACGTTGTAGTCGATCGAGCGATTGCGTGGCTCGAGCACGCCGGAACTGTCGCGGCCGTGGTTCCTGTGGGTTCACCTGTATGACCCACACGCACCCTACGAGCGGCCTGGCGGAACGGGCGACGTGGCGTCAGCCTACGACGAAGAGGTGCGCTTTGCCGATCGCGAGCTTGGGCGACTGCTCGCAGCCATTGATCGCCTCGGTGCAGGTCAGCAGACGGCGATCGTCATCGTAGGAGATCACGGCGAGGGTCTGGGAGATCACGGCGAAGCGACGCACGGCATGCTGCTGTTTGATTCGACGCTGCGTGTTCCGCTGATTGTGGCGGCGCCCGGCGTGACACCTGCCGTTCGCAGCGACGCGATCAGCCTGATCGACATTGCCCCAACGCTGCTCGCGCTGGCGGGCGTACCGTCCAATGGCGCATCCTCGGGGCGGAGTGTGCTACAGACCGCTGAATCTGACCGAGAGCTCTACGCCGAAACCGACTATCCCGAAGCCGCGGGCTGGCAGGCCGGCCGCGCCCTTATCCAGGGCCGCTTCAAATTGATTGCCTCGGGCAGGTCGCAGCTCTTCGACCTTTCAACGGACGGGAGCGAGCAACACAACCTGTCGGACTCACGGGCGCAGACACGAACGGCGATGGCGACCAGACTCGAGACGCTCGCGAAGCCGTCCGCCGACGCACCCTCCGCGTCGCGCGTCATGGATGCGGAGACCGCCTCGCGACTTCGCGCGCTGGGCTATGTGTCAGCAACCGGGGGGCAGGCCTTCCAAGCGTCAGGCCAGGATCCCGCCGATCACACCGAGTCGTGGGCGGCGTTCGAACGAGCATTGTCAGCCCGCGTTCGTGGTGACACCCGCGCGGCGCTGCCAGTGTTCGAGGACCTCGCGCGTCGTTACGCGAACGCACCAATCTTCGAAACGACGTACGCGCAGTCGCTGGCGGAGATCGGTCGCACGGCCGAGGCCTTGAAGGTGCTGCGCGCACTGGTCGGCCGCCGCGCAAATGACGCCGCGCTGTACCACGAGCTCGCGGTCGTCGCGCGTTCCGCGGGGCTATCGGACGAGGCGCAGCGCGCCGAGCGCGCGGCGCTCACGATCGAGCCAGGATTTGCCGCTGCCCAGAACGGCCTGGGGTTGTTGCTGGCCGACGCCGGCGACCATGCCGGCGCCAGACAGGCGTTCGAGGAGGCCGCCCGGCTGGACTTGTCGAACGGCTCGTATCTCGCCAACGTCGGCAATGCCCGGCGTGCGCTTGGAGACCTCGAGGGCGCGCGGCAGGCGTATCAAACCGCCCTCGATCGAGACGACTCACTGACCGACCCCGCCAACGGACTGGGGGTCATCCTGGTGCAGCAGGGCCGTGCGTCCGAGGCGGTGCCGTGGTTCCAGCGCGTGATCATGCGCGATCCAACCTTCGTCGAGGCGCAGTTGAACCTGGGGATCGCGCTGCACGAGAGTGGGCAGCACGATCGAGCCGTGTCGCATACCAGGTCGTCGAGAAAATGCCGTCGGCCAGCGCTCGTGAGCGGGCAGCGGCTCGCGCCCTTCGACAGCAGCTGGAGGGGCGGCAATGACGGGCCAGATCCGTGGTCGGTGACCGGTGCCGGTGCCGGTTCCGGCTTGCCCGCTGTAGCGCGCGGGATGCGCGGCGACGTGGGTCGTTGCAGTGGCCATCGTCGCGTCCGGGTGCGGCGGCGATGCCAGTTCGTCGTCACGCGAAGCGGCACGCGCGCAGCATCTCGTCCTCATCACCGTCGACACTCTCCGAGCGGATCGAGTGGGCGCCTACGGCTACGTGCCGGCGCGGACGCCGGCCATCGACCTAC
>CAVTGK010000018.1:0-272879 GCA_963734095.1 uncultured Acidobacteriota bacterium | reverse complement strand
TGAGACACCTGTTCGACGTACCGGAGCGCCTCGTCGAACGACCCTTGCTCGACGAGCCACACGGCCTTGCGCGTTTGTTCGCCTCCAATCCCATTGTCGAGTCCGAGATTTGAGAACACCACCAGCGAGGCCATCGCAAGGGCACCGGTTGGACGCAGCAGCGCGTTGAACTGGCGAGCGCGCACCAGGTCGAAACACCGAACGAGCGCGGCACCAGCCGCGGCGCACAGCGGCACGAACAGAGGCATCCGGTAGCGATCCGTCACGAAGAAGAGGACCACCGCTGCTCCGTACACCGGGACGAACATCGCCCAGACCCAATACCCGTGGCGGTTCTTGCGCAGCGCCGGCCAGAACAGGCCGACCAGGCCAAGCGGCAGAAGGAGCCAGGGACCGATAGCCAGGACGCGAAGGAAAGAGAATGGCTCGCGCGCGTAGAACGCGTAACTGTAGTTGAGTGGAACGTCGACGCGGTTGAGCAGAATCCTGATCTTGCGTATCCACAACCTCAGTGCATCGGCGGGATGTCCGGTCACCCAGTCGAATGCCCGCCACGCAAAGTAGCTGGAGACCTCTCCGGGAGAAAGGCTGCGACCTGTACTCGACTCCGCAACGCGAGTCGAATCGTTGGCCTGTCCTGCGATCGATGGAGTGATGCCCGGCACGGGCGTGTACGTCCCGTCGGCGCGATCGTGGTTGCCGATGTAGAGATTGAGCCCGCCGTGCGAGGCAATCACGACGGCGTCCCCCGACACCGCGTAGTTGCGTGCCGCGTTGGCTGCGAGGACGGCGAGCAGGGATGCCACCAGCACCGCACCGCGGTTGACCCGAGCCTGCGCCCCGCCTTCGCCGGCTACGGCGGGAAGCACGTGGATAAATACAACGGCGGCTGCCGCCACCGCAAACACCAGCGCATTGGGTCGATTGAGCGCGAGCAACCCCAGTGACGCGCCAGCTACGGCAAAAGCGCCGTCCCACCACCCGCCATCGACCGCGTGAGAGCGTAGAGAGCACACGACACGAGGAACGGATCCAATGCAGACTGGAGGATCAGGACTTCGTTGAACGTGAAGATGCCTGTCAGAATCGCGAGTCCGGCAGCGACAAGAGCCGCCCGTTCGCCAAACCAATGCCGAGCGGTGGCGAAGAGTAACCCCACCGCCGCGGCCCCGAGAGCGATCTGGACCAGTTGCGCCGCAAGCAACGATCCTCCGGCCGCAAACACGGCCGCGAGGAAGTAGACATACAACGGCGACACGAAGAACGCGCCAATGGGCGCAAACACGCCCTCCGCGGCGACTCGCTGACTGAGGGTGACGTAGTACGCGGTGTCGAGTTCGCCGTGCGGCTGCAGCAATGGGTGGTTCCAAAGCTGCATGAGCACGACCACCTTGACGACGAAGGCCGCTGCCACGATCAACGCGACCCTTCGCCAAGGGAGGTCCGTGATCGCATGAGCGCCATCGCCCGCGTCAACAAGGTCGCGTCGTTCTGCTTGGTGTCGCGCCAACGGCAAGGTTCCAGGGTTCCAGGGTTCCAGAGTTCCAGAGTTCCAAGGTTCAATCAAGGTTCATAGTTGCCACTCAGTATCTGAGGAACTTGGAACCTTGGAACTTTGGAACCTTGGAACCTTGGAACTTTCGAAGTAAAGTCCCGCCCGGGGACCGTCATGAAGCTCCGTACCTGGCTCTGGTCGCTGCTGGTCGCCTGCCTGCTGGCGCCGGTTGCGGCCCAGCCGTCCGCAGAGATCTCATTCGCGCTGACCGGCGACTCCATCATCACCCGGCGCCTCTCCGTCTACGCCGAACCGGCCTTCACACGCATCATCGACGTCATCCGGAATGCCGACGTCGCCTTCACCAACCTTGAAATGCTGTTCCACGACTTCGAGCCGTATGCGATGAGCGCGAGCGGCGGCACGTACATGCGCGCCGAGCCCGCGCTCGTGAAGGAGCTCGTGTGGGCGGGGTTCGATCTGGTGTCGCGAGCGAACAATCACTCCGGCGACTACGGCGTTCTCGGGATGAACTTGACGACCAAGTACGTGGCCGAAGCCGGCCTCGTACAGGCGGGCGTCGGTCAGAGTCTGGCAGAAGCTCGTGAGGCCAAATTTCTGGAGACACCCAAGGGTCGCGTCGCGCTCATCTCGGTCGCGTCAACCTTTCCCGACCATTCGCGAGCGGGCCGTACGCGCGGCGACATGCCCGCGCGGCCGGGTTTGAACCCACTCCGTTTCGAAACCATCACGACGGTGACGGCGGAGCGGCTCGAAACGCTGAAGCAGATCGCCGGCGAGATCAACGGCCGTCCGGTCACTGCGACCGGCGACTCCTACACATTCTTCGGCCGGCGCTTTACGATCGGCGCGCAACCCGGAATTCGCACCGAGCCCAACAAGGAAGACCTCACCGAGATCGCCGCGGTCGTCAGGAGCGCAACCGGCCTCGCGGATTACACGATCGTGACGATTCACGCCCACGAGGGCGGGCGCGATCGTCTGCTTCCGGCCGACTTTCTCGTCACGTTTGCTCGTGCGATGGTCGACGCGGGCGCTGACATGTTCGTTGGCCACGGTCCACACGTCTTGCGCGGAGTCGAGATCTACAAGGGCAAGCCGATACTCTATAGCCTCGGCGACTTCGTCTTCCAGAACGAGACGCTCCTGCGGCTGCCCAGTGAGAATTACGAGCCGTACGATCTCGGCGCGGCCTCACACGTCAACGACTTCAACGACGCACGCTACAACTTCGACAAGACCGGCTTCCCTGCCGATCGGATGATCTGGGAAGCCGTGGTCGCGGTCCCGAAGTTTCGCGGTGAGCAGCTGATGGAGCTCGCCTTTCATCCCATCACGCTGGGCTTCGGTCAATCGCGCAGCGTGCGCGGTCGGCCGATGTTCGCCGAGGGCGAGCTCGGTCAGAAGATTCTCGGTGACTTGGTGAAGTTGTCTGCCGCGATGGGTACGAAGATCACCATTCGCAACGGCATCGGCTACGTCGAGCTCCGCGCCGCTGATCAGAGTTCCAGGGTTCCCAACTCAAGGTTCCAAGGTTTCGAAGTTCCAAGGTTCCAAAGTTCCAAGGGCAGCGTTCAAGTTTGAACCCTGGAACCCTGGAACCCTGGAACCTTGGAACTCTTAACTCACCAATCGAACTTCGCGCCGAACCGAACGATCCGCGGCGGCACGATGTTGGACGGCCGCAGGAAGTTGCTCCCCGAGGCCAAAGTGATGTTCTGCTCCCCGTTGTTGTTGAACATGTTGAACACGTCGAAGAATCCCGCCAGGGTGCGGCTGCCACCCAGACGAATCATTTTCTCGACGCGGAGATCGAGGAGCGTGATGTTGTCCTGACGTATCGTCCCGAGTGGCTCGGCCAGCATGCGCTGCGTTCCGTAGCCGGAAGTCGAACTGGAACGTCCGGCCCTACGGCTGGCCGGACTGGTGACGCAGGATGGGCGTCGTCTTGATGTTCCACCACGGCGTATCCCACGTGCCGTGCAGCTTGGCCTGCCACGTCGTGAACTCGTGCCGGCCGTCGAGCGGTGTTGATTTCGTCGTTCGGCGTGACCCGAAGGTTGTTCTGGCTGACCGTGTTGCCGAAGTAGGCGTTCTCGAACTCCCTCACCCAGGTGTGCGCGAAACTCGCCAGCAACGACCAGCGATTGCTGAAGCGCTTGGTGCCAGTGATTTCCCACGTGTAGAAGTCACTGTCGGAATCCGGAATGTTTTTCTGCACGTTGCTGTCCGCCGGAAGCTGAACTCCTGCGCCAGGTTGAACCCCTGCGATCGGCGCGCCGTCGTCAGCATTCCCGCGGGTGTTGTCAGGGCCGGGATCGGGAATCGTCACGGGGACCGTGTAAGTTGTCGGACGCGTGGACGTCGACGCGCTCGTAGCGCTGCCGCTGACCGCGCCACACCAAGCCGGTCCGTACGCCGAAGTTCGTCACCAGCTCGCGCTCGAACCACACGGCCGCTTCTCTGGTAAAGGTGTCTTCGAGATCCGGGTCCAGCGATTCGCTCGCCGCGCCGCCGGAGCGCCCGATAATCGTCGATCCCCTCCTCGCCCGGATCCCAGATGCCGTTGCCGTTGCGGGTCGGCCCACGCATATCGCTTGAACCAGCCGCCATTGCGATTCGGGCTGACGTTGAACACAAAATCGGCTCCCGGGTTCCACCAGTACTGGCCGTAATTGAGTTTGACGATCGTCTTGCCGTTGCCCGTGATGTCGTAGGTGATGCCAGGCGCGCGGTGAGACGAGGTTCCAGTTGAACACTTCGTCTTGCGGCAGGGAAGGTCTGACCGCCATCGGATTGAACCGGCCGCCGGATGCTCCTGCTCGGGCAGGTAGCCCGACGTACTTGTCGAAGCGAAGCCCGAGATTGACGGTGAGCCCGATTGTTCACCGCCATGTGTCGTTGATGAACGCCGCATAGGTCCACAAACCGACGATCCCTTCACCAGGTTCGAAGAGATAGACGTCCGTTGGCACTGCCGTTATTCAGACGATGCAGAACGTCGTTCGGATAACCGTCCATCCACGTGTCGACCGTGGTCTCGCGGAACATCTCGCCGCCGACTTTGAAGTTGTGGTCGCCGCCCCAGCCGTCTTTGAAATAACTCAGAGAGCCGAGCACCTGATCGCGGCGCCGATCGCGGTTCCAGTCCCGATTGCCGCCGGTGATGATGTTGTTGCCGGTGTCCTCGAAGCGCGGACCGGTGCCATTCGGGTGATTCGGCCAGTTGTAGCCAAACTGCCCGGCGCGAACTTCGAAGAACGTCTGGTCGTTGATGACCGAATTCCATTCGCCCTTCCAGACCCAGCCCCAATAGAGCTGCTCCCACGTCGAATCCTCGTTGACGTTGATGCCGACGGTGTTGCCGAGCAGGAACGAGTCCTGACGCAGCGGCTGATGCTTCCGCCCGGCCTGACGCGTAGGCAATGAGCTTGTTGTTCTCGCTCAGGTTGTAGGTTCCCTTGCCACCGTAGTTGGTCAGTCTGTGTCGGGATGCGGCTTGACCGGAAAGTTGGGGATCCTCGCTGACGACATACTGATCGCGGATCGATCCGTACCACCACAACCGATCCCGTATCACGCGGCCGCCGGCGCCCACGTTGACGTCGTGGTACTTGTGCAGCCGGTTCAAGTCGCTTGGCTGCAGGCCGCCGGCGGCCGTCAAGCCGCGATGCGATTTGATCGTGCGTCGGTGTTGCGCGACTGAATGCTCTCGTTCTCGTAGTCGCCGTAGAAGGTGCCGTGGAACTCGTTGCCGCCAGACTTGCTGATGAAGTTCGACTGAACGCCGGGCCATGGCATCTCGGCGCTGTGGGCCGCCGCGTTGACCGCGACCTCGTCGAACGATCCGTAGTCATAGTAGAAGCCCGCGGCATCGGTGCCCTCGGTTGCGACGATCCCTTCCACCGTTGGACGGTTCTGACCAGTCGTGCCATACGTGACGTATCCAGTCTGCGTGCCGGCCGCGCTGCCGCCGACGTCGATACGGTTCATCTGGACGCCGGGCGATTCAGCCAGAATGGCCCACAGATCGCGCGCGCTCGGCAGGTTGGCCAGCTGCTTGGCGTCGAAGTTGGTGGTGATGCTGGTCGATTGAGTATCGACGACCGGTGACTCGCCCGTGACCGTGACGCTTTCCTGCAGCGTCGCGACACCCAGCTCGACGTTCACCGTGGCCGTGAAGCCGAGTGTGACGCGGATTTCGTCGCGCTCGGACCGTGCCGAATCCAGAGAGCTCGTAGGTCAGCTGATAGACCCCGGGGGGAATCGCGGGAAAGCGATACTGCCCTTCAGCGGTCGTGATGGCGGTGCGAGTGCCCATCATCGACGGACTCGCAAGCGTGACGGTCACGCCGGGCAGGATCGCACCCGTGTTATCGGTCACACGACCATTGATTGCGCCGGTCGTTGCGCTCACGGCTTGCGCCGCCGCAACAGACGTGGACAGAAGAAGGAGCGAAAGTGGTAGCGCGAGGAACCGAACCGAGGACATGCCGCCTCCTTTCATCCGTAAGGACCCTCGCTGTTCGAGGGTCGAAGACAGAACCGGATGTGAACCGCAACACGAACGCCGAACGCCGGAAGTAACAGGGCTCGCCGCGCGGTACGAAGACGGAAAGGAAGGCGTGATTATAATCCCGAACCTCGGGGGTCATCATGAGAAGAATTACCCGTGGCGAGTTTCTTGGCTTCGGTGCGGCGCTGGCCGGAGGCATTGGCGCAGCGGCCACCCGAACTGAGACGTTTGGTGCCAACGTCGCAGCTCAGTCTCCACCTGGCGGCCCGGCCGCTGAACCGGACCTGGTCGTCATCAATGCCCGGGTCTACACGGTCGACCAAGCTCTGCCTCGCGCCGAGGCGTTTGCTGTACGGAACGGCCGGTTCGTCGCCGTTGGCTCAACGGCCGACGTCCGAAATCTGGCAAGTGCGCGCACGCGCGTCATCGATGCTCAACAGGCCACCGTCACTCCCGGATTCATCGATACGCACTGTCATGTGAGCGGTGTCAACGAGCTTTACAGTGTCAATGCCAACGTCCGGCGAGTGCGCGAGCTGCTGGGCAACCTTCGGCAGAAAGCGGACAAGACACCTTCCGGCCAGTGGGTGAGCGCGGTCATGTTCGACGACACCAAGCTCGATGTTCCCCTCACACGCCAGCATCTAGACGAGGTTTCACGGGAGCATCCGATCGTCGTTGGTCATCGGGGCGGACACACCAGCTGGTACAACTCGAAGGCGTTCGAACTGGCCGGCATCACGAAGAGCACGCCCGATCCCGATCACGGCCGCTTCTTTCGCGATTCACAAGGCGAGCTGACCGGACGCGTCGCCGAGCTTGCACGCAACGTCTTCAGCAAGGTCGGAACCCGCGAATCGTTCACGCCCGAGCAACAACGCGAGCGCGCACGAAACGGGATGCGTCACATCTCGGAGCTCCTCACCGCCGCCGGTCTGACCTCGGTCCACGATGCCGGCGCCGATCGGGATCGGATCGTGGCGTACGAGGACGCGCGGACGAACGGCGAGCTGCGTCATCGCGCCTGTTTTCTCGTTCGCGGAAACTCGACATTTTCGGGATTCAAGGCCGCTGGTATTCACTACGGGTTTGGTGACGAGTGGATCCGCGTCGGCGGCGTCAAGTACGGCGCCGACGGCTCAGCGTCGGAGCGCACGATGCGAATGAGCACTCCCTACGTCGGCACCAATGACTACGGCATCCTCACGATGACGCAGGCGGAGATTGACGAGGCCGTCGAGGACGCGCATCGGCACAACTTCCGGGTCGCCATTCACGCCAACGGCGACGTCACGATCGACATGGTCCTTCAGGCCTACGAGCGGGTTTTGGCAAAGTTCCCGCGACCAGACACGCGCCACCGCATTGAACACTGCTCGCTGGTCAATCCCGACCTGCTTCGCCGCATCAAGGCGCTTGGCGCCATTCCAACGCCCTTTTGGACCTACGCGCACTATCACGGGGAGAAGTGGAAGGAATACGGGCCCGAGAAGATGCAGTGGATGTTCGCCCACAAGTCGTTTCTCGAGACGGGCATCCCCGTTCCCGGGGCCTCCGACTACGGCCCGGGTCCCTTCGAACCGTTGATGGCCATCCAGAGCATGGTCACGCGCAAGGACTACAACGGCAACGTCTGGGGGGCCCGACAGCGCGTGACCGTCGACGAAGCGTTGACCATCGCCACCAGACACGGCGCGTTTGCCTCACATGAGGAGCACGTGAAAGGATCGATCACGGCCGGAAAACTCGCCGATTTCGTGATGCTTGAACGCGACCCCCACGACGTCGACCCTGACACGATCAAGGACATCAAAGTCATCCGAACCGTGGTGGGAGGCCGGACGGTTTTCCCCAAAAGTGAGTCCTGAACCTTGGAACGTTGGAACTTTGGAACTTGTTTTTCCGCAGCGTCCAGCCTAGGCTTGTGCCGCTACCGGCCGTGACCTGCGACCAGAGTGACGGCCCGCCCACATGAGCGATCGCAAGTACAAGCAGCGCGGTTATCAGGACGATGACCGCGATCGTCGGCCACCGCGGCAAGACGGTCAAGCGGGTGGACAGACGCAGGCTCGCCCCGAGCGTCCGCCTGGTGCACCCGCTGGCGCGCGGCGGATTTCGTCCGAAGGGGCCAAGAACCCCAACATGCCAGGCTTTCGCGAGGTGGCTCGCTGCTCGCGCTGCGGTGCGTTGGTCGACGCGCAGATCTTCTCGCGGAGCAAGTGCGGTAAGTGCGCTCAGGACTTGCGTTCTTGCGCGCAGTGCGTGCATTTCGATCCGGGGGCGCGACTGGAATGCACGCAGCCTATCGTGGCGCGAGTTTCGCCCAAGGATGCGGCCAACGAATGCACGTTCTTTTCGCCACGCACCTCGTGGGAGCGCGAGACCTCATCCGCCGTCAGCAGCAAGCCGTCTGAGCCATCCGGCGCGAAGAAGGCGTTCGACGACCTCTTCAAATTCTAGCCCCGCGGAGCGGGGCAAAGAACATAGCCCTAGCGAAGCGGAGCCGACGCATTCCTTCTCGGCGGTTTGAGGCGGAGCTTCGCTAGCGTCCCGCCGGTCATACAATCAATGTATGGCTCTGTTGTCGGCACACGACGAGCAAACCCTCAGACAGCACCTGGCGACCATCGACACGCCGGTCACGCTGCTCCTGTTCACGCAAGCGATCGGCGGATCGGAGACCGGACCGGTCGCCAAGCAGATTCTGACCGAGGTCGCGCGCCTCAACGACAAGATCACGGTTGAGGAAAAGAGCTTCGTGCTCGACCTCGAGGAACGCTCCAAATACGGCGTGGACAAGGCGCCTGCAATCGTCATCCTCCGCGACGGTCAAGACACGCGCATGCGAATGTACGGGGCCCCCACGGGATACGAGTTCGTGGGTCTGGTCGAAGCCGTCCACATGGCCGGTAGCGGCAAGGTCGATCTCGCGCCGACCACACTCGCACTTGTTGCCAAGGTCGACACGCCGACCAATATTCAGGTCTTCAGCACCCCCACCTGACCTCATTGCCCCAGGGCGGTCGTCCTGGCGCATCAGATGGCATTCTCGAACCCGGTGATCACATCGGCCGCGATCGAAGCGACCGAGTTCATGGACCTCACACGCAGGTATCGAGTGTCGGGCGTCCCCAAGACGATCGTCAACGACACCGTGGAGATCATGGGTGCGCTACCTGAAGAAATGTTCGTGCGCGCAGTGCTGCAATTGCCTGATGAAGACGAAACCGCCCCAGCCTGAGGAGGCGCGCGTGAGATCGACCATCGTGGCCCGTTCGATCGTCTGCCTGTTCTGCATCGTCGTCACCGGCGTGGCCATGCCGGCGGCGCGCCAGGGCAAGAAGGTCTACATCTCGGTGGACATGGAAGGGATCAGCGGCGTCAACGGTGACGATCAAACCGCGGCGGGCCAGCCGGAATACGGCCGGGCGCGCAAGCTGATGGCCGAGGACGCCAATGCCGCGATTCGTGGTGCCTTCGACGGCGGTGCAACTGATGTCCTGG
The DNA here is from genome assembly GCA_963734095.1 of uncultured Acidobacteriota bacterium. Classification (GTDB taxonomy): domain Bacteria; phylum Acidobacteriota; class Vicinamibacteria; order Vicinamibacterales; family UBA2999; genus JACCSI01. The sequence goes on along the minus strand of CAVTGK010000018.1, from coordinate 263,343 downwards.
TGAACGATTCCCATGGCAGCCAACGGAACCTCTTGCCGGAAGATCTCGACCCTCGGGCGCGTCTCATCAGTCACAGCTTCAAGCGCCACGGCATGATGGAAGGGCTCGACGAGACGTTCGATGCCGTGATCTTTGTCGGCTATCACGCGAAAGCGGATGCCCCGCGCGGGCTCTTCGCCCACACCGGTTCGGGCGTCGTCCGTGACCTTCAGATCAATGGGCGCTCGGTTGGCGAGGGAGGGATGAACGCGGCTTTCGCCGCATGGTACGGCGTGCCGGTCGTCGTCGTCAGCGGCGACGACGTCGCTGTGGCGGAGGTCAAGGAATCGGTGCCGAACGTGCGCGGTGTGACGGTCAAGCGCGCGATCAACATCCGGGCCGTCGAGCTGAAGCCGCTACCGGCGGCGCGGCGCGAGATCCAGGACGCCGCACGTGACGGCGTTGCAGGCGCGAAGAAAACGCCCCCCGAGCGACAGGGGCCGTTCAAGGTCGTTCTGCGGTATCGAAACTTCACGTTTCCGGAAGTCGCGACAGCGTTTCGCGAAATCGAGCGCGTGGGACCCGATACCATCGCCTTCACCCGCGAGACGATGCCCGAGGCTTATCGACTGATTCGGGTGCTCTATCGCTTCATCAATCCTGACTAGGCAGTCTTCTTGGAGCGCTCGGCCTAAGGAACACTAGGGGCGGCGGACGACCACACGGCCGAAGTCGCGCCAGGATCCGTCCTTGCCCTGGACGCGGTCGATGATCTCCATCGAACCATCGGGCATCAGTCGATACGTCGTCTCGCCAAGCTCGGTTTCGGGAGTTCCCCACTTCGCGACAACGCTCTCATCCACCCGACGTGCATCGATGGGCCGGATCATCCCGCTGTTGTCGAACCATGTACCTCGATAGCGGCCGTCGCCGAGCGCGCGATAGTACGGCGTGGCCCTCGAAACGGCGGGATGGCCCCATCTGATTGACGAATGTGAGGCGCAGAAACTGCCCGCCGAGCGTCCACTCCCACGTCAGCTTGACGCTGGCTGGCATCTCGAGGACCGTACCTTCACCCGACCATTGCCCCGCGAACCTGGCAAGTAGTGGATCCGGCACCGGTTGCAGAACGGCGGCGACGAAGAGAGCGAGAAGCTTGCCCATAGTGAATCCATGACGATCGGAGGGTTCAGAAATCGACTGGCAGCCGGGGCGTTCACATGCCTTCTACGGTCGGAGGCGCGCGTGCTGGAGCCGGGCGACTGTCTCGGGGTCAATCACAGCATCGATCTGGGACACCGTCGTACCCTTGAAACGAACCGTGAAGTCGACCAGGACTTCAGCACGCTCGCCAAGCCCGCGCAGATGACCGGACATCCAGCACTTTCCTGTCACCAGTTGGTGCTGGTTGGTCGCGGCTTCCTCGAGTTCCCCGCGCTGCAAGTCAGCGTCGGGCATGGCGTGTTGAATCGCTTTGGCGGTGAATCGCACGCCGGCGACTCCGCGGGTGAGCATCAGCACCAGCGGGTCGTCCGGCGCTCGTCCATGCATTTGTTCGAACGGCACGCCGTTCAGCGACAACTGGGTGTGCCGAGTGAACACGCCGTCGGGCAAGTCGAGGCTCCTTCGATTGAACCGCTCGATCACCTCGTCGATGAGCGCGGTCACGCGCGGACTGGCAGCCATCGTCCTTCCCTGAGAAGAAATCGCGTGTCTTCGGGAACTTCCCAGCCGTCCAATGGCGGATGACTTGGATCGCCCGGCAACGTCAGCATGGTGCGCTGCTCATCGCGAAGAAAGGCCGGCTGGACGCGCACGATGCGGAGCGAGTTGGCCCATGCCAGCGCCGTCGTCAGCGAGCTGAAGCGAGCGAATTGCTTCAGGGTCGTCCACGTTGGTGGCGGCAGCATGATCTCGTGCGCCAGGCACTTGACAATCGCGTCGTGCGGGGACACCCACAGCAGATCGGTCGTTTCATCCTGGTCGTGCCGCGCCTCCTGGCCGACCGGCATCTCGACCAGAAAGAATCGCGTGTCGTAGCGGCGCGTCTCGACCTCCGGCGTCACCCAGTGTGCAAACGGCACGAGGGCGTCCGGGTTCACGACGACGCTGGCTTCCTCACGCAGTTCGCGAACGGCTGCCTGCCGAAACACCTGCTCACGCAGCGGTGTCAGGTCGACGAAACGGGTTGAAACTGGTGACGGAGTCGCGGCGGCGGATGCCTCGTCGGTCTCGTCCACGCGGCCACCAGGAAACACGTACGCGCCACCCATGAAGGCGGCGTTGTCGTTCCTTCGAACCATCAGGATGTCGAACGTCTCGCGAGACGACGGTCGCGCCACCACGACCGTGGCCGCCGGCCGCGGGATGGAAACGGGCACCGGATAAGGATATCGTCTACGCGTGATAGTCCGCGAGGATTCTGACTCGATTGCCGTGCTGCGGATGGCGCATGGCAAAGTCAGCGCGCTTGACGTGGAATTTTGCGATGCGCTGGTCGAATCGATCGACGACATCGCACGCGGCCCCAGGCGCGCGTTGGTGATGACGGGAACGGGGTCGACGTTTTCTGCCGGCGTCGATCTCTTTCGTGTGCTCAATGAGGGGGCGGATTACCTCAGACGTTTTCTCCCTGCGCTCGAACAGTACCTTCGAACGCTCCTGACATTTCCTAAGCCTGCGATTGCCGCCGTCAATGGTCACGCGATTGCGGGCGGATGCATAGCCGCCGCCGCCTGCGATCATCGGCTGATGGCGGCTGGACAGGCCCGGATTGGCGTTGCGGAGCTTGCGGTCGGCGTTCCGTTTCCCATGCTGCCTTTCGAGATCGTCAGGGCTCGCGTGGACCACACCAGGTTTCGGGACCTGGTGTACACCGGCCGTGTCGTGGAACCGGCGGAAGCTGCCCGCGTGGGGTTCGTCGACGAGGTCGTCGAAGCCGCCGCCCTCCTGCCGCGGGCCATCTCGGTCGCCGAGCGCTTGGCGTCCGTACCGCCCAAGACCTTTGAATTGACCAAGCGAACGTTTACGGCACCGATTCTCGCCAGGGTGCAGGCGTCGATTGATCTCAACGCCGAGGTCCTCACCGCGTGGGAGAGTCCAATTGTCCAGCATCGCATCCGCGAATATCTCGAGCAGACGCTTGGGAAGTCGCGGTGACGTTACATCACTCGGACCGAGCGACTTCCTCCCAAGACGACTGAACCCAATACTTGCCCCACTTTGGATCGAGCTTGAGATCTCCGAATGGTCCGGGCGTCGGGATGACTTCGATCGCACTGCACAACCGCACGATGTCCACTGGCCGGCCGGCTGCGTCGGTGATCCATGGCGTGAGGAAGTATCGCCCAGGGTAAAGGCCGAGGTTCGCGACCGTGCCCTTGATTCGGAAACGTCCGTCAACTCTGCCCAACCGCAGGCCGTTGTGTATCGACTCGGGATCGAGCAAGTGGTTCACCGCTCGAGCCATGGATCACGACCCCAAAATTCGGGTCGACCATCGGCTTCGTAAATTCGGTGTCGAGCTCGAAACAGATGGTGTCGCCGAGGCGGAAACCGGTCGCAAGGGTGCCGTCTCTATCCGTCACGGTGAGATGGACGACGCGCGCCTCACCCGACCCCGTGCGGTCAGTCCAATCCCTGAGGTCATGAGGTACTCACGGGGCGCGAGTCCGAAAGATAATCACCCACGATCGCGGCGGGCTGACCTTCGCGTTGGATGCGCCCGTCCTTCAGAAGCATGGCCCTGGTGCAGAGTTGTTGTACCGACGCCATGTTGTGGCTCACAAACAAGATGGTTCGCCCCTCACCGGCCACGCCTTGCATCTTGCCCAGGCACTTTTCTTGAAACTGAGCATCGCCGACCGCGAGCACCTCATCAACGATGAGGATCTCCGGCTCCAGATGGGCCGCGACGGCAAAGGCGAGACGCACGTACATGCCGCTGGAATAGCGCTTCACCGGGGTGTCGACGAAAGCCTCGATCTCGGAAAAGGCAATGATCTCATCCAGCTTGCGCCAGATTTCAGCTTTGGTCATTCCGAGAATGGCACCGTTCAGAAAAATGTTCTCGCGACCAGTCAAATCGGCGTGAAACCCGGTGCCAACTTCCAGCAGGCTGGCGATTCGTCCCCGGACTTTGATCGTCCCGCTGGTCGGCCCCGTGACTTGCGAGAGGATCTTCAGAAGCGTGCTTTTGCCGGCCCCGTTCCGTCCGACGATTCCGAGCACCTCGCCCTGCTGAAGCTTGAAGCTCACGTCATTCAAGGCCCAGAATGTCTCACCGCTGCGTTGCGTTCGATGCTCCTGATCGACCTTCGAGAGCGGGTCCGGCCGGCCCCGCAACTTCGCCCACAGGCGCTGAAGGTCGTATTCCAGCGTCGTCCTTCCGATCATGCCCAGGCGATAACTCTTCGTGAGGTTCTCGACGGAAACGACAGTCATCGCCTCAAACCGTATCCATGAAGTCACGCTCGATGTGCGTGAACAACATGATCCCCACTGCGACCAACGCGACCATGGCGAGCGCGCTGACAGCGAGAAGACTCGGATCGACAATGCCGGTACCAAACACGCCTATCTGAAACCTTCAATCAGGGGTGTTAAGGGATTGAGCATCGCGGCCCACCGGTACTGCGGTGGCACGAGAGAGAGTGGATAAAGCACGGGCGTCGCAAACATGAGCAACTGGACGCCGAACGTGACCAGTTTCGATAGATCGCGATATCGCGTGGTGAGCGCAGAAACGATGATGCCACCCGCCATCGCGTAGCCGGCGAGTATCAGAAGCAGCACCGGTGCAACACCCAACCAGGCAGAGAATTCGAGCTGAGTACCCGTGAGCCGATAGTAGGCAAGGACGGCCGCAAAGATTCCCAGTTGGATGACGAGCGAGATGAGGTTCGAAATCGCGATCGAGAGTGGGATCGTGAGGCGGTGAAAATAGACCTTCCCGAGTAGGCTGGCATTTCCGACGAACGTATTCGACGTCGCCGTCAGCGTGTTGGCAAAATAGTTCCAGAACACGATGCCCGACAGATAGAACAGGAACGGTGGAACACCGTTGGTCGGGAGCCGCGCCACCATCCCGAAGATCAAGGTGTATGTCAGTGTCGTCAGCAACGGTTGCACGACGTGCCACGCCGGGCCGAGGATGGTCTGTTTGTAGGCGGACGTAAAGTCCCGCCACACAAACAGCATGGTCAGATCGCGATACCGCCACAGCTGTCGCAGTCGCCAATCGAGCCAACCCCGGTGGGCCGTAATGATCGTTGTCCAGCCGTCATCATCCGGCTGCGATTTGCCGTCGGCCACCGATGCACTCGGCCCCGCGTCCTCAGTTGCTGAAGTCAAATGATCCTGGAGTTTGCTCTTGAGCACAGACGTAGGAGTCAATCCTACGCTGGGGTTTCGTGGATCTGCCAGCGCACTGCAGCACGCACCGCCCAGACAGCCATTATCCGTGCATTACGGGTTGAGCGAAAGGTTTACCCCTGCCGCCAGGTGCACGCGGTTGCATCGTTCATCGAACAAGGCGCGCTTGTAAAACGCCCAGTAACGTCTCAGCGGCAGTAGCCTCGTCGCACGGGCTCAGGCTCGTAGGTATCGGCAAGCTCGACGGCACGTTGCCTCTGTGACATACCTCCGAAGGATGCCGTCCGAGTCGCTGACCGGAGCCCAACGTCTACTGTCGATCGAACACGACGAAGGTTTCGAGGTGGGTCGTGTGCGGGAACATGTCGACTGGCTGCACGCGCGAAATGCGATAGCCGTGTCTCAAAATCGTGGGCATCTCGGCGACCAGTGCCTCCGGATTGCAGGAGACGTATAAGACGCGCGACGGACGCATTCGCGCGAAAAGCGTGTCAATGACAACCGGCGGGCAACCAGAGCGCGGCGGATCGAGAATCACGTGTCGATCACCTCGTGCCGATAACGTGGCAGCGCCGCCTCGACTGTCGCCGGATGCAGCCTCACGTTTGAAGTCGACAACCGATTCAGCCGGATGTTCGCTTCGGCATCCCGAACGGCAGTGGCATTCTCTTCAACCGACATCACTTCGTGTCCGCGTTTGGCGAGAGGCAGGGTGAAGAGCCCACTTCCAGAATAGAGATCCAGCACTGGTCCGCGTCCTCGGGTGTCTCCTCCAGAACGAGACCGACCAGTCGTTCTGCCGCTTCGACATTGGTTTGGAAGAATGTCGTCGGTGAAACGAGGAACGAGACGCCGGCAATCGATTCGCGCACGTGACTGCGTCCGCCAAGCCTGATCGTCTCGCGGCCGACCATGTAAGGACCCGGCCGATCGTGGATGTTCAGATAGAAGCCGTCCGCAGCGTCTTCGGTTCCAAGAAAGGCACGAATGGGCGTTCGCAGCGACTTGTCGTTGCGAGTGACGACGAGCATGGCGACCGCCTCACGATTGTCGCGGGTGGTTCGGACGATGAGGTGACGAAGAACGCCGCGCAGCGTCGGCCCGGCCGCCGGGACGTGGGCCCGGGCGAGGTGGTCGTGCAGCGCAAACGCCAGCCGGTTGGCCCGGTCGGCATGCACTGGACACTCGACGATTGGAACGACGCGGCGCGAGTGTGAGGCGTAGTGACCAATGGTCGAACCGCGACGATCTGGAGCCTCGCCAAAGACGAACGCCGCCTTGTGTCGAAAGCCCCACGGCGCGCCGCTGGCGTCGACCCGCATGCCAATAACGGCCTCGGCTGCAGGCGAACGCGAGCCGAGCGCGGATTGGAGGAGGCCAGCCAGCCGCGCGTGCTTACGCGCAAGCTGCTCCTGATACGAAAGATTCTGCCAATCACACCCGCCGCAAATCCCAAAGTGCTGGCACCTTTTCACAGAGTGGGTCGCGGCTATTCAACGGTTTCTAGCCGACCGCAAGTCTTGCCGCTTATCGAACGTCCAACAACTCGACCTCGAACAGCAGCGTGGCGTTCGGCGGAATAACGCCGCCCGCGCCCTGCGATCCGTAACCCATGCCCGGAGGAATCGTCAGCATGCGAGTGCCGCCGACCTTCATCCCGACGACGCCCTCGTCCCAACCCTGAATGACCTCACCGGCGCCCAGTCGAAACTCGAACGGGTCGCTTCGATCCTTCGAGCTGTCGAACTTTTGCCCTTTGTGATCCGCAGCACCCGTGTTGTAAAGCCACCCGGTGTAGTGGACACGGACCGTCTGTCCGGCACTTGCTTCGGCACCGGTTCCTGGCGTGACGTCATTCTTCTGCAACGCGGTGATTCCTGAATCGGCCATTGGCTCCTCGCCAGCACCCCTGCAAGCCGGTAGAACACCCAGCGAGGCAGTCAGCACGATGATCGCAAGTCTCTGAATCTTCACGGCCTAAAAGCTAGCATGAACCGGGCGGATGAATGAGCGCACGCCGCGGACCGTCGTGCGGAACGCAGCCGAATCGTACAGACTACGAGATTTTCGTAATCAATAGATGGTTGGCTGTGCACTTGATTACGAAATTTCGTTGCAACTCCAACCCCGTCCGGATTCAGCGGCCTTCTGGTGAATATTCACGAAATTTCGTAGCATGGCGACGTGCATCAGACGCAGTCCGCTATCCTTCGTGCCGCCGCCGCACAGACGGAGTCTCAGGTAGCCCAGGCGATCGTCTCAGGCTTGCTGACGCCGAGCCTCGTCCTGGCGCGCCTGTGGCTGACGGACCCACTACTGGGCGACCTTTATCTGGTTGGGAGTGCCGGCACACCGGCCGGCGGTGGCGCTTACAAGGACCTCGACGGACCATTTGCTCGCATTGCTCGGGGTGCCGGAAAGATTGGCCGCGTCGCATCAAGCCGCGAGGCCGTCATCGTCACGTCTGTCCGCGGCGACGAGGACTGGATCAGCAATCCGGGTTGGATCGCACGTCAGGGTGTACGTGCCTTCTTCGGCTTTCCGCTGGTCGATGCCGGCAAAGCCCTGGGCGTGCTGGCCATCTTCGAGCGCTCCTCGCCCACTCCCGATCACATCGAGGAGTTGCGGTTTCTCGCCGACTATACAGCGGCGCGGCTGGGGGACGTGCGTGAACGCCTTCCAGTCCCAGCGACTGTCGCCCAGATCAACGACACGGTCACTCGCACGACCGAAACGACAGCGGCCTCTCGAGCGCTGATCGTGACACGTGAGCAGCTCCGCGCCCTCGAGCGCGAGACAATCGCCAACGCGCTTGGTCAAACGGGCGGGCGGGTCTTCGGTCCACACGGCGCCGCGCGCCTGCTGGGAATGAAACCGACGACGCTTGCGTCGAGGATCAAGGTGCTCCAGCTGCGGGTGCGATAATGGAGGTTGGCGTCACAGACGCCCGGGCCGGAGGGATGGCCGAGTGGTTGATGGCGGCGGTCTTGAAAACCGTTGTACCCGAAAGGGTATCGGGGGTTCGAATCCCTCTCCCTCCGCCAACCTTTCGCTTGCGCTTGCCAAACGAGAGCACGAGCTACGGTTGGCAAGCCACTGAAGGTTGTCCACCGAGATCATGTCTCCCGCTGTTCAGATCTACACGCGAGTGCAATTTTGACCTACCAGCTCGCGTGCCCGTGATCGTTTGCGTGCAAAAACGCGCGTATAGCCACTCGGAAGCGTTTCGTCGATGACGGCACGCGCGTTGCTGGTCAGCCTGCCGGTTCGGCGTGCGTGTCGGTTGTTGATCACGCTGTAGTCCGCCTGCCTTCCAACAACCAATTCTGAGCGTGAAGTGATCGATCGTTCCGGCACTTGGCAGTGCTTGTACGTCCAACGACTGGCCGCACCTCCCCGCGTCACGTTGCGTTCCGCATTGCCTCGGCATTTTCGCTCCATGACTCAGCGCACTGCGTCGCCGTATCCACCAAGGACGCGGGGAGTCCTTGATGATTCGTCGGTTTCTGTTCTGGTCCCTCTGCTTCGCGTGTGTCGTCAGCATCCCGTCGGCGGCGGCGGGGCAATCCGGCGTCCCAGTCACCATCGCGTGGGACGCAAACAATGACAATTCCGAAGGGTACGCGGTCTTTATCGGCACCCAACCGGGCGTGTACACCGAAGCGGTTGACGTCGGCCCAAGCACCTCCTTCACCTATTTCAATGGCGCGGTGGGACGGCGCTATTACTTCACCGTTGCCGCATACAAACCCAAGCCGCATCTCGGAGCAAAGGCGCCCCCGGTTTCGGCGGTGATCGAAGCTGCCTCTGGAGTCACTCTCGAACCGGCAGTCGTCAGCGGTTCGACAGTCACGTTGCGATGGCACGCCAGGAGCAGCACGGAGATCGTCGACTATGTCGTTGAAGCGGGCCGCGCCAGCGGACTGAGCAACGTCTTCCGCGGATCAGTGGGCGTGGTCAACGAGCTCACAGCAACGGTTGGACCAGGCAGGTTCTTCGTTCGTGTCATCCCCCGCACGACCACACACGTTGGCGTCCCGTCGAACGAGGTCAGCTTTTCCACGGATGGCGATAGTGGTGGCGCCGGGTGCAGTGCGCCGCCCCCAGCACCCACTGGTGTCTCGGGTTCCGTGCGTGACGGCCTGGCGTCGATCTCGTGGACGCCGACGCCTGGCGCAATCGTGTACGGCGTGCAGGCAGGTACCAGCCCCGGCGGGAACGATGTCTTCGAAGGCGTCATCGGCCACACGCCGTCGCTGAACGCGCCGGTGGCGCCTGGCTTTGGCGCCTACGTGCGCGTGTACGCCATCAATTGGTGCGGGGCCAGTCTACCGTCCCAGGAAGTGGTCGTTCGCTGACGATCGGGCCCGGACGCGCGCCATTTTCGTGCCGGTTGGTCGCGGAGTTTCACTCGACTCGCTCGATTTTCTGGCGGCCACCCATGAACGGCCGCAGCGCTTCGGGAATCACGATCGACCCGTCAGCCTGCTGATAGTTCTCGACGATCGCGATCCACGTACGGCCAACGGCCAGCCCCGATCCGTTGAGTGTGTGAACGAATTCGGCCTTGCCCGATCCCTCCGGGCGATACCGAATCGCCGCGCGCCGGGCCTGAAACGCCTCGCAGTTCGAGCAGGACGAGATCTCTCGGTACGCCTTCTGGCTCGGGAGCCAGACTTCGATGTCATAGGTCTTGGCCGCCGAGAACCCCATGTCGCCGGTGCAGAGAAGAACCGTCCGATACGGCAGGCCGAGCAACTGCAACACCCGTTCAGCGTCGGCGGTCAACCGCTCGAGCTCGTCATAGGACGTCTCGGGCGCGGCTGAACTTCACGAGCTCGACTTTGTCGAACTGGTGCTGGCGGATCAGCCCGCGAACGTCGGCGCCGTAGGATCCGGCCTCGCTCCTGAAACAGGGCGTATAAGACGTGTACTTGAGCGGCAACTTGCGGCCGTCGAGAATCTCGCCGCGATACAGGTTCGTCACTGGAACTTCGGCAGTGGGGATCAAATACAGATCCCAGTCACCTGCAATCTTGAAAAGATCCTGTTCGAACTTCGGCAACTGCCCCGTCCCGTACAGCGTCGCGCTCGAGACCAAGAATGGCGGCTCGATTTCGGTGTAGCCATGCGACCCTGAATGCAGGCTCAGCATGAAGTTGATCAACGCGCGTTCGAGCTGAGCGCCCGCACCGGTCAGAATGGCGAACCTCGCGCCCGAGATCTTCGTCGCCCGCTCGAAGTCGAGTATCCCGAGCGCCGGGCCGAGGTCGTAATGTGCCTTCGGTTCGAAGTCAAAGGCCGGCGGCTCGCCCCAGGTTCTTACCACGACGTTGTCGGCTGCGCGCGCGCCAACCGGCACCGATTCGTGCGGGATGTTCGGGATGGTGGCAAGGAGGCTCGCGCGTTGCTGTTCGACCGATGACAGCTCAGTCTCCAGTTGCTTGATCGTCTGCGCGCGCTGCTTGTTGGCCTCGACGATCGGCGTCGCATCCAGGCCTTGACGCTTGGCGCGCGCCACTTCGTCGGCAGCCGCGTTCTGCTCCCGCTTCAGGTTTTCGAGGATGGGAATCTTTTGGCGGCGCTGCGCCTCGAGCGTCGCCAACTGCTCGAGCTCCGCGCTCAGATCGACCCCACGTGCGCTGAGACGCTGGCGCACAGTATCAACTTCGTCACGAATGAATGCAGGGTCCAACATTTCGAGAGTTATCCTATAGCGAATGCCGCAACCCATCAGAAAGGCCGTCTTCCCCGCCGCTGGTCTCGGAACGCGATTCCTCCCCGCAACCAAAGCCCAACCAAAGGAGATGCTGCCGCTCGTCGACAAGCCCACCATTCAATACGGTGTCGAGGAGGCGGTGGCTTCGGGTGTCTCCAATCTGATTCTGGTGACCGGCCGCGGCAAGAACGCGATTGAAGATCACTTCGACGTCTCGTCCGAGCTCGAAGCGCTGCTCGAGCGTCGTGGCAAGACCGATCTCCTCAATGAGATTCGACAGATCTCCAACCTCATCAACGTCGGCTACGTGCGACAGGGCGAGCCGCTGGGACTGGGACACGCCGTACTGGTGACCAAGGCGTTGGTTGGCAACGAGCCGTTTGCCGTCGTCCTGGGCGATGACGTGATCGACGCGAGTCCGCCGGCGCTGCAGCAGATGATCGAGGTCTACAACCGATTGGACGCCCCGGTGCTCGCGGTCGAGCGCGTCCCTGAATCCGACGTGTCAAACTACGGGATCGTCGACGTCGATCCCGCCGAGTCGCTGGGACCCACTGTTCATCGCGTGCGCGACCTGGTTGAGAAGCCGCCGCGCTCGGAGGCGCCATCCAACCTCGCGATCATTGGCCGCTACCTGTTGACACCCGACATTTATCCCGCGCTCGAGGCGACATCTGAGGATCGGACCGGCGAGATTCAGTTGACCAACGGGCTTCGCCGCCTGCTGAAGTCGAGACCGATCTACACCTGCGAAATCTCAGGCGTCAGGCACGACACCGGCAACAAGCTGGGCTACCTGAAAGCGATGGTTTACTTCGCGCTGCGACGACCTGACCTCGCCGAGCCCTTCCGAGAGTACCTGGAAAGCCTCGATCTCGGGACGCCAGTCAAACGATAGAAGTCAGAAAGACGGAACGATCGCACGAAGAACACGAAGCACGAAGATGACTCTCACGACGTCGCCGGCGGCTTGGATTCCGGCTTCGACTCGCTCTTCGACTCGCTCTTCGCTCGCTCTTTGTGCCCGCCTTGGTCTCGCCCTTGCCTTCGCTGGACGACTCGCTCGTGGAGGCGGTCTTCGATTCGCCGCTGGCAGCGTCGCCTGATTTATCGGTCTTGTCGCCCGTGCCGGCACCGTCGCTCTTGCCCGCACGTGCATAGTCGGTGATGTACCATCCCGAACCTTTGAACTGGATCGCCGGCGATGAGATCAGCTTCTGAACCGGCCCCGCACCGCACTTCACGCACGTGGCGATCGGGGCATCCGAAAACTTCTGAATCACCTCGAAACGTTGGCCGCACGCGTCGCACTGATATTCGTAGAGTGGCAACGTCGTTACTCGAGAACGGCGTCGGCCGCGCGAGCGCTCTGGCCGTCGCCCGTTCCGCCGAGCATCAAGCGCCGCAGCGCCCAGAGCGGCGCCGATCCCTGCGACAACAGCGTGTCATGAAAGGCGCGCAGTGACGGCTTGCCTCCTTGCTGCTCCTGCCAGTCGCGGCGCAGCTTGAGGAGCCCCAATTTTCCGGCGCTGTACACCAGATAAGTGGGGTCGAAGGTCCCGCGCTCGGCTTCGCGACGCGCGCTCGACTCCTCGAGAAACGCTTCGTCGCGGAAGAACCGCATCCCCTGCTCGACGGACCAATCATCCGTATGCAACCGAATCCCGACGACGAAGCGCGCGAGCCGCACGAGCGACTCGGCCAGTTGTCCCAGCTTCATGGTGTAGTCGCGACCACCAAACCCCGCTTCGAGCATCATCTGTTCGCAGTAATGCGCCCACCCCTCGAGATACGACGAAGGCGCAAACAGCGTCGAGCGGCGCACTTTCGATTCCACGTTGCGGAGGTGCTGGAAATGCAGGAAGTGACCGGGAAATACCTCGTGGATCGAGATTGTCCACAGCGTCGGGATATTGAAGTCGCGCAGATGCTCCAGTTGACGGTCGCGCGGCCACGACGGATCGGCGTCCGTGAGGTAATACATGGCCCGCGACGCGCGCGTCTCGAACGGACCCGGCGTCCACATGCTGGCAAACGACCATCGGAAGAACTCGGGGGTCGCGGCGACTTCGACCGTCGCGTCGGATGGCAGCGAGACGATGGCGTTGCGCTGCAGAAAGGTCTGGAGCTCACCCAGTTGCTCGCGCGCAGTCGCGAGCAGCTGGCCCGGTTCCGGATGCGTCTGCTGCTTGGCTTTGCGCCACGATTCGATGGGGTCGCCGCCGTTCAGGCGACCCGCGAGCGTTCGGAATTCCTCCTGCGTCGCATGAAGCTCGCGTTCAGCGATCGCGAGCAGCCGATCGATGGGGACCGAAATGCCCTCCTCCAGGCGCAGCTTCTGTTCGAAGTTGTCGCGTCCGAGACGAAACGAGGCCTTGGCCCTCGGACGCACGTCGTTCTCGAGATAGTCGACGTACCCACCAATGGATTCGACCGCCTCCGTTGAAGCGTCGGCGAGATCAGCGAGGAGGTGCAGGTCGTCCAGGCTGTGAAACGCGCGCGGCAGATCGGTATTGATGAACGACATCACGCCGCGCAGGGTGTCGAGTCCGACCTTCACGAAAATCGCCGGCGGCTCCTTGACGTTGTCCCGAGCGGCCTGAATGAGTCGGGGTGTTTGTCGCAGCTTGGACAGGATGCGGCGGGCACGTTCCTGCTCAGGGGCGTAATCGAAAATCGCCTGCGCGGCGAGGCTCGACGCGATGACATCGGCGTACACCTGGGGATTGCGTTCCCACGAACGCACCCCTTCGAGATCGAACTGTCGGGCGCGAATGTTCGACGCCACGATGGCGTGCTCCACTTGCTCGGTCTCGGGTAGCGGCGCGACCGGAATGGCATCGAGTCGGCGGGCAAACCCTGCCAGTGCACTCAGATGGGAGTCGATCGCCGGGCGGCGGAAGTCCTCGAGCAGGTCGTCGTGAAGATGAACACCGTCCAGCGTCGCGCTGGTCGGGTGGGCCTCGTAGAGGTAGTTCAGGTAGTCGTCGACAAAGTGCGGGAATGGTTCGGCAGCGTGCATTTGGCTTCGGTCAAACCTGATCCTTGCGATGCAGCCGGCTCAGCCGGCGACGGGTGAACTACCCAATCGTACAATAAAATCCGTGCATGGAGAGCCCCGAGTCGGGGACGCTCTTCGTGGTCGCCACTCCCATCGGCAACCTCGAGGACATCACGCTGCGCGCCTTGCGGGTGTTCCGGGAAGTGGCGGTGGTGGCGGCGGAGGATACCCGTCGCAGCGGTAACCTCCTGCGACACTATGACATACGGACGCCTCTCGTCAGCCTTCACGAGCACAACGAGCATCGGCGACGCGTTCAACTGGTCGCTCGTCTAAAGGCGGGGGAGTCTATAGCCCTCGTTACTGACGCGGGAACACCGGGCATTTCCGATCCCGGCGCGAGCTTCGTGCGGGCCGCGCGGGATGCGGGCATCAGGGTCGAACCGGTGCCCGGGCCAAGTGCTGTCACCGCCGCGATGAGCGTAGCCGGCGTCGAGTCCCAAGGATTTGTGTTCATTGGATTTCTCCCGACTAGGTCAAAAGCCCGTAAAGCTGGCGCTTGCGCGGCTGGTTGAGTTCCCAACGCTCTCGTGCATTTGCTTCGAGGCACCGCATCGCCTCCGGAAGACTCTTCGTGAGCTGCGTTCTGTTTTGGGCAATCGCCAGATTTTTATGGCTCGTGAGCTCACCAAGGTTCACGAACAGTGGATGGAGGGCCCGCTGGAGACACTCGAAGCGGAGATTGGCGACCCGAGAGGCGAATTCGTCATAATCATTCCCCCGAGGTCTGTCGATTCGGCCCCCGCACGGCGACCTCACGGATGGAGAAGTCAATGCATTGTTTGGTCAAATAACAGAAACAAAACGGGCTCGGACGACGGGCCAGCATCAGAGAATTGGCTCGTCGGACTGGTCGATCACAGAAGGACGTTTACGCGGCCCTGGAGAGAGCCAAATTATATGGTAAATAACCTAATTCTACCCGTGATCTGAATTGACCGCTCGTCTTGACCAGCGAAAATCGCTTTTGCTACCTTGCTAGCTCATCAGTACGGTCATGGCGAAGCCCTCGACGCCCACCGCGACCTGCAGCCGTCACGGCGCAATGCCCGGGTCTCCGACGTGTCACCGGTATCGAAGACTCAACGAGACCACTCCGCGCATGCGGAGGCACTCGCGCTTTTCGAGCAGGCCATGCGCATGCTCCAACAGCATAATTACTCCAGGGCCGCTGAGTTGTTCGGTCACTTGACCACGATCCACGCGGGCGAGCCTGACCTTCTCGAACGCTCACGGTTGTTCCTCGCCATCTGCTTTCGACAGCTCTCACCGCTCACGTCCAACCCCGCGGACAATCGCGAACGCTTGTATGCCGCCACGTTGGCACTGAATGCCGGCAACCTGGAGGAGGCAGCCTGTTACCTGGACCGTGTCTGTATGGATGAGCCGGCAAACGACCAAGCCCTCTACATGCTCGCCATCGTGCACTCGGAGCGTCGCGACCCTGAACTCGCGATACGCTATCTGGCACAGGCGATCGAGGCCAACCCGGAGAACCGTTCGCTCGCACGGGTCGATCCCGATCTCGACGCTCTCCGCGGCGCTGCTGGTTTCACCACGCTGCTCTCGTAAGACCACTCGGGTTTGGAACGCCCGATCTCCAGCACATGGCCGACCTTCACGTCGTCATTCTGGCTGCCGGCAAAGGCACTCGCATGAAGTCCGAGTTGCCGAAGGTGCTGCATCGAGTCGCGGGCCGCGCGTTGATCGATCGCGTCGTCGATACCGCCGATTCGCTGGCGCCCCACTCGACGACCGTCGTCGTGGGTCATGGTGCCGACCTCGTGCGATCTCACCTTGCAGGAAGGGCCAATACGCACTTCGTGGTGCAAGAGCCTCAGTTGGGGACGGGGCACGCGCTCCTTCAAACCGCACCGCTGCTTTCGGGCAAGAGTGGGACCGTCGTCCTCCTCTCGGGGGATGTCCCGCTTCTTTCACGGCAGGCCCTACGCGGGCTGGTCGACACTCATCACGAGGCGAACGCGGCCGCGACGGTTCTGACGGCGGTTGCCCCGCGTCCGTTCGGGTACGGTCGCATCGTCCGGTCGCAGGGTCGAATCGTACGCATCGTCGAGGAGCAGGACGCCTCCCCCGTTCAGCGAAAGATCACCGAGATCAATTCGGGCATCTACGCCTTCGCGCTGGAGTCTTTGTTCGGGGCCCTCGACAAGGTGGCCTCTCACAATGCGCAGGGAGAGTACTACCTGCCGGACCTGGTCGCGATTTACCGACGGCGGCGGCGCGTCGTCACCACGTTCAGCGTGGCGGATCCGGTTGAGATTCGTGGAATCAACAGTCGAACAGAACTTGCTGAGGTAAGCCTGATGGTGCGACAGCAAAAGAACGAAGAGCTCATGGCGGCCGGCGTCACGTTGATCGATCCGGCGACCACCTACATCGACTCCGATGTGGTCATCGGGCCCGATACAGTCGTCTATCCGTGCGTGTTCATCGAAGGCACGACACAAATTGGAGCCGCCTGCGAGATTCACTCGGGAAGCCGGATCGTCAACTCGACCATTGGAGATCGCGCCATCATTCGCAACCACACGGTGATCTCGGATGCGATCGTGTCCGCAGGCGCGTCGGTCGGCCCGTTTGCGCACCTCCGACCCGGCGCCAATCTGGGCGAGAAGGCGCGGGTGGGCAACTTCGTGGAGCTGAAGAAGACGACCATGGGCGCTGGCAGCAAGGCGAATCACCTGGCGTATCTCGGGGACACCACCATTGGCGCCGAAGTCAATGTCGGCGCCGGGACGATCACCTGCAACTACGACGGCGCCGCCAAGCACCAGACGGTCATTGGAGACGGCGCCTTTATCGGCAGCAACTCGACGCTGGTCGCCCCGGTTACGATTGGTCGGGAAGCTTATGTGGCGGCCGGCTCCGCCATCACGACCGATGTCGCCCCCGGCTCGCTCGGAATCGGACGCGCAAGACAGGAAAACAAAGAGGGGTGGGTAGCCAAGCGGAAGCACGACAGTTCGCAGTTCAAGTCAGTCACCAATTCAAAGGCAGAAGACGTGTGAACTGGCGTCGCCGAATCGCTCTCTTTGAACTGGCGACTTGCAACTGATAACTGACAAGATTACTCTATGTGCGGCATCATCGGTTACATCGGGCCCAAGCCGGTCGTTCCTGTGCTGATCGAAGGACTGCGCCGGCTCGAATACCGCGGCTACGACTCTGCCGGGCTGGCGGTAGTCAATGGCCACGGCATCGATGTCCGTCGGAGCGCGGGCAAGCTGCACAAGCTCGAAGAGGTCCTCGCAACCGATCCGCTCTCTGGTGTGTACGGGCTCGGCCACACACGATGGGCCACACATGGACGGCCCACTGAGGAGAACGCCCACCCGCATCGCGACTGCACCGGCAAGATCGTGGTCGTTCACAACGGCATCATCGAGAACTATCTCGAGCTGAAGCGCGAGCTGCAGGCCCGGGGCCACCGCTTCGTTACCGAAACCGACACCGAAGTCGTAGCGCACCTGGTCGAGGCCGAGTGGGGAAGTGACGGGCTCGAAAGCGCCGTCCGTCGGGCGTTGAAGCAGTTGCGTGGACTGTTTGCGATTGTCCTGCTGTCGTCTGATGATCCGGAAAAGATCGTCGCCGTTCGTAATGGGCCGCCGGTCGTCGTGGGACTCGGCGACAACGAGTGGTTCGTTGCCTCCGATATTCCCGCGATCCTTCAGCACACGCGGGACGTGAGCTTTCTCGACGATCGAGAGATGGCCGTCGTCACGCGGGCAGGCGTGACGTTCACCAACCTCGACGGACAAGTCATCGACAAGCGGGCCCACCGCATCACATGGGATCCGGTACAGGCGGAAAAGGCTGGCTACAAGCACTTCATGCTCAAAGAGATCTTCGAGCAGCCGACCGCCGTGCGCGAAACCATCCTCGGCCGAGTCTCGCAGGACACGGGCCTCGTCTTCCTCGATGAAATGTCGCTGACCGATGACGACCTGCGGTCGATCGACAAGGTCCAGCTGCTCGCGTGCGGCACATCGTGGCACGCAGGCCTCGTCGGCAAGTTTTTGATCGAGCAGCTGGCAGGCATCCCGACGGAAGTGGACTACGGGTCAGAGTTTCGGTATCGACGCCCCATCGTCAATGAACGAACGCTGACGGTGGTGATTACCCAGTCAGGCGAGACCGCCGACACACTGGCCGCGCTTCGCGAAGCAAAGACCAAGGGCGCCCGCAGCCTCGCGATCTGCAACGTTGTTGGCAGCATGGCGACGCGCGAAGCCGAAGGGACGCTGTACACGCACGCCGGACCCGAGATCGGCGTGGCCTCAACCAAGGCGTTCACCTGCCAACTTGTCGCCTTGCACCTGCTGGCGATGTACCTGGGCCAGGTTCGCGGCACACTCGACGAGGCTCGGCGCCGCGCACTCATCGCCGAGCTCCTGGCGTTGCCGCACCTTCTCGACGAGGTCCTCCAAACGAGCAGGCAAGTGGAGGAGATTGCCGGGCGGTTCTACAACCGGAGTGATTTCCTGTTTCTGGGACGGGGGATCAACTACCCGATTGCGCTCGAAGGTGCGCTCAAGCTCAAGGAGATCTCCTACATCCACGCAGAAGGGTACCCGGCCGGCGAGATGAAGCACGGCCCAATCGCTCTCATCGACGAGCAGATGCCGGTGGTAGCGATTGCGACCGCCGATCACGTCTACGAGAAAATGCTGGGAAACATCCAGGAAGCCAAGGCGCGCGGCGGTTCGGTGATCGCGATTGCCTCCTTGGGCGATACCACGCTCGACAGCGTGCTGGATCGCAATACTGACTCGATCATTTCACTTCCTGCGATGCCTTCGGAGCTAGCTCCCATTGCAATCGTGATCCCACTCCAGCTGATTGCCTATCACATCGCGGTGAGGCGCGGGTGTGACGTGGATCAACCGAGGAATCTCGCCAAGAGCGTCACGGTAGAATAGTCGGTGGCCAGTGGGCAGTGGCCAGTGATCGGAGCCGCACCGACCACTGACCACCGACCACTGATCACTGGCGAAATGGACTTCCTCTCCAGCCTCAATCCCGAACAGCAAGCTGCCGTTCAACACACGACAGGACCGCTGCTCATCCTCGCGGGCGCGGGGTCGGGCAAGACACGCGTCATCGCGCATCGAATCGCGTACCTGGTCGCTGAGCGCCTGGCGCCCACCGGCGGCGTGCTCGCCGTCACCTTCACCAACAAGGCGGCCGCGGAAATGCGGCACCGTGTGGAGAGCCTCCTTGGAACCAACTGCCAGACGATGTGGATTTCCACGTTTCATGCCTTATGCGCCCGGCTGCTGCGTCGCGAGGCGCCCAATATCGGCCTGTCGCGCGACTTCGTCATCTACGATTCGAGCGATCAGCAATCGGTGATCAAGCAACTGGTCAAGGAGTACGGCCTCGACGACAACTCCTATCAACCGCGCGCCGTCCTGGGCCGTATCAGCCACGCCAAAAATCGGATGGAAGGTCCCGAAGTGTTCGAGAAGAGTTGGAATCCCCGCGATCGTGAAGTGGCGCGCCTCTTCTCGGGATACCTGCGCGCCCTCAAGGATGCCAGTGCACTCGACTTCGACGATCTGTTGCTCAAGACAGTCGACCTCTTCGAGCGCGTGCCCACGATCCGCGAGAAGTATGCGCAGCGATTCCGGTTCGTGATGGTTGACGAATATCAGGACACCAATCGACCGCAGTATCTGTTGATCAAGCAGCTCGCCAGCAGCCATCGCAACCTTGCCGTGGTCGGCGATCCGGATCAGTCGATCTACAAGTGGCGCGGCGCCGATCTTCGCAACATCCTGGATTTCGAAACCGACTTTCCCGAAGCCGTCGTCGTTCGCCTCGAACGCAACTACCGTTCGACGCAGGTCATTCTGGACGCCGCTTCGGCGGTGATCGCCAACAATCGGAACCGTAAGGACAAGACGCTGTGGACCGACCGGAAGGGCGGGGCAAAGATCGTCTACTTCCGCGCCGCTGACGAGCTCGAAGAGGCCGACTACATCACGCGCGTGGCCCGCCAGGCGCTGGCCGACGACGTTGAGCACACGATGGCGGTGCTGTACCGGACCAACGCGCAGTCCCGCTCGGTCGAGGACGGTCTCCGGCAGGCCAACATCGCGCTACGTCGTGCTCGGTGGCGTCGGGTTCTACGAACGCAAGGAAATCAAGGACGCGCTGTCCTACCTCAAGCTGATTCAGAATCCGTACGACGACCTGGCCTTGCGGCGCATCATCAACGTTCCAGCCCGAGGCATCGGCAAGGGGGTCATGGAGGCGCTCGAACGGGTGGATGTGGGGCAGCCCGACGGCACACTCCCGCCACTGCTCGCCGGGTTGCAGGCTGAGGTCGTCTCGAACTCATTGTGGACCCGCCTCGTCACGGCCGTTGACCGGCGGCTCCTGAATCCACGACAGGTGGCGGCTCTCGCCGCGTTTCGGGATCTGATCGTCACGCTTGCCGAGATGGCACGCCACGAGTCGGTCTCGATTGCTCTCGGCAAAGTGCTCGATCAATCAGGGTATCTGCGGGATCTTCGGGAGGATCGGAGCGAAGAAGCCGAGGCACGGATTGAAAACCTGATGGAGCTCGTGTCCGCGGCGCGAGAGTACGAGACTCGCGAGGCCGAGCCCGTCCCTGGCCGGGTTCGTCGATCGACTCTCGCTTTTGTCCGACGTCGACAAGGAGCAGGGCAATCGCGAGGCGCGGGTGCTGCTGATGACATTGCACTCCGCCAAAGGCCTGGAGTTTCCAGTCGTGGTGATGGCCGGCCTCGAAGAAGGTCTGTTCCCGCACTCGCGCTCGGCCGAGGACGAGTCGGAGCTGGAGGAGGAGCGACGACTGTGCTACGTCGGTATCACTCGGGCGAGGTCCAGGCTCGTGTTGACCAGCGCCGCCCGGCGTCGCGTGTTTGGCGACTACCAGGCCACGCAGCCCTCACGTTTTCTCGATGAGATTCCATCCGACCTTGTGGAGCAGGAGTTTTCGACCTACACCTCACCCTACGCCAGCACGAGAGGCGGGTGGGAGTATCGCGCCAATCCGTACGGTCGTCGAGGGCGTCCGCCCCGCGCCCGCGACGAGTCCGCGACGTTCGACTATGCGCAAGAAAACCAGGCGGTGCCTGGAGGGTTGGCGGCAGGGAAGAAAGTGCGCCACGGTCAGTTCGGCGTCGGTACGGTCCTCAGCGTCGAGGAGCTGGACGACGATATGAAACTGGTGGTGCGGTTTGGATCGGTGGGAACGAAGACGTTGCGGGCTCGGTACGCCAAATTGGAGCTGGCATGAACGTAGCCAGTCGCAAGTGCACGAAGTTCACGAAGGCCACTCGGCCAATTGTCCGAGCCCTCGTGACTTGTGAACTTCGTGGCTGAACTTCGTTCCCTACGCCCCCTGAATCCGCGTGATGATCGGCCGGCCGCTCCGCTGCGCCCCGTCCATCGTGCCCGAGACCCGCTGGATCGTGACGACCAAGGTCTTCTGTGAGGTCTGGCCGCCGGGCGCGCGGACTTCGGCGTTGAGCGTCACGTCCTTGCTCAGCAACTCGCCCTGAAACTTCTCAGGCGCCAGCGGCGGCTGGCCAGGCTGCGACAGGGAGGCTTCGGCCGGACCCGTCGCCGCGGCGAGGGCGGCCTTGGCCGCGGACGTGGCCTTCTGCATGGTCGAGGCCTCGCTCCGCCACTTCTCCCATTCGGCCTTCATCGCCTGCTGCGCGGCGGAAAACTTCGCTTTGGGGTCACGTTCCATCTTGGCGATGGCTTCGAGCGCTTGGCGATTGTTCGACTCCCACTCGAGCCGTTTCTTGCGATATTCGAGTTCCGCGGCGGTGGCATTCCGCTCGGCATCGATTAGCGTCTTGAATTCCAGCGGGCTGCGACGCTCCTCCGATACGTTCGTAATCTCGAAGTCAACCACCTCGCCCTGCTGGCGTGGGTCGAATGTCGACGGCTGACATGCGCGCCAGCGTCTCGTTGTCGCGCGTGCGCGCGGCTCGGAAGAACTGATTCAGCGTCTGCTGCTCGGGTGGGGCGGAGCAGGCGGCCGTGAGCAACGCGAGGGGTGCAATCGCTAGAGCAATGGCAATCGTCGCGCGGACCTTCGATACTGACATCTAGCCCTCCTCTGGCGGAGAAGCTACTACTTCTTCATCACGTTCCACAAGGGCGACCGACACGACGCTGTCGTCTTCACCGAGATCCATGACACGAACGCCCTGCGTCGCCCGGCCAATCGTGCGAATGTCGGCAGCCGGCGTACGCAGGATCTTGCCCTGTTGGGTGATGACCAGCAGCTCGTTGTTCTCGTGCACCTGGGCGATGCCAACCACCGGGCCGTTCTTCTCCGTAATCTCGAGGTTCTTCAGGCCGAGCCCGCCGCGGCTTTGCACGCGATACTCCTCGAGATCCGTTCGTTTGGCGTACCCCTTCTGAGTGACCGTCAGGAGGGTGCCACCGGGCTTGACGACCTCCATCGCCACCACCTGATCGCCCTCCCGCAACTGAATGCCCCGGACGCCGTACGCCGTTCGTCCCATGCTCCGGACATCATTTTCGCTGAAGCGGATCGCCATCCCCATTCGTGTGCCGATGAAGATCTGGCTTTCGCCGTCGGACAGTCGGACGGCCATCACCTCGTCGTCTTCTTCAATGCCCATCGCGATGATGCCGCCCGCCCGCGGGTTGCTGAACGATGCCAGCTCGGTCTTCTTGATCGAGCCCTTGCGCGTCCCCATGACGATGAAATGCTTCTCGTCGAAGTCCAGAACGGGCAACATCGCCGCTGTTTTCTCCCCTGGCTGCATCTGCACGAGGTTGGCGATGGCTTTGCCCTTGCCGTCCGGGCCGACATCCGGGATCTCGTGAACCTTGAGCCAATACGCCCGGCCGCGATCCGAGAACACCATCATGTAGGCATGTGTCGAGGCCACGAACAGGTGATTGACGACATCTTCTTCGCGCGTTCGCATGCCGATGCGGCCTTTGCCGCCTCGCTTTTGATTGCGGTAGGTCGAAATGGGTGTCCGTTTGATGTAGCCGGTATCGGTGACGGTGATCGCCACGTCCTCGTCCGCGATGAGATCCTCGATGCTCAGCTCGCCTTCCTGGTCCAGGATGGTCGTGCGCCGGTCGTCGCCGAACTTGCTCTGCACGCCGCGCAGCTCGTCGATGATGATCTCGAGCAGCAATCGATCGCTGGCAAGGATTTCGCGCAAGCTTCCGATGAGCGCGACGAGCTCGGCCAGTTCATCGAGGATCTTCTGGCGTTCCAAGCCGGTCAGCCGTTGGAGCTGCATGTCGAGGATGGCCTGGGCCTGCAGCTCACTCAACCCGAATTCGGAGACCAGTCCGGCCTTTGCCTCCAGTGGATTCTTCGACGCTCGAATCAGCGCGATCACGGCGTCGAGCTTGTCGAGGGCAATCCGCAGGCCCTCGAGGATGTGCGCCCGCGCCTCGGCCTTGCGAAGCTCGAACTCGATGCGCCGGCGGACGACCTCGCGCCGGAACTGAACGAATTCCTCGATGACCTCGAGCAGCGTCAGCACGCGCGGCCGGCCGGCAACGATGGCGAGCATGATGATGCCGAACGTCTGCTGCAGTTGCGTGTGTTTGTAGAGGTTGTTGAGGATGACCTCGCCCACCTCGCCGCGCTTCAACTCGATCACGACGCGCATGCCGTCGCGATCCGACTCGTCACGAATGTCAGAGATGCCTTCGATGGTCTTGTCGCGAACCAGGTCGGCAACGCGTTCGAGCAGCCTCGCCTTGTTGACCTGATAAGGAATTTCGGTGATGACGATCTGCGATCGATCGCCCTTCTTCATGGGCTCGATCTCCGCCTTGGCGCGCATCTGCACGCCACCGCGGCCGGTCAGATACGCCTCGCGGATCCCTGAGCGCCCCACGATGAGCCCGCCGGTGGGGAAGTCGGGACCGGGAATACGCTCGATGAGCCCCTTGAGCTTCTGCTCCCGCGTCAAGGTCGTCCGCGGCGCCGGTCCGGGCGCCGGAGGCATCAGCGTCTGCTCGATGAGCCACACCGCGCCTTCGATGACCTCGCGAAGGTTGTGGGGCGGGACGTTGGTCGCCATGCCGACTGCGATACCAGCCGACCCGTTGACCAAAAGACTCGGAAACGGCGTGGGCAGGACCGTCGGTTCCTGCGTCGTTTCGTCGAAGTTGGGGACGTAGTCGACGGTGTCCCGGTCGAGGTCGGACATCATCGATTCCGACAACGCCTCGAGGCGGGCTTCGGTGTACCGATAGGCCGCCGGCGGATCCCCATCGACGGATCCAAAGTTGCCCTGGCCGTCGACCAGCGTGTAGCGCATGTTGAAGTCCTGCGCCAAACGGACGAGCGTGTCGTAAGCCGGCACATCGCCGTGCGGGTGGTAGTTGCCGATCACCTCGCCGACGATCTTCGCGCACTTGCGATGCGCACGATTCGAGGCCAGGCCCATCTGCCGCATGGCGTACAGCACGCGTCGATGCGCCGGTTTCAACCCGTCGCGAACGTCAGGCAGCGCGCGCCCGATGATCACGCTCATCGCGTAATCGAGGTACGAGCGGCGCATTTCGTCTTCGATGTTTACGGGAATACGTTGTTCGGTGGTCATCTTGTCAGGGCGCAGGGGCACGAGGGCACAGGGCACTAGGGCCTAGGGTTCAGTAGGGCCGCAGCTCCTCCTGCGCCCTGCGCCCTGTGCCCTGCGCCCTGCGCCCTATATGTCTAGATTCCGCACGTCGAGTGCGTGTTCTTCGATGAATTTCCGGCGCGGTTCGACCTGGTCGCCCATCAGCGTGGTGAACATCTGGTCGGCTTCGGTATGGTCCTCGGCCTTGACCTCCAGCAACGTGCGCGTCTCCGGGTTCATCGTCGTCGCCCACAGCGTATCGGGGTTCATCTCACCCAACCCCTTGTAGCGGTTGACCGCGATGCCTTTCCGACCGAGCCCGATGAAGTGTTCGACGAATTCGTCGAGCGACCGGATCTGCAGGGTGCCGCTGTCTTTACGCGCCGGCTTGCCCGTGCTCGCCGACGCCGCACCTTGATCGGGTTCCCTCGGCGCGACACCGAGCTCTTCGAGCGCACTCTGTTCCGCGGCCGTACGCTCCACGGTCGCACTTTCCACGGACTCGTCCGCGGGCTCCTCTTCGCGGGCGCCGGCAACGGTTCGAATCTCAACCGGGCCCTTGCGCATCGCTCGAACCAAATCGCGGATGTCCGCGTAGCTGGCGGCAAGTGTGCGGTACTCGCCCGTGGTCACAAACTCCGGGCCGAGCTGATCGACGCGTGGATAGCCGTTCGATCGATCGTCGATCCTCAGCTGCCATGCGTTGTGCTCTTCGTCACGCACGACCGTCACCTCGCGGACGGGCGTTGTCAGCTGAAGCGCGAGGTTCTCCAACGCCAGCTGATTCTCGAACAGTGCACGATCGCGCACGTCGCGGTCGAGGAGCGCCTCCACGACGTCGCGTGGGTGTCCGCGCCGCTCGACGCCTTGCATCACGCGACGATAGCCAATCACGCCGTGCAGCAGCTTCTCGAGCGTTTCACCGAACAGTTCGGAGTTGTCCGCGAGTCGCACGTGCCGCGATTCCACGGCGCGACGCACGAGGAAGTTCTCGAGCGCACGTTCGTCCTTGATGAACGTCTCCTGACGGCCACGCTTGGCGCGGAACAGCGGTGGCTGAGCGATGAACACGTGACCGTTCTCGATCAGCGCGGTCATCTGGCGGTAGAAGAACGTCAGCAGCAGGGTGCGAATGTGCGAGCCATCCACGTCCGCGTCGGTCATGACGATGATGCGGTGATATCTCAGCTTGCTCAGATCGAAATCTTCGGTGCCGATGCCGCAGCCGAGCGCCGCGATGATCGTCTTGATTTCGTCTGAGCTGAGCATCTTGTCGATGCGCGCCTTTTCGACGTTGAGAATCTTGCCCTTGATGGGCAGGATGGCCTGGAAGCGGCGGTCGCGCCCCTGCTTCGCCGACCCTCCGGCCGACTCGCCTTCGACGATGTAGATCTCGGCCTGCGCGGGATCGCGTTCCTGGCAGTCCGCGAGCTTGCCTGGGAGCGAGCTGCCGTCGAGCGCACCCTTGCGCCGCACGAGGTCGCGAGCCTTGCGGGCCGCCTCGCGCGCCCGCGCAGCGTCGATGGCCTTCATCAGAACCCGCTTGGCGACCGAAGGGTTCTCCTCCAGGTAGGCTCCCAACCGATCATTGACGATCGATTCGACTATGCCCTTGACCTCGGTGTTGCCCAGTTTCGTTTTTGTCTGACCTTCGAACTGCGGCCGCGGAATCTTCACGCTGATGACCGCTGTCATCCCTTCGCGGATGTCATCGCCGCTGATGGTCGCATCCTTCAAGTCCTTCGTCAGATTGTTGTGCTGCGCGTAGGAGTTGACGGTTCGGGTCAGCGCGGACCGGAAGCCTGAGAGGTGCGTACCGCCTTCGTGCGTGTTGATGTTGTTCGCGAACGAGAACTCCTGCGGATTGTAGCCGTCGTTCCACTGAAGAGCGATCTCGGCCTCAATCCCATCCCGCTCGCCGCGCATGTAAATCGCCTTCTCGTTGACGAGCCCCTTGTTCTTATTGAGATGCTCGACGAACGAGACGATGCCACCGTCATAGTGGAACTTGTGGTTCTTCTCATCGCGCTCATCGTCGAGCGTGATGGTGACCCCGGCATTGAGGAAGGCGAGCTCGCGCAGCCGTTGCGCCAGCGTGTCGAAGCTGAACTCGATCGTCTCGAAAATCTGACTGTCTGGCTTGAACGTGACCTTCGTCCCGCGCTTCTTCGTGGTTCCGGTCACGACCAGATCGGCCTGTGGCGCGCCACGTTCATAGACCTGCTGGTAAACCTGCTCGTTGCGCCAGATCTCGAGGTCCAGACGCTCGGACAGCGCATTGACGACAGAGACCCCGACGCCATGCAGTCCGCCCGACACCTTGTAGCTGTTGTTGTCGAACTTGCCGCCGGCGTGTAACACGGTCAGGACGACCTCGGCGGCCGACCGACCGCTTTCGTGCAAGTCGGTCGGGATTCCACGGCCGTTATCGACCACGGTCACCGAGTTGTCGATGTGAATGGTGACGTTGACTTCGGTCGCAAACCCGGCCAGTGCCTCGTCGATTGAGTTGTCCACGACCTCGTAGACGAGGTGATGGAGCCCGGAGGGTCCTGTCGACCCGATGTACATCGCCGGACGCTTCCGCACGGCTTCGAGGCCCTCGAGGACCTTGATGCTCTCCGCGCCGTATTCGTCCGCCGCGCCGTTGGTGATCTGTTCTTCAGTCTGGGACACTTGGTTCCAAATCAGCGGCGATATCACGCGCCGCGACCGTGATCACAAACAAGCCCCAGAGGCACCAGAGACTCAGAACTCGCCATGGCTGCCTGTCTCTGAGACTCAGCGTCTCGGGGGTTTTCCCGTTTATCGGCCTGTCTGTGCCTCTCTCACACCCGCATCGGCATAATCACATAGGTGTAGTCGTAACCCTCAACGCCGACCGGTCTCATTACTGCCTGACTTACCTCGTCTTTCAACTCGAGCGCGACCACATCGCTTTCGACAACGTTCAGGAAATCCTGGACATACTGCGCGTTGAAACAAATCGTCAGCGCCGGGCCGCTGTAGTCCACGCTGAGCGGCTCGCGCGCCTCGCCGAACTCCGGGCTGCTGGACGTGACCTCGACCTTCCCCTTGTCAATCAGGAACTTCACAGCTCGAGAACGTTCATTCGACAGAATCGACACGCGACGGACGGCGCTCGTCAAACGATCGCGCTCGAACTCGATGCGCTTGTCATTCGCTTTTGGAATGACCTTCTCGTAAGCCGGAAACTGTCCATCAATCATTCGCGAGATCAACAGGCGCGGCCCGATCTCGAAAAACAGGTGGTTCTCACCCCGCTCATACTGGACGTCGCTGTCGTCCACGACCAGGCGCGAGAGCTCGGCCAGCGTCTTCCGCGGAAGAATGGCCTTGATCTCGTCACCCGCCGCGCCCGCCGGGTCGCGGCGCGCATTGACCAGCGCGAGACGATGGCCATCAGTCGCGACCAGCGTCATCGAGTCGGGACGAAGCAGAAACAACGCACCATTCAAATAAAACCGCGTGTCTTCGCCCGTAATCGCAAATTGCGTCTTCGCCACCATCTCGCGGAGCGTGTTCCCCTTGATCGTCGATCGCACACCTGCGCCTGCTTCGGGAAGGCTCGGAAAGTCCTCGCGCGGCAGCGTGGGCATTCGCGACTCGAACTTCTCGGCCGACACCTTCACGCCAGACCCGCCTTTTTCGGTGGCGAGTTTGACGTCCGACTCGGGCAACGCCCTCACGATCTCGTACAACTTCTTCGCGGGTAGCGTTACGGCACCCGCCTTGTCGACGGCAGCTTCGCAACGGCTCCGCAAGGCCACTTCGAGATCGGTGGCGAGAAGCGTCAGCTCACTACCGTTCGATTCGAGCAGCACGTTCGCCAGGATGGGAATCGTGTTCTTGCGCTCAACGATCTGCTGGAAGAATTGCAGTTCCCGCACAAGATCGGCTTTCCTGGCGACCAGTTCCATGAAGTTGTCCCCGGATGGACGGGCCCTTTGGACCCCTGTGTACGACTCAATTTGAGGTAATGAGAGTAGACAATAAATTATACAGGAAGTAGGTGCTGTTTACGAAATTTGCCGTGCTCGTAACCCCAAATCTATCAATAATTTAAACTGTGGATTTTTCTGTGGTACCGGGGTGGACAACCGGAGCCTTTCCGGGCTCGTTTGGGGTCGGTTGGAGCCATCAACAAGACGTCAACAGATGGGGTTGTGGAAATCTACTTAAACGACTCCAACAGGCTGTTGATCAGGTTGTTGAACGCCCCGTCTTTGGTCCGCAAGTCTACGACTTTCTTGATCGAATGAATCACCGTCGAGTGGTGCTTGCCGCCAAAGCTGCGGCCGATCTCGGGGAGGGACGCATGGGTCAGTGACTTGCACAGATACATGGCGACTTGCCGAGGCATGGCGATCGACTTCGAGTTGTTCCGCGACTTCAGGTCGGCCAGCTTCAATTGGTAGTAATCAGCGACGAACTTCTGAATCTGCTCAATCGTGATCGCCTTCTCGTCCAAATCCTTGACGTTTCGCAGCACCTCCTGCGCGAGTTCCAGCGTCAGCGCCTGCCCTCTCAACGACGCGTAAGCGATCAGCCGAATGAGTGACCCTTCGAGCTCGCGAATGTTCGACTTGAAGCGGCTGGCCATGTACATCGCCACGCCGTCTGGCAAAGGAACCCCTTCAGTTTCGGCCTTTTTCTTGAGAATTGCGACTTTCGTCTCGATGTCGGGCGGTTGAATATCGGCAATGAGACCCCACTCGAATCGTGATCGCAACCGCTCCTCGAGCGCCGGGATTTCGTGCGGCGGTCGATCGCTGCTGATCACGATTTGCTTCTGCGCGTCGTGCAGTGCGTTGAACGTGTGGAAGAACTCGTTCTGTGTGCCTTCCTTTCCCGAGACGAACTGGATGTCGTCCACCAGCAGCAGATCGACGCTGCGATAGCGCTCGCGAAAGTCGAGGATGCGGTCAAAACGTAGCGCGTTGATCATCTCGTTCATGAAGCGTTCGGACGAGATGTAGGTGAGCCTCATGCCGCGGCTGTGCCGCAGGACGTAGTGCCCAATGGCGTGCATCAGATGCGTCTTGCCCAGGCCGACGCCGCCGTAGATGAACAGCGGGTTGTACGAGCGTGACGGCGCTTCGGCGACCGCGCGACAGGCCGCATCGGCAAACTGATTCGAGGGCCCGACGATGAAAGTATCGAATGTGTAGCGTGGGTTGAGGCCTGCCTGGCTGACGACGGGATGAGTAGGGTCTGCTTCGAGCAGGGGCGGCTCAGCCACGAGGTCGGGCGACTCCGGCGGGCTTCCGTCGTCTGGGATGAAGACCAGTTCCGTGTTGGGCCTGCCCACGTCCTTGAGCGCTTCGGCCAGCACGACCGAATAGTGCTTGGGAAGCCATTCGGTGAACAGTACGGTCGGGACCTTCACGGCAACCTTGGCACCGTGGTCGACCAGCATGGACGTTGGCTTGAACCAGGTCGAAAAGCTGTGCCGGCCGACTTTGGATTCGATGCGGCTCAGGACCTGTTCCCAAATCGAGGTGGCGGACATGCTCGTAGACGCCCTGAAACTCGGTGCTTTCGGACTTTCGCCTCGCGCCGAGCGCGGTGTTACACGGTCTTTGCAACCGTCACTGCAACGAAACAACCGTTTGGAGCCGTTTCTGGCCCTTCGCATCGCGGAAACGCCCGAAAAACGGCGATCCGCCGCCGCCATGGCCGTGTTTGCTCAGGTTTTTCCACAACCTTTTCCACAGTTGTGGAAAACTTCCGCCAGGCGAAACTGCGATCCTAGCATGCCCGTTCCACAGCGATGGAGCTCTTTGACCGATTGAGCCCGGCGTTGACACCCGGCTGATGTAGAATCGGAAGTTTCCTGAGGACTCATCGATGGCGAAGGGTAAGCGTACATTTCAACCAAACAACCGTCATCGCAAACGGACCCACGGTTTTCTGGTCCGGATGGCGACCAAGGATGGTCAACAGGTCCTGAAACGCCGCCGGGCGAAGGGACGAAAGCGGTTGACGGTCTCTGACGAGCGATAGCTCCGTGGTCGGCACGCTGTGCCCTTATGCCGGCGTGACAGCGCGTCATGCCTCGATTCAGGCCGGCAGAACACATTCGACGTCGTGCGGATTTCGAGCGCGCCTACGAGACCGGCGCTCGGCTCAGTGGCCGGCTCATGACGCTCTTCGTCATAGCCAATGATGGTGACCATGCCCGGCTCGGTATTGCGGCAACCCGCAAGATTGGTGGAGCGGTCGTCCGAAACCGAGCCAAGCGCCTCGCACGCGAACTATTCCGCCACCTGAAGCCTGATACGCACCTCGACATCATCGTTGTCCCGCGCCGCCAATTCGCCGATGCACCCTACCTCGACCTCGAGAGCGAACTCAGTGAACTCCTCGATCGGGCCCTTCGTCGCCACCAGTCAGCCCCTGCCGGGGCCCGCCGCAAGCGCGGCACTCGCCCTTATACGAGCGTATAAGTATCTGTTTTCTCCGTGGCTTACGGGCGCTTGCCGGTTCGTCCCGACTTGCGCCGATTACGCCGCCGAGGCAATCGCTCGTCATGGTCTCGTCCGAGGCGGGTGGCTTGGAATGGTCCGGCTGTGCCGATGCCACCCGTTCGGTGGGTCGGGACTCGATCCCGTCCCCCACCCGACTGAACATTCATCCCACTCACATCCGACCTGCTGATGGAACGTCGCGTTCTGCTCGCTATTACGCTCTCCTTCGTGGTGCTATTCGCGTTTCAGGCACTGTTTGTCCCGTCGCCTGCGCCGCCTGCCAATACGCACGCCGGCTACAACCGCCACAGTCGCGGCGCCGGAGGCCCTCGCGCCGGCCCCCGTGACGGCGGCTCCGATCTTGCCTGCTGCCACACCTTCGCTGCTAGTCGGCGACACCGCTGAACGCGAAATCACGGTTGAGACGCAAAAGGTCCGGGCAGTCTTTAGCAATCGGGGCGGCCGCCTGCGGCATTGGGTCCTCAAGGAGTACAAAAACGATAGCGGGACAGCCGCTGGATCTGATTCCCGAATCCATCTCGGCTGATCTGCCATTGCCATTCTCGCTGCGCATCGACGACGCCGCAGCCACCACGCGGCTGAACGACGCCCTGTATCGGGTATCTGGAGCCGAGGGCGCATCCGTTGACGCGACGGCCACGCCGACCACACTCGCCTTCGAACTGGAAACGGCTGAGGGACTCCGGGCCCGCAAGGTGTTTTCCTTTGAGCCCGCCTCGTTCGTCGTGTCCTTTACCGCGCAGGTGCAGCAGGGAAACGAGGTGTTGAATCCGACGGTGGAGTGGGGCCCTGGGCTCGGCGACGGCATCGCTCGCACACAACCCGGATCCTTCCTGTCACCGGCCTACACGTATCTCGCGCAAGCGATCTACCACCAGGACGGAGAGGTCGTGCGCGCGCCCGCCACGTCGATGGGCAGCGGCATCGTCCGGGAAGGCCAGTTCCGATGGGCAGGGGTGGACGATCATTACTTCATCAGCGCAGTGCTGCAGCCCACGTCGCCGCTGCGTCTCGAGTATCGACCGGTGTCGATACCAGTGCCCTCGGGGCCACAAGTGATTGGCCATTACGTGGCCTATGCGGTGCAATTTCCCGCCGCTCCTGAGAACGCCCGCTTTTTCGTCGGACCCAAGCAGCTCGATGTGATGCGAAGCATCGATCCGGAGTTCACGCGCGCCATCTACTTCGGGATGTTCGCCTGGCTGGCCGCGCCACTGCTCGACGCGCTACGGTGGGTCCACGGATTCGTCGGCGATTGGGGTTGGGCGATTATCGTTCTGACGATCCTCATCAATCTCGCGATGGCGCCGCTCCGTCACAAGAGCGTTGTTTCGATGCGGAAGATGCAAGAACTGCAGCCGCACATGAAGGCCATTCAGGAACGATACGCCAAGTACAAGATCACCGATCCTGAACGCCAGAAGATGAACACGGAAGTCATGGAGCTCTATAAGAGCCGGGGCGTGAATCCAGCCAGTGGCTGCGTGCCAACGCTCCTGACCATGCCCTTCTTGTTTGCCTTTTACGCCATGCTCGGGCAGGCCATTGAAATTCGTGGGCACGATTTTCTGTGGATTCCAGACCTGTCGGGCGCCGACACCTACTACATCCTTCCGGTGTTGATGGGTGCCTCGATGTTCTGGCAGATGCGGATGACACCCGCGTCCGCCGACCCGACGCAACAGCGAATCATGATGTTCATGCCCATCATGATCACGGTGACGATGCTCTTTGCGCCGGCAGGCTTGGTGATCTACTGGTTTGTCAGCAACCTGTGGACGATTGGCCAGCAGTACTTCACGAACTCAGTGCTCGGGCCTCCGAAGGTGCCGGCGCGCGCCGGCTCGAAGCCGTGAACGGTCGTGTGTACGCACGCTGTCGCGCCACGCACGCGCTCCCGACAAACGCGCACGTGCTCCCGACATGACGCAATCGCCCAATCCAATCGCCCAATCGCCAAATACAATCACCCAATCGCGGAATCACCCATGGCAATCACCCAATCACTCACATCACTCATTCACTAGATCCCAATGGCTACACCTGTTGAAATCGGCACGTTCGTTGAGAAGGTCGTCTCCGCGATGGGGCTCACGCTGAAGGCAGAGACTGAGGCGATGGAGGACGGCTTGCGCATCAATCTGACGGGTGAGGATGGGTCATTGCTCATCCGACGGCAGGGCGAAGCGCTGGCGGCGCTGCAGCATGTTGTTGCCGCCGTCTTTCGACAGGAACTGGACGAGCGCCGGCGACTGGTCGTCGACTGCCTGGGCTATCGTCGTGGCAAGGACGCCGAGTTGAAACAGATGGCGACGTTTCTCGCCCAGAAGGCGCGTGATACCGGTCTCGCCCAGGAGATTGGCCCACTCAACCCGTACGAACGGCGAATCGTGCACCTGGCCGTTGGCGAGGTCGAATCCGTCTCTTCGGAGAGCATTGGCGACGCCTTCGAGAAAACCGTGATCATTTCGGTGAAATAGCAGGGCACGGAACCACGGAAGGACGATGCCACGAAGCGCACGAAGGCACGAAGCAAGATCTCCAAGTTTCTTCGTTCTTCGTAACCTTCGTGGCAATCTTTTTCCGGGCTCCGTGCCGTGCCTTTCATCGTTTGCCACTGACGGCTACGCCGGCGCTGATCCTCGGACCGCGATGTTTGCCACCGATGACACGATTGTCGCAATCGCGACGCCGATCGGACGCTCCGGGCTGGGTGTCGTCCGGCTCAGTGGTCCCGCATCGGCGACGATCGCGCGCGATTTGGTTCATCGCACCTCGCCGTTCGTCGCTCGACATGCGACGCTTGCCCGTCTGCGCACGCTGGGGGTGAGTGATGAAGTGATCGTCACGGTCTTCGTCGCACCTCACTCGTATACCGGCCAGGAGGTCGCTGAGATCAGCGTGCACGGCAGCCCAATGGTCTTGCAGGGCGTGCTGCGTGAGGCGATCGCGAAGGGGGCGCGTTTGGCAGAGCCTGGCGAGTTCACGCTGCGCGCGTTCTTGAACGGCAAACTCGATCTCGTGCAGGCCGAAGCCGTCGGAGACTTGATCGAGGCGGTCACGCCGCTCCAGGCGCGGGCGGCGTTCGATCAACTTCAAGGCACGCTGACCGTCCGGATTGCCGGGCTCGAGCAACGCCTCTTTGATTTGACGGCGCGTCTCGAGGCCTCCCTCGATTTTCCGGACGAAGGCTATCACTTTGTGCAGCGCCAGGCGGTCGGCGACGAGATCAGCGGGTTGACGGAGCAAGTCGCAACCCTCCTGACGCAAGCTGGTCGCGGGCGATTGATACGAGAAGGCGCGAGTGTTGCGATTGTCGGGACGCCCAACGTCGGCAAATCGAGCTTGTTCAACGCGCTGCTCAACGCCGAGCGCGCCATTGTCACGCCGATTCCTGGCACGACGCGCGATTTGCTCACCGAACGCGCCGACATTCGTGGCCTGTCGGTCGGCCTGGTTGATACCGCCGGTCTCCGCGATTCGAGTGACCTCGTCGAACAGGAAGGCATCGCGCGCGCGCACCGAGCGGCCGACACGGCCGACCTCAGGCTCGTCGTTCTTGATCGATCGCGGGCCGCTGTCTGCGGCCGATCGGGCCCTGATCGACTCGTTGCCACCAGATGCGCGAGTGCTCGTCGTCAACAAAACGGATCTGCCGGCTGGATGGACGGTCGATCAGGAAGCCCTCGCGGACGCGGTTGAGGTCTCGACGAAGACGGGCGAGGGACTGCCGCAATTGATAGACCGAATGGCACAGGCACTGGGGGCGCAAAGCGAGACCCATGACGATCCGCTTGTCACAAACGTCCGCCACATTGCCTTGCTGGAATCGACTCGAGCGGCCCTGAGTCGCGCGCGTGATGCGCTGTCGCCAACGTCGTCACCCTCGGAAGAGTTCATTCTTGCGGACCTGCAGGAGGCGGCGTCCCACCTTCAAGAAATCACGGGCAAGCGAACCACCGACGATCTGCTGCGTCACATCTTCGAGCGTTTTTGCATTGGTAAATGAATCGGGAGGACGGTCCTTTGACAAAGACCTGTCATTCGGCGCCAGCCGTATGATCAAGAGAGGCTTAGAATAAGTAAATCAGATAGACAGATCATTATAGATGCCCAAATTCGATGTGGTTGTGGTCGGCGCTGGCCATGCGGGCGTGGAGGCGGCCTGGGCGGCGGCGCGACTTGGCTGCACGGTGGCCCTTTGCACGCTTTCCAAGCAGACGGTTGCCCTGATGCCCTGCAACCCTGCCATCGGCGGAACCGCTAAAGGCCATCTAGTCAGAGAGATAGACGCTCTTGGCGGACTGATGGCCCGCGCCATCGACGCCACCGGACTGCAGTTCAAGATGCTCAATCGCAGCCGTGGCCCCGCGGTTTGGTCACCTCGCGCCCAAGCCGACAAGCGCGGCTACAGCGAGTGGGTTCGTCGCACCTTGGAGGGTCAGCCCACCATTGAATGGAAGCTCGGTCGTGTCGGTCGGGTTCTCTTCGAGGCTGGTCGGGTGACTGGTCTTGCCTTTGAGGATGGGTCCGAAATTCAGTGCGCGTCGCTCGTGATCACGACCGGGACTTTCCTCAACGGTCTCGTTCATATTGGGAGGGAGCAGCGGCCAGCGGGTCGCGCCGACGAACCGCCATCGCGCGACCTCGCAGAATCAGTCAAAGCGCTGGGTTTTAGGTGGGGCCGTCTCAAGACCGGAACGCCGCCACGGCTTTCGCGGCGCTCGATCGATTGGTCGGCTGCAGTGGCCAGGGAGTGTTCCACGTGGAACAGGGCGATGACCCAGCGGCTGCATTCTCATTCATCACGACCGACACGCCTGTAAACCGCATCGTCTGTCACCTTGTCCACACGACGGACGAGGTCCACGGTCTCGTCCGGGCCCACATCCACGAATCGCCTTTGTTCAATGGCCAGATCGCCGGAATCGGCCCGAGGTACTGTCCGTCACTCGAGGACAAGGTCATGCGGTTTCCCGAACGGGACCGCCATCAGATCTTCCTGGAGCCCGAAGGTATCGACGTGGACGAGATCTACGTCAACGGTTTTTCGATGTGCCTGCCCGGCCCGGTTCAACAACGCTTGGTGCGCGCCCTTCCCGGCCTCGAATCAGCTGAGATGCTGCGACCAGGCTACGCGGTCGAGTACGACTTCATCCAGCCAACCGAGTTGCGAGCGACGCTGGAAACCCACAGGGTCGAGGGGTTGTTTCTCGCGGGCCAGATCAACGGGACGTCCGGCTACGAGGAGGCGGCCGGGCAGGGGATTGTCGCCGGCATTAACGCCGCGAAGCGCGCGCGGCGCGAATCGCCGCTGATTCTCAGACGAGACCAGGCCTATATCGGCATCATGATCGATGACCTGGTGACCAAGGGGTGTCTCGAGCCCTATCGGATGTTCACGTCACGGGCCGAGCATCGACTCTTGCTTCGGGTCGACAACGCGGATTTGCGGCTGACGCCGATCGCCCGAGACGCCGGCTTGGTCGACAACGACCGCTGGGAGCGCTTTGCGTCACGGCGAGAGCGCTTCGAGCGCAACGTCGAGACTCTTCAACGGGTGACCGTTCAGTCCGCCAGCTCCAGGACCGCGGTCGCTCAAGTCCTGAAACGGTCGGACGTGACGCTGGCAGGACTGATCGAGTCGGGTGCCACCTCGATCGAACCCGGTCCCCCAGAGGACCGCGACCTGGACGTGATCTCGGCAGAAACCGCCATCAAATACGAGGGTTATCTCCGGCGGCAGGTGGCAGCTGTCGAGCGGAGCCAGCGCCAGGAGCACGTTGGAATTCCGGCGTCGTTTCCGTTCGATCGGGTTCCGGGTCTTTCTCGCGAGCTCGTCCAGCGCTTTTCAGAAACGCGCCCCGAAACGCTTGGTCAAGCGCTTCGGATTCCGGGGGCGACGCCAGCCGCCGTCGCCGTGCTGTCCGCCTATCTCCGACGGTGGACTGCTGAGCCCATCGGCTCGGAGGCACTCGGATGACCGCTCGCGAGTTTCGCGAGCGGTTACACCGCCGCGCGCGACGCGCTGGCGTGCCGATTGACGCAGACCTGACGCTGGCCTTTGAGCGTTATTACGACCTTCTCACGCGGTGGAACGCCAAGATCAACTTGACGTCGCGTCTGGAACCGGCCGGCCAGGATGAGAGCATCGACCGCCTGCTGATTGAACCGCTGGTGGCCGCGCGACACATTCAACCGCAGAGCCGAACGTTGATCGATATCGGTTCCGGGGGCGGATCACCCGCGATCCCTCTCGTGCTTTCGACGCCGCGCCTCCACCTTCGAATGGTTGAGGCCAAAACGCGGAAGGCGGTGTTCCTGCGCGAGGCGATTCGGGAGCTTCGAATCGGACGCGCCGAGGTAGAGATGTCACGCTTCGAGGAGTTGCTCACGCGTCCCGAGCTGCACGAGGCACTGGATGTCGTAACGGTCCGCGCTGTGCGAATGGAGCCGCGCACGCTTCTGAGTCTGCAAGCGTTTCTCAAGCCCGGTGGCCAGGTGTTTCTCTTTCGTGGGCCTGGCGGCGGCGATGTCGCGGGGGCCATTACGCCGCCGCTGTCTTGGGCGGCAACTTATCCGCTCGTCGAATCACTCCGCTCGCGCCTGGTCGTTTTGGAAAAGAAGCCGGTCGGCCGGGGCTAACGTTCCACGTGGAACACTGGGCAGGGCACTGGGCGCAGGGTATAGGGCACAGGGCACAGGGCTCGGGGAAGGGGCAGAGGGAAGGGCACAACGAAGGGGCACAGGAAAGGGCCCCAGCTTGCGGCATCCGTCCACCCCTGCGCGCGCCCTCGCCCTGCGCCCTGAGAATGCTTGCACCCCGCGATCCTCAGGCGTAAGCTGTGACCCAGCATGTCTCCCGCAACACGTCTATGAATTAGGTCAAAAACCAGAAACAATGATGCCTCCGGAATTTGGCGCGCCCACCTCCCACCCCGCTCATCACCCTAAACAGCTGACCGCAAAGGTGATAGCTGTGACGAATCAGAAGGGAGGCGTCGGCAAGACCACCACCGCCATCAACCTCGCCGCCGCACTCGCCCTGAACGGCCACTCGACCCTGGTCATCGACGTCGACCCACAAAGCAATGCCACGAGCGGCCTCGGGCTCAAGGGACAGACCGCGACCGGCGGCACGATCTATCAGGCGCTCATGACCGGGACGCCATCAGTCGACGATTTCATCCTTCCCACAACAGTCGAGCGCCTGAGCATCGTTCCCGCGACCCGCGATCTGGCAGGTGCGGAGATCGAGCTCATCCCGCTCGAGCAGCGCGAACGACGTCTCCGCGCATTCGCCGAACCGCTTCGGTCACGCTTCGAATTCATCATCATCGACTCGCCGCCGTCGCTGGGCTTACTGACCCTCAACGCGCTGGTCGCGGCCGACAGCGTGCTCATCCCTCTCCACTGCGAGTACTTTGCCCTCGAGGGCCTGGCGGATCTCGTGGCAACACTCCGCCGCGTCCGCGCCGCCCTCAACCCCGGCCTCGATATCGAAGGCGTCCTCCTGACGATGAACGACGAACGGACGAATCTTGGCCAACAAGTTGCGCGTGACGTGCGGGAGTTCTTCAAGGACAAGGTCTACACCACGGTGATCCCGCGCAACGTCCGGCTCGCCGAGGCGCCGAGTCACGGCCAGTCGGTGATGACCTATGACCCGCGCTCGCGTGGCGCTGAAGCGTACGCCGCGTTGGCGAGAGAAGTCTGCACGCGCAACCAGCGCGTGGCCCTCAATCAGACCGCCAGCGCGATGGAGGCCAGCGTTTGAGGGTTCCAGGGAACCGTGGAACCCTGGAACTTTGGAACCCTGGAACCTTGAAAGGTGAACGATGCCTGATCGCAAACCCGCCCTCGGCAAAGGCCTGAGCGCACTGATTCCCGATGCGCCGGACCCGGCGCCGTCGCCCCGCTCCTCAATCGACGTCGATGTCGATCTGTTGGAGCCGAACGATTACCAGCCGCGGGGCGCGATGCACGACGAGCGGCTCGAGGAACTGGCGCGATCGATCAAAACGAACGGCGTGATTCAGCCGATCATCGTGCGGCCGCTCGCCACTCCACCGGGTGCCTCTCCGCGCTTTCAGATCATCGCCGGTGAGCGACGGTGGCGTGCCGCACAGCGCGCGGGTCTGACCAAAGTGCCGGTGGTGCTCAAAGACATTGGGGGAGATGAACGGAAGCGCCGGCTGGAGATCGCGCTCATCGAGAATGTTCAGCGCGAGGACCTCAATCCCATCGAGGAAGCCCACGCATACCAGCGACTCGTCAACGAGTTCGAGATGCGCCATGAGGACGTCGCGACCGCAGTCGGCAAGGATCGATCGACCATCGCCAACACGCTTCGGCTGCTGAAACTCCCCGCCGAGGTCAGAGAGGAAGTCGCGTCTGGACAATTGTCGATGGGTCACGCGCGCGCCATCGTGTCTCTCGCCGGCGAAGCCGATCAACGGCGCGTTGCTCGTGAGGTGCTGTCACGCGGCCTCTCCGTTCGCGAGACCGAGGCCATCGTCAAGAAGACTGCCGCGCCGGGTGTCGCGAAGAACACTCCCAGAGCAGAGACCAAGGACGTGCACACGCGCGCAGCCGAGGAGCAGCTGCGTCTCGCGCTTGGCACGACCGTCACGATCAAGCGCCGTGGCAAGGGCGGCGCCATCGAGATCGCATACCGCAACGACGACGAACTACAGCGGCTGTACGAACACCTCACCGATTCGCGACGCTGATATCGCCGGCGCGGCCGCAGTAAGATCAGTGCATGTCACTTGCCCACAGGAAGCGACTGACCGAGATGGTCAGTTGCGCTGGTTGAGCGAGCAAACTCGCGCCAAGCGAGCTCGCTCAGGTTCTGAGCCATCTACCGGCGTCGAATGATCCCCGGGTCCTGGTCGACTTCAGGACTCATGACGATGCGGGTGTGTACCTGTGGGAGGGCGGCCCGGCGCTGGTGCAGACGGTTGATTTCTTTACGCCCATTGTCGACGACCCATACATCTACGGCCAGATCGCCGCCGCCAACGCTTTGAGCGATGTCTATGCGATGGGCGGCCGGCCATTGACGGCACTGGCGATCGCAGGCTTTCCGAAGAGTGGTCTCGAGCCAGAAGTCATCGCGGCAGTATTTCAAGGAGGCTTTGACAAGCTGCGTGAAGCCGGCGTCGCCCTGCTTGGCGGACACACCGTGCAAGACGACGAGATCAAGTTCGGCTACGCCGTAACCGGGGCCGTCGATGCTGCGCGGGTGCTGACGAACGGGGGCGCAAGACCTGGTGACGCGCTCCTTCTGACCAAGCCGCTGGGAACCGGCGTCGTCGGCACCGCAATCAAGTTCGATCGCGCGTCCCCGGCACTCGTCGATCAAGCGGTCGAGTCCATGCGCCGGCTGAATCGCGCGGCGGCCGAAGCCCTCGCGACGATCGACGGCGTGCACGCTTGCACCGACGTGACGGGCTTTGGACTGATCGGACACGGTTCTGAAATGGCCGTGGCCAGCCGAGTCACCCTCAACATCCGCGCCGCAGACGTCCCGCTATTCGACCACGTGCTCGAGATCGCCCGTCATAACCGCTCTGGAGGGTTGGCGGCCAACCGAGAGCACTTCGAAGCGATCGCGCAGATCGACACCAAAGTGCCGGAAGCGCTTCAGGATCTCCTCTTCGACCCTCAAACGTCCGGCGGGCTCTTGGTGGCCGTCGACCAGCTGCAGGCCGACTTGGCGCTGCAAGCCCTTCTCAGCGCTGGGGTTCAGGCCGTCCGTATTGGAAACGTCGGACCACGTTCACAGACCGCAGCCCTGGTCATTAGGTGATTTGCCATAATCGGCGAGTCTTACGGAAACACACGCCAGGTTCTGCTCTCGGGGGGCGGCCGTTTGCGGGCGGGCGGCTGCCATATGATATAAACAACTGTTTGGATTTCGGCCGTTGTTCCCTGCAATCGGACATGCACCGAAAACAGAAGACCGTTGAGGGTTTAGCGCGGTGATCCCGGACATCACATCCCTGTGGGTGATCGGGTTTCTGCTGACGTGTACGTTCCTCCTCAACACGCTCATCTTTCAACCGATCCTTCGTGTGATCGAAGCGCGCGGCAAGGCTGTGGCCGATGCACGGCAAATGGCGGAGACAGCGGCCGATCGCGCGAACGTCGCCACAACCGAGTACACGCAGAAGCTCAACGCTGCGCGCAGCGACGTGTATCGAGCGATGGACGAGAACCGCCGCGCGGCGCTCGACTCTCGCGCCGCCCTGCTCAGCGAGACCCGCGCCATCGTCGAGCGCGAGTTGGGGGACGCCTCGCGTCGCTTGACGCAGGAAACCGACCAAGCCCGGGCCACTCTCGACCGTGAAGCGGACGCGCTTGCCGGTGCCATCGTCTCGCGCGTCCTCGGGCGCGCATCCTAGCGGGGGTCGAACGTGCAGTTGTCGTCGCCGCGCCGCATCGCTTGTGAATTAATGAACAAGGTTTCGCGAAACCTCGTAATTCTCATGGTTCTCGCGAGTCCTGGTCTCGTCGAGGAGGCGGCCGCGCGTGCGGCATCGAGCACGACGCTGTCGGACCAGGCGGTGCACCAGCCCGCTCCGGCCACCGCCGACCACACCGCGCCGACACAACCGCCCGCGGAGCACGCCCAACCCGCCGGCGAGCATGCGGCTGACGAGCACGCCGGCGAGGAGCATAGCGTCTGGGCCGGCCTGCTGTGGCCGACGGTCAACTTTCTGATCCTGGTCGGCGGGCTCTGGTGGTTCCTCAAAGAACCGTTTGTGAGCTACCTGCGCGATCGGCACAGCACGATTCGCAAGGAATTGGTCGAGGCCGCCAACGTCAAAGCTGGGGCCGCTGCACAGCTCGCCGAGATCGATGCCAAACTCCGCGCGCTGCCTGGAGAGATTGAGGCCTTGCGAACCCGCGGCGCGGAAGAGATTGCCGCCGAGGAACAGCGGATCGCGGCGATGGCCGTCGCCGAGCGCGAGCGTCTTCTCGAGCAAACGCGTCGCGAGATCGAACTTCAACTCCGGTTGGCGAAACGCGAGCTGGTCGAGCACACCGCAGACCTGGCCGTGAAGCTGGCCTCCGATCAATTACAGCGGCAGATTTCTCCTGAAGATCACGACCGTCTGGTCCGTCGCTACCTCGATCAGGCGAAGATCAACCCCGGCGAAACGGCGCACTGAAATGTCATTGAGAACATCGGCGGCGCGGTACGCGAAAGCCCTGCTCGAGGTTGCCATCCAGGAATCCGATCCGGCTCGAATCGAAGCCGACCTCAGCGAGATTGTCGGCGCCATGACGTCGTCATCCGAGCTGCGTCGCGCCATGCTCAATCCTGCTGTGCCGCAGAGTGCGCGCGTCAGCCTCGTGCGAGCTCTCAGCGATCGGGCTGGGGTTCAAGCGCCGGTCGCCAAGCTGCTGGTCATGCTCGCGGAACGAGGGCGCCTCGAGCTGCTACCCGACCTGCTCGATGTCTACCGCGAGCGGTTGTTGGCGCATTCGAACATCGTCCGCGGCCGCGTTACCTCCGCCGTGCCGCTCGCGCCTGAGCGTGTGCATGCGTTGGAGGAGAGCCTGGGCGCGCGAACGGGCAAGCACGTGCAGCTCGACCCGGCCGTCGACCCGGCGCTCATCGGCGGGGTCGTCGCAAGGATCGGGAGCACGGTGTATGACGGCAGCATTCGGATGCAGCTTCAGAAGATGCGGCAGCAGATGGTCAGTGATCAGTGATCAGTGATCAGTGATCAGGGCGCAGGGCGCAGGGCGGGTAGCGACCGGTAGCCGGCACCCCACAGGGGTTTTGGCAAGTAATCAGGGAACTGCAAACATGAATCTCAAAGCTGACGAGATTTCCAAAATCATCCGCGAGCAGATCGGAAGCTTCGCGGTTGACGTCGATGTTGCCGAGGTCGGCACCGTCACGTCGCTGGGCGACGGCATTGCGCGCCTCCATGGCTGCGAGCGAGCCATGGCGGGCGAAATGCTGGAGTTCCCGCACGGGGTGTTCGGCATCGCGCTGAATCTCGAGGAGGACAGCGTCGGCTGCGTGTTGCTCGGCGAGTATCGCGAGATCAAGGAGGGCGACCCGGTCAAGCGAACGGGGCGCATCATTTCGGTTCCGGTTGGCGAAGAAATGCTCGGGCGCGTGGTCAATGCGCTTGGTCAGCCGATCGACGGCAAGGGTCCGGTCCTCACCAAGCAGTTTGCTCCGATCGAGCGTCTGGCTCCCGGCGTCGTCGATCGTCAGCCCGTGCGCGAGCCGCTGCAGACCGGTCTCAAGGCCATCGACGGGATGGTGCCGATCGGTCGCGGCCAGCGCGAGCTCATCATCGGGGATCGACAGACGGGAAAAACGGCGGTCGCGCTCGACACCATTCTCAACCAGAAGGAAACCGGCGTCATCTGCATCTACAACGCGATCGGTCAGAAGCAGTCAACGATCGCGCAGCTGGTGCGAACGCTTGAAGAGAGCGACGCGCTGCGTTACAGCATCGTCGTCGCCGCGGCGGCGTCCGATCCGGCGCCGATGCTGTACATCAGCCCGTATTCCGCGACGGCGATGGGCGAGTTCTTCCGCGACAGCGGGCGCCATGCCTTGCTGGTCTACGACGACCTCTCGAAGCACGCCCAGGCTTATCGCGAAATCTCGCTGCTGCTTCGTCGTCCGCCCGGCCGCGAGGCGTATCCCGGTGACGTTTTCTATCTGCACTCGCGTTTGCTGGAACGGGCCGCGAAGCTGAACGACGCCAACGGCGGAGGCTCGCTGACGTCGCTTCCGATCATCGAAACGCAGGCCGGCGACCTCTCGGCGTACATCCCGACGAACGTGATCTCGATCACCGACGGGCAGATCTTCCTGGAGTCCGACTTGTTCAACCAGGGCGTGCGGCCGGCCATCAACGTTGGCAACTCGGTGTCGCGCGTCGGCGGTTCGGCTCAGATCAAGGCGATGCGTCAGGTGGCCGGCACGCTGCGGCTCGACCTCGCACAGTATCGCGAGCTGGCGGCATTCGCGCAGTTCGGTTCGAGCGACCTGGACAAAGCGACCCAGCAGCAGTTGAATCGCGGCGCCCGGCTGGTGGAATTGCTCAAGCAGCCTCAGTACCAGCCCCTGCCGGTCGAAAAGCAGGTGGCGATTGTCTACGCCGGCACGCAGGGCTTGCTCGACGAGATCGCGGTGCCTGACGTTCGCGCCTACGAAACCGAGTTTCATCGCTTCATGGAGTCGCGCTTCGGCAACGTGCTGCAGACGATTCGCGACAAGAAGAATCTGGACGACGAGATCAAGAAGGCATTGGGGGCGGCGATCAAGGAGTTCAATGAGCAGTTCATCGCCGCGCGCGCGGCGGGAGCGAGGAGATCTGACGACGTACAAGCCACCGAGACACGGAGACACAGAGATACCCATGGTCAAGGGTTCTGAGTCTCTGAGCCTCTGAGGCCCTTATGTGGGCGTAACGACATGCCATCTCTTATCGATATCCGCCGCCGCGTTCGCGCCGTGAAGTCGACGCAGCAGATTACGAAGGCCATGAAGATGGTCTCGTCATCGAAGCTGCGCCGTGCCCAGGAGCGCATTCTGCGAAGCCGTCCCTACGCGCAGGAGATGCTGCGAGTGTTCAACAGCCTGGCCACGCGCACCGAAGCGGCCAGGCACGTCTTGCTGCAGGAACAGCCCGGACAGCGTCCGCTGCT
Organism: uncultured Acidobacteriota bacterium; assembly: GCA_963734095.1. Lineage (GTDB taxonomy): Bacteria > Acidobacteriota > Vicinamibacteria > Vicinamibacterales > UBA2999 > JACCSI01. The sequence goes on along the minus strand of CAVTGK010000018.1, from coordinate 218,376 downwards.
GATCGTCATCACGGCGGATCGGGGCCTGGCCGGCAGTTTCAATGCGAACGTGATCAAGGGCGCGGCGGAGTTCATTACGGGACACCGGGGTGACGCGAACCACCAGGTGGCGCTGGCGCTCGTCGGCCGCAAGGGACGGGACTTCTTCCTGCGCCGAGGATTCGACGTCCGCTACGAAGAGGTCGGCCTGTTCCAGAACGTCAAGTGGTCGCACGCGCAGGCGATAGCGAGCACCGCGATCAAGGAGTTTCTCGCGCCCGAAATCGGGTCGGTGTATCTCGTCTACAACCAGTTCAAGTCCATCATGTCGCAGCAGGTCGTCCTCGAGCGGCTCCTGCCGATCGCGAAGCTCGAACAGGAGCCGTCAGCCGCGACGATCGATTATCTCTTCGAGCCGTCGCCGGAGCAGCTGCTCGACACGCTGCTCCCGTTCCACGTCGCGGTACAGGTCAATCGCGCCCTGCTCGAGTCTTCGGCGGCCGAGCATGCGGCGCGCATGACGGCGATGGACAGCGCGACGCGCAACGCGCGGGAGATGGTGGACCGACTCACGCTTTACATGAACAAGGTTCGACAGGCAGCGATCACCCGCGAGATCATCGAGATCGTCGCGGGAGCACAGTCCGTGTAGACCGTCATGCGGGCCGAAGCGAAAGCTTCGGACTCGCGCGTGTTAGTTCGAGAGTTTGATATGGCGACAGCAACAGCAACCGATCCAAAAGTCGGCCGGGTGATTCAGATCATCGGCCCGGTGGTGGACGTCGAGTACCAGGGCGGCTATCTACCGAACATTTACAACGCCATTCGCATCACGGGTAACGTCGCCGGCGCGACCGTCGACATCGTGTGCGAGGTCCAGCAGCACCTCGGAGAGGGGCGCATTCGGGCGGTGGCCATGAAACCGACCGACGGGCTGCAGCGCGGCATGAGCGCAACCGATACCGGCGCGCCCATCTCCGTGCCGGTTGGCTCGGCGACGCTCGGGCGTGTGCTCAACGTCCTCGGCGAGCCGGTCGATTTTCCGGATCGGCCGGTCAACGCGACCGAGCGCTGGCCTATCCACCGCGCCGCGCCGACCCTGGAACAGCAGTCCACCGAGCTCAAGATGTTCGAGACCGGCATCAAGGTCATCGACCTGCTCGAGCCGTACCTCACCGGCGGCAAGATTGGCCTCTTTGGCGGCGCCGGCGTCGGCAAGACCGTCATCATCATGGAGTTGATCCACAACATCGCTCTGAAGCACGGCGGTGTGTCGGTATTCGGCGGTGTCGGCGAACGCACGCGCGAAGGCAACGACCTGTGGCTCGAGTTCCAGGAGTCGGGCGTGATCGACATCAAGGACCCGTCGAAGTCGCGCGCAGCGCTCGTGTACGGACAGATGACGGAACCGCCTGGCGCCCGCCAGCGTGTCGGTTTGTCGGCGCTGACGGTCGCCGAGTACTTCCGCGATGCCGAAGGCAAGGACGTCCTGCTGTTCATCGACAACATCTTTCGCTTCACGCAGGCGGGCTCTGAGGTGTCGGCGCTGCTTGGTCGCATGCCGAGCGCGGTCGGCTACCAGCCGACGCTGCTGACCGAGATGGGCGAGCTGCAGGAGCGCATCACGTCGACCAAGAAGGGCTCGATCACGTCGGTGCAGGCGATTTATGTGCCTGCCGATGACTACACCGATCCGGCGCCGGCGACAACCTTTGCACACCTCGACGCGACGACGAACCTGTCGCGGCAGATCGCCGAGCTGGGGATCTACCCGGCCGTTGATCCGCTGGCGTCGACCTCACGCATTCTCGATCCGCGCGTGCTGGGCGACGAGCACTACAACGTCGCGCGTCAGGTGAAGCAGATTCTGCAGCGCTACAAGGACCTCCAGGACATCATCGCGATTCTGGGCATCGACGAGCTCTCCGAAGAGGACAAGCTCACGGTTTCGCGGGCGCGCAAGATTCAGCGCTTTCTGTCGCAGCCCTTCTTCGTGGCCTCGCAATTCACCGGCCGCGAAGGCAAGTACGTGTCGATCGCCGATACCATCAAGGGTTTCAAGGAAATCGCGGAAGGCAAGCACGACGGCATTCCCGAGCAGGCGTTCTACCTGCAGGGCACGATCGAAGAAGCGTTGGAAAACGCGAAAACATTAAAGCAGTAGTGACGGACAGGCCCCAGAGACACAGATTCTCAGAGAACAGGAAATGAAGTAGAAGCTCGGAGATTCTGAGCCTCTGAGGCCCGTACGTTGGTGTGACCATGGCGCTACCAACCAAACTCACCCTCAACATCGTCACCCCCGACCAGTCCCTGTCCTTTGAGGTCGACGAAGTGGCGTTGCCGGGACAGGAGGGCGATTTCGGCGTGTTGCCCAGGCACACGCCCCTGTTTGCCGGACTACGGACGGGGACGATGTGGTACCGTCAGGGCGCCGAGAAGCATTTTTTGGCGGTGTCCGTGGGATTTGTCGAAGTGCTGCCGGATCGCGTGACGGTTCTGGCGCAAGTCGCCGAGCGTGCCGAAGATCTCGACGAGGCGCGTGCCCAAGCGGGCATGGCACGAGCCGAGGAGATGCTGCAGCACGTGCCCATCGAGATCGATTTCGAACGTGCCCGTATCTCGCTACTCAGGACGCTGCAACAGCTCCAGGCCGAGACGCGGCGCGGCGCCGAGCGAGGCTCCGCCCGCGCCGTCGACGGAACCCATGGTTTGGCTCCGCCTCGCTAGCGGCAATGTCTTTGGCCTCGCCTCCGGCGGGGCTGCCAGGCCCTGGGCCTTTGATGCTTGCGAACCTTCGTGCGCTGTTCCGCTATCGCGGGCTGATTCAGACGCTCGTCGCGCGCGACCTCAAGGCTCGGTATCGGGGGTCGGTGCTGGGGTTTTTCTGGTCGTTCATCAACCCGCTGCTGCTCCTGCTGATCTACTCGTTCGTCTTTTCAACGGTGATGTACGGCGCACGTGATCAGGATCTCGAACCGTACGCGTTGTTCATGTTTTGCGGGATTCTGCCGTGGACCTGGTTCTCCGCCTCGATCCTCGAGGCGTCCAACGTCCTCATCAGTGGCGGCAATCTGATCAAGAAGGTGCTCTTTCCAGCCGAGATCTTGCCGATTGTGACCGTGCTGGCCAACATGGTGCACTTCTTTCTCGGTTTGCCGATCCTGGTCGCGTTCCTCGTTTACTACCAGCGCCCGCTCGATGTGCTCGAGCTGATGTGGTTTCCAGTGATCGTCTTCGTGCAGTTGTTCCTGCTGCTCGGTCTCTCGCTGCTCGTGTCGGCGCTCACCGTTCACTTTCGCGATCTGAAGGACATACTCGGTAATCTCATGACCCTGTGGTTTTTCATGACGCCGATCATCTACCCGATGTCGCAGGCGCCCGAGAGGTACCGCTGGTTACTGAACCTCAACCCGATGACGCACCTCGTCATTTCGTATCAAGAGGTCCTCTTCTATATCGGGCCGCACGGTCATTGGAAGTGGCTGATGGCGCTCCTGATCGGATCGGTGGGCGTGTTCTTCGCGGGATACTTCGTCTTCGATCGGCTGAGGGATTCGTTTGCTGAAGAAGTGTGAGTGTACGAGAACCAACGGATGCAGACGCAGCACGAAACGCGGAAGACGGAAACGACTCGCCACGAAGGCGCGAAGACACGAAGACTGCTGCGATCGGAGCATTCGTGCTTCGTGCCGCTTCGTGGCGATCGTCCTCCGTGCTTCGTGTCCCGTGGCTTGTGGCATGGCACATGACGGCAGCCATCGAAGCCATCAACGTCTCCAAGGTGTACCGCCGGTACGCCCGCAAGAAGCAGTTCGCGACCCTCAAGTCGGCCTTGCTGAAGGGGAGCCTGATCCGCGATCTGCAGCCGGATGAGACGTTCCCGGCCCTGCGCGGCGTGTCGTTCACCGTGCCCAAGGGCTGCACCTACGGCATCATTGGTCGCAATGGATCGGGCAAATCGACGCTGCTCAAGTGTGTGGCCGGCATCACGCGACCCAACGAGGGCACGATCAAGGTCGACGGCCGCATCTCGGCCTTGATCGAGCTGGGCGCGGGATTTCATCCCGAGATCTCTGGCCGCGAGAACATCTTCATCAACGGCATCATGCTCGGTCTGTCGAAGCGCGAGATCCAGCGGCGCTTCGATGAAATCGTCGAGTTCGCCGAGCTGACGGACTTCATCGATGCCCCGGTCAAGACCTATTCGTCGGGGATGTACATGCGGCTGGGTTTCGCGGTCGCGATTCACGTCGATCCCGATGTGCTCCTCATCGACGAAGTGCTCGCGGTCGGCGACCAGTCGTTCACGGTCAAGTGCCTCGATAAGTTCTCGGAGTTCCGCCGCCGCAACAAGACCATCCTGCTCGTCACGCACTCCCTCGATTTGGTCGAAAAGTTTTGCGATCGCGCCTTATGGCTCGACAAGGGGAAGACGCTCGCCGAGGGAGAGCCGAAGCGCGTGGTAGCGGCTTACCTGATCGACGTCGAGAAGGCAGAAGAACACCAGCTCGCGAAGGACGAAGCCGCGACGGTGGCGGACGTCACGTCATCGTCTCATGCAATGCCCACGAGTCAGCCCTCGGATATCGTCAATTCTCCGGCCGACATGTTCCAGGCGACCGAGGGGCGATGGGGCTCGCGTGAGGTCGAGATCACGGACGTCACGCTCGTGGGCCAGGATGGCACGCCGGGGCACGTGTTCCAATCCGGCGAACCGCTCGAGGTTCGTGTCAAGACGCGGGCTCACCAGCCCACGAACGATTTCGTCTTCGGCATCGGGCTCTTCAACGCTGAGGGAATCTGCTGCTACGGGACCAATACCCACATCGAGGAGCTCGAACCCGCAGCGATGGAAGGCACCGGGGAGATCAAGTTCCACATCGCGAGCCTCGAGCTGGTGGAAGGCACCTACAAGATCGATGTCGCGGTCCACAAGCTCGACGGCTATCCGTACGACTACCATCGGCTGCTCTATACGTTTCGTGTGAAGTCGCGCACCAAGGACGTGGGGATCTATCGGCCGCAGCACGGTTGGGAGTTCACACCCAACATCCGGTTCAAGTGACCGTACAATAGAGCGTGAACAAGAGGCCTGGGCCCGCTGTCGGGTTCCGGGCTACCTGTCTGTACGGATGTCCACTGCTACATCGCTTTCCGTTCGTTCCCTGCTGAGCGGCGCACTCGCCAAGAGCGGCTTGTCGGCCCGCCCTCGGGCTGTAACGGGTCTGACCGCAGCGGCGAAGGCGTTCGCGGTGGCTGGGCTGGCCCACGAGGTCAGAGATTCGATTGTCCTTTGGATCCTGCCCTCCGATCACGATCTCGAGGATGCGACGTCGGATACGCGCTTCTTCCTGAGCGCACTGGAAGCGCTGCCGGAAGCAGTGGCCGAGCGCCTGGTTCTGCCCTTACCGTCGCATCAGGTCGATCCGTATCGCGGCCTGTCGCCACACTTTCGGGTGACGTCGGCACGCGCGCGCGCCCTCCATGCCTCGGCCCTCGGATCGGCACGAGTGATTGTCGCGTCGGCTCAGGGCCTTCTGCCGCGGCTCGCGTCCCCCGAAAGCGTGCTCGCCACATCGTTCGACTTGAAGCCCGGGACAGAAATCGATCCGCTTGCGCTGTCGGCGATCTTGGTAGATGGCGGCTATGAACGCCAGGATCCGGTCGACGAACACGGTGAGTACTCGCCTGCGTGGCGGCATTCTCGATGTCTACCCGGCCGGAGAGCCGACGCCGATTCGCGTCGAATTCATCGGCGATTCCGTCGAGTCGATCCGTCGCTTCGATCCAGGCACGCAGCGATCGATTGAGACGCTCGACCAGTTTCAGGTCGTCCCCGTTCGCGAACCCGGGGGCGTGGGCGGCACTGCCACGATCTTCGACTACCTTCGGGCGTCGCGCGCGGTGCGGGTGGTGTGCGCCGAGCCCGAAGATGCTGGCGCGCAGATTGAAAGATGGGGCGCGCAGCTGCAGTCGTCGTTCGAGGAGCGGACCAGCGACAAAGACGCGTCAGCCGGCGAACGTCGTCCACCGCACGAGCTCTTCGCAACGGCGGAGGAGATCGAGCCGTTTCTCGCGAACGCGATCACCCTCGAAGAGCTGGCCGTCGGCGATGATCGGGAGGCGGCGTCGCATCAGCCGGCGTCCACTCACGTCGCCTCGCAGCCGGCTCAGGAGTTTCGGGGCCGGATCGCCGATTGGGTCGCCGATGTTCGGCAGGCGCGTGAGCGTGGCGAGACGGTGCTGTTTGTGGCGAGCACACACGGGCGAGCGGAACGAACCGTCGAATTGCTTCGCGACTATGACGTGCGCGCCCTGCCGGCCGGGCAGGCCGACGAACGCGTCGAGGGGGCGGTGCTCGTTGCCGAGGGCTTGCTGTCGCGTGGGTTTCGGGTTCCCGCGGCGGCGCTCCAGATCTATGCCGAAGCCGATGTCTTCGAGGAAGATCGCCGACGGACGAGCGCGAGTCGAAAACGGTCCCTCGCCGCAACGTTTCTCTCCGATCTCCGCGACCTGAAGGTCGGCGACCACATCGTTCATGTCGACAATGGCATCGGACAGTTCGTCGGGCTCAAGCAACTTGCGGTTGGGCACGGCGACATCGTGCAAGAGTTTCTCGAGCTTCGATATCACGGCGATGACAAGCTGTTCGTCCCGGTCGAGCGTCTCGACCTCGTCCAGAAGTACACCGGCGCCGGCAGCCCGTCGCTCGATCGCCTGGGTGGGACCTCCTGGGAAAAGGCGAAGAAGAAGGTCAAGAAGGCCATGCGCGACATGGCCGAGGAGCTGCTCAAGCTCTACGCCGCTCGCCGCGCGATGCCAGGGCATGCTTTTGCGCCAGACACACACTGGCAGGAGGAGTTTGAAGACGCGTTCGAGTGGGATTTGACCCCGGATCAGGCGACCGCCATCGCAGACATCAAGCGAGACATGGAGGCGCCAATGCCCATGGACCGCCTGCTCTGCGGAGATGTCGGCTATGGCAAAACCGAGGTGGCCATGCGGGCGGCCTTCAAATCGGTGCTGGACGGCAAGCAGGTGGCCCTCCTCGCACCCACGACCGTGCTCGCCTTCCAGCACGTCGAAACGCTGAAGCGTCGCTTTGCGGCCTTCCCGGTCCGCGTGGATGTCGTCAATCGCTTCCGCAGCGCGCAGGAAACGAAGACGATCCTCGACCGCCTCAAGGATGGGCACTTGGATATCCTTGTCGGCACCCATCGGCTGCTGTCCAAGGACGTTCAGTTCAAGGACCTTGGCCTCCTGATCGTCGACGAAGAACAGCGATTTGGCGTCGCCCACAAGGAGCGCATCAAGCAGCTCCGAAAGAAAGTCGACGTCCTGACGATGACGGCAACCCCGATTCCGCGGACCTTGAACATGTCGCTGGTCGGCATCCGGGACATGTCGATCATCGAGACACCGCCGAAGGACCGCCTGGCGATTCAGACCAACGTCGTCAAGTTCGACGCGCAGGTCATCGCGCGCGCAATTCGCACCGAGCTGGCCCGGGGTGGTCAGGTGTTCTTCGTCCACAATCGCGTCGAATCCATCTACTCGATGGGCAATCTCATCCAGCGCCTGGTACCGGAAGCCCGACTGGTCGTAGGGCACGGTCAAATGGGAGAGCACACGCTCGAGAAGGCGATGCTCGACTTCATGGCGCATAAAGCCGACGTGCTGCTATCGACGACGATCATCGAGAACGGGATCGACATTCCCAACGCGAACAGCATGATTGTGAATCGCGCCGATCGGTATGGCTTGTCTCAGCTCTACCAGTTGCGGGGACGCGTGGGTCGAAGCGATCGCCCAGCCTTTGCGTATCTCTTGATTCCGCCCGAAGAGGCGTTGTCACCCGTCGCACGCAAACGGCTCGCTGCCATCAAGGAGTTCAGCGACCTGGGGAGTGGGTTCCGAATCGCGGCGCTCGACCTCGAAATTCGCGGAGCAGGAAATCTTCTTGGTGGCGAGCAGAGCGGGCAGATCGACGCGGTCGGCTTCGAGATGTACATGAAGCTGCTCGAAGAGACCATTCGCGAGCTGAAGGGCGAAGATCTCGAAGACGATGTGCGGTCGACCGTGAACCTGCGAATCGACTTCCGCATTGCCGAGCAGTTCGTGCCCGACATGAATCAGCGACTGATGATCTATCGTCGCATCGCGGCGGCTCGCGGTGAGGACGAGTTGACGAAGATCATGGAGGAGATTCGCGATCGATATGGGCCACTCCCCGTGCCAGTGCTCAACCTCGCGGACTATGGCCGGATTCGTATCATGGCCGACCAGTTGGGTATCGAGAGCATCGAGCGTGAGGGGGCCATCATCGCGATTCGATTCCGCGAGAAGGCGAAGGTGGATCCCATTCGGGTGGTCGATCTGGTGCGGGAACGTGAGGATCTGCGGCTGATTCCGCCAGTGACGTTGAAGGTCGACCTCAAGAAGCCGTCGACGCCGCCGCCTTCCGGCAGTGCTGCCGCGATCAAACAGGCACACGAAGCCGGTGGTCGCGGCGCCGGCCGAGGGTCGATCGGTCGGCGTCCGCGGGCGGAACCGGCCTGGTGGACGGCGCGCGCGACGGCGGGGGCGGTGACGGCGGGCTTCTCCAAGGCGGAGATTCTCAGGCCGAAAGAGGAAGATCCCCGCGCTCCCGGCGGTATCCTGCAGCGTGTCGAGGAGCTCTTGGAAGACTTGCGCGGGTGAAGCAGAAACGGGAGACCCGACCCCATTTCTTGGGAGGTGTGTCATGCGTCGAGTCGTGCTTACCGTCGTGCTGTCAATCGCGGCCTTCGCGGGCGCTGGTGGCGCACAGACGAAGCGGGCGATCGAACTCGCGGACTACTACCGCCTCGAGACGGTCAGCGACCCGCAGATCTCACCGGACGGCACACAAGTGGCGATGGTTCGCACCGTCGTGATCGAAGCGACAACGCTCGGCGATCCGAAGTCTGGCTGGTCCCGAAGACCTCTCGTCGCGTCCAGTCCGCCCGACTTCCCCGCCATACTTTAGCGCCTCGGCGCCGCGCTGGAGCCCGACGGCACGCTCCTGGCCTTCACTTCTCGGCGAAGTGCCCCGGCGAGGGCGGATCTCTCGACGTGGTTTCTGCGAATGGATCGGCCACTCGGTGAAGCCTTTCAGATCCCCGGGTGTCGATGGTCACCCGGCTTTCAGCCCCGACAATCAGTGGATCGCGTTCACGAAGGCCGTGGCCGACCCCAGCGGAGGACAAGCCTACCCGACGATTCGAACGGAACATCCAAGAACGCTTCAAAGGCCGGATCAGTCGACTGGATGAACTACCGCTTCGACGGCCGCGGCTACCTGCCAGATCCACGCGACGGTTCGGCGACGCCTTCACGAGAGATCTATCTGGTGCCGCGCGACGGTGGCAAGGCAGAACAATTCACGTCGGTGGGTGTCGATGTGCAGGAGTTCGCTTGGCGTCCCGATTCAAAAGCGATCGCCTTCATCGCCAACGCCCATCAGCGCGACGAGTATGTGTATGACCGCTCGGATGTTTGGATCCAGTTCGATCGGCGATAGCCTGGGCTTTCGACGCCTGACCGACGATGGCTATGACCACGATGCTGCTGGCGTGGTCACCGGACGGAACCGTCGCTTTACTTCCGTCGCCAGCTCGGGCTCAGTCAAGTCATTGCATCGAAGCAGCAGCATGGCGCGCCCGTCGATCTTTACCGAGCAAGCGTCGAATTGGGATACAGGCGCGACGAGCAGGGCAGGCCGGTGTGGGCCGAGCCCAAACTCCAGAACCTGACGGCTGACTGGGACTTGCTGCCTGGCCGTCCGATGATCAGCCCGGACGGCCGCACGGTGTACTTCTCCGCTGGCAGCAGCGGGAACGAGCATTTGTTCAGCGTGGCCGCCGACGGCGGCGGTGTCCGCCAGCTCACCAAAGGCGATCGACAACTCGGCTCGTTCTCGGCCTCCCGCTCCTTCGATCAATGGGTCTTTACGGCGACGGACGTTCAACAGCCGGCGGAAGTCTACAAGGCATCCTCTGCGTTCACCGACGAGAGGCGGCTCACTTCCTTCAGCGACGCGTGGCTTCGTGGTGTTGCGACAGCGTCCGCCGAGCGCATCCACGCCAAGAGCAAGGACGGCACGCGAGGTCGAAGGGTGGCTGCTGAAGCCGGCCGTCACAGCGCCGGGCGCAAAACTGCCCATGATTCTCGCGATGCATGGCGGCCCGCACGGCGCTTACGGCAACAGCTTCGCGTTTCAGTTTCAGCTCTGGGCCGCAAACGGCTACGCCGTTCTTTACGCGAATCCGCGAGGGTCGACCGGTTACGGCGAAAAATTCTTGTGGGGGACCTGGGGCGGTTGGGGGAATCGCGATTTCGAGGATGTGATGGCGGTCGTGGACGAAGCGATCAGGAGGCATCCGATCGACGAGCGGCGACTGGGCGCAACGGGATACTCGTACGGCGGTTTTCTGACGAACTGGGTCATCACTCAGACCCCACGATTTGCCGCGGCGGTCGTGGGCGCTGGAATATCGAACTGGATCAGCGACTACGGGACTGCCGATATCCCGCGAACGAAGGAAAGCGAGTTCAACGGGACGCCGTGGGAGCCTGCGAGCCTCGAGCTGCTACTGAAGCAGTCGCCGGTCATTCATGCGGGGAACGTGAAAACCCCCACGCTCTTCATTCACGGAGAGGCAGACCTCCGCGTGCCAATCGAGCAGGCCGAACAGATGTATGTGGCGCTGAAGAAGCGTCGGGTGCCGGCCCAGTTCATCCGCTATCCCGACATGTATCACGGTGGCTGGACGCCCTGGAACACGGTTCACAGGTACCACCACGAGCTTCTTTGGTGGGCCAGATACCTGGGCTCGCGGCCGGCCCCAACGCAGTAGCGTCTTTATCAGTGGTCAGTGACCGGTGGTCAGTGGTCAGTTCAGTGATCAGTGACCGGTGGTCAGCCAAGCTGCTATCGGGCGGGTTTCCGGGCCACTGGCCACCGATCACTGGCCACCGATCACGGCGCCACTGGTAAACTATTGGATTGCAGGTATTTGCCCTATGAAGCTCTACATGCTCGCCCTCGCCTTCGTTCTCGCCGGACCGTCCTGGGTCGCCGCTCAAGGCGAGATCCTCGAACAGATTTTGGTCAAGGTGAACGGCGACATCATTACCAAGACCGATCTCGAACAACGGCAGATCGCCGCGCTCCGGCAGGCGGACCCCAACTTTCGCCCCGCCAACGATGCCGAGCTCAAAAAGGCACTGGCGGAGGTCACACCGCAGGTCATCGTGAACGCGGTTGACGAGCTATTGCTGGTTCAGCGCGGCAAGGAAATGGGCTACGCCCTTGGGGCGGAGCAGTTTCGCAAGATCGTCGATCAGATCAAGACCGAGAACAAGCTCGAGACCGAGGAAGCCTTTCAGGCCGCGCTCAAGCAGGAAGGTCTGACCATGGACGACCTGCGCCGGCAGCTCGAACGGCAGATGCTCGTCAGCCGCGTTCAGCAGGACGAAGTGATGGGGAAGATCAGCATTTCCGAAGACGAGGTGAAGCAGTTCTACGAGACCTCGAAGGAGGTCTTCACGACCCAGCCGCAGATCACGCTTCGAGAGATTCTGATCGTCGTGCCGACGAGCGATAAAGGCGTCAACGTTGCCGAGGATGACGCGGCTAAGGCAAAGGCGGAGGACGTCCGCAAGCGCCTGCAAGCCGGCGAGCCGTTTGCGCAACTGGCGTCCGATCTGTCGGAAGCGCCGTCGAAGGCCAACGGTGGGTTGATCGGCCCCATCAACCGCTCCGATCTCTCCGACGATCTGCTCAAGGAAATCGATACGCTCAAGCCGGGGCAGATCACTCGCGCGATTCGCACCACCCGCGGCTATCAGATCATCAAGCTCGAAACGGCCACGGCGACCAAAGTGAAGACCGTCGACGAGGCACGCCCTGAGATTGCCGACAAAATCGCCGCGCAGAAGCAACGCGGGCAGATGCACCAGTATCTGCAGCAACTCCGGGCGCGTGCGATCATCGATTGGAAGAACGAGGAAGTGAAGAAGGCGTATGAGGTCGGCGTGAAAGCGCAGGCCGACGCTGCTCCCACGCAGTAGACGCCGACGTCCAAAGAATATTTGGTGCTCCCACCTTCACCAATGCGAATTGGAACCGTCCCACTCAGCTCGCCGCTCGTCGTTGCCCCGATGGCGGGGATGACCGACACGGCCTTTCGTCGCCTCGTCAAGCGGCACGGCGGCTGCGGCCTCGTCGTCACCGAGATGGTGAGCAGCGAGGGGCTCGTTCGCGGGATCGACCGCACGCTCGAGTACGCCGAGTACACGGAAGAGGAGCGTCCGGTCTCCATCCAGATCTTCGGAGGCGATCCTGGCAAGATGGCAGACGCGGCGCAGATCATCGAAGGGATGGGCGCCAACATCGTGGACGTCAACATGGGGTGCCCGGTGCCGAAGATTGCCAAACACAGCGCGGGCTGCAGCCTCATGCGGGAACCTGGGCATGCCGCCACCATCATTTCGGCGATGGTGAAGGCCGTGAACATTCCAGTGACGGTCAAGATGCGCAAAGGCTGGGACGATGACGAGACCAACGCGCCGGAAGTTGCCCGACGCGTCGCGGATGCGGGGGCGGCTGCCATCACCATCCACGGACGCACGGCCAAACAGTCGTACACCGGCGCGGCCGACTGGGAGTTCGTCGCGCGCATTGCCGAGATGCTGTCCGTGCCGGTTTTCGGATCGGGAGACTGCGTAGAGCCGGAACAGATCGTCGATCGGCTCCGTCGAGGTGTCAGCGGTGTCTTCGTGGGCAGAGGCGTGTTGCGCAATCCATGGATCCTGGCTCAGGCTCAGGACTTGCTCGAGGGTCGATCAGCGCGTTCCGTGTCGCTGGAGGAACGGGGTCAATTCTTGCTCGACTACATCGGGTTGCTCGTGAACGAGCGCGTCCACGAGGAGAAGGGCTTTCGCCACGTGGCGCCCGGTGCGGACGCCAGCCGGCCGGTCGAAGCCGCATCACGTCACGATCGCTGGGTGATCAACAAGCTTCGGGCGCTGTGTTCGTGGTATACGAAGGGACTTGACGGTGGTTCGGCGTTGCGTGTGCTCGTGAACCAGGCGTCATCGCTGCCAGAGCTACGCGCGATCATCGAGGACTTCTTCTTGCTCAAACGTGCTGCCACGCCGCGCATCGAGGTTCTGGCCTGACGTCTAGTTCGCGAACCCTCGTGCTCGGAATGGCGCGTGCGAGAATCGGGCCGGCCGCTGCGTTTATCGACGCTGGTCGTGGTCTGGCCGCCGCGTGCGAAGAGAATCGCCTCACGCGCGCGCGCAATTCGCCACCGCCCGGCCCGCCGGCTCTCGCCCGAGCCGAGCTTTTGAGCTTTCTCGAACGCCCGCCGACCGACGTGTCCGCCGTTGGCGTCGTCGAGGACGAGGGCCAGATTGGGTGGGCGGACGGCGGCGCCGCGGCTCTGGGAATCGACGCCCATCAGGCGCACGCTGCGTACGCGTTTCATGCCTCAGGGTTCCGCAGTGGTCTGGTGGTGGTCAGCGAAGTTCACAACCCGCGCGGTTGGACCGCCTGGCGATTCGATGGCTCTGATCGATCGCCGCGCGAAGTCGGCGAATCTCTTGGAGACTTTCCGCTCGCCACGATCTATGGACAACTCACCCAGGCCATGGGCTTGCAGCCCATGCGTGACGAGCACCTCGTCGAGGCCATGGCTCGGTCAGGTTCGGTCGCACCTACTGAAGCCTCTGACCTGATCACCCTCACCGAGACTGGCGTCGCCGTCGACCCAAGGTTCAGCGACGTCGTGCGTCGAGCGATTACATCGGCGGATCCCGATCGCTCGAGTCGAGACGTTGCGGCTTCGGTTCAGAGGCGTTTGGGTGAGTGTCTCGTCGAGCTGCTGAACCGCATCGCCGCGCTCGAATCCGACCCTGGACGTGCAGAAAACCTCTGCCTCTCGGGGGGCCTCTTCTTCAACACGTTTTTTACGACCGCCGCTGCGACGTGCGGAATCTTCTCGCAGGTGTACGTACCGCCCCATCCCGGTCGAAACGGCACCGCGCTCGGCGCTGCCATACTGGCTGGCGGTTCGTCGTTGGTCACCGCGAGAGCCACTGGTTCGCCGTACTTGGGTCCCGGCTATTCCGATGGCCAAATCAAGGAGGCGCTCGACAATTGCAAGCTGTCCTACGACTTCGTCCAGGGCGATCGGCTCAACGAAGCCGTTATTCATGCGTTGGGCCGCGGGCGGCTGATTGGGTGGTTTCATGGCCGGCTGGAATGGGGTCCGCGCGCGCTCGGTCATCGATCGGTGCTCGCCAACCCTTTCGCGCCCCACGTCCTGGAGAACCTCAACGGCTTTCTCAAACGGCGGCCTTTGTATCGCAGCTACGGGGTCAGCGTCCCTCGATCGCAGGTCGATACGTTGTTCGACGCGTCTGACACGAAGGCCTCGCCGTTCATGCAGTTCGAGTATCGTCCGCGAGATCCGGACAAGTTTCGGACCATCTTGCCCAAGGGTGTCGAGACGCTGCGCGTGCACACCGTGGACGATGACGAGCCGCGCTTCTTGCGGTTGCTGGAAATGTGGGGCCAGAAGACGGGTACTCCTGTGCTCGTCAACACGTCGTTCAACGGTTTTCACGAGCCGCTCGTCTGCTCACCTCGCGATGCAATCCGCGTGTTCTACGGCACGGGGCTCGACATGCTCGCCCTCGGAGACTTCTTCCTACGCAAGTAGCTCGCGTGCACGGTCGGGACCGAGCAGCTCGAAGTCGAACACCAACGCGCTTTCTGATGTGAAGTAGAACTGCTCGCCCAAGCTCTCATGGGCGGGGTGATCGAGATACGCGCGCAAGTCATGCTCGCTCTCGAACTCCAGAATCGCGGCGTAAGGGAACTGAAGCGTGTTGAAGCCATCGGTCCTGACGCCCGAGGATCTTGCGCCGGCCGATGTGCGCCCGCCCGATCAGCGGGATGTTCTCGAGGGCATGGGCGAGCGCGCCGATCAGTGCTTGGCGCTCGTCGTCGGTGAGGTTGGCCTTCGGACGAAACAAGACGACGTGGGCGATCACGGACTACTCGTCGTCGCGCCGCTTGCGCGGCCCACGTGGACCACTCTTCGGGCGTCGCGGGCCGCCCGGCTTGCCGCTGCCGAACGGCTTCGGGCCTTTAGGCCGTGAACGAGCTCCTGACTTCGCTCCCCATGGCTTCCGCGCCTCGTT
The DNA here is from genome assembly GCA_963734095.1 of uncultured Acidobacteriota bacterium. Taxonomy (GTDB): domain Bacteria; phylum Acidobacteriota; class Vicinamibacteria; order Vicinamibacterales; family UBA2999; genus JACCSI01. The sequence continues at coordinate 203,160 of CAVTGK010000018.1, read as the reverse complement.
TTGGCGGCGATTGTCGTCTCGTGCCTTGGGAGGGCGCCGCCCACTCGGCGGGCGATCTTGCCACTGCGCCCTTTCGGGCGATCTCGCCATTCGCCCTTCGGGCGATCTTGCCATTCGCCCTTCGGGCGATCTTGCCACTGGCCTTTAGGGCGAGTACGCCAGTCTCCTTGTGGTCGATCCCGTTGGTCAGTTTTCGGGCGATCGCGCCAGTCCTTCTGCGGTCGATCACCTCTGTCGCCTGGCGGCCGATCACGAAAATCACGTTTCGGCGGCCGATCGCGCCAGGTCCCATGCGGACGACCTTCACCCGGCGGTCGATCCCGCCGGTCCGATTGAGGGCGGTCACGCCAGTCGCCCTGCGGACGGCTCCGGCGATCGGGAGGCCGGTCCCTCCAGTCGCCTTTGGGCGGCCGCTCACGCCACTCCGGTCGAGGGTGATCACGGTCCCGCCGATCGTTCGACTTCCAGTCAGGCCGACGGTCGTCGGTGCTCCGGGGCCGTGCCGATCGACGGTCGCGATCGCCCGAGGGCCGCCAAGGCTCTTTGCGTGTCGTGTCGTCGATGCGATCGCGAAGCCGATCGCCGTGGGGTGGCGTCACCTGTTTCGGATCCGCGTCAGAAATACCCGGTTCGCGCTTCTTGTCCCCCGCTCCCGGATGTTCTTCTTGAAGCGATCCCACTTCGCTTTCTTGGCGTCCTTGTATTTCTGGCGGGGGTCACGATGTTCGCCGCCCGGTCGCCACTTCTGATCGCGGGGCTTTTCTTCTTCACCGTGACGGCGGCTCTCAGGTGCGGCGTCCCGAGCAGGTGACTGCGGACGGTCCGGTCTGGGGCCTTCCCACCGCCGCTCGCCGCGTCCGAATCCCTCCGCACGCGCGGCGTCTCGCGACTCCCACAGCTTGCCTCGCTCGAACCACCGCATCACGGCCGACGGGTGCTTCTCTTTCAGCCTGTTGAGCGTCGGTTCGAGTTCCTCCGCATCGTGCGCACGGAATGCGGTCGGCTGATCGTCGACGATGATGGTCCAGTACGCGTGACGCGGGGGCATAGCGTTATGTTACGAGAGCGTGCGAATCACAGAAACACAAAACGCGGAGGACCTTCGTGGCTGCGTTTAGCTTCCGTGCTTCCGTGATTCGATGCACCATACTCTAGCCGCATGGACCTGATCGTCGCGCCCATCGCTGAGCTGCGCTCTCGCCTCACGCATCGCTTCGAGGAGACTGTCGCTTCGGTCGTCGATCGGGGTACCGGCGCCAGTATCCAGCCCCATACCTTCACCTGTGGGTTGACAGGCGGGGCCACGGCCCTCATCTTTCTAGGCGCGCTGCGGGAGGCGGCCGTCGATTGGTCGCGCCTGACGTTGTATTGGGGCGACGAACGCGCAGTTCCGCCCGACCACGTCGACTCGAATTTCGGCCTGGCCGAGCGATTGCTCCTTTCACCGCTGGGCGCTCGCGCTCCGTACGCGGTTCGAATGCCGGCCGACGACACATACTTGACGCCCGCGGCGCGCCGCTATGCCGAGCAACTCCCCGCCGGCCCTCGACCTGCTGATTCTCGGCGTTGGCGAGGACGGGCATGTCTGTTCGCTATTTCCTGGACATCCGGCACTAGCGGTCACCGACGAGCGCGTGACGATTGTCGAGGACGCCCCGAAACCACCCCCCCGACGGATGACTCTCACCATGCCATACGTGTTGGCAGCCAGGCAGTCGTGGGTGGTGGCCGTCGGCCCGCGCAAGGCCCCAGGTACTGAGGCAAGCGCTCGAGCGGATGCCAGCCAGCACTCCACTCGACCTCGTCGTCGCTCAATCATTGTCGGTGACGGTCTTCACGGATCAGATGCTTGACCGTTACAAGGAGGTCCCCAGTCCCCAGTTCTCAGTAGCTCTAGCCGTAGACCGGCCAGTTGTAGACCGGCAACCATGGACCGGCAACGGTGAACCGTGGTACCTGGACGTCAGTGAGCGATGTCTGGCAGTCGCCGAAGCTTTTCGACCAGCGTCGTTCGTTTCAAATTCAGCAGGCCCGCGGCGGCCGCCTTGTTCCCACCGGTTCGTGTGAGCGCGCGCCCGATGAGGTCACGCTCCATCTGTTCGACGAGCGTCGGCAGATCGACACCGCCATCCGGAAAATCCACTGCCGGGGTCATCGAGACTTGCGCTGTCTGAATCTCGGTGGGTAGATCAGTCACCTCAATCGTCGTGCGGCCGCCGAGGAGTGCAATGGCGCGCTCGATGACATTCTCCAACTGTCGAACGTTGCCTGGCCACTGGAACGCCATCAGGCGGCGCATCGCTTCCTGAGACACCATGTCCTGCCTGACGCTGGACGCGCTCGAGGGTTCAGGCGTCTCGTCTCCTGACGTGCTTTTCTGACCATATTTCTGCACGAAATGCTGCACGAGCAGCGGGATGTCGTCCCTGCGATCGCGAAGCGGCGGCAGCTCGATGTGGATGACATTCAGCCGATAGTAGAGGTCCTCGCGAAAGCTGCCGTCCTTGACCATTTTCGCCAGGTCGGCGTTGGTCGCGGCCACCACCCGCACGTCCACTTTGATCGGCTTGCTGTCACCGACGCGCTCGAACTCGCGCTCCTGGAGCACCCGCAGCAACTTCATCTGCAGCGCCATCGCCATCGTCCCCACTTCGTCGAGGAACAGCGTGCCCTTATGCGCTTGTTCGATGCCGACCCTGACGCGAGCCGACGGCGCCGGTAAAGGCGCCGCGCACGTGGCCGAAGACCTCGGCTTCGAGCAGACCTTCGGGTATCGCGCTGCAGTTGAGCGCCACGAATCGCTGCTGCCGTCGCGGGCTGGCTTGATGGATCGCGCGGGCGACCATCTCCTTACCGGTCCCGGTTTCGCCCGTGAGCAAAATGGTCGTTGTCGTTGGCGCGACCGTCTCGATAGTCTGGAACAATGACCGCATGCGGGAACTGCGGCCACGCATTGCGCCCAGTCCGAACCGCTCATCGAATTGCTTGCGCAGATACGCGTTCTCGTTCCTCAGGCGTCGTTGCTCGAGAGCCGTGCGCACCGCGTGCAGCAGTTCATCGAACTGAAAGGGCTTGTTGACGAAGTCTGCGGCGCCGTGCTTGATGGCCTCGACCGCGTCCTTCACCGTGCCGTAACCCGTGACGACGATCGCCATGATTCCGGGATACGCTCTGAAGGGCTTCTTCGATGACCCGATGACCGTCGACACCAGGGAGACGGAGATCGGAGATGACGACGTCGAACGCGAATTCGCTCAATAGCTCGATTGCGCGCTCGCCGGATTCGGCCTCGGTGACCTCGAACGCCTCTTCACGGAGTCGTTCTGCGACGACGGTTCGAAGCGCCGGTTCGTCGTCTACGAGCAGTAAATGTGTTTGGGGGTCAGCCATTTAGGAGGGTGCCAAAATTTTGGCGCTCATCAGTTGCCTGGTCAAGCGCAAAACATTGATTACAAGATTGGTCTGTGCAGGTCCGACCCGCAGAAGTTCGTGGGATTGCATCGAATGGCCTAATCCGAGGGCGGGAGGGTCCGATACCTCTGCTTGGAGGCATACGAACACGAATGGAGCGCCAGACGGTTAGCATCATGAAGGCGTGCGAAATGGTTGGCGTCAGCCGTCGCACGATCTATAACTGGATTGCGGCCGGGAAAGTCGATATGTTCGGACTGCGGGCGGCAGCATCCGAATCTTCACCGATTCCCTGTGGCGGCAGCCGGACGGCCTGCGAACGTCGGCTCCGACGTCGGCCGCCTAGCCTGGCAATGATCGAAGATCGCCCAGACACCTCCAGCATCGGCGATCTTCGTGCCCTGTTTCACCGGCTGAACAATCAGCTTGGGGTGATCCTGGCGCACGCAGAATTGCTGGAGGCCAAGGCACACGACGAGGCCAACCGGGCCCGCGCGGCCCATGTGGTCGGCGCGACGCTCGAAGCCATGACCGTGACGCGTGTCCTCCGCGATCAGATCTCGTCCAGCCTCGAACGCCAATCCGCCTGATTCGTCAGCACAATCCGAAAAATCCACCGTCGTGCTATCGCGCCCGACCCCTGTCCGCCCGGGCAGGCGTGAGGCGATAACAAAACTGTTGGTTCCTAACAAAATTTGTAACGGTCTCGTCAAAGTCTTGACGTGGACTGCGGCACATTAGTCAAGAGCTTGGCGTTTTCGCCCCAACTCGGAATTTCTGTGCTGCACGATCCTGCTCATGCAGAAGCGCGTAAGTCGCTGACTTAATAACCACTTAACGAAGCTCATCGACGGACTTGCACGCGCCACCACGCCCTTGCACCAGCTTGGCATTGGGGTTGCCACTAGGCAGGCCGCCGCCCCGGATGTGGTGGCGGCAGGAGACCAAGACCGATGAGCGCCCAAACGACCGCAGCACCGACCCACCCTCGCGTCGAAGCCGGCCTTCCGTTTGTGGAGGCGCTGGCGCGCCGGATGGCAGCGACCATGCCGCACTCGATTGATTTGAGTGACCTGGTTCAGGACGGCGTCATTGGCCTCATCGATGCCGCGGAGCGCTTCGACGAGAGGCGGGGCATCAAGTTCGAGACGTTTGCCGAGCGCCGCATCCGCGGCGCCATGATCGATGCGCTTCGCAAGGACGCCTGGCCGCGTGGCGTGCGTCGCGTGCGCCGCGAGCTCGAAGCCGCGCGCGAGAAGCTGCGCGTCACGCTCGGCCACGAGCCGTCGCTGGCCGACCTGGCCGCCGCCGATCGGCTCCGACGAAAAGCGCCTGGGCAAGACGATCGTTCGCATCAACACGATCGAATCGACCTCGCCGCTGTCCTGTGGGGATAACGTCGACGAAGCGCAGCTGCCCGCGGTCCTTGTGCCGGCGGAGCCGGAGCGTCCTGACCACGCGTACGAGCGCAGCGAGGTGCGCGATCGCGTGCGCGGCGCCATCGAGACGCTGCCGGTGCGCGAGCGTCGCGTGATCTCGCTCTACTACTACGGCGAAGTCACGATGAAAGAAATCGGCGCGGAGCTTGGCGTCAACGAGTCGCGCGTGTCGCAGCTGCACGCCCGCGCGCTGCGCCGGCTCCGCGAGGCGCTTGGATGCCGACATGGCCCCGGCGTGCGGCCGCAGCGACTTTGCGCAGTGCGATTCTCGCGTTCGAGGCCAAGCCGAAGATGGCGAAGGCGGACCTTCGACCGAAAGCGCCGATCGTCCGGCGCCCGAGCCGGTCCCGGCCGTGGCTGCCGCGCCGACGCGTCGCGCTGTGGTCGTCGACTACGCGAGCGCGTCGCGCGCGGCGCGCAACAAGTCGCCGAGCCGGAACGGCTTGGCGAGCCAGCGGCAGCCGGTTTCCTCGAGGAACCGTTCGGCGTCGGTGCCCGCGACCGCGCCGGTGACGAAGATGACGCGTCGCGCCAGCGCCGGCGTCGCCGCCGCCATCGCGCGGTAGAACTGCATGCCGTCGATCCGGGGCATCTTCAGATCGCAGACGATCAGATCGTAGGTGCCCTGAGCGAGGCGGGTCAGCCCCTCCTCGCCGTCGCCCGCACGATCGACGACGAAGCCGGCATCGGCCAGCGCCTCGGAGACTGCCGCCGCCAGTGCCGGCTCGTCTTCGACGACCAGCACCCGCAAACCCTTGAACGCCTCGAGCGAAATCGGGGCCGGGGCCGGCGGCGGTTTGGCGGCTGCAGCGTCTGGCCGGCGACCGGCAACTCGACGAAGAACGACGCGCCCGCGCCCTTGCTGGGACGACAGCCAGATCCGGCCGCCGTGCTCCTGCACGATCGCGTAGGCGACGCTCAGCCCGAGCCCGGTCCCCTTGCCGACCTCTTTGGTCGTGAAGAACGGATCGAAGACTTGCCTGCAGACTCCTCGGCGATCCCCGGCCCATCGTCGTTCACTTCGAGCACGACCGAATCGCGTTCGGCGTCGTGCCAGGTGCGCACGACCAGCGTGCCGCGTCCGTTAGCCGCCAGCATCGCCTGCTCGGCGTTGATGACCAGGTTGAGCATCACCTGCTTGACCTGATGCCCGTCGGCAAAGACCTCGGGCAGCCAGCGGCGAGCGCCTGGATCACTTGAATGTTGGAGACGCGCTGCTCGTACGCGCGAAGCGCGAGCGTCTCGCGAATCACGTCGTTGACGTCCACCATCATCCGCGTGCTCTGCCGCTTGCGAGCAAACGTCAGGAGGTTGCGGACGATCCGCGCGGCGCGTTCGGCTTCGCCGAGAATGACTTCGAGGCCTCGCGGCGCGTTCGTCGTCGGCGGGCGCTTCGGCAAGCCGTTCGGCCCAGGACAGGATGGTCGCGAGCGGGTTGTTCAGCTCGTGCGCGACGCCGGAGATCGTTTGTCCGAGCGCCGCCATCTTCTCGGCCTGCAGCAACTGGTGATAGAGGTCGCGCGACTGGTCCTCGAGCTTCTTGCGGTCGCTGACGTCACGAATGAGCGCGTCGATCCGCAGGCCGTCGCCCATGGGCTCGGCGCGTGCCGTCACCTCGATCCAGACGAGCCCGCCGTCGCTCTTGTGCAGCCGCAGCAGGTAATCGCTGACCGCGCCTTCCGTCCGTAAACGATCGACAAACGCCGTGCGTGCGGCGTCGTCGCCGAAGCACTCCGGGTCGAACGGACGAACCGATTCGTCCGGTACCTCCGGCGAGAGGCCGAAAATCAGCTTGAGAAAGGGGTTGGCAGCGATCGTCTGGGTGCCATCGGGCGGTGCAGTGCCCCGATGTAGACGCCCTGATGGACCGCCTCGAACAGCCTGCCGAGCGCGGTCGCCCGCGCGGCTAGCGCTTCTTGGCTGGCGGCGGATTCGGCGTTGGTGTCTTGGTTCGGAACTTGGGTGTCCACTTCTTCTCGATTGAAGAGCGGATGGCAACGGGATCGGCGCCGGAACGGTACATCAGCATTGCATCCCGCGCAACGTCGATGCAGATCTGACAACCGAAGCCATGCGGATCCCACTCGGCAACGTTGCCTTTGGCGTCGCGACGCTTGACGAAGCACGATTCGTTGTGGGGATGCCCATTGGCCTCGCAGCCGCAGTAGCACGGAACGAACTTCAACACCTCGGGATGCTGGCCGGCGAACTCATACACCGAACGGACGACGTCGACTGGGCGGCTTGGCACGAACCCCGGGTTTGGGATTGGCGGCGTGCTCAGTTTCGTGGCCGTTGAGGACTGGCCCAGCAGCAATCCGCCGCCGGCGACGAGCCACGCGGTCACTAAGAGTGCCAACAGGCGACGCATCCCGCGCATTTTATCAGGATGCCCGACCCGCATTGGCGGCAGGGACATCACCACCTGAAGGGGCCGTTGTCCTTGTGCCAAATCAAGGTGTGGCGCGGTTCTGAAATGAGGGTGAATTTTTAGGCAGGATTGGCTGAGACGCGCTCAGACAGGCCATAAACGATTCACTTTGAGCCCGCAACTTGCTACTGTAGAGCTCCCCTCGTTTAGGCAGGGATGCGCCTCTTCAAACGTCAGGACGCGCTGCTGCTGATCGGGCTGACCGTCGCCCTCATCATCATTTTCTCTCCCGCGATTTCGCAGGTGCTGGACTTCACTCGCGAAATCGAGCGCGAGCGTGGCGTCACGCTTGTGCCTGCTCTGATTGTGCTCGCCGGAGTGTTAACCGTTCATCAGTTGCGCAAACGATTCGAAGAACAGGCCGGCGAGGCCGCAGCACAGGCGACTCGTGCCGAAGCGCAACTCCGGGCTCAGGATTTTGAGCGGCTGATCGCGCTTGGTCATGCGCTGGCCCGTTCGCTTGACCATGAGGCGATCCGATCTGCGATCAATCAGCACTTGCCCAGGCTTGCCGGAACCGACCATGTGTGGGTAATGCTTCGTCAAGCCGGCTCGTGGGAGGCGCTCGCCGGTGACACGCGAGGAGCGGAGGAGGTCATTGAGCGTTCGACCTTCGCTGACCGAGTCCTCGGCGGCGAGAAGCTGACGGAAGGTGGTGAGACAGTTGGGTTTCCGCTCGTCGTGGGTGGCACGGCCATCGGCGTGATGGGTGTCAAGCCCACGGCGCACTCGCTGGAACCCGCGCATCATCGTGCCGTCGAGGCAGCCGCGGCGCTCGTTGCGATGTCGCTCAAGACCGCGCAGCTGTTCAAAGAAGTGCGGGAGAACAGCATGCGCGATCCGCTGACCGGGTGCGTGATGCGGACCCACGCCTCGGAAGTGATCGACGCCGAGCTTCGACGCGCACGCCGCAGTCAGCTGCCGGTCTCGATGATCCTGTTCGATCTCGACCACTTCAAGCAGATCAACGACAAGTTTGGACATCTTTGCGGCGACGCGGTGCTTGCCGCCGTCGGCCGATGCATGCGCGACGTCCTCCGCGGGTCGGACTTGAAATGCCGGTTTGGTGGGGAGGAATTTCTGGTCTTGCTTCCCGAGACTCCGCTGCACGGTGCGCGCCGCGTCGCCGAAACACTGCGGCGCGAGATTGCCGATCGCCCGATTCTCTGGGCCGGTCACACGCTCGGCGTGACCGCCAGCTTTGGGCTGACCCAGGCGGTTCCAGGCGAGATGAGCACCCGCGCGATGATCGACCGTGCCGATGCGGCCATGTGCCGCGCCAAGGAAGAGGGCCGCAATTGCGTTCGAATCGCGACAGACGGGCTCGTCGCCGGCCCGAGGGACGCAATCCCGGAGTGACGCAGGCCCAGACGTAGACTCGCTCGCCTGCGGCTCGCCGTGGGACTCGCGTCGCTGCCGTCCGCGAAACGGCCTACGTGAGCTGTCGCCCCTTCGTCTCCGGAATGAACAACCACAATATCGCCGCGACGAGGAACGCGGCGGCGGTCATCGAGAACGCTGCCCCGAAACCACGCTGCTGCGCCATGGTCCCGACCATGAACGGTGCGGCGGCGCTTGCCAGTCGCCCGATGTTGTACGTGAAGCCCTGTGCGGTTGCTCGAATGGCCGTCGGAAACAGCTCCGCGGTGACTGCGCCAAAACCACTGAAATACCCGGTGCCGAAAAATGCGACGAACGGCCCGAGAAGGAGCAGCGCCATCGGCGTGGTCACCCGACCGTAAAGAAAGACCAGCACCGAAGCCGCGACGAGGTAGACAACGTACGTGGGCCGGCGCCCGAGCCGATCACTCACGAACCCGAATGTCACGTAGCCAAACCACATGCCGACCTGCATGTAGGCGACAAACCCCGACATGCTGTTGGTGGACAGACCAACGCCGCCGTCGCTCACCGGAAGCGACAGATACGACGGAATCCACAGGTTCAGCCCCCACCACGCGAACATCGTCGCCGCATTCATGAGTGTCAGCGCAATCGTGAGCGAGAGCATCGGTCCTCGAAGCGCTTGGCCAGCAACTGGCCGCCGGGTACGGCATCCGCCCGCGTTGCTGCCACAGAGCAGGCTCACGAACGTGACGACGAATCCAGAGGGTGAAGAGCGCCGGGAGGATCCCGACGAAAAAGACAGCGCGCCACCCGTAGCGCGGCAGCACAAGCCAGTTGACCAACGCCGCTGCCCCATAGCCGATCGCCCAGCATGATTGCATGAGCCCCAGCGCCTTGCCGCGATGCTCGGCGGGCCACGTTTCGGACACGAGCGCCGCGCCGCTGGCCCACTCGCCACCCATTCCCAAGCCAAGGAACAGGCGAAACACGGCGAGTTGGACGACGTCCTGTGCCAGGCCGCAGGCCGCGGTAAAGACGGAGTAGATCAGGATGCTGAGCGAAAGCGCCCGCGTCCGCCCCCAGCGGTCAGCGATGAGGCCGAAAAGGATGCCACCGGCTGCGGAGGCTGCGAGGGTGAGAGAGCCGAGAAGACCACCGGTCGCGCGGTCCATGCCCAGGTCTGCCATCAGCGAGGCAAGGACCAGGGCGTACAGCATCACGTCGAAGGCATCGAGGAGCCAACCAAGTGAGGCGGCAATCAGCGCCCGACGGGCGTCAGGCGACGCCGCGTGCCAGAACCCGAGCATGGTCGTCAGGTTGTAACACGCGGGCGAGGCAGCAAGGGCAAAGCCCTTGGTCGGTTAGAACTTCGGCGTGCGACGGCCCAGGCGAACGCGGCGTCTCATGATGTACAGCGTCATCAAGATGCCGGCCAGCGCCAGGGCGAGGAACGCGACTCCGGACGAATTCATCAAATACATAGCGACTCCAATGTGTCCCGACCGACGATTCCGTGCTCCGACTAAAACTTCGGCGTGCGCAGCCCCTGACGAGACCGACGCCGCATGATGTACAGCGTGAAAAGAATCAGTGCGACGACAAGCAGCAACCCGGACACCCCGGTCTGGCTGATATACATGCCTATCTCATCGGTGTAACAGGGCCGGTCCTTTAGAGTCGCTCGATGTCGGTTGTTGTCCAGAATTGCACTAGCTCAACAATAAACGTGCAATGATTCTGACTCATGCCTCGATGTCAGAATTTTCATGGAAGGATAGTCGTATGCAGAGAATATAATTCTGAAATACTGGCAATGGACAGAACGCTCGACGATATCGATGCTGCTATTCTGAATGTCCTTCAGGACAACGCGCGCACCACCCAAGCCGACATCGCCAAGGCCGTCGGGCTCGCCCCCTCAGCCGTGCTCGAACGCATGCGGAAGCTCGAAGCCCGGGGCGTCATCCGCGAATACGTCGCAGCCGTGGACCCTCATGCCGCGAATCGGGCGCTCTTAGCGTTTGTTGCAGTCCGAACCAACGAGTTCGGTCCGGAGCAGCCTGCCGCCAGGGCGCTGGCCTCAATCCCCGAGGTGCTCGAGATTCATCACGTGGCCGGAGAGGACTGCTACCTGCTCAAGGTCAGGGCGAAGGACGCCGAACATCTTGGCCATTTGCTTCGGCTGCAAATTGGCGTCGTGCCCGGGGTGACGTCGACGCGCACGACAATCGTCCTCGAGACCGTGAAGGAGACCTCGCGCATTCCGATCGTTCCGGGACGCCCCAAGGAACGGCTTCAGGAGGCGTCATGAGCCGCCACGAGCGCAAGCTCGCGTACGCGGCCTGGATCGTCGTCTGTTTCGTCTGGGGGACGACGTATCTCGCGATTCGTGTTGCGCTCGAGTCCGTACCGGTCGCGCTGCTGGCCGGGCTTCGCTGGGCCGCCGCAGGCGCGTTGCTCGCCGCCGTTTTGCCCCTGTTCGGCGAGCGGCTGCCGCATCCAAGATCATGGGGCTCGATTGCGCTGGCGGGATTCCTGATGGCGGTCATTGGCAACGGCGGCGTGGTCTGGGCCGAGCAGTACGTGGCGAGCGGTCTCGCGGCGGTCGTCGTGGCCATGGTGCCGTTCTGGACCGTGCTGATCGAAGCCGCGTTGCCGCGCGGAGAGCGACTGACGAGTCGTACGCTCCTGGGTCTCAGCATTGGATTCCTCGGCATCGTCGTGCTCGTGTGGCCCGAACTGACGATGGGCGGCGACGAAGGGCGGATGTTCTTCGCCGGCGTCGTCGCGCTGCAGATTGCATGCTTTGGCTGGGCGCTCGGCACCTCCTATACGAAGCGCAACGCGATCAACGGGAGCCCCCTCGGCGCGTCGGCCATGCAGATGCTGTTGAGCGGGGTCATGTTGATTGCCATCGGCACGGCCACTGGCGAGTGGAGCCACCTGACGTTTACCGGTCGAACCGCCGGCGCGATGATTTATCTGGTCCTGTGCGGATCGATCGTCGGCTATTCGGCTTACGTCTACGCGCTGAAGTATCTGCCGATTTCGACCGTATCGCTTTACGCGTACGTCAACCCGATCATCGCGGTGATCCTGGGCACGTTGTTGCTGTCGGAAGCCTTCTCGCTGCGGATTGTGCTGGCCTCAGCGTTGGTCTTCGCCGGCATTGCCGTGGTGCGTTGGACGCCCAAGGCGGCCGCGACGGCCGCGATGAGAGAACCAGAACGCAGGGCGGTCGCTTAGTGGCGGCCTTCGCCGTCCTAAGGGCGCTGCGCCGAGCCGTTCCCGAAGGGCCTTCCGCGAAGCGGCCTTCCCGAAGGGCCTATTTCCCCTTATACAGCACCCGTCCCAGCCGCTTATGCCATCCCGTAAATTCGTCGGAACCGGGGTCTTCGTTGATGGCTCGTCGCACCTGGTGAATTCGAGTGTCGAGCTCGTCAACCATGGCGAGGATGAATGCTTCGACCGTCCGAGGCTCGACTGGCGAGCCATGGTCGCGCGTTCCATGATGCGAGACGATGAGGTGCTCGACCTGCGAGCGGAGGTCGTCAGGGAATCCCGAGATGCCGTTGATGGTGTCACGCACGAGGATGAGCCCGAGTCCGATATGACCAATCAGATTGCCGTCGCGAGTGTAGGTCGCACCTCCGGGCTCGTACTGCAACTCCTGAAGTTTCCCGATGTCGTGCAGCAACACCCCGGCGAGCACGAGGTCTTCGTTGGCTTGGTACGCGCGCGCGACTGAAACGGCCACATCCGCCATCTTGAGCGTGTGCTCGAGCAGCCCGCCGCGGTACGCGTGATGAATGGTCTGTGCCGCCGGCCATTCGCGAAGCTGCGATTCGTGATCGCTGGTGATTCGATTGAGCAGCACACGCAGGTGAGGATCTCGCACGCGCTCCAGATGGGCCCGTAGCTCACCCCACATCTCATCGATTGACCGGGGCGCCGACAGGACACAGTCCTCTTCCCGAAATCCCTGCAACCGGTCCTGTGGAGGGTTGACGCGACGGATGTGCGTCACCAGGAACTGCGGCTGTCCCTGGAACAATACGGATCGCCCTTCGATGCGGACGAACTCGCCTGGTTCGAATTCGTCCCTGAACCGCTCGATGTCGTCGGCCAGCTTGGCGCCAATTTGCCCGGTGGCGTCCTGGAGGGACATCAGGAGAATCTCGCCACTCCGCGTGGGCCGAGGTTCCTTGCCCACGCACAGGAAGTATCCCCAGCCTTCGGTGTCCGGTGTGAAGTCGTCGATCCGTGGGAGTCGCCTCATTCGCCTCCGGATCTCGGGCCGAGCGCGAACGTCATGGTCCCGTGCGCGATGACCCTGCCGCCGACGCGAGCGTGACCGCTGAGCACCCCCATTCGACTGCGCATTCGACGCACGAGCGCCTCGATCTCGACAACGTCGCCGGGGTAGACGGCGCCTCGATACCGTACGCGCTCGATTCCCATGAAGTAGATCAGTCGCTCACGATTCTCGGGCTTCGAAAGAATCAGGATGGCGCCCACCTGCGCGACGGCTTCAGTCAGGATGGTCAGCGGCAGGACCGGGCGCTCGCCGCGCCTCGCGGGCGAAAGGTACCGTTCGTTCACGGAGACGTTCTTGATGCCCACGATCCGCTTGTCCGGCTCGAATGCCACGACGCGATCCACCAGCAGAAACGGATAGCGGTGAGGCAGAATCCGCTCGATGGCCGCGTAATCCAGCGGCAGGGAGAGACCATCGGTCATGAGGCGAAAGGTCAGTATACTGCGCGCATGAAAAAGATCCTGGCGGTCATGATGGTGGTTCTGTGGGCTGCGCCTGGCGCGTTCGCACAGAAGCGACCCGTCAGCATCGATGACATCCTCGACCTGAAGGCCGTCGGTGCTCCGACCGTGTCGCCTGACGGCACGCAGGTGCTCTACACCGTGCGGCAATGGGAGTCGGAGCGAGACCGTACGGAATCGCGAACGCGGATCTGGAAAGTCGCCGTCGCCGGCGGGCCTGCCCGGCAGATCACGTTCGGCGAACGTGGTGACAGCCAGCCGCAATGGTCGCCCGATGGACGCTACATCAGCTTTGTCTCAGCACGAGGCGCGGGCACAGGAGACGATGCGCCTCGGGCTCAAATCCACATCATGCGCACCGACGGCGGCGAGGCGTGGAAGTTGACTGACGCGAAAGAAGCCGTCACGTCATACTCCTGGTCTCCCGACAGTACGCGGATCGCGTACGTGACGATGGATCCGCGATCGAGCGACGAAGAAGCCACGATTCGCAAGCGTGACGACGAGCGCGTCTTCGAGGGCGATTTCCGCTATTCGCACCTTTGGACGATTGAGGTCGAGACCAAAGCAACTACTCGGATCACGAGTGGGACGTCGTATACGGTGTTATCGAGTGGTTCGTGGTCGCCGGACTCGAAGCGGCTGGCCTTTGGCGCGAAGCCGACGACGATGATCCGCGATTCACGTTCGGACGTTTACATCGCCGATTTGACCAGTGGCTCGATCGAGAAGATCAGCACTAATCCGGGAGCCGACGGGTTCCCGGCATGGTCTCCGGACGGCCGCTTCATCTCGTGGAGCGCCGACCCGAATGCTGCGAAAGCGATCGGCGACGGCACGTTGCCTTCCTACATCGGACACGCCCATCTGGTTCTTTACGATGTCAACACCAGGACGACACAGGATCGGTGGAGCCGGGACTTCGACGGCGATGTCGGCGCAGGACATTGGAGCGCAGATTCGCGGCAGATGGTCTTTGTTTCCGGCAAGGGTGCGTACAACGAGGCGTTCAGCTTCGACGTCGCGACAGGCAAATACACGCAGCTCTCACGTCAGAAGACGCTGCAATACGGCTCACGCAGCAAGGACGGCAAGGTCATCGTCGTCACGATGGACTCGCCCGAGATTCCGAGTGAGGTCTATGCCACCGACAGCGGCTTCGCCACGTTTCGCAAATTGACGGACACGAATCCTCAGGCTGCTCAGTTCGAGTTAGGACAAACGGAGGTCGTCACCTGGAAGAGTACTGATGGATTCGAAGTCGAAGGCGTGCTGCTCAAGCCGGTCGGCTTCGATCCTGCCAGGCGGTATCCGCTGCTCGTGGTAGCGCACGGCGGTCCGGCGGGGGCGTTCGTGAACAACTACCGCGTAGGCGGCCTCGAGGGTGGTCAGCTGTGGGCTGGCCGCGGCTGGGCCGTGCTGTATCCCAATCCGCGCGGCAGCACGAACTACGGCGAGAGGTTTCTCCGCGCCAATGTCAACGACTGGGGCGGCGGCGACTATCGCGACATCATGACCGGTGTCGACGCGATGATCGCGCGCGGCATCGCCGATTCCGAACGCATGGCGCATATCGGGTGGAGCTACGGCGGCTACATGACCGCATGGGTGATTTCACAGACCGGTCGCTTCAAGGCGGCAATGGTCGGGGCTGGACTGACGAACATGGCGAGCATGTACGGAACGAACGATATTCCCAATGTGCTCGTCACCTACTTTGGTGGGATTCCCAGCAAGGAGACGATGCCGCTCTACGCGGGCCGATCGGCGATGTCGTTTATCGACAACGTGACGACCCCGACGCTGATTCTGCACGGCGCCAACGACGAGCGCGTGCCGACGGGTCAGGCGTACGAGCTCTTCCGCGGCCTCAAAGACCGCGGTAAGACCACCGAGCTCGTCTTCTACCCGCGCGAGGGCCACGGGATCTCGGAGTATTACCATCAGAAGGATCGATTGACGCGCATCTCCGATTGGGTCATGCGGTACACGCTCGGTCCGACGAAAACCACGACTCAATGACCACGCCATCGGCTCCATCCGATTCGACCTCAGACCTGAAGTCCAGCAGCTCGGACAACGAGCTGCTAGCCACACTCTTCGATCTTGGCCGCGAAGTCACATCCGTCCTTCACCTGCACGAGCTGCTCGAGAAGATCCCACAGCTGATCGCGCGGGTGACGCCGTTTACGGTCTTCGCCGTCTATCTGGTGGACGAGCGACAAGGCGACCTGCGGATTGCCTACGCGGTCGGCTATCCGGAGGAGGCGGTGCGGTCGTTTCGATTGCAGCGTCGGCCAGGGCGTCGTCGGCACTGCCGTGGCCGAGCAGCGCCCAATCCGGGTCGGGGATGTGACCACCGACCCCCGTTACATGGGCGTCGTCCAGAACATTCAATCTGGTCTGGCGGTCCCGCTGCAGCACATGGGCAAGGTCATCGGCGCACTCAACCTGCTGTCGGATCGACGAGAGGCGTTCAGCGAGCGCGATGAAGTGATGCTGCGCCTGTTCGGCGCACACGTCGCCCAGGCCATCGTCAACGCGCGATTGTTCGAGTCGGAGCTCGAGTACGCGGCGACGCTCACGACGCTTGGCCGAGATCGGCCGTGAGATGAGCGCCATTCTCGATCTCGACGAGCTGCTCACGCGGGTGGCGCATCTGGTCAAGCGCGTGGTCGCGTATCGTACCTTCGGCATCGCGCTGCTCGATCAGGAGAGCGACATGCTCGAGATGAAAATCGCCATCAGTTACGGCGATGCCAAGGCGGTGACATCGGTCAAGCTCGGCGAGGGCCTGATGGGCTACGCGGCGCTTCACAAGGAGCCCGTGCTCGTTCCCGACGTGTCGAAGGATTCGCGCTACATCAATGCCGTCAGCGATGTCCGTTCGGAGCTGGTGATCCCGTTGCTCCTCAAGGATCGGTGCATTGGCGTCTTCGATCTCGAAAGCCCGGAGCTGAATGCGTTTTCGACAAGCACCTCGAACTCTTGACCCTGCTGGCATCGCAAGCGGCGGTCGCGATCGAGAACGCGCGCTTGTACGAGGAGATCCGACACAACGAGGTTCGGCTCGAGAAGGAAGTGCGATTCGCGCAACGCGTGCAGATGGCGCTTTTGCCGCAGGATCTGCCGAAGAAGCTCAAAGGCGTCGACGTGGCCTGGCACTTCGACCCGGCCCGTGAGCTGGGCGGCGACATCTACGAGTTCCTGTCACCCGAACCCAACACGCCTGGTCGTCGCCGTCGGCGACGTGTCAGGCAAGGGCGTGCCGGCGGCGCTCTACAGCTCTTTTGTCGGGGAAGTGGTGCGTGGTCGAACCTACCGTCGCCGTTTCACTCCCGAGCTCCGCAGCCCGGCGGCTGTCCTGATGTCGCTCGATCGCATCCTGCACGAGCGTGGGCTCGAAGAGTACTGACTGCACCCTGTGCTACGCCGTGTTCGATCTCAAGCAGCGAGTCGTGACGCTCGCAAACTCCGGTCTTCCGTACCCCGTCCACGTGTCGGGTAACAAAGCGGGACAAATCGAGCTGCCGGGTGTGCCGCTCGGATCGTTCGGCATGTCCACGTACGACGAGATCAGCATCGACCTGAAGCCGGGTGACGTCATCGCGTTCTGTTCTGACGGGATCTCGGAGACCTTCAATGCCGCGGGCGAGGAATTCGGCTCAGCGCGCGTGGTCGAAACCGTGCGCGAGCACAAGGACAAGGCCGCGAAGGAGATCGTCGACGCGGTGTTCGGGGCGATGCGGGAATTTCGAGGTGAAGCCGAACAGACCGACGACCAGACGGTTGTGGTGGTGAAGACACTCACGCAGCTGTAGAGGCAAGAGCTGCAGAACCAACGTCGAGCTCTGACACCTGGAACCACGCTCAGTGGTGCTCGTCGACCGCGACCGCTGCGCTGAGATAGATCGCCGTCAGTGCCATGAAGATGAACGCCTGCAGCGGGCCCACAATCAACCCCAGCATCTGAATCGGCAGTGGCGCGATCAACGGGACGATGCTCGCGATGATGAGCACGACGAGATGCTCGCCGAAGATGTTGCCGAAGAGGCGCAGCGTCAGCGAGAGCACTCGGGAGAAGTGGCTGATCAACTCGATCGGCAGCATCAGCGGGGCCATCGCCTTGGGCACTCCGGGTGGGAACGCGAAGTGGAGCAGATACTTTCCAAGACCCTGCGCGCGTATCCCCTGCCAGTGATAGTAGAGCCACACCGTAATTGCACAACCAAACGGAACGTTCACGTTGCTGGTGGGCGCGCCGAGGCCGGGCACCTGGCCCATCAGGTTTCCGAGGAGGATGAAAACGAAAACCCCACCGCAGATGGCGAGATACTTGCGGCCTTTGCCGGGGCCGATGGCGTTGTCGAGCTGTGAAAGGACGAACGTCGTGATGTCTTCGAGAATGATCTGGAGCCGGCCGGGGTTGTCGACGCTCAACTTCGCACGAATCATCAGTCCGACGACCAGGACGATGAGGAGGATGAGCGCGCAGAAGACGAGGTAATCCGGCACGTGCAGGCCGAACGGCGCGAGCAGTGCATTGATGCCCTCGACGAGCGGCGAGGGGTGTTCCAGGGCTTCCACGACGGGAGATTGTACCTCTTTTCACAAGGACGTCGGATAGGTCCCGAGACGTTGCGGCGGATGGGGCGTCCGAGCTCGGATGCGACGAAAACGACGGGCTGAAAAAAAGGCCGCGGAGGGTAATGCCGCGGCCAGGGGCCCGCCCGCGCCGCATTTGCGACGCCGGGCGGGCGTGTCGGACGGAGGAAACTACTCTCGATAGTCGAGATCGCGTTCGCGCAGGTGCAGACCGATCGAGCGGCCGCCCAGCACCGCAAACTCACCGACCTTGCCGGTGACCCTGACACGTGCGCCTCGTGACGGCGTCCGATCGTCGTCGCTCACCACCAGGATTTCGCCCGTGCCGTCGTCCACTTGGTACATCTTGAAGGGGACGAGCGGAACGCCCCATGACGAGGTGACGGTGCCTTGCACGGTCACGCTTCGGTCCACGTACCGGCCCGGATTGGTCTTGAGCTGACCAATCGACGCGCCGGAGGCGCATGCCGCGGCAAACACCGCGATGGCGGCTACGGCGAGAACGCGCGATACGCGAGGATCATGGGTACTCGCTGCGACTTCGCCTCAATCTGAGCGCTCGAGTCGCTTCGCCGGCAGGTCTGCTCCGCCCGCGGAGATTGCAATGCACTCGAGAGCGGCCGCGACGGAATCGTGAACCTTGCAGCCGGGATGCGGCGATGCCAGCGCCTGCCTGAAGTTTGCGCATCCCGGTGATCCGTCGCGGCCGACCACTCTGATTTCAACAGGCGTGCCAGCGTCGAGATCGGCAAAATCAGGCGGGAAATCGCCAATCGCTGCGAAAAGCGTTCGGTGGGTCGTCCGCCGCGGTGGACGGCCACTGTCCTCCACGCGAGATGGACTGCTCGCGTCGCTCGCAGCAGCAGGACTGAAGTCGATCAGTCCTTTTCCGTCCGCGATCCGCAGTCGCCGTCTCGTTCAGTACACGCGAAGATACCGGTCGGTCTCCCACGACGAGACGTGCCGCACGTAGTTGCCCCACTCTTCGCGCTTGGCTTCGATGAAGTGCTGAAAAATGTGTTCACCGAGCGTCTCTCGAATCAGGTCGTCCTTCTCGAGCTCGTCGAGCGCCTCGTTCAGACTCGCCGGGAGATCGTCAATCCGGAGGTGGCGTCGCTCGCGATGGCTCATCTTGTAGATGTTCTTGTTGATGGGTGGCCCGGGATCGAGCGCTTGCTCGATGCCGTCCAGACCGGCGCGAAGCATCACCGCGAGGGCGAGGTAGGGATTGCACGAAGGATCAGGCATACGCAGCTCGATGCGTGTGGCCATCCCTCGCGTCGCCGGCACGCGGACGAGCGGGCTGCGATTCTTCTCGGACCACGCGATGGCGGTCGGCGCCTCGTATCCGGGCACGAGCCGCTTGTAGGAATTCACCAGGGGATTCGTAACCGCGCAAAACCCCTTCGCGTGCCGCAACAACCCGCCAATGTAGTGCAGACACGTTTCGCTCAGCTGCCACTGGCCGGCGTCATCGTGAAAGGCGTTGGCCTTGCCGCGAAAAAGTGATTGATGCGTATGCATGCCGGATCCGGCGAGCCCGAAGACCGGCTTCGGCATGAACGTCGCGTGGAGGTCGTACCTGAGCGCGACATTCTTGACCACGAACCGGAACGTGCTGACGTTGTCGGCCGTGGCCAGCACATCGTCGTAGCGAAAATCGATCTCGTGCTGTCCCGGCGCGACCTCGTGATGGGCGGCCTCGATGTGGAACCCCATTTGCTCGAGCGTCGAGGACAATCTCGCGGCGCACATCTTCGCCGAGATCAACGGGCGCGAGATCGAAGTAGCCGGCCGCGTCATGGGTTTCCGTGGTTGGGTTTCCGTCGCGGCGTTGAAACAGGAAGAACTCGGCCTCGGGGCCGGCCTTCATGGTGAAGCCGCGCTCGGCCGCGATCGCGATGACCCGCTTCAACGTCGTCCGTGGGCAGCCGGCAAACGGAGTACCGTCAGGATTGGCGACGTCGCAAATGAGCCGCCCGACGCGAGCGACGCCAACGCCCGAGCTGCCCACCGGATCCGTCCAGGGAAACACCTGGAAGGTCGAGAGGTCCGGTTTGAGGTACATGTCGGACTCTTCGATCCGGACGAAGCCTTCGATCGACGACCCATCGAACATGATGTGGCCGTCGAGCGCTTCCTCGAATTGCCCGTCCGGCACCTCGACATTCTTGATGACGCCCAGGATGTCGGTGAATTGCAAGCGCAGGAACTTCACGCGCTCACGTTCGGCGCGCTGCAGGATCTCTTTGCGAAGGTCGGCCACGCTCCAATTCTAGGTTCCAAGGTTCCAAGGTTCCAAGTTCCTAGTTCAGGTCACCTGGAGGCAGTTCGGCTGCTGCTCGATTCAGGCGCGGATCCGGATGCGGGGGGCGTGAGCGGCGAGAGCCTAATTACCGTCGCACGCGATCGTGGACACGAGACGGTCGCCGATCTGCTCGAAGCCGTTCGCGGTCGGAGTGCGCGAATATCCCCTTCTGCAGCCGCAGAGGCCGACCATGCCATCCAGCTCGCCGCGGACGCGAACGATGCTGAGGCGGTTCGACGCATGCTCGATGCTGAACCGCAACTCGTGCATCGCGGCGACCGAAAGGGAGGGACACCGCTCCACCGCGCCGTGATTGCGTCGGCGCTTGATGTGGTCACCCTGCTGCTCGATCGCGGCGCCGACGTTCACGCGTTACACGGCTCGGGCCCTGGCGATGCGTCAGGGTACGCTGCGGTCGATTTCCAACCGATCGACCTGGCGCTCTTCTGGCACGGCCGCCGCGATGTCGAAATCGCCCGACTGCTGCTTCAGCGAGGCGCGACATACGATCTGTCCGTTGCCGCAGCCTTCGGAGATCTTCGACGGATCACCGCGCAACTGAACGAGGATCCAGGCCGCATTCGTCAGTCGAGGCCGTCGGGTAAGCGTCCACTGTCAGCAGCCATCGATTTCGATCATCCAGCGATCGCTCGACTGCTGCTGAATCGTGGCGCTGACCCGAACTGGCCCGAAGGTGCCGATGCGCCTCGCGGGTTTGCACTCCACTCCGCGGCACGGTTAGGAAACCACGAGATGGTCGAGTTGCTGCTCGACCATGGCGCCGATCCCAACGCGCATGTCGATTCATCCGGCAGCGCGACGTGGGCGGCCAAAACATCCGAGTTGCGCAAGCTGCTGCTCTCGCGTGGGGGCCGTCTCGACTGCTACGACCTGGTTTGGCTCGGTGAAGACGATGAAGTCGTGCGGCGTGTGACGGCAGATCCAGCCGAGGCGAATGCCGGATGTGGCGGAGTGTTTACCGCTGCCGCAACGCTGGGCAAACGCGATCTCCTAGGTTCCTTGGAACCTTGGAACCTTGAAGGAAGACCAACCGTTGCCTCCGATCAGGCGTCTGAGACGTAAGAGAAGCGAGGTTGGACATGGAGAGAAAACTAGCGATATTTGGCGTCGTTCTAGCCGCCGGCGTGGCAGCCGCGGTGTCGAGCCTGGTGGCGCAGGCGCCTGCGCCGCAAGTCGAGAAGCCGGCGCGCCCACGAGTCATGATGCTCGACGGCCGTGGAGCCCAACTCGGCGTCATGGTGGACGATCTCAGCGCTGACGAGCTCAAGACGCTGGGTAGCGCAGCGAGCGGCGTGCGGATCGAGGAAGTCGATCAGGATAGCCCCGCGGCCAAGGCGGGCTTGCGCGAAGGCGACATCGTGATCGACGTGGACGGCGACCGGGTTCGCAGCGCGCGCCAGTTCTCCCGATTGATTCAGGAGACCCCCGCAGGCCGCAGCGTTGCGCTCGGGATCGTCAGGGACGGCCAACGACAGAGCATCTCGGTGACCCCGGAAGCTCGTGCCTTCGGGTTGGGGTGGGACAGCGATCGAATCGAGCGCGATTTCGGTCGGAGCCTGCGCGAGCTGGAGCCTCGGCTGCGTGAGATCGAGCCGAGGCTTCGCGAACTCCAGCCGCGCCTGCGCGAGTTTCCCTACAACGGGCCGATGGATTTCAACTTCGACTTTGTCCCCGGCTGGTCGAGTCCGCGAAGCCGACTGGGCATTCAGCTCGAGGAGCTCACGCCGCAACTGGCAGAGTACTTCGGGGCCAAGAATGGCGGCGTCCTGGTGTCGAGCATCAATTCGGGTTCGCCCGCAGAAAAGGCGGGGCTCAAAGCCGGCGACGTGATTACGTCAATCAACGGTGATGCAGTGCGCGATTCGGACGATTTGATCGATGAGCTGCGCGCGCTAGAGGGACAAGACGTAACGATTGGAATTCTGCGCGACAAGAAAGAGTCGACCGTCAAGGCGACGCTCGAGGCGCGTCCGAGAACAGGCTGGCGCCGGCCTGCCTAGACCCGTTCGCTTTGCGATTAGGCCTGAGCCTGTTGGGCTCGTGACGTGATGTCGCCCACCGCGGTCATCGACCCCAACAGGCCCGACAACTGCGCGGCGAAGATGGCCGCCAGCGCCAGCCGGTCGGCGTCCACGTCGGCGATTTCTCGCAGCTCGGCCGAAAAGACTCCGACTGGACCGAGCGGGCTGAGCAGCGGTACCGCAAGCGCCGCTGCGGTGCCGGTCCCGCGAGTGCGCGTTTGAGCCTTACCGTCACGGAACGCGGCGGCGGTTAGGTTCGAGGCATCGCGATCGATCGAACCGAGGCGCGTGAACAGCCGCTCGTCATAGCCCGATGCGGCGGCCGCCATCAACTCGGTTCCCTGCTCGGATGCTACCCACACGATCAATCCCGACGCTGACAGCACACTGGCGGCGCGAGCGAGCAGGGTCGAGATCTCAGCGCTTTCGGACACTCGACCGAAGGCCGTGCAGACGGCAGCGGCGTCGGGGAGGCTAATCCCAGGCGTCGGCTGGCTCTCAGTCGATGCTGCGATGGCTGGTGGTTCGACCGCTGGCGGCGGTGGCGCGACGTTTACTGGCGCCGCGACCGGGGTCGCAGGCTCGATCGAACCGACACGAACTTTGGGCTGTCGGTCGGAGGGGACCGCGCGCGCGGCCGCCGGCCGGTCGGCCTGGTTTGCGACGCTCGAGGCCCTGAGGCTCGGGGACGCTTCGGCAGTTGGTGAAGCCGAAACCGGCAACGCCGCTGGCTGAGCGACGTGAGCGCTGCGTCCCGGAGGAGCCAGCACCAGAATGGCGAGGGCCATGACGCCCGCTGCAGCCGCCGCGAGAAGGGCCTGTTCACGCCTGGTGGACGTGGTCTCGCTGCTCGCTCGTTGGGCAACCTCGTCGTGAATACGGGCGGCTTGCTGACGCATGGAATCAAGCAGATCGCGGGCTTCGGTGAAGATCACTTCGCCGGCGAGGAGGCTCTGACCGTTGCCCACATGCCCTCGGGCCCGCTGCTCGGCGGCCGCCACGCGATCCGAGAGGTCGAGTTCGTCGGTGAGCGACACCTTCAGGGTCGCGGCAGCGCTCTCGAGGTCCAAGAGCGAACCGCGAAGCTTTTCGAGGAGCATCGCGGACCGCGCCGTCCAGAAATCGTGGCCCTGTCCCGGCGCGACGTACGCATGCAAGGCAGCCTTGAGCTCCGACACGGTCGCCATCGCCGACTCGGCCGCATCGTTGGCGCGTTGCGACGCGTCGGCGACCGTTGCAAGCTGTCGTTCGTGTTGGATGATTCGATAGGCCGCACCGCCCGCCAAACCGATTGCAAGCAGAGCGATTACGAACCGGAACCAACGGTTCGACACGCGCACAGGATAACAGAAGTGCACTCTATGTTGGGTTCGAAGTACGGGGTTCGGGGTGCGAAGTTGGCGCGGAGTGCGGAGTTCTGTGTGACTGTCCGGAGTGCCGAGTCCGAAGTTCTGTTGCGAGTGCGGAGTCGGTTCTGAGCGAACTTAAGACTTCGAACAGAACTCCGAACCCCGAACTCGGAACACGAACTCCGAACCCAGAACTCCGCACCAACGCCGTACTCCGAACCCCGAACCCCGAGCTAGAACACCGGCAAGTACGGAGTTAACCACTGCGCGATGATCGTGAAGCGGTTGGTGAAGATCAGGATGCCGATGATCACCATCAGCACACCCGAGACGATTTCGATCGTGTGGTAGTAGCGGCGAATCTTCGCGAACGCGGTGAAGAAACTGTTGATGGCGAGCGAAGTCATCAGAAACGGGATGGCGAGCCCGGCCGAATAGACGGCCAGCAGGCGAATGCCTTCGCCCACAGTTTCTTGCCCCGCGGCCACGGTGAGAATCGCGGCCAGAATCGGGCCGATGCACGGCGTCCAGCCGAACGCGAACGCAATGCCGACCAAAGTCGCTCCGAGCATGCTGGTCGGGCGATTGCTTGATTGAAAGCGTTTCTCGCGATACAGCCAGCCAATCCGCAGCACGCCCATCGTGTGCAGGCCGAAAATGATGATCACGACGCCGGCTATTTTCCCGAGCACGGTCAGCCGTTCCATGAGGAACGTCCCAAGAACCGTCGCCGACGCGCCGAGCGAGACGAACACGAGCGAGAAGCCGAGAATGAAAAACAGCGACGTGACGATCACGCGACGCTGAACCGCTGGCGCGACACTCGGCGCGACCGCGACAGTTCCGCCTCCGGCGACGGCGGCCGCAGGCGTCCCGCGCATTTCGTCGAGCGATACGCCCGAAATGAACGACAGATAGCCAGGGATGAGCGGCAGTACACAGGGTGAGATGAAACTCAGGACCCCGGCGATAAATGCGGCGAAAAGGGAAACGCTCTCCATTTAAGGTTCCAAAGTTCCAAGGTTCCAAAGTTCCAAGGTTCCTATGGTTCCTAGGTTCTACAACCGAACCTTCGAACCACAGGAACCTTGGAACCCTGGAACCTTGGAACCCTTCTATTCTGACGCTCGAGCGATCTCGTCGGTTACAAGCTTCAGCGGGATGACGGCGGGCGCGGGCGCCGTCTCCATTTGCACGTTGTGACCTTTGACCGGCGGCAGGTCCTGGAACATGGCGTTCCACTTCCATCGCTCCATCGGGTTGCTGGCCTGCAGCCAATGCTGCAACGGCAGCGGACGCTTGAACACCTGCCCGCCAATGCCCTCGAAGCCCGCCACTGTGCCCATGGCGGCCGCCAGGGCTGACCGCACCTCGTTCGAGCTCTTGTAGGTGAACGGCAGACCGAAAGACGCCCCGACGCTGGTCAGAATCTGCCAATCTTCGACGGCTTCGCCAGGGGGACTCATGACCCGCGAGGCTGCCTGGAGCCGCCCCTGATCGTTGGAGTAAGTCGCGTCCTTCTCGACCCACGCTGCGCCGGGCAGGACGACGTCCGCCGCCCGCGACAGATCCGTTGACTGGACTCCCTGGTAGATCAACGCGCGCAAATGCCCGGCTCTCCGGGCCTCCACCACCCAGCTCACCTCTCCAAGCGATCCATCCGGCCCGGGATCCAGCACATACAGCAACTGGATTTCGCCCCTTTCGATAGCGGGCCGAAGGTCACCGAGCGTCGGCTCGCCCTGCGCCAGGTCAAGCGCCTGCGCGCCGTGCACATTGGGTGCGTCGACAGACGGCACGCGAAACTTCGTGCCCGGCGGTTGGCGCTTCTCGGAGCGGCGCCAGATGACGTGCACGTGACGGCCGCCGCTTTCGCCCTTCATCTCGACCGCGAGCCGTTTGAGGAGGAACAGTTCCTCGTGTGAGGCATGGGCCGACGTCAGGAAGCGGATGGATGTCGGATCTCGACGGCCGGCCTCGTCCACGAGATCGCGCACCCGTATGAGGGCATCCTTCCACGGCACAGCCTGCTGCACGCCGTCTTTCGACATGCGGAGCGGCCGGCGCAAGCGGCTGTCTCCCTCGACCCAGGTGTACTGGAATCGACCGATGTCGCACATCCAGAAGTCGTTGACCTCAGGGTTGTAACGCGGGGTAATTCTAATCAGCTGTGATCCCTTCGCCCATTCCGGCTTGGCCTTGATCCAGGCCGTCGTGTTACAGCCCTTGGAGCACAGCGTGCAGATGGTGTCGACGGCGTGAGGGTTGTCCCACGGTCTCGATCGGAACCGGTATTGACGGGTGGTGATCGCCCCGACCGGGCAGACATCCATCAAGTTGCCAGAGAGGATCGAGTGGACGCCTTGCTCATTGAATGTGGCGATCTCGCTGCCGCTTCCACGATCGACGATACCGATCTGCGCGTCGCCATCGACTTCGCGCATGAACCGCGTGCAGCGCGTGCACAAGATGCAGCGGTTACGGTTGAGCATGAGCGTCGGGCCGAAATCAACGTCGGCGCGCACGCCCTCGCCGTCGAACACGCGCCGCGGAAAGTCCATGCGGCTTTGGGCATTGCCGAACTGATAGGAAAAATCCTGAAGTGGGCATTCCCCACCTTTGTCGCAAACCGGACAATCGAGCGGGTGATTGATGAGCAGGAACTCGAAAACACCAGCGCGGCCCTCAACCGATTCAGCATCAGTCGTATGAACAACCATCCCCTCGGCGACAGGGGTCGAACACGACGTCTGCAGCTTCGGCATCTTCTCGATCTTCACGAGGCAGACGCGGCAGGAGGCGTCGATCCCCAAGCCTGGGTGGTAGCAGTAGTACGGGACCTGAATCCCGGCCTGGATGGCGGCCTGCAGGACAGTTGTGCCCTTGGGTACCACGATCTGGCGGCCGTCGATAGTGAGAGTAACCGTCTCCATTGCCAAAGCGCGATCATATCAAACCGGTTACACTTGGCCGGTGGAGGAGCGCCCACTCCGCATCGCTTCGTTCTTCGAGTGGCTCGCCGCCGCGGCTGGCGTCGCGGCTCTAATCTGGCTGCTGTCCGTTCCGGTGCAGAGAGTGATTGGCCCTCGCGTCGACGCGGCGCTCGTCGACGTTCCCGCCAGCCTGCCACCGGGCGTACCCGCCGGCGCGATGAACGTGCCGGGGATCATGTTGGTCGACGGTCGCCAGATTCGTATCGGCGATCCGCAGTCGCGAATCACGTCCATCCTGCCCGAGAGCGCGGCTCGAGGCCCGACCGTTGTCAGTACCGGCGAGTTCGGAGAACGCCGCACCAGGACCTACATCGTCGACGGGACCAAGTTCTTCGTGGTGTGCGAGCGTCTCGAACGCGGTGGTCCGATGCGGGTCACGGGGGTATTCTTGCCTTGAAGGGCATAGGGCTCAGGGCATAGGGCCAGCGAGGGCACAGGGAAGGAACTGAGGGCCCTGATCCCTTCCCTGTGCCCTACGCCCGCCTCCATCGCCGTTCAAACACCCCGAGCGCTCCGTTGTCGCCGTTGACCTCAATGCTCCGTAAGGAACCAGCAAACGGGATGCGCTTCTCGACCGTCGTGTCGGTGACGGCGACGACCTCGTCGACGCTCTTGTCGCCGAGATTGAGCGTGACCGTGACCGGTACGTCGTAGACCTCACCGATCTGCTCGAAGCGAACCACGACCTCCTGCCCTTCGGTCGTTGCCGAGTAACGGATGCGGGGAAGCGCTGACTGATAGATCCAGCGTTCGAAGAAGCGATCGAGCTTGCGTCCCGATTCGGCTTCCATCGCACGCTGCAAGTCTTCGGTGCCGGCCTTCTTGTAGCGATTCTCCGCGTAGTAGCGTCGCAGGCCTTTGAAGAATGCCTCGTCTCCCAGCAAGCGTCGCAGCATGTGCAGGACCAAGGCGCCCTTGTTATAGACCAGTGCACGGAACACGCGGCTGTCGCCTTTGATGTGCCCGAGACGATAGCCCAGGTAGACCGCCCCTTGATCGGACTGGTCCATCGCCCAGCGACGGAACTGTCGAAGCACGTCGCCGAAGGTGTCCCTGCCTCGCCGCTCGTGCGCATAAAGGGCGGCGAAATACTGCGCGAAGCTCTCGCTGAGCCACTGCTCGTGATAGTTCTTCCACCCGACCGCCTGGCCCCACCACTGGTGGGCGAGCTCGTGCGCGACATAGAACTCTGGAAAGTTGGTGAACGAGGCTGGATCATTTCTGGACACGAACGGCGCGGCCGGCATCGGATTGTTGATGACTGCGAAATAGCCCGGCGAATGGCCGCCCGGCCGCTCGTGTTCGACCATCGCGAGCGTTATCGATTCGTACGGAACGTCTCCCACCGTCGCTGCGTAAAGACGCAGGATGTCGGCTGCCGTATTGACGATTTCACGTCCACGATCCTGCTGACGCCGATTGGCCTCGACGGCCAGCTCGATCGTGTTGCGCGCGCCGATGGCTGAAGCGGTCGGGCGTGGGGCCGTGACCGGTGTGGCGGGCTTTGGCGGGACGATCTCGAGCGCGACGGTTGCGCCATCCACCCGCGTGAAACGACTGACGACAACGCCGAGATATCGGAGCGGTTGCGTCGCGACGTAGGTGTAGGTCGCTCGCGTGGGCAGCCCAGGCCCCGCCGCCGCGGCCGCGGTTGGCGATCCCGCCGCGTGCACGCCGCTGGCCACCACCGTGTGTTCGGCCGGCACTGTGAAGCGGATGGTCGAGGTCGCATAGTCGGTCACTTGGTTTTGCGGATACCACTGGCTACGGTTGCTGAACAACCAGTTCGGCTCGGGAGGCACGAACGGTACGTCTTCCGATCGTTGTTGTCGGCCGCCCCCGCCCTGCACATCGAGGGATTCCTCTTCAATCGGTTGCGTGCGGCAGCGTCCGGCGTATGCGACGTTCAAGGTCAGCTCGAAATCGCGAGACACCGGCGACGGCAGGTTGACCACGACGCTGTTCTGGTTGCGGACCCGTAGAAACATCAGGCGCCCGAGCTCGGCGCTGGTAATCGAGCTGACATTGAGCTCCTCCGCCAACCGGAGCGTCAGCGCCGCGAGCGCATACGACTTGACGCGAACCTTCAGACGAGCGCCTGCCTTCGAGCCATTCGCGTTCGGGCGAGAACGTTGCATCCACGGCGTAGTCGAGGACGTCGTACTCGACGAGGTCGTCCTCATTGAAGAACCTCCCTCGACTGCTCAGCTTCATCTCGGAGGCGTAAGCGGCGATGTTGCGCTTTCGCTCGCGATGAAACAACGTGACGTCCTCGGCTTCGCCAGTCGAGCGCGCAAAGGTCAGCGTGTTGAAACGGCGTGTCCGCACCTCGGCGAGAAAGTCGCCGATCTGTGGAAGGAGTGACCAGTTGTCTCGGCTCAGGTCGTGCAAATCGAGGCTGAACGACTTGGCGACTTCTTCATCGAAGATTGTCTGCGCTCGTCGGAACGCCCGATTGTCAACCGGCGCCTCGCTGACCGACTGGCCCTTGAATTGTTGCTCCAGTTCGAAAGGATTGATCCGGATGAACGCGGCCGTGAACGGCGTCTCGATCGTGTCAGTGCCGGCAAACAGTCGTACCTGCCCGCGCTCCTCGGCCGGTCCGGGCGTGAAGATCATCGTGCCGTCACCGATCATGACCAGCGCCGTGACGCCTTCGGAGGTTTCCGCGACGAACACATCCCCGGTCGGCAATCGCAGCTCGAAGTCCACGGACTTGATCACCAGATCCCGCGCCGCAAACTGTTTCTGAGGGTGCAGCGAGAGCCGATGGAGACCTTCGATGACCGCCAGGCGTTCTTGACCGACGATCCGCCACGGCTGTCGCTCGGTCGCATCACGTGGACGCCGCACGTCGAGCCGCCAGGTGTGGATGCGCCCGCGCGCGCCCGTCTCCGTGAAGACATCCGCGAGCAGTTGATAGCCCTCGCCTGGCAGCGTGCCGAGCAGTGGCGCTCGGTCGCGCTCGTGCACGACGACGCGCGTCACGCCCTGGGGGACCATCGAGTCGAAGAACTCGATCGCCGCGTCACGATCGGCGTTTGGCGACAGCAACTCGCGCCAACGAGCGCCGTCAGTGGTGGAAATGGTTGTCTCGATCGCCTGAAGGAAGGCTTGGATCGACAGATCTTCGTCGCTCTGGCCGGCTGCCGGCTGTCGAGCGTCGATGGAAGACGCGCCGAGGAGAATCAAGCAAAGCAACAGGACGCGGTTCAACTCGATCGTCCTTACAAAGATCCCGACACGCCTCCCCGTGATTCCGCTGCGGAACCTCGACAGATTAGACGCCAGGTGAAGGCGCACGGGCTATCAGATTTTGAGCCGACTCAGCACCAGCACCGACAAGTCGTCGCCGAGCCGTGAATCCCGCCGATGCCGCTCGACCGCATCAAAGATAGCCTGTCCGACGCTCGCGGCAGTGGCCTCCGGAAACGTCCCGGGGTATAGGGCCAATGTGCGTTCGAGGCCAGCCTCGTCGAATGGTTCTCCACTAGGATCTTCGGCTTCTGTGATGCCGTCGCTATAGGCCACGAGGGCATCGCCGGGCTCGAGGTGAGCGGTGCCCGCCTCGTAGGTCGCGCCCGCGAACATGCCGAGAGCGATGCCGCCGGTCATCAGCCGTTCGATGGCGCCATTCTGTCGCCGCAACAAAGGCGGAGTCTGCCCGGCATTGACGAACTCCATGTCGCCCGTCCGGGGGTCGTACGACGCGACAAAAAGTGTGATGAAGCGTGAAGGAGGGGCATGTCGCGTCACCTGCACGTTGAGTCGCTCGACCAGCGCTGCGATCTCGAGGTTCTCCTCGACGAGCGTCCGCAGCATGGCGAGCAGAAGGGCCATCAGCAAGGCTGCCGGGCTGGCTTTTCCAGCAACATCGCCGAGTGCGACGATCACCCGCCCATCAGGCTGCGGCAGGATGTCGTAGAAGTCGCCCCCGACCGTGTTGGCAGGTTTGGTCAGCCCAAAGGCCTCGACTCCAGGGTTCGACCACAAACCCTCTGGAAGCATGGCCTGTTGAATCTCACGGGCAACCTCGAGGTCGCGCTTGAGCGATAACCGGTCGGCGACTTCCAGCAGCACGAGAAGATTCATCAGCAGGAACCCGACCGACAGCCACAGCGTTCCGTGCGAGAAGACCGGGCCCGGCACTCGGATGCGGATGAAGTTGAGGGGAAACATGGGACGGACGGAGATCAGCCCGAACCCGTCGAACAACTGGACCAATCCGACCGCCGCGGTGAGCAGCGCCAGGCCATAAATCACCCGACGCGCCGGCGAGAGGCGCATCGTGAAAGCGAGAAAGAACCCCTGGAGATACCGCGCCGCGCGCTGGTGCCACGGGAGCCCCTCGAGCTCCGCCGTATTGATCCCGCGCGCGAAGAAGCGATACGCCTCGGGCGTTTCGTACGTGAAGAGCTTCCCGAGGTCTTCTTTGGTGAAGTCCTTCGTGTAGGTCTGGAAGAAGGCGCGGGGGGAGGACGGCATTGGGAAGTTACAAGTTACAAGTTACAAAGTTCAAAACGACAATTCACCAGCTGGGCGCCTTGGGAACTTGTAACTGGGGAACTTGTAACTTGTAACTGACGTATTCAGATGACCCCCAGTTCCTTCCCGACCTTCCCGAAGGCGTCGAGCGCGTATTGCAGGTCCTCTCGGGTATGGGTGGCGGTCACGATAGTGCGAAGCCGCGCCTGACCGCGCGCGACGGTCGGGAAGCCAATTCCCTGAGCGAATACGCCGGCTCGAAAGAGCGCGTCTGACATCTGCATCGCCTGATGCGCCTCCCCGACGATGACGGGAGTGATCGGGCTTTCGCTTCGCCCCGTGTTGAAGCCCAGGCTCTGAAGGCCCGCCTTGAAGAACTTCGTATTCTCCCAGAGCCGTTCCATCCATTGCGGCTCCTGTTCGAGGACGTCGAGTGCAGCGATGCATGCCGCCGCGACCGCTGGTGGATGCGAAGTGGAAAAGAGAAACGGCCGGGCTCGATGGTGGAGGAATTCGATGAAGGCCTTCGTGCCGGCGACATATCCCCCGAGCACACCCATGGCCTTTGACAGGGTGCCGACCTGGATGTCGACGCGGCCATGACAGTTGAAATGATCGATCGTGCCACGGCCTTGACGCCCGAACACACCGCTCGCGTGCGCGTCGTCCACCATCATGATTGCGCCGAACTCCTCGGCGACATCGCAAAGAGCGGGAAGCGCGCCGAGGTCGCCGTCCATCGAGAACACGCCGTCGGTAATGAGCAGCTTGCGCTGGGTGGCCGGAAGGTCGCGCAGGATCGCACGTGCGGCCTCGACGTCCTTGTGAGGAAAGACCTTGATGGCCGCGCGACTGAGTCGACATCCATCGATGATGCTCGCGTGGTTGAGCTCGTCGGAGACGACCACATCCTCTTTGGAGAGAATCGCCGACACGGTGCCCGCGTTGGCCGCGAAGCCGCTTTGAAAGACGACGACCGCCTCGACGTTCTTGAACGTGGCGAGGCGTTGCTCGAGTTCCATGTGGACGGCCATCGTCCCCGCGATCGTGCGAACGGATCCCGACCCGGCACCGTAGTCGCGTACCGCTTGCAGCGCGGCTTCACGGAGGCGTGGATGGGTGGTGAGGCCGAGATAGTTGTTCGACGACAGATTGACGACCGATTTTCGATCGAACGTGGCGTGCGATGCCTGCTCGCCGTCGAGGATTCGGAGATGACGATAAAGCCCTTGCTGCTTGAGTGAATCGAGCTCGTCGGACAGGAATTTCAGAGGATCGAGACGCACCGCAAGAGTATAAGGCTGGACGATCGATCGCTCATCGTGGCTGGCCGATTTCCCAGAGTGTCGAATCGTCGAAGCGACCTTTGAGAGCAGCTCCCCGTTGCGACAGCCACAGTTCGATCGCCAGCGCGCCTCCTGGTTGAAATGCGTCGTGGTGGACGATTACATGCGTGGTCCCTGTGTCTCGAAGCACCTGCCACGCCTCGTCTGGATTGTCTGCCAGGCGTTGCAGGCGTGCCGCGCGCACATGGTAGCCGCGTGGAAATGCACCGCTATAGCCGTTCACCAGTCGCTTCCAGTGAACGGTTGAATAGTAGACGTACCGAAGCTCCCAGGCGGGATCGCCGAACGGGAACTCCGTGATCACCCGTGATTCGGGCATCGCGGCCAGTGCTCTGTACACGGCAGGAGCCTTGGCTGCTGGCTCGACTCGTGCCGGCGGCATCACGAGTCCGTCACCCCAGGTGTGATTGAGCGGCATCGGGACGAACGCAGCCTCGATCAAGAACAGGACAGCGATCGAGGTCGAGATCAGCGCTGGTCGCCCAACACGTTGGAGAATCGCCGCAGCGCCGTAGGCCGCCACAATCGACAGAAACACCGCGCCCACCATCGCGTAACGGGCCGGCACCCGAAGACCGTCAAAGCCGGGTACGTGTTCGTAGAACCACCCATACAGACCGAGAGCCGGCAGCGTCTGCCCCTTGACCTGTGGCAGGGGCCCCAACGACATCCACATGGCAAACAGCGTGAGAACCAGAGCCATCATCAGCGGCGATCGCGCCGCTTCACGAGCGATCTTGCGGAGGTCGGCCGAGAGCCCGAGCAGGACGACACAGCCGAGCGCAACCCCCATGAGCAATCGGGCGGGATTGTTGGCACGAACAGGCAGGCCTAGGACCGACGTGATGAATCCCCCGGTCAACAGGATGGCGACGAACCCGACCAATTGGACGGTGATGAAGGCTCCAATGAGCCACGCGAGGAGGCGTCGAGCCGTGGTCTCGAAGCGAATCGTGCCGATTGCGGCGGCGCTTTCCAGCACGGCGACGGCAGCGAGGGCGATGGGGACGACACCGAAGAACAGCTCACCTTCGGGCTTTGGATACGTTTGCAGCCAGCGCCCCCAAAGAATCAGCGCCTCAGGTGCCGTGAAGTAGCTGAAGACGTCGGCTGAGAACTTCACGACTTCGCCAAACGGCCGCTCGATGCCGTGAACGCGCAGTCCCTCGAGATACAGCAGAACCAGAAACGGAAGCGTCCCGAGACCGACCAAAAGAGCAGCGACGCCAAAGCTCGCCCAGACACGCCAT
Organism: uncultured Acidobacteriota bacterium; assembly: GCA_963734095.1. Taxonomy (GTDB): domain Bacteria; phylum Acidobacteriota; class Vicinamibacteria; order Vicinamibacterales; family UBA2999; genus JACCSI01. The sequence continues at coordinate 169,375 of CAVTGK010000018.1, read as the reverse complement.
TCGCGAACGAGCCGATTCGACACGATCTGGTGGACAACAAACGCAACCGCGACCGGCGCGAAGAAGATCAGGTAGTAGCCGCACGACCAGTTCTGCATCAGCAGCGCAGCCGTTCCACCAGCGAGCGGCTTCAACCGTGTGAGGCTCCACGCAGGCCCCGGCGCCACGAGAAACCGACGAAAGCCGTACAAGGCGAACGGCATCCATTGCGAGCTGACCGATTGGATGTGAGCGACTTGTGCGATGCGCATCGGGACGAATGCGTAGAGCAGCCCGGCGACGAAGGCTGCGCGTCGTGCGTTTGGCGTGTCGCCCAGCAGATCGGCCGCGAGCAAGTACATGCCGAGTGCCGACAGAAAGATGGACGACAAAAACAGAAGGTTGTACGAGAGGATCAGGTTCCCCGTGAGGTGATAGATCGGGAGAATCTGCAGCACCTGACCGAACAAGTGCTCTGAGAAGGAAAGCGCCAGCGGCTCGGGATGGAAGATGTTGGCGTTCCAGAAATCTGCGAGCGGCAGCTGGCCGGTCGCGACTCGTGGGACGTGCTCGGCGCCCCAGCCAAGAATCCACATGTTGAGGAGCGAGTCACCGAGGTCGCCCGGCACATCCCTCGCGATGCCTGGCAGCAGTGGCCAGGTCATCACGAGCGTGATCACGGCATAGCTACTCGTCGCGCGCGACGAGCTCGTCAAAGAGCACCTGCACGATGGCCCGCCAACCACGTTGCGTATCGCGCCTGGCTCTCAGCCTGAGGAGATGTCCAGATACTCGCGCGTGAACGCAGCGATATCGTCGTAGATGCCATCAAGCTCGCTCAACGACGCGAGGAATACCACCCGGAAGAACCCTCCGGCGGGCTCTGTGCCAAACCCCGAACCATAAACGCAAAGAATCCCGGTCTTGCGGAGCAACGCGAGGACGTAATCTTCGTCGGTTCGCCCCGCAGGCAGCTCCACTCGCGGCATGGCATAGAACGCCCCGTGCGGTGCAACGCACGAAATGCCATCGATCCCGTTGAGCCGCGTGGTCGTCAGCTCGGCGCGCGACCGGAGCTCCTGACGAAAGGTCGCCTGGTGCGACCGGTCGCCGGTGAGCGCTGCGACGACGCCGTACTGCATCGGCCCGGGGCTGCAAAGCCGCCCATCCGCCAGCTTCTTGATCGCCGCAAGCGCGCCGTCGAGCCGCGGCGTCGCGCCAACGGCCATCCAGCCGGCACGCCATCCCGGTGCCAGATACGCTTTCGACAAGCTCGAATACGAAATGATCGCTGCGTCCAGATCGAGCGTCGCCAAGGGGGCCATCGAGCCGCTGTACGCAAGGTCGCCGTAGACCTCGTCGGCCAGGATCATCAGGCCGTGCTCCTCGCCGAGCGCAATCAGCGCTCGTCGCACACTCTCTGGATAGACGGCACCCGTCGGGTTGTTCGGATCGATCACGACCAATGCGCGCGTCGAGTGTGTGATCAGCGAGCGCAGGTGGTCGAGATCCGGCAGCCAGTGATTGGAGGGATCGGTGCGGTAGTACAACGGTTCGGCACCGATCTTCGCGAGCACGGCCGTGTAGAGCGGATAAGTCGGCGAGGGGACGAGAACCGATTCGCCCTCGTTCACGATGGCCGTGAGCGCCAGTTCCAGACCCTCGGAGGTACCCGATGTGATCAGCACGCGATCGGGCCGCGACGGGTACACCGCGGCCGGTGAAGTCCGCTGCCACCGCCTCTCGGGCCTCGAGGATGCCGGTGGACGCCGTGTAGTTATTGTGGCCGTCGCGCATCGCACGAGCCACCGCCTCGATCAGGTGCGGTGGGGTCGCGAACCCGAACTGAATCGGGTCGCCGATATTGAGATACCGGACCTTTGTGCCAGCCCGCTCCACCTTCTGGGCTTCGATGACGATATTTCGAATCGCGTAAGTAAACCGATCCACGCGTCGGGCGGTGCGAATCGAGGTGGCGGTGGCGGGCATCCGGGGAATCTTACCGGAGGTCCTGGCCCCTTCACACGGATTGCCAGCCCGTCCGATCGAGCATGTAATACTTACACGTTTCCCAAGATTTACAACCGGCGGCTTTCCTCGCTAGGAAGGGGAAATAGCCTTAATTTCAACAACTTACGCGTTTGGCAAGCACCTTGGAAGAGCGACGGGCATGGGACGGGGTTTCCTCCTCCTCCTCGCCTCGATGGCGATGACGCCTGCCGTGGCTTTTGGTCAACAGCCCGATGTGCCGACAGGCGCCAACGTTTCGGTCGGGCGTGGATCTCGTCACCGTGACGGCCACGGTGCGGGATCGAAGGGGTCGGCTCGTGAGAGGCCTCGCCAGAGCAGATTTCGAAGTATTGGACAGCGGTCAGCGTCGCACGATTACCGAGTTCCGCGACGATCCTTCTCCAGTCAGTCTCGCAATTTTGTTCGACATCAGCGGTAGCATGCGGGTAGCAGACCGCATGACTGCCGCACGGTTTGCGGCCCGCCACGTGCTGTCGTGGTTGGAGCAGGGTCGCGACGAAGCCGCGCTGTTCACGTTTGACAGCCGGTTGCACGAAGTGGCCCCGTTTACGGTCGATACGCGTGCCCTACAGGGTGCGCTGGGGGAGGTCGATCCGTTCGGGGCCACTTCTCTGCATGATGCAATCGCCGAAGCCGCCAAGCGCGCGGCGACTCGTACCGGTCGTCGGCGAGCCGTGGTGGTGATTACCGACGGCATTGATACGTCCAGCGAACTGACGCCCGGCGAAGTGTCCGCCATCGCGAGTTCGATCGACGTCCCCGTCTATGTGATTGCGACCGTTCTCCCAATTGATCATCCGGGCCGAGAGGGGTCGCGCCCGGAGCCGGAGACGATTGACGTCGACGGTAGTGTGGCCAATCTTGCGACCTGGACAGGCGGCGCGTCTTTTTACGCGAGCACACCTGCTGATACCAGTCATGCCGCCCGGCAGGTGCTCGATGAACTCAGGCAGCAGTACGTTCTCGCGTTCGAGCCGGCCCTTGCAACCGGATGGCGGCCGCTCGAGATTCGGACTCGGGACAAGGACTACATCGTGCGCGCGCGGAGTGGGTATCTGGCCGGAGGCCCGCGCGGCCAAGTGGATGGCGGGATAGTCGTCCGGCCAGTTTTCTAGGAGGAGCCATGCGGAAGTCAGTATTCGTCGTCAGTATGTTCGCTCTAACACTCGCGGTCGCGCCCGCGTGCGCGACCAAGAAGTTCGTGCGCACGGAAGTGGGCCAGGTCAATGACAAGGTCACCACTTTGAGCGGCTCGCTCGAGCAGACGCAGGAGCGCGTCCGCCAGAACGAGGCGCAAATCAAGGAAGTCGACACGCGCGCGCAGGCCGCCGCATCGAAGGCCGAGAGCGCAGCCAACACCGCGCAGCAGACCGCGGTCAGCGCCAATGACGGCGTCACCAAGGTCAACACGCGCGCCGATTCCATCGAAGCTGCCAGCCGGAAGATCCTCTTCGAGGTCGTGTTGAGCGAGGATCAGGGCAAGTTCAAGTTCGGCGCTGCCGAGCTGCCGGACGAAGCCAAGTCGGCAATCGACTCGATGGTCAACAACATCAAGTCGCAGAAGAGCGCGGTGTGGATCGAGATCGAGGGTCACACCGACAACGTCGGCGGCAAGATGTACAACGAGCAGCTCGGTCTCGAGCGCGCCGAAGCCGTGAAGCGGTATCTCTACGAGCAGCACCAGGTGCCGCTCCACAAGATCAACGCGATCAGCTACGGCGAAGACAAGCCGGCCACCGACAACAAGACTCGCGACGGCCGCTCACAGAACCGCCGCGTCGTCATCAAGGTCCTCGCGTAAGACGAAGGGCACAGGGCTCAGGGCATCGGAGGGCTCAGGGGGATTTCCCTGGGCCCTGTGCCCTGGGCCCTGTGCCCTTTTGCTTTTCAGCCAGTTCCTCCCTGAGCGCCAGCTCGTAGAGCAGCGCGCCGTCGTGCTCGGCAATCACACGGGCACCCAACGCCTCCAGCCACGCGCCAATCACAAGCCCGGAGTTGTCGGGCCATGCCGCTCGATGCACCACCGCGTGCGTGGCCCCACGAATGACTCGCGCCGCGGCCGCCGGGTCGAGCGCTGGTCGCGCCAGCACCCGCTGACGTTCGACGAATGACGGTGGAAACACGCCGCTGTACCCATTCAACAGCCGGCGCCGATGACCCGCCGCGAAGTATATGTATCGCAGGTCGTACCCTGCATCGCCGAACGGAAACTCCACGAGAATCGCGCTCGCTGCCAGCGAGTTGACGGTCTGATAGATCGGCGGAGCGGTCGGTGCCGGCGTCAGGTACGGCGGGGGCATCGCGAGCCCTGCGGAGCCGATCGGCTGGTTCAGCGGCAAGAGATACGGCTTTGTCCAGACGACCAGGACGACGACCACGGGAACCACTGTCGCCCGCACAACCCGAGGCCAGCGGCGCTCGAGCAGCGTAACGCCAGCACCGCCGAGGATTCCTAGAAAGATCAGAAACGCGGCGGCAAAACGCGCCGGAACGCGAAGGCCTTTGTAGCCAGGCATCAACTCGTACAGCCACTGATACAACGATGGCACCGGCAGGGCCTCGCCTCGGAACTGGATGCTTGGACCGAGCGAGAGCCAGAACGATACGACGACGAGCACCAAGGACAGGGTGATGACCCACCGCAAGTGAACCTGGACACCAGATGCGGCGCCCACCAGGCTGACGACAGCGAGAGCGAGCGCTGGTAACAAGCCACCGAGCGCGTGCCAGGTACTGATCCACGGTGGCGGAGTACTGCATGACTTCCGCGGTCGAGCGTGTAATCCCCAGTCGTTGGTACACCTCGAGGTAGGGCAGTACCACGGGCAGCGTCGCGACGACGACCACGGCAGCGGTGGCCCAAAGCTCGAGCCAGACGCGAGGGTTTCGCCAGCGCCCTCTGGCACTCAGCTCGAAGGCGATGAAGATGACGATGAGCGGCGCCGAGTACGCCACGTAGTAAATCGATGAAAAGGTCAGCGCGACGAGCGCCGCGCCGGCACCCACGAGATAGCGTCGCGCATCGGTCTCGAAGTAGCGATGCAGCCCGAGGAGCGCGAACGGGAGCCAGTAAATCGAGAGGACATGGAGGTGTGAGAGCTCCCACACGAGCCGGTACTCGTTGAAGGTGGCAATCACGGCCGCCACGAGCGATCCGGCCGCGCTGGCGATCAGCGCCCGGGTCAAGAGGAACGTTCCCAGTCCGGTGAGAAGAAAGCTGGCGAGGAACGCAACGTTGTACGCGAGGAGCAGATTGCCGCTCGCCCAGTAAAACGGCAGAGCGATCAGCGCCTGGCCGATGAAGTGCTCGGAGAAGGCCAACGTCTGCCGCTCGGGGAAAAAGATGTTGGCGTCCCACAATCGCCCGAGCGCGGTTGGTTGAGCGAGGGCGTCGGTCAGAGTGCCGCTCACCCAGCCGATGGCCCACGCCACGAAGACGGGGTCGCCATAATCGCCCGGCAGGCTATCCGTGAGTCGCAGCGCGAGCGGCCAGGTCGCGATCAGCGTCAATGCGGCGATCACCGCCGCGGCCGTCGGCGGGGTCAGGTCACGAGAAACGAATTTTGGCGACAAAATTTTCGTGACCTGACCCCGCAATCAGGCCTTGCGGGCGAGCACCAGGAGCGACAGTCCGAAGCCCGGCTCGCGTGTTCTCTTCGAGACGCAGCAGCGGCATGACCCACTTGAAGGCCCTGAGCTGACCCTTGGGCATCACGCGGCTCTTCAGCACCCGCGAGCTGAGCCACCAGCCGAACACGGCCGGTCGATTGAGAAACCGCAAGGTCTCGATCTCGAACCCGGCGGCGGTGACCGCGCCGCGCGAGCTCGTCGATCGAGTAGCGCCGGAAGTGATTCAGGTGCTGGTCGAGCGTGCCGTACAGTGCCTTCATCGACGGAACGAGCAGGACGAGATGCCCGCCAGGCTGGCAGAACGCGAGCGAAATCGGCGAGCGTCGTGCGGTCGTCTTCGATGTGCTCGAGCACGTTCATGCACACGATCGTGTTGATGCTCGACGACGACAACTCATCCGCGATCGTTCGCGCTGAGCGGAAATGCGTACGACGCGATGCGAACGTTCTTGCGCTCGCCGAACCGGCCGGCCAGCTCGCGAAGATAGTGCGGTTCGATGTCCGACGCGATGACCTGCTCGCGGTCGTCGACGAAGAAGCGCGTCTGATTCCCGACGCCCGAGCCGACCTCGAGAATGCGGCTGCCCAGGTAGTGCTCGAATCGCTCGTGCAGCCAGCGGTTGTACGGCGCGAGCGTCGCCATCCGCCGCAGCGTGATCGCGCCGACGTCGTCTGCCGGCGCCTCCCAGCGGCAGTACCTGATGAGCACCCAGACCGCCTTGAAGGCGTCCTTCAGGCCGATCTTCTTGCCCTCCTCGTAGGTGCGGCCGTTGTACGAGATCGGCACTTCGTAGACGCGCGCGCGCATGCGCGCGATCTTGCAGGTGATCTCGGGCTCGATGCCGAAGTCGCTGCGACTGCAGGTCGAGGCGATTGGCGACGTCGCGGACGAACATCTTGTAGCAGGTCTCCATGTCCGTCAGGTTCAGGTCGGTGAACGCGTTGGACAGGAGCGTCAGCAGCTCGGTTGCCGATGGAGTGCCAGAAGTAGAGGACGCGGTGGCCCGCGCGGCGAGCCGAGGAAGCGCGAGCCGTAGACGACATCGGCCCGGCCCTCGAGAATGGGCTGCAGCAGCAGCGGGTATTCGCGCGGGTCGTATTCGAGGTCGGCGTCCTGGATGATGACGAAGTCGCCGGTGGACTCGCGAATGCCGCGCGCCACCGCGGCGCCCTTGCCCTGATTCTTGGCTTTGCAGGAACACGCGGATGCCGTCTCGGCCGTCCAACGCGGCGAGGATGTCGCGCGTGCCGTCGCGCGAGCCGTCGTCCACGATGACGAGTTCTTTTTCGATGCCGGGGAGATCGACGGCGAGGACCCGAGAAACGATCTCGCGAATGGTGGCCCGCTCGTTGTAGCAGGGCATCACGACGGACAGCCGCACGGGCTTCGATTTTACAGGACTCGACAGCGCTACTCGCCGAGTCGGCGACGGACATCCCTGCATGTATCGTCGCAGAACGGCCAGCTCGATAGCCCGCGCGCCTGCGGCCCCGACTGACGGCGACGCCGCGAGTCGACGCGCGGTCGCACCAGAAAAAGGGCCCGACGCCGCGGGGACATGCGGCGCCGGGCCTTCAGAGTGATGTGCGCCTACACCACTCCGAATTCGAAGACCTTCAAATCTCAGGGCACGCGATTGACCTGTCCGCGAATCTCACCGCCGCGCGTTCACCGCGCTGTGGATGTTGAGGTACATCTGGCCGCCCATCAGCGACTGCATGAAGTCGTCCCAGGACCGGATGCCCTGGTCCGGGCGGACCGTGAAGCCTGCGAAGGACTGGTTGGCCGAGCCCGAGAGATTGAAATCGTTGGAGATGTTCGCAGGGAACGCAATGTTGACGACCGTCGGACCGGCGACGCCCGGTCCACCCACGTGGAAGTGCGCGTTGTTGGTCCCGCTTGGCATATTGAACACGTCGATGTTCCAGCGTCACGGTCCGCGACCCCAGGTCGAGCGTGACCGTGGCGGTCCCAAACGCGCCGGTCAGGATACCCGGAGCGGGCGTTTCCTGGTCGCCCGAAAGATTGGCGGTAAACCGCACAATCTGCGCCTGGGCGGTCCCCGCCAGCTCCGAAGATGAACACTGCCGCAATCACTACGCGCATGACACGTCGCATCACAGACTCCTTCTCGCCGGTGGGAACTGCAAGAACGGCGCGGAAACCGGTTAGCAGAAAACGGGCCACGCGCGGGTCGACGGCGCCCGGTCGGCCAACCATAGAAGGAACGCAAGGAATCATGCGGAAAGGTCGAGAAGAAGTTGGACCGCGGAGCTTCGCGCCGCACATCGACCGCGGCCGTGAAGTTACGACCGGTGAAAGCACTTACGGCAGGCGTAAGGTTGGCCGTGGCTTCCGCCTCGTAGGCGGAAGTGCACCCCGAGCTAGCTCGGCTGCCGGGCTCCGGAAACCGTCAATCCGGGCCCACGAGGGGTAGCCGGGTGTATTCTCGTGATCCGCACGAGGAGAACAGGCCGGATGGCGCGAAAACCACGAGAGGGTCGCCGACAACCACGCCGCGCGACAGACGTATCCCGCCGCGACTTTTTCAAGACAGTCAGTGCGGGTTCCGTTGCTGCCGCGGTGGTTCAGGTTGGCACCGAGGTGGACGCGCAGGCCCCGACGGCGATCGGCCCGGGCGAGGTGGCGATTACGCTGACGATCAATGGCCAACGCCACCAGCTGAAAGTAGAACCACGCGTGACGTTGCTGGATGCGATGCGGACGCGTCTCGACATCACGGGGATGAAGCGTGTTTGCGATCGCGGGTCGTGCGGCGCCTGTACCGTCATCATCGAAGGGCGAACCTATTACTCGTGTTCGCTGCTCGCGATTGAGTCGCAGGGGCGAAATATTCGAACCGTCGAAGGCCTTGCGCAAGGCAACACGCTGCACCCGGTCCAGCAAGCCTTCTGCGACAACGATGCCTTGATGTGCGGCTTCTGCACGCCAGGCTTCGTGATGGCAACGGTTGCGCTGTTGGAGAAGACGCCAACGCCCACGGTTGAGCAAGCCAGACGTGCCCTGGACGGCAACATTTGCCGTTGTGGCACCAACATCGGCGTCATCGCGGCGGCCCTGAAGACGAAAGGGGTGTCGCGTGGCTGACCGCACTCCGCACCCGCCGCACCGCACGTCGCACCTGTCGCACCTGTCGCACCCGCCCAAGTCCCCGAGGTACAGGCACCCGCAAGACCGGCGGGCCACGAGAAGTACCCATGGCCCGAGAAGGTCGCGTGCTCGGGACCCGCATCAGTCGCGTGGACGGACCGCCCAAGACCACGGGCCGCGCCAAGTACTCGTACGACATTTCACGGCCGGGGATGATCTACGGCAAGATCCTGCGCTCCCCGCACGCGCACGCGCGAGTGCAAAGCATCGACATCACCGCCGCACAGAAAGCGCCAGGCGTCAAGGCAGCCATGGCCACCATTCAGCCTGGTCAGAAGGTGATGTACGCCGGTGAGGAGGTCGCCGCGGTCGCCGCCACGACCGAGCAACTAGCCGAGGATGCGGTCCGCCTGATCAAAGTCGACTGGGAAGTGCTTCCGCACCTCGCAAATGTCGAGCAGGCGATGCGTCCGGAAGCCCCCAAGGTCTTCGAGCCGGGCAACACGCGTCGTGGCAACGTCGAAGAGAACGGCGATCTCGAGGCTGGCCTGAAGGCGGCGACCCACTTTGTTGAGGGCACCTACTCGACGCAGGTCCAGACGCACGTCTCGCTCGAAACCCACGGCTGCATCTGCGAGTGGAAAGGCGACAATCTGACCGCGTGGGTGTCGACCCAAGCCGTACACGGGACGCGCGAAGGCTTTGCGAGCGGCCTCAAGATTCCGCAGGCCAACGTGCGTGTGATCACCGAATTCATGGGCGGTGGCTTCGGCAGCAAGTTCGGGCCCGATGCCCAGGGACTGATGTGCGCGCGCCTGGCGAAGGCTGCCGGTGTGCCCGTAAAGCTGATGCTCGATCGCAAGGAAGAGCACCTGGCGACCGGCAATCGGCCATCCGCGTTCGCGCCTGTCAAAGCCGGCGTGGCCGACGACGGCACACTGACCCTGTTCGATGCGCAGAGCTGGGGCACGGGCGGCGCCGGCGCCGGTTCAGGCTACCCGCTTCCGTATATCTACGTGTTTCCAAACCGCCGCCGGGTTCACACCGACGTTTACATCAATGCCGGTCTTCAGCGAGCGATGCGCGCGCCCGGCCATCCGCAGGGCTGCTTCGTTACCGAAGTGGTCATGGACGAATTGGCCGACGCGGTTCGCATGGACCCGGTGGAGTTCCGCATCAAGAACCTGCCGGCGCTGGCGCCAAATGCCATGTGGCGTCGCTACTTCCCGATGGGCGCTGAGCGCATCGGATGGAGCAAACGCCATCCGACTGGCGATCCCACACCAGGTCCAATCAAGCGCGGTCTCGGTTGCTCGGCCAACCGCTGGGGAGGCGCCGGTCAAGGCACGCGCGCACATTGCGAGATTCACCCCGACGGCAGCGTACTGATCCGATCCGGTACCCAGGACATTGGCACCGCCACGAAGACGTTGATGGCCATCGTCACCGCGGAAACGTTGGGACTGACTGTCGATCAGGTTCGAGTCGAGCTCGGCGACAGCAATCATCCGTTCAGCGGCGGCAGCGGCGGTTCGACCACCGCCGCTTCCGTCTCGCCGGCGATTCGCGTGACGGCAGGAATGGCTCGCGATCAGTTGTTCGAGCGTATAGCACCCGCGCTGAAGACAACGCCGGATCAACTGGAGCTGAGCGTCGGGCGAATCAGCGTGACCAATGGACGCAGCCTCGCGTGGCGTGACGCCTGCAAGCTGCTTGGCACGCAGCCGGTCGCGGTCGACGGTCAGTGGGAGCGAGGGCTCTCGGCCAGCGGGACCACAGGTGTTCAGTTTGCCGAGGTCGAAGTCGACATCGAAACCGGTGTGACGCGTGTCCGCAAGATCGTCTGCGTGCAGGATTGCGGGTTGATCGTCGATCTCAAGACGGCAGAAACGCAGTGCTACGGGGGCATCATCAGCGGCGTCAACTACGCCGTGCTCGAAGAACGGATCCTCGATCGCAACACGGCCAACATGGTGAACCCCAACATGGAGTTCTACCTGATTGCCGGACAGTCCGACATCCCTGAGATCGACGTCGTCCTCGTCGACCAGCCCGAGCGAGGAGTGATCGGCATCGGCGAGCCGCCGGCGGTGGCCACGGCGGCGGCCATCGCCAACGCTGTGCGGAACGCGACCGGCGTAACCATCCGTAGCATTCCGATCACCCCGGACAAACTACTCACTGAGCTCCAGCGCGCGGGAGGGACGAATTGAAAGCCTTCGCGTACGTGAACGCCGCGAACGAGAAAGAAGCGGTCGCCGCACTCGGTAGCCGAGCGCGGACGATTCCTGCCGATGGCCGGCGGCATGGATCTGCTCGGCTTGATGAAAGACTTCGTGGTCTCACCCGATCGATTGGTCAACGTCAAGAACCTCGATGCGACGATCGTCGCGGCCGAAGGTGGCCTGCGAATCGGCGCGGCGGTGAAGCTGGCGGATCTCGTCGATCACGCCGGTGCGCGCAAGCTCTATCCTGCGCTCGTGACCGCCGCGGAAGAGGTGGGGACGCCGCAGATTCGCAACATGGGCACGGTGGGCGGCAACATCATGCAGCGTCCCCGATGCTGGTACTTCAGGAACGAGGAGTTTCACTGTCTCAAGAAGGGCGGCTCACGCTGCTACGCGGTGGACGGCGAGAATCAGTATCACGCGATCTTCGGCGATGGTCCGTGCCACATCGTCCACCCCTCGAGTCTGGCCGTGCCAGTGACCGCCTACGGAGGACGATTCAGGGTCGTCGGACCGTCAGGCGCGCGTGAAGTCGACGCCGGCGAGTTCTTCCAGCTGCCGAATGTGAATCTGTACGGCGAAACCGTGCTGCAGCCGAACGAGATCATCACTCATGTGATCCTTCCGCCGCCCGGTCAGCGAAGCGCCAGCTATGAAGTGCGGTTCAAGCAGTCACACGACTGGCCGCTGGCGCTGGCGTCGGTCAACCTCGTGATGGATGGCGCTGCGGTGAAGGGGGCTCGAGTTGTCTTGGGCGCGGTGGCGCCGATTCCATGGCGTGCCCAGGCCGCCGAGCGCGTGCTCGTGGGGAAGACCATTGACGAAGCGGTCGCGACGGAGGCATCCGTTGCCGCGGTTGCCGGGGCCAAGGGTCTCAGTGGCAACACCTACAAGATTCAGGTCGCCCGGACGGCCGTCAAGCGCGCCGTCCTGAAGGCGGCGGGGCTTCCGGTGGTGTGACATGGATCATCCGAAACCATCATCACCGCTCGTGACCGAGCAGCATTGCGGCAATCTGCGGCACAAGGGCATGTACGTGCTGTCGGTTGCAGACCCGGACGAGTTCGCGTTCTACGATCGATTCGAGGCGACGGCTTATTGGTGCGCGTGCACGCAATCAGGCCTGGGTCCGGATCGCCAGGCCGTGACCGCGCACGATTGCCGGCACGGTACAGGGCGCGGCTGCTGCGAGACGGTTGACCCGAAATAGTTACAAGTTTCAAGTTTCAAGTTACAAGTTCCAAACGGGAGCCCAGTTTTGAACTTGTAACTTGTAACTTGTAACTTCCTGATCTACCCGTTCCCAGCCATCTGCGCGCGCCTGCGATCCTCCTGCGCTCGCATCTCGGGCGTGAACTGCTCGCCAAAATCCGCCGCCTCGTGGAGCAGCCGGATCTCGCTCTCCCCGTCCCCGGCAACTTCCAGGAAACGTTTGCACCACCTGACGGCCTCGTCCTTGGAATCCACCTTGATGAGCGCGAAACCGGCAATGAGTTCCTTGGTTTCGGTGAATGGGCCGTCGGTGACCGAGAACTTGCCGTTGGCCAGCCGGACGCGGGCGCCCTTTGCGCTGGCCTGACAGCCTTCGGTGGCGAGCAGCACGCCGGCGTTGGTCATTTCTTCGATGAGGTTGCCCATCCGAGCCATCTCGTCCTGGGTCGGCGGGCGACCCTCGGCCGCCGAGGGTCGGTAAATACAGAGGTAGCGCATCGTCAATCTCCTTCGAAACACCGTTCTTCTACTATGGACGTCGAACGAGGCGGCCGCAGATCGACACGGGAGACAGGAGATTACAGTTACAAGTTACAAGTTACAAGTTCAAAGTTCAGCTGCGGAGGCCCCGCAGTTTGTAACTTGCAACTTGTAACTTGTAACTTCCATTCGAGGAGCCGACATGCCTGCGAAGTCCCCCTACAGCGTTCACCCATCGATTGCTTATGTCCAGAGCATCATTGCGAAGTTCAAAACCAAGACCGGTCGCACGATTGATGAGTGGGTCGAGTTCGTCAAGAAGGACGGGCCGAAGTCCGAGAGCGACCGGCGCACGTGGCTGAAAGAGCGACACCAACTCGGCACCAATTACGCGTGGTGGATTGCCGAGCGATCAGTAGGTAAGGGTGAAGACGACAGACGATCCGGCCGCCTATCTCCGAAAGGCGCCGGAGTACGTCGCCGAGATGTTTGCCGGCAAGCGCGCCGGCCTCAAACCGATCTATGACAAGCTCCTCGGCCTGGGCCTGCGCGTCGGTCAGGAGGCAAAGGCCTGTCCGTGCAAGACGATTGTCCCGCTCTACCGCGAGCACGTTTTCGCCGAGATCAAGCCAGCGACGAACGGCCGCATCGATCTCGGTTTGGCACTTGGCAAACTGAAGGCGAGAGTTCCGAAACGGATCCAACCGGTGAAGAACGCCAAGGGTAATCGCATTACCCACCGCATCTCGATTGAATCGGTTGAGCAGGTGGATGAGTTCGTGGAGAAGTGGCTGCGGAAGGCGTATGAGGCAGATAGCGGTGAGTAGTTACAAGTTACAAGTGACAAGTTACAAACGTCGCAGTCAAGTGCGGTCAAGCGCCGGGCGTCCTGCAGTAGCCTGATGCCGTCCAAAACTTTGAACTTGTAACTTGGAACTTGTAACTATCGTGCCATCCCCTCTTCCCGCCCCCTGGACAGCGCGGATAGATGCTCATGCCTTTCAGCACGACCGGCGCGGCTGCGCGCCCGGGACGGCAGGAGAGCGCGGTCTCGGCCGTTGGGCCGTTTTGCGTCATGGCGACTGCGCCCCCCAAGACGAGAAGCGAGAACAACAGGCTCAGGATGTACTCGATCCGCATGGTCGGTCTCCGGCGATTGGTCCCCGTCGGTCGGCGCCCACGTCAGTTGATGTGACGGAGGCCGGGGCCGGATGGTTGGGAGCTCATGGCCGGCAACCATTCACAGAGCAAGCGTCATTCCCGCGTAACCACTCCGTAAACCGCTCAAAACAGGCCTGTTGCGGCACCATTCGTCCCGTGTCCTGTTCGGATCTGGGACGAATGGGTCCATGCGAGGACACGAGTGGTACCAGCGTTCACGGCCGAGCTCGTCACCGAGTGACGATTTGATCACATCCGCCATCGACGTTATCCTGCGACATCATGATCAGGACCCTCAGCGTCACGGTGGCCGCGGTGTTCGTGACGTCAGCCGCGTTGGCTGGCGATCATGGTCGCGTCGTTGGCGAGTACGTCGAAGCGCGGACCGCCGAGGTCTTTGCCGGCGGCTGCATCATGAACAGCGAAGCCGAGACCGCCGGGCGTCAGGCCGTGATGGCATGGCGCATCACGCGCGGAACCTACAAGGGTGTCGCACTCGACGGACTGACGATGGCCGCAGCGGTCGCGGGCGATCGCAATCTTGGAATGCGCGAGATGGGTGGCGAGGCCCCGCAAGCCGTGCGCGCGATTCTGACCGTGGACCAGCGAGCCACAGCCTCGCAGCGCGATGCGCTGGTGCAGCTGGCACGCGAGCTTGCTGGTGGGCTCATCACCGACGTCGTGAGGGTGGATAGCGCGCCGGTGCGATTCGAAAGTACCGACACTCATATCGAGGTCAGCGCCAACGACGCGTTGACGTTGAGCGTCAACAAGGAAATCAAGCACGACCCGAGCTGCGGCGCCATGCAGTGGTTCAAGCCGTTTTCGCCGCAGCTGACATCCTCGGCAATGGGCACCGCGGAGACTCACGAGTTTTCTGGCGCCGGTCTTGGCAGCAAGTGGAGCGCACCGCACAAGCGTTCGGCGTTCTGGGGAACGTTTTCGTATTGATCGTAGCAGGCTTCGTCCGCGCCGTGGCTGCTTCGCACGCGGCAGCGTTTTCTGCGGCTCGTCCTCGCCTGGCTGCTCTGCCGCAGCGCCTGCCCTCGCAGCTCGCGGTGGCACCACTCACGTCACCCGCCCCCGACACACTCGCTGCGCCCATTCGCCAACAACTTGTCGCAGAGGGTCATAGGGTCTCGCTCGGCGCCACGACGCTCGAGTTCTGGTGGGTGAGCGCGCTGCCAATTGCAGGCGGCGGGCCGCCCGAATGGAGCAAGGTCGCCGAGGGCGCGCTCGTGGGCGTCATTCGCGTCAGCGGGTCGTTCAAAGAGATTCGCGGCAAGACCGTCAGCCCTGGCGTGTACACGCTTGCGGTTTGGCCTCCAGCCACAGAACGGCGATCACCTTGGGGTGTCACCGTTCCGCGAGTATCTCCTCTTGAGCCCGGCGTCAGCAGATCAGGATCCAAAGCCTCTCGGGTTTGACGCGAGCGTCGCGCTGTCGAAGCTGACAGTCGGCACGTCACACCCCGCCGCGCTGAGCCTCGATCCGCCGCTCTCGACAGCAGCGCCGCTGTCGGCGTACAAGACCGAGCTCGATCATCAAGGTGTGACCTTTCAAGTCAAGACGTCGCCGTCTGGCTCGCTGACGTTTGGATTGGTCCTCGTCGGCCTCATCGAGCACTAGCCAGGTGCGACGGGTGCGACAGGTGCGATGGGTGCGACCGGTGCGGTGCGGTGCGACAGGTGCATGAGTGCAGAGATGCACAGGTGCACAGGTGCACAGGTGCACAGGCGCGCATCATGCCAGGGTGCAGTGCACGTGTGCACCGGCACCGCACCGGTCGCACCAGCGCACCCGGGCACCGCACGGCACCCGTCGCACCCATCGCACCTGTCGCACCTGAGCACCCGCTACACTAGAGCGTGCTCCGCGGCCGAGAGGTCTCGCGTATCGAAGGATTCAGCGACGCCGTCTTCGGCTTCGCGTTGACACTCCTCGTCGTCTCGCTCGAAGTCCCAGAACACTTCGCCGATCTTCAGCGCATCCTCATCGGCTTTCCGGCATTCGCCGTCACCTTCGCGGTCATCTGTTGGGTCTGGTACGAGCACTATCTTCTGTTTCGTCGCTACGATCTCGAGGATGGGTTCACGGTGTTCCTGAACTGCGTGCTTCTCTTTATCGTGGTCTTCTATGCCTACCCGATGAAGTTCTTGTTCACGCGGTTGGTGACCGGCACGCTCCTGGGTATTGGCCCAGGAATCGATGAGGGCATGTCGTCAGCGAACGGCCGGCTCCTGATGGCGGTCTATAGCGGCGGGTTTGTCGCACTGTTCGCGACCATCATGTTGCTGCATTGGAACGCACTGCGTCAGCGCCGAGCGCTCGAGTTGGATACCCTGGGGACTTACGACGCTCGCGCGAGTGTGAGGCGTCACGCGATCAGCGTGACACTGGGCTTGGTGTCGATTGGCATTGCCATGCTGCTGCCGATCGGCTACCTGCCGTTCTCCGGCCTGATCTTCTTTTTGATGGGCCCGGCGCACGGCGTCTACGGCTACGTGAACGGCCGCAATCGGGAGAGACTCGAGAAGTCGCTGAAGGAAGAAAACTGACGTGCGTTACCGTCCCGTCTTCACCGCGTCGCCCGCAAGTACATTTCTTCATCGACGCGAGCGCACCCGCCAACTCGTGTCGCTCGCGACCGAAGCAGAATCGAATGTAGCCCTCGGAGTTGGGTCCGAAGTCGACGCCGGGGACACAGCCGATCCGGCCATGCTTGATGAGCAGCTCGGCGGTCGCCCACGAGAGCGATGGCCCACCAAGGCCGGCGTCCCGCGCCCACTCAGGGTTGATCTTCACAAACGCGTAGAAGGTGCCTTCTGGCGGCGCTCCGCTGAGGATTCCGGAGGCGGCATCCGCGAGACCTCCATAAAACAAATCCCGACGCGCCTTGAGCTCGGTCTGGAATGCCGCGATGCAGTCCTGCGATCCCTCGAGTGCTCCGATACCGCCGTACTGGACGACCGAGCTTACGTTGTTCGTGGTGTAGGCAATGACCTTGGTCGCGCGTGCCCTCAGCGTGGCGTCCTGGATGGCGAAGTATCCCAGGCGCAGCCCAGTCATCGCGTACGACTTGCTGAAGGTGTAGATCGGAATCGTCCGCTGGTACATCCCCGGAAGCGAAGCGATGCTGACGTGCGTGCCACGAAACAGCACGTGTTCGTACGCTTCGTCCGACAGCACCCACAGATCTCGTTCCTGCGCGATCGCGGCAATGCGCTCCAGATCGGACTTCAACATGACGCCGCCGCTGGGGTTGTTGGGCGAGTTCACGTAGATCGCGCGGGTTTTCGGCGTGATCGCTCGTTCGACCTCGTCGAGATTCCAACGCCATCCAAGCTCCTCGTGCAAAGGCACCATCACCGGTTTGGCTCTCGCCGCAATTCCAATCGCCATCGTTGCCGGCCATTCCGGATCCGAAACGATGACTTCGTCGCCCGGTTCGAACAATGCGTGAAAGATGGCCCAGATCCCGTGAGTGCCGCCGTTGCTCGGCACGATCTCGTCGTCGCTCCCGATCGGAATGCCGTTGTCCCGCCGCATCTTCTCCGCCAGCAACTGGCGCAGCCGGGGCACCCCCGTGGTCGGCAAGTAGTGCGTGCGGTTGTCGGTGATGGCCTTGGCCATCGCCTGCTTCACCGTCTCCGGCGCATCGAACGACACGTCGCCCTGATCCAGGCGAAATGGATCCTTGACGGTGTGCATCAGGTCACGAATCTTGATGATGGCGGAGACGGGGACTTGGTCGAGGAAGGAGGCCATGACTTCTATAGTGCCTCAAGGACGGGTGCCGAGTGCCTGAGTACGAGTCCGGCAGTCGAGTGCCAGGTGCTCGGTACCGTCGCGTCGTCGTGACGCCGCTTCAGACTCGCCCGAGCCGTCACCCCGGCCTTGTCGAGAATCTCGTTGAGGATCTGCGCCGTGCGGCGGAGCGGCAGGTTACTGACATAAAAGTGCCGCGCCCCGAGATCCAGCAGCGACCGAATCGTGCGCGCGCAGACGTCGACGGGCGTCGCGCCCGCGGCGAATTCGGCCGCCAGAGGTTCGACTGGCACTGGCAGAAACTGCTGCAGAGTCTTGAGCGTTGCGGGATTGGCGCTCCGGTAATAGAACACGCCGAATACCGCCGGTAGTGTCAAACCGCGGCGTCGAGCCTCGTCCAGAAAGGCTTCAACCTGGTGCGCCTGGTGGTGGGACGTGATCTGCGTCAGATAGAAATCAGCGTTCGCGCCGACATCCAGCAGAAAGTCCACCTGCCGTTCCGGTGAGTTCGCGGGGTTGGCCCAGCCGCCGAGCTCCAGATCCGGATGCCGCTGACGCAGGTGCTGCCGCAACTGCCAGGCATGTTCGACACACCGTGGCCGTCCAACGTGTTTGTCCCCACCGAGCACGACCACGGAGCTGAAGCCGTAATGCGCGGTCTGGTCGGCGTAGCCCAGACAGAACTCCAGCGAATGCTTGCTCGTGAGAAACGGGACGACATGCTCGCGCGCCAGGTCTGGCCCGAGATTCGCCACCAGATGCCGAAGGTTGTTCTCTTCCTGCGCTCCCACCGCGCTGTCGGTGATCATCACGCGGACGTTCTGCCGCGCGAGCGAGCGCACCGCATGGTAGGTGTCGATCCAGGCGTCGATCCCTTCGGCGGATTGCAATTCGGCGCGTGGCGGGCGGAGCTCGACGGCAACGACCGGCGACTCGGATGTGCGAAGGAGAGAGAGAAAGGAAGTCAATCGTTCAGGTACGGGCTTCACCATCCTACTTCTTCTGATTCAGCTTATACCCTGCCGGCGGCGCAAAGAGGTCATCCGACAGCGGGCTCGTTTGCACGTCTTCGACCACTGTCGTCATCTGAATGTTGCCCAGTCGCGCGAGCATGCCGCCGAGCGGATTGCCGGCGCCTCCGCCCATCTTCATCTGCATGTCCATCTCGTAGGCGATGCCGCCGATCTCCGCGAACTGCCGATACATTTCGGCCATCGCCTTTGCCTGACCGGGCTGGCCCTTGGCCGCGCGCGGATCTCCGAAGATCCAGCCTTTTTCCGCCGCCGCTTTGTAGAAGCGGTTGTAGTCAGCGGCACCTGGCGCGTTCTTGACCATCCAGACCGGGCCGGTCATCGTGATCGTCATCGTCATGTCCTTGTTGCCGCCTAGCTGCGCCGGAACCGAGATTTCCATGTCGTAGCCATCGGCGCTGTGCGCGCCGAACGCCTTCTTCTGGCCGTTTGGCTTGATGGACGCTTTCATGCCGGACACGTCGACGCTCTTGGACATTTCGGCGCTGAAGGCCGCCATGTCCCACACGTCCGCTTCCTTCTTCTTGGAGTCGAACATGTACATCTTCTGAGCATCGACATCGAAGATCGTCGACTGGATCTTGTCCCCCATCTGGACGTCCGATCGCATCCGGTTGCCCTTGATGTAGGTAGTGCCCGTCGTCGTACCGGAGATGCCCATGCCCTTCCCGCCGGTCGTCTGCTTGATGGCCACATCGGCCGACACAGGAAACGCAAGCCCAGTGGCAAGCAGGATGGCGAGAAACGTGCGCTTCATATCGAGTGACCTCCTGGGGGGAACCCAGTGGTTGAATCCTTGAAAGTATATCTGATGCGTCACTGCTGCTGAGACGTCGTCGTTGCTCGCGGCTTCGCGTTCTTGGCAAACTCGTCAGCCCAATTCAACATCTCGGCGACGGTATGCAGCACCGACTCGCGTGCGGCATAGCCATGAGCCTCGAACGGCAGTGTGACGTATCGCACCATTGCGCCATGGCCCTTGAGCGCCATGTAAAAACGCTCCGACTGAATCGGAAACGTTCCACTGTTGTCGTCGGCTTCGCCGTGGATCAACAGAATCGGCTCGTTCACCTTGTGCGCGTAGTAGAAGGGCGACATGTTGCCGTAGATCTGCGGCACCTCCCAGAACGTCCGCTGTTCGTTCTGGAATCCGAAGGGCGTGAGCGTTCGGTTGTAGGCACCGCTTCGCGCGATGCCGGCGCGGAAAATGTCCGAATGCGCCAACAGATTCGCAGTCATGAATCCGCCATAGCTGTGGCCGCCGGCGACGACGCGATTGCGATCCGTGACCCCCATGGCGACGGCCTTGTCGACCGCGGCCTGGGCGCTCGCGACGAGCTGTTGCACGTAGGTATCGTTGGCCGTTTCACCAGGCCCGACGATCGGCATGGTCGGATCGTCGATGATGGCGTAGCCCTGCGTGAGAAACAGGAGGTGCGAAGCACCGGCGACGGTCGTGAACCGATCGGCAGACGTTGTCACCTGTCCGGCCGCCGTGGGGTCCGTGAATTCGCGCGGGTAGGCCCAGAGCAACGTCGGCAGCGGCCCCTTGGCTGGCGTCCAGCCCGGTGGAGTGATGAGCAGTGGCCGAAAGCTCGACGCCGTCGCTGCGCTTGTAGGTGACCAGCTGTTTCTGAATGCCACGAAGCTGAGGCCACGGATCGGGATACGACGTGAGCGCGCGTCGGCCGTTCGACTTGAGATCGCGAACGTAAAGGTTCGGCGAATCGTTGCGCGTCTCGTAGCGGGTCAGGATCGTGGTCCCGTCGTCTGATAACACGCTGACGACGGTCTCGTAGCTGCGGCCGCTGGTCTGGAACAGCCTCTCGCTCTGCAGCGTCGTGAGATTGAGCCGGTCGAGGAACGGCCGCGCGCCCTCTGGCGCCGCGCCTTGTCCCGCGAGGAAGATGCTGTTGCCAGCCTGATGGATCGTCGACGTGCCGGACGGGCCCCCGCGGCGTAGCGGCGCGCCGGGGTTCTTGTAGGAATCCTCGGCGCTGCGGTCGAACAGCTTGCGGGGCGTCGCCCCGGGAGAATCAATCAGCCAGGACCGCGTCCATCGACGGGCGCGATCGTTCTCGGTCACGACGGCCACGCCCGTGTCGGTCCACGACACGTTGTTGAAGCGGTACTCGGTCTTGGTCAATTCAGTCGGCGCACCGCTAAACGGCGCAGACGAGCGTGACGATCTTGTCGCGATGCGGCACCTTGGCTTTGGGGTCGCCGTTGTCGAGCGCTTCCGCCCAGACCACTGTTGCCGGCGCGAGCGCTTGCCATTGATAGCTTCGCGGGCCGGGGAGCACACCGCCGTTGGGCACCGTGTCGGCGACGGGCAGGTCGGCGATCTGCTTGACGACCGCACCCTTGCGATCCCAAATCTCGACCGTCGTGGGGAAGCTCGTGTAGGGAACCAGCCATGAATAGGGCGATGCACTCGGCCGATGAGGACGTAGTTGCCGTCCGGTGAGGGCAGCGCCGTCTCGAAGATGGCCGGCGCGCCAACGGGCGTGCGCGCGCCGCTTGTCGGCGTCAACGTAGGTCAGCTGGCTCGTGCCGTAGTAATCGAAGAGGCGCTCGTCGTATTCGCTCGTCAGCAGGTCCTGATACGTGCGGACCGGCGCGGTGACGCCTCGGTTCTCCTGAACGTTGGGGCCAGTCGGCACCGTCGGTGCCGGCGGCGCCGCGCCGCGATCTGCGACCACGAACGAGCACAGGAGCGAACCGCCATCGCCGACCCACTCACAGGGCGTGCCCAGCGATGCGTTGAGTGCTGCGGGCGTGATCGACTTCGCCTGTCCGGTCGAAGATTCTCCTATCCACAGCTCGATGCCGTTGTCGCGCGTCTGCGAGAAGGCGAAGCGTTTGCCGTCCGGCGAGAACCCGATCCACGAGAGCATCGGGTTTGCCGGCACGGTGGCCTTCTTTTCCGCGCCATCCAGGATCGACTTGATCGTGATCGCGCGAATAAAGGTCACGCGGTGGGGCCCGTTGGTGCGCGGGTTGATGCGCCGGCCCGCGATCCGCAGCATCGGCTGCGACAGCTCGGCGATCGTCGGCATGCTGGCACGGTGCAGCAGGGCGACGACCTCACGCGTCGGGCTTAGCTCCAGCCCCGGCGGCGGTGCCGCGTCGAGCATGTCGACGATGACCTGCGGAGGGAGCTGGTAGCCGGTCGTGGCCGGCCGTGGTTGTCCCTGGGCAGAAAGCAGCGCTGAGGTCGTGGCAATCGCGATCGTGAGCGCGACGAGTCGGGTTCGACGCATGGCAGAGCTCCTGGAGTGTGGAGGCCGCCATTGTAGTTGAGGGGCTGCACGATGAGGGATGGATTCGGAACGGCGGACGTCGCGAATCAGAGCGACGCGGCGCCCAGCCCAGCCAGCCGCCCGGTCGCCCATGCCCAGGCGAAGTTGTGACCCCCGATCGGGCCAAACGCGTCCAGCATCTCGCCGCACAGAAACAGACCCTGGTGTCGACGGCTTTCGAGCGTCTGGGGATTCACCTCGCGCAAATCGACTCCACCTCCGGTCACTTCTGCTTTCGCAAAGCCGCCATCGCCAGTCCACGGAAGTTCATATGCGGTGAGCATGTCGATCAGGGCGAGTCGTTCTGCGCGGCGCAGATCGGACGCACGCCGATCGAGGGGAACGCGGGCCTCCTGCATCAGGTGTATCCCCAGGCGTTGAGGCATGTGCTCGGCGATCGCTTTGACCACCAGGCCATTCGATGCACTGAACGCCGCCTCCCACGCGCGAGCATCGAGAGTCGTCCATTGCGCTCTGATAATCGCTCGCTCACTGTCACGCTGACGCCGCACCGCGACATGAGAGATGTCGAGGACTGATGGCCCGCTGTATCCGCGATGTGTGAAGAGAAACCCGCCTCGAGTTTCCGTGGCGCTGTCGACCCCTTCGAGCGCGCAGCCGCACGGGCAGCGAAACGCCGCTCAACGCCGAGTGCACGGGCGGTTCTGTCACGAGCGGGGTTAAGGCGGGATAGACCTCGTTGACACGATGACCGAGCGCTCCGGCGATGCGCAAGCCGCCGCCATCGCTGCCGGTTGTCGGCACCGAGAGGCCCCCTGTGGCGAGCACGACGCGCGCGGCATCGACCGGCCCGCGATCCGTCTGCACGCGCCATCCCTCCGAGGTCGCCTCCAATCCGGTCATCGACGTATTGAACTGGATAGACACGCCTGCGTGTCGAGCGTGGGCTACGAGCCCATCGCGAATGTCGCGGGCGCGATTCGAGACGGGGAAGAGCTTGCCGGTATCAGGTTCGAGCGCGAGTGATTGGTGGAGGTCGCTCTCGAAGATAGGCACGCTGCTGAACGAGCGACCATGATCGCAGCATCCCCCGCATGAGGTGCGCAGGCGAATCGGTGACGAATCGCTCTGGCGCGAGGACCGAGGGCAAGACATTGCACCGCCCGCCGCCGCTGATCAGGATCTTACGGCCGCCGTCAGCGGTGCGTTCAAGCAGGACGACGCGATGGCTGGAGCTCGCCGCGAAAATCGCCGCCATCAGCCCCGCAGCACCCGCGCCAACGACCACGATCAAGGCAGTGCGGACGAGTAGAACAGGTCGTGATTCCCGGGAGGCGCGACAGCCGCCTGGCGAATGCCAAGCGCGATTTGTGCCCAATGCCTGATCTCGTGCAGGCCGATATGGAAAAGGAGCTTGCGTGGGCTCATTTTCGCCGTACCCGACTGCACCGACGAACTCTCGAACTTTGGCCGCGTCCTCGTCGCTCAACGAAGACGCGAAGTTGCGGAGCGCCAGTCTGACGGCAGCACCGTACCGGAACAGGGCTTCGACGTCCGGAGTTGCGATGCCCGATGACTCCGGCACCGTTGCTCCCTGCAACCGCGCCAGGTGCCGCGCCTCGACCAGAAACATGTGATCGATCAACGACCCGACAGTGGCGAATCGTCCACCAGGCTGCAGCTGCAATTCAAGAGCGGACGGGTTGTCGCGAAGCCACCGGTGCCATTTCGCGCGCTCTTCATCCGTGTAGGCAAGCAGTTCGTTCAGACTAAGTGTCAACATTTCGAGAACCCTGGAACCTTGGAACCCTGGCACCTTGGAACCGTTTACATAGGCCCTACGGCTTGCTCGACCGTCAGGAACTCGATCGGGCCGAGGTTGAGCGCCCGGACCCCTGCCTCGATCGCCTTGCGATCGCCGACGATGACCACCGCGAATTTGTCGGGCTGAATGTAGCGTGCGGCGGCTTTCTCGACTCCCGGGCCGGTCACCTGCATCACCGACCGAATGTAGCTCGGAAAATATTCGTCGGGCAGACTGTGAACGACCTGCTCCTCCATCTTCCGTGCGAGATCACCCGTGCTCTCGAACTCCGCCGGAAAGCCGAGCGCGACGTAGTTCTTCGCTTTGTCCAGCTCGTCGCCGGGGATTGGCTTGCGGATGCCGGTGAGCTCGTTGAAGAACTCCTTGAGCGCCTCGGCGGTCTTGTCGGTCTGGACGCCGGCGCGCGGCCGAGAACGATCCGGGCGAGATGCGTTCCTCGAACCCGAGAGCGTGCACCGTAGGAATAGCCATGGGTCTCTCGAAGGTTCGTGTTCAGCCGCGACGTGAACGAGCCGCCGAGGACGGTATTGAGCACCTGAATGGTTGGATAGTCAGGCGTAGAACGCGGCACGCCGACCCACCCGATTCGAATCTGTGACTGCGCGGCGCCTGGCTTGTCGATGATGTAGATCTGCCGCTTGGTCAGTTGCGGCGCCTCAGGAATCTGGCTGCCGCCGACAGCCGGCCCCGTGCCCTTCCACGATCCGAACGCGCGCTCCAGAAGCGGCATCACGCTCGCCGCGGTGACATCGCCGACGACGAGCAGCGTCGCGTTCTCGGGCCGGTAGTAGGTCTGATGGAAGGCGCGCAGGTCGTCAACGCGTCATCGCCTTGACTTCTGTCGTCCCTCCACCCGCCGGCGTCCCGTAGCGATGCTTCTCGCCGAAGACAATCCGCGGAAACGCCATCTCCATGATCGCAGCGGGATCATCGCGAGCCTGGAGCAGCCGCGTCAGCCGCTCCTTCCGAAGTCGTTCGAGCTCGCTGCTCGGAAATGTCGGCTTCATGACGACGTCGGCCATCAGCGGAAGCGCGTCAGCGAGTCGCGCGACCGGAGCCGAGAGGCGAACTGCTGAGTAGTCGAACGTGCTCGACGTGCCGAGCTGCGCGCCGAAAAACTCGATGGCATCGGCCAACTCGAGCGCCGACTTTCCGCCGGCGCCTTCGTCCAGCATGTTCGCGGTCATGTTGGCGATGCCGAACTTGCCAGCCGGATCGGCGCCGCTGCCCGCGCGCACGATCACGTTGACCTGCGCCATCGGCACTTCGTGCTGCTCGACCAGCCACACGGGCAGCCCGTTGGCGAGCTTCAGCTTCTGGATCGGCGGGAGCTTCAGCGCCGGCGGCGGGCCCGGCTTCGGCGGCGTGCCACGATCTGGCTTCTGTGCGCTGACGGTGATCACACCGGTGAGGCACAGCGAAATGATCACCACGCCGATTCGTGCCGCGATGGACATGATTCCTGAATCCCTCACTGCTTGCTCCGACCGCGATGCGACCCGATTTGCAGACATGTCATGCGATGCGGTTCAGGCCTCTCCGGTACCACCGACAACTCGACGCGCTTGTCTTTCGGCAAGTAGCGAACAATCGCCGACGTGATGTCGGTCGCACTCAGCGCTCGATATCGGCTCAGGTCTTCGGCAAAGTAATCGGGCATGCCGGTGCGCGTGTAGTAGGCGTTCAGTTGATCCGCCTTGCCCGAGAAGCCACCGACGCGCTCCATCTGCCGGAAAAAGTTCGCTTCGATCTGGTTCAGCGCGCGTGCCATCTCGCGATCGTCAGCGGGCGTCGCGCGCAGCTTATCGAGCTCTTCGTCGATGACCTGCCTGAATCTTGTCGAGGCGTTTGTCCCGGCCGCGCGGTGGCGATGATCACGAAGACGCTCCCTAGCCCCTGCGACTGTTGAAACGCGTTGACGTCCTGCGCGATCTGCAAGTCGTAGACGAGTCGCCGATAGAGGCGCGCGTTCTTGCCGCCGGTCAGCAGGCCTCGCGGCGATGTCCATGGCGGCGTCACCAGGCGTCGTAGATGGCCGGCGTATGCCACGCGAGGTAGAGGCGCGGCAGCTGCACCTTGTCGGTCATGCGTCTGCTTCTTGACCTCGTCGAGCACCGCCGCGGGCGGTGCGATCGGTGGCACGGCCGGACCGCGCGGGATTTCGTTGAACCACTTCTCGACCAGCTTGCGCGTCTCAGCCGAGATCGATGTCCCCGGCGATCACCAGGCTCGCATTGTTCGGCGCGTAATAGGTCTTGAAGAAATCGACGACATCCTGATGACTTGCCGCGGTCAGATCTTCCATCGAGCCGATCGTCGGCCAGCTGTACGGGTGGTTCTTCGGGTACAGCAGCTCGTACAGCTCGATGAACGCGCGGCCGTAGGGCTGGTTCTCGACGCCCTGCCGACGTTCGTTCTTGACGACGTCGCGCTGGCCGTCGACGCGCGCGGGCGTCATCGTGTCGAGCAGGTAGCCCATTCGATCCGATTCGAGGAACAGCGCCAGATCCAGCGCATTCGCCGGAATGTCGATGAAGTAGTTGGTCCGATCGGTTGTCGTCGAGCCGTTGTTGTTGCCGCCGGCGGCCTCGAGCCATGTGTCGAACGCCCCTTCGGGCACGTTCTTCGACCCTTCGAACATCAGATGCTCGAAGAGGTGGGCGAACCCGGTGCGTCCGGGTTTTTCGCTGCCAGATCCGACGTGATACCAGACGTTCACCGAGACGACCGGCACGCTCGTATCGCGATGCAGGATCACGTGCAGCCCGTTGGCCAGCGTGAACTCGGTGTACGGCACGCGAAGCGCCGCGAGGTCTCCCCCTTTTGCGGGCCTTGGCCACGCGCCGCCGCCACGGCGAGCGCCATCGCCACGATCACACTGAAGAGCAATCGCTTTCGCATGCTGTCCTCGCGCACCACCCTTCCCACGTCAGACCCGGCACCAGCACCCGGCACTCAGTACCGCGCTCCCTGGAACCCTGGCATACCTTGAATTTTACCCGTGAGCCCCCATGCGCCCCCTGCACATTACGAGGCGGAAGGGTCATGGCAGGCTCAAAACTTGGTCACAGGATTCGACCCACTCGCTGGGGCAAGCTGGCCGTTTGCCGTGTGCTGATCGCCGCGCTGGCATCGGACACTGGCGCCGAGGCTCAGACGCCGCCAAAACAGAAATTGGAAAGTGGGATGTCGCCTTCGTCGGCGGCTATCTCGGCGTGCGGCCTGAGATCGACCTGTCAGGATCCGGTATGCCGATCGCTGGTACGCCGCCGGCCAGGTCGGGGTAACAGTCGGGCCGGTACCTCACGCCACATCTGAAGGCCGAAGTCGAGCTGTCCGACCAGCAGCGAGGGCCGTCAGTGGTCAATCAGTCACTTGCACGGTTCCGGGCGTACCGTATCCGGTGCCCTTCGTACACCGAGCGGTTTGGCCGGCTTCGAGAGATCTCGGGGGCCGCTGTCTATCAATTCTTCGACAACGAGTGGGTACACCCGTTCGTCGCGCCTGGGCGTCGCGGCCGACTTCGACCGGGTTCGGTCCGTACACGCCCCGACAAACCTTCTATCTTCGATCCACGCATTCC
Organism: uncultured Acidobacteriota bacterium; assembly: GCA_963734095.1. GTDB lineage: Bacteria > Acidobacteriota > Vicinamibacteria > Vicinamibacterales > UBA2999 > JACCSI01. Next base: position 142,072 of record CAVTGK010000018.1, on the reverse strand, counting down.
ATGCACCAGTCATCATACCTGAGATCCGCGAGGGCCCGGAGACAACGACGAGCGCAAGGCTGCTGTTCGGTGGCGGCGCGAAGTTGTATTCACGCGGCGAGCGTTTGTCCGGACCGACGGTCGAATTGGTGCGGACAACAGCGGCAGTCATGTCGCGTTTCGCATCGGGTTCGGGGTGGATTTCTGACAGCACAGGGCATAGGGCATGGGCGCAGGGCAAGTGCGAAGTGCGCACTGCGAAGTAGAACCTTCGTGCCGTAGACCGTAGACCGTGGGCCGGAAAGGAGGAGTTCATGCGTGCGTTGATTGTCACGACACTTGCGACGTGCTTCGCTTCGGGCCGACGATGGCGGCGGCGTCGCAGCGCGAGGCCACGACGGCCGAAGAGACCAAAGCCGCGCAACAGATGGCTGCTGCGATTCCGCTGGGGTCCCGGGTGAAAGTTCAAAGTCGATCGGGTCGGCGTATGACGGCGACGCTGATGGCAGTCACAGACGAGGCGATTGTCGTCAAGCGCGACGCCCGCGTGCCCGAGCCCGCGGTCACGATTCGGTTCGACGAGCTGGCGCGTCTGGAACGCTCCGAGCGCGGCGGGTTCAGCGTCGCCAAGGCCCTCGGCGTTGGCCTCGCTGCGGGGGCGGGCGCGATTCTCACCATGTTCGCGATTGCCATGTCGTTGGACGACTAGACTTCGACGAACACGCCTACAGGCTTCAGAGACAAAGAAGTCTCAGAGCCAAACAGGCCTAATACACGAAGCAGAGCTGATTACAAAGCCTTTGAGTTCTTCGTGTTCTTCGTGCCTCGTGGCGTTTCGTCCTATCGGAGCCGCCGGTTTCTGCTAAACTCTCCCTTTTGTCCTAAAGAGCGGGGGAGAGACAGAGATGGCGGGAACAGCAGTCACGGTTGCGCACGGCGACGGGATCGGCCCCGAAATCATGGCGGCCACGCTTCACATTCTCAAAGAAGCGGGTGCCCGACTCGATGTCGAAACGATTGAAGTCGGCGAAAAGGTCTATCAGCGCGGCGTGAGCGTTGGCATCGAACCGAGCGCCTGGGATTCGCTCCGACGCACCAAGGTGTTCCTCAAGGCGCCGATCACGACGCCGCAGGGCGGCGGCTTCAAGAGCCTCAACGTCACCACGCGGAAGACCCTGGGCCTTTACGCCAACATTCGACCGTGCGTTTCGTACCATCCCTACGTCGACACCAAGCACCCGCAGATGGATCTCGTGATTGTGCGCGAGAACGAAGAGGATTTGTACGCCGGCATCGAGCACCAGCAGACCCACGAAGTCGTGCAGTGCCTCAAGCTCATTTCGCGCCCGGGCTCGGAGAAGATCGTGCGCTACGCCTTCGAGTATGCGCGCCGCAACAATCGCAAGAAGGTCACTTGCTTTACGAAGGACAACATCATGAAGCAGACCGACGGTCTGTTTCACAAGGTGTTCGACGAGATCGGCGTGGCTTATCCCGAGATCGAGAAGGAGCATTGGATTGTCGACATCGGCTCGGCCAAGATGGCCGACACGCCGGAAGCGTTCGACGTGATCGTGCTCCCCAATCTCTATGGCGACATTCTGTCGGACGTCGCGGCCCAGATCGCCGGCTCCGTCGGTCTTGCCGGCTCCGCCAATATCGGCGATCAGTGCGCGATGTTCGAGGCGATTCATGGGTCAGCGCCTCGACGTGCCGGGACAGAACCTCGCCAACCCTTCGGGGCTCCTGCTCGGTGCCGTGATGATGCTCGTTCACATCGATCAGCCGGATGTCGCAGACAAGGTCCACAACGCCTGGCTTCGCACGCTCGAGGATGGGATTCACACCTACGACATCTACAAGGAGGGTGTGTCGAAGCAGAAGGTGGGCACGAAGGAGTTCGCGCAGGCGGTCGTGGATCGCGTCGGGAAGAAGCCGGAGAAGCTGAAGGCGGTGAGCTATTCTCGAGCGCCCAGGCAGACGGTCACGCCACCTGCAGCGGCCACGCGTGCGCGAGCCAAGAAAGAGTACGTCGGCCTCGACCTGTTTCTCGACTGGACCGGCGGGCCGGCCAGCCAGCTTGGGCCGCAGCTCGAAAAGCTCGCCGGTGACCTCAAGCTGCAGTCGATCTCCAATCGCGGTGTCAAGGTGTTTCCGGGAGAGCTGCCAGGCTTCGTCTACTCCGACCTTTGGAACTGCCGCTTTCTGGCGACCCAAAACGGTTCGACTGTGACGCATTCCCAAACGGTCGCGTTGCAGCAGCGCGTCGCATCGGCCGGCTTCGATGTCGTCAAGACCGAAGGCCTGTATACGTTCGATGGGCAACGAGGATACTCGTTGGGCCAGGGTGAATAAGAAACGAGAATAACGATAGCCACGAAGTCACGAAGACACGAAGAAAGCTCTTCAAGCAAGAGGCTTGAGGCTTTGGTCTTCGTGTTCTTCGTGCCCTTCGTGGCGGCGTTTTTCGCTGCTTTATGTCCAATCGCGCGCTCGTCGCAGTGATCATGGGGTCCACGTCCGATTGGGAGACGATGTCGCATGCCGTGGAAGCGCTCGAGCGCTTCGGCATCGCCTACGAGAAGCACGTGGTCTCTGCACATCGCACGCCCCTGTGGATGGCCGAGTTTGCGCAGAACGCGGAGTCGCGAGGGATCGAAGTGATCATTGCGGGTGCGGGCGGCGCCGCCCACCTTCCGGGCATGACGGCCGCTCATACGTGTCTGCCGGTCCTCGGCGTTCCGGTTCAAACCGCCGCGCTCAACGGCCTCGATTCCTTGCTTTCCATCGTCCAGATGCCAGGCGGCGTGCCAGTCGGCACGCTCGCGATCGGCAAAGCCGGCGCCACCAATGCGGGCTTGCTGGCGGTTGCGATTCTTGGTACCTCTCGGCCTGATCTTCGGGAGAAGCTGCGCGCTTACCGCGCCGACCAGACCGCCAAGGTTCGCGAGGATCGCCTGCCGTGAGCCGCGTCGTCCTGCCGGGGGCGACGATAGGCGTGCTGGGGAGCGGGCAACTGGGCCGCATGATGGCGATTGCGGCTCGGCGAATGGGCTACCGCATCCACACCTTTTCGCCTGGCGAGGACACGCCAACCGGTCAGGTGGCTGACCTCGAGATCACGGCGGACTACGAAGACCTCGAGGCCATTCGCACGTTTGCCAAGGGGGTGCACGTCATCACTTTCGAGTTCGAGAACGTACCGACCGAGGCGGCGGCGGCGGCCGCCGAGATCGTGCCGGTCCGCCCGAGCGGTGCGGCGTTGCACGTCACGCAGCAGCGAGCTCGTGAGAAAGCCTTCCTCGCCGATCACGGCATTCCCACCACGCCCTGCGCCGCCGTTCGGACACTCGACGAGCTGGCGGTTGCATTGGGGGGCATTGGCGTTCCGGCGATCGTCAAGACCGCCGCGTTTGGGTACGACGGCAAAGGCCAGCATCGCATTCAGTCGATCGAGGACGCCGAGCGTGTGTGGAGTCTGATTGGACACCAGGAAGCCGTCGTCGAACGCATGGTGGATTTCAGCCACGAGCTGTCCGTCGTGGCGGCGCGAGGACTTGATGGCGCGTTCGCCCACTTTGGTGCGACCGAGAACACGCACGAGAATCACATCCTCGATCTCTCCGTCTCGCCCGCACGGGTGCCTGGGGCCGTGGCTGCGGAGGCCGTGAGCATCGCGCACGCGATCATGGAACAGCTCGAGTATGTCGGGGTCCTCTGCGTCGAGTTCTTCCTCACGCGTGATGGACAATTGCTGGTCAACGAGATCGCGCCCCGCCCTCACAACTCCGGCCATCTCACGTTCGATGCCTGCCTCACGAGTCAGTTCGAACAGCAGGTTCGCGCCGTCTGCGGCCTGCCGCTGGGTTCAACCGCCCAGATGCGCCCGGCGGCGATGGTCAACCTGCTTGGTGATCTCTGGATGGACGGGGAGCCAGATTGGAGCAGTGCCCTCGCGATACCGGATGTGAAGTTGCACCTGTACGGCAAACCCGGCCCGCGCGTGGGACGCAAGATGGGCCACCTGACCGCGCTCGCCGATACCGTGGACGAGGCGGTGGAGAAGGCGGTGATGGCGAGGGACCTGCTTGGGTAGGAACTAGACGCGAAAACGCGAAAGCACGGAAACGCCGAAGCACGGAAACACGGAAACGAACGAAAAGATCGCCACGAAGATCACGAAGTCACGAAGCGGCGATTGCCACCGACGAGCCTCAGAGACTCAGAGACATGCGCTCTTCCGGAATGTGCGAGCTGGGGCGTAGACTACGATTCCATGTCACAGGACGATCGAGCTGGATACGGGTGGGAGTCACTTTTTGCCTGTGTTTCGCGACACGCCATCAAAGCAGATTCGGACTCAACGGCGAAATCCTCGTAACACTGAGAGATCGTACAGCGTTCCGTCGTCCCATCCGTCGAGCGGTCGGCAGCTGAAGATCATCTCCCCATACCTCAGTTCGCTACCGCAAGTTGGACATGTAACCTCGCGCCAGCCGACCGGCAACGATTCTCGAGTCGTGCCCATCGGTTCCTCCCTCGACGCCGACGACGATATCTTCGTCAGCGCAACGCGGGTGGACTGATTCCGGTTAATTCCGCGCTTCCGTACGCTTCCATACTTCCGTGCCCCGCGACCCCGGATTATGATCCTCGTTTGTGGGGCGTGATCCGCTGCTTCGCTTCCCGCCATTCACAGTCGACGCACGGCGCCATGTCCTGATGCGCGAGGGCGACGATGTGGCGTTGTCCCCGCATCTGGTCGACATCTTGACGTTCCTGGCGCAGCGTGCCGGTCAGATCGTCAGCAAGGACGCGCTGCTCGAAGCGTTCTGGCCCGAAGTTCACGTGACCGAGAACACGCTCACGCGCGCCATCGCGGACATTCGCAAAGCGCTCGGGGACGATCCTTCCGAGCCGCGATTCATTCAGACCGTGGCTCGCCGCGGCTATCGATTTGTCGCAACCTTCGAGGCGTCGCCTGAAAGCGAGCGAGATGTCTCGGCGGGCGGCACGACGCCTCGAGGCGGGCACCACGCCGCGCTTGATGTGGACGACCCGTTCCGCGAGTGGGTCAGAGGTCGACTGTCGTTGGAAACGCTGGACGCAACGAAGCTCCCCGCGGCAGTGACCGCGTTCGAGCATGCGGTCGCGGCGACCCCCGAGTACGCACCGGCGCATGCAGGCTTGGCGAATGCCTTTCTCTTGACCTATGAAAGCACACGTGCGCAGAACGCGCCCAATCGAGCGCCCCTGACGCTGGCGGTTCGTTGTGCGCGTCGTGCGTGCGAGCTCGATCCGGCATTTGGCGAGGCCTGGGCCACTCTCGGCTTCGCGCTGACCGCGGCGGGTCAAGGTGAGGAAGCCCGAGCCGCCGCGCGCCGAGCGGCCGCGCTCGAACCAACGAATTGGCGGCACCATTTTCGTTTGGGCGTTGCTTCGTGGGGCGAGGAGCGACTGCGCGCGGTCGATCGCACGATGGCGTTGCTCCCCAACTTCGCGCCCGGCCGCTTTCTGGCGGCCATGGTCTTCATCGCGCGACAGGCGTTCGAGCCGGCAATGGTCGCGGCAGCCCAGGGTTCAGCCGCCCAAGCCCGTGAGTTGGACTCGGATGGTGTGCCGTTCCCATCCGCCGGCCTGCACTGGCTGCATGGGCTCCTGCTGCTGCGGATGCGACAGATTGGTCCGGCCATCACCGAGTTCGGACGTGAGATCGACGCCGCACGTCACGGTCGGATCTATGCCAGCGAGTTTCGCGTGAATGCGCAATTGGCAGCCGGCTTTGCGCATCTGTCGGTGGACGATGCGACCGGCGCGATGGAGGCGTTTCGATCCGCGCTGGAAACACTGCCGCGGAACGGGCGGGCGCTGATTGGGCTGTACCTGGCGCTCACGAAGACGAGCCTGGCGCCCGAAGCGCGCCTCCTGCTTCCGCGAATCGACGAAGTGATCGCTGAGCTCGGAGGTGGAGGTCGCCCGGGTGAAGCGGCTCTCATCAGTGCCGCCTCGTTGGCCGCCCGCGGCGATCTCGAAGCCGGGTGTGGCGTGCTAACCCGACTGCTCGATGCCGCGCCGCCAGGGCAGGCCGGCTGGCTCATCTCAATCGACCCATCGCTCACGGCTTTGCGGACGGCTGCAGGCTTTGACGATCTGATCGCAAAACTTGCCGCGCGCGCGGCCTGATATCGCGCAAACAGTCCTCTCCCTACCGAATTGCGTCGAGGAACGGTGGTTTCGGGGACAGGTCTTGTCATCGGGGGACAGTCCCTGTCACGGGGGGACAGGCCCCCGACAGGCGCCGTCGTGTGTTGCGAGGTCCTCGGTCCGGCGATCACCGTGACGTGGTAGATCGTGCGGCCGGTGTCAGCGTGAGCGTGGCCACTGCCGGCCCCGGCAGAAACGGAAGCGGTTCGCCCGTCAACCACGCGCGATGCTGATCGCCATAGTGAGGCGACCACGGATGCCCGCTCTGACCGGTCGGCATGTGCAGGATGCCCTCGCTTTCACGACCGGGAGAGACGATCATTCGCTCTGACGGTCCCGCGCGCGGCGAATGGGCGCGCGGTGTGTAGATGTCGCCGGGTAACGGATCCGCCGGCATGTTGAGCCACTGACCGACGAGCGGCATCGCATTGCCGAGGGGATGGGTGACGCTCGCGCGATTGAAGTCGCCCCACGTGCGATCGCTCAGCCGCCCGCCCTCCACGGTAAGTTCGCCGATGGCGCGGTCCACCGCTGCGACGAGCACAGCGTCCCACGACTCGTATGCGGGATCGACCAGATGAAGCGGACGATCCACGATCAACTGCCAGAGCGGTCCCTCCGACCGCAACGCTCGTGAGAAGTCGAAGTCGGGCTCTGCAGCCTTCGCCGGCGCGGTCAACGCGGCGAACACGATTCGCGACACGTGAGCGCGGAACGCTCGGACCAGACGATAAGCCACGGAAGCGGGATCGGCGCGGCCGGTCCAGGTGGATTCCACCAGGCGCCGGAACTCGACACGTTGGTCGTGGCCAGCGATCACTGAAGGCGACAAGACATCGAGGACGACGGTCCGCCATCGCTCGTGAAAAAGAGCCGTAGCGTCCAACTGAATGGCGAGCATGTCGGCCGGCGTCGCCTGATCGATCTCCATCAGCCGATCTCGAATCAGGCGGGCCCGAATCCCATCGGCATACCCGCCCTCACCGATGGTGGCGAGCATCGGCCCGTCGACGACCGGCGCGTTTGCGGTCCAGATGCGCCCCAATACCGGATCGACAATTGTCGGGACGGATTCGCGTGGCAGGTAGCCATCCCAGCGTCGCGATCCATCGGCCCACGAAACGGGACGCGAACCGTCGAAGCCGACGCGTTGCGGAATAGGACCAGCGATCGTCCAGCCAATGCGTCCACCTGAGTCACCGGCCACGAAGTTCTGAGCCGGAATCCCGAGGCCGGTCGCGGCTGCCAGAACTTCGTCGACGTTGCGCGCGCGCTCTGGTGCGGTGACATCCCCGGCCAGAATCGCGGCATCGTGGGCCACCCATCGCTGTGCGAGCTCTCGCCCGCGATGGTCGCGCCGAACGACGGGCCCCCAGATCGTCCAGCGAACGCGCTCGGATTGGATCGTTCCTTCTGAGGTGGCAATCTGTTCGTCAAAGACGTCAAAGGCGCGCGGCCCGCTGGGCGTCAGATAGTGATCCGGGAGGCGCGGGTCAGGTTCGATCACGACCAGATCGCTCCAGTCACCGCCGGTATTGGTGAATCCCCACGCCACGTGGCCGTTGCTGCCGACGATGATGCTGGGAACGCCGGGCAAGGTCACGCCCGTGATGGTTTGCGCTTCGCGCATGGAGCCCGGCACACCGGCGATCTTGATCGAGGCGCGGTACCAAATATTTGGCACCCCGATCGCCAAGTGCATGTCGTTGGCGACCAGCGCAACACCGGTCGCGCTGTGCTCTCCCGCGACCGCCCAGTTGTTGCTGCCCAGACCGGCGGCCTCTTCTGCACCGAGACAGACAGGCCACGGAAGCACAGAAACACGGAGATGCCGTAGGCTCTTCTTGACATTCCGTGTTTCTCTGAGCCTCTGAGTCTCTGAGGCCTGTCTGTCGACCCTTCGCAGATCAACTACCTCTCTCGACGGCACCGGCGGACGGGGAAAAGTGGCGCCGTTCAGCGGCGTGTCCCATTCCGATCCTCGCGCCGTGAGGAACTCATACAGCGGCGCCGGCACCGTCTCCGCGAGCGTGCCGAATGTTGCCTCGAAAAGTCCCTGCCGACCCTGAAGCGTGTTGAACATCGCGAAGCCGGTGAGGAGCGTGTCCTCAGGCTTCCAGGGTTCGGGCGCCGCGTTCAACACGTGATACTCGATGGGCGCGGATCGCAACGCGGAGAGACCGGCGTTGACGCCATTGGCGTAGGCCTCGAGCAATCCGCGATAGCTTGGCGCTGTGTGCGCCAGCGCTTTCTGGCTGATGTGCCGAAAGCGATGGACACGCGCCGATCGATCGAGCTCGAGAGCGCGCCCGCCAACGAGAGCGCTGAGCTCGCCGGCCGCCTGCCGGCGCTGCAGGTCCATCTGAAAAAACCGCTCTTGTGCGTGAAGAAAGCCGAGCGCGGCCGCAGCGTCACGTCTCGAGAGCGCGGTAATCGTCGGCACGCCCAACCCATCGCGCGCGACAGTCACGTCCGCCTCGAGTCCTGGTAACGAGACCGTGCCCTCCTGAATCGGCAGGCTGGCGTGTAGTTGGCGACGCAGGTAGATTCCCCCGCCGATCACTGCAACGACCAGCAGCAACACCAACGCCAGGGATAGCCACGCGAGCCGCCTAAGCATCAAGTCATTCTAAGGTTCCAGGGTTCCAGGGTTCCAAGGTTCCACTTTTTGGTAGCAATCCCCGGATCGCGGAATCCTGAGGCACTGGCCTAATCTGGCGGAATGTTGCATGTTGTATCAGAGCAAACCGGGCACATGACTCAACCACAGACCGCCACAACGCCGACGACTGACAGTCGGTGGGAAGCTGTGCTCCGACGCGATCGGACCGTTGACGGCCGGTTCGTGTATGCGGTGACCAGCACTGGTGTGTTTTGTCGCCCGAGCTGTCCGAGCCGCCGCCCTCGGCCCGACCGTGTGCGCTTTTTCGACACAACGGCGGCGGCCGAGCAGGCGGGGTTCCGGGCCTGCAAGAGGTGCCGTCCGACGAGCGATCGCCCGGCGTCGGCGATCGCTGATGCCATTCAGCGAGCGTCTCGGTATTTGAACGAGCACGCCGACGAACTGATTTCGCTTAATGGTCTTGCCCGTATCGTTCACGTGAGTCCTTCGCACCTGCAGCGCGAGTTCAAGCGCGCGCTGGGCCTGTCGCCTCGCGAGTTTCAGGCGGCGTGCCGCGCGGACCGCTTTCGCCAGCACCTGCGGTCCGGTCGTGATGTGACGTCCGCGATGTACGAAGCTGGCTATGGATCGCCGAGCCGTATCTACGAATCCTCGCCAACCGGCCGCGGTATGCACCCGGCGACGTATCGTCGGGGGGGTGCCGGTGCCCAGGTGGGCTTCACGACCGTTCGATGCCCTCTCGGCTGGCTGCTGGTAGCTGCCACCGACAAGGGCGTTTGTGCGGTGAAGCTGGGCGACAGCCCGCAGGCACTCGAAGTCGATCTCCGACGCGAATTCTCCTCGGCCAGCATCTCCTCGAATGAGAACGTGCGGCCCGAATGGGTCGCTGCGATCGTCGAGCGTCTTCAAGGTGGCCAGCGTGGAATCACCTTGCCGCTCGACGTCCGCGGCACCGCCTTCCAGTGGCGAGTATGGCGTGCGCTTCAGCGCATTCCCGCGGGCGAAACGCGGTCGTATTCAGAGGTGGCGCGCGCGGTCGGCCGCCCAGCGTCTGTCCGGGCGGTCGCAAATGCTTGCGCCCGCAATCCCGTGTGCCTCGTCATCCCGTGCCACCGCGTCGTGGCCAAGAACGGTGGGCCTGGCGGATATCGATGGGGTGCCAAACGCAAGGAGCGACTGCTGGCAGCCGAAGCGGCAGGGCGTCGGCGTGACGAGAGGCCCGCTAAGAAGTCGAAGTAACATGCTGGGACCGCATGACCCGCACGCGATACGGCGACACGCCGTGGGTAAGTGACGTTCCCAAGCGACGAAGGCCCGACTTTCCACGTTATCGAGGCACTGAGACCTACCCGGCGGTGATCGTCGGCGGCGGGTTGTCGGGCTGTTTGACGGCCTACGCCTTTGCCGCCGCCGGCATCAAGGTCGCTCTCTTCGAAGCTGACCGGCTCGGTCTGGCCGGGGCCAGCCGCGGCCCTGGCGTCCTCCGCGGAGAGGCCACCGCGTCCTATCGCGACATCGAATCACGGTACGGGCGTCGAGCGGCGCGAGCCGTATTCGACTCGTCGCGGCGCGCCGTGCTGGACCTCGCGACGACCTCACGTCGCCTGGGCGTCAAAGGCGGGGTTGAGGTGGAGCCAGCGCTGCGCGTGCTCGCGTCGTATGACGCCGACGAGAAGGCGCTTCTCAAGGACGTCACGATGAGGCGCGACGCCGGGCTCGACGCCGTCTACCTGAAGGCTGCCGTGGCTGCGCGCGAGTCGAAGGTGGACAGCGCTCGGGCCGCCGTGAAACTGCGCGATTGGGGTCAAGCGAATCCGTACGCGCTGGTCAGCGCGTTTGGCGATGCCGCGGTGGAGCGCGGTGCGGCCATCTTCGAGCGGTCGATCGTGAAACGCATTCGCGTGCGACGTCGTGACGTCGAGATTCAGGTCGAGGGGGGCGTCGCGACAGCGGCGACAGTGATTGTTTGTACCGGCGAGCCGACCGACCTCTTTCGATCGCTCAAGCGACACGTGCGCTTCGACGAACGCTATGCCGTCGTGACCGACCGATTGCCGGCATCTCTCCGCAAACGAATCAATGTGCGCGTGCCGCTCGTGACCGACACAGAGACCCCGCCACACCTCGTTCGTTGGATGGAGGACGGCCGTGTCGTGATGGCGGGCGCTGACCAACCGCGCCCGCCGACGAGACTCAGGGACAAGATCCTCGTCCAGCGCACTGGCCAGTTGATGTACGAGCTGTCGCGTCTCTACCCGGATTTGTCCGGTGTGTATCCAACGCACGGATGGGCCGTGCCGATTGCGGCCACGGTCGATGGTGTGATGTACGCGGGGCCGCATCGCAACTACCCGCGCCATCTGTTCGCTTGGGGCACCCAACACGACCCAGCCCAGGCGTTTCTGGCCAGCCGCATCCTGCTGCGGAGCTACCTGGGCGAGTCGGACCGGGACGATTCTTACTTTGCGTTCACCCGGGGTAGGGCATCAGGGTTCCAGTTCCAGGGCTCAGTTCAGGGTTCAGGGATTCGGTCAGCGCTCTGCGCTCTGCCCTGACTTGACCCTGTGACCCTGGACCCTGGCCCTACTAGAATTCTAGCGGAGCGTGTCCTATGTTTCGCACTTTTGTCTTCCATCCTATTGGCGCTGGCGTTGAGCGCGCCGGCAGTGGCGGGGGCGCAAGCCATCAACGGCACCATTGAAGGTACCGTTGTCGATGATCAAGGCGCATTGCTACCGGGTGTCCTGGTGACGGTGACCAACCTCGACACGGGTGATCAACGCACCGTCGTGAGCAATGAGAGCGGTTTGTATCGGGCACTCCTCTTGCCGCTCGGCACCTATCGCGTGTCGGCGGAGCTGCAAGGGTTTCGCAAGTTCGAGCAGTCGGGCATCACGCTTCGTGCCGGTATGACGGCCGTCATCAATGTGTCGCTTTCGGTGGGGGCCGTGGCCGAGACGATTACGGTAACGGCGGACTCGCCTGTGGTCGACATGGCCAAGATCGAACAGGGCCGCACGATCACCGAGGCCGAGATCAAGACGTTGCCGCTGACGTCGCGGAATCCGTACAACTTTGCCCTGCTACAGCCTGGCGTGGTCGGGTTCGAAACCAACGAGTTCGGTGTTCCACGACTGACGGCCAATGGCGCGCTGCTGCGCGTCAACTATCAGGTGGATGGCAGCAACAACACGCAGAAAGATCGCGCCGGGCTGCGGCAGATGCCGATGTCGGAGGTCATGATCCGCGAAGTGAAGGTCGTGACCAGCGGCTACGCGCCCGAGTTTGGCCAGACCATGGGTCTGGTCTACAACGCGATCACGCCTTCGGGGACGAATCTCGTCAAGGGCCAGGGCAGCTATCGCATGCAACGGAAGCCGATGGTGGCCTTTCCCTTCTTCACAACCGGCCCTCATACCGAGGACCGCAAGCCGCCGACCGACGTCAACGTGTACACGTTTGACATCGGAGGACCGATCGTTCGCGACAAGACGCATTTCTTCGGTGGCTATGAGCACACGGAGCGCGACCTGTCCGGGTTGAGTGTCATCACGCTGTCGCAGCCCACGCAGTCGGCGTTGGGGCTGAGCGAACCGGCGTACATGCCGCGCGGCCTGAATACCGAGTTTGCGATCGGCAAGGTCGACCACCAGTTCAGCAATGCGCATCGGCTGTCCGTGCGCTACATGTTCTTCGACAATTTCATCACGGCCAATGTCGGCGGTGCGACCGCTGGTGTCCCAACTCCGTGCAGCGCGCGAACGATTTCGCCGATCGGCAGCATTCGACCGGGGCCCAACTTGTGTCGACGATTGGGTCGAACATGGTCAACGAGCTCCGTGTGCAGTACGCCACGCGCGCCCAGAACCGTGTGCCGAATGCGCTCTCCGGGTACCGGCCCGGCTATCAGTATTGCAGGCGTCGCCAATTTCGGTGGACCCGTCGCCGCAACCACCGACGCGGGCTTCGGCTTCACGCAGGACGTGTTCCAGATCAACGACAACGTCACGCTCGTCCGCGGCAATCACGCATACAAGGCCGGCATTGACATCCAGACGGTCGTCGGATACGCGAACCTCCGCCCCGGCTGCGCTCTACACGTTCCCGAGCACCGCGGCCTATCAGGCGGCGGCGAACGGCACGGCGCCATTCGGGTATACCAACTTCACGCAGTATTTCGGGCTGCCCGATCTCGAGTACAGCAGCAATCAGTTCGGCTTCTTCGTCCAGGACGACTGGCGGTTGAATGCTGACTTGAAGCTCCTCTACGGGATTCGCTACGACGTCTACGGCGTTCCCGACGGCGTCAGTAATGCGCCGATCGAGACCTCGCGCGAGTTTCCCGTCTCGAAGGGCAACTTTGCGCCCCGCGTTGGTGCGGTGTGGAGCGTCGGCGAAGCGCGCAACTCCGTGATTCGCGTCAACACCGGGATCATGTACGACCAGACCCTGAACGCCATCTATGAGCAGGCCCTGCTGAGCGACGGGACCAACGCGCGCGCGTCCGGCGACCTTCACGCCCACGACTGCCGGCGCACCAGCGTTTCCAGCGGTTCTGAGCACAGGCGCGGGTGCGCGTGCCCAACACGGCGTGGACGGTCGACCCCGACTTCGAGGTGGCACGGTCGTGGCAGAGCAACGTGCAGTTCGAGCACGCGCTCAGCGATCGCTACTCGGTCGGCGTCGGCGCATCGTACGTAAAGGGCTACAACCTGCCCGTCGTCAACAACATCAATCTGATCAATCCCATCGGCACCACCGTTGATGGCCTGCCGATCTTTGCGGGGACCGTCAGCGCCGCGACCCGTCTGGATCCGCGCTACAACGTGATCTTCAGTACGGAGTCGATTGGGGAATCCACTTACAAGAACTTGACGTTCCAGTTCATTCGCCGCCACGTCAATGGGGTTGGTTTCGACTTCGCGTACACCCTGGGCAAGAGCGAGGACAACGCGCCGATTACCAACGCCTTGTCGGTGCAGGGCGATGTCGGCCGCATCGATCCGACCGATCTGGACCGCGACGTCGGCCCGAATATTCTCGATCAACGACACACCTTCACTGCCAGCGTGGTGGCGATGCCGCGGTTTGAACGCGAAGGTGTGTGCGGGCGCGATTCTCAACAACAACGTGTTTGGTCTCGCGATCCAGTTGGCGAACGGCATTCCCGTCAATCTGCGCGTGGCGGCCGACCGCAACGGTGACCAGGTGTTGAGCGATCGCCCGATCGACGTACCGCGCAACTCCATCAACTTGCCGAATCGCTACAACGTGGACGCGCGCTACTCACGGCGGTTCGCCATTCGGGGTGCGATGGCCGCGGAAGTGATTGCCGAGATCAAGAACCTGTTCAACTCGGTGCAGGTGTCGGGCGTGAACGCCACCATCCCCGCCAACGCCGCGGGCGTGCCGAACAACCCGCTGCCGACGAGCGGCGATGAGTTGCCGCCGACGGGTGGCTATGAGCAGCGACAGTTCCAGTTGGGGTTTAGATTCATCTTTTGAGGTTGACGCGACCAGGCGCCGGCCGTTCGGTTGCGCTTTCGGCGGTCGTGCGGCTCGGTCGGCGTAGCTGGCCCCAAGTTGCGGTACGCTGAGACATGCGTCTTCTGCGCCTCAGCTTCTCGCTGTCAGTCATCGTTTTCGCCGCTATCAGCGCATCACCTCGAGCTCAGTTCCGCGTCGTGCCGGTGAGCTCGCTTCGTGGGGAACCGGCGCTCGAGTTGATGCTTCGCAAGCTCGATACGGTCGGTACCTTCATGATGACGACCGCGCATCCAGACGATGAGAACAACGGGATGCTGGCGTATTACGCGCACGGCCTGGGCTTTCGAACCGCGCTCGTGTCGGCGACACGCGGCGAAGGAGGCCAGAACGAGCTCGGGCCCGAGTTGTTCGAAGCGCTCGCGGTACTGCGCACCGAGGAGCTGCTGGCGGCGCATCGCTTCGATGGCGCGGAGCAATATTTCACACGCGCTGTCGACTTTGGTTACTCCTTCAGCATCGAGGAGACGCTGGAGAAGTGGGGCAAGCAAGAGATTCTGGGCGACTACGTCCGCATGATTCGCACCATCCGTCCGGATGTCATCGTCGGCTTCGTGTTCGATGGCGCCGGCGGTGGTCAACATCATCAGGCTTCGTCGCGGCTGAGCGCGGAAGCGTTTCGCGCGGCCGCCGATCCGAACGCCTTTCCTGAGCAGATCCAGAAGGACGGCTTGAAGCCCTGGCAGGCCAAGAAGTTCTATTACACCGCCGGCTTTGGCGGCCCGGGGCAAACCCTTCCAGGCGAGGGCGCCTCGAAAGTGTTGACCTTCACTGCACCAGACGCGTTCGACCCGGTGCTCGGGCGCACGTTTGCCGAGATTGGAGCGGAAGCGCGCAGCATGCACAAGTGCCAGGGCATGTCTCAGCTCTTGCCGCTTCCCGCCAGCGAAGGCAATCAAGGCTTTGGCGGACCGCGTAATTACCGCTTGCGCGACACGGTGCTGACAGGTGGTGTGAACCGCGAGGAACGCGATCCATTCGACGGGATTGACACGGGCATCATGAGCCTGACCGCGTTTGCAGGGGCGACGCCGCCGGCGGCGATGACCAGCACGCTGGAGCGGGTTCGCGTCGCAGTCGGCGATGCGCGCAAGGCGCTGGCGGCCGGCGGTGCGGCGGCGACTGTCCCGTCGCTGGTGCGCGGGCTGTCGGCGATTCGCGAACTTCGCACCAACCTGACGTCAATGGCGATCACGGCCGACGCCCGCTATGAGATCGACCATCGACTGAGAGTAAAAGACGCGCAGTTTTCCGAAGCGATGCGCCTCGCGTCCGGCGTGCAGCTCGATGCCATCGCGAGTGATGGCATCGTCGTGCCCGGCCAGAACGTTCGAGTGGATCTGCTGATTGCCAATCGCAGCGCCACCATCCCGGTGATGATCTCGCGGCGATCGGTCTCAGGCTTCGAGACCTCAGGCGAGCTCTGCAAAGACGATGTGTTGCTGCGTGGACCTGAGACGCGATCGGCGTGCTCGATCAAGGCGCGCATCCCGTCCGATGCGCGGCTGACGGCTGCGCATTTCAGGTACGAGACCGATGCGCGGTTTGTGCTCGATCCCGATGTTCCGGCGGGCTTGCCCTTCAGGCCCTCACCGTTCACGGCGACATTCCTCCTGAACATCGCGGGTGTCGATGTGACCACGACGGTGCCCGTGCAGTTCCGCTCCGAGGCCGACATCTTCAGCGGAGAGAAGCGATCCGAGCTCCATGTGGCGCCGCGCTTCTCGGCGACCGTGTCGCCGGAGATCGCGCTTGTTCCTCTCGGAGTCACCCCTGCGACGGCCCGCGGCACTGAAAAGGACGTTCGAGTCACGGTCACCAATCACAGCCCGGCAGCCGCCAAGGCTGCCGTGCAACTCGAGTTACCGACCGGTTGGACCACGTCGCCCGCGTCTGCGCCTGTGAGCTTCACTCGCGAGGACGAGTCCATGACCGTCCGTTTCCGTCTGCTCGTTCCGCCTGGCCCGATGCTGAAGGCTGGAGATCACTCGATCAAAGCCCGCGTGACCGAAGGCGCCAGCAGCTCCTCCGACGGATATCAGGTGATCGAGTATCCGCACACGACGCGTCGCCACGTGTTGCGCGCCCCAGTGGCTGCAGTCAAGGTGTTGGATGTGAAGGTGAAGCCGAACCTGACGATTGGGTATGTGATGGGAGTGGGCGACGAGATTCCGCCAGCGCTCGAGCAGCTCGGTGCCAGGGTCGTGTTTCTCGACAGCGACGCGCTTGCGTGGGGCGACTTGCATCGCTTCGACGTCATCATGACCGGCGTGCGCGCATACGAGCGACGCCCCGACCTGCGCGCCAACAATCAGCGATTGATCGAGTACGCACGAGCCGGTGGGACGGTCATCGTCAACTACAACAAGTTCGAGTTCAACGAGGCACAATACGGGCCGTACGCGGGTAAGGTCGGGCGTGAGCGAGTGAGTGATGAAAACTCGGTGGTGCGGCTGCTCCAGCCGCAGCATCCGGTCTTCACCACGCCGAATCGCATCACGGATGCCGACTGGAAAGGCTGGCGGCAGGAACGCGGGCTGTACTTTTTTGACACAGCCGACCGAGATCCCCAGATCGTCGACCTGCTCGAGCTCGAGGATCCGTTTCCTTACAACAAGGGCCCCAAACGCGGCGCGCTCGTCGAGGCAAAAGTTGGCGAAGGACGATGGATTTACGTGGGTTTGGGCCTCTGGCGCCAGCTGCCTGCCGGGACCGATGGCGCGTTTCGCTTGATGGCCAATTTGATCAGTCTTGGGAATGCGCCCAAGCCGGCGTCGCCGTCTGCCTCCGGTCGCCGTTAAACTTCTCGATTCCGCGCGGGTCTAATTCACCGATCGACGCTCGTCGTGTCAGCTAGAATTTGCTGACAAACATACGAGGGAAGCGCCATGCCCAGGGGTGATCGGTTCCTCGAACACGTACTTCGGCGGCTCGGCTTTGGTGCGGATCCCAACGAGGTTGGTCGTCATGCCGGCCGCCCGATCGGCGGCGTCATCGATTCGTTTCTGAACTACGAACAGGAACCCAACGACGTCGACGACCACATCGGCAAGCCCGAGTACGTCGCCGTGACGACCCGAGGTCAATTCGCACCGAATACGGTGATCAACGACGCGCGCCAGCGCGAGCTGTTTCGCATGGTGCACAGCAAGCGCCCGCTTCAAGAGAAGATGGCGCTGTTCTGGCACAACCACTTCGCGACCGCCTACAGCAAAGTCAACGGTACCTACGGCGCAGTCATCGCCACCAAGATGATGGCCGGCCGTCCCGACCAGGTCGCCGGCAATCAGCGCGGGCAGTATCAGCTGTTCCGTGACCTTGCGACGGGAAATTTCCGCGAATTGCTCGTAGAGGTCGCACGTGACCCCGCGATGCTGGTCTGGCTCGATGGGCGCCTCAACACGCGGGCCCGGCCGCAGGAAAACTTCGGCCGCGAAATCATGGAGCTGTTCACCATCGGTATCGGTCAGTACACCGAGCAGGACGTCTATGCGGCGGCGCGGGTGTTCACCGGTTGGGGCCTGCGCCAGATCGGTGATCGGGCCACGCCGGAGACTGCGTACTACGAGTTCGTTTTCGGCCCCGGTCAGCACGATCCCGACCCGAAGACGTTCACGTTCGCGGTTTATCCGGATGGCCGGAAAACCATTCCGGCACGGGCCGCGGCCGATGGCATGCAGGACGGCCTCGACCTGATCGCCGGGCTGACGCGGCATCCGGCGACGGCCCACCGGTTGGCGCGAAAACTCTACGGGTACTTCGTGAGCGAGATCGCGGCTCCTGACGAACGTGCCGTCAGCGCGACGGCGAACGCGTTCATGCAGAACGACGGCAACATCAAGGCGACGCTGCGTACGCTCTTCTCGACCGAGGCGTTTCTCACGTCGGAGTTTGCCCGCTATTCCTGGCCGGTCGAGTTCGTCGTGCGATCGATCAAGGAAACCGGCTGGAACGGCTTGTCCGTTGACGCGGCGATGACACCACTCGTCAACATGGGTCAGTCGCTCTACGAGCCACCCGATGTCAACGGATGGGCGCTGGGCTCTGAGTGGTTTTCGACCGGGTCGATGCTTTCGCGGATGAATTTTGCCGCGACGTTGATGGGCAACCAGAAGTTCAATCTCGGGCGCGAGCTGACCCCGTATCGAAACTCGCCGAACACGGTCCTCGACTATCTCTTGAACCACTACACCTACGCGCCCATTACGCAGGATGTCTACAACGCCTTGCTCGAATACGCGCGTGGCGGCGGCAACTGGACCGGAAGCGAGGTGCAACTGAGGGACAAGAGCGCCGGCATCGCACGCCTGATCGTGGCTTCGTCCGAGTATCAGTTCAACTGAGGGCGCCATGAGATTCACACGTCGACAGTTCGTCAAGGGCGGCGTCTCGGCGTTTACCGTCGGCTTTGCGGCGCCGCAATTCCTGACCGACCTCGCGTTCGCGCAAGGCGCGCCCGGTCGCAACCTCGTCGTCTTGTATCTCGGTGGCGGCAACGATGCCCTGAGCACGCTGGTGCCGTACCGCGATAGCGCCTACTACAGCCGTCGGCCAACGCTTGCCGTTCCGGCTGGGAGCGTGCTGCAGATTGGAACGGATGCCTCGCGCATCGAGCTTGGATTGCACCCTCGCTTGACGGACCTGCGGGCGATGTTCGACCAGGGCCGCCTGGCCATCGTGCAGCGCACGGGCTACGAGAACTCGAGCCGATCGCACTTTCAAGGGTTTGATATCTGGGGTACAGCCAATCCGACGAACTCGCAGGGCACGGGGTGGTTGGGACGCTACCTCGACACGCTGCCGGCGCCCGTCGATGCCTTGACCGCCTGGAACACCACGCGAGAGACGCCGCGTGCCTTGCTGTCGCGCAGCGTCAGCGTGCCCGCTATCACGAATCCAACGACGTACAGCTTTTCGAGCCCCAACAGCGGCAACGAAGCCGTCCTCGAACGCGCAGCGGCGATCAAGATCTCCTCGCACGTTCCGGTCGGGCGTCCGCACCTGGCGTTCGTCAACTCCACTGCCCGAGCGGCGATGGGCACACTCGATCAAGTGGCGAAGGTGGCCGCCTATCAGCCGACTGTCACGTATCCGAACAACGGGCTCGCGCAGGCATTGCGTGCCGTCGCGGGCGCAATGAACAAGCAGATCGGCACCAAAGTGTTCTGGGTGCAGACTGGCGGCTTCGATACCCACTCGGGGCAGGGTGCCAACGCCGGGACGCGTACGTCAACCTGATGGGCACGGTCAACGACAGCCTGGCGCCCTTCTATGTGGACTTGAGCAATCAGGGTCTGCTGAGCTCGACCCTTGTGGTCGTCTTCTCCGAGTTCGGCCGGCGCATCAGCGAGAACGGCAGCGCTGGGACCGACCACGGTGCCGCCGGCATCATGATGGCGCTCGGCGGGACCGTGCGCGGCGGCATCTATGGCACAGCAGCGGACCTGCGACAGGACGCCGCCAACCCCACACTCGAGAACAACGCGGCCGACGTGAAGTTCGAAACCGATTTCCGTTCGGTTTACGCCACCGTCATTGACAAGTGGTTGGGCGCCGACTCGGTTGAGCTCCTCGGCGCCGATTTCAGATCCGGCGCACCGAACATCCTGTAGACATTCCAATCAACACGGAGTTATAAACGCAGCGCACGAAGAACACGAAGGCACGAAGCGGAAAATCACGGAATCTATTGACTTCGTGTCTTCGTGCCCTGCGTGGCAATATTTTGGCGTTCTGTGTGAGGCTTGTACGTCGGAGGAGTCCATGAAGCGCGTCGTCTGCACCTGGGTGATTGTGCCGTGTCTCGGCATCCTCGCGTTTGCCGATGACTGGCCCACATGGCGCGGGCCTACGAGCACGGGCGTCACCCTGGAATCGGGCTTACCCGAACAGTGGTCGGAGACGACCGGCGTCGCCTGGCGCATCAAGCTGCCGGGGACCGGCGTCTCGACACCGGTGATCGCCGGTCCCCATGTGTTCGTCACAACCCAGATCGGCACGGGGACTCGGCGCTCCGGTAATCATCCATCACTGGTCCAGGGCGCCGATGGCGCCAGCGCCGGTGAGCGGAACCTCGGCGGAACCTCGCCGGCGCCTGCAACCGGTGTGAGGTTTGCGGTCACCGCGTATCGGTGGAGCGACGGCGGGCGGGCGTGGCATCACGAGAGCCCCGCCGAGGGTCCACTGATTGCTGTTCACGACAAGCACAACCTGTCCACGCCCAGCCCCGTGACTGACGGACAGATCGTGATCGGGTGGTTCGGCACCGGTCAGGTCGTCGCACTCGATGCCGCGACCGGCAAGCCGGTATGGGCGAGGCACCTTGGCAAGGAATACGGCGCCTTCGAGATCAACTGGGGGCATGCGAGCTCGGCGACCATGCATGGGGAGCTGGCGATCTTCCCGTGCTATCACGAGACCGGCTCTTATCTGGTCGCCCTCGACAAGCGCACGGGTGCGGTGCGATGGAAGCGCGATCGCGAGCCCGGAGCGCAGTCGTACAGCACGCCGTTGGTCGTGACTCACGACGGGCGCTCGACGCTGGTCCTCAATTCGAGCCGCGGCGTGGAAGGGTTCGACCCGGCTACGGGCGAACCGCAGTGGCAAGTCCTCGAAGACAATCGATTTCCGATCCCGATGCCAGTCCACCATCAGGGTGTGCTCTACATGAGTCGCGGGTACCGCAGCAGCCCGTATCTCGCGATTCGGCTCGGAGGCCGTGGCGATGTGAGCAACAGCCACGTCGTGTGGAAAACACCGACGGGTGCCCCCTATGTTTCGTCGCTCGTGTATTTCGACGGGCTGCTCTACATGGCTAGCGAAATGGGCATCGTCAGCGCGCTCGATCCGGCGACGGGGCAGTCGGTCTGGCGCGAGCGTGTCGGCGGGGTCTTCACTGCGTCCCCGGTGGCAGGCGACGGCAAGGTGTATCTCGCCAGCGAGTCGGGAGAAGTCGTTGTGTTGCGCGCTGGACGCAAGCCTGACATCGTGGCCCGCAACAAGCTCAACTCCCACATCGTGGCGTCGCCAGCCATCGCGCGCGGGCGATTGTTTTTGCGTGGTGATGACGAACTGATCGCTGTAGGAAAGTAGTGACGTAGGCCATGCCACGAACACGAAGAACACGAAGAAACAACTACGAAGTAACCGAGAGGTTTTGTCTTCGTGACTTCGTGCCTCGTGGCTACGTTCCGTTCTTGAGGTTTCGTTCAGGCCAGCAAGTCTCGCAGCGCCTCTTCGACTTCACGGAAGGCAAATCGAAATCCCATCGCCTCGGCTCGCGCCGGGATGGCGCGCTGACCCGTCAACAGCGAGTCCGCAAACTCTCCGATCAGCATCCGCAACGCGAACCCAGGCACGGGAAGAATCGCCGGGCGATGGAGTACCTCGGCCAAGCGCGCGCGAGAATTGGGCGCTGGTTACAGGCGCCGGGGCGGTGCCGTTGAAGGCGCCGCGTGCGGCCTCGGTGGTGATGATCCATTCGAGGAGTGCAATCCAATCGGCGCGGTGAATCCAGGGCATGAACTGATCGCCTGAACCGAGCCGTCCGCCCACTCCCAGGCGAAACGGTGGGAGCAGCGATCCCAGCGCGCCCCCTTCGGGGTGCAGCACGAGACCGGTACGAACGAGCGCCACCCGCGTCAGGGCAGAAGCCTGTTCGGCTTCGCGTTCCCACTCCGCGCACAGATCGGAAAGAAAACCCGTTCCCGGCGGCGAGGCCTCGGTGATGAGCTCGTCGCCGCGCCCGCCATAGTAGCCAACCGCGGAGGCATTCACGAGGACCGCGGGTGGACGCGACAGGCGGCCGATAGCCGCCACGATGCTACGCGTTGACAGCATTCGGCTGCTGCGAAGGGCCTGCTTGCGGACATTCGACCACCGACGGTCAGCAATCCCTTCGCCGGCCAGATTGACGAGGGCGTCAACGCCTTCGAGGCCTTGCGCCCAGGCGCCCGCTGTTCCGTCGGGCGTCCAGGCGATTTGATCGGTGGCGCCAGGTCGCGGGGTTCGGGTGAGCACCCCGACCGAATGTCCGTGCCTCGGCAGGGCGGATTGGAGGGCGCGCCCAAGAAACCCGGAGCCACCGGCTAAGAGGATCCGCACGTGCTACGGAACACTCTTGATGAACACGTCTTTGGCGCTGCTGTAGTTCTGCCCACGTCTCAAGGTGTACCCATGCTCGACTTGCACCGTCCGCTCGACGTGCATTTGCTGCCCGTCGTTCTGGAGTGTGCGCGTTTCTTTCGTCGTCACCGTCTGCCCTTGAATGTTCTGCGCCGTTTCGGTCACCAGCGCGTCGCCAGACCAGTATCCGATGTAGGACGGTACGCCAGCGGCCGCGGCGCCCGGCGGCTTGTCGTAGATCGTGTAGGTGAGCGTCATCGATTTCTGGCCGCGTTTGATGTCGACGATCAGTTGTCGTGGTGACTGGCGAATCACCCATGTGACAGGGCCGACAAATCCCTCATGGGTGGAGGAATCGCTGCGGCTGACGTCCATGGACCAGGTGCCGGCAAAGTCGGGACGTTGCTGCGCGATGGCGGTGGACGTCAGCACCGTCGCGATGGCGAGCGCGAGCGCGGGGATCTGGCGGCTCATCGGCTCCTCCTCTTCGTGAGGCGGGTGGGTCGGGAGCCTCGGTCGGGTCAGCATAGCGGCAATCGACTTGACAAACGCCGTTTGTTAACTAACCATTTAGTTAACGATGAAGAGCCGGTTGAACGACCGCCCGACCCGGCCGAACCCGCGCCCCCGTCCCCGCGCCCGCCGCCGCGGCGGTCCGCACAAAGGCGTCGATTCGAGCGCCACCCGCACCGCCGTCCTCAACGCCGCCGCCCGCAGCTTCTCGCATCGCGGCTTCGACGGCGTCGGCGTCGACGACATCGCCCGCGCCGCCGGCGTGAACAAGGCGATGATCTACTACCACTTCAAGGACAAGCTCGCCCTCTATCGACACATCGTCTGCGACATGCTGCGCGAGGCTGGCGAGCGCGTCACGGCCATCGCGAACGCCGAGGCGCCGGCAGACGAGAAGATCCACCGGTTCATCGAGCAGTTCGTGGCCCTGACCGACGATCGTCCGTACTTTCCAACCATGATGCTGCGTGAGATCTCGGAGGGCGCGCCGCATCTCGATCCCGACACGCTGGCGCTCATGCGTGGGGTTTTCACGGCGTTTGGCCGCATCCTGACCGAGGGGCAGGAGACCGGCGTGTTTCGCGCGGTACACCCGGTGCTCGCGTACATGAGCATCCTCGGGCCGCTCCTGTTCAACGCCGCTCGCGAGCGTGCCGCGGCGGTGCCTGGCCGTGACCACTTACCAATGTTCGTCCCGGTTTCACATGCCGACCTGACGCGACACATCCAGCATGTCGCGCTGCGAATGCTCAAGAAGGACTGAAACATGCGCGCCGCGATTCTGCTCGTGTTCGTCATCGCCGTGGTGGGCTGCACGGAGAAGCCACCTGAAAACGAGATTCGGGCATCGGGTCACGTCGAGGCGACCGACGTTCGGCTTGCGCCCGAAGTCGGCGGCCGTATCGTCTTGCTGACGGTGAAGGAAGGTGACCGCGTCGAAGCCGGCGCCCTGATTCTCCGGCTGGACGGTCGCGACCACGAACTCGCCGTGCAGCGGGCCAAAGCCGATCAAAGTCAGGCCGAGGCGCAGCTTCGCCTGTTGCAGGCCGGCTCGCGACGCGAGGACATCAGCCAGGCGCATGCGCAGGCTCAGGCCGTACGCGACGAGCTCGCCGCGGCGCGCGCCGAGCTCGAGGGCGCCGAAGCCGACCTGCAGCGATTCGACGCGTTGCTCCGGGCCAACGCCGGGTCACGCAAGCAGCGAGACGACGCGGCGACACGGCGCGACGTCGCACGCGAGCGTGTGCGGGCGATCGAGAGCCAACTGCGCGCGGCGGAGGCGACGCGTTGCGCGACTCAAGGCAGGTGCTCGACCGCAGGAGATCGAAGCCGCACGCGCACGCGTGGAAGCCGCGGCGGCCCAAGTCGCGGCCAGTCAGGAGGCGGTGGCCGACACCAGCCTTGCGGCGCCGATCGCTGGCGTCGTCACCGAGAAGCTCGTCGAGGTCGGCGAGGTCATTGCGCCGCGCGCGCCAGTCGTCGTCATCAGCGATTTGGTCGCGGTCTGGGCCGATGTCTTCGTGCCTGAACCGACCGTGCCGCGCATCAAGCTTGGACAACAGGCAACGGTGTTCACGGATGCCGGTGGAAGCGGACTCACCGGCACGGTGAGTTACATCTCGCCAAAGGCGGAGTTCACCCCGCGAAACGTTCAGACCTCGGAAGAGCGATCGAAGTTGGTGTATCGCGTTCGCGTGTCGGTGGACAACAAGGACGGCATTCTCAAGCAAGGGATGCCGGTCGAGGCTGTGATTCCGCTGCAGGCGCTCCCATGACGCCACGGTCCACGGTCCACGGCCCACGGCCACAGTCCAACGGTGGACAAACATACTCTCGCTCGATCGAGTCACCAAGCGATACGGGCACACCGTTGCCGTGAATGGGCTGTCGTTCACCGTCGCCCGGGGGGAGATGTTTGGCCTCATCGGACCAGATGGGGCGGGGAAGACAACGACGATCCGCTTGCTCTGCGGGCTTCTGCACGCCGACAGCGGCTCGATTCACGTTGCCGGCCAGGATCCGGTCAAGGACCATCGGGCGATCACGGCGAAAGTTGGGTATCTCTCGCAACGCTTCAGCCTCTATGGAGACTTGAGCATCGACGAGAACATCTCGTTCTTCGCCGAGATTCACGGGGTCAACGACTACATCCAGAAGCGCGACGCGCTCCTGGAGATCACCCAGTTGACGAAGTTCCGGACCCGGCTGGCCGATCGGCTCTCGGGTGGAATGAAGCAGAAACTCGCGCTTGCATGCACCCTCGTTCACGAACCCGAGATCATTCTGCTCGACGAGCCGACCACCGGCGTTGACCCTGTCTCGCGTCGCGAGTTCTGGCGACTGCTCTCGCGCTTCCGCGCAACCGGCATCACGATCCTGATGTCCACGCCGTATCTCGATGAGGCGGAGCGCTGCAGCCGAGTGGCGTTGCTGGATCGCGGACGACTCCTCGCCCTGGACGAGCCGACTGCGTTGCGTGCCTCCCTCCCCGGAACTCTGCTCGAAGTGGTGGTTCGCGATCCTCGCGCGGCTCAGGCGACCCTCGTTCGAGACGGCGTGGAATCGCAACTGTTCGGGGATCGCCTGCACGTTTGGCTCGATTCGGGCACTGACGCCGCCATCGAGGCGTTTCGGGTCCGCGCCCAAGAGATTGGCGCCACCAGCGTTCGCCAGATCATGCCGTCGCTCGAAGACGTGTATATCGCACGTCTTGCGGCAGCAGAGAAGACACGATGAAAACGCAATCGCTTGTTCTGGACCACTCTCCTGCTGCTGACCGTCGCGACCGCCGATGCGCAAACGATTCGACTGACGCTTGGCGAAGCCATCGATCGCGCGATGGCAACCAGTCATCGCCTGGCCGAGGCGATCGCCCGGGAGGCTGGCGCGCGGGCCACGGTCCGGGTGCGCGAATCCGCCGACCGGCCAACCGTCAGCCTGAGTGGCGGATACACACGCACCAATCACGTTGAAGAATTTAGTGTGCCGCAACCCCCCGGAGTCCTGCAGGTCATTTACCCAGATGTCCCCGACAATCTGTTCTCGCGTGTTGCGATGCAGTGGCCCATCTATACCGGCGGCCGAACCGATGCGTTGCAGCGCGCCGCCGAAGCAGAGGCTCGGGCAGTGGGCTCCGACGTGCAGGCCACACGCGCCGACCTTCGTCTCGAAGTCGTTCGAGCGTATTGGGCGCTGGCGACCGCCCACGAGTCGCAGCGCGTCCTGGACGAGGCGGTTAGTCGGGCTGATGCCGACGTGCGCGATGTGCGCGTGCGATTCGACAATGGCTTGATCCCACCGAACGAAGTCTCGAGCGCCGAAGCCCAGCGCTCGAGGCAACAAGTGCAACAGATTGAGGCGCGCAATCTTCGAAGCAGTGCGATGGAAGACTTGCGTCGCCTCACCGGAATCACCGGCGAGATCGAAATTGCGGAGCCCCTCGAAGCTCCACAACCACCAGGCGTCATTGCTTCAGCCCAAGCTTCGCCGCGAGCCGAGCGGCAGGCACAGGCCGATCGCATCATCGCCGCCGACGAACGACGCCGGGCTGCAGAGGCCGGACGCCGCCCGACGGTTTCGGTGATCGGCGCGGTGGATTATGCCAAACCCAACCCGAGCATCTTTCCGCGCACCGACATCTGGCAGGAGTCCTGGGAGCTCGGTGTCAGCGCCAACTGGACTCTGTGGGACGGCGGCCGCACTGCCGCAGAAGTTCTGGAAGCCGAAGCCGCCGCGACCGCTGCCCGGGCGCGGCTGGAGGAGCTCGATTCACTGTTCGCACTCGAGATCCGCCAGCGTTCGCTCGATCTCGACTCTGCGCGCGCAGCGGTGATTGCAGCAGGCGACGGTGTCCGCAGCGCGGCAGAGGCCAGACGGGTGGTCGCGGAGCGCTACACCGTCGGTGTTGCGACCAGTACCGAAGTGCTCGACGCACAGCTCGCTCTGCTTCAGGCGGAGTTGGATCGCACGCGCGCGCTTGCGGCAATCAGGCTCGCAGAGGCCCGACTGGATCGCGCGTTGGGGAGATGAGATGGCGGCGATCGAGGTCAGGGACCTGACGCGCACGTTTGGCGCCTTCAAGGCGGTTGACCGGCTGTCGTTCGATGTGCAGCCTGGTGAGGTTTTCGGGTTCCTGGGCGCCAACGGCGCGGGCAAGTCGACCACCATCCGCATGTTGTGTGGCCTGCTCCGCCCGACCTCGGGGTCGGCGATGGTTGGTGGCATCGACGTCGCGCGCGATCCGGAAGCGGTGAAGCGTCGCATTGGTTACATGTCGCAACGCTTCTCGCTCTACGAGCAACTCACGGTCGATCAGAACATCGAGTTCTTCGGCGGGATCTACGGACTGCGGGGATCGGCGTTCGAAGCCAGACGACAGTTTGTGCTCGAGATGGCCGGGCTTGAAGGGCGCGAAGACACCAAGACGAGCGACCTCGCCGGAGGCTGGCGACAGCGGTTGGCCCTTGGCTGTGCGGTGCTGCATCAGCCGCCGATCGTGTTTCTCGACGAACCCACCGGCGGCGTCGATCCGCTCTCGCGCCGACGGTTCTGGGATCTGATTGGTGAGCTGTCTCGACAGGGTGTGACGGTGCTTGTGACAACCCACTATCTGGACGAGGCCGAGCACTGCCATCGAATCGCGATCATTCATGCGGGCAAGCTGGCCGCTCTGGGCACGGCATCGACACTCAAGGATCGATTTGCCGATCGTCCGATTATCGAGGTCCATGCGAGCGACCCCGTCACCGCCTCAACGGCCCTGGAACACCTTCCCGAGGTCGAGAAAACCAGCCTCTTCGGTACCGCGGTCCACGCGGTGCTCCGCTCGGGCGTGACCGACCTTGACTCACTCAAACAGGCGCTGGCCCGCAATGGCCAGACGGTGACCTCCGCGACACGAGTGGCGCCCTCGCTCGAGGACGTGTTCCTCGACGTCGTCGAAGAAATGTCGGAGGCGCGCGCGTGAGAAAGACCCTGGCCGTAGCAATCAAAGAGGTTCGACAGATCAGCCGGGACCGGCGGACGCTCACCATCCTGCTGTTCGTCCCGGCGCTATTCCTGCTGCTCTACGGCTATGCCCTCAACTTTGACATCAGGAATATCCGGCTCGCCGTGGATGATCGCGACCGCACGCCCCAGAGCCGCGAGCTGGTATCGGCGTTCATCAACTCGGGCTACTTCGATCTCGCAGCCGACCTGATGTCGGACCGTGAGCTCGAGCGGATCATCGATCGCAACGATGCCCGCGCGGCGCTCATCATCCCATCCGGGTACGGCCGTCACATCATCGAGCGGCGGCCGGTCAGCGTTCAGGTAATCATCGATGGCGACAATTCGAATACCGCCACGACCGTCGTCGGGTACGCGCAGTCAATTGTCGCCGGGGTGTCGTCAGAGCAGGAACGTGTGGTCACGATGACGCCACCGCTCAACCTGGAGCCTCGCGTTTGGTACAACCCGCAGCTGCGCAGCACGCTCTTCCTTGTGCCAGGGCTCATTGCCTATATCTCGATGATTACGGCGGTCATTTCAACGGCACTCTCGATCGTTCGCGAAAAAGAGCGCGGGACAATGGAGCAGGTGAGGATGTCTCCGGTCAGCCCGGCGGCCTACGTGATCGGGAAGACGATTCCCTATCTCGTGCTGTCGTTTGCTTCCGCGCTTCTGATCATCCTGGTCGCGATGTGGCTTTTCGAGTTGCCGATGCGAGGGTCCTGGTTGGTTTTGTGCGGGGCGATTGGCTTGTTTCTCGTCGGCGCTCAGGCGCAGGGTCTTCTCATCTCCAGCGTGGCGCCGACTCAGCAGGTGGCGTTCCAGTTGGCGCTGCTGTCCTCGTTTCTGCCGACCTTCATCCTGTCCGGGTTCATCTTTCCGATTTCGAGCATGCCGCAGGCCGTTCAGATCATCACCTACGCGATTCCTGCGCGCTATTTTCTGGTCGCTCTGCGCGCCATCGTGCTCAAGGGTGCCGATATTGCGGCATTCTGGGTCGCCCTGGCCGCACTCGGGATCTTTGCTGCGGCCATGTTGACGCTGGCATCGATCCGGCTCGGCCGGGATTGGGCGTGATCCGTGAGACGAGTCCTGCATCTCATGCGCAAGGAATTGCTGGAGCTGCGGCAGGATCCGCGCCTTTTTGGCATTGTCATCGTCGCGCCCATCCTTCAACTCACGGTTCTGGGGTACGCGGCGACGACCGACGTCAAGGACGTGCCGCTCCTGGTTGTCGACGCCGATCGCTCAACCGCCAGTCGCGAGCTCAGGTCGCGGTTCGACGCGTCGGACAACTTCACCATCGTCGATGTTGTCGGCTCGACCACCGAGATCGATGCATGGCTGGAGCGCGGGGATGCATGGATGGCGCTCAGCATCCCAGCGGACTATGGGGGCATGGTTGCGCGCGGTGAGACGCCGACCATCCAGATCGTCGCCGATGGTACCGACTCGAACTCCACGAACGTGGCACTCGGCTACGCACGCGTGCTCCTTGCCGGTTACTCGGAGGAGCTGATTGCGGATCGCATCGGAGGACAGACGCCAGAGCCCCTGGTCAGCGCGGACATCCGCGTGTGGTTCAATCCCGATCTCGAAAGCCGCGATTTCATGATTCCAGGTATCGTCGCGCTCCTGCTGCTGGTGATCACGACGAACCTGTCGGCGATGGCGATCGTGCGTGAGAAGGAGCTCGGCACGCTCGAGCAGTTGAACGTGACGCCGCTGGCGCGCTGGGAGCTCATCGCGGGCAAGCTCCTGCCGTACGCGTTCATCGGCATGATCGACGTCGTCCTCGTGCTCGTGGTCGCGATCTACTGGTTCGAGGTGCCGATGCGGGGCAGCTTCGGTCTGCTGTTCGTCATGAGCCTGGTGTACCTGCTCACGACGCTCGGTCTGGGCCTCTTCGTGTCGACGATCTCCGCGACCCAGCAGCAGGCGATGATGACGACGACGTTCTTTTTCCTGACGCCGATGATCTACCTCTCTGGATTCATTTTTCCGATTGAAAACATGCCCGGATGGATTCAGCCGATCACCTACCTGATCCCGCTGCGCTACTTTCTGGTGATTCTGCGCGGGATTTTCCTCAAAGGTGTCGGGCTCGAGACGTTCTGGCCGCAGGCGCTTGCCCTGTTGGCGTGGGGCCTTGCGATACTGGGGTTGGCCACGCTTCGATCGAGCAAGCGTCTTGCGTGAACACCGAGGACATGTGCCTCACGACTCCCTGGCGGCTCGCATCCCTTCTTCCTCATCGACCAGCGACAGCAGTGCGGCGCCTGCGACGAAGAACACGATGATGAAAAGAATCGCAATGCGGCTCGAGCCGGTCAGTGCCACGCTCACCGTGAAGACCAGCGGCCCGAGCACCGTCGCGAATCGCTCGGCCACGGCATAGAAGCCAAAAAACTCGGACGCCTTTCTTGCCGGAATCAGTCGCGCGAACAACGCTCGACTGAGGGCCTGACTCCCACCCTGCACCGTCGCCACCAAACCAGCAAGGATGAAGAAGTGCGTGACGGTCCTCACGAATACCCCATGATCGCGGTGAGTGTGTAAACCGCCAGCGCGATGAAGAGCGCGCGCTTGGTCCCGATGCGCGCTCCGAGGCCGCCGAACAAAAATGAGAACGGGATCCCCAGCCACTGCACCATCACGAACGCCGCAATCTGTGCGTTGATGTCGATCCCCATCTCCGCGCCAAAGACCGAGGCCATCCGAATGATCGTCTGGATGCCGTCCTGATAGAGCAGCATCGCGATGAACAGGGTGAAGGCGTTGCGGTATTTGCGAATCTCGCGGAATGTCCGCCCCAGCCGTCCGAATGCGGCG
The DNA here is from genome assembly GCA_963734095.1 of uncultured Acidobacteriota bacterium. GTDB lineage: Bacteria > Acidobacteriota > Vicinamibacteria > Vicinamibacterales > UBA2999 > JACCSI01. The sequence continues at coordinate 111,261 of CAVTGK010000018.1, read as the reverse complement.
ATGAGCACGGACGCGCCGCGCTGCTCCCCGGCTTCGAGCTGAATCGGCGGCTCCGGTACCGTGCGCATCAACGGGATGGAGAACACCAACCACCACACGGCGACGCTGACGAACGACGCCTTCGTGGCCGCGACCGTGTCGGCGAAGCCGAACGTCGCCGGACTGAGAATCCACGCCAGGTTGATCAGCAGCAGGAGGCCGCCACCGAAATAGCCGATGGCATAGCCAGCCGACGACACGCGGTCCGTCTCGTCGGGCCGCGCAACGTGAGGGAGCAGGGAGTCGTAAAAGACGGTCGATGCCTGACACACCGAGATTGCCGACCACGAACAGCAGCGACGCCAGCCTCCAGTCGCCCTGCCCGACCAGCACCAGCGCGGCCGCGGACGACGCGCCGATCAGCATGAACACGGCAAGCAGGCGCTTGCGAATGCCACTGAAGTCGGCAATCGCGCCGAGGATTGGCGAGACAACCGCAATGAGCGCCACCGAGGCCGTCGTTATCGCGCCGAACCGTGCCGTCGCCTGTGCCGGCTCGATGCCAGCCGCAGCATAGGTGGCAAAGAACGATGGAAACACCGCCGTGACGATAGTGGTGAAGTAGGCGGAATTGGCCCAGTCGTACCAGGCCCATGCGCGCTGTTCGGGGGTGACGAGACCGGCCTTGGCGAGGAGGCGCGCAATCAAACGCCGAAAGAATACTTCACGTACGCGCCTCAGAGACACAGAGGCACAGAGAAATGGCCTTCACTCTTCTCTAACCAATGGATTCTCCGTGTCTCTGAGCCTCTGACGCTTGTACGTTATCGTCGAATCGTCACATCTCCACTGAACGTCGTCAGCCTCAGATCCGAGCCGCCGCCGCCATTCAGCGATCCGCGGAAATTCCGTTTGCTGGACGATGAGAGCGTGACCGGCAGGTCGCTGTTGAAACTGCCGCTGAAGCTATCGAACTGCAGATCGCCGCGTGCGCTGGCGGGCAGGCGGAGCGTCACGTCGCCGCTGAACGTGTTGACCGTCAGATTGTCGCCGTCGCGCCAGTCGGCTGCCGCGACATCGACACCACCGCTGAAGGTCTTGACGCGAAGCGGCCCGGACACGCCGGTGAGTCGGACTTCACCAGAGAACCCTTCTACCTCGAGATCTCCGGTCACGGTCGCGACCGTGACAGGCGCGCTGAATGTTCGCAGATCCAACCCGACCTGCGAGGGGACCTGAATGTCGAAATCCGTTTCAACCACGTTCTCGTTACGACGCTCGACCTGGCGATGGTTGGCGTCGATGTCGATGACGTTGCCGTTCTGGGTGATCTCGAGCTTGATCTCGTCGAGCCGCTCTCGAGTCGCGCGACGTACGGCTTTGATCACGACCTGGTTGCCACTGCCGCCAGTGATGTTGACGCGTCCGGAGAAGGTCTTCAGGCGAACCGTGCCGCCCGGCTGCAACGACAGGGTACGGTCAATGGTCTCGGTCTCGCGCGGGCCGCGGCCCTGATCCCGGTCCCGATCCCGGTCTCGATCGCGATCCCGTTGGGCCGCTGCCGGGGCGGCCAGAACGAGGGCATACAGCAGGGCGCAAACAGGGGCAACTCTGGGCATCATCGGTGACCTCGCCAACACCGGATATAGACGGGGTCGTCGGGAGCAAGGTTTACGGTAGGATGGAAAGATATAGCCGAGCTGCGCGCCGACCGATATGCATTACGAATGACCGAACATCACCCAACTTATTTCATAGCCGCCATTGTCGCGATCATGACCGCCGTTCTTCTACGCCTCGTGGGGATGCCAGCTCCGTGGCCTCCGGCCATCGCCCTGTATTTGTACGGCGCCATTTCTTGGCCAGTGCTTCGACACCGGATCCCGACGGTTAAACCCACCATGTACGCCATGATTTGGCTGGGCGCCGTCCTGGTGCTGATGATGTACGAGGCGTTGGGGCAGGCGGCTAATCTTTCGTAGGGCGCAGGGCACAGGGCACAGGGAAGGGCATACGGAAGGGCATAGGGCCCTGTGCCCACCCTGAGCCCTGTGCCCTGCCTGCCCTACCGACTACTTCACCCCAAAAGCCAGCAACACATTCCCTGGTTTGCCCCGCCACTGGCCGTAGCCGGAATTGGTCAGGAGCAAGCCGCCGGCAATTACCGGCCCTGCCGCGTCCAGCGATCCTCCCTGTGCCTTCACGCCATTGACGGTCTGGAACTCGCGCATGGTGTCGAAATCCCAGATGATCTTTCCGTCGGTCGTCGAGTACGCCCGGAATGTGACCATCCACCGAGCCCGAAAATACGGCCCCGGGGATCACGCTCACCGGCGCGGACTGTGCTCCTGTGCATCCCGGCCCGCCTTTGCAAGTCAGCGCTGGCGCCGGGGCGCTCCAGGCAATCTCACCGGTCGCGAGACGCACCGCGTGCAGGCCGCCGGCCTCCGCGGGTGGCCGCAGCACATCCGACACAGGGACGTAGATGTTCTGCTCATCGGCTGCGGAGCCCCACTCGACACCGCCCAACTCGCCTCCCTTGCCGACTCGAACCTGCCACAGAATCTTGCCCTTGTCGTCCGGATCGATGCCGTACACCACGCCCGACTTTTGTCCCAACGTGATGATTCGTCGTCCGCCGGGCAACGTGCGAAGGATCGGTGAATTGCCGAAATCGAAGTCGGGTCCCACTTCGTCTGGACAGTTTTCGACTCCGGGTTTGCAGCCAATCACGTAGACGTCGCCCGGCGTGACCTGCTGCGACCACTGAATCGAGCCGTCCGTCATGCTGAGCGCGACCACCGCATCGCTGGTCGGCGCCGCCGGACTCGTATAGGCGTTGCCGGTAGCGACGTAAATCATGTTCTTGGCAACGTCGATGGTCGGCGACGTCCAAACCGCGACACCGGCGCTTCGCCATTGGTCGGTGCCAGCAGAATTCTTGCCCACGACCTTGGGCGGCTCCGGAATCATGTAGCTTTTCCAGAACTGCTTCCCCGTCGCCGCGTCGAGCGCGATGACGCTGCCTCGAAACGTGCAGCATGGATAGTTGGGGCGCGCTCCTGCAACCTCCTCGATCGACGAGACCGGCACGTAGAGGCGTCCGTTGGCATAAGTCGGCGCGCCGGTAATTCGTGCGAACTGATGGTCGTCGGCCTTGAACTTCCAGATCTGTGCGCCGGTCTGCGCGTCGAGGCCATAGACATTGGCACGAATGTCACCGAACATCGCGACGTGCTTGCCATCCGCGATAGCGGCGACGCTGACCGCCGTGCGCACGCCCCCGTCGGCCTTGAAGGACCAATAGGTGCATCCGGTGTTGGCGTCGAGCGAATATACGAATCCGTTTGGTATTCCCGACGAACACGCGCCCGCCAGCGATGGTCGGCTGTCCCGAGGACGCGCTCGTCCCCGCGAAGCCGAATGCCCATTTCAACGTGAGCTTCGGCACGTCGCTGACCGTCAACCCGGCAGCAGTGGTTGGCTGAAATCGGGTGTTCGCGAGGTCGTTGCCCCAACCGTTCCACATCGGCTGCGAGGTCAGGCTCGGCAGCGACGAGTTGATCATCGACGGCGCGCAGGCGCCGACCGAGGGATCGACCGCAGCCGCGCCCAGTGGTGCGGCGGGTGCCATCAGAACACCCGCGGGGCTTGCCGCACCCGTCGCACCTGTCGCACTCGTCGCACCTGAGATGTACGCCGCAACCGCTTGTTTGTCCGTCGGGGAGAGTGGCTGGCCCTGGGCGGCCATGACGCCGCCAGGATCCAGCGACGCGATGATCTGTGCGACGGAGCGGACGCGCAACTGCTCGCGCCCCGGTGACCGCGTCGTGACGTCGGGCGCGTCGTGACACGTGGCGCACCGTTCCTTGTAGATGCGGGCGCCATCGGGAGCTTGAGCGGGTTGGGCCTGGCCAAAGCCCGATCCCTCAGCTGTTCCGCCCGGTCCCTCAGCAGCCCCGATGGCAGCACTCAGTACGATTGCTGAGAGCGTCAGCGCCGAGCCGAGCAATCCTAGCGACCGAGTCCGGGTCATCACTTGGTTCGCTTTCCGGTGAAGGTGCCGCTCCGCCATGCCGCCGAGATCCAGCTTGCCCTTGATCGCGGTGTTGCTCTCGACTTCGCCATCGTAGACGATCGTCACCGCCGTCCCTTGCGCATCGACGTTGATCGAGAACTTGATGCGCCTTGCCGGTGACTGTGCCAGTGAGATCCGCCTCGCCGAAGGCGCCCTTGTATTTGCCAGTCAGCTTGTCGCCAGCTCTGCTTGAACACGAACGTCGGAGAGCCGCCACCGCTTCCGTCTGGACGTCAAACGCCCACTCACCAGTGACATCGATCTTGGCCTGCGCTGAGGTCACCGCCAGCAGCGGTGCCGCTGTCAGCATTCCCACTACGACGCAACGAAGAGAAAAGCGTCTGGTCATGGCCGCTCCACGAGTTCAATGACAATCGAGTCTGGACCTTCTATCAACGCTGCCTTGCCCGCCGTCCGCTGCCAAGACATGTGAACGCCGCGAAGAACCTGCACGCCCGCGGCCTCCAGCCGCGTGACGGTCGCCTGGAAGATCGACACCGACAGGGCGAGGTGATCGACGACGTGCCCGGCAGAAGAAACCAGCGGCCCGGGCCGCTGGCGTGGATAGATTATGAGGCTGATGTCGTCAAAACGCACGGTCGCCGCCGGCGAGCGGATGACGGCCAGCGGCTCGCTCGGCGCGCCGTACGGGACCTCGCATGGACCCTCCCGCGCGGCCGCCCGCGGGTGGCGCCGAAGTGGATGACGTACCAGTCGGCCGTGCAGAGCGGGTGCTCGCTATACAGGTGCACGTGAACGAACGCCCGGCTCTGCGCCGAATTGATCTCGACCATGCCCCCATCGGGCGCCTTCATGTATGCGAAACACGGTCCCTTGCGGCAGCTTGCTGAGTGGCGTTGCGAACTTGCACGCCGTTGGCTCTGATGCATCGCGAAGTCCGCCGGCATGTCCGGGCTCCCCCAGCCGAAGTGCCAGATGGGCGAATCCAGGGCGCTCGATCGGCGGCTTGTTGGCCCGGTCGAACAGCAGGTGGATCTTCTCGGTGGCGATGCCGTCGAAGCCCGCGACAGTCGCGCGCGACGTCACCGGAAACGTCTTGCTGATACCAGGCGATCGCAGCCGCCGGGTCCGTCGAGTTCAGGTGGACGTGATGGAAGCCCGTCGGCAGCGTTTGCGCGACGGCCCGGCTGAAGCCGGCACGACCGTATGCCAGCGTCAACGCAGCGACAAGTCAGTGAGAGAGCGCCACGGATTGACCCGGCGCCTTTGAACTGGCAACTGGCAACTGACTGCGTATTCATTTCATCTTCCTCCTTGCTTCCACCAGCTCCGGCAGGTCCGGATCGGCCTTCGCCCAGCAGCTTGGCCGCCAGCGCGAACTCCGCCTTCGCCGTACCGGCGTCATCGTCGTGCTCGGCGGCTAGCCCACGCGCGTAGTGCGAGCCAGCGTACGACGGGTCGTGGTCGATCATCTGCTTCGCCATTTGCCCGGCGAGCTCCCAGTCGCCGACGGTCCGCGCCGCGCGAGCGATGGCCTCGATCGTGAAGAGCGCCTGGCCCAGGCATCGGGCCCGGGCGCGGCGCGCATTCGACGAACGGCTTCCTCGAGCGTCGTCGCGACCTTTGGTGCGATCGGCGGTCCGCAGGTTGAACTCGCCCTGGAGCGCGAGCAGCGCGTTGGCGGCGATCCCACCGCCGGGCGCCGTGCGCAACAGCCGCAGCGCGGCGTTGGACGGCGCTGGCGGCGTCGGCCCATCGCGTTCTGCGCCAGCATCACGAAGCCGGCCTCGATGTGGCCCGTGGCCTGAATCACCGGATTCGGATCCGCCATCAGCGTCTTGCGCGGCCGCTTCCGCCTCCGCGTAGCGTCCGCGCGCGCGCAGGAACATCGGCCACTCGCGCTTGTTGTAGGCCTGCACGAGCAGGTTGGTCGGCAGCGCGAATGCGGACTTCAGCAGGGTCTCGGCGCGCTTCACCTGACCGGCGTACTGACAGCGACGTCGCCGAGCAGGCCGAGGTTGTGCTCGACATGCCAGTCCGCATTCGAGCGGCACCTTCTCCGCGCTTCGCGTACTCGCGGTGCAGCCGGTCGGCCGCTTCGAATTCGGCGATCGCTTCGAACACGCGCCCGGAGCGGCGCAGGCTGTGCCCGTGCATATGTCGCGCGTGCGGGACCGCCGGCCGCGGCTTTCGCAAACGTCGCGGCGTGCGGCAGTGCCTGTGCAACGCGACCGGTGTTTTCGTACGCGTGCGTCAGGTAGTGGTGCGCGGCGACAGTGTCCGGGCGACGAGCGCGAGCGCCTGCTCGTAGTAGGGCATCGCCGCGGCGGTGCTGCCCTGCCCGCGATCCGCCGGATCGGGCGACTCCGCGATGCCGCGCAGCAACAGAAGCTCGACGTCCTTTGGAAATGCCGCGATCGCGGCATCGAGCGCCTGGCGGTACGCATCGAGTCGTGCCGCATCGCCCGGGCGCGTCCTCGGCTCGCATCTGCAGCGCGCGCGCGTCGACGTGACGGCGGTCGTGATCAGGAAGCCGACGCCGCGAGTCGCCCGCGCGGCGTCGATCGCCTTCCGCGCCTCGCCGGGCCGATTCAGCTCGACGTAGGCGACGCTCAGGCCCGACGTGGGCCAGCGCCAGCTTGGGATCGAGCTTCAGCGCGGCGTTGAAACGATCGCGCCGCTTCGATCCAGACGTACGCAGTGCAGGTAGGCCAGCCCCTGGTCGTAGAACGTCTGCGCCTCCTTCGATGACGTTGAGGCGTCGTCGTGCGCGCCGCCCGATGCCGGTTCGCAGGGCGACCGGCCGTTCGAGGATCTCGAGCGGAATCGGGCGGCAGTCGATGCGCGGCGTGCTGAGCGGCGGCCGGCGCGAGCAGGACGACACAGAAGGCAACGAGTGAGCGGCAAGCGACGACAAGAAGGGCGGGTGCACCAGAGCACGCCCGCCCACCTGCCGCTACTCGACTGAACCGCGTCCGTGACCTGCCGCTACCCGTCGACCTAGAACGACAACTGACCGCCGAACTTGAAGAAGCGGTGCTGCAGCACGTTGGTCGGACGCAGCCACTGGCTCCGCTGCCGTCGCCGAGTAGGTCGTGCTCACAGTGTAGGGCCAGCTGCTGTTGAAGACGTTGTAGAGATCGAAGTCCAGGCGCAGACGGGCGCGACCGACGTCGAAGCGCTTGCCCAGTCGCATATCGAGCTGGCTGAGATTGTGCTCGCCGTACTCGAGGCCTTCACGAATCAACGCGACGGTTCGCGATGCCGCGCCGGTCCACGCACGCGCCCCGATCGGAGTCGACCAGCGCGTTGCTCAGGGCGCAGCTGGCCAGGATGCTCGGGCCAGCGCCACCAGTCTGGACACCGCGGCTGTACTGATACGTGCCGGCCAGCGTGATACCCCACGGCAACGGATAGTTGCCGGAGAGCTTCCGTCGGGCCGGATACGGATACTCGCGATGACAACGTTGGTGCCGTCGCGGTAGATCTCGGTGCCCTGAGCGGATGTCAACGCCGACCGTCGTGGCTTCCGAGACCCGCTGCGAGCAGATTGCAGTTGTCGAAGGTGCGCGACGTCGCGCGCGATGCCGCCTTTCAGGAACGCGCCGTTGCGGAACCGGCCTTCGAGGTTGATGTCGAAGCCCTGATACATGTTCGTCTCGCCGCCGAAGTCGTCCGAGAACCGGATCAGGCTGTTGGCCGGCAGGTTGAGCGCAAACACCGCGGCTTCAGATCCTGGACGCCGCACACCTGATAGCCGCCGCCGCCGGGGCAGATCGGGATCGGCCGGCGCGTTGATGCAGAAGTAGTCGTAGCTGCTGGCGTCGTACCGCAGGTCATCGGTGAACGTCTGGTTACCGAATTCGCGGCGGTAGTAGCCACCGTTCACCGAGACGCGATCGGCGAGCTGATGCTGCGCCGCGACGGTGTATTCGAGGTTGTAGCCGCGCTTGCCCCAGCCGTTCAGCACCTCGGGATCGTACGCGCGTCGTCGAGACGTTGCGGCCGAAGGTCGGCGTTGACGTCGAGTGTCGCCAGCTCGTTGAACTGGATGTTGCCGTTGGCGTCGAGCGGCAGACCGTTGCCGTCGACGATCGGTCCACGGCCGCGAGTCGGTGCGGCTGAGCGCTTCGACCGGGTTGACCTCTCGGCGACCGCGACCTGCTGGCCGGCGACGTAGCGCGCGACGCTCGCCTTGAGCGCTGTGCGGCCGTTGCCGAAGACGTCCATCGCAAAGCCGACGCGCGGCGAGATGTCCTTCCAGTTCTGCACCTCGCCGGCAGCAGCCGCGCCCGGCCTTGCCGTCCGCGCACTCGCCGTAGGACACGCCGTTGGCGATGTCCGAGAAGATGAAGCGGTTCGGCAGCACCTCGCTCTCGCGTGTTTCGCCGATGAACTGGTCGTAGCGCAGGCCCAGATTCCAGCGTGATGCGGCCCATCGACCAGCGATCCTGCACGAACAGGCCGAGGTCGCGCTTGATGCCGTTGCGCGCGTCCATCGGCAGACGCAGCGTGACCGACACCGGCGCGCCGGCGTTGTAGGTGATCGGCTGCACGTCGCCGGTCCACGCTTCGATCAGCCGCCAGTCGCCGTTGGTGAACGTCGCGCCGAACCGGAAGTTGTGCGAACCGGTGACGTAGGACGCGGCGCCCATGAAGGTTCGCAGCACCGAGAAGTGATCCGCCGGGTTCGGCCAGGCATTGGCCTGCCGGTTGTTCGACTGGTCGATCACGTTGTAGACGCGTCGAATTGCGAATCGCCTCGAGGTCCCACACCTTGTCCTCGAGGCCAGTGACGCTCGGCTGATAGAGCTCGGTGTACTCCTGGTTGTAGATGCCGAAGCCAGCTTCGAGCAGCAAGCGGTTGGTGTGCGTGCGCGTCCACTTCGTGACGTTGACGAAGCTGGTCGGCGTCACCTGGATTGCCGCCGCCTCGGGCGGAATGCGTCGCCGCGATGCCCCAGTGGTCGCGATACTTCCGCTGGTTGTCGTGGTACACCGAGATCTTGTCCTTGCCGCTGACCGCCCACGAGACGCGCACGGCATTGCTGACGATGTGGCCGTCGTCGATGCCCGGCTGCTCGTGTCGGGTTCGTAGACGAACTGCGAGGGGTTCGAGGTCGGCGTAGCTGTCGGCCTTGGTCTTCTCGACGCCCCAGTGCCGGAACGTGTAGTGGAACCAGAGCTTGTCGCGCTTGATGCGGGCCGCCGATCGACGGGTTGACGTCCCAGATCTTCTGGACGTCGTCTGACGTTGGTCAGCGTGTTGTTCGGGTTGAACGTCGTGCTGCCCGTCAGGTTCGAGCGGTCGCAAGGCTGAGCGCCGTTGACGAACCCGGCCGAGCCGCAGTTGTCGGACGCCAACGCACTCGCCGGCGTAGTTGCCGAAGATCTGGCCGCGGAACTGGTTGCCGCCGTCACGCGGGACCATGTTGACGCGCATGCCGCCCTGGCCCATCTCGGCAGAGTCGGCGCCGGTGACGTAGCTGAGTTCCTCGAAGCTCGCGTCGTTCCAGTAGACGCCGCTGTAGGCGCCCTGCGCGCACAGGTTGTTGAGGCGCAGCCCCTCGATCGTCTGCACCGTGTCGCCCGAGCCGCGATACTGCAGCGGCGACTGCTGCAGCCGCCGGATCCGCCGACGTCGCGCGACAGCGCGCCGCCGCCGCCGACCGCGAGCGCCGTGCCGGGATCATGATGCCGACGGCCTGGATGTTGCGGCCCGTCGGCAGCGCGTCGAGCACATCGCGGGTCATCACGTGGCGCTGCGTGATGGCCTGGGTGTCGACGATCGGCGACTCGCCAGTCACCGTGATGGATTCCTCGAGCGTGCCGACCTTCATGTCGGCATTCACGTTGGCCGTGAAGTCCGACGTGAGCTCGATGCCTTCGCGGACTTCACGACGCCGAAGCCCGGTCAGCGTGAAGGTCACCGTGTAGATGCCCGGGCGCAGGCTGACGATCGAGTAGCGGCCTTCGCCGTCGGTGACGGCGGTGCGGACCTTTTCGATGAGCGCCGGGCTCGACGACCTCGACGGTCACGCCCGGCAACGCGCCGCCCGGATTCATCTTGCACCACGCCGGAGATGCTGCTCGTCTGCGCCGACGGCGACGACCGGCCCGACCACGCACGACAGTGCGAGGAGAGTTCGCAACAACAACCTACGCATCTCCAGCCCCTTTCTGAACCACGTCGCAAGACCGCAAACGACGGCTTCGGCCTGCTACTGGTTAATCGACGGTCTCCAAACGGGGCTCGCAACTTCGCGGCCCGTGATGAAACGCCTGCCGGCATCCAACCACGGGCTGCTGGCGTCGCGGGCGCCGCACCCAAGCCTTTCAAGTAGTTCACCAAGTGCCACAAGTCCGTCTCACTGACGCGCTCTCCGTATCCCTCCATGTCCACCGACGTGCCATCCCGCAAGACCACGAAAATTTCGCCATCACTCGACCCGTGATCCCAGACCTCGTCGGTCAAATCCGCGGGCTGTCCGCCGCCGCCGGCGCCGCCGCCGTCGCCCTTGCCGCTCGGCCCGTGGCAGCGCACGCAGAGGTGCACGTAAGTCCGCCGCCCAGCCGCGATCGACGCAGGCGTCGACGCGACCGGATTCGTCGAGGCCGCTGTGCTGAGTCGGCGTGACGGTGAGCCACGCGCGCTGCGCCACGGACGCCGCGCACCTGGCTCTCGCACAGTGGCCAAGCATTCGCGTCAGCCAGAAGCACAGATACGAGATGCGCGCCAGCAGCGTAGATCGGACGAGCACACCTTGAACCGTACCCGTCTGCGACCCGCACACGACCGCAGACGTCGCGCGCATCGGCGCACCGCGCCGTCGACGTCGGATGTCCGCGTGCCGCGCGACGTCCTGCACTTCAGCCAGCAGCGGCGAGGCGCGCGCCACATCCGGCAACTCCGTTGCGCAGCGGCCCGTGTCGAACCGATCGCCGTCGCGCTGAGCGCCACTGACCGGTCTCCAGCCTACGGTCTCACGGTGCGAACCTAGCACTCCGCGATCGCTAGCGTTCCGTGGTCTCGTACCCTGACCCCGGATGCCTGACCCGTAATCCCTCAAGCCCAGTCCCGATCCCCGTCAGTGGTAGTACGACATGCACCCCGGCTCGATCTTGCCGAGCATCCCGGGTGGATACTGGTCGCGAATCCAGAACTCCTTCTTGCCCTGGCAGTTGATCACCGACGGCCGGCGTTCCGTGACCGCCACCTGCCACGCGCGCTCGAGCGCGGGCCGGAACTCCGCCCGGCGTCGTCACGTACTCGCCGTGCGCGCCGAGCGCCTCGCCCACCTTGTCGTAGCGCACGTTCTCCTGGAAAAGATGCAGCGGCAGCGCTTTCGGCTCGCGCGCCGTCGTCCAGGTGCCCCACGCGTTGTTGTTGTAGACGATGCACGATCACCGGCAGGCGGTACTTGCTGAGCGTCTCCATCTCCATCGCGGTGTAGCCGAAGCCCGCGTCGCCGGTGATGCACACGACCGGCGTGCCCTTGTACGCGGCCTGCGGGCCGACGCCCTGCTGCACGGCGGCGGCCACGCCCACGGCGTAGCCGACGTCGGGACCGATCGCGCCGTACTGGTACGCGCCGTTCATGATCTGTCCGGGCCGATAGCCGCGCAGCCAGCGGCGCGTGTAGCGCGCGATGCCGTAGCCGCCCGACGCGACCGTGACCGCTTCCTTGGCGATCGCTGCCGCGATACAGGAAGTCGGCGAGCTCCTTGCGCGATGACCGCGGGGTGAACTGCGTCGGTGTAGCTCGAGCGCCGATCTTGTAGTACTCGTCGTTCTGCGCCTCGAACTTGCTGGCGCGCGGCCGCGATCTCGGCGACCCATGCCGCGCGCGTCATCTGCGGCATCGCATCGGCGAGCGCTTCGAGCGCGGCTTTCTCGCAGCTCACGATGCCGAGATCGATCGGGCAGGTTGCGGCCGATGTCTTCGTGCGACTTGATCGATGCGGATGTAGCGCGCGTCGGGACCGAACGCGAACTCGCCGATCGTCGGCATGCAGTGCTGACCGACGAGCACGACGACGTCCGCGCTGGCGAGCGCCGTGGGCGCGCGTTGGCGCGAGAGCGGGTGAGTCGTCCGGAAACTGGCCCTTCATCGCGCCCGATTCGACGACTGGAATCTGCGCCTTCTCGGCGAGCCGCTTCAGTGCGTCCCAGCCGCGGCGATAGAAGACGCCGTTGCTCGACACGATCATCGGCCGCTCGGCCGCCTTGAGCATCGCGACCGCGGCGTCGATCTCCTTCGGCGACGGATGCGGGCCGGCTCTCGGTGCGGTACTTGCGCCTTGTCGACGTAGTGACGTCAGCTCGCTGGCGTCCTTGAAGCGGGCGGAGGCGACCTCGGCCGGAAAGTCGAGATGCACCGGGCCGCGGCACGCCGCTGCGCAGCTGGCGAAACGCATAGGCGGTGTACTCGTGCACGCGGCCGGGCGTGATCAGCCGCTTGCCGTACTTCTTCATCCCATCGGTCGTGGGCTGCTGATAGGCGAGCTGGATGCCGGCTTCGGTGTCCTCCTGGAACAGCGCCATGTTGCTGGCGACGACCAGCAGCGGCGTGCGCGCGGCGTTCGCACAGGCGATGCCGCAGATCATGTCGGTGAACCCCGGCCCTTCGGTCCCTGATGCCACCGCGATTTCGCCGGTTACGCGGATGAACGCGTCCGCCGCATGGGTCATTGAGCCTTCGTGCCGCCCCGAGTAGGTCGGAATCCCCAGCTCGGCGATTGCATGGATCACGCCGTAGTTGCCCGGGCAACAAAACAGCGCCGCGACCCCTTCTTCCTTGCAGGCGCGTGCAAACACCTGCGCGCCGGTCATGGGAAATTGGATCTCGGCGACGGCGGCGTTGGATCCGGCAGTCAGTTCGTCGGGAATTCGGATAGGGGGCGGTAGAAGGCGGAGGTGTCGACTCGGGCCGTCCGGGCCAATGCTGCCGACGGCGCTCGTCTGGCGTGACGACTGGTCGGCCTCGAGGGCGGTTGATGCTGCCGCAACCGAGCCGGCACCCACCGTCGCGTCGCGAAGGAATCGTCGACGTGAGACACGTTGAGCGCGAGGAGCGGGCCGCGAGTTCATGCGAACGCCTCGGTATAGCCTAACCAGCCGCGTCGCGTCAACGCGTCGATGGCTGAAAAGCGCTCAACCGCGCCATTTACAGGTCGTCAGCTTGATTGTCGATGAGTCCTATCTCGAAAGGTGATAACCCGTAAGTTGACAGTTACCAGTTATCAGTTCAAAGGGGGAGTGGCCGGGTTCGACCCAATCGCCTTCCTTTGAACTGGCAACTGGCAACTGGTAACTGACGTGTCTTAGTTCTCCCGCAGCGCCGGATGCCGGTAGGTGTAGACCAGCCCCAGGAGTCCCAGCTGCACCATGATCCCCGGCGACAACACCGGCGGACCTGGAGCGGCGACGACCTTCCAGAAGAGGGTTTGCCCCGCCAGCGACGGATCGAGCTCGCGCTGACGTGCCATGCCGCCCTTGCTGTGCAGCGTGATGCCGATGACGCCGGTCCCGATGAAGCACAGCATCAGAAACTGAAGCGCCCGGACGGCCGTGTGCCGGGGTGACACCGCAGCCCAGGAAATGCTGACGAGACCGGCAGCCGCCACCGTCAGGGGGATGAGCTGATTAGAGTCCTTGTAGTGACTCAGCAGCACGAGGTCGACGAAGACGGCGATCGTCCCACCACCCACCAGCAGCAGGATGAGGACCCGGAGTGTCCTCGCACGTTGCTTCGTCAGTCACCGTAAACGAGTGTAATCGGCTTCACCTTCGGACACCATCACCGCCACCAGAGGAGGGCCCTCAGCGACCGGCTCCCGCTAGCGGGCTGCGGCAGACCGGAAACCGGACTAGACTGTGCCAGTGCCAGCGTCCCGCATGATTCCGGGATTGATACTGGTGGCGTTTCTCGCGGCCGTGACCGACGGCGAAGCCCAACGCCGCGGTCGATTTCTGTCGTCGGTTCGCATGGCCGAGGCGACCGACTCCGACGGCGCGTTCCACTTCTGTCGCGCCGCGTATCGCAGCGGACGTGGCGATGGCGGTGGCTGGGGCGTCGACTATCCGCAGGCGGATGTGAATCTTTCGATTCGTCTCTCTGAGCTCACGCGCACGCCAGTCAGCTTCGACAGCGACCGCGAGCCGAATCATCTCGTGGTCCGGCTCACGGACGAGGCCTTGTTCCAATGTCCGTTCGTGATGATGACCGAGGTCGGCGGGACTGTACTTCGATGATGAGGAAGTCGAGCGACTGCGGATCTATCTCCTCAAGGGCGGATTCCTGTGGGCTGATGACTTCTGGGGCACCTACGCGTGGCAGTCGTGGGAGAACCAGATCCGGCGTGTGTTTCCATCAGGGCAGTATCCCATCGTTGACTTGCCCCTCGATCACCCGCTCTTCCGCACGCACTTCGTCGTGAAGAAGATGCCGCAGATTCCTTCCATCAACTACTGGATGGGCAGCGGCGGCGATACCTCGGAGCGCGGCTACGACAGCGCGACGCCTACGGCGCGCGCCATCCTGGACGAGAGCGGAAGGATCATGGTGCTCATCACGCACAACACCGACATCGGTGATTCGTGGGAACGTGAAGGCGACGACCCGAACTACTTTTATCATTTCGCAGTCGACGGCTATGCCGTCGGTATCAACGTCGTGCTGTATTCGATGACTCACTGACAAGGTGCCTGGGGTGCCTAATGTGCCGATGGTGCCTTGGGTGCTGGTGCCTGAGGTGCGTCAGGTGCTTAGGGTGCCTAAGGTGCTTGTGCTTCAACCGTTTTGCGATAGACCCTGGAGGGCGGAAACTATGGTCCGAGCTCTTGCACTGGCGTCCGTTATCTTCGTCACCACCCTTGGCACCACGACGTTTGCTCAAGCGCCGCCGCCGGAAAAGAACGACTACAGCAAGCCGGAGAACTGGCTCTGTCGCCCCGGCCGCACCGACGACGCGTGCGCCATCGATCTGACGACGACGGTGGTGGCGGCCGACGGGACGTTGACGAAAGAGACGTGGACCGGCAATCCGAAGGCGCCCATCGACTGCTTCTATGTCTACCCGACGGTCTCCGCCGACCCGACGCCCAACAGCGACATGACCGCGGGTAACGAAGAGCGGAACGTCATTCGACAACAGTTCGCGCGCTTCGCGTCGCAGTGCCGGCCCTTTGCACCGCTCTATCGCCAAGTCAGCCTCGGTGGTCTTCGCGCGGCGCTGTCTGGCGGAAAGCTCGCGCTCGACCAGGGGGTTGGTTACGAAGATGTCAAAGACGCCTGGACCTATTACCTGAAGAACGACAACAACGGCCGCGGCGTGGTGCTGATTGGGCACTCGCAGGGGTCCTATGTGCTCACCGGCCTCATCGCGCGTGATATCGAAGGCACACCAGCGCAGTCGCGGATCATCTCGGCCATCCTCATGGGCGCGAGCGTCGCGGTGGCGAAAGGCAAGGACGTCGGCGGCGCGTTCAAGAGCATGCCGGTCTGCAAAACCGCCGATCAAACGGGCTGCGTCATTTCCTATGCGTCGTTCCGCTCGACGATTCCTCCACCGGCCAACACCCTCTTCGGCCGGGTCCCAGGAGAGGGGATGGAGGCGATCTGCACGAACCCGGCGGCGCTTGCCGGCGGTAGTGCACCGCTTCATTCGTACCTCACCGGTAGCGGCAGCCTGATCGCGAGCGCAGCCCCGCAAAAGCATCAGTGGGTGAGTGGCGGCGCGACGATTGACACGCCGTTCGTCAGCGTGCCGGGACTTTTGACGGCCGAGTGCGCCACCAACGAGAACGGAAACTTCCTCAAGATCACCGTAAACGGGAATCCGGCCGATCCCCGTGCCGACGACATCCCCGGCGACCTCGGGATGGCCGGTAAGCCACAGGCCAACTGGGGACTACACCTCATCGACGTCAACCTTGCGATGGGAAATCTCGTGGACATCGTGAGTAAGCAGTCGAAGGCCTACTTGGCGAGGAAGCGATGAGACGCCTTGCCTTCGTTGTCGTCGTCGCGACTCTCTCCGGGAACAGCGCGTTCGCGCAGACGGCTGTTCCTGGCAACGATTACAGCAAGCCTGAGGCCTGGCTCTGTCGCCCTGGGCTGAACGCGGCGCAAGATGCGTGCGCGGTCGATCTGACGACCACGGTCGTCACCGAGGATGGGCGGTTGAACGCGCGAAGCGTTTACGGCGCACCCCAACCCGCCGATCGATTGCTTCTACGTTTATCCCACCGTGTCGCTCGATCCCACGGGCAACAGCGACATGACGGCTGGGACGGAAGAACGCAACGTCATCCGCTCGCAGTTTGCGCGCTTCGGGTCGCAATGTCGACTCTATGCGCCGCTCTACCGGCAGATCACCCTGACGTCTCTCCGGGCGACCACGGCCGGCAAGCCGATCGCCAACGACCGCGCGCTCGCGTACACCGATGTCCTCGACGCGTGGAGCCATTACCTGAAGAACGACAATCAGGGACGAGGCGTGGTGTTGATTGGTCACTCGCAGGGCTCTGGCGTTTTGAGCGAGTTGATTCGTCGAGAGATCGACGGCAAACCGATTCAGTCGAAGATCGTCTCGGCGCTCCTCCTTGGCACCAACGTCGCGGTTCCTAAGGGTCAGGACGTCGGCGGGTCTTTCAAAACCATGCCGCTCTGCCGCGCCGCGGACCAAATCGGCTGCGTGATTTCGTACGTGTCGTTCCGTTCCAATGTCCCCCCTCCGGCAGACTCGCGTTTCGGGAAAGTTCAGGGCGAGGGCATGCAGGCCGCGTGCACGAACCCTGCGGCCGCTCGCCGGCGGAAAGGGCCAGCTCGACGCCCGCTTGAGCGCCGCCGGGCGCGAGTGGGTGACACCGCCGCAAGCAGTGAATACGCCGTTCGTCAGCGTCCCTCGGCTGCTCATGGGGCAGTGTGTTTCAAACGAGAAGGGGACGTATCTCGAAGTCACGGTCAACGAGGATCAGCATGATCCACGCACCGACGAGAT
The DNA here is from genome assembly GCA_963734095.1 of uncultured Acidobacteriota bacterium. GTDB lineage: Bacteria > Acidobacteriota > Vicinamibacteria > Vicinamibacterales > UBA2999 > JACCSI01. The sequence continues at coordinate 94,238 of CAVTGK010000018.1, read as the reverse complement.
CGGTGGCGATGTGGTCACGAGTGGCAAGGTCGTGCCGGGCTGGGGCCTTCATTTGATCGACGTTCACCTCGCGATTGGGAACCTGGTCGATATCGTGGGGAAACAGGCGAAGGCGTACGGCATGAAGAAATCGCGATAGTTTTCAGTTGTCAGTTACCAGTTCAAAGGGCGTTCAAACTTGGACTTCTGTGCTTTGAACTGGCAACTGGTAACTGGACGTTTTTGCTATTCCCCCCCCGAGGCTCTCTCGCGCGGTGATGTCGGGGCGGGTTCCGAGCGGAAGGGGCATGCCGAAGTACGGCGGCAGATGCCCCAGCGCGCGGAGATACTCGGCCAGCTGCGCTTTGTGATGGATCTCGTGTTCGAGCACGAACCACAACCACGTGCGAATCGTCGCGTCGATGGGCGCGTGGCCGGGTCGACGGATGTCGTTCAACGCCTCCACGGTGAGCGAATCGAGATAGGCGCGAGTCGCGCGCCGAACATCTGCAAACCGCTCTCTCAACGCAGGCTTCGACGGGAGAGGCCGCGGAAATCTGAGACGCTCGAGATCCCACTCGTTCGCTGACAGGCCGCGGACGTAGAAGTCCTCGTTCTGAATGATGTGGAGCAGCTGCTGCCCGCAGGAAAACGCGTCAGGGCGTGGTCGCCACGAGAGTTCCGGATCGGACAGAACGTCGAGGTGCTGCAGTGTGACGGCGCGGTATCGATCGAGATGCTCTTTGAGGTCGTCGAGTTCGTTGGGCATGTTGCTTAGATCCCACCTTACCCGCGCAAGCCAGGACAACATAGCCTCTGAGTCTCTGTGACTCTGAGGCTTGAACGTCCCTGTTCCTAGCGCAATCGTTCCCACGTCAACGTCCCGGTGACTCGGCCTTCCGCATTTTTGATCGACAGCATGAGTTGATTGCCATCGGGTGCGAACGTGTACCATCGCACGAGATCGGTTTTGACCCAGTTGTGATTGAGCGCTCCCTCGACATGATGGGTCACCTTCCCGAGCGTCGGGTCGATCGTGTACTTGCCGTATACGCGGTGTAAGTGGCATACGCCGCGGCCCGGTCGGGTTCGGTGGAGGGCATGGCGAGCGGCTTGCGGTCCGAGCGCATCAGCTGCGCTGACATCTGTCCGGCGGCGTCATACATGATTCGCCCGCCGTCGTATCCCGCGACGCGCGCCACTCCTTTTTCGTCGAAGTTTTCAAACTTCACGAGCCGCCAGTGCCCGACGAAGCGTTTCTGCACGTCGGAGTCGTTGACCTTCGACTGTGCGCCGCCGATTGCGTACAGGCCACAGAGACACAGTGACACAGAGGTCAGGAAAGTATGTGTTCGCATCGATAGGCCCTCATCTGGCGCCGCCGCCACTCGCGCGAGAGTGTAACTTACCGCCGTGATGTAGGATGCCCGCAAACCGGGACGCCCCATGCGACGACCAACGCTCGCCCTGACCCTCGCCCTTTTCGTCGGACTGGAGCTTCAGGGACAGAATCGTCCCTCAGCCACGCCCGGCGAATGGCGCCACTATGCCGGCAACGCGCTCGGCCAGAAGTATTCGCCGCTCGATCAAATCACCAAGGACAACGTCAGCCAACTGAAGATCGTTTGGCGGTGGACATCGCCCGACAACGCCATCGTCAGCGCCAATCCGTTGTTCAGGCCAGGCGGCTATCAGGACACTCCGCTGATGGTGAACGGCGTGCTGTATACCGTGACGTCGCTCGGCCAGGTCGCCGCCCTCGATCCAGGAACCGGCACTCCCCGATGGTCCTTCGATCCCGAGAGCTGGAAGGCTGGCCGGCCGACAAATCTCGGGTTTGTTCATCGCGGGCTCGCGTACTGGACCGATGGCAGTCGCGAACGGCTGTTCATGGGCACGGGCGATGCCTATCTGCTCGCCATTGATGCCACGACCGGTCAGCTCGACCCCGGCTTCGGCGAGGGCGGACGGATCGACCTCGTCGCCGGATTGAAGCACGTTACTCGCACGGCCAACTATGCGGTGACGTCCGCACCGGTGATCTGTCGCAACGTGCTCGTGGTTGGGGCCAGCATCAGCGATGGGCCGATGAGGAAAGAGGCGCCGCAAGGGCGACATCAGCGGCTTCGATGTCGTCACCGGCAAGCGACTGTGGACGTTCCACTCCATTCCCCGCCCAGGCGAGTTTGGCCACGACACCTGGGAAGACGGTTCGTGGGAGTACACGGGCAACACGAACGTGTGGACGTACATGAGCGCAGACGAGGAGCTCGGCTACGTCTACTTGCCGTTCGGCACGCCCACCAACGACTTCTATGGCGGCCACCGTCCTGGCAACAACCTGTTTGCCGAGAGCCTGGTCGTTCTCGACGCCGCGCACAGGTAAGCGGGTCTGGCACTTCCAGGGCGTCCATCATGGCGTGTGGGACTACGACTTCCCCGCGGCGCCCACGCTGGCCGATATCACGGTGGACGGGAAGCGGATCCAGCGGCCATCCAAGTCAGCAAGCAGGGTTTTGCCTATGTCTTCGACCGCCGGACCGGCGTACCGGTGTGGCCCATCGAGGAGCGCAAGGTGCCACCCTCAACGGTACCCGGTGAGCGACTGTCGTCCACACAGCCGTTCCCGACCAAGCCGCCGCCGTTCGAGCCTCAGGGATTCGGCGAAGACGACTTGATCGACTACACGCCGGAGTTGCGGGCGCACGCGCTCGAGATCCTCAAGCGGTTCGACCATGGCCCGCTGTTCACTCCCCCCTCGCTCCGCGGCGCCATTCAGATGCCTGGCATGGGCCGGGGGAGCGAACTTCGGCGGCGCAGCCTTCGATCCCGAGACGGGGAGGCTGTACGTGCCGTCGTATCGGAGCCCAATCGTGGTCCAACTGGTGACCCCCGATTCAGAAAAGAGCAACTTCCGTTATCGGCGTGGCGGAGTGCAGTCGTTGCCGACCATTGACGGATTGCCCATCTGGAAGGGGCCGTATAGCCGCGTCACGGCGTACGATCTCAACACTGGAACGATTGCCTGGATGACGCCGACCGGCGATGGCCCGCGCAATCATCCGCTGATCGAGCACCTCAAGCTGCCGCCGATGGGCGTCGACGCGCGCGGATATACAATCGCGACGCGCACGCTGCTGTTTCACACGCAGGGCGGCGAGGGCCTGCGCGGCGGCGAAGCGCCGGAGCCGTTTCAAGATCGTCCGTTGAGCAAGCCGGTGCCGCGCGAAACGCCCAAGATTCGGGCCCTGGACAAACAGACCGGCGCGATTGTGTGGGAGCACGAGATGCCGCTCTCACCGGCCCATGCGCCGATGACGTATCTATATCGGGGCCGTCAGTTCGTTGTCATCGCCATTGGTGGCGGTCCAACGCCGAGCTCGTCGCCTTCAGCCTGGAGTAGACCGATGTCCACTCGATTCAGACTTTCTTGTGTCGCCCTTCCGTTAGTCGCCCTCCTCCTGGGTTCGATGAGCGCGTGGACGCAGGCGCTGCCAAACCTCAACTCGTTGCGTGTGCGCTACAACACGCAGAAGGCCACCACGAAGCCGGACGGCGATCTCAAGGCGCAGATCGATCAGATCGACAAAGAGCTGGGGGAGGCCACGCGCGCGGGCCGGACGGGCGAAGTCCGACGGCTCTTTGCCAAGGGTCTCGCCCTGCTCGGCGGCCGGCCGTGGACGGAGGTCGACGAGTTCCAGAGCTCGCTCGTGCTGCGGACGAGCGCAGTGGTCGTGGACTCCTCGCACCCGCAGACGGTGCGGCTCGAGCAGATCTTCGCGCCCGCCACGGTGCTGACGCAGCCGCTCACTGCGATCGCAACCATCCGGCCGCAGGCGCCTCAAGCGCCGCCCGGGCAGCAGCCGACAACCACTCCTGGCCTCGAGATCGGGCGCTTCGATCAAGTGCCACGCGATCTCCGTGAGTCGCCGCTCGCAATGGACCTTGATCTTTCGAAGGTCGCGGATGGCCTGCACGCGTTGCAAGTCGAAGTCAAAGAAGGCGAACGCCCGCTCGGCACCGTCAGCCTGCGAATGTCGCTGCAGAAGGGGCTTGACGGCCGACTCCGCCAGCTCGATGCCAATGCGGCGGCCGCACCCGCAGAGATCCGCCCTGACTTGCAGATACCCCGCTGACTACATCCGCAAGATCAATCGCGGCCTCGTGGAGCTCGGTCAATTCAATGTGCCGGCCGAGCTCAGCGCAGCCGAAACGATCGCATCGGCAGCCAAGGGAGGGAAGAACCCGTTCGTCGGCCGCACCGGCGGATTCGAGCGTCACTACGTGCTCGACGCGGCGCGTGAGATCATGCCGTATCGCGTCTACGTTCCCACCAGTTACAACGGCAGCAAGCCGTATCCGCTGATCGTGGCCCTCCACGGTCTGGGTGCCAACGAGGACTCGTTCATGGACGCGTACGGCAAGACGGTGCCCACGCTCGCCGAGCAGCGTGGCTACATCGTGGTGGCGCCATTGGGATTCCGGGCCGACGGATTCTACGGGTTCAGTCTGCCGTCGGACGCGTCGCCCAACGACCGTCGTCGGGTGGAGCTGAGCGAACAGGACGTGATGGAGGTCCTGAAGCGTGCGCGCGCCGATTACAAGATCGACGAATCACGCATCTATCTCATGGGTCACTCGATGGGCGCCATCGGCACGTGGGCGATCGCCGCGAAGCATCCGACCATCTGGGCGGCGCTGGCGCCGTTTTCGGGGCTCGGCAACCCGTCGACGATCGCGACCTTCAAGCACATTCCTCAAATCGTCGTGCACGGCGATGCCGATCCAACCGTCAACGTCTCCGGATCGCGAACGATGGTGGCCGAGATGAAGAAGCTCGGCGTGGACCACGTGTACATCGAAGTGCCAGGCGGCAACCACATCGACATGGTGGTGCCGAATATCCCGAAGGCGTTCGATTTCTTTGATACCAAGCGGAAGACTGCGACACCGACGACGCAGCAGTGAGCACATACAGGCCCAAAGACACAGAAACGAAGTCAGCCACGAAGGGCACGAAGGCACGAAGAAAAAGTTAAATCTAGAGTCTTCGTGACTTCGTGCTTCTTCGTGGCTGTCGTCTTTCTGCTCGTCGTCAGTTCGTGTAGAGCGCGATGATGGTCTCGATCGCGCGTTTGCAGACCGCACAGAACGCCGGGCTGCGCGTGAACATGATGCAGTCGACTTCCGGGCGGTAGTAACCGGTGGCCTCGTAATTGGCGCCCTCGAACGCGCCGACTTTGCCGGCGTACTTCTCACGCGCAAACAGTTTGACCTCGAAGGCGCGCACTTCGGCGAACAGCGCTTCCATCTCGGATTCCGGCCGATTCGCGGCGCGGATCTTTGCCCGCCGTTCCTGATACGCTCGCGACGCCTTCTCGAACTCGTCTTTCAACCACGGTGTTGGCAGCGGCGTGCCCGGTTCGACGAGGTCGCGCCACTTCATCGTCTTTGGCTCGCTCAAAGCCGTCACGTTGGGCTCCCACGGCTCGACGTGCGAGGTGGCCGCGGCATAGGCCACCGGCGACGTGTAGTACTCGTCAGCCAGCGCGGCAAAGTGGTGGGCGAATTCGTGGACGAAGACGTAGGGTGCCTGATCGCTGTCCACCGCCACGGTTCCGTACTGCCCGAAGATGCCACCGCCGCCATACGTCCGGGTGTTGGTGAGAATCTCGACGAACTCATAGGGTGCGAACGCTGCGATGTCGCGAAAGGCTCGGTTGTTGAACGTCAGGATGTAGCGCTCCGAACCAAAGGCGTCGTAGGTCGTGCCGATGGGCGAGGCCCGATGGACATTGGTCGATGGCCGAGAGATGCCGGTGTCTGCCGAGGCCGGGACGAGGCCCCAGACGTTGAAGTCGCGTCGGCGCTCCTTGAACGGCGACGTTGCAAACAGGATGTCCACCATTCGACGCGCGTCGCGCTCGAACTTGCCGCGTTCAGCCGCCGTGTAACCATCGCCGAGGATCAGGAAATCGACTTTGGTGGAGGGGTCACCGTTGCGCTCGATCGTGATCAGCGGGCCTGGTGACGAAGGTGTCGACGGATCGACGAACATGTCCTTCGGGTCGACATCAGCCGTCCAGGCGTCCTGAAACTGGTTTCGTGCATCACGCTTGCGAATCACGATCCGAACCGGTCCGGCCGGTTCCGGAAAGCGCAACGACTCGTGAAAGGTGCGGCTGACCTTTTGCGCCTCGTCCGTCGTTTCCCACTCGCCGTAAACGGATGCGAATCCCCGAGAGTAGAGCACGCGCCCACCGCTGCGCTCCTGAACCTCGAAGAAGTACTTTCCAAGATTGGTGCGATCGATGGTCTTTGCCGGGTTGCCCGGCCATTCGAGCGGTTCAATCACGACGCGATCGAGGCTGAACATTTCCTGCGTGGCGTTTCCAGTGTGGTAGTAGTCGAAGCGCATCGTCCGTTGGGCGAACGCGGCGTCGGCGGCAATCAGCACGAGGGCGAGGGCGGTGACGAGACGGAAGAACGACATGGGATAGGGATAAGTTACAAGTTACAAGTTACAAGTTCAAACGGCGACGCCGCGGGCGCCGCAGTTCTGTACCGAACTTCCGAACTCAACTTTGAACTTGTAACTTGTAACTTGTAACTGTCAAAGAAGCATCTCGTAATAAATGAGCGGCGTATTCCGGTACACCACCCGCCCGACGTCGCGAAAGCCGCACTTCTCGTAGAATCCACCCGCACCGGCGCGCGTGTCGTACGCGTCCAGTCGTATGGCGTCCCCTGATCGCTCGCGAGCGACTCGCAGTGCGTCCAGCATGCAGGCGCGACCAATACCCTGGCGTTGCCGATCGGGTTCGACGGCCATGCTGGTGAGGTAGAGCGGCGACTTGCTGTCACTGAAATAGGCCGGATCGATGGCCCAGGGCTTCTTGGCCGCCAGCCGAAGCGTGGCGATCAACTGCGCGCCGTCACGCACGACGTAGAGGCCGGGAATGGCCATGTCCCGAATCACACCGCTTTCGCTGCCGCCCTGCGACCAGTGACCTTGGCCGAAGTCACGGGTCAGGCGCGCGGCGACTGCCGTTCGTAGTCTGGCGATTGCAGCGACGTCCTGGGCGTGAGCTTTTTCGAGTAACGACCTGCAACGCTACCGCCCCGCGAATTTCGCCCGTGCGGCGCTGTACTGCTGCAGGATTTCCTGATGCCATGCCGCGAAGCCGTCGCTGGCGGAAGGCGCGCTCTCGAGGTCCTTCAAGACGTTCGTCCTCAGGTAGGCCTGCGCCGCCTCCATTATTCGCTCGAAATTCGCGGAAGGTGTTGCAACGACAGATTCCAGACGCGCCAGCGCCTCGGCCCGCGTGGCGGAATCGACCTGGACCGGCAACGTCTCGAAGTGCGCTTTCAGTCTTGCCTTGGCATCCGGCGCAGCTAGGCTCTCACCGGCGACGCGCTGCATCATCGCGACGACGCGGTCGAGCTGCGCCCGTCGACCGATGTATGACAACAAAGCCGCTTCCACCTCTCCCGGCTCGCCTTCGAAAGTGCCATCGTCCCACAGCACGGCGGTCAGTTCGATGGTGTCGATCGATGACGGCGCCCAGCCGGCATCGGAGGCCGTGGAGCCGCTCGACCCGGGTGCGGTGAAGACGAACGTGTCACCCGGCTCGATCACGGCGCTGCCACCTTGCTGGTCCTGCCTCTTGCTCCACGAGAACTGGCTGTCCTTATAGGCCTTCAGAAAGAACATCACGGCCGGCTTCGTCGTCAAGTTCCTGATGCTCACGCGGTAGCCTGGACGACCTTCCATGACGGGCTCGATGTGCGCCACGTCGAGGCCTGCCGTCTTGTTCACGACCTGCGGCGGGGTCAGCAGCGTCGGTGTGAGAGGAACCAGCGAAAAGGACACGGGTTCCACGCCAAACTCACGCAGCCGCTCGGAGCGGACCGGTCGCTCCCGTGTTACGTACAAGGTCTCGACCGGGTCTTCTTTCTGATGCGGTGATCCACGCAGCACAGAGACGTCCACGCGCACCCGATCCGTCGTCCGCACGTGAACGATCTTCACCGCCTCAACCGGCAACGTGCCGGGTGGAGGCCTCCACGAGGGGATCCGAGGGAAAAGTGGAGTCCACGACGAGCGCAACTCGTCGGTGACGATTGCGTGGGTGCTTCGACCATCCGCAAACGTCTTGATCAGCACCATCGCACCTGGGTTGTCGGGCGTCACCTGGGCGCCGGCAAAGTTCGGCGCCAAGATTGCGAGGCTGCTCACCAACGCTAAACGCCCGGATTTCATGGCAACAGGATCGGGACACTAGCATACGCCGGGCTGGAAGCTCGACGAAACCTCGCCACGTCCTCGCTTTTCCTGGGTCGCCAGTCGGGCTGGCGCCCGCGCTACAATCTGCGCAGAAAAAAGGGGGAGGGCTATGAAGCGACTGGCGGGGGCGTTCGCGCTCGCGTGCTTGCCGACATTAATCGCAGCTCAGGCGCCGGGTTCGGACCGCCTGAACCTCGACCTGTATCTCGAATTTGAAACCGTGGCCGATCCGCAGATCTCGCCGGACGGCTCGCAGATCATCTACACCCGCGGATGGGTCGACAAACAGGCCGACCGTCGCGAAACCTCGCTGTGGGTCATGAACGCGGATGGCAGCAAGAACCGCTTCCTGGCACGCGGCAGCAACGCACGCTGGTCGCCAACCGGCGACCGAATCGTCTACACGGCCCAGGGCGAACCAAAGGGCTCGCAGATCTTCGTCCGCTACATGGATGCGGAAGGCGCCACGTCACAGATCACGCGGGTCGAGAAGGCACCGACCGCGATTGCCTGGTCGCCCGATGGCACCCGGATTGGTTTCGTGATGAGCGTCGAATCGAAAGTGTCGTGGCCGATCAAGATGCCGCGCGCTCCCGAGGGCGCTCGCTGGGTCGAAACGCCTCGCATCGTCGAGCGGCTCGACTACCGACAGGATGGCACGGGGTTCGACGATGATGTCTATCGGCACATCTTCGTGGTGCCGGCGACAGGCGGTACGCCGCGGCAACTCACGGATGGCAACTGGCACCACAACGGTGTCGAGTGGACGCCCGACAGCAAGCAGATCCTCTTTGGTTCGCTGCGGGTCGAGGATGCCGACTACCAGTGGCGTGAGTCCGAAATCTATTCGGTCAACATCGACACCGGCGCGATCACTCAGTTGACGAAGCGCAAGGGACAAGACGGCAATCCCCAGGTCTCACCCGACGGCAAACGGGTGGCCTACACCGGCAATGACTGGTCAAAAGACACCTGGCAGGACAGCAAGCTCTACGTCATGAATATCGACGGCAGTAACCCGCGGATGGTCTCGGGCGCGTGGGATCGCTCTCCCCAGAGCGTCACGTGGAAAGAAGACGGCACTGGCGTCTACTTCACGGCGCAGGATTCCGGATCGCAGAACCTCTACTTCCTGCCGCTTGCCGGAAGCCGCCCCGACGAAGTTCAGGTCGTGACCAAGGGGACGCACATGCTCACCACAGCGAGCATCGCCAACGGCAAGGCCGTTGGTGTGCTGACCTCGCCGCAGAAGCCCGGCGACATCGTCAGCTACGACATCGCCGCACCGCAGCAAATGAAGCAATTGACCGCAGTCAACGACGACATCCTCGCGGGCAAGAAGCTGGGCCAGGTCACCGAGATGTGGTACACGTCGCCGGACGGTCTCAAGATTCAAGGTTGGTACGTCACGCCGCCGGACTTCGATGCCACCAAGAAATACCCGATGCAGCTGCACATTCACGGCGGCCCGCACAGCATGTATGGCGTCGGCTTCAACTTTGGATGGCAGGAGCACGCGGCCAACGGGTACGTGATTCTCTATACGAACCCGCGCGGCAGCACGGGCTATGGCAGCTCGTTCGGCAACCAGATCATGCGGGCGTATCCGAGCAAGGATTACGACGACCTGATGGCTGGCGTCGACGAACTGTTGAAGAAGGGCTTCGTCGATCCGCGCAACCTGTTCGTCACCGGCTGCAGCGGTGGCGGTGTGCTCACTGCGTGGGTCGTCGGCCACACGGATCGCTTTGCCGCCGCCTCGTCCAACTGCCCGGTCATCGACTGGCTCAGCTTTGTCGGAACGACCGACGGTGCGAGCTGGTATTACAACTTCGAAAAGCTGCCGTGGGAGGATCCGTCGGAGCACCTGCGCCGCTCGCCGCTGACGTACGTAGGTAACGTCAAGACACCGACCATGTTGATGACGGGTGTGCAGGATCTGCGGACGCCGATGCCGCAGACCGAGCAGTTCTACAGTGCGCTCAAGCTGCTCAAGGTCCCGACCGCCATGATTCGCTTCAACGAGGAGTGGCACGGCACGACGTCGCGGCCGTCCAACTTCATTCGGACGCAGTTGTATCTCCGGCACTGGTTCGAGAAACACAAGAGGTCGCCAGCGGTCACGACGACTGCGCAGCAACAGTAGACAAGGGGATTCACGAACAAGCCTCAGAGGCACAGAGACTCAGAGATTGATTTTCTCTGTGTCTCTGAGACTCCGAGGCTTGCTTCGTCTGTATGAGGACAGCAAATGACTCGACACATCGCTCTTGTTCTCGCCTCAGCGTGCCTCGCGGCGTCAACCGCCGCCCAATCCCCCATCGACCTTGGCACCATCTCTCGCATCAAGCAGGAAGCGCTGACGCGTTCGCGGGCGATGGACCACGTCGCCTGGATGAGCGATGTGTATGGGCCGCGGGTGACCGGCACACCGAACTTTCAGCGCGCGAGCGAATGGGCAATGAAGCAGCTCACCGAGTGGGGGCTCGCCAACGTGCACCAGGAGCGCTTTGCATTCGGTCAGGGGTGGCGTGTGGAGCGCTTTTCGGCGCACCTGATCGCGCCCGAGCCACAGCCGATCATCGGTTATCCGCGCACCTTCTCGCCCTCGACCAAAGGCACGATCAGCGGTGACGTGGTTGGCGTGGACATCCGGAGCGACGCGGATTTCGCGAAATACAAAGGCACGCTCAAAGACAAGATCGTTCTGCCGCAGGCCGCGCGTCGTGTCCGCATGCTCGAGGATCGGATCATCCTTCGGATGAACGAAGAGGACATCGCGGAGGCGCTGACGACGCCCATTCCAGCGGCGAGTGGGTGCGGCGGGTGCCCGACGGGTGCGACGGGTGCCGCTGGTGCGAAAGGTCCGACGCTCAACGAGCGTATCGCACAGTTCTTCGTGACTGAGGGCGTTGCGGCCGTGCTCGAGCGGGGCTCCGACAGCGATATGTCGGCCGGCGGTAGCGATATGTCGTGGCAAACGCAGCGCGTGGACGGGGGGACCATTTTTCCTGGCGGTGGCGGTAGCCGAGATCCGAAGACGCCCGCTCAGGTGCCCTCGGCAACGATTGCCGTCGAGCACTACAACCGCATGGTTCGCATTCTCGAAAAGAACATTCCGGTTCGCGTCGAGTTGAATATTCAGGCGACGTTCTACCCCGAAGCGGCGGGGACACCCAACGGCATCAACATTCTGGCGGAGATTCCGGGCAGCGACCTCGCCGAAGAGGTCGTGATCATGGGCGCGCACTTCGACACGACGCCAGGCGCGACCGGCGCGACGGACAATGCGACCGGATCGGCCGCGATGATGGAAGCGCGTCCGCATCATCAAGAGCCTGGGGCTGCGTCCGCGCCGCACGATTCGCGTGGCGCTCTGGGGCGGCGAAGAGCAGGGCCTGCTCGGGTCGCGCGCCTACGTCGCTGAGCACTATGGCACCGAAGCCAGCCCCAAGCCTGCGCACGCCACCGTCGCGGCGTACTACAACCTCGACAACGGCACGGGCAAAATTCGCGGCATCTGGGGACAGGGCAACCTTGGAGCGATGGCGCTGTTTCGCGAGTGGATCGAATCGGTCGAGGATCTGGGTGTCGAGTTGATTGGGCCGCGCTCGGTGGGCGCGACCGATCACGCCGCGTTCGACTCCGCCGGCATTCCCGGATTCCAGTTCATTCAGGAGCGGCTCGAATACAACTCGCGCACGCATCACTCGAACATGGATTTCGTCGATCGCGTGCAGCGCGAGGATCTGGTGCAGCAGGCGGCCGTAGCAGCGGTCTTCGCTTGGTATACGGCGAACTGGCCGGAAAAGTTGCCGCGAAAGGTCATCCCCGGCCGACCCGGAACGCAGTAGCGATCAGGATCGAGGTGGACTCGCTTTGCGGGCGAGCAAGAGGTAGCCGCGGGCGGCCGCATTCTTCTGAAGCGCCTGCAATCGCTCGCGACCCTGCCCGAGTCGTGCCTCCACTTCTCCAAGCGCGTACTGCACCTGCAGGCTCATCTCCGCGAACCCTGCCTTCTCGGTCTCCGACAGGAGCGACTGGAGTGCCGTTCGCGCTGCGGCGAGCTGGCCGGCTTCGGCTTGAACGCTAGCGGCGGTGAGTCGAACGGCGAACCGCACATAGCGATCTTGAGTGTCGGCGGCCAGCGCTCGACCGCGGTCGATCGCCGCACCGGCCTCGGCGACCTTCTTTTGCGCCAGCAGCGAGCGGGCGAGTAGCTCGTGCGCAGCGGCCGAGCGATCGGTCATACGCTCCTTCTCGAAGACCTGCAAGGCCTGCCGAGCCAGCTGCTCGCCATCGGCCGGCCGTCCCTCCTCGATCGCCAGGGTGCCGAGAAAGAGGCGAGTGTCGGCGACATCCGCTTCAGCACCGAGCTCGCTGCGAACTTTGACTGCCTCCTCGAGCTTCGCCCGTGCGCCACGGAGATCATCCTGCGCCATCAGGAGACCTCCCAGTCGCGTGCCCGTGTAACCGATCCCTTCCTTGTAGCCGAGGTCGCGACGAAGTGCGAGCGCCTCCTCATAGAGTCGCCTCGCCTCTTTGATCTCGGCCTTCGTCTCCCGAATTTCGGCCAGGTTGTTCAGTGCGAACCCGACAGTGTTGCGGTCGCCTGATCCACGAGCGAGCGTGAGGCTCTCTTCGTACATCGTCGCCGCTTCGTCCAACTGCCCGCTCACCTGCAGCGAGCCCGCGAGATTGTTCAGCGCGCGCGCGAGCGCGCTGTTGTCACCCAGCTTTCGGTAGACGTCGAGCGACTCTCGCAGCCGGACGATCGAGCCTGCCACGTCACCTTGCTGCGACTGGATGATGCCAAGCTGTGCCAGTACGTTGGCGACCACTCGTTGATCGCCGATCTCGCGCCCCGAGGCAAGAATCTGCTCGGCGAGCGCCTGCGCTGCACTGAGATTGCCCTGCCCCCGCAGCATGCCGGCCTCGAGAAACTGGGCTCGAGCAACACCCGAGACATCACCGGCGGCAGCAAACAGCTGCCGCGCTTCTTGTGCAGCCACCCCCGCGCCCTTGCGATCGCCCAATCGATCGAGGGCGTTGCTTTGCTGCAGTTTCGCGCGGGCCACGAGCAGCGGCGCGCCATGTGCGGCGCCTTTCGCGGCGGCCCGTGCGGCCGCAGCCTCTGCGCGTCTGTAGTCGGACAGCGAGGAGGCAGCAACCGCCTCTGCGAGATCGATGCGTGGATCCAGGGAAGTCGGTGTTGGCAGGTGTCGAAGTCTTTCAACCGTCTCCAGCGCCGCCTCTGCCTTCGATCCAGAGGTCTGGACACTGGTGAGCCCAAGGCCGTACTCGAGGTTGTCGGGGAAGAACTCGACGAGGCTTTGGAAAATCTCGATGGCCCGATCCCAATCGCGAGTGACGATCCGATAGCGGGCTTCGACGACCAGCTTGTTCTCACGCGAGAGGGCGCTCGACAGGTCGAATGCGACCTGCGCCTCCTGGCGTGCAGTCGCATCGTAGCCAAGGCCGGACCACGCTTCGCTGAGGGCTGTTCGGATCAGCGGATGCTTCGGATCGGCGGTCGCAGCCTGCTGGAGAAGATCGCGGGCCTTGAGGGCCTCGAATTGTCGAAGACGCGACAACCCTTCGGCGTAGAGTCGTGTCGCTTCTTGATTTGCCGGCAGCGAGGCGCGAACCGTCGCCACCGAGTCGGGCGTCAGGCCGGCGACGCCGAGTCGTTCGCGCAAGCGAGCACCCGTCCGCGACACCAGCTCGAGCAGGTCCGATTCGTTCCCGAGGTCGGTGATGGACGCGACGGTCTCGCCCATCACAGCATCCTGGAGCCGCAGGTCCAGTCGCAGCTTGCGCCCCGCCTCCTCGCCCATCGACAGATAAGCGCCGACCAGCACGAAGTCGCACCCGAGATTCGTGCGAATGCGCCCCAGCGTCTCTCGGCTGAAGCTCTCGCTCCGAGCGAGCGCGAGCTCGATTTTTCCCCGCGCCACGGTTTCGCCCGGAATCGTCCGCAGCGTTTCACCGGCCGCCAGCTCGGACGAAAACAACTCGGAAAGCGCGGTCGACAGCCATTCGGCTTCAGGTTGGCCGGACAGATTCTGGAATCCCAACACCGCGACCGAGCGACGAACGGCCGCGCCAGGCCGGACCGAGCCGGAATCGTTCGCCTCTCGTGTAGACCTGGTCGAGAGCAGCCAGCCCCCGAGCGCCAGGAGGGCAGCAACCGCGATGGTTGCCATCACGAGGGCGCGCGCCGAATGGCGCTCGGCGACGCGTGCGGCGGCGATCGCAGGATCCGACAGCCGATCGATCGCGCGCAGGTCGAGGACCACGTCCCGCATGTTCTGGTAGCGCTCGCGCGGATTCTTCTCGAGACAACGATCGACGACGCGCTGCAGCTGCTCGGACACTGCTCGTGGGACCTCAGTGGCCAGCGTCGGGAAACGCGGTGTCGGGTCACGGAGAATCGCACTGACGATGTCGGTCCCGGTTCGCCCCTGGAAGGGGATGCTGCCGGTAACCATTTCGTAGAGCATCACGCCGAAGCTCCACACGTCCGTTCGATAGTCGACGGCCTCGCCCCGTGCCTGCTCGGGAGACATATAGGCCGTGGTCCCCATTACGACACCCGGCCGCGTATGTTGCGCATGGGTGGTTTCGGCGTGCGCGGCGGCTTGACCCTCTTCCGCTTCCACCAGCTTGGCCAAGCCGAAGTCGATGATCTTCGAATGGCCCTCGTGTGTGACCATCACGTTGCCGGGTTTGAGATCCCGGTGGACGATCCCCTTTTCGTGTGCGCGGGTCAGTCCTTCGGCGACTTCGATGGCGAGCGGCAGGACGCGACCAATCGGCAGGTGTTCGCGCCTCATCGCCTCGCTGAGGAGCCGTCCCTCGATCAGCTCCATCGCGATGAAGGTGACGCCGTTCTCTTCGTCGATCGTGTGAACGACCGCGATGTGCGGATGGCTGAGCGCAGCGGCCGCTCGCGCTTCTTGCACGAAGCGTCGCTTGCG
This sequence comes from uncultured Acidobacteriota bacterium, assembly GCA_963734095.1. GTDB lineage: Bacteria > Acidobacteriota > Vicinamibacteria > Vicinamibacterales > UBA2999 > JACCSI01. Next base: position 78,992 of record CAVTGK010000018.1, on the reverse strand, counting down.
ATCCGGATCGGCGACGAGCGCCGGCGGCAGCACCTTCAGAGCAATCTCGCGTTCGAGCTTGGTGTCAAACGCGCGATAGACAATGCCCATGCCGCCGCGGTTGATCTCGCCGAGGATCTTGAAGTGTGAAAGAGTCTGGCCCGCCGTGAGCATGAGAAGAAGCGCTTTTGCGGACACTCTAGCAGAGTGGCCCCGGAAGGGGCATTTGATCTCCCGCCCTCGGTTCGGATAGGCTGGGCTCTCATGTTCGCGGTCCACGCGCATCACGTCCATCATCACCGCTCGCTGAGCGGACCGGCCGGGCTGCGCGTGTAGCGACGACGAAAACGTACCGTCAGAGAATGCAGGCCCGCCGGAACCCGGCGGGCTTTTTGTTTTGTATGGGCCTGGTTGACCTCTGAGCCTCTGAGTCTCTGAGAGCCCGGAACGTTGGTGAGCGTATATGGATTTCAGCAAACTTGACGGTCTCATCCCGGCCGTCGTTCAGGACGCGACGACCGGCGAGGTGTTGATGGTGGGGTTCATGAACGAGCGGGCGTGGCAGCTCACGCAGGAAACCGGGTACGTGACCTTCTTCAGCCGGACCCGCAACACGTTGTGGACCAAAGGCGAGACGTCAGGAAACCGCCTGGCGGTCGCGCAGCTCCTCGTCGATTGCGACCAGGACACCGTGTTGATCAAGGCGCATCGCGAGGGCGACGGCAACGTGTGTCACACGGGCGCGCGCTCCTGCTTCGTCGAGCTGCCGCGATGAGGCTTCGACTGGGCATCCCCAAAGGGTCGCTCGAGGCGGCGACCGTGCAGCTCTTTCAGCGGGCCGGCTTCAACATTCTTGTCAGCACGCGCTCGTATTTTCCGGCCATCGACGACCCCGAGATCGAGTGCATGTTGATTCGCGCCCAGGAGATGGCGCGGTACGTGGCCGACGGCGTGCTCGACGCGGGCCTGACGGGGGCCGACTGGATCGAGGAACATCAGCTGGGGCACCCCGAGCAAACGCCGCTCATCCCGGTAGCCAATTTGATCTACGCGAAACAGAGCTTCGGGAAGGTGCGCTGGGTGCTGGCCGCACCCGAAGATTCGCCGTTCAAATGCGCCGAGGATCTCGAGGGCAAACGCATCGCGACCGAGCTGGTACGCGTGACGCGGAACTACTTCACCCGCAAGGGTCTCACCGTCGACGTCGAGTTCTCGTGGGGTGCGACCGAGGTCAAGCCACCAGTCCTCGCCGATGCCATCGTCGAGGCCACCGAAACCGGCTCAACGCTGCGCGCGAATCGGCTGCGTGTGCTGGATACGGTCATCGAGTCGAACACGCAGCTGATTGCGAATCAGACCGCGCTAGACGAGACCTGGAAGCGCACCAAGATCGAAAGCGTCGCGCTGCTCCTGCAAGCGGCGATCGAAGCACAAGGTCGCGTCGGCCTGATGCTCAATGTGCGACAGACCGACCTGCTGTCGGTCCTGAGCCTGCTTCCCGCGTTGCAGCGGCCGACGATCTCGTCACTGAGCGACCCGGAATGGGTGGCGGTCAACACCATCATCGAAGAACGAACCGTCCGCGATCTGATACCCAAGCTGAAGATGGCAGGCGGCCAGGGGATCGTGGAGTATCCGTTGAACAAGATCGTGTTGTGACCGGGACTTTGCTGATGCGCGTTGTCTCCTCGACCAATCGGCGCGCGGTGCGCACGCTTCTTTCCGCGGCGAGAGCTCGAGATGCGTCCGTCGAGCGGCGGGCCGCACGAATCGTGCAAGAGGTGCGGCGACAGGGCGACCGTGCTCTCCGTCGATACGCGGCCGATCTCGATGGGCTGACGGGACCGATCGAGGTGCCGCACGCCGATTGGGATCGAGCGGCGCGTTCGGTGTCTGCCGGTGTGCGCCGCGCGCTTCGACGCGCAGCCACCCACATTCGACGCGTCGCACGGGCTCAGCGTCCGCATGCCTTTCGCACAACCGTCACCCCGGGTGTACTCGTCCAACAACGAGTGATTCCGCTCGACCGCGTCGGATGTTACGTGCCGGCTGGCCGCTACCCGCTGCCCTCGTCTCTCCTGATGACTGCCATTCCCGCCCGCGTTGCCGGCGTGCGGGAGGTCGTCGTGACGTGTCCAAGGCTTCATCCAGTTGTCCTCGCTGCGGCCCTGGAAGCTGGCGTCGATCGCGTGTTTCACGTCGGCGGTGCTCACGCGATCGCCGCACTGGCCTACGGCACCGCCACCGTGCCGCGCGTAGACAAGATCGTCGGCCCTGGGAACAAGTGGGTATCGGCGGCCAAGGCGCTCGTCAGCCCTGATTGCGCGATTGACTTCTATGCCGGTCCGACCGAGATCCTCATCGTGGCCGCGAGTGGGTCGGCCGAGTGGATTGCCGCCGATCTGGTGGCTCAAGCGGAGCACGATCCGGATGCTCGGGCCGTTCTCGTGACGCCGAGCCCTCGTTTGGCGGCTCGCGTCGCGAGACAGGTCGAGCGTTTGCTTGCCCCCGCCGGCCCAGCGCGAGAATCCATCACCCGGCACGGCGGCGTGATCGTCACACGGACGCTGGACGAGGCCATGGCGCTCGCCAACGCCGCGGCGCCCGAGCATCTCGTCGTCGATCGCGAATCGTTGGTCGATCGGGTCCGAGCGGCGGGTGCGGTCTTCGTGGGTTCGTGGACCGCCCAGGTGGCCGGTGATTACGCCATTGGATCAAATCACGTGCTCCCCACGGCAGGGGCGGCGCGGTTCAGAGGCGGACTGAACACCGCCGACTTCGTTCGGCTGGTTTCCGTACAACGTGTCTCGCGGCGCGGCCTCGAGCGGCTGGCGCCGACCGTCACGACGCTGGCAGAAGCTGAAGGACTTGACGCACACGCTCGTTCAATTGCCATCAGGGTTCAACAACGTGAACATCCAGGGAGTTCCTGACCTCGGTCCCGGCCTGCGCTTGCATCTCAACGAGAACACGTCGGGATGCTCCCCGAAGGTGGTTGAAGCGGTGCGAGCCTTCGACGCCCGCGGGCTGGCGACCTATCCCGATTACCGAGCCGCTGTCCTGGAGACGGCCGCGTTTCTCGGCGTTGATCCGGAATGGATGATCCTGACCAATGGGCTTGACGAAGGCGTGTTGCTGACGGCGATTGCGTATCTGGGCGCACGGACCCCCTCCGCGCTCGTCGCCGCTGGCGCGCCCCTGGTGACGCAGTCAGCTCGACCAGAGGTCGTGATGTCGTTGCCGGCGTTCGAGACCTACATCTCAACCGCGAAGGCGATGAGTGCGCGTGTGATTAGCGTGCCACCGGGCCGCGACTTTGCGTTTCCGGAAGAGGGCGTGCTTGCGGCGATCACGGCGAACACGCGGCTGATTTACGTCAACAACCCGAACAACCCGACGGGTCAGCCGGTGTCGAAGGACGCCATTCGCCGCGTCGTGCGGGAAGCGGGCCATGCGCTCGTCTTTCTGGACGAGGCCTACCACGATTTCATGGGTGAGAACTTCCTCGATGAAGCCTTGACGTATCCCAATGTGCTGGTCGGCCGAACGTTTTCGAAGGCCCATGGGCTCGCCGGTATGAGAGCGGGCGTCATGATAGCTCCGCCCGACGTGCTCGAGCCGATTCGCGCGGTGATGCCGTTGTTCAACTTGAACGTCGTCGCTGTGGCCGCGGTCCGAGCCGCGATCACGGATCGCGAGTTCACGCCCTGGTTCGTCGAGCAGGCGACCCAATCGAAGGCGATGCTCTACGACGCCTTCGACCGTCTCGGGTTGCGGTATTGGCGGAGTGCTGCGAACTTCGTCCTGGTTGATGGCGGGAGCCAGGCGCGGGCGTTGATCGATGGCCTGATTGCCAACGGCGTGCTGGTTCGCGATCGGACCCGGGAGCCACATTGCGCCAACTGTTTTCGCATTACGGCGGGCGCTGTCGAACATACGAAACGGGCGATCGAGGTGCTGGAGGCCGTGTGCGCAAGGCGGTAGTGGAGCGAGCGACCCGGGAGACGCGAATCTCGGTGACGCTGAACCTGGATGGTCGTGGGCGCTTCGACAACCGCACCGGCATTCGCTTTCTCGATCACATGCTCGACCTGGTCGCAAGACACGGGGCCTTCGATCTCTCGGTGCGGGCGGAGGGCGATTTGGATGTGGATCAGCATCACACGGTCGAGGACGTCGGCATTACCCTCGGCGAGGCTGTGACCAAAGCCCTCGGCAACCGTCGAGGCATCAATCGCGCTGGTTACTTCGTCATGCCCATGGACGAGACCCTTGCCGTGGCTGCCGTCGATCTCGGCGGCCGTGCGCATACGGTCGTGGACACCAAGGTGAAAGTCAGACTGGTTGGTGATCTGCAGGCCGAGCTCGTTCACGACTTCTTCGAGGGATTCGCCAGCGCCGCGCGAGGCAATGTGCACCTCAAGGTGCTGTACGGACGTTCCAATCACCACAAGATCGAGGCGTGCTTCAAGGCGTTCGCGCGCGCGCTGCGGGTGGCATGCGCGAAGGATCGGCGGATGGCGAAGCAGCTGCCGAGCACGAAGGGCCTCTTGTGATTGCGCTGCTCGATTACGGCGCGGGGAACCTCACGTCAGTCCGCAAGGCACTTTCCGCGATTGGGGCTGACGTGCGAACGCCGGTCGTCGCGGCGGAGCTCGCAGAGGTCCGTGGCATCATCGTTCCAGGGGTCGGCCACTTCGCCGCGACGCGTGCGTTGAGTGACGAGTGGCGTGTAGCGATCCAGGCGGCTCTCGATCGTGGGGCGGCCCTCTTCGGGATCTGCCTTGGGATGCAGTGGTTGTTCGAAGGCAGTACCCAGGCGCCCGGCGTACGGGGATTCTGCGCGTTCCTCGGCGTATGCAGCCACTTGTCGGACGCTGGTACGCAGAAACGGGACATAGACCCGACCCCGCTTCGCAAGATTCCTCACGTTGGCTGGAACAGTCTGGCAATCTCACGCGCGACCGGGTTGATGGCCGACGTCGCGCCGGACGCGCAGGTGTACTTCACGCACTCGTATGTCGCGCCGGTCACCGAGGTCGCGGTTGCGACGACGAGCTATGGAGTGACGTTTGCGTCGGCCGTGGAGCAGGGGCGAATCGCGGGCGTGCAGTTCCACCCGGAAAAATCCAGCGACGTCGGCCTCCGGATTCTCGGCAATTGGCTCCGTGCTGTCTAAGCGCATCATTGCGTGCCTGGACGTTCGCGACGGCCAGGTGGTCAAGGGCATCAACTTCGAGCACCTGCGCCCGGCCGGCGATCCGGCCGCGCTGGCCGCACGCTACAACCGTGAAGGCATCGACGAGATTGTGATCCTCGACGTGACCGCCACGCTCGAGGCTCGTCGTGCCCGTGCCCAGACCATTCAAGCGGTAGCTCGTCACGTGTTCCTGCCGCTCTGCGTTGGCGGCGGCATCCGTACCGAAGACGATGCCTCATCGGCAGTTGATGCAGGGGCAGACAAGGTCAGCCTCAATAGCGCGGCGCTCGCCGATCCCTCGCTCATCTCACGACTCGCCGCGCGCTATGGCAGCCAGGCCGTAATCGTGGCCATCGATGCCAAGCGGGGGAAGGCGGGCCGGTTTGATGTTTACGCCCGCAGCGGCACGGACCAGACGGCGCGCGACGCGGTCGATTGGGCTCGCGAGGCGGCCAGTCGCGGCGCAGGCGAGATCCTGCTGACGTCAATCGATCGGGATGGGACGAAGGCGGGGTTCGACTGCGACCTGACGGCGGCCGTCTCGCACGCCGTGCCGATTCCGGTCATCGCCTCCGGGGGTGCGGGCACGTTCGATCACTTTGCCGAGGTGTTCTCGGTCGGGCATGCGGACGCCGCCCTGGCGGCCTCGATATTCCACTTCAACGAACAGAGTGTGAGGGCATTGAAAGTGTTTCTGGCTGGGCGTGGTATTCCGGTTCGTCTGTGACGAAACAGTGGCACGGAAACACGGAAACTGGAACACGGAGCTTCCGCCTAAGGCGGAAGCCACGAGGGCACGAGGGCACGAAGCCAACGATCTTCAAAGTTCTTCGTGTTCTTCGTGCCTTCGTGGCAATCTTTTCCGTGCTTCAGTGCTTCCGTAGCTTCCGTGTCGTGAACGCATGCTGATTCCATCGATCGATCTCAAAGGCGGTAAGGTCGTGCAACTCGTGCAAGGCGAGAAGCTTGCTCTCGAGTCGGACGATCTCGATGGCTGGATCGAACGGTTCTCTCGGTTCCCCGCAATCCAATTGATCGATCTCGACGCCGCGATGGGCACGGGCACCAATGACGAATTGGTCCGCCACGTTGCGACTCGACTTCCATGTCGCGTCGGCGGCGGCATCCGATCTGTTGGTCGCGCCGAGGACGTGCTGGCGGCCGGCGCGACCGCCGTGATCGTTGGGTCGGCATTCTTCGATATTCGACGAGGCGCCGAGGGCGGCAGCGTCATCAAGTTCGACTTCGCCGAAGCGCTTCGAGACGCCGTTGGCCTCGACAAGATCGTAGCCGCCGTCGATTCGAAGGGCGGACGCGTGGTCATTCATGGATGGCGGACGCCGCTCGCCGTCTCGAGCGTCGAGGCGGTCAAAGCCCTGGAGCCGTATTGCGGGGAGTTTCTCTACACGCATGTCGACAAAGAGGGGCTCATGCAGGGCACCGACATGGATGCGATTCGAGCCCTGCGGGACGCGACGGCACGAAAGGTCACCGCTGCAGGCGGCATCACGACGCGCGAGGAGATTGACGCGCTGCACTCTATCGGCGTGGACGCCGTGGTCGGAATGGCGATCTACACAGGATCGCTTGCTCTGGACTGAATTGAAACGACATTTGGTCTACCGAGTTACCGGAGCCTCTGTGGCCTGTCCGTGTGAACTTACATCATGCGTGCTTCGTGGCTGCCGTAAACCGTGGACCGTGCCTGGACCGAATGAACCGGTATGTTGCGACGTTGATGGTGTGCTCGTGGGTCTCTCCGGTGGCGCGCAGCAACCGCCGCTCGCCGACGGTGTGAAGCCCTATGTGCGGACCAGCGCACCCGTCATCGCGCTGACGAATGTCCGTGTCATTGATGGGACTGGAGCGCCGGCGCGGGAGCGACAAACACTGATCGTACGCGACGGCACGATTGCCGACGTTGGCGACTCCTCTCGCGTGACGTTGCCAGCGGGCGCTGAAGTCATCGACCTCACCGGCAGGAGCGTTCTCCCCGGTCTCGTGATGGTTCACGAACACTTCTATTACCCGACGGGCCCGGGCGTGTACGGGCAGTTGGGTGAGAGCTTCACGCGACTCTATCTTGCCGGGGGAGTCACGACGCTGCGCACAGGCGGCAACTTGAACGGCTACATGGACCTCAACCTCAAGCGAGCGGTCGAAGCCGGTGAAAAGGCTGGACCTTCGATTGATGCCACGGCGCCATATGTGAACGGTCGAAACCAGTTCCAGCAGATGAACACGGTGACCACCGCCGAGGACGCACGGCAGCATGTCAGCTACTGGGCGGGACAGGGCGCCACGTCGTTCAAGGCCTATATGCAGATCTCGCGCGCTGCGCTTGGCGCCACGATCGAGGAAGCGCACAAGCGAGGCCTCAAGGTGACCGGCCACCTGTGCTCGGTCACCTACAGCGAGGCGGCCGACCTCGGCATCGACAATCTCGAACACGGGTTCCTCGCGGCGACCGACTTCGTCACCGACAAGCAGCCAGACAGCTGCCCGGCCCAGGGCCGTGGACAGCAAGCGCTCACCACGCTCGACGAAAACGGCGCGGCGTTCCAAGCGCTGGTGCGAAAGCTCATCGACCAGCGCGTCGCACTGACCTCCACGCTGACGGTCTTCGAAACCCTCACTCCCGGACGCCCGATGCCTCCAGGGCTCGACGTCCTCGCGCCGTCGCTCAAACAGCAGTTCGAGCAGGCGCACGCACGAGTCTCGCAGAACACGAAGTCCAACTACGTCAAGCTGTTTCCAAAGGCGATGGCACTCGAACGTGCGTTTGTCCGTGCGGGCGGAACACTGATTGCCGGCACCGATCCCACGGGATCGGGCGGCGTCATCCCCGGCTACGCGAATCAGCGCCAGATCGAGTTGCTGGTCGAGGCCGGATTCACCCCACTCGAAGCCATCCGCATCGGCACGCTCAACGGGGCGATGTATCTCGGCCGCGAGAAAAGCATTGGGAGTATTGCCACCGGCAAGCAGGCCGACCTGGTGGTCGTCGCTGGTGATCCGTCAGCGACGATTGCCGACATTCGGAAGGTTGAGCTCGTCTTTCGACGAGGTGTGGGCTTCGACCCTGCCAAGCTGGTTGCGTCAGTGGCAGGAAAAGTTGGTTTGTTTTGAGCACGGGGGCACGGAAACAAAAGCAGAACGAAGCCTCAGAGCCTCAGAGACTCAGAATGAAGGATCAAATACTCTGAGTTGCTCGGAGCCTCTGTGGCCCGTACGTAAGGCTAGTCAGGGGTGTTGAACATGAACGTTCGAGTCAAGGTCTTCAACAAATCCGGCCAACTCGTGGGTCCCGTCGAGTTATCGCGGGTGGAGAAGTCGGACGCCGAATGGCGCGCGCAGTTGACGCCAGAGCAGTACGCGGTTGCTCGGGGCAAGGGCACCGAGCGGCCCTTCTGCGGCACGCTGCTCGACAACAAGAGGCAGGGCGTCTACACCTGCGTCTGCTGCCATCTGCCGCTGTTCACGTCCGACTCCAAGTTCAACTCGGGGACGGGTTGGCCCAGCTTCTTTCAGCCAATTGCCGACGAGAACGTCGTGAATGACGAGGATCGCAGCTACGGCATGCGTCGGGTCGAGATTCTGTGCGCCCGCTGCGACGGCCACCTCGGCCATGTGTTCGAGGACGGGCCGCGTCCGACCGGCCTCCGCTACTGTGTCAATTCCGAATCGCTCGCCTTCACAGACAGTGCTGACGTCGCGTCGCTCGCCGAGCACAGCGCCCTGAGACGCGCGCCTTCGGCGCCACGGCCACGTAGCCGTAGACCGTGGACCGGGACCGGAACCGGGGACCGAGAGCGTTAGAATGAGGATTGCCCTGCCCGCATGACGTAGGCCAATGATGCGCGTTCGCTTCCTTTTGTTTCCCCTTGTTTGCGTTGCGTTAGGTGTGTACGGCGGGTCTGCCTCGCCAAGGCTGATGGCATCGGTTCAGGAACAACAGAAGCCCGAGCAGAAGCCGACTGCTCAAAAGCCACCCGAGCAGCCCGAGTCCCGATCTTCCGGGCAAAGGTCAACATCGTCCGAGTCGACGTGTCGGTGACGGATCGCGACGGCCACGCGATCCAGACGTTGGAGCCATCCGACTTCCTCGTCAAGGAGGACGGCGTCCCTCAAACGGTCGAGACCGCGCAGTTCATCCGCCTCAACGGTGGTGTTCCCGAGGATCTCAAGGAATCTATCGAGATTCGATCGACCGAGCACGCTCGCGTTCAAGCCGCGCGAGACGATGTCCGGCTGTTCGTATTGTTTCTGGATGACTATCACATCGACAAGGCGCCGCAGATCATGATTCCGTTGCGACGCACGCTACGCGCGTTCGTCGAGAAGCTGGGGCCGTACGATCTCGTGGCGATCGTCGACCCGCTCACGCCGCTGACGCACATCGAGTTCACGCGCGACCGAAACGCGATGCTCGAGAGGGTTTCGAAGTTCGAGGGCCGTCGTGGTGAGCTGTTTCCGGTCCGCAGCGCCGCAGAGGAGATGCAGCAAACGCAGCGCAACGTTTGGGAGCTGCGTGCAGGCGTGACGCTCGATGCGGTCAATGCCGTCGCGACGCATCTGGGAGGGCTGCGTGAAGGGCGCAAGTCCATCTTGTTCGTCAGTCAGGGCCCCCCGGTCAGTTTGCGCAGCATCAATTGGCCGCGAATGGAGGACGTCGTCCAGTCCGCGAATCGTGGCAACGTCACGATTCATACACTCGACCCGCGTCCGCTCGGGTCGAGCGAGTTTGGCGGCAACATGGTCCTCCGCCGGTTTTCGGATGAAACCGGCGGGCGCGCCATCCACAACACGAATGATCACGCCGAGCACCTCGATGAAGTCATCGAGGATGCGAGCGCCTACTATCTGGTGGGTTACGCACCGGCGCGCGAGATGGCGGATGGCAAGTTCCACAAGATCGACGTCGAGGTCAAGCGGCGTGGGGCACGGGTGGTGGCTCGTCGTGGGTACCATGCGCCCCGATCCGAGGAGTTGACTGCACCGCCCGTGACGCCCGTGGCCACCGAGGTAATGGACGCCCTGACCAACCTCGTTGAACCAAGGTTGGGACGCACCGCCGACGTCTGGGTTGGCTTCTCACGCGGTGACGAATCGCTCACTGACGTCGTCGTGACCTGGGAGCCGACGACAAGGACCGGGTCGGCAGCGGCCACGCGACTCGATGTGGAGCGGCTTCGCACTGACGGGACGGTCGAAGGCCCGGCGCAGTCGATCGGTCGGCGCGAGACACCGGCAACCCCGGTGCACGCTCGATTCGTTCTCAGCCCGGGCAAAGAGCTCCTGCGGTTCACCAGCTACGACGCTCGAGGAGAGGTCCTTGATCGCTGGCCTGCGGACATCAGCGTCCCCGCGATCGGCAAGGATCCGCTGGCGCTGGCAACGCTGCGCTTTTATCTGGCGCGCTCGGCCTTCGAGCTTCGCGGCCTCCGCGAGGCGCCCGACGCTTCGCCGTCCGCGACGCGGAGACTGCGCAAGACGGATCGGCTGCTCGTGGAATTGGAGTACTACAGCGCAGGGCCGACGCCGGAGCTCGTCACTGAGTTGCTGAATCAAAAGGGCGAGTCGCTCGTCACATTGCCCGTGCCGGCGGGGACCGGCAACAAAACGCGCTTCGAGGTTCCGCTCCAGAGCCTGGCGCCTGCCGTCTACGTGCTTCGCGTTCGTGCGCGAACCGCGGATCGACAAGTCGAGCAACACGAACCGTTTCGCATTGTGCCCTGACCACAACTCACCTTGAGGTGTCGCCATGGCCCGCAGCAAAGCAACGACCAGTTTCCGAGTACCTGAAATCGCTACCTGCGGATCGGCGGAAAGTGATCGCCAAGCAGCGCAGCCTGATCCGCAAGACCTGCCCAAGGGTTATCGAAGAGTGTTCGTATGAACTGGGGAAGAAGCTCGACATGGGCAAGTCGTGCATCAGCTTCAAGAAGCTGGACGACCTGCCGCTTCCCGCGATTGAAGAGCTCGTCGCCAGTACATCGCCCGCGAAGTGGATCGCGATTGCCGAAGCGGCGCGCAAACGGTAATCGGGAGCAAATCACCCAATCACAATCAAAATCCCCAATCACCCAATCACCCGTTGCAATCACCCATTCACCCAATCGCCAAATCACGCAATAGAGGCCGGTTCGGGGATTTCCAGCCGGCCGTCCGTGAAAGGCGGTAAAATGCCCGGTCGGCTCAAAACCCGGAGGATTTCATGGAGTTCAAGTACGCGGTTTCACGACGCCGGTTCGTGGGCGGATTGGCGGCCGCACTCGGATACGTCAGTGCCGGGACCGGTCTGGATGTGTTCGCACAGGGTGCGGCTGGACAGGGACGGCCGGGTGGGGCACCGCGCCCGCAGCAGACCGCAGCCGATTACGACGCGCTCGCCAAGCTGGCCAACAACGAGAACAACTGGGGCATCCCCGACTCGGTGATGAAGGCCATGGAAGGCGCCTGGAAGTACGCGGGGCGCTACGGCTACCCGAATGCCGGGATTCAGCAGGCGATCGCCGAATACGACGGCGTGAAGCCCGAGAACGTGATGATCACCGCCGGCAGTGGCGAGGTACTGCAGGTCGTCGGGACCACGTTCCTGCTCGGGGGCAAGAAGGTCCTCGGTGTCGAGCCGTCGTACAACTCGGTCTACTCGCATGCGACCAACATCAAGAGCGAGGCGATCAAGCTGCCGCTGACCAAGGACTACCGTCAGGACATCGGCGTGATGATCGACGCGGCCAAGAAGCACCAGAGCGAGATCGGGTTCGTCTACATCTGCAATCCCAACAACCCGACCGGCGTGATCGTCACCAAGGACGAGATCAAGCAGTTGCTGGATAGCCTTCCGACCGGCATGCCCGTCTTGATCGACGAGGCCTATCACCACTACGTGGACGACCCGAACTACGCGACCGCGATGCCATACGTCACCGAAGGTCGCCCGGTGGTCTTGGCGCGCACGTTCTCGAAGATCGCCGGCATGGCCGCATTACGTCTTGGCTACGCGGTGGCGACTCCGGAGATTCTGCAGAAGATGCGCCCCTTCTCGACCGGCAGCGTCAACGTGCTGGCTCAGTACGGCGGCGTCGCCGCGCTCAAGAACAAGGCCGCGATGGCCGACGTGAAAGCGAAGACCATCGCCGGACGCGACAAGGCAGCACGCGATCTGAAGGCGCTGGGCTACGACGTCATTCCGTCGCAGAGCCAACTTCTTCATGGTCCACCTCCGCCGGGAAGTGCAGCCGGTCATTGAAGCCTTCCGCGAGGAAGGTGTGCTGGTCGGACGTCCCTTCCCGCCGATGACGCAGCACCTGCGCGTCTCCGTTGGCACACCGGAAGAGATGGACCGCTTCATGGTCGCCTTCAAGAAGATCATGAGCGCGCCGACGACGACGGCGAGTCGGGGGTGACTTGCGTAGGGCCCGGGGCCTCAGGGCCTAGGGCATAGTAGGGAACAGGGCATAGGGCACGGGTGCGCGTCCTATGCCCTTTGCTCTGTACGCTGATCCCTCCTGCGCCTCGTGCCTTACGCCCTCGGTCCACCCCTGTCCCTTCCTCAAGCTACCTCAACCCTGCACCCCGTCCCTGAACCCTGCGCCCTGTGCCCTACGCCCGACTGGTGGTAGCATCGCCACCTTCTATCCTTTTGATGATTTCGCCCAGCGGAGGCGCGCTATGCGCAACTTGAGGCAGCCACGTATTCGGTATTGCGATTGCTTTGCTCTTGGGATATTCGCCAGCACGGTCGCGTATGCCCAGAACCCCACGTTTGCCCTCGAAGGCGTGGTCGTCGACACGCAGCAGGCGGTCCTGCCCGGCGCGACCGTCACGGTCCAGAACACTGCGACCGGCCTGACGCGCACGGTCACCACCGACGAGAGCGGTCGCTTCGTGGTGCGGGCCTGCCGCCCGAAGGCCGGTATTCGGTCCGCGTCGAGATCCCGGGCTTTGCCACCGAGGTGCGCGAAGGCCTGGTCTTCAACGCCGGCCAGAACGTCGTGCTGAACTTCACGCTGAAGCTGTCGTCGGTGCAGGAGACCATCACCGTCGCCGGCGATTCGCCGCTCGTGCAAACGACTTCGTCGGAAGTGTCGAGCACCATCGATCGCACGGCGTTCGAGACCCTGCCGGTCAAGGAGCGCAACTACTTCCGGCTGCTCACGCTCGACTCCAACGTCGTCGCGACCGGCACCGGCTCGAACGCGGTGAATGTCGGCGGCCAGGAAGTGTGGAACTTCGGCACCTATGTCGACGGCACGAACAACCACTCGAAGTGGCTGACGCTGCAGCGCGCGCCGCAGCTCGGGTCCAGCGGGTTCGCGATCGAAACGGTCAAAGAAGTGCAGATCATCACCAACCAGTTCTCCGCCGAGTTCGGCGGGCACTCGGCTGGCGTGGCGAGCATGATCACCAAGAGCGGCACCAACGAGCTCAACGGATCGGCATTCGTGATGGTGCGGCCTGGCGACTGGGACGCGGCGCCGCCGCTGGCGCCCGTCGTCAACGGTGAGAAGACCAAGGCGCCGTACAACCAGCAGCAGTTCGGCGGCACCGTCGGCGGTCCGCTCGATCAGGGACAAGGTGTTCTACTTCGGCAGCTACGAGCGGCGTCGCGAGCGCAGCCAGGTCGTGGTGACGTCGCCCGAAGCGCTTGGCCTGGTCGTCCCGACGCCGGCCGACGAGCACCAGGGTCACGTCAAGGGCGACGTCCGCTTCTCGGAGAAGAACTCGCTGGGCGTGCGCTACAACATGGTGCGCTGGAAGAAGGACAACGAGAGCGGCGGGTTCAACCTGCCCGGCACCGGCTTCCTCTGGGACAACAATGTGGACACCGTCCACGGCACGTTCCTGACCGTCGTCTCCGATCGGTTCCTGAACGAAGTGCGCGGTCAATACTCGCGCTACACCGACCGCCGCGCCGCGAAGTGCGACTGCGTGTCGATTCAGCGGCAGGGCTACGCGACCACCGGCGGCTACGACTTCGGCACGTGGGGCGTGTTGCCTGAGGAGACCTACGACATCTCGGACACGGTGTCGCTGTGGATGGGCAACCACTCGATCAAGACCGGCGCGTCGTTCACCTATGACGTGACCGAGCAGTTGTATCAGCCGCTGCAGAACGGCGTCTACCGCTTCACCGGCGCGCCCGGCGGCGGCGCCGAACCCGTTCCAGTTCCAGCAGTCGTTCGCGCTGGTTCCGGAAGCCGCGCTGATGTTCCCGAAGGCGTACGTGATCGCCGGCTTTCTTCCAGGACGACTGGCGCGTGCGCAACAACCTGACGCTCAACCTCGGCCTTCGCTACGACGTCGAGATCATCAAGGACATCCCCGACTGGCCGGCGGGCACCGACATGAACAACGTCGATCCTCGTGTCGGCTTCGCCTGGGACCCCAAGGGTGATCAGAAATGGTCGGTCCGCGGCGGCTTCGGACGCTTCACGCAGCAGTACGCGATCTTCACCATCGTCAAGGGCGGCGTCGGCGGCCGCAACGGTCAGGTCACTGTGTCACTCTGACGCCGACCGACCCGCTGTTCCCGACGTTCCCGAATGCGCTGCCGGCGTTCCCGCCGGGGGCAGTGCTGCCGGCGCGCGACATCCAGGAGATCTCGCCCGACCTCGAGAACGAGCACGCGTGGACGGCCAGCTTCGGGTTCCAGCGGCAACTCGGTCCGCGGACGAGCCTCGCCGTGGACGCCAACATCAATCGCGGCGTCAAGCACGGCTTCCTCGACATGAACCAGGCGGCGCCGATCCCGAAGGACGTGCTGAACGCCGCCTTGGCGCCAATCCCAACGCCGACGATTCGGACACAGGCGCAGGCCGATGCGACTCGGCCGATTCCGCCCGGTGCCGAACGGCTTCCGGCGCATGGACCTGCTGACCAACGAAGGCCGGTCCTGGTATCGAGGGCGTCCGCTTCGCCGTCCAGCATCGGACCACGCCGCTCATGCTGACGGCGTCCTATACGCTCTCGAAGTCGGAAGATCGTCTGAATCACTGGTTCTCGCCAGAAAACAGCGCCGATCCGGAGCTCGATCGCGGGCCGACCGGCGCCGACACGCCGCACAACCTGGTGACCAGCGTCACCTGGAACCTGCCAGGCAGCGGCCCGGTGCTGAGCGGCTGGCGCTTGAGCTCGGTGTCGCACCACCAGAGCGGTAGCCCCTATACCATCCGCTACGCGGGCGACCCGACGGGCGGTGGATTGACCGGCGGCTGCAGCTCGCGCGGTTGCCAGTTCAGCCAGCCCGGAGCCCGGAACACGGAGCGCGGCAAGTTCATCAACTACGCGGACCTGTCGCTGGCCCGAGTGTTCGCTGTGGGAACAGACAAGATCGAGGTGCGCGCCGAGATGTTCAACGCGTTCAACAACCAGAACCTGCTCGCGGGCGGCTACAGCAATCGCCTTGGTCGGGAACGCGCGGTTCGGCGAGCACTCAGGAGGGAGCCAACGTCTTGCCCGGGCGACAGTTCCAGTTCGCGGCAACGTATCGCTTCTGACGCTGGAATTTAGCCACGGAGGCACGAAGGACACGAAGCAAACAAGTACAAGTCCGTCTTCGTGACTTCGTGACCTTCGTGGCTACGTATTCGTATTCCCTATGACTCGACGCATCGTTCGTCGTCATCGCTGTGGCTCTGATGATCGCCGCCCGTGTGGGGCCAGACCAAGCCCGTTCGTGTGCTCGTGCAAACCGAGCTGGGCGACATCGTCATCGAGGTCGATCGCCGCGAAGGCGCCGGGCACCACGGCGAACTTCCTGAAGTACGTCGATGCCGGGCACTACGACGGCGGGACGTTCCATCGCACGGTCAAGATGGACAACCAGCCGGAGAGCACCATCAAGATCGAGGTGATCCAGGCGGGCGTGAATCCGGACAGTGGCCAAGAGCGGCTTCCCGCCGATCGCGCTCGAGCGCACGAGCGTCACCGGCATCCTGCACAAGGACGGCGTCGTCTCGATGGCGCGTGGAGCGCCCGACAGCGCGACGTCGGGCTGGTTCATCTGCATCAACGATCAGCCATCGCTCGATTTTGGTGGCATGCGCAACCCCGACGGCCAGGGGTTTGGCGCGTTCGGCCGCGTCGTTTCGGGCATGGACGTCGTGCGAAAGATCCAGATGGCGCCCTCGTCGACTGACCGCAAGACGAACACCGAGGCGCAGCGACTGACGCCGCCGATCAAGATCCTGAAGGTCGCTCGGACTTCGTGCATAGGCCTCGCGTGGTGCGGCCGTGCTTGTCGCCTCGCTGATCGGCTTTCGGCGGCTGCTTCGCGATCTCGCCGACGGTCGCGACTGCCGTCACGACTGCTCGGCGGCACGGCGCGGCCGCACCGCCCCGCGAGTCGACGCCATCGGCAGTGGCGACGATCTTGTCGTTCCGCCCCAACCGATCGGCCAGCCGTTCACGCCCCGCGATCGGCCGCAGATCGCTCACGTCAAGCCCGTCGATCTCGATCGAGATGGCATGATGGATGTCCTCGCCTGCGATCTCGTTGCAACACCGCGTGGTGTGGATTCGGCAATCGCCCCGCGGCGTGTTCACGGAAGCGATCTTGGGCGACGCGATCGCTGGCGCCTGCCCATGCCGAAGCCTGTCGACATCGATCGCGATGGCGATCTCGACATTCTCGTCGCCAGCCTTGGCGTGCTGTTCCCGAGCAACGCCAAGATCGGTTCGGTCGTCGTGCTCGAGAATCGAGGCAACGGACGGTTCGCCAATCGCGTGCTCGTCGAGCGAGATCGCGCGCGTCTCGGACGTGCGCGCCGGCGATCTCGACGGCGACGGCGATCTCGACCTTGCGGTTGCGCAGTTCGGATACAACGAAGGCCAGACGCGCTGGATGCGGAACGATGGCGGGTGGCGATTCTCGAGCACCGTCCTGCAGAACCTTTCGGGACCGATCAACGTCGAGATCGCCGATCTCGATGGCGACGGCGATCTCGACATCACGTCGCTCGTGAGTCAGGAGTGGGAAGAGATCTACGCGTACATCAACGACGGGCGCGGACGGTTCACATCGCGGCTGATCTGGGGATCGACCAACGACGACTTCGGGTCGAGCTGGCTGGCCGCCACCGACCTCGACCGCGACGGCGACGTCGATTTCCTCTACAGCAACGGCGACGGGTTCGACTATTCGCGCCGGGCGGCGGACGCCCGTGGCACGGCGTGCAGTGGATCGAGAACAGCGGCGGCGCTGGCCTTCGACCTGCATCGCATCGCCGAATTCTCAGGCGCATCGAGCCCGCAGCCGCGTCGACCTCGACGGCGACGGCGATCTCGACGTCGCCGTCGTCAGTGCCTACAACGACTGGGACAATCCGTCGGCGCAGAGTCTGGTCTGGCTCGAGAACGACCGGCAACATGCGTTCACGCTCCGGCCGCTCGCGACGTCGCCGACGCACCTGATCATCGGTGGGTGCGGGCGATTTTACGGGTGACGGCCGCGACGAGCTCGTGACAGGCGGCCTTCATATGAGCCGCCCGTTCGATCGGCTCTCTCGCGTTACGCTCTGGAATCATGGCCAGGCAGCGGCATCGCCCCGCTGAAGCACCGCGCTGGCTTCGCCCGCTTGTTTGGTTTCTCGTGGCCGCTGTTGTCGCCGGTGCGGCCTATGCGGCTGTCACGAGCCGCGCGCGGTCTCAGGCGGCTGCGCGTTTGCCGGGCCTGCCTACGCTGACTGGTCGCCCGGCCGCGCTCGTGCAACACATCAGTAGCGCTGACGCAACGGCGCGCCGATCACCGCGAGATCCAGCAGTCGTGGGCGCGCTCGGCATGGCCTATCACGCAGACCTCTTCTATCAGGAAGCGTTAACGGCCTACGACGTCGCTGCAGACCTGGATCCGGCGAACTGGCGCTGGGGGTATTACAGCGCGCTCGTTCACTTGGAGCGGGGCGACGCAGCAGCAGCAAGCGATGGATTGCGGGCTGTGGTCGAGGCCCAGCCTGATTTTGGGCTCGCATGGTGGCGCCTCGGGGAGAGCGCGTTCAAGCAAACGAAGTACCGACGAAGCGGAGATGGCCTACACGCGAGCCGCTTCGCTACGGCCAACCGCTCGCGATGAGGCGGAGTTCGTTGCTCTTGCGCGTGTCGGTCAGGCGCGCATTGCGCTCAATCGCGGAAATGCCGCGGCCGCCGTCGGGATTCTCGAAACCGTTGCCGAGGAGTGGCCTCGTCTCGGCGTCGTCCATCGCGCGCTTGCGGATGGTTATCGTGCTCTGGGTCGATCGGCCGATGCGGGTCGGGATATTGCCAGATGCGGCGACCCTTCGGGCTTATGCCGCACCCCGTGATGCACTGGTTGAAGCGTTGGCCGACCGCTCGCACAGCAGCGTCTTTCTGCTCAGGCACGCGGCCTCGCTCGATCTCCCGTCAATTCTCTGCGAGGCGCGAGCAACTGGTTCGCCGTGCGGTCGAGCGTCGATCCTGACAATCCGGATGTCGTTTCAGAGCTTTCATCGCTCCTGCAGCAGCTTGGCCGCCCGGTTGACGCGATTCCTTACCTCACACGCCACCTCGGGATGGTTCCCGGCGACCAGCAGTCTCTCATCCAGTTGGGCAAGTGCTACGCCGACCTCGGCCGCCTTCCAGAAGCCGAGCGTGCGCTCCGCGATGCATTGGCTGCGGGTGACGATGCGGTTGGGTTCTACAACCTGGGCCTGGTGCTCGAGCGCGGCGGGCGGCTGCAGGAAGCCGAATCCAGCTACCGTCGTGCGGTAGCGCTGGGCCCCGGCCTGGCCAGCGCCCGCAACAACCTTGGCCTGCTGCTGGCGCGGACCGATCGATTGGACGAGGCGACGGGCCATCTTCATCGAAGCTATTCGGCTCGATCCCGCGTCGCCCGACGCTTACACCAACCTCGCCGTCGTGATGCTCCAACGAGGCCAGGTCAGCGAGGCCGAGCAACTGGCGCGACAAGCGATCGACGTCGATCCTGCACATGCCGATGCTCACGCAAACTTAGGTGTGATTCGCGCCCGTGCCGGCGATCTGGAGTCGGCGCGTCGCCACCTCGGCGAAGCCCTCCGAATTGATCCCGGCCACGAGAATGCTCGAAGAAATCTGAACGTGATCAATCAATCACCGCCGTGACAGCGGCAGCCACGACCAGCCTCCGCTAGAGCTTCGGCGGTCCGCCGAAGCCTTCGGCAAAGGCGGAAGTCACGAAGTCAGTTCCAACCGGTTCCTTCTTCGTGTCTTCGCGCCCTTCGTGGCTAGCGTCTGTGCTTATCATGGTGGGAATATCTCATGCCGAAGAATCTCAGTGCCGCCACGACGAGGACGAGAAGCCTCACGGTTATCGCGAGCGCGCGGCAGTTGCTGTTGACTCAGTCCGAGGTGATCGAAAGTCCCGAGTCTCGCCTGCGGTATCGCATTGGGCCGCTGCTCGGACAGGGAGGGTTTCGGGCAAGTCTACCTGTGCAGCCCGGCTCGGTCGGTCGTCGTCGGTGCCCGAGGTCGTGTGCATCAAGGTCAGCCAGCGCATCGACGGCTGGCTGCGCGAAGCGTATTTCGGGCTGCTGCTGGGCGATCATCCGCGCGCGATTCGAGTCTTCGACACCTTTCCGCTGATCGACCGATGACGGGCAGGTGCTCTACTGCCTGGCGCTCGAGTACGCGCGTCATGGCGATCTCAGCGCGTTCCTCCACCGCACGAGCAAGCCGTGGGCCGAGGCCACCGTCACGGCGCGAAATCGCCGGCATCCTCCAGGTGCTCGGCAAGCTGCATCGCGGTCAGTTGCTGCACCGCGATCTCACGCCGCTGAACGTATTTGTGTGCGACGATTCACGCCTCAAGCTCGGCGACTTCGGCATCGTCCGGCAGCAGAGCGACCGGCGCGGCATGACCGCGCGCACGTTGAATCCGCTCATGGCTCCCAGCGACATTTCTCGACGGCGCGGCGCCCGAAGTGGCAGGCGCGTGACGATGTGTACCAGGTGGGTCAGTTGCTGGGGATGTTGGTCAAAGGCGACGCGCGCGCACGCGCATCCGCACGGCGGAGGTTCGCGGCTTCCCGTGCAGCGATCACCTGAAAGAGATCATCTATCGCTGCATCGGCGAGCGTCGGAAGCGCTACGAAAGCGCGGACGAGCTGATCGACGCGCTTTCCAACCCGCCAGCGTCGCTCAAGGTCGGCGCGCTCCGGACGCTGAAAGGCGTCCACCTGGCCTTCACCGGCATCCTGACGACGCTTCGAAGCGAGGCGGCGGGCGCGGCCCGCAAGGCCGGCGCAGTCGTCCACAGCGGGCCCTCGGCCCGGACGTCGGTTGTCGTTCGGGGGCGGCCGAACAGCTTCAGGCCGCCGGTCGTGACGCCGGTATCAAGCTGATGGAGATCAAACGGCTGCGCGAGAAGGGCCACCGGATCACCTCCTGAACGAGGCACAGTTCTGGCGGCTGGCGCGCAAACGAAAATGACTAGCGAGGCTCCGCCTCAGATCCGCCGAACATGTGTGACGCGGCTCCGCCTCGCTAGTTACTGTGTTGGTTTTGCCCCGCCTCCGGCGGGGCGTCTTCAATAACGGCCCCCGGGCCCTTGAAATTGCCCAAACCACTCGCGGAGACCACCAATGAAGCGTCATGGCCCCATCCTGCTCGCCCTCGCGATTGCGTTCGCTGTCGTGCCGCTTGCCGCGCAGAAGAAGTATCAGGCGGCTGACGGCAAGCTTCGTGTGGCCCTCTCGAAGCAGCCGTTTTCGCCGAACGGCCTCTCGAAAGGGCCGACGACGATGGCGGAAGGCGGCATCCAGAAGATCCTCGCTGATCTCGGCGCCACCGTGCGCATCGACGAAGCGCGCCTGACCGCCGAGGAGGACACCGAGTACGGCGGGTGGAAGCGGCTGGGCATGGCGCTCGGCCACTTCGCCGACATCGTGACCAAGAACGAGCGCGACGGCTATCTTCACCGTCGGGCTGCTGGCGACGTGTCCGTCGATGCCGGGACTGGTCGCCGGACTGCAGCGTTCGGGGCCGACGCGCGAGCCGCTCAAGATCGGCATGCTCTGGCTCGATGCGCATCCCGACTTCAACACGCCCGAAACGACGCGCAGCGGATCGCTCGGCGGCATGCCGGTCGCGGTTGCGACCGGACGCGCGCTGCAGGTCATGCGGCTCGACGCCAAGCTCGATCCGCCGCTCGCCGATCGTCATGTCGTGATGGGCGGCGTGCGGCTCACCGATCCGCTCGAGCAGACATCTGCTCGACAACTCGATGATCGAGCAGATCAGCGTCGACGACCTGCGCAACATGACGCCGGCGGTGTTGGCGCAGCTCGATCGGCTGAATCGCCTGACCGACAAGATCTACATCCACATTGACATGGATGTGCTCGATCCGCGCGAGGTGATGGCGCACGGCAACAAGGTGCCGAACGGCCCATCGAGCGAGCAGCTGGCGAGAGCTGTTCGAGGAGATCTTCAAGCGCTATCCAAGGCATCGGCCATCGGCTTTGCGACCATTCCGCCGACCGATGAGGGCGGCCTGTCGATCGCCGCGGTCAATCGCATGATTGCAGCCGCGGTGCGCGGAGTGATAGCAAGAGCGAACTCAGATCTTCCGCCTGAAGGCGGAAGCCACAGACAGGCGCATACCTGACCAGCCGCATACCCGAACTCTGCACTTGATTAGCGCAGTGGCGGTGTAGTTGGCGGCGGCCGGCGATGCTGTGTCGCCTGCTCGTACGAATACGCGAGCTTGATCAGCGTCGCCTCCGACCAGGCGCGGCCGAAGAACGTGATGCCCGCGGGCAGCACGCCGCGCGTGTAGCCCATCGGCACCTGAATCGACGGGAAACCAGTGGTCGGCGAAAAGAACTGGCTGTTGTCGCCGTGGGGCGTGTTGAGGTCGCCGATCAGTCGCGGCGGGTTGCTCCACGTCGGATAGACGAACGCGTCGAGCTTCAGCGCGTCCATCGTCTTCAGCACTGCGCCGCGCACCTGTTCGCGATATTCCGCCTCCGCCTTGCAGGCCGGCGTGTCCGGACCGTTCTCGACGCCCTCGCTGGCCTGCTCGAGCCGTCGCTGCACGGTCGGGTGAAAGCGGCCGGACTTGACGATCTCAGCGAGCGCTCTTCACGGGCACCTTGTCGCCGTGCGCGGCAAGGTAGCGATTGATGTCGTACTTGAATCCGCATGCACGGCCCGACGCCCTGTGGCCGGCGGATCGTCGTCGAGCCCTTCGACGCGCGCGGGATCGACGATCGTCGCGCCGGCGCGGCGGAGGTCGTCGACCGCCTTCGTGAAGACCTGCACGATCTCGGGATCGGTCGTCTCGCGCTCGTAGGCCTGTCGAAGGACGCCGATCCGCGCGCCATGCAGGCCGTCAGCGACAAGCGCCGCCGCGTAGTTCTCGCGCGGGCGCCCGCGCGACGCCGCCGTCACGGGATCATCCGGATCCTCTCCGACGATCACCTGAAACACCGCGACCGCATCGGCGAGCGTCCGAGCCATCGGGCCGGCGATGTCGGCCAGCAGGTTGAGCGGCATCACGCCCGCGCGACTCGTCAGGCCCATCGTCGAACGAATGCCGGCCAGCGCCTGGTGCGAGGACGGGCCGCGGATCGAGTTGCCCGTGTCGGAGCCGAGCCCGACCGCGCCAAAGCTTGCCGCGACCGCCGCGGCCGTGCCACCGCTCGATCCGGCGGTCACACGATCGAGGGCATAGGGGTTCTTGGTGTAGCCCGGCAGGATCGAGCTGAGCGGTTTCGTAGGGCGTGAACGCCCACTCGGCCATGTTCGACTTGGCCAGGACGATGGCGCCCGGCTTCCTTGACGCGCCGGACCTGAAAGGCGTCCTTCGTGGAGACGAACCCGGCCAGCGCGAGCGAGCCGTTCGCGCTCTGCAAACCGACGGTCTCGAAGTTGTCCTTCACGATCATCGGCACGCAGTGGAGCGGCCCCGCGAAGCCGCTTTGCTTGGCCCGGGCATCGAGCGCGTCGGCCTGCGCCAGTGCCTCGGGATTGGTGACGACGATTGCGTTGATGCGCGGGGCCGTTCTTGTCGAACGTGTCGATGCGTCGGAGATACTGTTCGACCAGTCCGCGGCAAGTCATGCGCCCGCCCTTGAGCGCCGCGTGGATGTCAGCGATGCTGGCCTCCTCGACGCGAAACGGCGGGGGTGTTTGCGACGTAATCGCGCTCGAGCTGAGGAGCAGAATGGCGAGAAGGGCTGTCCGAGTCACGTCGGGAATTCTACGCTGCGGTGGGGCGCGGTGAAGACAACGCTTGTCGTGCTCGCGGCCGTTGCTGGTGGCGTCGCGCAGGTGGCGCGATTCGAGCACGTGCAGAAGGATCTGTTCGCCGCGCGGGCGTCGTTTGTGAACGCCTGGGCCGACTCGATCGGGATGGCGACCGGATCTGTCGTCGGCTTCGATGGTATGCCCGATCGCCTCCCGCAAACGACAAGGGCACGTTCGCGGATGCTGCCGGTACGGCTGGCGTTGCCGACGCTCGACCCACTCGAGCGGCCTCGTGGGGGGATGCCGACGCTGACGGTGACCCGGATTTGCTCGTCGGTTTGCTCCGGACCGGAAGGTTCGTCAGTCCTCCGGTTTTATCGCAACGAGCGTGGAATGTCTCGCCGACTCCACGCTCGCAGTGGGTCTCACGGTCGCGACCGGAGCCATTCGTCAGCCCGTCTGGATCGATTTCGACGGCGATCGGGATCTCGACCTGTTCGTAGCGTTTCGCGACAAGCCGAACGCCCTTTTCAGGAACGACAGCAACAAGTTCGTTGACATCGCACCGGAAGTGGGTCTTCGCCGACTCCCGACGAACAGTGGGTGCGGTCGGTTCGACTATGACGAGGACGGCGACCTCGATGTCATCACCGGCAACATGGATGGTGATGCGAACGGTCTGTTCAGCGGACGCGGCTGTGGGCCCAGCGGACGAGCATGTTGCCGGTCTGCTCCATCGCCCGAGCGGGACCTCCCGACCGCCGCGGCGCAGGACCCGCCGGTAGAGCAGCGCGGCCCGGTCGTACTCGCCGAGGTCGGCGTGGACCTCGGCCAGGTCGGCCAGCGCGCCGACGGAGCCCATCTCGAGCGCCATCGACCGGAGGCGGCGGAGCTGGTGTTCGAGGCCCGTCGTCGTCCCGGTCGGCGTCGGATCCGGCGACCGACCCTGGTCGCTGGCCGAGGCGCCGAGGCGCTGGATGCGCCGGCGCAGCTCGCCCGTCGTCTGCGGTGGGCGCCGGCGCGACGCGGCGTGCCGGGCCACGAGCCGGAAGCCCGGATCGCCGTAGCACTGGTACGCGCCCCACGTGAGCGATGTGCCGCGCCGCCCGCTTGGCCTCCTGCCGGGCGGTCGAAGACCGCCTCGCCCAGGTGGCGACCGTCGAGCAGCTCGGAGTAGAGGGTCGCCGCGAAGGCCTTGGCCGCGTAGGTCGTTGACCGCCCATCCCGCCGCGATGACGGCCCGCACGCCGATGCCGAGGAGGGACTCGGCCACGCTCGCCGCCACCCGGTTGACCCCGGTCAGGTCGCGGTTCGGAGATCTGGCCGACGTGGCAGGCGTTGAGGAACACGAGGTCGGGGACGACCGAGAGGCTGGAGAACACCTTGGCGGTCAGGTGGAACTGGCCGCCGATGACCATGCCCGTCGTGGCCTCGTCGGCGGTGATCTCTCCGTGGCCGGCCATGTGCACGATGCGCCAGTCGCCGTTGAGGAACCGGTTCAGGACCTCCTCGCCGGGTTCCTGGTCGCCCGTCGGGGGCGAGGCCGACGACCCGCTCGCCGTGCTCGTCCCAGACATACGTCTCCAGCCCGGCGCCCCAGCCCCGCTCGCGGAACAGCGCATCGACGGCCTGGGCCTCGGCCGCGGCGCCGGGCAACGGTTCGAAGCCGGCTCCCGGTGGCGGGTTTCCGACCACGAGGACGGCGTTCGCGGAGGCTCGGCGGATGTCGTTGCGGGGGTCCTGCGCCTCCCGGAACTGCCGCAGCATCGCCGACCCGCAGGGCCAGCGGGAGCTGCGGGTTGGAGTCCTCGGCGCGGCCGGTGAGGAGCTCCCACGGGTAGATCGCCGTCGTCCCGTCGACCAGCAGGTGGAGGTTCTCGCCGTCGTTGAGCTCGCCCTTCAGCAGGTGGGGGATGAGCAGCTCGTAGAGGGTGGCCGACACCGCAGGGTCGGCGTGGCGGCTGATGGCCCGGTCGAGGATGGGGTCGACGACCGTCGGCTCGATGTCGCTGACCAGTCGCTCGGCCCGGGCCAGTCGGCCCATCGACGTGAACTCCAGCTGCAGCGCGCTCGACGTTGCCGCCGCCGGGAGCCGGCGGGTTGGCGGGCGGCGGCGGGTCGATGGCGGCGATGCCGACCCGCCGCCACACCTCGTCGCCCGGGTCGAGGGGCGGGTTGGCGGTGGACGCGCCTTCGCCGACCTGCGGGAAGGCCCGTAGTGGACGTCGCACGGTCGTGCCGTCCTCCCGTCGCGCGTCGGCCTGCTCGCCGAGGCGGTCGAGGGCGTCGGCCAGCAGGTCGATCCGGTCGGCGTAGCGCTCGATCAGCTCGAGTCGGTCGAAGCGGACGAACGTGCTGGCCGGGACCGTGTCCATCCCCGACGGCACCATCAGCCGGGCGAGCCGGTCGTTGGCGGTGTTCACGCCGGCGACCAGCGCCCGCACGCAACCCTCCACGGTCAGACCGCCGCCCGAGGACGTGCCGATGGTGACCGCCGAGACGCCCAGGCGGCGCACGTCGTCGGCCACCGGCGGGAACATGGTCGGCGCGCCCGCCAGCAGGTGCTCGAGGTGGTGGTTGGCCAGCCGCAGCAGGCCCCTGGTCATCACCGCGCTCAGCTGCGTGCCGGTGAGCTCGCCCGTCGGTCCGAGGCCGAGCACGAGCACGCCCCGCGGCGTGTCCTCGTCGACGGGGGTGAGGAGCAGGTACTCGCCGATGTTGCGGGGGTACTGGTTAGCAGGCTCAGCCGGGTCAGCCGTCCGCCGAGCCGATCGTCCAGCCGCCCCTCCGAGCCGCTCAGCGGCGCGCCGGCGAAGTGGCCGACCACGAGGACGTACGGGCGCGTGCTCGAGGCTGGCGTGGCGGATCCCGACCTCGAGAGGCGGCGGGGCGCCGTCCGCTCGGCTCACGTGCTCGGGGGCCGCCGGCTCCGGGTCGGCGCCGGCCGGCATCGCGTCCTCGTCCCCCTCCACGGTCGGCTCCGCGACCGCGAGGACGGGTGGCGCCTCCGCCGACGCCGCCGACGACGGCTTCGGGTGCGGGCTCCGGTGTCCGCGCGGTCGGAGGCTCGGGCTCGGGTCGCGGGTGTGGCTTCGGCCTGGGGTGCGGGCACGGCACGGGCGCGGGGTCGGTGGTGGTGGCCATCGGCTCGGTGGCGGCCGGGGCCGTCACGGTGATGGGGCCGCCGAGGAGCCAGTCCTGGAGGTGCGCGGAGACGGCCGGCGAGCGCCAGAAGCCTGTGTGGGGGACACCGCTGACGGTCGTGCCGGTGCCCGCCGCGATCCGGTCGCCGCCGAGGGCGGAGCGACGCGGGCACGACCAGGTCGTTGGTGTCGTCCTTGAGGAGGGTGTCCGCGGCCCAGCCGACGAAGGCCTTCCCGATGCGGGAGCCGTCGGCCCCGGGTTGGTAGTCGCCGGCCAGCAAGCGGTAGGTCACGTCCGTCGCCGGCGCGAGCGCGTTGAGCTCCCCGAGGTACGACGGGTTCTTGGCCGGGGGCGCCATCGCGGTCAGGCCCGGGAGCTCGCCGACGGCGTCGCCGAGGACCTGGGTGACGATGGCGACCACTGCGCCGGCGATGTCGCTCGACCGGGTCGGGCGCCAGGGCGAGCAGGTTGCCGAAGCGGTTGAGCCCGGCGATCATGCCCCGGGCGTCGGCCAGCGGCGTGCCCTCGTTGGGCGTGCCGGCGAGGATCAGCGAGCGGACGGTCAGGGGGGTGTCGCGGCTGCGCTCCGCCAGCTCGCGCGCCACCAGCCCGCCGCGGCTGTGGGCGACGACGTCGACGACGAGCGGCCCGGTGCCGGCCTCGGCGACCTGGCGCAGCAGATCGCGGGCGTTGGCCCGCGGGGCGACCGAGACGGTGTGGTGGTCGTAGGCCCACACCCGGCCCTGGTAGCGGTCGGCCAGCGCGCCCCAGAGGTCGCGGTCGAGCCCGGCGAAGCCGGTGTGGGTCTGCACGAACGGCCCGTGCAGCCACAGCAGCGACGGTCCGCCGCTCAGCCGGGCCCAGGCCTCGGCGGTCATCGGCGCCCCCTCGACCGGGTCGCGGGGCCGGAAGAGGCGGACGCCCTCGGGCCGGGCCCGCCGCTCCCACCGCGCCGCGGCCGCCCGGGCCACCTTGCCGGTCAGCACGTTGACGACCTTGCGGCCGGGACCGCTGAGCAGAACCCGGGCGACGACGCCGACGATCCCGCGCTCGCCCGGCTCGGCCGTCAGCGAGAACCGGGCCACGCCGAGCGCGTCGCGGTCCGTCCCCGGGTCGGGCGGGAGGACGACCACCGTGTCGGTGTCCGCGTCGACGACGACGGCCAAGGCGATCTCGTCGGCCGCCACCGGGACCTCGAGCGCGTCAGGCAGCCCGCCACGATGGCGCTCGGCCGGCTCCCACTCCCGCTCCCGCCGGACCTCGAACCCCTCGGACGCGAACGCGTCGAGCCACGTCGCCGGTGCGGGGCCGACCGATCCGGGCCCGGCGCCGCCGCTCCCGTTCGCGTCCGCCATCATCCGGCGCCGGAGGTCGGGCGGCAGAGCTGCCGGAAGCGGTCGAGCGACAGCCGGCTCGGATCGGGCGGGGAGCCCACGCCGTGGATCACCCAGACGCTCGTCCACGTGAGCACGTACGAGTGCCAGACCAGCCGGGCGACGTCCTCCAGGGGCAGCCGGCCGAGCGTCGTCTTCACCCCACCGTTGGCATCACCGATGCGGTACCACTCGGTCCGGTCGGCCACGGCGGCCACGACGTGGCGCGTCGCCACGGCCCGCTCTCGCTGGCCGTCGTCGCCGTGTGCGGCAAAGTGCTCGATCACCGCGAGGGGGGAGGTCGTGATGTGGACGAGCGAGCCCAGAGCGCCGCGGCCGACCTGCGACGTGTCGACGGAGCTGACGAGGCGCTTGCGGCGGTTGCTGGTCGAGACGTCGTACAGCACATCGATGGTCCGCATCAGACCGGGCACGTCGGACAGGAGGCGACCGGCCTTCCACGGCGACCAGCCCGCCGACTTGCCGGCGTTCACGACGACGAGGAGGTCGGCCGCGCCGTCAGGGTCGAGGGGTGCTCCGGTGCGAGCGGCCCGGTCCCGGTAGCCCTGCTCCCACTGGTCGGCCATGTTGTCGTACACGCCACCGTCGTTGACGACGAGCCGCTCGACGGTGGCCGGGAAGCCGGGTCGGTTGGTGTCGTAGGTCCGCTCGAAGTGGAACTGCCGGTTGCCCGAGTTGTCGATGACCCGAGGCGGGAACGCCCCCGGCAGGCAGGCCGAGCACTGGACCGCGACGGCCAGCGGCAGGTCACCAGGGGTCCCGAAGCCGAGGCGGTAGCCGGACACCAGCCGGGGCGTGAGGTAGACCGCGTCGCCCGACTGGAGGTCGGTGGCGCAGAAGACGTGGTGCACCTGGGGCCGGTCGACGTCGCGCAGCGCGACCGTTCCGCCCCCGGACGAGAAGTGGGCGGTGGCCAGCCCCTTGCCGACGACGGCGCCGCGACCGCTGAAGACCCGGAGGAACACCCAGACGCCGGCGCCGGCCACGATCGCCGCCGCCAGCGCCGCGACCGGGAGCCACCAACCGTGGGCCCACGTCGTGATCGCGGTCAGGACAGCGGCCGGCACGCCCACGAACACGAGCAGTGCGAGCAGCAGGAGCCGCAGCGGGGCGGGCATCCCCATCGCGGCCAGCGGCCGCTGGAGGATGAGGCCGACCACCAGCCCGAGGACACCGAGCAGCAGCAGCCACAGCGGGCTGACCTCCCGCCCGGCGAGCAGGAAGGCGGCGACCAGGCCGACGAGCGAACCGGCGGCGAGGACGGCGGCGGCGAGGAACGACTGCAGCCAACCGTCGGTCGGCGCGCCGAACCAGAAGAGGCCCTCGCCCGTCACGTGGCGCAACAGGCGACCGAGCGAACCCTCGACGGCGTCGGGCGTGGCCGTCGTCAGGTCGAGGTCGTAGGCCACGACCCCGTTCGTGATCGAGCCGCCGGAGACCGACGCCACCGAGCTGATCTCGCCCGCCAGGCCGGCGTCGCTGAGGGCGAGCAACGTCCCCGCCCCCCACGCCGTGGCCCGGTGGCCACCCCCTGAGATCGCCACCCCGATGCGCATTGCGTCACCGTAGTTCCCGGTAGCTCGGGCGACGCGGGTGCGCGCGTCGATCGCGACGCGCGCCGACGCGCGTCGGGTTCGCTCGCCGGCGATCAGCTCGGCGGGCGAGGGAAGGCGAGCGGTCCGCGGCCGGCCGCCACGGCGACCTCGTGGTCGAGCAGCGCCCGCTTCGTCGGGAGGCCGCCGGCGAAGCCGGTGAGCGCGCCGGTCGAGCCGACGACGCGATGGCAGGGCAGGACGATGCTGACCGGGTTCCGGCCGTTGGCGGCGCCGACGGCCCGCGCCCAGCGGGCGTCGCCCAGCCGCCGGGCCTGGTCGCCATAGGTCGTCGTCGTCCCGTACGGGATCGTGGCCAGCGCCCGCCAGGCCTTGACCTGGAAGGGCGTCCCGTGGAGATCGAGGGGCAACGAGAACGCGTGGCGGGTGCCCGCGAAGTACTCGGCCAGCTGCTCGCGCGTGGCGTCGATGACGGGATGGTCGAGGTCGGATGAATGAGCGGAGCGAGCGAATGGCCCGAGTGGCGGGGAGCGGAGGTCATCGAGCGTGGGTTCGGGCCACGCGACCCGGAGGCCGGGGACGTCGTTCGGCCAGAGGATCGACCGCAGGCCCGCCGCCGACGCGAGGACGGTCAGCGTGCCGACCGGGCTGTCGACCGACACGATGACGTAGGGGTCGCGGGCAGCCGTCACGACAGGCTCGCCCAGAGGTGGTGCAGCGCGTACGAGCGCCACGGTCGCCATGAGTCCGCCCGGGCCGCGGCGCTCCGGGGGTCGCCGGGCTCGCCGAGGTGCTCGAGGGCGCGGCGGACGCCGAGGTCGCCGGCCAGGAACACGTCCGGGATCGCCGAGCGCCGCGCAGCGCGACGTACGCCGCGGTCCACGGCCCGACGCCGGGCGAGCGCGGTGAGCTGCTGCTCCAGCTCGGCCCGTTCCGTCCCGGGATCGATCGTGATGGTGCCGTCGGCCAGACGAGCGGCGAGCCCGCGGACCGTCCGCCGCCGTCGGTCGGGCATGGCGAGGCGGGCGTCGTCGAGCTCGGCGACCGCGGCCGGCTCGGGGAAGAGGTGGGTCAGCCCGCCGTCGGGCGCGGGCAGCGGCGTGCCGGCCGCGGCGACCAGCCGCGCGGTGTGGGTGCTCGCCGCGGCTCACGGAGACCTGCTGGCCGAGGACGGCCCGCAGCGCCAGCTCGGCGCCGTCGACGTGTCCCGGCGAGCGCAGGCCGGGCGCCTTCGCGACGAGCGGGGCCAGCAGCGGGTCGGAGCCCAGCACCGCGCCGACGGCGACCGGGTCGGCGTCGAGGTCGAGCAGCCGGCGGCGACCGCTGGACGGCCTGCGTCAGGTCGCGGAGGTCGGTCGAGCCGGAGGCGGCAGCGCGACGTGGTCGGCGGCGGGGTGCGAGCTCGACGACCCCGGGGCCGTGGGGGAGGCGCAGCGTGCGGCGGTAGGTGTCGCCGGCGCGCTCCTCGATGCCGGCGACGGCCCGGCGACCGAGGAAGGCCAGCAGCGCGTCGCCGTCGAAGGGCTGGCGGACGGGGAGCCGCAGCGCCACCACGCCGGCGGCCCCCGTGACGCCCGCCGGAGCGGTCGCGCACCGCCCCGGCGACGGGCGGCCTGCCGCAGCTCGGTGGGCGTCGCCGCGAAGACCTCGCGGACGGTGTCGTTGAACTGGCGGATGCTGGCGAAGCCGGCGCCGAACGCGACCTCGGCGAACGGGAGCTCGGTCGTCTCGACGAGCACCCGCGCGGTCTGCGCCGCGCTGCGCCCGCGCCAGGGCGAGCGGACCCGCGCCCACCTCGGCCCGAGCAGCCGGTGCAGGTGGCGCTCGCTGTAGCCGAGCCGCGCGGCCAGGCCGCTGCACGCCGTCCCGGTCGACCACGCCGTCGGCGATGAGACGCATCGCCCGGCCCGACCACGTCGGCCCGCACGTTCCACTCCGGCGAGCCCGGGCGCGGCATCGGGCCGGCAACGCTTGCACGCCCGGAAGCCGGCCAGCTGCGCCGCGGCGGCGGTCGGGTAGAAGCGGACGTTGGCCCGCTTCGGCGTGATGGCCGGGCAGCTCGGGCGGCAGTAGATGCCCGTGGAGGTGACCGCGGTGACGAACCACCCGTCGAAGCGGGCGTCCTTCCCCTGGACGCGCGCGGTAGCACCGCTCGAAGTCATCGATCACCCCGTCGATGGTGGCAGCCGCGGGCCCCTCGCGCTAGCGGGGATCGGACACGAACGTCCGCGCGGTTCGGTCGCCAGCGAGGTCGGGCCGGCGGAGTGGGGTCGGCGAGGCGCCCGAGGATGAGCCGTGGCGCGACAATGGCGTCATGACGCACCAGCACCTGCTCGTCAAGCGGGACGACGCCATCACCACGATCACCCTGAACCGCCCGGAGAAGCGCAACGCGCTCGCCGCTCGACGTGATGGTCGAGCTCACCGCCGCGTTCCGCGAGGTGGGCGACAGCGACGCGCTCGGCGTGATCCTCGCCGCCAACGGCCCGGTGTTCTCGGCCGGCCACAACTTCGGCGACATGCGCGGGCGCCGACCTGGCCGAGGCCCGGCGGCTGTTCCAGATCTGCACGGCGATGATGGACGCGGTCCAGGAGATCCCCCAGCCGGTCGTGGCCAAGGTGCACGCGCTGGCCACCGCGGCCGGCTGCCAGCTCGTCGCCTCCTGCGATCTCGCCGTCGCCGCGGAGGAGGCGGCGTTCGCCATCCCGGGGGGCAAGGGCGGGCTGTTCTGCCACACCCCGCTGGTGGCGGTGGCCCGCAACATCGGTCGCAAGCGGGCGCTGGAGATGGCCTTCACCGGGTGACGCCATCGACGCCGCGACGGCCGCGGACTGGGGCCTGATCAACAAGGTGGTCCCCGCCGAGCAGCTCGACGAGGCCACCTGGGACCTGATCACGCGGGCCACGCGCGGCAGCTCGGCGTCCAAGGGCCTGGGCAAGCAGGGGTTCTACGCGCAGATCGACCTCGACCAGGACAACGCCTACGCCTTCGCGGTCGAGCTCATGTCCGCGGCGGCGATGATCCCCGACGCGCAGGAGGGGTTCGCGGCCTTCCTCGAGAAGCGCAAGCCGCAGTTCCAGCCGCCCCGCTGAGCCGTCAGCGGCGAGGCGGCGCGGCTGGCCGGTGTGGTCGAGCCGGCCGTAGGGTGCCCGGCCGTGAAGCTGAGCATGATGTTGAGCTCCGCCGGCGGCTTCAAGGAGTCGGTCGATCGGCTGGTCGAGCTCGAGAAGGCCGGGCTCGACATGGTCTGGGTGCCGAGGCCTACAGCTTCGACGCCATCAGCCAGGTCGGCTACCTCGCGGCCCGCACCGAGCGCCTGGAGATCGGCACCGGCATCGTCAACGTGTACTCGCGCACGCCGGCGCTCATGGCGATGACGGCGGCTGGTTGCGACTACGTGAGCGACGGTCGCTTCGTGCTCGGCCTCGGCGCGTCGGGGCCGCAGGTCGATGGAGGGCTTCCACGGGGTCCCCTACGAGAAGCCGATGACCCGCATCAAGGAGTACATCGACATCTGCCGCATGACCTGGCGGCGCGAGCCGGTCGTGTACGACGGCGAGGCCGTGCAGGTGCCGCTCCCCGCCGGGCAGGGCACGGGGCTGGGCAAGCCGCTGAAGCTGATCAACCACCCTGTGCGGGCCGACATCCCGATCTGGTGGGCGTCGCTCATGGGCAAGAGCGTGGAGGCCACCGCGGCCTACGCCGACGGCTGGCTGCCGATCATGTTCATCCCCGAGCGCTACCAGCAGGTCTGGGGCGACCAGCTGAAGGCCGGGCTGGCGCAGCGCCCGCCCGAGCTCGGCCGCCTCGAGGTCTCCGCGGGCGGGATGGTCGCCATCGGCGAGGACCTGGTGGCGAGACGCCCGAACGAGGATCCTCGACATGGCGCGGCCCGATGATGGCGCTCTACGTCGGCGGCATGGGCGCGCGCGGCAAGAACTTCTACAACACGGTCGCCCAGCGCTACGGCTACGAGCAGGAGGCCGTCGACATCCAGGACCTCTACCTCGAGGGCAAGAAGGAGGAGGCGGCCACGCACGTGCCGGGCGAGTGGCTGGAGCTGTCGAACCTGGTCGGACCGCGCGAGCTACGTCCAGGAGCGCCTGGGGGCGTTCAAGGAGGCGGGGGTCACGGTGCTGAGCGTCAACCCGGTCGGTGACGACCCCGTCGGCACGATCGAGCAGCTGCGCGACCTGGTCGGAGGGTCGTAATGAGCGCAGCGAATGGCCCGAGCGGCCGAGAGCGGAGAACGGGGAGCGCAGCGAATGGCCCGAGCGGCCGAGAGCGGAGCACGGGGAGCGCAGCGAATGGCCTGAGCGGCCGAGAGCGGAGCACGGGGAGCGCAGCGAATGGCCCGAGCGGCCGAGAGCGGAGCACAGGGCTGAGCGAGACCATGAGCGACCGCGGCCGGGACCGTCGCCGCCGGGTGGGAGCCGGTCGCGCGCCGCGTTCGAAGCGAACCTGGCCGCCGGTCGGGAGGTCGGGGCGGCCGTCGCCGTCTACCACCGGGGTCGGCCGGTCGTGTCGCTGGCCGGCGGATCGTTCGACCAGGCCGACGCCCGGCCCTACACCGACGACACCTGCAGCTCGTCTTCTCGACGACGAAGGGCATCGCCGCGCTGGCCGTGGCGCTGTGCGTCGAGCGGGGGCTGCTCGACTACGACGCGCCGGTCGCCGACTGCTGGCCCGAGTTCGGCGCCGCCGGCAAGGAGCGGATCACCGTCGCCCAGCTGCTCTCGCACCAGGCCGGGCTGCCCGTGATCGACGGCGCGGTCACGCTCGAGCAGGTCCTCGACTGGGACCACATGGCGGGCCGGCTGGCGGCGCAGGCCCCGATCTGGGAGCCCGGGACGGCGCACGGCTACCACGCCGTCACGTTCGGTTGGCTGGCCGGCGAGCTGGTGCGCCGTGTCGATCCCCAGGGCCGGACGCTGGTGGCTTCGTGGCCGACGAGCTGACCGGCCCCGTCGGCGCCGAGGCCTGGATCGGCCTGCCGGCCGACGCTGGAGGACCGGGTCTCGCCGCTCGTGTCCTCGGCGCCGCCGGCGGACCCGGCGGTCGCCGAGCTCATGCGGCAGATGCTCGGGACCGGACACCCTCGCAGGGTCGGGCCCTCCCCCTGGCGGCGCGTTCCCGCCGGCGACGGGGCCTGGAACTCGCGCCGGCTGCACGCGGCCGAGATCCCTGCCGCCAACGGGATCGCGACGCCGACGGCGCTCGCTCGCCTCTACGCCGCGGCGATCGGCGAGGTCGACGGCGTGCGGCTGCTGGCGCCGGCGACGATCGACCGGGCCCGCACCACCGTCACCGCCGCAGGACGAGCCCGACCGGTGCCTGGTGTTCGCCGACGACGTTCGGCATGGGGTTCATGACCTCCGGGATGTTCACGCCGATGCTCGGCCCGGGCTCGTTCGGCCACGCCGGCGCCGGCGGCTCGCTGGCCTTCGCCCACCCGGAGTCCGAGGTCGCCTTCGCTTACGTGATGAACCGGATGGACTCGACCCTCAACGGTGACATCCGTGCGCTCACCCTCGTCCAGGCGCTCAAGGAGGTCCTGGCCGGCTGACGGCAGGGTCGCCGGAACCCTCGCCCCGGCCGCGGTCCGCCGACCGGCGCGGTGGCAGCGGTCCTCGCGGCCTCCGCCTCGTCTTGCGCCAGCTGCCGGCGCAGGTGGCGGGTCAGCAGGAGGTAGGTCGTCCCCGCCAGCACGCCCAGCAGCGCGAACGTGGCGATCGTCGGGCGCGGTCCGACGATGCTGGCCAGGCCGCCGGCCGCGGTCGTCGTCACACTGAGGATCAACGTCACGAAGGCGAAGTCGGCGGCGAGGATGCGGCCGCGGATCTCGTCGGGCGCCCGCACCTGCAGGCCGTAGGTCGACATCGTCCACTGCGCGCCGCCGCCGAGGTGGGCCGAGCAGCACGAACAGCGCCGCGATGGCCAGCGTCGGGGCGACGCTGACGCCGAGGTAGCACGCGCCGAAGACCAGCCCGGCCAGCCCGCAGAGACGGAGCAGGCGCGGACAGCGACGGCCCGATCAGGCGGGCGGCGATGATCGGCCCCAGCCCCACGCCGATGCCCCGCATGGCCAGCATCAGGCCGGTCGCGCCGTCACCCCCGGCGAAGTCGCTCGTCACCAGCACCGCGAGGATGCTGACGGTCCCGGCCCCGAGGCCGAAGGTCGCCTTGGACGAGAGGAGGGCGAGGAGGACCGGGTCCTGCCTGGCGTGGTGTAGCCCCTCCTTCATGTCGGCGATGGGCTTGAGCGGCCGGCGGGCCTCGGTCGCGTCACGGGCCAGCTGCATGGGCCGGCGGATGGTGAACACGAGCACGGCGGCCAGCACGAACGAGGTGGCGTCGGCCACGAACGCGGCGTTGCGCCCGAACACCGCCGCGAAACGCACCGCCGATCGCCGCGCCGATGGCCAGCATGGCGCCCCAGGTCGAGCCGAAGAGCGCAGTGGCCTTCTTGAGCTCGTCGTCGTCCCGCGCCAGGTTCGGCACGGCCGCCTGCGAGGCCGGGACCACGAACGCGCCGAAGGCGGCGATGGTGGCCTGGGCCAGGAAGGCCAGCCAGACCCGCCCCGGGCCGACGCCCAGGAGCGCGACCGCGGCGACGGCCTGGACGCAGGAGACGGTGACGATGATCCGGCGGCGATCGAAGCGGTCGGCCGCCGCGCCGGCGATGGGCGCGACCAGGAAGCCGGGGAGGGCCTGGCTGACGAAGACCAGGGCCACGAGCAGGCTGGAGTCCGTGAGGTCGTTGACCAGGCCGATCAGCGCGACGTAGCAGAACCAGTCGCCCATGTAGGAGACGACCTGCGCGATGAAGAGCGTGCGGAGGTCCCGGTTGGTCCGGAGCATCGTGAGCACGGCGCTGCCGCGCTCTCCGCCGCCGGTGACCCGCTACCGGCGGGCGTGGTCGTCCAGCACCATGGCCGAGCGCGGCGGTGATCCGCTCGGCGCTCGGCAGGTGGAGGTACTCGTTGGGGCCGTGGGCGTTGCTGTCCGGCCCGAGCACGCCGGTGATGACGAACTGGGCTTCGGGGAACTGCTGGCCGAGCATCCCCATGAACGGGATCGTGCCGCCCTCGCCGAACGCGCGGGCCGGGCCGCCGAACGTGGCCTGGGACGCCCGCTGCAGCGACGTCGTCCAGCCACGGCGCGAACGGCGGCGCGTTCCAGCCCGGGCCGGCCTCCCGGCCCGCGAACGTCACCCGGGCGCCGTAGGGCGGGTCGGCGGTGAGGGCGGCGGCGACCGCGGCGAGCGCGGCGTCGGCGTCGCACGTCGGCGGCAGCCGGAACGAGAGCTGGAGCGCGGTGGTCGGCCGCAGCACGTTGCCCGCCCGGTGGTCGGGGGCAGGCCGTCGGCGCCGACGACGGACAGCGTCGGCCGCCACGTGCTGGTTGAGGATCTGCTCGACCGGGTCGTCGGACGACCGGGCCGGCACCGGGGACGAAGTGGTAGCGGTCGGAGTACGGCGAGGTGTCGGCCGCGGTCTCGGCTGCTTGGCGCCGCCGGTCGTCGGGGATCGGCGACGTGCGAGCTCGGCGAGGCGGATCTCGCCGGTGCTGGCGTCCTCGATGCGGTCGAGCAGCTGGCGGGCGATGCGGAACGTGCTCGGCACGACGCCGCTGGCCGCGCCGGAGTGCACGCCCTCGTCCAGGATGTCGACGGTGAGCGTGCCGCCGGCCAGCCCCGCAGCGACGTCGTGACCCACAGCCGCTCGTAGTCGGCGCACCCGGAGTCGAGGCACAGCACGAGCGACGGCGTGCCCGAGCGCGTCCGGCCAGCGCCTCGAGGTGGGCGGGCAGGTCGGGCGAGCCGCTCTCCTCGCTGGCCTCGATCGAGCACGACGCAGCGGGCGTGGGCGCCGCCGGCCCGCTGCACGGCCTCGATGGCGGTGAGGGACGGCGAACGCCGCGTACCCGTCGTCGGCGCCGCCCCGGCCGTAGAGCCGGTCGCCCTCGACCACCGGCGTCCACGGCCCCAGGCCCTCCCGCCAGCCGTGCATCTCCGGCTGCTTGTCCAGGTGGCCGTAGAGCAGGACGGTGTCGTCGGCCGGCGCCGCCGCCGAAGGCCGGGACCTCGATCACGATCACCGGCGTCCGTCCGGGCAGCTCGACGACCTCGACCGTCATGCCGGCGATGGCGCGGCCGCGGCACCAGCCGGCGACGAGGTCGACCGCGCTGGGCCATGTGGCCGTTGCGCGGCCCAGTCCGCGTCGAAGGCCGGCGACAGCGCTGGGGATGGCGATGTAGTCGTGGAGGGTGGGGACGATGTCGCCGGCCCAGACCGCGCCGACGTCGCCGAGGATCGTCGTGGTGTCCACGTCAGACCCTCACGCGCCACGAGGCGGTCGATCATCGCGTCGGCCTCGGCCACCATCCGGGTGACGAGGTCGCCGGCGTGCTCCAGCTCGTCGATGGCACCGACGCCCTGGCCGCAGGGGATAGAACTCGCGGCGCACGTCGACCTCCGTGCCGTCGGGCGCAGCCGAGGTGGTTGGCGCCCTCCTGGGCCGAGCAGACGGCCTGCTGCGGGAAGGGCTGGAGCTCCTCGGGGTGCGTCCTCGAAGCGCTGGGTCCAGTCGTTGCGGACGACCCGGCACGTCTTGCCGGTGTAGGCCCGGCTGACGACCGTGCCGTCCTCGGCGGTGGCCAGCAGCGTCTCCTTGTACCCGCGCCACCGCCCGGGCCTCGTAGGTGGCGATGAACCGGGTGCCGATCCACACGCCGTCGGCCCCGAGGGCGAGCGCGGCGGCCAGGCCCCGCCCGTCGAACAGGCCGCCGGCGGCGACGACGGGGACCCGATCGCCCACGGCGTCGACGACCTGCGGCACGAGGGCCATGGTGGCGATCTGGCCGGTGTGGCCGCCCGCCTCGGTGCCCTGGGCCACGACGAAGTCGCAGCCCGACGCCACCGCGCCGACGGCGTGACGGACCTTGCCGCACATCGAGCCGACGAGGATGTTGCTGGCGTGCAGCAGGTCGATCACCTCGCGGGGCACGCCGAGGCCGGCCACGAAGATGCGGGCGCCGCCGTCGATGACGGACTGGATCCCCGCCTCGACCTGGCCCGGCAGCGCGGTCAGCAGGTCGACGCCGAAGGGCTTGGACGTCAGTGGCCCGCACGCCGGCCATCTCCTCGACCAGCTCGTCGGGACCCATGGTCGACGCGCCGAGCGTGCCGATGCCGCCGGCCTCGGAGACGGCGGCGACGAGGCGGTGGTAGGACACCCCGCCCATCCCGGCCAGCATCACCGGGTGCTCGATCTCGAGGAGCTCGGTCAGTCGCGTCTGCATGCCGGCACTGTAGGGACGGCGCGGCCGGGGCATCCCAGCGCGATCGAGGGTCAGCCGGCGGCGCCGGGCGGCGTAGGCGCCGGGGCGGGCCAGGAACTCGCCGGTGCCAGCGGCGGGGCGTGACGGCGGCGGCGCGGGGCTCGTCCTCGAACAGCCAGCGGCCGAAGCTGCGACGCGTCCAGTCGCTGCGGCCCGGCCAGCCGGATGGCGCCCCGGGCGCGCCGTCGTGGCGCGAGCACCCGGGACGAGCAGCGACCGCCATGCGGTGGTCGGGCAGCCACTCCTCGGCGACGGCACGGCGGTAGCCGTCGCTGGCCAGCTCGGGCCGGAGGGCGCCGGCGTCGAGGACGGCGCGCGGCGGCCAGGCGTGCCGGTCAGCAGCGCCTGGCCGATGCCCTCGCCGGTCAGCGGGTCGCACGCGCCGGCCGCGTCGCCGACGAACAGGGCCCGGCCGTGGGCGAGGACGGCCCGGTCGATGCGGGCCGGGATGGGCCAGGCCTTGTGGGGCGCCGCGGCGACGGCCGCCGGCCCCAGGGCCTCGGCGATGTGGGGCCGGGCCAGCAGCTCGGGCCACAGCGCCTTCATGTCCCGGACGCGCCGGTCCCCGTCGCGCAGCACGCCGAAGCCGACGTTGGCCCGGCCGCCGGGGAGCGGGAAGGACCACGCGTAGCCGGGCAGCAGGTCCGGCTCGAACCACACCCACAGCCGGTCGGCGCCGCGGACCCGGTGACGCCGTCGAAGTACTGCCGGAACGCGTGCCACTCGCCGAGGTAGCCCGGCGTCGGCCAGCCCGAGCGCCTTGCGCACGGGCGACCACATGCCGTCGGCGGCGACGAGGTAGCGGGCGGCCACCGGCCGAGCGCCGTCGACGTCGATCGACGACGCGGTCCGGCGGTCGGCGGCGCAGCCCGGTGAACGCGTGGCCGTCGTGGACCTTGACCCCGTCGCCCGGGCCAGGTCGATCAGCGCGGCGTCGAGCTGACAGGCGGGGCACGACGGCGGCGAACTGTCCCATCCGGCCGGGCAGCGGGAAGCCGACCGCCGCGCCCGGACGGCGATCGCACCCACGCCGCCTCGACCGCCTGCCAGCTCGGGCACGCTGGCGGGGCGAGGCCGAGGCGCTCGAGCACGCGCAGCGCGCCCGTCGTCAGCCCGTCGCCGCAGCACTTGTCCCGCGGGAAGCGGGCCCTGTCGACCGAGCACGACTCACGCGCCCGCCCTCGCCAGCTCGATGGCCGCGGCGACGCCGCCCGGCCCGCCGCCGACGACGATGACGTCGGTCGGGATCACGGGCGGTCAGGGTAGGCCCGAACCCGCGACGCCTTCCCGCCGGGCCAGGCGGGCGAGCCGGCCCAGGCGGTCGTCCCAGCGGGCGCCGGCGGACGACCAGCCAGCCCACCGCCTGGGCCAGCGGCTCGGGTGTGGCCCGGTAGCGCACCTCGCGCCCGTGGCGCTCGGGCGCGGCCAGGCCGGCCTCGACCAGCGCCTGCAGGTGCTTGACGACGGCTTGACGGGTGACGGGGAGGTCGACGGCCAGGTGGCTGGCCGTGTCCGGCCCGTCCTGGACGAGCCGCTGCAGGAGACGCCGCCGGGTCGGGTCGGCCAGCGCGTCGAAGAGGGCGTCGACGGGGTCGATCAGACCCTGGCCAGCGCGCAGACGGAGAGCCAGAGCGACAGCACGCCGGAGATCCCACGACGTCGCCGAGGCGGTGGCGAGTCAGCGCCGAGGCGGCCGCCGTCTCGGTGACGACCAGACGCGCTCCCGCGCTGGGCCGGCTCGATGGCGAACACGACCTCGCGAGGCCGCCCGCTCGTCGTCCTCCGGCCACCAACGGAAGGCCACGCGCTCGCCCTCGACGACGTCGTCGATCGCGAGGTGGCGCACGGTCCCGTCGTCGTCGGTCAGGCGGCCCCGGCCACCCGGCCGCAGGTCGAGCACGACGTCGCGACCGAGCCACGACGCCGAGCTCGTCCGGCTCGGAGACCAGCCGCCAGAGCTCGTCCGCGGGGCAGTCGAGCTCGAGGGTCCGGCGGATGAGCAGTCCTTCCATGCGCGGAGGCTATCGCAACGACTGCGGTTGCACGTCGCGATCGCTCGGCCGCTATCGTGCAACCAGACAGTTGCACTTGAGCGAGGAGGCGCGGACGTCTGGTACCGACGGTGATCGAGCAGACCAACCGGGGCGAGCGGGCCTACGACATCTACTCCCGCCTGCTGGCGGACCGCATCGTCTTCCTCGGCTCGGCCATCGACGACACCGTGGCCAACCTCGTCATCGCCCAGCTGCTCCACCTGGAGTCGCAGGCCGCCGACCGCGACATCTCGCTCTACATCAACTCGCCCGGCGGCGACATGACCGGCCTTCTTCGCCATCCACGACACCATGCGCTACGTCGGGCCGGACGTGGCCACGATCTGCGTCGGCCAGGCGGCCTCGGCGGCCGCGGTGCTGCTCGCCGCCGGGGCCACGGGCAAGCGCTCCGCGCTCCCCAACGCCCGGGTGCTCATCCACCAGCCCCACGGCGGCGCGCAGGGCCAGTCGACCGACATGGAGCGCGCGGTCACGGAGATCGTCGAGATGCGCCGGCGCATGGTCGACATCCTCGTGGAGCGCCACCGGCCAGCCCGCCGAGCGGATCACGACCGACATCGACCGCGACTACATCCTGCGCGGGCGAGGACGCCGTCGCCTACGGGCTCGTCGACCACGTCATCGAGCAACGCCAGCTCCCCCTGGCCGGCGTCGCCGCCGATCTGCGTCGCCATCCGCCGCTGCCGCTTCGGCTGGCTCCGGCTCGCTCCGCTCGGCGATGGCCTCGGGGCGGCGTTGCGGTGCGCCGGGACCTGGGCGCCGCCAGACGGCGTGCCCGACATCCGAAGCGGCAGGCCGTCTCGCTGACGCGATCTCGCCTGCCCGTTCCGTGAGGCCGGCGGCACGGGCTCGCTCGGGCCTGGCCTCCCCTCGCGGTTAGAAAGGGGCGATGACCGAGACGACCGCGACCACGGACGAGCGCACCCCGGGCGGCGCCATCCTGATGGACGGCGCCCGGCTGCGCGACGAGATCACCGAGCGGCTGGCGGCCAAGATGCAGGCGCTCGGCTCGCCGAGGGTCTGCCTCGCCACGGTCCTCGTCGGTGACGACCGGCCGAGCCAGATCTACGTCCGCAGCAAGCACCGCCAGGCCGAGAAGGCCGGCATGACTGTCGCAGCACATCGGCCTCCCGCCCACGGCCAGCCAGGCCGAGGTCGAGGACGCGGTCGCCGGGCTCGCCGCCGACCCCGACGGTGCACGGCATCCTCGTGCAGCTCCCGCTCCCCGACGGGCTGGACCCCGAACCGGTGCTCGACCTGGTCCCGCCCGAGAAGGACATCGACGGCCTCACCGAGCGCTCGATGGGCCGCCTCCTGCGGGGCCGACCCGGGCACGTCCCCTGCACGCCGAAGGGCGTCATGCGCCTGCTGGCGCGCTACGGCGTCCGAGGTCCGGGCGGCGGGCGGTCGTCGTCGGCCGCTCGACGCTGGTCGGCCTGCCGATGAGCCTGCTGCTGGCCCGCAAGGGCGTCGACGCCACGGTCACGCTGGCCCACTCGCGCACGCGGGACCTGGTCGAGGTGTGCCGGGCGGCCGACATCGTCGTCGCCGCCGCCGGGATGGCCCGCATGATCACCGCGGACCACGTCCAGCCCGGGGGCGACGGTGATCGACGTCGGGTGTCAGCCGCACCGAGGCCGGCATCGTCGGCGACGTCGACTTCGACGCCGTCCAGGCGGTGGCGGGCGCCATCACCCCGATGCCGGGCGGCACCGGGCCGATGACCATCGCCTGCCTGCTGGAGAACACGCTCGACGCGGCCCGCATGCTGGGCGCGGTCTGAGGCCGCCGCCGCGTGCGTCCGCACCGCGCTGACGTGCGATTTCCGACCGACCCGATCGTCGAGAGGGGGTGACGACGTGAGGAAGCAGTACAAGGAGAAGCCCGTACACCCGGTTGACCCAGCCCCTGGTGCGGACGGAGCACGCCGTCCGCGAGGACGGGCCGGCTTCGCCCCGCCTCGTGGGACGAGGCGCTGGACCGGGCCGCCGACGGCTTCCGCCGCGCGCGTGGCCGACCGCGGCGCCCGACGCGGTGGGCATGCTTCTCGTGCTCGAAGGCCACGAACGAGATGAACTTCATCGCGCAGAAGTTCATGCGCACGGCCATCGGCACGAACAACATCGACTCCTGCAACCGCACTTGACACGCTCCCTCCGTCGTCGGTCTGGCGACAGTCTTCGGAGCGGGCGGCGGCACCTCC
This sequence comes from uncultured Acidobacteriota bacterium, assembly GCA_963734095.1. Taxonomy (GTDB): domain Bacteria; phylum Acidobacteriota; class Vicinamibacteria; order Vicinamibacterales; family UBA2999; genus JACCSI01. Next base: position 35,928 of record CAVTGK010000018.1, on the reverse strand, counting down.
TCCTACCGCGAGGTCGAGGACACCGACGTCATCATCCTCTGGGGCTCGAACGCCCGGGAGACCCATCCGATCTTCTTCCACCACGTCCTCGCCGGCGTGCGCAACGGCGCGCGCCTGTACTGCGTCGACCCCCGCCGCACCAGCTCGGCCCGCTGGGCCGACGTGTGGCTCGGGCTGACGTCGGCACGCGACATCGCGCTCTCGAACACGATGGCCCGGGAGATCATCGACGCCGGGCTCCACAACCGAGCCTTCATCGGGCGGGCCACCGCCGGGTTCGACGAGTACGCCGCGTCGGTCGAGGAGTGGACGCTCGAGCGGGGCCGAGGCCGTCACCGGCGTGCCCGCCGACGTCATCGCCGAGATGGCGCACACGTGCGCGCGGCGCCGACCGCGCGCAGCTGTGCTGGACGCTCGGCATCACCGAGCACCACAACGGGGTCGACAACGTCCTCGCGCTCATCAACCTCGCGCTGCTCTGCGGCCACGTCGGCCGCTACGGCTCGGGCTCAACCCGCTGCGGGGGCAGAACAACGTGCAGGGCGGCGGCGACATGGGCGCCATCCCCAACAAGCTCCCCGGCTTCCAGGACATCCTCGACGACGAGGCCCGGCGCGAAGTTCGACGCCGCGTGGGGCTCGCACGATCCCGCCCCGCGACGGCTGGCACCTGACGGGCATGTTCGAGGCGATGGAGCGCGGTGAGCTGACGCGCGCTCTACGTGATCGGCGAGAACCCGGCGCAGTCCGAGGCCGAGAGCGAGCACGCCATCGCAGCTGCTCGGAAGGCCTCGACCACCTGGTCGTGCAGGACATCTTCCTCACCCGGACGGCGCAGCTGGCCGACGTCGTCCTGCCGGCGCCGCGCGGCGTGGTGCGAGGCCGAGGGCACGGTGACGAACAGCGAGCGCCGGGTGCAGCGGGTGCGCAAGCCGCGCTCGAGCCGCCCGAGCGGGCGCGCGACGACATCGAGATCATCGTCGAGATCGCCCGCCGGCTCGGCCACGACTGGACGTACGCGTCGTCCGAGGCGGTGTGGGACGAGCTGCGCAGCGCTCTCGCCGATGCACGCCGGGATGTCGTACCGCCGGCTCGAGGAGCTCGGCGGGATCCAGTGGCCGTGCCCCTCGGAGGACCGCCTGGAGCCGTCGTGCCTGCACGGGCGGCTGTGGGCCGAGGACCCGGCGGCACGGGGCCGTCCCGCGCCGTTCTCGCGTCGTCGTCGACGAGCCGCCCGTGGACGAGGTCGACGCCGACTTCCCGCTGCGGCTCACGACCGGCCGCCGGCTCGACTCGTACAACACCGGCGTGCAGTCGGGTGGCTTCGCCTCCCCGCTGCGCTTCGGCGAGACCATCGACCTGTCGCCGCGAGGACGCCGAGCGGCTCGGCCATCGAGCCGACGGCGAGCAGGTCCGGGTGTCGTCGCGTCGTGGCACGCTGATCGCGCCCGGCCCGGATCGACCCCGCGCTCCGCCCCGGCCTGGTCTTCATGACGATGCACTTCCCGGACGAGATCGACGTCAACACGCTCACCATCGAGGCCATCGATCCCGAAGTCGGGCACGGCCGAGTTCAAGGCGTCGGCGGTCCGGGTCGAGAAGCTCCAGCCGTTCGCCGCGGCCGGCGGCTGACGCCGCGATGGACCTGCACTTCCTCGACGCCCGTCCGAGTGACGAGGAGCGCGCCGCCGTCGACGCCGTGCTCGGACCGCCCGCGTCGGGCTGGAGCGGCGGCGAGCGGTCGGCGCCGGACGCCCACGTGTCCTTCGGCGGGCGGGACGCGGCCCTCGCGCTCCGGCCGCAGCTGCTGCCCGTCCTGCACGCGGTCAACGACCGCGTGGGCTGGGTGAGCCAGGGCGCGCTCAACTACGTCGCGCAACGGCTCGACGTGCCGCCGGCCGAGGCCTACGGCGTGCTCACGTTCTACGCGCTGCTGTCGCCGGTCGCCCGCCCGCCCCGCGTCGTGCACGTCTGCACCGACCTCGCCTGCCGGATGCGGGACGTCCATGGGCTGACGGCGGGCGCCGGAGCAGAGGGCCAGCCGCAGAACGACGGCCGCGTCGTCTGGCACTCCTCTCCGTGCCTCGGCGTCTGCGAGCGGGCGCCCGCCGCCATGGTGACCGAAGCGGGCATCGAACCCCGGACCGAGGTCGCCGCCCCGGCATCGCCCGATGCGGTCCACGCGCTGCTCGAAGGCCGAGCCGCTCCCCCCGAGCCTGCCACCGGAGGCCTCGGTGCCCCAATGCGGCGACGACGGTCTGGTGCTGCTCCGCCGCATCGGCCGGGCCGATCCGTCGTCGCTGGCGGACTACCGCGCCCACGGCGGCTATGCGGCGCTCCGCCGCGCCCTCGACCTCGGGCCGGCCGGCGTGATCCGGGAGGTCACCGACGCCAAGCTCCAGGGCCGGGGCGGCGCCGCCTTCCCGACCGGCCGCAAGTGGGACGCGGTCGCCGGCCAGCCCGCGCACCCCCACCACCTGGTGTGCAACGCGGACGAGTCCGAGCCGGGCACGTTCAAGGACCGCGTGCTCATGGAAGGCGACCCGTTCGCGGTCGTCGAGGCGATGACGATCGCCGGGCTCACCACCGGGTGCGAGCACGGCTACCTGTACCTGCGGGGCGAGTACCCGCGTGCCCGCCAGCGCCTCGAGCACGCGATCGCGGAGGCCCGCCGGCTCGGCTTCCTCGGCGAGGACGTGATGGGCAGCGGCCGCCGGTTCGAGATCAGCCTCTTCCGGGGCGCCGGCGCCTACATCTGCGGCGAGGAGACGGCGATCTTCAACTCCATCGAGGGCTTCCGGGGCGAGCCCCGCAACAAGCCGCCGTTCCCGGTCGAGGTGGGCCTCTTCGGGAAGCCGACGCTCGTCAACAACGTCGAGACGCTGGTGAACGTGCTGCCCATCCTCGAGCAGGGCGGCGCGGCCTACGCGGCCACCGGCACGGAGAGCTCGACGGGCACCAAGCTGTTCTGCGTCTCGGGCCGCGTCGTCCGGCCCGGCGTGTACGAGGTGCCCTTCGGCGTCACGCTGCGGCGAGCTGCTGGCGATGGCCGGCGGCGTCCCCGACGGCAGCACGCTGCGGGCCGTCCTGCTCGGCGGCGCGGCCGGCAGCTTCGTCCGGCCCGACGAGCTGGACGTGCCGCTCACGTTCGAGGGGACAAGGGCCGCGGGCGTCTCGCTCGGCTCGGGCGTGGTGATGGTGCTCGACGAGACCGTCGACCTCGTGCCGTTCCTCCTCAGGGTGGCCGCGTTCTTCCGGGACGAGTCCTGCGGACAGTGCGTGCCCTGCCGGGTCGGCACCGTCCGGCAGGAGGAGGCGCTGCACCGGCTGGCCGGCGACGGGCACGACCCGGCCGGTGACCTGTCCCTGCTTGGCCGACGTCGGCCGCGTCATGCGGGACGCGTCGATCTGCGGCCTCGGCCAGACGGCCTCGAGCGCCATCGAGTCGGCCATCGCCCGCCTGGGGGTGTTCGCGTGACCAGCTCGGCCGCGTGGCGCCGCCGCGCCGGCTGGTCGAGCTGACCATCGACGGCGCAACCGTGCGGGTCGCCGGAGGGCGCGACGCTGCTCGAGGCGTGCCGCGGGCAGGGCTGCGAGATCCCGACGCTCTGCTACGGCGACACCCTGACGCCGAAGAACGCCTGCCGGGTGTGCATGGTCGAGGTCGAGGGCTCGCGGGTCCTCGTGCCGTCCTGCTCCCGCCCCGTCGAGCAGGGGATGGTCGTGCGGACCGACACCGAGCGGGCCCATCACAGCCGGCGGCTCGTGCTGGAGCTGCTCGGCTCGTCCGTCGACCTCTCGATCGCGCCCGACGTCGCCCGCTGGAACGCGCGAGTACGGCGTGCGGGCCGACCGGTTCGGGCCGGCCGCCGAGCCGGCCGAGGCAGGGGAGCGGGACGCGCTCGTGGCCGGCGAGCACCACGAGCCGTCGGGTCGCGTCGCCGCCACCGTGGAGCAACCCACGAAGGTCGACAACGACCTCTACGTGCGGGACTACGCCAAGTGCATCCTCTGCTACAAGTGCGTCGACGCGTGCGGGGAGCAGTGGCAGGGCACCTTCGCCATCAGCGTCGCCGGGCGGGGGTTCGACGCCCGGATCTCCACCGAGTACGCGGTGCCCCTCACGGACTCGGCCTGCGTGTACTGCGGCAACTGCATCGCGGTCTGCCCGACCGGCGCGCTGGCCTTCAAGAGCGAGTTCGACCGGCGGGCCGAGGGGACATGGGACGAGGCGCGCCAGACCCGGACCGACACCATCTGCCCGTACTGCGGCGTGGGCTGCACCCTCACGCTCCACGTGCAGGACAACGAGATCGTGAAGGTCACCTCTCCCCACGACCACTCGATCACCTCCGGCAACCTCTGCATCAAGGGCCGGTTCGGCTTCCAGCACGTCCAGAACCGCGGCCCCGGCTAACGCCCTGCCGGCGGCGGGCGCATGTGCACGACCGGGGGCGCGCCGGGCATGATGGCGAGCCACGTCTCCAGAGGGGGTACTCCACATGGGTCTTTGCGACGGCCGGGTGGCCATCGTCACCGGCGCTGGGCGCGGCATCGGCCGTGAGCACGCGCTGAGCCTGGCCGGGCAGGGCGCCAAGGTCGTCGTCAACGACCTCGGCGGCAACGTCGACGGGACGGGCGGCGACCTCAGCCCGGCCGAGCAGGTGGTGGCGGAGATCGCCGGCATGGGCGGCGAGGCCATCGCCAACGGCGACGACGTCTCGACCTGGGAGGGCGCCCAGCGCCTGGTCAACGCCGCCGTCGAGAGCTTCGGCGACCTGCACGTCCTGGTCAACAACGCCGGCATCCTGCGCGACCGGATGCTGACGAACATGACCGAGGAGGAGTGGGACGCCGTCATCAAGGTCCACCTCAAGGGCACGTTCGGCCCGGCCCGCTGGGCCGCGGCGTACTGGCGGGAGCAGGTCAAGGCCGGCAAGGAGGTCGACGCCCGCATCATCAACACCACGTCGGTGTCGGGCATCTACGGCAACCCCGGCCAGACCAACTACGGCGCGGCCAAGGCCGGCATCGCGGCCTTCACCGTCATCGCCGCCCTCGAGCTGGGCCGCTACGGCGTGACCGTCAACGCCGTGGCCCCGGTGGCGCTGACCCGCATGACCGAGGGCCTGGGCATGGGGACGGAGAGCGAGGAGCAGAAGGAGCATGCGGTCGCCCCGCTGGATCGCCCCCATCGTGACCTGGCTGGCCTCGACCGAGTCGAAGGGGGTGACGGGGCGGGTCTTCGAGGCGTCGGGCCAGGGCCTGGCCGTCGCCGAGGGCTGGCACCGCGGTCCCGAGCACACCCCGGTCGAGGATCCGACGAAGCTCGGGCCGATCGTGGCCGAGCTGCTGTCCGGCGCCCGGCTCAACGCGGGCATGGACGGCAAGGACGGCAGCTGGCCGCAGTCCACGCCGGCCCAGTAGCACCGGCCCGACCGATCGAGCAGGAGGACCCACCATGCCCATCAACCCGGAGGCCGTCGGCGCCACCGCCGACCCGGTCGAGGCGTCCTGGACGTCCAAGGACGCGCTGCTGTACGCGGTCGGCGTCGGTGCCGGCACGAACGAGCTGGCCTACGTCACCGAGAACACCAACGGCGTCGAGCAACAGGTCCTCCCCACGTTCGCCGTGGTCGTCGGCTGGGGTCGGGGGAGCGCCGTGGGTCAGATCGGCACCTTCAACCCTGCGATGCTCGTGCACGGCCAGCAGGCGGTGACGCTCCACCAGCCCATCCCGGTCGAGGGCTCGGCGACGCTCACGTCGAAGGTCGTCGGCGTCTACGACAAGGGGAAGGCCGCGGTCGTGGCCACCGAGACCGAGGCCGTGCTCGCCGGCGGCGCCCCGCTGTTCACCACCCGCGCCTCGTTGTTCATCCGGGGGGAGGGTGGCTGGGGCGGCGACCGCGGGCCGTCCGGCCCGGCCAACGTCCCGCCCGACCGCGCGCCCGACCACCAGGTCACGTATCAGACCTCGCCCGATCAGGCGCTGGTCTACCGGCTCTCCGGGGACCGCAACCCGCTCCACTCGGACCCGTCGTTCGCGGCGATGGGCGGCTTCGACCGGCCGATCCTCCACGGCCTCTGCACGTACGGCTTCACCGGTCGGGCCCTGCTCCACTGTCTGGCGGGCTCGGACGCGGCGAGGTTCCAGCACATCGAGGGCCGGTTCTCCTCCCCGGTGCTGCCCGGCGACGCGCTCGACGGTGTCCATCTGGAACACCGGCGACGGCGAGGCCGTCTTCACCACGGCGACCCAGGAGGGCACGGTGGTCCTCGACCAGGGGCTCTGCCGCTTCAGCAGCTGAGCGCCCGCCGGTCGCGGCCGGTCCGCTCCAGCCGACGGCCGGTACCGTCGAGCGCATCGCCGCCGCCCCGCTCCCGCCGGTCATCGGCCCCGCCATCCGATTGGGGACGGCCAAGGGCCGTTGGATCCTCGCGGCCGCCGTCCTCGGCTCGGGTGTCGCCTTCCTCGACGCCACCGTCGTCAACGCCGCCCTGCCGGCGATCGCGGCCGACCTCGGCGCCAGCCTCGCCGAGCTGCAGTGGGTGCTGACGGCCTACCTCCTGACGCTGGGCTCGTTGCTCGTGCTCGGCGGCTCGCTCGGCGACCTGTTCGGCCGGCGGCGGGTGTTCGTCATCGGCCTCACGGGGTTCGCCGTGACGTCGGCGCTGTGCGCGGCGGCGCCGACCGCCAACCTCCTCATCGTCGCCCGCCTCCTGCAGGGCGTGGCAGCCGCGCTCCTGGTACCGGGCAGCCTGGCCATGATCTCGGCCTCGTTCCACGCGGACGATCGGGCGCGCGCCATCGGCACGTGGTCCGGCCTGGGCGCGATCACGACCGCGCTCGGCCCCTTCGTCGGTGGCTGGCTGATCGACACCGTCTCGTGGCGGCTGGTGTTCGTCATCAACCTCCCGCTGTCGGCCGCAGGCGTCGCCATCGCGCTGCGCCACGTGCCGGAGACGCGCGACGACACCGCGGTCCGCCGCGTCGACGTGCCCGGCGCGCTCAGCCTCACCCTGGCGCTGGCCGGCGCGGTCTACGCGCTGATCGAGACCCCGGTCGCCGGCTTCGCCGGCCTCCCGGCCCTGGCGGCCGGGCTGTCGGTCGTGTCCGGCGTCGCGTTCCTGGTGGCCGAGCGGCGCAGCAGTCAGCCCATGGTGCCGCTCTCGGTGTTCGAGCGCCGGCAGTTCTCCGGCGCCAACCTCGTCACGCTCTTCGTCTACTCGGCCATGGGCGCGACGACGTTCCTGCTCGTCGTGCACCTCCAGGAGGACCTCGGCTACAGCGCGCTGGCGGCCGGCGCCTCCCTGCTGCCGGTGACCGTGCTGATGCTCGCCTTCTCCGCCCGGTCGGCCGGCCTCGCGCAGCGCATCGGACCCCGCATCCCGATGACCGTCGGCCCGCTCCTCATCGCGGCCGGCCTGGTCCTGATGGGCCGGATCGGTCCGGGTGACTCCTACGCCACGTCGGTGCTGCCGGCCGTGCTCGTGGTGGGTGGCGGCCTGGCTCTCACGGTGGCGCCGCTCACCGCGGCCGTGCTCGCCGCCATCGAGGTCCAGCGGGCCGGCATCGGCTCTGCGATCAACAACGCGGTCGCCCGCATCGGCGCGCTGCTGGCCGTCGCCGTCCTGCCCGCCGCCGCAGGGATCACCGCCCTGGCCGACGACCTCGGCCCCCAGTTCGCCACCGCCATGCACCTCACCGCCGCGCTGGCCGCCACGGGCGCCGTCGTCGCCTTCGTCACCATCGCCCCCCGCCGTTCTGGTCAGCGGATCGCACCCTGGAGGGGCGGTTCGCTGACCAGAACAGCGCGGGTTCTCGACCGGTGCGTCCGCGTGGCCCGGCGTGCCGCTCCTGCGACGAAGACCTAGAAGAGCCTGAGGTCGTCGCTGCGGAGGCCGCGGAGCTCGTCGTAGTCGACCTCGATCACGGTGAAGCCTCGGGACTCGGCCAGCACGCGGGCCTGCGGCTTCACGACCTGTGCCACGAACACGCCCCGGACGGCGCCGAGCGAGGAGTCGAGGGTGAGGCGCTCGACGTACCTCGTGAGCTGCTCGACCCCGTCGATCTCCCCGCGGCGCTTGACCTCGATGGCCACGGTGGCGCCCGAGCCGTCGCGGCAGAGGAGGTCGATCGGGCCGATGGCGGTCGGGTACTCCCGCCGCACGAGTAGGAGGTCCGCGCCGAGCACGTGGGGCGCCGCGGCGAGCAGCTCCTGCAGGTGGGCCTCGACGCCGTCCTTCTGCAGGCCGGGGTCGGCGCCGAGGTCCCAGGACTCGTCGCTCAGGACCTCCAGCAGCTCGATCGTGAGGCGCTCACCCTTGGGGTTGGTGATCTCCCACCGGCCGGGCTCCTCCCGCAGCACGTTCGGCGCGTTCATCCAGTTGAGTGGCTTGTAGGCGCCGCCGTCGGCGTGGACGGCGACGCAGCCGTCGGCCTTCACCATCAGCAGCCGCACGGCTTCGGGCAGGTGCGCGGCCAGGCGCCCGTCGTAGTCGACCCGGCAGCGGGCGAGGACGAGGCGCACGGCCGACGACGGTAGCGGTGAGGGTCAGCCGACCGGGCGGACGCGCTCGCGCATGCGCTTGTTGATCAGCTCACGGCGGCGCTGGAGGTCCCGATAGGTCAGTCGCTGCGTCGAGGCGTCGAGCCCGAAGCTGGCCTTCACCCCGTCGAGGTCGATCGCCACCTGCGTGTGGTCGATGCCCAGCTCCCGGCCCGAGCCGCTCGCCGTGGGCCTGGGCGAAGTACATCGAGATGTTGGCGATCTCCGCCAGGATGTCGAGGTCGGGCGCGAGGCGGGCGATGGCGCCGTCCAGGAAGACCATGTTCTTGACGTAGAGCATCAGCTCCTTGGGCATGCGGGCGCCGTAGCCGAGCAGGGCCTTGACCACCCGCTGGACCTCCTTCACCAGCTCGTCCCCGGTCAGCGTCGTGGGATCGACGGGCGGCTGGTCCAGGCGCAGGTCCTTGATCACGGCGCGGAGATCGGTGTCGGCGGGGAGGGCGCCGAGGTCGCGGAGCGCGGCGAGCTGGCCCTTCACGTCGTTCGTCGTCGCGCCGAGCATCAGGCGCAGGAACGCGGTGCGCCGGCGGTCGTCGAGGCGGCCGACGATGCCGAAGTCGAGCAGCGCGGTCCGCCCGTCCGGGCAGCACGAAGAGGTTGCCGCCGTGGAGGTCGCCGTGGAAGAGGCCGTGGATCATCGCCCCCTCCATGAAGGCGATCATGCCGGTGCGGATGACCTCCTCGGTGTCGATGCCGGCGTCGCGCATTCCGACGACATCGTCGAACTTGAAGCCCGACAGCCGCTCCATCACGAGCACCCGGCGGGTCACCAGGCGGGGGTGCGGGCGGGGCACGACGTAGCCCCGCTGCCCGAGCTCGGCCAGCACCTCGGCGATGTCGAGCATGTTGGCCGCCTCGAGCCGGAAGTCCAGCTCCTCGACGATCGTCTCCGCGAACAGCTCCACCAGCGCCGGCGGGTTGGCCAGCGCGGCGATCGGGATCCGTCCGACCAGGTGGGGCGCCAGCCACGACATCGCCCGCAGGTCCTTGCGCACCAGCGTGGCGACCTGGGGCCGCTGCACCTTGACGACGACCGACTCGCCGGTGTGGAGGGTCGCCGCGTGGACCTGGGCGATCGACGCCGCGGCCAGCGGCGTGCGGTCGAACCAGGCGAAGGTGGCCTCGAGGGTGGCGCCGAGGTCGGCCTCGACCACCTCCCGCACGACCGAGAACGTCTCGGCCGTGACCTGGTCGCGGCAGCGCTTGAACTCCTCGACCAGCTCGGGCGGGAAGAGGCCCTCGCCGGAGGAGATGATCTGGCCGAGCTTGATGTAGGTCGAGCCGAGCGACTCGGCGGCGAGGCGCAGCCGGCGGGAGAGGTCGGTACGGCTGGCCTCGGGCGTCGGGTAGCGGTGGCGGCGCTTGCGGACCAGCCACGGGACGAGCGCGGTCGAGAGCCGCGCGGCCACACGGCGCGACGCGGGCCCCCGGCGGCAGGGTGGTCGGCGCCGTCAGCACGGGGATCTCCCGCTCGGCCGCGGCGCGCAGGCGACCGACGTCGGGCAGCCAGGCCATCTCGGCCCGGTCGATCACCCAGGGCGGGTGCTCGCTGAAGGCGCCCCAGGCCAGGTCGGCGGGGCGCGGCAGCGGGGGCCATCGGGGGATGATCGCACGGCCGCCCCCCGGGCGAGCAAGCGGGTACAGTTCCCGCCCGTTCGCGCCGGCCGGGGGGCTGGCATCGGGAGCGGCGCTCCGGCATGGGCCGCACAGCAAGCGAATGGCCCGAGCGGCCGCGAGCGGAGAACCGGCCCGAGCGGCCAAGAGCGGACAGAGGGGGACGGCACGGCTGATGGCAACAACGGAGCGCAACGGCGTCTTTCGCCCGGAGCGGTGGGTCGCCGACAGCACCCTGAGCGCCCGCCACCCGATCTACACGCGGGCCAACGTCGGCGAGGTCTTCCCGGATCCGGTCACGCCGCTCACCTTCGACTCCGGGTTGTGGCTGGCCGAGCTCGGCTGGCGGGACGCCTGGGCCCGGATGGGCGCCTTCGACCTCGACGAGTTCGCCGAGGACGAGTACGTCCAGCTCGGTGTGGTCGGTGGGTACTGCTACCTCAACGCCTCGCTCATCCGGCTCTTCGGGGAGCGGGCCCCGGGGCTGTCCTGGCAGGTGATGGACGAGCAGTTCTTCGGCGCGCAGCCGGGCATCCCGCCGTACGAAGCGCAGGCCGGGGACGTCCGGCCGGAGCTGAGCGAGCGCATCGGCGCCACCTTCGCGTGGGCGCTCTCGGTCGAGCGGCTGTCCGACCTCGCCGATCTCACCGAGGACATGCGCTCGACGAAGCGATGGCGGGACTCGCGCCCGGACCTCACGACGCTGACCGACCGCGAGCTGGTCGCCCGCTACGTCGAGCTGATCGGCCTCCATCGGGACCTGTTCGCGCACCACCTCTTCGCCACGTACATGGCGACCGTGCCGGTCGGCATCATCCAGGGCGTCACCGCGGCCATCGGCCGGCCGGACCTCCTGATGGTCCTGATCGCCGGCGTCGGGGAGGTGGACTCGGCCGCTCCGTCCATGGCGCTGTGGGAGCTGAGCCGCGTGGTGACGGCCTCTCCCGAGCTGTCCGTGGCCTTCGACTCCGGGGTCACCGGGCTGGTCGATCGGCTCGAGCGCAGCGGCAGCCAGGCCGCCCAGGCCTTCCTGGTCGGCTTCCGGGCCTTCGTGCACGACTACGGCTCGCGAGGGCCGAACGAGTGGGAGACCCGATCGCCGACGTGGGAGACGCGGCCGGAGCTCGCCCTCGCCGCCATCGACCGCATGCGCCTGGCCCCGGACGCGGCCTCCCCGGACGCCCACCAGTCGGCGCGGTCGGCCGAGCGGCAGACCGCGGCCGCCGAGGTCCTGGCCGCGGTCGCCGCCGACGAGGCCACCCACGCGGCAGCTGGCCGCGGCGCTCCGGGCGGCCACGGTCTGGTTGCCGGCGCGAGAGCGGACGAAGACCAACAACATCCGCCTGATCCACGAGGCTCGGATGGCCATGCGGGAGCTCGGTCGGCGCGATGGTCGCAGCAGGGCGCGTTCGACGAGGTGGAGGACTTCGGCTTCCTCCGCCTGGCCGAGCTGCAAGGGCCCTTCCTTGCGGATCCGCACCGCTTCACCGACGAGATCCGTCGCCGCCGGGCGCCGCTACGGGGAGCTGTCGGACCTGGAGCCGACGTTCGTCTTCGTCGGCGACCCGCCTGATCCCTCGACCTGGCCCAGGCGGGACGCCGCGGTGTTCGACGGGCTGGTTTCGGGCGAGACGCTCCAGGGCGTGCCCGGCTGCTCAGGGGTGGCCGAGGGCAGGGCCCGCGTCGTGCTCGACTCCAACGACCCCACGGCCCTCGATCCGGGCGATGTGCTGGTCGCCCCCATCACCGATCCGTCGTGGACGCCGCTGTTCGTGCCGGCCGCGGCGGTGGTCGTCGACGTCGGGGCGCCGTTGAGCCACGCCGTGATCGTCAGCCGTGAGCTCGGCATCCCGTGCGTCGTCTCCGCCACCGGGGCCACGCGGGTCATCCCCGACGGCGCGATGATCCGCGTCGACGGGTCGACCGGTCTCGTCACCGTGCTCTGAGCGGCGCTCGGCACGATCACCGTCATCGACCTCCCGGAGGGCTGAGCACACCATGGCCGACACCTGGATCACCGACACCGGCGCCAGCACCCGCTTCCCGGTGTACACCCGCGCCAACGCCAGCGACGTGCTGCCCGGGCCGGTCAGCCCGCTCGGCGCCACGCTGTCGTGGATCCCCGGCCTGATGGAGGGCTGGCGGGACGGCAACATCCGCCAGGGGGCGTTCAGCGTCGAGGAGCTGGCGGGCGACCCCAACCCGGTGTGCGCCATCTTCAACGGCTACTTCTACGTGAACGCCTCCGTCGTGCGGGTCTACGGCGAGCGGGCCGGCGCCGGCGCAGCCGCCATCGACGCCGCCTTCTTCGGCAACCGTCCGGACACGCCGCCCTACGTCCCCCACCCGGACGACCAGAGCGAGGCCGCGGCCGAGCGCATCGGATCGACGATGGCCTGGGTGATGTCGGCCACCGAGTGGCCGGAGATGGATGAGTCCAAGCGCCGGGCCGACGCGGCCCGCGCCGGACGGCCCGACCTGGCCGCGGCGTCCGACGCGGAGCTGGTGGCGCGGGCGCGGGAGATGACCGCAGCTCGAGCGGGAGTTCTTCAGCGACCACGTGCTCTCGTCCTCCAACACCGCGGTCGGCCCGACCATCGTCGGCCAGATCGCGCCGGCGCAGCTGCTCCGGCTGCTCGGCTCGGCCGGCGATGTCGACTCCGCCCTTCCCTCCTACGAGCTGTGGCACCTCTCCCGCGAGGTACGGGAGTCGCCGGAGCTGACCGCGGCCGTTCGAGGCCGGCGTCCCCGGGGCTCCTGGAGCGCCTGCGGGCTCGAGGACGACGACGACGCCGCGGCCTTCCTCGACCACCTCGACCGCTTCCTCGAGCGACTACGGCGCCCGCGGCCCGAACGAGTGGGACGCCTACTCGGACGTCTGGGAGAGCCAGCCCGAGCTGGTGCTGGCGCTGGTCGACCGCATGCGGCTGGCCGGCGACGAGCAGAGCCCGGTCGCCCGCCACGACGCCGTCGCCGCGGACCGCGACGCGGCCACGGCGGAGGTGCTGGCCGGGCTGGGTGACGACGAGGCCACCAAGGGCCTCCTGCTGGCCGGGCAGGCTTCGGCCCTGCGCTTCATGGGCTGGCGGGAGCGGACCAAGACCAACTGCGTCAAGGCCGTCCACGAGCAGCGCATGGCCCTGCGCGAGCTCGGTCGACGGCGGCCGAACGGGGCGCGCTCGACCACCCGAAGCAGGTGTTCATGCTCCTGGCCGACGAGCTCGACGACTTCGTCGCCGATCCCGCCGCGTTCCGCGACCGCTGCCGGGAGCGGGAGGCCGCGTGGCGCCTCCTGTGGGACCGCGAGCCGCCCTACTTCGTCGAGGGCGACAAGGGCGTGCCGCCGCTCAGCTCGCTCCTCGGCAGGGGCGACGAGGCCGTGACGATGGCGGCATCCGGCGACGTCCTCACCGGCGGCCCGGGCTGCGCCGGCGTGGTCCAGGGGACGGCGCGGGTGATCCTCGACCCCGCCGACCCGACGGCGCTCGAGCCCGGCGACATCCTGATCGCCCCGAACACCGACCCGGCCTGGACGCCGCTGTTCGTGCCCGCCGGCGGCGTGGTCGTCGACGTCGGCGCGCTGAACAGCCACGCCGTCATCGTCAGCCGCGAGCTCGGCATCCCGTGCGTCGTCAGCGTCGTCGACGCCACCAAGCGCATCCCCGACGGCGCCCTGATCGAGATCGATGGTGGCGCCGGCACCGTCAAGATCCTCTGACCCGCTCGGTGCATCCGCCGCCGGCCGCAGGCGGGAACTGCGCCACAAACGCGCCACCTGTAGCGCGATGGTGTCGCACTTCCCGACGGCTTGGCCGGCGCACCGCAGCGCGGCCTGAGGCATTGCCGAGCGAAGTGAGTAGGAGCCAGCCGAAGCGCAGCGGAGGATGGCGACGCAGACTCAGAACTTGGGCGGGCGTCGCTCCCGTAAGGCGGCGACGCCCTCGCGGTAGTCCGCGCCGCCCATCATCCGGTCCATCAGCAGCTTGGAGTCCTCGACCGCGGCGCCGACGTCGGACCGCAGCAGGTCCTCGTAGAGCTGCCGCTTCGTCGCCGCCACGCTGGCCGGTGAGACCTCGGTCGCCAGGTGCCGGGCGGTGGCGGTCGCGGCGGCGAGCGCGCCGGCGCCGTCGGCGGCGACACCGTTCCACAGCCCCCAGGCCTCGGTCTCGGCGCCGGTCACGACCCGGCCCGAGAGGAGGAGGTCGGCCGCACGCGTCATGCCGACCAGCCGGGGCAGCATCCAGCTCGTCCCGTACTCGGCCGGCAGGCCCAGCCTGGGTGCCGCGGTGGTCAGCTTGGCGGTCGCGCTGACGAAGCGCAGGTCGCAGAACAGGGCCAGGGCCAGGCCGATCCCCGGCGCAGGCGCCGTTGACCGCAGCGATCACGGGGAGGCGCAGCGCGTGGTGCCAGGCGAAGTCGTGGTCCCACTCCGGCCGGACGCCGTAGCCCGGTTGCGCCGGCTCGGCGGGCAGGCCGGGGTCGTAGCTGCCCCGCTCGGCGTGGCCCGCCAGCGCGTCGCGGTCGCCGCCGACGCAGAAGGCCGGCGGGCTGCCGGTGACGACCACCGCCCGTGACCTCGACGTCGGCCTCCAGCTGGGCCAGGATCCACCGGTACTCGGCGTGCATCCGCCCGGTCCACGCGTTGTGGCGGTGCGGCCGGTGCAGCCAAACAGTGGCCACCCGCTCGGCAACCTCGAGGCGGGTGGCCTTCAGCTCCACAGCGCGTGCAGCACCGGCTCGGCCAGCTCGGGCCGGCAGACCAGCAGGTCGGGCAGCCACGGGTCGGGGTTGTTGTAGACGAGCGGCGAGCCGTCGATGCGGCTGACGTGGCAGCCCCGCCGCGAGCGGCCACCGCGGCCGGCGCGGCCGAGTCCCACTCGTACATGCCGCCGTGGTGGGCGTAGACGTCGGCCTGCCCCATCACCACCGCCATCGCCTTGGCGCCGGCCGAACCCAGTCGGACGACGTCGGCGCCCAGCACCTCCGCGGCGATGACGGCGGCTTGCGGCGAGCGGAAGCGGCTGGTGACGATCCGCGGCGGCCGCTCGCCCGCGGTGGCACGACCGGGGCCGGGCGGGTGCGGAACGTCACGCCGACCGCAGGCAGCGCGACGGCCGCGGCGGCGACCGGCCGGCCGTCGACGACGAGCGCGACGTGGACCGCCCAGTCCGGCCGGCCGGCCTCGCCGAACTCGTTCGTGCCGTCGAGCGGGTCGACGATCCAGACCCGGTTGGCGGTCAGCCGGTTGCTGGAGTCACGGCCCTCCTCGGACAGGATGGCGTCGTCCGGCCGGGCCTCGTGGAGGCCCTGCACGAGGAAGTGGTGGGCGCGCATATCGCCCTCGTCCATCACCTGCCACGGGTGGGCGCCGGCCGCGAACGCGTCGGCGCGCAGCTCCACCAGCAGGTCGCCGGCCTCCGTGGCCAGCCGGCCGGCGAGCGTGTGGTCGTCCTCGTCGGTCACGGTCGCAGGACCGCGACGTCGTCGCGAGCCATGGACGACCGGACCGGGCGGCTCAGGCGACGGTCACTGCTCAGCGACCAGAGCATCAGAGGCGGCTGGCCGAGGCGGACGCTGTCGCGGACCAGCGAGCGGAGCGCGCCCTCGTCAGCGCCCAGCGGCCACCAGGTCCGCGATGCGGCGCTCGATGCGCTCGGCCGCGATGTCGTCGACGATGCTGCCGAGCGGGCGACCCTGGACGGCCGAGCTGACAGCGAGCAGCACGATGGCCGCGACCGCGGTGATGAGCCCGGTGGTGATCATGACGCCCATGTTGTTGCGAGACGATCGACGTCACGATCATCGTGACGATGCCGCCCACGAAGACGACCGCAGAGACGATGCGGAAGGCCTTCAGCGTCACGGCACCATGCTGCAGGGTCAGCGGGCGAGGGGCTTGTACTTGATGCGGTGGGGCTGGTCGGCCTCCGCGCCGAGCTCCTTGTGGCGGTAGGCCTCGTACTCGGTGAAGTTGCCCTCGCACCAGCGGACCTGGCTGTCGCCCTCGAAGGCCAGGATGTGGGTGCAGATGCGGTCGAGGAACCAGCGGTCGTGGCTGATGACCACGGCGCAGCCGGGGAAGTCGTCGAGGCCGTCCTCCAGGGCGCGCAGCGTGTCGACGTCGAGGTCGTTGGTCGGCTCGTCGAGCAGCAGCACGTTGCCGCCCGTCCGCAGCAGCTTGGCCAGGTGGACGCGGTTGCGCTCGCCGCCGGAGAGGTCGCCGACCTCTTCTGCTGGTCGGACGCCCTTGAAGTTGAAGCCGGCCACGTAGGCCCGGCCGTGGATCTCGCGGTTGCCCACCTTGAAGCAGGTCGTGGCCGCCGGTGATCTCCTCGTAGACGGTCTTGTCGGCGTCGAGCGCGTCGCGGCTCTGGTCGACGTAGGCCAGCTCGACGGTGTCGCCGACCGTGAGCGCGCCGGCGTCGGGCTGCTCCTGGCCCGTGATCATGCGGAACAGCGTCGTCTTGCCGGCGCCGTTCGGGCCGATGACGCCGACGATGCCGCCCGGGGCAGCGTGAAGGTCAGGTCCTCGATGAGCAGCCGGTCGCCGTAGCCCTTGCGCAGGTCCTCGACCTCGATCACCATGTCGCCGAGGCGCGGGCCGGGCGGGATTGTGATCTCGAGGCCGTCGCGGCCCGCGCTCGGCCTGCCTCGGCCTCGGCCTGCAGCTTCTCGTAGGCGGCGAGGCGGGCCCTGCCCTTGGCCTGGCGGGCCTTGGGCGCCATGCGCACCCACTCCAGCTCGCGCTCGCAGCGTGCGCTGGCGGGCCGAGGCCTGCTTCTCCTCCTGGGCCAGGCGGGCCTGCTTCTGCTCCAGCCAGGACGAGTAGTTGCCCTCGAACGGGAAGCCCCGGCCGCGGTCGAGCTCGAGGATCCACTGGGCCACGTTGTCGAGGAAGTAGCGGTCGTGGGTGACGGCGACGACGGTGCCGGGGTACTCCTGCAGGAGCCGCTCCAGCCAGGCGACGCTCTCGGCGTCGAGGTGGTTCGTCGGCTCGTCGAGCAGCAGCAGGTCGGGCCGGGAGAGCAGCAGCCGGCACAGCGCCACGCGCCGCCGCTCGCCGCCGGAGAGCGTGGTGACGTCGGCGTCGCCGGGCGGGCAGCGCAGCGCGTCCATGGCGATCTCGACGTTGCGGTCGAGGTCCCACGCGTCGGCGGCGTCGATCTTGTCCTCCAGCTCGGCCTGCAGCGCGCCGACCTTCTCGTAGTCGGCGTCGGGGTCGCCCCACATGGCCATGACCTCGTCGTAGCGGTCGAGCAGTCGCGCACCGGGCCGACGCCGTCCATCACGTTGCCGAGCACGTCCTTGGCCGGGTCGAGCTGCGGCTCCTGCGCCAGGCAGCCCGACCGTGAAGCCGGGGGTGAGGCGGGCCTCGCCGGTGAAGCCGTCGTCCTGCCGGCCATGATCCGCAGCAGGCTCGACTTGCCCGGGCCGTTCGGCCCGATGACGCCGATCTTGGCGCCGGGGTAGAACGACGAGCGAGATGTCGTCCAGCACCGTGCGGTCGGGCGGATAGAAGCGGCCGAGCTTGTAGCATGGTGTAGATGAACTGCGGGGCCATACGATGGGCGAGCCTACCGGCCCGTATCCGCGCCGTCCCTGGCGGCCGGATCGCCCGGGGCGGGCGTGGGTGCTACGTTCCGGCATCGTCCCGACGCCGCAGGAGGTCCCGCGTGCTCGCCGTGGAGCTCTTCAGCCCGATATGGCTTCGACCGGTGCCTTGCGGTGGCTGCACGTGCTGTTCGGCATCACCTGGATCGGCCTGCTCTACTACTTCAACTTCGTGCAGGTCCCGTCGTTCGCTCGAGCTCGAGCGCCGCGCCGCAACGAGGCGATCCAGAAGCTGGCGTCGCCGGGCGCTGTGGTGGTTCCGGTGGGCGGCGGTGGGCACCGCCATCTTCGGCGTTGCTGATCTCCGGCGCGACGGAGGACTACTACCAGGACTTCTTCAAGCGGGCCGACGGCGTGTCGATCTTCCTGGGCATGATCATCGCGCTCGTCATGCTGGCAACGTCTGGATGTCATCTGGCCCAACCAGAAGATCGTCATCGCCAACGCCGCCGCGTGCTCGAGGGTCGGAGCCGCTCCCGATGCGGCCGCAGCCGGCCGTCGGGCGTTCCTGCCCAGCCGCCAGAACACGCTGTTCTCCGTTTCGATGCTGTGGTTCATGGTCGGCACCGCGCACTTCTACAACGGCTCCGACTTCGCCTCGTCCGTGAGCGGTGGGAAGGTGGCGGCCTTCCTCATCATCTCGCTGTTGATCGTGGCCGTGCTCGAGGCGAACGCGCTCGGCTTCCTCGGGGGCACCGGTCCAGGTCCGTTGCGCTGGCCGTACGAGAGCGTGCGCAACGTGATCATCTCGGCGTTCGTGCTCTGGGCCGTGCTCTGGATCCTCTCGGAGCTCCTCCTCAGCAAGTAAGAGCAGGCCTTCGGGTCTGAGCCGGACCGGCCGGACCCGGCCTAGGGGTTGAGCGCGAAGACCGTGTGACCGCCCGCGCCGACGATGGTCGAGCTGGAGGCGGCGAAGCCGGCGACGTCGTCGTCGGCCAGGTAGACCCACGCCTGCTGGCACGTGTTGGACGCCTTGTAGACGTCCTTGGCGACCTGGTCGAAGAGGTAGACGCCGCCGCTGCCCGGATCGAAGACCGGCGGGAGGATGCTGCTGAAGCTGCGCTCGTCGAAGGTCTTCTCGCACAGCTTCGTCCCGTCGCTCAGCCGGAGCAGCCCCATGCGCTCGCCGAGCGAGGCCGCGACGACGCCGCCGAAGGCCGGGGTGGCGTTGGTGGCGTAGCCCAGGCTGAAGCGGGTGTTGAGCCATCGCTGCTTCAGGTTCGACGTGCGGAAGCCGAAGACGCCGACGGACCCGCCCCCGGCGACCGTGTTCCGGGAAGGGACCGCGGCTCGGCGGGATGAAGTCCTGGATCGTGCAGTTGAGCGCCACGAGGGTGCCGTGGGCTGCGTCGACCTTCTCCATGCACTGCGGGAACCCGCCCGAGCCGTCGTCCTGCTCGTCGTTGACGTAGAGGAAGCCGTCGCCCGGCGGTGCTGAGCACGGAGGGGTCGTCGTCGAGGAAGTAGTCCCACAGCGGCGTTGCGGCCGCGGTGAACGCGAAGATGTCGTGGGTCGTCTGCAATGTAGACCCGACCGTCCGCGTAGTGGAGCGAGTACAGGTCCTCGAACCTTGTCACTGGGCCGGCGACGATCGTCTTGCCGCTCGCCGGGTCCAGCCCGTACAGCCGCTCCGACGTGCCGGCGTACAACCGGGTGGGAAGCCTGGGCACGAAGACGGGCGGCACCGTCACCGGGAGTGGGAATGTGCACGTCCAGAGCGTGGCGCCCGTGGCGACGTCCAGCGCCCGCACGCCGCCGGTGCCGTCCGGCGCGCCGAAGCCGACGTACACCCGACCACCGCCGAGTCCCTCCGGGCCGGTCAGCAGGCTCGCTTGGGCGACCGTGACCGACCACCGCGCCGGCACCGTGGCCGCCGAGGCCGGACCGGCCGTGCCGAAGGCCAGCGTGATGAGCACGCCGACCAGGATGACGAGATGCGGTGCGTGTCGCTTCATGAGCTCACTGCCCTTGGTCCCCGGGCGCCCCGCTGCGCCCTGGGGGAGCGTAGCCGCCTTTCTCAGCGGGCGTTCAGGTTTGGGCCTCAGCTCGTGGTGAGGGTGGCGGTCATGCCGGCCTCCTTGTGGCCGGGGATGTCGCAGATCAGCGAGTAGGTGCCGGCCGGCAGGTCGTACGTCTCGACCTGGGTCTGGCCCGGGTTCACCTTGAGCTCCTCGCCGACCACCGTGTTGCTCGTGTCGTCGATGACCAGCGAGTGGACCTGCGCGCCGTCGCTCTCGAGGGCCACAGTGACCTCGCCGGCCGGCGCCGAGTAGTCCTTCTTGTCGAACTTGATGTCCTCGGCCTTGATGACGAGCGCGTCGGCCGGCACCGTGTTCGTGCTGCTCGAGCCCCCGCTGCCCCCACCGCGGCGAGCGCCGACGGCCCGGCCGTACCGAGCGAGATAAGTAACCACCGGTGCGGATATTCCTCATGCCCGCCACACTACCGATGGGTGGCGCTCCCGCCACCAGCAGGCCCGACGACTGTGCCATGACGGCGGCAGGCCCAGGAGTGCCACCCGGTACCATCGAGGGCGATCGCCGATGAGCACAGCAGCGTGGCCGAGCCGGCGACGGACCCGAGGACGGAAGGGGACGCGACCTCGCGGTTCCTCGGCCCGAACGCCTGGCTCGTCGAGGAGATGTACGAGCAGTACCGGAGCGATCCGGGCTCGGTGAGCGAGCCTGGCGCGACTTCTCCGAGGACTACCGCTCGAGCCGTCCTCAGCCCGTGGCCAGCGGCTCCCGTGGCCGCGGCCCCCGTGGCTGCTCCCACCCCGGCTCCGCCGCCACCTCCGGCCGCGGCCGCAACGCCGGCGCCGCCGGCTGCCCCGCTCCCCGCCGCGGCACCGCCCGCGGCTGCCGCGACCTCCGAACCCGCGCCGGTGGGCAAGCCGATCCTCGGCGCCGGCGCGCGCCGATCGTCGCCAACATGGAGCGCAGCCTCGGTGTGCCCACGGCGACCAGCTTCCGAGACGTCCCGGCCAAGCTGCTCGAGGTCAACCGGAAGATCATCAACGGCTTCCTCGGCCGGTCGGGTGCCGGGAAGATCAGCTTCACCCACCTCATCGCCTACGCGGTGGTGCGGACGATCGCCGACGACATGCCGGTGATGAGCGCGACCTTCGCGGAGGACGCCGAGGGCAAGCCGCGCGTCGTCCACCACGACCACGTGAACGTCGGCATCGCGGTCGACATGGAGAAGTCGGACGGCACACGCACGCTCGTCGTGCCCGTCATCAAGCAGGCCGACACCCTCGACTTCGCCGGCTTCCGCAACGCCTACGAGGACCTCGTCCGTCGGGCCAAGACCGGCAAGCTCCAGGTCACCGACTTCCAGGGCGCGACCATCACGATCACCAACCCGGGCACCATCGGCACCGTCCAATCGGTGCCCCGCCTCATGCCGGGCCAGGGCGTGATCGTCGGCGTCGGCACCATCGACTACCCGGCCGAGTGGCAGGGGGCCGACGACCGGGCGCTCGCGAGCTGGCCGTCTCCAAGGTCGTGACCCTGACCTCGACCTACGACCACCGGATCATCCAGGGCGCCGAGTCGGGCATGTTCCTGAAGGCCGTGCACGAGCGGCTCATGGGGGGGCACGCTTCTACCACGAGGTGTTCCGGGCGCTCGGCGTGCCCTACGAAGAGGTCAAGTGGCGGCGCGACGTCAGTCCGCTCGACCGGGAGGAGGCCCTCCTCCACAAGCAGATGCAGGTCGCCACGCTGATCCGGGCCTACCACGCCCGCGGTCACCGCATCGCCGACCTCGACCCGCTGGACTGGAAAGAGCCGGCCATGCCGGGACGAGCTCGACCCCGCGACCTACGGGCTGACCATCTGGGACCTCGACCGCGAGTTCCTGACCGGCGGTGTGGCGGGCAAGGAGTGCATGCGCCTCGGCGACCTGCTCGGGGTGCTCCGCGACGCGTACTGCCGCTCGATCGGCATCGAGTACATGCACATCCAGGACACGGACGAGCAGCGCTGGATCCAGTCCAAGGTCGAGGGGATCAAGGTCCAGCTCGAGCTCGGACGAGCTGCGCCACCTCCTCGAACGGCTGAACGCGGCCGAGGCGCTCGAGCGGTTCCTGGCCACGAAGTACGTCGGCACCAAACGCTTCGGGCTCGAGGGGGGCGGAGTCGGCGATCCCCATCCTCGACAAGGTGCTGTCGGCGGCGGCCGACAGCGGGCTCGACGGCTCGGTCATCGGCATGGCCCACCGCGGCCGGCTGAACGTGCTGGCCAACATCGTCGGCAAGGCTACGACCAGATCTTCCGGGAGTTCGAGGGCTACGTCGACCCGACGTCGGTCCAGGGCTCCGGCGACGTGAAGTACCACCTCGGCGCGGTGGGCAAGTACGTCAGCCCGTCGGGCGGCGGACATCAAGGTCGAGCTGGCGGCCAACCCGAGCCACCTGGAGACCGTCGATCCGATCGTGCTCGGGATGGTGCGGGCCAAACAGGACCAGATCGACCCGCCCGGGTCCTACCGTGGATCTCGGTCCTGATCCACGGCGACGCCCCGTTCGCGGGTCGGGGGTCGTGGCCGAGTGCCTGGCCATGTCCGACATCGTCGGCTACCGGGTCGGCGGCACGATCCACCTGATCATCAACAACCAGATCGGCTTCACGACGTCGCCGCAGTTCGCCCGCTCCTCGCCGTACTGCACGGACATGGCGAAGATGCTCCAGTCGCCCGATCTTCCACGTGAACGGCGACGACCCGGAGGCCTGTGTCCGCGTCGCCGCGCTCGCCTTCGAGTACCGGCAGCGGTACCACAAGGACGTCGTCATCGACATGGTCTGCTACCGCCGGCAGGGCCACAACGAGGGCGACGACCCGAGCTACACGCAGCCGCTCATGTACAAGGCCATCGCCGAGCGGCGCAGCGTGCGCAAGCTGTTCGTAGAGGCCCTCGTCAAGCGGGGCGAGCTCACCCTGGACGAGGCGGAGGAGACCCTCGCGGACTTCCAGCGCCGCCTGCAGGTCGCGCTCGACGAAACCCGCCAGAGCGCGCCCGCGCCGACCCGGGCCGCCAAGCCGCCCGCGCCGCAAGGAGTGCTGCCCCACGTCGTGACCGGTGTCGACCGCGCCGTGCTCGACGTGGTGTTCGACCACCTGACGGCCTACCCGCCCGGCTTCACGCCCCACCCGAACTGGTCAAGCAGTTCGAGACCAGGGCCAAGCTGTACCACGAGGGGGGCGAGGTCGAGTGGGCGACGGCCGAGGCGCTGGCCTTCGGCTCGCTGGTGCTGGAGGGCACGGACATCCGTCTGGCCGGCGAGGACAGCCGTCGGGGCACGTTCAGCCAGCGCCACGCCACCCTGATCGACTACGAGACGGAGCGGGCCTGGTCGCCGCTGAACGACCTGCCCGACGCCACGGGCAAGTTCCGGGTCTACGACTCGCTGCTCTCGGAGTACGCGGCGATGGGCTACGAGTACGGCTACTCGGTCGCCAACAAGGACACGCTCGTGCTGTGGGAGGCCCAGTTCGGCGACTTCGTCAACGGCGCCCAGATCATCGATCCGGTGCCCGCAGGGGGCCGACGTCGTGCTCCTGTCCAACGTGCTGCACGACTGGGACGTCCCCGAGTGCCGGGCGCTGATCGCCCGCCTGGCCGCCGCCCTGCCCGCGGGCGGCCGGCTGCTGATCCACGACGTCTTCCTCAACGACGCGCTCGACGGCCCGCTGCCGATCGCGCTCTACTCGGCGGCGCTGTTCACCCTGACCGAGGGCCGGGCCTACAGCGCCGGCGAGTATCGCGCCTGGCTGGCCGAGGCCGGCCTGGAGGCCGGCGCGAGTCATGCCGACGCTGGTCCACTGCGGGGTCCTGCCGGCGGCTCAAGGGCGGCCGTGACTCGCGCGCGGCCTCGGAAGCCGCGGTGCGGTCGAGCCGGCGTCCGGGGCCGGGGAAGTGACCTGTTCATCCGCCGGAGGATTGGGTAGTTTCGCCCGGTGAGCCGCCTCGCGGCGGGTCCGCGCCCGGCCCGCCTTCCCTCCACACTCGTCCGCCCCTGGTCCCCTGCCATGATGATCAAGGCCACCGACATCCGCCGCGGGATGGTGATCACCATCGAGGGGACCAACTTCGTCGTGGTCGACTTCGCCCACCACACCCCGGGCAACCTCCGCGCGATGGTCCAGACCAAGCTCCGCAACATGAACAGCGGCAGCCTGATCGACAAGCGGCTCCGCTCGGTCGACCAGATCGAGGTCCCCTACGTCGAGACCAAGGAGTACGAATACCTCTACTCGTCCGGCGACGAGCACGTCTTCATGGACACCGAGACCTACGACCAGCTCAGCTTCGGCGCCCGAGATCCTCGGCACGGCGATGCAGTACCTGCTGCCCAACAGCAAGGTGATGGTCAAGTACATCGACGACAAGCCGGTCTCGATCGAGATCCCCGCCTCGATCGACCTGACCGTCACCGACACCCCGCCGTCGCTCAAGGGGGCGACCGCGACCAACCAGTACAAGGAAGCGATCCTGGAGACCGGCCTGAAGGTCCAGGTCCCGCCGTTCGTCGGCCCCGGCGAGAAGATCCGGATCGACACCCGCACCGGCGAGTACATCGAACGGGTCAAGTGACCTGACCCGGGCCCCGCGCCGCCGGCACGGCCCCGTCGAGGCGAGCGGATGCGCGAGGTGCTGCCAGCGGCGGGGAGACTGGATGCGGGCCGCCCGCCGCGCGGGGCGCCTGCTCCGCCGTCGGCCTCGAGTCGCGCAGGCGACGATCGTCGCGCTGGCGCCTCGGGCTGTTCTTGCTGCCGCTCGGCGGCCGACCTGTTCTACGTGATCCCCTGGCCGTACCGCAAGGCGGCGGGATGGGTCGCGCTTCGCCGGCCTGCTGGGCCTGTGCCTGGGCCGCCTGCTGCTGGTCCGCCCCACCGACGGCGGCCGCCTCCCGAGGACGACGCCGCGCCGCATCGGCTCGCCTGGATCTTGCCGCTGGCCTGCGTCGCGCTGGCGGTGCCGCTGCTGCAGCATCCGGAGAACCTGGGCTTCGGCGACTGGGACCTGTTCCTGCGAGAAGCACGAGGCGGTCGCGGCGGACGATCGCTGCTCTGGGGCCAGTTCCCCTGGTGGGACCCCTGGTGCCGGGGCGGGTTCCCGCTGGCGGCCAACCCGCAGTGCGGGGTGATCAGCGTCGCCATGCCGCTGATCCTGGCGTTCGGGACCTCGGTCGGGATGCGGCTGGCGACGATCGCCTGCTTCCTCCTGGCCTGCGAGGGGGCGCGTCGCCTCGCCCTGATCTGGCTCGCCGACCCGTACGCGGCGGTCGCCGCGGGGCTGATCTACGGCCTCAACGGCGGCGTCCTGGTGGCGTCGGTGGCCGCGCTATCACCTGACGATGTGCTACTGCGCCCTGCCCTGGCTGGTCTACTACACCTTCCGGCTCGGAGCGGCGGCGCGTCCGACGCCCTCTGGCTGGGGTTCTGGCTGGCGTTCAACATCCTCAACGGCATCCAGTATTTCAGCGTCTACGCCGTCCTGATCGTCTCGGTCCTCTGGCTCCGCGCGGCCCGGGTGCGCGCGGGGCGGCTGCGCTGGCGGTTCCTGGCGCACACGGTCCTGGCCCTGGGGACCTTCCTCGCCCTGGCCGGCTGGCGGCTGGCGACGACCGGGCTGGTCTATCGCGATTTCCCCCGCCACCTCCCCTCGGGGTGCACGAGACGTTCGTGGACGATCTGGACCCACCTGCTCGACCGGCCCTCGGCGGCCAGGCTGCCGGCGGACGGACATCCCGTACTTCTGGGAGACGACCCTGTACATCGGGCCGGTGGTGCTCGGCCTGGCCCTGGCGAGCCTCGCCTGGGGCTGGCGGTGGTGGCACACCCTGGCGTTCCTCTGCGGATGGCTGGCGGCGGGGTCCGTCGCCTGGTATCACCCCAGCTACTGGCTGCAGCACTTCCCCCTGTTCGCGACGATGCACGTCGTGACCCGATGGCGGTTCATGGCCATGCTCGGGGTCGCCCTGGCCGTGGCCAGCCTCCTGGCCCGCTGGCGAGCCAGCCGCGCCGCCGCGCTCCGCTACCTCGCCCTGGCCTCGATCCTGATCGCGGCGCGACTACCTCGCCTACGGCTATCAGATCCTGGGGGTCGCCTTCAGCATCGCCCCGACCGAGGACCGCTTCCCGGGCCCGCCGACGACCGAGATCGTCCAGGTCGAGCTCCGCCCTCGGCTTCCCGGCCGTCGCTGCGCGGATACGGCGTGATCCACGGGTTCGAGCCGTTGATGGGCTACGACCGGACGGCCCCGACGGCGCGGCTCTGGCGGGGCCATCCCCGGCTACGTCGGCGAGAGCTGGACCGACCGCGGGCCGGTCGAGCCCCGGTCCTGGAGCCCGAACCGGATCCTCTTCCAGGTCGAGCCGGGCCAGGAGGTCACGATCAACCAGAACCCGGGCTCGTGGTGGCTGGCCAACGGCCGGCCGGCGATCCCGGACTGGCGCTGCGCCGAGATGCTGCGGCCGTTCGTGGCGCGGGCCGAGCGCGGGGGCGGCTCGAGCTGCGGATCCGGCCCCGGGGCCTGGGCCTCGGCCTGCTTCACCCCGCCGGGATCGCGCTGCTGGCCGGTGCCTTGATCGGCGGGCACCTGCGACGCGGCGACGGTGATCCGGAGGCTCGCCCTCCGCGCCTCATGGCAGTGGTGGTCCGCCCAACTTCACCAAGAGTTGACGGCGCCCCCGCAGGGCATGGCTGTCGAGGGGTCGCACAATCCCGGTCCCGTCCATCTCCAGGCCTGTGATGGCTTGTGCCCAGAGGACGACCTGCTTAGTCCTGCCTGACCAGGGTGCTGGCACATCCCACAGGTGGGCCGTCCGGTCATCACTTCTCGTCAGGAGGGTCCGGCCGTCGGGGTGGAAGGCCACGGCAGAGACCGGGCCTTGGTGCGGGAAAAGGGCTCGGATCGAAGGGGCCGCGGCCGGGTCCCCATCCCACAGGCGAGCCATGTTGTCCCAGCTTCCCGTCAGCACGGTCTTGCCGTCGGGGCTGAAGGCCACGGACGTGACCGCGTCCTGGTGCCGCAGGGGCGTGCCGAGGGGCTTGCCGGTGGCCGCGTCCCACAGCCGCGCCGCGTCTTGTCCGCTCCCGGTCAGGACGGTCTTGCCGTCGGGGCTGAAGGCCACGGCCACAGACCTCGGTCCTGGTGTGCAGGGGCGGGCCGAGGGGCTTGCCGGTGGCGGCGTCCCACAGCCGCGCCGTGCCTGTCCCAGCTCCCGGTGAGCGAGGGTCTTGCCGTCGGGGCTGAAGGCCACGGCCAGGACCGACCCGGTGTTCAAGGGTGGCGCCGACGGGCTTGCCGTCGGCGGCGTCCCACAGCCGCGCCGTGCCGTCCCCGCTGCCGGTGAGGACGGTCCTGCCGTCGGGGCTGAAGGCCACGGCCATGACCTGTCCCTGGTGCTTCAAGGGCGGGCCGATGGGCGTGCCGTTGGCCGCGTCCCAGAGCCGCGCCGTGCCGTCCCGGCTGCCCGTCAGCGACGGTCTTGCCGTCGGGGCTGAGGGCCACGGCATAGACCGCGCCCGGGCTCGGGCTTGGGGCCGATACCCCCGGGATTGGCCCGTGCCGTGTACGGCGGCGTCCCAGAGCCGCGCCGTCCTCCTGCCCAGTTGCCCGTGTAGCGACGGTCTTGCCGTCGGGGCTGAAGGCCACGGCCTGACCAGCCCTTGATCGCTCAAGGGTGGGCCGAGGGTGCCCTCGGCGGCGTCCCACAGCCGCGCGTGCCGTCCCCAGCTGCCGTGAGGACGGTCTTGCCGTCGGGGCTGAGGGCCACGGCCAGGACCGAGCCCGTGATGCAGAGGCGGCCCGAGGGCGTGCCGTCGCGGCGTCCCAGAGCCGCGCCGTGCCGTCCAGGCCTCCCGTCAGCACCGTCTTGCCGTCGGGCTGAAGGCCCCGGCCGTCGACCCGCCCGGATGCTGTAAGGGCTGCCCGAGGCTTGCCGTCTGGCGCGCGTCCCAGAGCCGCGCCGTCCCGTCCCACCATTCCGGTGAGCACGGCCTCCGTCGGGGCTGAAGGCCACGGCCTTGATCGGGTTAGGAGTTACGCAGTTGGTGGACATCGGTCACTAGGTGCGTGAGGATCTGGGTCCGTTGGGCGGGATGCGGACCTGATTCTTGGGTCCGGAACCTCCCGGTTGACGGACAAAACTCCACGACATGCACCCCAACTTGCGCAACTCCTACGGGTAATTGCCATGTTCGAAGGATTGCACGAGACGCGCCGGGTCGGCGTTCCAGAGCTCGGCCGTCCCCGCGACCCTCCCGAGCAGGATGGACGTACCGCCGGGGTGGAAGGCCACGGAGGTGACCGAATCGAGCCCGATGACGGTGTCCTTGCCGTTATCCACGTCCCACAGGCGGGCCATCCCCGCGATCGAGCTGCCTGGGTCCACGCTTTTCCAGTTGGCCAGGATTTCTTCGAAGCTTTTTTTGGTCTCGGAATCATCCAGGTGTTTCAAAAGGTCCAAGAGGTCATCGACAGCCTTTTTTTTGATCTCGAAGATGGTCAGCCCGACCTGGATGTCCTCGGTCAGCACGGTCCTCCCATCGGGATTGCTTTTCACGAAAGCGGCCAGGTCGTCCAGTTTGACTTTGCTGCCCGTCAGGATGTGCTTGCCGCCGGGGCCGAAGGCCACGGCCCAGACCGGGCCCTGATGGCGCAGGGTTTCCGGACAGCGACCGGCCAGAGGCCGTGGCCCACAGGTGTGGTGCCGTCTGATCTTCGCTCCCGGTCAGGATTCGGCGCCGCCGTCGGGGCTGAAGGCCACGGCCAGGACCGAATCCTGATGCCCATCGAGTGACTTGATCAGCTTGCCCGTGGCCGCGTCCCACAGCCGGGCCTTGTTGTCCAAGCTCCCGGTTAGGTAGGGTCTGGCCGTCGGGCTGAAGGCCACGGCCTGGACCGGCCCTTGATGAGGCAGGCTTTCCCAAGGGGTGCAGTTGAGACTGCGCGCTTGACAACAGTGACCGGAAGGCAAGCTGGAGGCCGGGGGTGCCGTGCGGGGCGGTCTCCAGCCCATGTGCCAGCCAGAGCATCCCCGAGGCCGACCTCCCCCTGTTGGAAATGGCCGATGCCTCGGTCCACGACGAGGCCGGCCGACGTCCGTTCGGCTCGCCTCCATTGCACGCGCGACCCCGCCCAGGATCAGCGACGCGATGAGCCCGCCGGCGAAAGGGACCCGGGCTGCCCGACGTGTTTGCCGTTTCTCCGCGGCCCGCTCCTGCTCCCGAGGGGCGGCGCAGGCGTCGACATAGGCCCGCTCCGGCGCGTTCAGCCCGAAGCGCGGGTCGCCGCGGAGCCGTCTCCGCCTCCTGAGCCGGGGTCCCTTGTTGGACGAGAAATCCTGGTGCCGGCCCGCCTTGGCCCACTCGTCGGCCGCCTCGCCGATCCCCTCGCGCAGCCGCAGGGTCGCCCGGTCCTCGTCGAGCCAGGCCGAGGCGCGGCCAGTGGCGGATCAGGGCCTCGTGCGCCACCTCCACCTCGTCAGCCGGTCCTCGCCGCCGCGTGCGGTGGTCACGACCAGCCGGCGCGTCCGGCCAGGCGGTGACCAGGCGCCTTGGTCGCCGCCAGCGTCGCCGCCGGCCGGGACCAGGTCGTCCAGCCGCACCCGCCGCCGGGTGTCGCGCGCCGCTCGCCCGGCCGGCGCGTCGTCCTCGTCCAGCCGGGTCAGGCGCACGAAGATGTCGCGCACCTGCTCCTGCTCCGGTCGCGGCGCAGCGCGTCGTAGACGGCCTCGGCGGTCTGGGCGATCGCCCCCTGCACCCGGCCGATGGCGCGGTACTCCTCGGCCTTGCAGCCAGCGCCCGTGGCGGCGCTTCCACAGCTCCAGCAGCGCGTGCTGCAGCAGCGGCATCGCCCCCGGCTCGCCCGCACGTCGTCGAGGATCGTGCCGCCAGGCCCGCCTCGAAGCGCAGGCCGACCGCCGCCGCCTGCTGCTCGATCGCCGCCGCAGCTCCGCGGCGTCATCGGCGCGATCAGCTCCTGGTGGGCCTGCATCGCTCGCGCAGGGCGGGGTACGGGGCGCACTCGCCCCAGAAGTCGGCCCGCATCGTCAGGACCACCCGCCGCGTCGCGCGCCAGGGCCAGCAGGCGGTCGAGGAACGCCTGCCGCTGCGCCGCGTCGGGGCAGAGCGTGAAGACCTCCTCGAACTGGTCGACGACCACCACCGCCGGCCGGTCGCCGACCTCGGCCAGCTTCGCCTCCAGCGCGGCCAGCGGGTCGCTGCCGGGGGTCGAGGACGGCCGCCTCCAGGCCCGGCTCCCGGTCCGCAGCGCCGGCACCAGCCCGGCCAGGACCAGCGACGACTTGCCGCTGCCGGACGGGCCCAGCACCGCCAGGAAGGGGTGCTCGCCCAGCCGCTCGCGCAGCCGCTCGACCAGCGCCTCGCGGCCGAAGAAGAAGGGGCGGTCCTCGGGCTGGAAGGGCTCCAGGCCCCGGAAGGGGCAGCGGGCGTCGTAGGGCGGCGGCTCCTGGTCGTGGGCCAGGGCCGCGAAGCGTCAGGTCGAGCGCCTCCAGGCACAGCTCGTCGACCCCGGCCAGCGCCCGCTCCCGCTCGGCTGCGCGCTCGCGGGCTGAGCTGCCCGGCGTCGGCCCCCAGCAGGCCGCGCAGGGTCGCCGCGTGCGCCGCGAACGGGGCCAGCAGCACCGGCGCCCGCTCGGCCAGGAGCGGCTTCGAGGCGGTCCAGGCCGTGGCGCGATCTCGCCGGCGGTCAGGTGGCCGTCGGGGGCGTGGCTGAACAGCGGGCGGCCCGCCCAGCCGGCTGAAGAGCGCCGGCACCGGACCGCGATGTCGGGCCGCCCGGCCAGCCCGGCGTAGCCTCGGCCAGCGCCAGGTCGACCTGCCGTGCTCGCGCAGGCGCCGGTAGAACGCCGCGGCCAGGCCGTGGCCGACGCGACCGTGACCTGTCGGTCATCGCCACCACCGCCGGCATCCCCAGCTCGCGCACCAGGCGCTGGGCCAGCCCGCCGAGGCGCCGCCCTCGGCCGCCGGGCTCGGCGCTCTCGCAGGTGGACAGGAAGGCGAAGTGGGGCAGGCCCGCGGCCCCCGCGAGCTTGCCCAGCCGCTCGAGCAGGCGCGCCGCCGGGACCGGGTCGACCGTCGCCCTCCGGCGTGGCGAGGTAGAGCGACCGGCTCGCCGGTCGTCGGCCTTGAACCGGCCGTGGCACGACGACGTGCAGCAGCGTGTAGGGCTCGCCGCGGTCATGCGCGTTGCACGAGGGCATCCAGGGTCGGCGGGCCCGATCGCGCCCCTCGACCTCGGCCCAGCACGTCGCAGGGGATCGCGCCCGAGCGCCGCCCGCACGCCGCGCGACCGCCGCCGCGGCGTCGAACGGGCGCGAGCCGGCACCGCTCCAGGCTCGCCGGGCTGGCGACCACGATCAGGGCCCGCAGGTCGCGCCGGCCGATCGGCGGGAAGCGGCGGTCGGTGACGCTGGGCAGGTAGAGCGAGAAGGGGGTGCGCTGGTCGAGCGCCAGGGCCGACCAGCCGCCGTCGAGCGGGGCGCGCAGAGGCGCTCCCAGCGCAGCGGCCGCAGCTCGTCGGCCTCGACGAACAGCAGCACGTGGAGCGGCCCGTCGCCCGGCGGCGGGCCTGCTTGAAGGCGTCGCGCACGTCGTCGCGGAAGAGGGCCTGGCCGAGCTCGACCCCGTGATCGTCCGGCGGGGGAGTGCCAGCGCTGAGATCGTCCCGAAGGGCCCCTCGCGCGGACGGGGAGGAATCCTCCCGCGCATCGTCCTGCACCACGACCGGCCAGCTGTCGCCGCTGGTGCTGGATGGTG
Source organism: uncultured Acidobacteriota bacterium (assembly GCA_963734095.1). Lineage (GTDB taxonomy): Bacteria > Acidobacteriota > Vicinamibacteria > Vicinamibacterales > UBA2999 > JACCSI01. The sequence goes on along the minus strand of CAVTGK010000018.1, from coordinate 4,341 downwards.
ATCTCGAAGGTGTGCATGGGGGACTCCAGGAAAAACGAAATCCGGTTGACGTAGGAGTTACGCAGTTGGTGGACATCGGTCACTAGGTGCGTGAGGATCTGGGTCCGTTGGGCGGGATGCGGACCTGATTCCGGGTCCGGAACCTCCCGGTTGACGGACAAAACTCCACTACATGCACCCCAACTGCGTAACTCCTAGACGGTGAGAAAGAAGCACGGAATCCGAATGACGAGTGACGACACCGGAGACCATCCGAGCCCATCACCATCGTCATTCGGGCTTCGGATTTGTTCGTTGGGCCCCGCACCGCCTCCCAGACGGCGTGGGCGACCTCGGGCTTGGCGATGTCGCTGTGGGCGCCGGAGAAGCCGCCCCCCTGGCTGATGTACCGGCTCCCCTCGAGGTTGTAGACCTTGCCCGGCTCGAAGTCGTAGGTCGTGGTCGGCGCCGGCCATGGCCAGGTCCGATCACGTCCAGCCCCGGGCCCGCGGACGCCGAACGTGCCCGACGGCGCCGTACCGGGGCAGCTCGCTCGGGGCGAAGGCCACCTGCCCGGCCGACGCCGGCGGCCCAGCGGATACCAGCGGCCGACGGCCGTGTCGAACTCCGACTGCGTCGTGACGATCGGCCCGCGGACACGGCGCTCCGTCGACGATGCGGCGGAAGTAGCCGGCCGGCCCCGGCGCGGCCGGGATGTCGGAGCAGTACGACCACAGCGACAGCGCCCCCTGCACCAGCACCAGCGAGTCGACCGGCCGCGGCAGGCGCCGGCCGCCTCCGGCCCGGCCACGCATGGCCGAGGCGACGATGCAGCCGAAGCTGTGGCCCATCAGGTGGAACCGCACGCCGCGCCCGCCCGCCGCGTACCGGAGGTCGCCCAGGAGCCGATGGGCCGCCGCCTCGCCGAACTGCCGGGCGCGGTCCTTCATCTTCCAGAACGACAGCGTCCGCAGCGGCGCCAGCAGCCCGCCGCAGATCGAGCCGCCGAAGCTGAGCGGCCTCGTCCTCCGGGCCTGCCTGGTAGCCCGCTCGGGGTCGAACGGCTCGCGGTCGGCGCCCGGCGCGCGCGGCCTCGCCGCCGGCGCCCAGGCCCGTCTCGCGGTCGAGCGTCGCGTAGGCGGCGCGCACCTCGGGCGGCAGCGTCGGCGGCTGCGGCGTCGTCGAGCGCCGCGGCGACGATCGTCCGCAGGGCCGCGCGGGCCGCCGGCGTGTCGGCGATCGTCGCGGCGTACTCGGCCACCAGCTCTTCGACCGGGTCGGCCCCCGCCGGCGGGGCGAACGCGACCGCCCCGGCGTCGAGGTCCTCGTCGCCCCACGGCAGGCTCGGCCAGTGCAGGCCGATCAGCAGCGGCCGGAACCCCGGCCGGGCCTGCCGCATGCGCTCGATGTCGGCCGGGCAGGCGGCCATCGCCCCGATCCAGGCGTTGTACTGCGCGCGTGCCGCCGGGACGTCGCCCATCCAGCCGTGGCTGATCAGGAAGACGTCGGTGATCGGCTCGCTCGCCAGCGCCTGCAGCGGCGCGCTGGCTCATCGAGCCGTCCGGGCTCGTCGGTCCGCTCGCGGCCGGCGGCGTCGAAGGCGATCAGGTAGTACGTCAGCTCGGTCCCGGGCACGGTCTCGATCGGCATCGATGGGCTCCCATCCTGGTGAGGAATCGAGGGTGGTTCGCAGCGGCTGGATTCCTCGGCCATCACGGCCGGGTGGAACCCGGCCGGCCCGCCGGTTCCGGCGCGGGCGATTCGAGGCTGCGCCGAGTTCAGCACCGGCCTGACGGCGGCCAGGCGTCGTCCCCGCCGCCTTCGAGGGAGGGCCGCCGGACGCTCACGGGGCGGCGGCCCGCCCAGCCGCTGCAATTGCTGACGATACCGGCGCCAGGTCGGGTCATCCAGGAAACGAATCCCACCCCACTCGTCCAATTCCCGGCCCGTGACCACCTGGGTCCAGAGGACGATCCGATCGGGCTCGCCCTTCAACGGGGTCGGGCACGTCCCAGAGCCGCGCCGTCCTGTCGTCGCTGCCGGTCAGGACGGTCTTGCCGTCGGGGCTGAAGGCCACGGCCTGGACCGCGTCCCGATGCGGCAGGGGCGGGCCGATGGGCTGCCCGGTGGCGGCGTCCCAGAGCCGCGCCGTCTTGTCCGCGCTCCCGGTCAGGACGGTCTTGCCGTCGGGGCTGAAGGCCACGGCCACGGACCGCGCCTTGATGCGTCAGGGGCGGGCCGATGGGCTGCCCGGTGGCGGCGTCCCAGAGCCGCGCCGTCTCGTCGTCGCTCGCCGGTCAGGACGGTCTTGCCGTCGGGGCTGAAGGCCACGGCCTGGACCGCGCCCTGATGCGGCAGGGGCGGGCCGATGGGCTGCCCGGTGGCGGCGTCCCAGAGCCGCGCCGTCTCGTCGCCGCTCCCGGTCAGGATGGTCTTGCCGTCGGGGCTGAACGCCACGGCCAGGACCGGGCCCTGATGCTGCAGGGGCGGGCCGATGGGCTGCCCGGTGGCGGCGTCCCAGAGCCGCGCCGTCTTGTCCCCGCTCGCCGGTCAGGACGGTCTTGCCGTCGGGGCTGAAGGCCACGGCCCTGACCGCGCCCTGATGCGGCAGGGGCTGGCCGATGGGCTGCCCGGTGGCGGCGTCCCAGAGCCGCGCCGTCCGTCCTCGCTCCCGGTCAGGACGGTCTTGCCGTCGGGGCTGAAGGCCACGGCCCGGACCGGGCCCCGATGCTGCAGGGGCGGGCCGAGGGCTGCCCGGTGGCGACGTCCCACGAGCGCGCCGTTGGGCCGATGCCGGTCAGGACGGCCTGGCCGTCGGGGCGAAAGGCCACTTCGAAGATTGGGTCCCCCCTTGTTTTGGCTCTTCTGCAAACCGTGTGGGTAGAAAATCGCCTGTGAGGGCCTCGAAACCCCTTGGTTTCAAGGGTTTTCTCCTTCTCCTCGGGGCGAAAAATCTGGCATGATGAGCGGATGCGAAAACCACGCCGGCTGGAAGATGCGTATCGGTTTATCGGTTTCCGTCCGGAGCCCAGGGTCCGTGGCATCTTCGGCGATCCCAAGGCGCGGATCGTGCGGCTCCTGCGCCGGGGGAAAAAACGGCCTGCGGAGCCTGTGGGCGGAGTCAGCGAACCTTCTACGACCGCAAGACCCGTCGAGTACGCGACCTCTCCTGTGGCGACACCCGGGTGTACCTGGAGTTCGAGGTCCGGCGCGTGCACTGCCGGAGCTGCGGCGCCGTGAAGCAGGAGAAGCTGCCCTGGTTGGCCAACAACCCCTTCTACACCAAGCGGTTCGCCTTCTACGTGGGGCGGCGCTGTCGGGCCTCGACGGTCCGGGATGTGGCTCGCGAACTCCGCCTCGATTGGAAGACGGTCAAGGCGCTGGAGATGGAGTACATGCGCGAGCAACTGCGACGGGCCGGGACGCCCGGCCCGAAGGTGATCGGCATCGACGAACTCTCCATCGGCAGGGGGCACAACTACCGCATCGTCGTGAGCGACCTGGTCCGCGGCCGGCCGATCTGGTTCGGAGGCACGGACCGCTCCGAGAAGAGCATGGACCTCTTCTTCCAGTGGCTGGGGCCGCGGAAATGCAAGGGAATCCGCCTGGCCGTGATGGACATGTGGAAGCCGTTTCGCAACTCCACCCTCAAGGCGGGGAACGCGCCCCAAGCCGGCATCCTCTACGACAAGTTCCACATCCTCAAGCACTTGAACGAGGCCTTGGACAAGGTGCGTAAGAGCGAGTACGCCCGGCTCTCGGGGAAGGACCGGCGGTTCATCAAGGGCCAGAAGTACACACTGCTGTCCCGCCGGGCCAACCTGTCGCAGGAGGGGCGTCAGTCGCTGAAGGCGCTGTTCAAGGCCAACCGGAGGTTGAACAAGGCCTACCTGCTCAAGGAGATGTTCAGCCAACTGTGGGACTACAAGCGGGAGGTGTGGGCGCGGCGATTCTTCGAGCGATGGAAGTCGGCCTTGAGGTGGCAGCGCCTCAAGCCGTACGAGAAGTTCGCCCGGATGGTCGAGGAGCACTGGGACGGGATCGCGTCGTATTGCCATGATCGCGGATTTCCGCGGCCCGAAAAATAATTAACCTTTCTCGGGCTTCGATCGCGGAATCTCTGGAAAAACCGGCCTTCCTTCTCCCGTCGCCACTTTTTTTCCGGGTCCTTCCGCCCCGCGGCCGGTTTCTCACCTGGGGCCGGCTCAGCGGTTCGAATGCTCCGAAGGGCTGTTTTCCTCGATGATCATCGCTTCGGCGCCGCGGAAGCGGCTGGGCGGCGTTGTCGACCCATCGGATCGGCTCGGGCGTCCCGGGAGGAGAGAAAACAATTAATCGATGAGAGCCCACCCCATGGACGAT
>CAVTGK010000017.1:0-28610 GCA_963734095.1 uncultured Acidobacteriota bacterium | reverse complement strand
ACGACGGTTCTACATAATGGTTCTACGCGATGGTTCGAGATGGACAAAATCCAACCGGCGCGTCCTGAGGGTCGTCTGATGAGCGTGACCGTGGCCGAGTTGACCGTCTCGCTAGGTCCTTCCGCTGCCCCCGCGATGTCCGACGCCACTTTCGACGCCGAGACGACGCAGTTGGCCGTGCGGGCACGGAGCGGCGATCGCGAGGCGTTCAGCGCCCTGGTTGAGCTGCACGAACGCGCGGCTCGCCGCGTCGCCATTGCCGCGTTGGGCAAGCCAGCCGAGGCAGACGAGGCGGTGCAGGAAGCGTGTCTGACCGCCTGGCGGCGAGTCGATCAGCTCGTAGACCCCGCGTCGTTTCGCGTCCTGGTTTTTGCGGATCACCTGGCGGAAGGCGCTCGATCGTCGCCGATCGCTGAAAGCGTGGCTGAGGCGACTGCGCACCGAGCCGACCGACGCCGACGCCGGCGGAGCTGATACCGTCGACGGCCGTCGCGCCAGATAAAGAACTGCTGGAGCGCGAGCGCGATCAGGCGATTGCCCGGATGATCCGATCGCTTCCGGCGCGGCTGCGCGATCCGTTCCTGCTCGCCGCGACCGGGGAGCATCGCTACGAGGACATCGCGCGGATGCTCGGCATTCCGGTCGGCACCGTGAAATGGCGGATGCTCGAGGCGCGTCGTCTGTTGCGGGAGAAGCTCGGCCGCCTGGGATTTGGAGCCAACGAGTGATGCGAGAAACGCTGGACGAGGCCATCGATCGCGTCGCCGCGACGCTGACGGCGGTGTCGGCGGACTCAGGCTTTGCCGATCGGCTCGACGCGCGACTCGATGAGCGTCGCTCGCGGGCGCCCATCTGGCTGATGGCCGCGACCGCGACGAGCGTGCTGCTGGCTACGCTGCTGATGAATCGACCCTGGGATGTTCAGCGGCCGGCAATCGAATCCCCGTCGAAAGCGACCACGGCGAGCGCCGCGGGCCCCTCGGCAACAATCGAGGCGAGCATTCCCATCGAGGTCGGAACGTCGGCGCCAAGCTCCGCGACTCGGCATGCGTCACGCGAGCTCGTGATGGCGCCCGCACCGACGATTGCCGCACTGACGGGGCCGCCATCGTTGTCCGTCGACGAACTGCGGCTCGAGTCGTTGACCATCGCGCCGGTTGACGTTGTCCATCTCGAGGCTGTGGCTCAGCCTCGAGCTTCCGGCGCTCGAGACGATGGCGCCCGAGGAGTATCGATGATGCTGCGAATCTTCGTTTGGAGCACGCTCTTACTTGGCCTGAGTGTCACCGTGTCGACCGCGCAGCCCCCCGCGGCCGCAGCGACGGTCGAAGAGGCGGCGACCGCCAGGCCAAGCCTGACCAGCCGCCGCCGCCGCCGCCCGAAACGCAGAAGCCCGCCGGCGTCCGCCCTCGCAAGCCCGCCACCCGATGCCGGCCATCCGCCACCGATGACTGGCCAATCCAACCGTTACTGGCCATCCCACCACCCGATAAGCCGCCCACGCCACTCGAGAAGCCAGCTCCCGGAGTCCCGAAGATGCGCGGGCGTGATCTCAACCTGCAAGTCGAAATCACCATCAGCGACCAATTGGGGACGCAGACGCCCGACAAGAAAGTCGTCTCGATGCTGGTGGCCGATGCCACCTTCGGTCGGATTCGCGCCTCGGCGACGCGCAACGACCGGGCTTGGCATGGTCGGCACGGGGCTCAACGTGGACGCGCGGCCGACCGTGCTCGAGGGGGATCGCATCCTGCTGGAGCTGACCGTTGAGTACACCCCGTTTCGTGAGAGCGGCCAGGTGACTCAACGTCCGACGGTGCTGAACGAGAGCCTGAGTGTCATCTTGCAGAGTGGAAAGCCCATGGTGGTGTCGCAGGCCGCAGACCCCGTCACCGACCGAAAAATGCGGTCGAAGTGCGCGCCTCCATCGTCAAGTAACGGTCCTTCTCTCGGTTCGCAAGCTGTTGCATACTGCCCTCGCCGGATGTCCGGCAGGGCAGCGATGCAACGACTCATTACCGCAATCCTCTTCGCCAGTCTCCCGTGGGTGGGCGGGACGGCCGGGATGGATAGTGCGGCGCAGACCAAGGGCCAGTTTCGCGCGCGATTGTCGACCGTGCCCATCGACGTGGCGATGCAATCCACCGTCGCCGGCAGCGGCAGCGCCACCGCCACGCTGACCGGCCGCAAGCTCTCGGTGACGGGCACGTTTGCCGATCTCAAGACGCCGCGACCATCGGCAAAAATTCACGTCGCGCCGAAGGGCATGCGCGGCCCGGCGATCCTCGACCTCACCGTCACCACGGCGACGAGCGGAACGCTGAGCGGCGAGTTCGATCTGACGCCGGCCCAGGTCCGCGACTTGACGGACGGTCGCTTCTATATCCAGCTACACAGCGAGAAGGCTCCCGAGGGCAATCTCTGGGGCTGGTTGTTGCCGCAGGAGACGCGCCGGTGACGACAGCGTTCAAGCCTCTATTTCATGCTCGCGTGACGGCCGTCCTTCTCGGCCTCGCCATGGTCTCGGCACAGCAGCCGACACCAACACCGCCAGCGTGTTCACGGCCGAGCAGGCGGAGGCGGGACGCGCGGCCTATCAGGCGCGCTGCGCCGGCTGTCACCTGCCCGACATGAGCGGTCGCAACGAAGCGTCGCCGCTCGCCGGGCCCAATTTCATGAACGCGTGGCGCGGCCGCAGCACGCGCGAGCTGTACGAGTACATCTCGACGACGATGCCGCCCGGTGGCGCGACGCTGGGCGCCGACATCTATCTCGCGATCACCGCGTACATCCTGCAATCCAACGGCGCGGCGCTGGCACGCAGCCGTTGACAGCGACCACCTCCGCGCCTCTGGCTGCGATCGCAACCGGCGTGCCCGCACCCGCTGCCCCCAGCGCACCTGCCGCACTGGCGCACCTGACACCCGCACCGCACCGTCGCACCTGGCGCACCCGCCGCCCTGCGCACCCGCGTGGCCTGACCGTCACCGGCGAAGTGAAAGACTTCCGGCCCGTCACCGACGAGATGCTGCGCAATCCGCCGCCCGGCGACTGGCTGATGATGCGCCGCAACTACCAGGCCTGGAGCCACAGCCCGCTCACCGAGATCACGACCGCCAACGTCAAGGATCTGCGGCTCGCGTGGGTGTGGGCGATGAACGAAACCGGCGCGAATCAGCCGACGCCGCTCGTGCACGACGGCGATCATGTATCTCGCCAACACGCTGAACATCGTGCAGGCGCTCGACGCGGCGACCGGCGATCTGATCTGGGAGAACCACGTCGGCCCGCCGACGATCATCGGGCTTCGGCTCGATGCGCAACATGGCGATCTCGGGCGACAAGCTGTATTTCGCGACGACCGACGCACGCCTCGTCGCGCTCGACGCGCGCACGGGCAAACTGGTCTGGGACACGGTCGATCGCCGATCGCGCGAAGGGCTTCTCCAACACGAGCGGGCCGATCGTCGTCCGCGGCAAGGTCATTCAGGGGCTGCAGGGCTGCGACCGCTATCGTGAGGAGCGCTGCTTCATCAGCGCCTACGATGCGGAGACCGGCAAGCTCGCGTGGAAGTTCCACACCGTCGCGCGCACGGACGAGCCGGGCGGCGACACGTGGGGCAAGCTTCCCGACATGATGCGCGCCGGCGGCGACACGTGGATCGCCGGCAGCTACGATCCCGATCTCGACCTCACGTACTGGGGCATCGCGCAGGCCAAGCCGTGGATGCCGGTGAGCCGCGGCACCAGCGTCAGCGACGCCGCGCTCTACACCGCATCGACCGTGGCGCTGCGAGCGTCCGACGGCTCGCTGGCCTGGCACTTCCAGCACATGCCGGGCGAATCGCTCGACCTCGACGAGGTGTTCGAGCGCGTGCTCGTCGACATCGGCGCCGACAAGGCGCTCTTCACCATCGGCAAGGCCGGCGTGCTGTGGAAGCTCGATCGCCGGACCGGGCAGTTACCTCGGCCACAAGGAGACGGTCTTCCAGAACGTCTTCGACAGCATCAACCCGAAGACCGGCGTGCCGACGTATCGCGCCGACATCCTCGAGCAGAAGATCGATCAGTGGATTCCCGCGTGCCCGAGCACCGAGGGCGGCCACAACTGGCAGTCGATGAGCTATCACCCCGGCACACGCTCGCTGGTCATTCCGCTGAGCCAGTCGTGCATGGAGATTGCGCCGCGCAAGGTGGAGTTCAAGGCGGGCTCCGGCGGCACCGCCGCCGTCGCGCCGCTTCTTCGAGATGCCGGGCTCCGACGGCAACGTCGGCAAGCTCGCCGCCTACGACGTCACGACGATGAAAGAGGTGTGGAGCTACCGAGCAGCGCGCGGCGTTCCTCACCGCCGCGCTGACCACCGGCGGCGGACTCGTCTTCATCGGCGATCTCGATCGCTACTTCCGCGCGTACGACGTCCGGACCGGCGAAGTGCTGTGGCAGACGCGGCTTGGGACGTCAGTGCAGGGATTCCCGGTCTCGTTCACCGCCGGCGGCAAGCAGTACGTCGCCGTCACGACGGGCCTCGGCGGCGGCAGCCCGCGCGTGGTCCCGCGGACGATCTCGCCGGAGATCAAGCATCCGAACAACGGCCACGCGATCTACGTGTTCGAGTTGGCTAGTAGGGCTGCGGCACAGTGCACAGTGCGCATGACAGGCGAGGGTCGGAAGACCCATGCCCTCTTCCCTGCCCGTGCCCTGGCCCTGCGCCCTATTCCCTGTTCCCTACATCTATTTTTCCCCACGACCGCGTTGCCGATGCGCGTGAACGTCTTGCCGTCAGTCGACATCTCCTCGGTAATCGTGAACGACTGCGGCGACACGATGCCGTAGGTGCGGCGGAGGATGGTCCCCATCACGGGCGCACTTTCGAACCGGATGGAAATGGGCGAGGTCCAGTCGCCGATGCTCAGCACCTGGACGCCGCTGGCGAGTTGCTCCTGCAGCACCATGATCTTCTGACCTTCGTGCCAGCCGAGAGTCCCGCTCTCCTTGTAAGCGCCGCCGTCTGACTTGCCCTCGCCGCGCATGCTGAGAAAGTTGCTCTCGCCCAGTCGAGTGAAGCTAAGCGTTCCGGTCCGTGGTCCGGGTGAAAAAGGGCTCTCGCGGCCGCTCCAGGTGACGTTCCAGGTGCCGATGAAGTAATCGAGGCTTTGCTTCAGCTGTGGTTGCGGCGGGCCTTTCCGTCCCAGCAGACCGCCTGTGGCTGGAGCCGGGGGCGTGACGTTCGCGGGCTCTTGTGCGAGCCCAATAGCCGGGGACATCATAGCCAGCACCACCACGAGAACCTCGAGCGCTCGTTTCAACAATCCGATCATCGAATGACACCCTCCGACGCACGACATTCTAGCGAAGCTGGTCTCCGCGGGGCGGTTACGCTTTGGGTACCAGCGAAGATGACGCATAGAGAACGAGCCTGGTACCGGTGCGCAGCTCATAAATTCCGACTCGCACGAAGCGTTCGCCCAGGACGCGCGATGCCTCCGCCTCCTGGCGCTCGGTGACGATCGCGAGCCCCTCATCCAGCGCCTGGACTTTTCCCGGATAGGCAGCCGCGACGTCGCGCAGATACCAGGGGAGAGGGAACTGAAATTGGTAGGGCACCATGACGACCACCGGGACTCGCTTCGGTGTTCGACTGATCAGGTCGCCAACGGCGTCGACCAGCGCCAGCACCTCGCGGCTGGTTTGCGCGTAAACATACGGCAAGCGGTCGTCGTCATAGCGCAGGAAATTGAGCCTGACCGTCTGGAATGTCGTCACCGCAAGGACGACGCCCCCCAAAACCGGCAGCAGCTGTCGCCAACCGCCCGCGCTGATGTGAGCGAGCGTGGACACCAGATAGCCAGCGGACAGGGCCAGGGGCGGCAGGAAGTTGAGAGTGAGCCAGGGCGTCTTGTACGGGATCAGCGAGTAGGCGGCCACGATCCCGACCGCCCACAGACCTGAGAACACGGCGAAGGCATTGTCCCGCCGCCAGGCGGCCAGCATCGCTCCCGCGAGACCCCCAGCCAGGAGCGGCAGCTCGATCTGGGCGAGCCAGGTGAGATGCGTGTACCAGGGTCGACGATGAGCCGCCACGCCGGTGTTGGACCACACGTCGTACGCTCGGAAGAAATCCGCAAGGCCTTGCGGATTGGTGAAGAACGAGCTGTAAAAGAGCACGTTGATGCCCAGGAACACTGCCAAACCTGCCGCGATCACGCGGAGACTGGGGCGTAGCCGGGTCACGGACTTTACAGGAATTCGGCACCAGATTACGGTTCCAATCACGGCGCAGATGAGGACCCCGATGCTGATGAACCATGTCTCCTTGGTCGCTGCCATCATGGCGGCTGACAACGCGGCGACCAGCACGCCTCGCATCGAGTTTCCACGGAGGTAATCCAGAACGCCGACCACGAGCCCTAAGGTGCTGCAGACGAGAATGCTCTCGTGGATGAAATAGCGCGATTGAAACACGGCGCCTGGCGGACAGAGTCAGTAGCGCCATGGCGGCGAGTGTTCCGATGTCTCCCAGATGCCGTCGCAACGGCAGGATCAATGCAATCGTCAGTAGTCCGCAAAATGCGGGCACCAACCGCAGGGAGAACGTCGTGAGCCCAAACAACGCCGAGCTCGCCCACGCCAGGTAGTACAGCGTCGGCCCGTGATAGTTGGCGGGGTCGTATCGATACGTGTGCGGAGGCCGGACGAGATTGAGCAGAAACCAGCCGTTCACCCCTTCGTCGTGGTGAAACGGTTTGAGATCGAGCTCGAACAGGCGTAGCAGAACCGCCGCGGCCGCCAGATAGAGAAGTGCGGCTCGCCAGGACTGCTCTGACAGTTTGAAAGCCGGAGTCGAAGAAGGGGACAGATTCATGCTGCTGGCTACTGAGGCGGCACGACGCGGTGCAGACGATATGTACCGAGTTTCGCTACGACGGGGTATGGCGAGAAGAACGCGTCGTCAACTTTAGCTGAAACGACGTTCATCCAGGCCGATGACCACGTAGTCGACACGGTGTCGCGCCAGGAGACTCGTGGCGTCCTGTCCGCCCCCGTATATCACCTTAATCTCGCGTTCTCGCGCCCCAGGGTCAACGCCTTGCGACCAGACATGGCCCGGAAATCCCATCAGCGATCGGCGCCCACTCAAGGCCACGCTGTGATTATGGATGGGCGCATGAAGGACGGTCGCATTTGATTCGGTCGTTGACGCGATGAGGCGGGCGAAATCAATCGGCCGGCTGACTCAAAACCCTGAGTTCTGCTGCGCGTGACAACAGACGCCACAGATCGAGCGTGCCCGCCGCCGTCAGCGAAATGAAGAGCGCGATGGCGAGTCCCGCGACGCCAATTCCCACTGCGATACCAGCGCGCGAGAACGAGGGACACGAGCGGTATGGAGGCGAGAAACCAGTACACGAGGACCTTGATGTTGTCCCAGATCCACGGCGCCAGGCGAACCACGTTGGGCACCACGAAACACAACAGAAACGGCAGATAGAATCGGCGCAGTCTCGCGGGAACACCGCTGCTTTCACCACGCGCCATCAACGCCCAGACGATGATCGGGATCAACGCGCCCGTATTCATCAGCCAGAAAACAACTGCACCGGTCTCACCACGATCCCAGCCGAACTGCCATCCAACAAACGACGCGCTATCAACGGCGCTGCCCTTCGCAAGCCACAGCAGCTGCGGGAGGCCGAGGCCCGCGGCGACGACAACGAACGCGATCCAGGCAGGCCACATTCGAAGCAGCAGCGCGAGGCAACCCGCCATTCCGACGACGACCATGTACGTGTGCCCGTGGATGAGCGGCAACAGCCCCGCCACGACACCTGCCGCGAGCATCCGACGAACACTCTCGTTCGGCCGGCCCGCCGCGTCATGAGCCGCGAGCCACCACTGTCGAAACACCACCACGGCGAGAGGAAGGGCGAGATTGATGCCTCGTTGCGGAATCAACAGCGTCGTGATCACGTTGCCGAATCGGAGGCCGCTCTCACGAATCGTGTAGTCGTGAGGCAGCCGCGTCAGCAGCGGCCCGACATTGCCCGGGCGCCTGCCAGGCTTCCTGCAGGAAGACCCACCAGCCGAGTCCGCCGCCGACCAACATCAGGATCGGCGCGACGCACTGCAGCCAGTGCGTCGCTTGTCAGGTCGAGTGTCCATCGATGGAGCAACAAAACCAACGCGCCTGCGCCGAGAATGGCTGGCAGGACGATGGCCGTGCGGAGATCAGCGCCGGCCGTGACGAACAGCGCGCTGAGAAAATCGGTAAGAAACGGATAGGTGAACGGCACGCCCGCAAACGAGGGGTGCTCGGGCGGCAAGTTGTTGTTCGCGGCGAAACGCGAGACCACCGCAAGATGGAAGGGCAGGTCCCCAAAATTGTGCAGGACGCCCGTCCAAATGCCGTTTGGGCGGACGATCATCGCGCGGTCCATGATCGACCAGAGAACGGCCAGTGCGCCGGTGCCGACGATGGCGCAGGCGACCGCACCTGGCCGGCGGACTCGCGCGCGTATTGCCGCAATTCCACGGAAAAAATCGGCCCGGAGTTGCTCCCGATGAGCCTTGACGACGAAGGTTGCTGCCGGAGAGAACGTCAGGCTGGCCGCCACGAGGACCGCGGGCCATCCAACCCCCAGGATTGAGGCGGCCAGAAAGCCGGTCAGTGAGAGTGCGGCAAGCCCCGTCACTGTACCGGCGGCCCACCGAGTCAGCAGTGTTGCCCGTGAATCGTAGAGGTAGGTTGTCGCAAAGCCGCCACTGATGGCAGCCAGGAGGATCACGGTCACGGACACCATATCGTCGTGTACCCGCGCGAACTGTCCAGGTTGAACTGCTGAGACTCGACAGTTTAACTATAAGGCGTGGCGGGTGCCGGACGAGAGCTCCATTGCCGATCGCGCAGCGCAGCCGGTCGCCGCGATCATCGCGGGATTATAGTGCCCGGCCCACATCTGCCGGCGCACGATGGCGATATCGGCCAGCATGCGCGGGCCGTCGCGCGAGAGCCGAACCTTGCTGCCCTCCTCGTGACGCCAGCGCACCGGAATCTCTTGCAACCGGAGGCCGGCCCGGTGGGCCACGAACAACAGTTCGACATCGAAGCCGAACCCATCGACCGTGGCCGACTCGAGGATTTGACGGCAGACCGCCATGCGGAACGCTTTGAAGCCGCACTGCGTGTCGTGGAACGGAAGCCCGGTGGCGAGCCGCAGGGCGCATTGAACACGCGTCCCGCACGGTCACGATAGAAGGGCTGTGGCGTCTCGATCAGGCGACGGTCGAGCGCCCGCGATCCAAACGCCAGATCGCAGTGCCCGTCGGCAGATCAAATCGACCAGCTTCGGTAGCTCGGAGATTGGCGTCGACAGGTCGGCGTCGCTGAACAGCGCCACTGGCGCGCGCGCCGCCAGCAGACCCTGCCGGACCGCGTAGCCCTTGCCGCGATTTTCCGACGACCGCAGGACTTGCCAAGGCGCGTGGCAATGTCTCGCGAGAAATTCCTCCGCGACCGTAACCGTCGCGTCGCGACCCGTCGTCGACCACCAGCAGCTCGGCCGATGTGGTACGAGTCGACGAACGCTCGACACGGTGGCGAACCGTTCGGCCGATGCGTGTCGCCTCGTTATACGCCGGGATTATGATCGAAACGTTCGGTATCATGACCGACCTCGCGTGGGACCTGACGCGATCTCGTTCCAACTAGCAGAGAACCTCACACAAATCCATGAATTGCGCACCTGAGGTCGTGCTCAGGTGCGTAATCCAATGATGCGACAGGCAACTCCTCGAACAGCCGCTACTCGCTAGGTGTCCCCGTTGGCGCCGGCGTCGGCTCCGGTGTCGGCTCCGGTGTCGGCTCCGGTGTCAGCTCCATGTCGGCTCCGGCGTTGGCGTCGGCGCGCCAGCTATGGCCTCGATGTGTGAAATCTCCTTGCAATCGTTGCCGGTTCCACCGCCGCTCACCGTGACCGTGTTGGTCCCGAGACCACTGACCACGTAGCAGGTGGCATCACCACCTGGAAACGCGACATCCCCGTTCGCGGTGATGGGACCGATGCAGAAAACCGCGCTGCCCGTCTTGATAAAGACGCTAGTGATCGGACCTGTCGATGTAATGGTGAATGGCCCATTCTCGTCCTTCACCGCGCCCGACCCCGCCGGGCACAGTGGCCCTGCCCTTGGAACTGGGAATCTGGCGCACCGAGGCCTGTTGGGGACGTGGGATTTCCCGATTGGCTCGAACATGACGCAATAACGAGCGCCATGACACACACAAGCGTCAACGACGCGAGCGTGGCTGACAATCCGAGTTGCTGTCGCACTTTTCGCATACACACTCCTTCGTTGCGACGGCTTAGCAAAAGACCAGCCATGGACTTCGTCTATAGAACCATTTGACACGATATGACACAATGGTCGTTATGATCACGTCCATGTGACAGGATACGCAATTCGTGGGCGTGGTGGTCTATTTCCGACATAAAAACTCGCCACCGACCGAGACTTCGGTCTGCGCAGATCTAGATTAGAAGAAGTGTTGTTGCGCGACCGTCAGACAACGAGTCTTCGCTCAGCGGATTGCGTGGCGAACGCTGCGCGCAGACACCGTCGCCGCACGCATCGCGACATTGTAGTGACCGGCCCACATCTGCCGCCGCACCGTGATGATGTCTGCCAGCATACGCACCATCACGCGTCAGCAACCTTACTGCCCTCCTCTTACCGCCATCGCACCAACTTCCTGCAGCCTGAACCGCGCGTGCGCCACAACAACAGTTCACTCAACCAACCCATCACCTACTACTTAATTTACAAGCTTTGAAGCCGCACTGCGTGTCGAGGAACGGAAGCCCGGTGGCGAGCCGCAGGGCGACATTGAAGGCGCGCCCCGCGCGGTCACGATAGAAGGGCTGTGGCGTTTCGATCAGCTGCCGATCGAGGGCGCGCGAGCCAAAGACCACATCACAGTTCCCGTTGGTAATCGGGTCAACGAGCTTCGGCAACTCTGCGATTGGTGTTGAGAGGTCGCGCGTCGCTGAAGAGAGCGACTGGCGCGCGTGCCTCCAGGAGACCTTGTCGAACTGCGAACCCTTTGCCCCGATTGAAGGGACAGACGCAACACTCGCCAGGCGAGTCCGCCGCCCTGCGCTTCCAGAGAACGCTCGGCGACCTCAGCTGTCCCGTCGCTGGATCCATCGTCAACCACCAGGAGCTCGGCGGCGCCGTAGTTCCTGAGGAACGTGACGACGTCTGACCGAGCGAGCGGCTAAGACGAGCGGCCTCGTTGTAGGCCGGGATGACGATTGAGAGACTGGTGGACCATAGCTCGGCTTCAGGTCGAAGACACCGACAAACCCGATGGAGAGGGACCCCCGCCGGACGTCCGGCGGAAGCCACTCCAGGGACCTCAAGAGTGTGGCAGTGACGCAACGTGCCACGTCCGACGACTCTACTGTCTACTGCAGGGGTGGATCTGCAGGTTATCCTGTGCGAGATGACCTGCGGGGCCAGTGCCGTCCCTGGCACCAGTCCGCCACCGGACTGATAGATCTCTCTGTGGTACCTATCCATGAAGGCGCCGGCACTGTTCCCGCGCATTACCAGGCTCATTTCGGTCCTCGAAACGGCCGAAGAAGGTCACCGTCATTCGCCGTCATTCGGGTTGCCCTTAATGGCCCCCACACCGCCACTAGTGCCCTCCCACTCGATGACAGTTGAACGACATCGACGGGCGATTCCGATCCTGGCTGGACTGGTTCGGTCACGTTGCCGCATCGCAACACCGTAATCGCCTGCGCCTGTTCAGCGGTGCAGTTCGAGACCGTGGAAGACGTTGATTCCCAGTTGCTCGCCGTCGTCCGAGCAGTGGCGCTGCATCCCGGATTGATGTTCCCGCCGTAACTGTGTTCGGCCTTGGGCTCCCGTCTGTCCTCCGCCGGTCAGCCAGCATCGCCCCGGTTCCGGTGTCGGCGTTGGAGTTGGCGTCGGTGTTGGCTCGTGGTTTGTCGGCGTCGGCGTCTCCGCCGCGGACCTATGCCCGGTTGCTTGCGCCGGTCGCGTCGGGGGTGGTTGCGCTCGGCGACACCGGGTTGGTCGGTGACGTCGAGCACGAAACGATGACGAGTGCCATCGCTGTCGCCCAGGGCGACTGACGCCCCGGTACTTGAAAGGCCGAATAGTTGCCGCAATCGGTGCATGGTGTCTCCTTAGCGCGTCGGTTTAGCAAAGGGTCAGCCAAGAGCGTGCGCGATTGCAGTGATAGGACACGATGTGCCACTCACGCACGGATTGAACGGAAAGTGTGACGGAATAAGGCAACTCCCGCGAGATCCTGTCTGGTTCCGAACCGGAGAATTCTCCACGGGCCGAGACTTCGGTCTCCGCGGGCCTAGATTAAGGAGGAATGACGCTTGCTCGGGCGTCAGAAGAAAGCCGTCGCTCAGCGGATAGCATGGCGGATGCTGAGTGCGGGCCCCAATTTGCGCTCGCGCAGCGCCGCCGTCGCCGTCATCGCGAAATTGTAATGACCGGCCCACATCTGCCGCCGCACGGTGATGATGTCTGCCAGCATTCGCGGACCGTCGCGCGACAGGCGCACCTTGCTGCCCTCCTCGTGATGCCATCGCACCGGAACTTCCTGCAGCCTGAGGCCGGCGCGGTGCGCCACGAACAACAGTTCGACATCGAAGCCGAACCCATCGACCGTGGACGACTCGAGGATTTGACGGCAGGCTGCCATTCGGAACGCTTTGAAGCCGCACTGAGTGTCGGAAAACGGGAGCCCGGTCGCGACCCGCAGGGCGGCATTGAAAGCGCGGCCCGCGCGATCGCGATAAAGGGTTGTCGCGTTTCGATCAGCCGCCGATCGAGCGCGCGCGAGCCAAAGGCCACGTCGCAGGAGCCATCGCAAATCACGTCGACCAGCTTGGGCATTTCCGTAATCGGCGTGGACAAGTCAGCGTCGCTGAAGAGGGCCACGGGAGCGCGCGCCGCCAGGAGGCCGTGGCGGACGGCGCATCCCTTGCCCCGATTGGTCGGAAGGCGCAAAACCCGCCAATCAACGCTGCAATGTTCAGACAGGTATCGTTCGGCCACCTCCGCGGTCCCGTCGGATGACCCGTCGTCGACGACCAGAAGCTCTGCGGTTTGATAGGTTCTGAGGAACGACGCCATCTGTCCAAGCGACCGGCTCAGTCGCGCCGCCTCGTTGTAGGCCGGAATCACGATCGAGATGCTTGGAACCATGGCGTCGTGTCCTTGGTTAGGCTGCCCGGCGCCCAGTGGAGGGCGCCGTGGCAGATCACATCAATTGAACGCTGCCCGAAGTTATTCGACGCAGCCGGAGACGGTGTTCAACAGGGCGGCGGCGGCGGAACGCCCGCAGCTCGCATCGCTGCCATTGCACGACACGGCGGTCAACAAGCTCGCGCACGAAGTGAACTTGTCAGTCAAGCTGAAGTCTGCGGCAGCCTGGCACACTGACAGGAAGTGCTCTCGGTGTGGCTCCGTCTTCCAATACCCCGGCGAGCACGGCGTGCCTGGAGTCGGTGTCGGCGTCGGCGTTGGAGTGGGCGTCGGGTGGGTCCGGCGTCGGGTCGGCGGGTCGGGGTCCGGTGTCGGGTCTGGCGTCGGGTCCGGCGTCGGCGTTGGCGTTGGAGTGCCCGGGACGGTCAACACCCTGTAGTGCGAAATCGTCTGGCACTCATTGCTGGTGCCGCCGCCGGTCACGTTGACTGGTACTGGTTCCGAGCCCAGAGACCGAATAGCAGTCGCAGGCGCCGTTCGCCGTGCACACCAGACCTTGCTGCGTGTTGCCGGCCTTGATGCAGACCCCTTAATTATCTGCCCCGGAGCGGTGAAGACTCCTCCGCCATCCCCGCCGCCCTCTACGTAACCGGCTGGGCAGGTGTCGCCGCCTGCGACAGCGGACGAACCTGGTGCACCGACTCCGCTGGGGGAGATGGGACTTCCGGATTGGCTCGAACACGAAGCGATAACGAGCGTCATGACGCTGCAAGAGCGTCAAGGACGCGATGATTCCTGATAAACCAAGTTGCCGTCGTACTTGTTGCATAGGGGAGCTCTCCTGACGCGTTGGGATCGCAAACGCTCAGCCATGAGGGTGTGCGGCGTGCAGCTATCGGACTCGATGTGTCACGCACGGTCCGATTGAGCGGACCGTGTTGCAAAATGGAGAAAGTCCAGAGAGGTTCCAGATGATTTGGACCAGACAAGTCTCCACTAGCCGAGACTTCCGTCACTCCGGAGAGAGTTCCGCGGATTTTCACAACAGCTTGCCTTTGTAACGCGGGCAGGTACTCTGCTGGGGCGCTCTCTTTGGACGTGCGTTCGCGAAGACAAAGGAGTCATTTGTGGCGAAATCCTGTGTCGGAGTTGGCGTCGCAATCTTCAGTATCTTTCTTGTCACAGTCGCCGGCGTGGCCCAATCCGGCGGGGGCGCCTCGACGGCGTCCGGCCGCTCGCCGGTCACGTTCGCCAAGGATGTGGCGCCCATTCTTTATAAGAACTGCACCGAGTGCCATCGGCCGTCGATGTTTGCGCCGATGTCGCTCATGACCTACGAAGAGGCCCGGCCTTGGGCCGCGCTCGATCAAGCAGCGCGTCGTCAAGCGCGAGATGCCGCCCTGGTCCGCCGACCCCGCGCATGGTGTCTTCAAGAACGATCCCCGGCTGTCGCAGAAGGACATCGATACGATTGCGGCGTGGGTGGATGCGGGGGCGCCCAAGGGCAACGACCGCGACCTGCCGGCGGCTCCGACCTACGCGGAGGGATGGACGATCGGAACGCCTGACGCGGTGTTCACGATGAAGGAAGAGTACAAGGTGCCGCCCGATGGCACGATTCCGTATCTCTACTTCACGATTCCCACCAATCTGACCGAAGACAAGGACGTCCAGGCGATCGAGATCAGACCGGGCAATCGTGCCGTCGTGCACCACGTGATTGCATCGGCACAGCCTCCGGGCGGCAACGCGCGCGACGAACGGACGCCGGGTCGGACAGGGCTGGGCGGCACGACGCCGAACAAGCCAGGGTTTACCTACGAGCCGGGGGTCGCGCGTCTGCTTCGTGCCGGGTCAGAAATCGTTTTGCAGATGCACTACACGACCAACGGGGTCGAAGCCACGGATCGCACCAGCATCGCCTTGATCTACGCCAAAGAACCGCCGAAGAAAGTCGTGGGCGGCGGCAGCCTCATGAACCTTCGCTTCGAGATTCCGCCGGGCGCCGAGAGTCACGAAGTCAGCCAGAGCCGGGTGCTCACCGAGGATACGTGGCTGACGACGATGACGCCGCATATGCATGTGCGTGGGAAGGACATGCAGTACATCGCGCACTATCCGGATGGCAAGAAGGAGATTCTGCTCTCGGTGCCGAAGTACGATTTCGCGTGGCAGCACAGTTACGAGCTGAAGGAGCCGAAGCTGCTGCCGAAGGGCACGAAGCTCGAGGTGATCGCGCACTTCGACAACTCGCCAAAGAATCTGTTCAATCCGGATCCGACGGCCACGGTTCGCTGGGGCGATCAGACGTGGGAAGAGATGATGATCGGCTTCTATCGGCACGGTGCTTCCGGCCGACGCCTCGCAGACGACGACTCAGCAGCAATAGGATTTGGTGATTTCGTGAGTGGGTGATTGGGTGATTGCATTGCGTGATTGGGTGATTGCAGTTGGTGATTTCGTGATTTGGTGATCGTTGCTGACTGCCAATCGCCCAATCGCCCAATCGCCCAATCAATCACCAAATCACCAAATCGCTCAATGAAATCGCCCAATCACCCAATCGCCAATTCACGAAATGTTACAATTGGTCTTACCTCTTGTGGGGGCGACTTGGCTTCGACGGGGGTACTGAAACGTGAGACGCGTGCCGAGGGCCATCTCCTCGTAAATCCGGTGGACATTCGCTAACTGCGAATACTGACTACGCTCTCGCTGCTTAATAACCAGTGAGCGGTCGCCCCGAGGTTGTCTGCGCCTTGGGGGCCGACCGTCATTCAGCAGGCTGGTGGCTGTGGGTCTCTCGGACTGCAGCCCACGAGATCTTCCGGGAGGGGCGGCCGGGGCTTTTGGTCCCGTTCTTATCCGGCTGCGACAATTCGAATGGGAACACGCACGTAGGGTCTTGCGGCGACGTACTTTCGGACGCGGGTTCAACTCCCGCCGCCTCCACCAACTTCACTTCGCTGAAATTGGTGGTGTCGCCGGTCGTTTAGGCTTCGACCGGCCACCTGCGGTTGCCGCTCTCGGCTCAACTCCCGCCGCCTCCACCACTTTTCCTCGGGAAATCAGCGGATTCACCCCTCGACTGTCCCGCCGCCTCCACGATGTCTCCACGACCGAGCACCGCCGAGGTCCGTCCAGGAGCCGGATCGCGCCTCCAGCGCCGCCGGACTCAAGTGCATGTAGCGCTGCGTTGTGGCGAGATCCTGATGGCCCGCCAACTCCTGAATGGCCCGTGCCGGTGCGCCGCGCATGGCGAGGTGCGAACAGAACGTGTGTCGCAGGATATGGACGCCGGCCTTCACCGTTGCCCGTCGCGCCACGCGTCGCATCGTGACCTGTACGACCTTTTGCGACAGCGGCTGGCCGTCCGCCTCGCACACGACGCGAGCCCCGCGAAGGTGGCCCACCGGCATCGGCCAGTCGAACATCAGCGTCAACTGCACAGCACGAACCCGTTGGAGCGGCTCAGAAAGGAGATCAAGCGACGCTGCAAACGTCGTCGGCATCTTTCCGAACCCAGCGGCGGTCGTGCGCTTGATCGGTGCCATCCTGCTCGAACAGGACGACGAATCGGCGGTGGCGGAGCGGCGGTACTTTAGGCGGAGTCGATGAAGCAGCCGAACACGCCGTCGTTGTCGACGACGGCACAGGAGATCCCTGGCAGCAATTGCGTAGCAGGAGCCGAACTCAGGAACGACGCCAGACGCGCACGACGGCCTTGAGGCACCTGGGCCTGACTCGACCTGCAGGCTATTTGCCGCCAGTCTGCCGGAAAAAGGGATGGTCGGGATCGGCTCGCGCGAGCATGTTCCGGAGCTCGGTCCTGAGCCGGTCCGCATCGTTGGTGCGGCCCCCTTCGTCGTAAAGGGCTGCGAGCTGCGAGCGCAGCCGGACCCATTGATAGCCGCCCTGCAGCGAGTTTTCCGGCGCGTAGAGTCGGCGCCGGTCGCGCGTGGCATCCTCTAGTATCTTCACGGCAGCGGCGAGATCGCCCTGACGGCGCTTCACGCGCGCGAGATGCTCAGACGCGCGGACGTGATGTTGGAGGGGCGGCGATAGATCGAGTGATCTGTTCAGGTGCTCGAGAGCCGCATCGAGGCGCCCCTTCTGCTCTGCCCACATCCCAAGCTGCAGCTCCGCGTAGGCCTCGCTTCCTGGCTGTGAGCGGTCCAAATAGCCAAGCGCCTCCCTCGCCTCGTGAAGCATTCCCGCTTCGCTGAGCCACGACACACTCTTCGGCCACTTCGCCATTCCGACCGCATGCAACTGCGAGCGGAGCTCGGCGCGAAGCCGGTCGGCGTCGCCGTATTCGGCCAGCAACAGACCGGTGAAGCCGAATCGTTCGGTCTGATTGAACGTGTCGATGAGCACCTGCGCGGCGCGAAACCTTCCCAGTGTCAGGGTACAGGCCGACGAGGGACTCGCTCAACGCGCCACGTAAGTCGGCCGGGCGGTCGGGGAGGGACCGGGCGATGCCGTCCGCCAGCTCATCCGCACGACCGACGTCGCCGCCGACCCACGCAATGACCGCTGGCATGATCTCGAGCCGCGCCCGAAACCTCGGAGGGAGTGAATCAGGCCCTGGGGCGCTGACGGCGCGCGCGGCGTACTCCATCGCGCGATCGTCGAGCCCCGCGCGATACGAGCCCAGCGCGAGATCGGTATGGGCCCTGACACTGAGGGGGCGTGCGCGCGCAACCGACTCCAGCAGCTGGAGGGGAGGCGTGCGGCCCTGCAGTTCGAGGACCGTCCTCAGTTTGTGCGCGGCCCAGTAGTCGTCCGGGCGAAGCTCCAGCAGAGTGCCGTACGCCGCGGCCGCTGCCTCCCAGTCATGTCGAACCGAATGATAGCGACCCAGCACGAAGTAGCGCTCGTAGTCGGTCGCGGCATCGGTCAAGAGCGCTCGCGCACGTTCGGCAGGAGGCACATATTCGGAAGGCGGGAGCCGCAGGTTCTCCAAGGCGTGGCTCAGCAGTACGTTGGCGATGGCGAACTCTGGATCCTCGGCAATCGCCTGCGCCAGCAGCTCGCGCGCCACCGAGTTGTTCATGGGCTCCTGTGACATGACTGCGAGCGCCCTGGAATAGAGCTGCAGCGCACGCAGCGAGCGTGTGGTCACCTTCGCGAGTGGTGGCGAACTCGAGGTGATGGAGCTCGCGTTCTCGCCAAGGAGCTCTCGCAGCCGCTCGGCTTGCCACCGTACCGCCGGCAGGAACTGGTCAACCGAGGCCGCACGCAGTCGAGTGCTTTCGACGACGGCGCCGTCAGCGGCCGCCACGATCTGGGACGTCAGCACATACCCCCGATCAATCCGTTCGACCCGGCCGACGAGGACGACCGGGATGCCGCCGTCACGAAGCGCGATTCCGCGGGCGACGGTCGCATCCAGCCGCGTGTCGGGCGGTCGTCTCATGAGTCTCAGGGCGTCATTGATCCGCTCGCGAGGCACGACCCTGAGGAACCTTGAGTTGCTGAGCTCGGCCTCGAGCGCGTACTGCAGACTGTCGTCCAGGACCTCGTCACCGGTGAGGTTCTCGATGCGCGCCACGAGCACGGCATCGCGCGCATTGAATGGCACCGATGCACGGCGTGGTATCACCGCCCACCAGGTGGCGGCGCCAAGTGCCACGAGCATCATGCATCCGGCAGCCAGCCACCGACGACGGGTCACCGTGGAACGCCGTCCACGTCCTGGGGCGATGTCAGGCGTTAGCGCAGCCGTCAACGCCGACGCCATGACCTGGGCGCTCTCGAAGCGGCTGTGTGGATCCGGGGCGAGTGCCCGGTCGACGACCGCGACGAGACCAGCCGTGAGATCGGGCCGAAGTGCCGCGAGGTTAAGGGACCTTCCGTTCGCGTGCACCTGGCGAAGTTCCTCTACCGTGCGGCCAATGGCCGGAAGCGAGCCGGAGGCGAGCCGAAACAGCAAGACACCGAGGCTGTACACATCGCTCTGCACGGACGCGCGGTCGCCGTTGAGGATCTCCGGAGCGAGATACGCGGGGGTGCCGGCCATGTCTGCTGCGGCGTACTGGTGCTCCCGCAGCTCGCGCACGGTGCCGAAATCCGCCAACACCAGTTTCCCGTCGGCGTCGCGCATGACGTTCTGGGCCTTCACATCGCGGTGCAACAGCCCTGCGGTGTGCACGGCTGCCAGCGCCTCACACAGGTCAGCGCCCACACGGACGATCTCCGCGGCGTCGAAGCGGCCTCGCTCGCGGATCTCGTCCTCCAGCGTGTGGCCGTGGATGAACTGTGACCAGAATCCCACACGGCCATCGACGATGTCCGCGCCGTAGACCGCCAGGACGTTCGGATTCCGGACGCGCGCGAGCAGACGCGCCTCTTCGACGATCGCCGACGAGCCGGTCCCGGCGTTGCCGTTGCGATGGCGCAGCACCTTCAACGCCACTTCGCGATCGAGTCGGGTGTCCCAGGCGCGATAGACGTCGCCATGGGCGCCGCTGCCCACTCTCTCGAGCACACGCAGCGGGCCCCATGTCGCGCCATCTGCTCTGGTTTCGCAATCGAGGGGCAGCTCGGCCGCAGGCTGGAACGGTGGATCCGAGGGCAGCGCAACTGGTGTCGGCGGGCGCAGGGTATGGAACTGCACGACCCCCTGAAGGAGGCGGAGCTGGTCGAGCAACCGCCGATCGCGGTCGTCGAGCGCGCCCGTCACCGCCATCCAGTCGACCGTCGTGCCGTCCGAAATGGCAGCCGCGACCGACAGGAGCGCATCACGAGACGCCATCGCGGTCCATCTCCTCCGCGAGGCGAACCAGCGCACGCGCCACGGCCATTCGTGCCGCGTCCGGCGACGCCTTGCCGGTCGTGTCGGCCAGCTCGGGATACGTCAGGCCGATCTCCGCGCGACCGATGATGAGCTCACGCTCTTCTGGCCGCAGCCGCGCCAGCGCGGCTTCATAGCGCTCCAGCGCCTCGGACCCCATGGCGAGATCGAGGGGTGACAGCGCTGGATCGCGGAGGCCGTCATCGAGCCCTTCGGTTGTGGGTCGGCGTCCGGCGGCGCGGATCTCGTTGCGAATGCGGTTCATGATCGCCTGGCGCAGGTAGGCATGGAGAGAGCCCTCACCGCGATAGTCGAAGTCCCCTATCCGCTTAAACACCTGAATGGCGGCTTCCTGAACGAGATCCCCCGTATCCACGACGCCGCGAGCCCATCCGGGAAGGCGACCGTGAGCCCAGCGCTCCAGCGAAGGGATGTACCTGGCGATCAGGCGATCGAGGGCATCCGCATCACCGTCGCGTGCACGCCTCAAGAGCGGCAGGGTCGCGTCGGTCTCGATCGGAAAATCGTTCATCGTTCCGGTCGGATGATACCGCAGCATCGCGGGCCCTCACCCGGCTGTTCGGATCGGCTCAGCCGCGGTGTTTAGTCATCCAGGAGGGCTGCACCGCTGGCGCCACGCGAGCCGCACGCGTCATGCGCCACCGTCGCTGGAGCGGCTCGCAGCGTCGGTGCTGGTCGTGGTACGGACCAGCGGCCGGGAACGTGACCTCCCCGACGCGCGTCGTTCAGCTCAACGGCCAGAACGTCTCGTGGTAAGCCGGTTTGTTCCCCAATCACGGAGAAGCTGTCCATGACCAAGATCAGTCGTCTCGTTCCCCTTCCGTTCGTCGCCGTGCTCGCCTTGGTGTTGTCGCTGACGCCGTCTGTCAGCGCCGCGCAGAAGAAGCCCAAGGCGACAACCACTCCGACCGAAGCCTCGTTCGCGGATCTCTCCACCGGGATCAGCCATGACGGGCAGGGCCCGTACTCCGACGGCGTCGACGGTGTGTCGTCGTACCGCGTCTCCGGCTCCGGCACGACGAACGGGTGGGCGTTCGATCTGAATGCGCGCCGGACATCGGAGCGCAGGACGCTGACCTACGATCTCAACAACCCGTTCGACGGCCCCCCGTTCGGTAAGGTGGTCGTCAACGACACCCACGGCCAGGTCTACGATCTCTCGACCATGACGGAGGGCGAGGTCAGGTACGTGCGGGCCGCGTTCCATCTCTTCATCGACCGCGTCGAGTACGTCCTGCGATTCGGCCAGACACCAGGGGACGGTAGTGCGGCGCTCAAAGTGACACGCCTGTCAAACGACGCCTTCCACGTCTCCAATCTGGCCGACAGCGACCTGGCACGCTTTCTCCAGGGTAACGGCCCTGGCGCGGTCCTGCTGGGCATTTACCATGTGCCGATCGATCTGCTGCTGACGAATCAGTGACGGTATGGGCCGCCGGAGGTCACGTCCACGATGACGCCACGCGGCCGGCTGTTCGGATCGGCGCAGGCGCGGTGTTTAGTCATCCAGGACGGGTGCTCCCTGTCAGCCGTCGTAGCGCCCATTGCGCTGTACCTGTTTTGTACCTGATACTCAGGCTGTGAGTGGATTTGGCGGAGAGGGCCTCGGATCAGGCCTAAGTCGTTGATGGGAGCGAGGATCGCGGGTTCGAATCCCACCCTCTTCCGGTAATTTCACGTTTGGCGATTGTGGAAGGCGTAGATAGGCCGACCCGTTCCAGCCGCTCTGTCCTGTGGAGGCGCAAAGAACTGGTCCCGCCGCCGTGCCGTTCCCGCCGCCTCCACTATTTCTCCACGAACCGGGAGGATTTCGGAGGCATTCCGAGGACAGGAGGGGAGTGTGACTTACGGTGCAAGCGGCTAGGAGTCTATGATTTGCGACCACAACGTGCGCGTCGTCAATGACTTGGAAGATCCCGCAAATTCAGGTTCAACTCCCGCCGCCTCCACCACTCCCTCGCGTTGCTCGGCCTTGGTGTCGGCGGCGTTCAACTAAGCTCGGGCCATCGTTTCACTCGGCCCTCGAAGCGACTTTTCCCGCCGCCTCCACCATCGAACTCCTTGATTGCGTGAATCTTACCGATTCACGCTTGCCCCGTCTCCAACATGTCTCCAAGAATTCCGGCCCCCCGACCCATTTCGAGGAGCCGAATCGCGCTCGCGGTGGCCGCGGGACTCAAGTGCATGTAACGCTGCGTCGTCATCAGGTCTTGGTGGCCGGCCAAGTCCTGAATGGCCCGCGCCGGCGCGCCCCGCATGGCGAGATGCGAACAGAACGTGTGGCGCAAGATGTGAACGCCCTCCTCGACGTGCGCCCGACGCGCGGCGCGTCGGATGAGGCACTGCATCACTTTCTGTGTCAACGGCCGGCCGTCCGATTCGCAGAGGACTCGCCCTCCTCGTAAATGCCGGTTCGCCCGCATACCTTCCGTCAGACGGGTCGTCATTGGCACATAGCGCAAGCGGCCGCTCTTGGGGCTGGTAACCTGCCCCTTCCAGTCCGACCGTTCGACACAGAGCTGCCGCTTCGTGAGGTCCACATCTCGCCATTCGAGCGCCATCATCTCGCCGCATCGCAGACCCGCCTCGCCGCCCAAGAGCACGATGAGGTAGGCTCGCTGCTCGGTCGCTTTTGCGGCTTCGACGAGCCGTTCGTACTCGTCGAAGTCATGGAACCGTGCCGAGGTCGGCGGCGTGCGAAGTAGCCGTACGGTGCAGGACAGTCGTTCGAGGACGCCCCATGCCACTGCTGTCTTGAGCAGCGTGTTGAGCACGGTCAGCACGTTGTTGACTGTCTTCGGCGCCTTCGCCTGCAGACGGACCTTGACGCGCTGCACGTCCTCGTTGCTGATGGCGTCGAGCTTCTTGGCGCCCAATAGCGGCACCAAATGCACGCGCAAGATCGTTTCCTTGCCCGCGATGCCGCTCGGCTTCTGGCGATTGGCGCGCGAGGCGACATTCGCGAGTAATCCGCCGCCGGTCGATTCTCGAATGAGCGTAAGCTCCTTGCGCAGCTTCTCGGCGTGGCGGTCGTATGTCTCGATGTCGATCGTGCGCTCGAAGAGGAACGCCTCGTCGAGACGGTCCAGCTTGTCCCGAAATCGCCTTTGTAACGGGACGAGTACCCTTCGCATCATCCCCATCTCTTCCCGTGGCCATGCTTGTCCTAACAAGTACTGACAGTCGACCGTGGCCGGATTGCCTGACGCTCAGAGGCTTTGCTAAAATTCATAGTTGCCGATCACTCTACCCTTGGAGTGTCTATGGTTGCTATCCGGCCGTCGACTCGCCCTACCAAAAACAAGAAAAGAAGCTCGACTACGCTCGAGGCCCAGCTGCTGCAAGAGATTGCCGCACGAGAGCGAGCCGAGCATAAGCGACTAGAAGCAGAGCAGGGTCTCAGGGAAGTGCGTGAGCGCTTCGCGAGCGCGTTCGCCAACGCGCCGATTGGGATGGCTCTCGTGGACGTGGACGGCCGCTGGCTGCAAGTCAATGACGCGCTGTGCTACATCACTGGGTATCCTGAAGTCGAATTGAAGGCCACCACGCTGGACGAGATCACGCACCCCGACGATGTTGGGCTCGGTGCGGACGATCTCAAGCGGCTTCTGGCGGGCCAGATTCCCAGTTACCAGGTCGAGAAGCGGTACCGCCACGCGTGGGGCCACTACGTCTGGGTGTTACTCACCGTTTCGGTCGTCCGCGATGTGCAGGGCGGCACGATTCATCTCATCAAGCAGGTTCAAGATATCTCCGAGCGCAAAGAGCGGGCACGACAGCTCGAGTATCTCGTCGATCACGATTTCTTGACCGGGCTGTACAACCGACGGTGGTTCGAGCGCGAGTTGGCGCGGGAAGTTGAACGGGGATCGCGGTACGGGACCCAGGAGCCGTGCTTGTCATCGATCTCGATCACTTCAAGGACATCAACGATAGTCTCGGCCACAAGGCGGGCGACGATCTGCTGAAAGGAGTGGCCGGGCTGCTGAAGCAGCGCGTGCGCCAGGCGGACGTTCTCGCGCGGCTCGGCGGAGACGAGTTTGCGCTCCTGCTTCCGCAGACACCTGCGGATCATGCAGAGATCGTGGCCGATGAGATCGTCAAGACCCTGAGCCGGAGGATGCCCACGAGCCCGGGCGAGTCGGTCGTCATCACGGCAAGCGTCGGCGTCGGCATCTCAGATGGCCTGACCGAAACAGAACTATTGGCGTATGCGGATCTTGCGATGTACGAAGCCAAGGAAGCCGGGCGGAATCGCTTCGCCGTCTACCTGCCCGCAAAGGGTGGCCGGGAACGTGTGTCAGCTCGGCTGGCCGAGGCCGAGAGGATCCGCCATGCAGTGGAGGAAGATCGCCTTTTGCTTTACGGTCAGCCAGTCATCGACCTCAGCACGAACGAGATCCAAAGCTACGAGCTCCTGGTGCGGCTCCCTGGCGACCATGGCAGGGAGCCGCTCCTGCCCAGCGCGTTCCTGTACGTCGCTGAGCGCTTCGGGCTGATTCAGGGCGTGGACGGCTGGGTCGCGCGCCGCGCGATTCAGTTGATTGCGGAGCACGCACAGGCTGGACGTCACCTCGTTCTGAGCGTCAACCTTTCTGGTAAGTCGATCAGCGATCCCACACTCGCGTTGGTCATTGAAGCAGCGCTGGACGAAACAAAGATCGATCCAGCAAGTCTGATCTTCGAGCTCACCGAGACGGCAGCGATCGCCAGTTTTGAACAGGCGAGGATCTTTGCCACGCGGCTGCGCGGTCGCGGTTGCCGCTTTGCCCTGGATGATTTCGGCGCGGGGTTCGGCTCTTTCTACTACCTCAAGAACTTCCCGTTTGACTTTATCAAGATCGACGGTGGATTCATCCGCGGCTTGATTTCGAACCCCATGGATCAGCTTGTCGTTCAGGCCATCGTCACGATCGCGAAGGGACTTGGGAAAAGGACAGTGGCTGAGTTCGTTGCGGAAGCGGAAACAGTAAGTTGGCTCCGCAAGATCGGCATCGACTGTGGGCAGGGCTACTACTTCGGGGAGCCGCGGCTCATCACAGAGGCTCTACGTACCGGCGCAGACTCGAAGAAAGGATAGCGCTCATCGGGCTCGACAAAGCGCTGGCCCGCGGTGAGAAGGGCAGTGAACGCGGAGACGTCGAATTCAATTTTCTGCGTGTCCCGCTTGAGCGGTTCGCGGTATAAACCACTCGGTCGGGATCGACCGCGCCAAGAATGCCGGTAAGGGCGACTGAAACGTCTGAACGCGCAGCGCGTCGGTCTTCGACACCTCCCGCGCCGAGTTGATCTGGTCATTCAAGACGACTAGCACGCTTTTGCCGCGCGATTCAGCGGGCGCGGCTACGCGGAATGCATCCAGCGGTTTGCGGGGCCTTCATAGCCGGGTGTTCCTGCGTTCCGCACGGAGGGCTGGACTCCATATGCGGCGTTTCGGAGTCGGTCGACTTGACGCAGCCAGGCAGCCAGTGGGTTCCAACTGGCGCTGTTCTGGTCCACCAAATTGGTCCTGACCAAAGGGAAGGGGGGCAGGAGGGCGCCAAGGAGGGGCAGCTATTACGCCGTAGTGGCGAGCAGTGCCCGGCTTCCACTGGTTGCCACTAGGCGACCAGTCAGGAATGATTCGGGGGCGGGGGAGGTCGGCCGGGATTGGTTCGATTCCTGTGCGGCTCACCACTCCTCGACATTCGTCTCGTCGTGGCTCGCCCGGAGGAATCAGCCTAGCGTCTTCGGCCTTCGGCCTCGACTGAACCAGGTCGATTCCTTCCGGGCTCACCACTTTCTCGTCTAAGGCCGGCGACCACTTGCGCGTTCGGCCCTACGATCGCGGATAGGAATCGAACCCGTCGATCACGTTCGCCGCAAAGCCGACGTGTTGCTAAGAGGGGCGAGATCATCGTGCTGTTTGAGATGCCTGTACGCAGTAAACGACTCCGATCACCGACGGCCCCCGCCCGGGAGTGCTGTCACGATCCTGCGGTCAGGACACAGGTGACTCGGCCGGCATGCACCAGCCGTTCATGGTGCTATACCCGCAAGGAGTCGAGCGGATGGGCACGCATTGCGCGCAGCGTCGGCACCGCGCTCGCCAGCAGAGCCACGACGAGAATCACCAGCGCGACCGCACCGTAAGCGCGCGGATCGCGTCCGCCCACCCCGAAGAGCTGCGCTGATAGCAACCGGCTGACGGCGAGCGCGCCGGCGACGCCGCAGACGATGCCGATCACGGTCACGCGCAGGCTTTCTCCGAGGACGAGGCGCATCAGATCCCGCGGCTGCGCGCCGAGGGCAGCCCGGACGCCGAGCTCCTGCCGCCGCTGGGCGACAAAGTAGCTGATAAGCCCATACAAACCGATCGCCGCCAGCACGAGAGCGGACACCGCAAACGCGCCGAGCACGCTGCCGCTCAGTTGCTGCGGGCGGGCGCTCGCCGCGACGATGTCGTCGGTCGATCGCATGTCGATCACGGGGAGCGCCGCATCGAGATTTGCCACGGACGCTCGGATTAGGTCCGTCGCTTCGCTCATGGGCCGCGCCGTCCGGACCATGACGCGCATGTCGAAGTGGGGCCGTTGTGCGTTTGACATGTAAATTGCCGCTTTAGGCTGCTCCGCGAGACCACCCTCACGGATGTCCGCGACGACACCGACGACGGCCTGCGTCCCCTCGATGCCCCACATAAACGCGACGTTCTGCCCGATCGGATCGCCTTCGAGCCACACGCGCGCGAACGTCTCGTTCACCACGACGACCGGCTGGCTGCCCCGGACGTCAGACAGCTGCAGCAACCGGCCGCGGACCAGCTGCGCCTTCAGGACGTGGAAGTAGTTCGACGACACAATTCGTTTCTCGATGTCGGTGGCGACCTCCGGGAATCTGGGATTCGTGAGCAAGACGGCTCCGGACGTCCCGCCTTCGATGGGAAGGTCGCTCGCCAGCGTCACCGACTGCGGCCCAAAATCACTGGCAAGGCGCTCGGTGAGACGGTCGAAGAATGCGGTCTGAGTCGTCTCCTCGGCGTACCGCGGCGGAGGGAGAAACACGCGCGCGGTGATCAGTCCGTCGGGATTGAACCCCTTTGGGACGTTCACCAGGCGGACGTAGCTGTCAGCGAGCAGCGCCGCCGCCACGAGCAGCACGAACGACAGCGCGATCTCGCCCGCCATCAATGTCCGTCTGACCCCGTCGCGAGAGTCGTGCGCCACCGAGCCTCGCGCGCCGCTCAGGCCGGCGATGACGCCACGGCGCGAAGCTCGCAACGCCGGCGTCACGCCGAACAAGAAGCCCGAGATCAGAGACAATCCACACGCGACGGCAATTACCCGTCCGTCGATCGCCGCCGTGGCCACGCGCGGAATCGATCCCACGAGCATCGTCCGCGCGACAGTCACGATGGCATACGCGAGACCGATACCGAAGAGACCTCCGACAGCGGCGCGCGTCACGCTCTCGACCATCACGAGTGACATGAGCCGTCCGCGGTCCGCGCCAAGCGCGGTCCGGACCGCGAACTCGCGCCCGCGGGACGCGGATCGCGCCAGAAGCAGATTGGCGACATTTCCGCAGGCGATCAGCAGAAGAAGCGTAACAGCCGTGAGCAGCAGTGCGAGCGGCGCCGCGAGATCCCCGACGAGGACCGTGGCAAGCGGACGCATGCGGACACCGTGCGTCGTCTCTCGATCCCTCTTGATCGTGTCGGCGATGGTGTCCACGCGGCTTGCTGCCTGGGCCAGCGTCACGCCGGACCGGAGCCGCGCGATCGTGTCCAGCTGATGCGCCCCGCGTGGCGCGGTCTGCGGGTCCCGCTGAAGCGGCTGCCAGAAATCCGCCGGCTTGCCGCGAGCCATGTAGAACGGCGACGGCAGGATCGCGGAAGCTGTTGATGGAAAGACCCCGATGACCTCATACGATACGTCGGTCAGCGTGATGTTTTGGCCGACGATCCCCGGATCCGCGCCGAACTGGCCCCGCCACAGGTGTTCGCCGAGTACCACGACCCGCGGACCGCCGGGCAGTTCGTCCGCCGCAACAAATCCCCGCCCCAGGATCGGACGCAGCCCGAGGAGTCCTGGCACTTCGCGACTGGCCTGGACACCCAGCAGCAGCTCCGCCTCGCCGGCGCCGCTGAGTGCTTCGCCGCTCGCGCCGAACGCGCCCACGGCTTCGAAGACGTCGCTCCCGCGATCGCGCCAGTCGATGAACTCTGGAAACGAGAGGACGGCAGCATCGCGTCCGCGATTGGTATCGAACAGCTTCACCAGCGACGTCTGTGCCGGATACGGCAGCGGTCGCAGGAGGACGGCGTCCACGATGGTGAATATTGCGGTCGTCGCACCCACGCCAAGCGCGATGGTCAGGGTCACCACCACAGAGAAGCCGGGAGCCTGCCGGATGGTCCGAAGCGTGTACCGGAAGTCCTGAAGCATCGTCATCTGTTTTGAGACGAAGCCGCAGCTGAACCGGTTAGCTGGTCCTGTGTCAAGTAACGACAAGGCCCGCCAATCAACGACTCCGTGGCTAGGCCGCCCGACGAAGTGCATCCAT
>CAVTGK010000016.1:0-13529 GCA_963734095.1 uncultured Acidobacteriota bacterium | reverse complement strand
TCACTCGAGAGGAGCGTCAGACGGAGTTCGAACTGATTCTGTCGCTGGGCCTGCCGACTCCCATCGCCTGGCTCGAGTTCACGGTTGAAGCGATCTTCCTTCCTTTCGAACGTGACAGCACACCGGAACTCGAGTTTGAGAGCAATTTCATCTGGCTCCCGGCGGCACGGACGCGAGGATGGATCGGCTCACATTTCGACGTGGTCGACAAGTTCAGCGCGGCAGAGCGCCCCAGCGATGGCCGTGCCTACACGCACAAGTTGAATTTCGAGCTCGATACCAGTGTGTCGATCTTCAATTGGCTGCCGGAAGGACGCTGGCTCCGAGGCGTGCAGCTCGAAGGATCGTTGGACTACGTTGCCACCGGGCTTCCGCGTCGGAACGACGAGATTGATGGTGTGCGCTTCCTCGATAACGCCAGCCCCTGGTCGTTTTCGCTCGTCTTTGGTGACCAGTCCCCCCCATGTAACGTGTGCGCCGGGACGCAGATTCGACGCCTCTCGTGACACACTGGATGTCGCGGTTGTCATTCGGAGAATCATTCGCTGAGGGTATTTCCTGGATCCACTGGCACAGTTCAAGGAGACGCAGAAACAGGGGTGGGCGCACTTCGCCCCGCTCGAGATGTTCACGACGCCGGCTGCGGCTCGTCTGGTGGGGCATGCGGGCATCGCCGCCGGTCAGCGCGTGCTGGATGTCGCCTCCGGCACCGGCGTCGTCGCGGTCACGGCCGCACGCCTTGGCGCCAGGTTAGCGCGCTCGATCTCACCCCGCCGCTGCTCGAGCGCGCGCGCGAGAACGCGCAGATCGCTGGCGTCCACGTCGACTGGCGGGAAGGCGACGCCGAACAACTGCCGTTCGGGGACGCTGCGTTCGACGTCGTCCTCAGTCAGTTACGGGCACATGTTCGCGCCGGGCCCGAGGTGGTGTCTCCGAGATGCTTCGCGTCTGAAGCCGGGCGGAACGATCGCGTTTTCGACGTGGCCGCCCGAACTCTTCGTCGGCCGACGTTCAGCCTGTCGCGCGTACGCGCCGCCGCCTCCCGGCATCGCGCCGCCGCCGACAGTGGGGCGACCCCGAACGTCATCCGGGAACGCCTGGGAAAGGCCGCAGACATCGTCTTCGATCGCCACGCATGTCGTGCCCGCGCTGAGCCCCTCGCACCATCGGACCATGTTCGAACGCACGGCCGGGCCGGTGATCAAGCTGGTCGAGAGCTTGAAGGACCGGGACCCGAAACAGCTCGCAGTGTTCCGGCGCGAATACGAGGCGCTCGTGGCGGAATTACTGCGGGACAACATCGTGCGTCAGGACTACCTGCTCACCCGCGCCACGAAGGTTTGACGGGGATGAAAACTACTGGGTACCCTGCTTCGGCGCATCGACGAGCGCCTGATACACGAGCGTCGGGAACTTCTCGCCGATGTCGGTCGCGTTCGGCAGCTGCTTGATCATGAACACGATCACCAGCCGCGCCTCGGGATCCACGCGTACTCGTGCCGTAGGCGCCGCCCCACCCGAACGCGCCCACCGAGCTCAGCCGTTGGCGCCGTAGCGGTCGGTGGTCTCGAACCCGAGGCCGAATCCGAGGCCGGTCGTCGAGTGCAGCGTGCCGACCTGGTTCGTCGTCATCAGCGCGACGGTGCGCGGCGCCAGGATGCGGACGCCGTCGAGCGTCCCGCCGTTGCGGATCATCTCGAGGAAGCGCGCGTAGTCGCGCGCCGTCGAGAGCGAGCCCCGCGCCGCCGGCAGAAGCTCCGGCGCGGGCCCTCGACGTAGTGGCCCTGGCCCGCGCGCGCCCTCCGGCGCGCGCGCGATCGTGCCGTCGGCGCCGCTCGCGTACACGGCCGCCAGCCGCGTCGCGCTGCTCCGGCGGCAGGAAGAACTGCGTGTCCTTCATGCCGAGCGGCCCGGTGATGCGCGTTCGCACGAACTCGTCGAGCGGCATGCCGGACGCGCGCTCGACGACGCAGCCGAGGATGTCGGTGTTGTAGCCGTAGACCCAGGCTTCGCCCGGCTGCGCGACGAACGGCAGCGTGCCGAGCCGCTCCATCGTGTCGCAGATCGGCTCGTCCTTGTCGGCCGTGTACCAGCCGAAGCCGGCGGCGGGCCCAGCCCTTCGCCTCGTAGCAGCGGCGCCGACGGCGGGCTCGGTGCCGTACGAGATGCCGGCGGTGTGCGTCAGCAGATCTCGAATCGTGATCGGCGCGCTGCGCCGGCACGATCGCGACGCCGTGTCGCTCGGACGGCGACCGTCGTCTTGGCGAACGCCGGGAATGAAGCGGCTGACGGGATCGTCGAGGCCGATCTTGCCTTCCTCGACGAGCGCCAGGATGGCGACGCTGGTGATCGCCTTGTCTGCGACGCGATGCGGAAGATCGTGTCGGCGTCATCCGCCGCTCCGGCCTCCTTGTCGCTCCAGCCGACCGCGCGCTCGTAGACCGGCTGCCCGTCGCGGAGCACCAGCGCGACCGCGCCGGCGATGCGATTCTCGTCCACGTACCGCTGGAACACGCGGTCGATGCGCGCGAGGCGATGAGTGGCAACGCCCGCTTCCGGGCTACTTGGCCGGCTGCGTCGCGGGGCGCTGGAGCGCACGACGCGGAAGTTATCGCGACGGTTGCGAGAAGGAGCGCAATGATGCTGGCGTTCGGCATGCGCGGCATTTTGACAGCGGGCTGTGGCGGCCGCAAGTCGGCGACGTGAGCGCATCTCACCGCGTTGAGCGCGATTCTTGGTCCTGAGACGGGGCTCCACTAGCGGCGCCCGGCAGTCCCCCTGCGCGGGCCCTGTGTCTCGGCTGTAATATCGCCCCGAACCGAAAGGAACTGCCATGCCACTGTCACGGATCGTCGTGTCCGCCCTCGCCGCTTGCGCCGCCTTCGTCCTGACGACGTGGGACACCGGTACCACCACGCACGCCCAGACGGCGAAGTCGAAAGCGACGCCGACGGTGGCCGGGAATCCCATCACCGGTGAAGGGCTACCGAACCCCGCACCGAAATGACCAAAACTGGGGTGAGCTTCCCGCCGGCCGAAATGGGGCACGTCGGCCGGCCTCGACATCGATCCGAAGGACGGCCACGTCTGGGGCTACGAGCGCTGCGGCGCCGGCACGCCGGGGGCGCGGGCGGCGGCGTCGACTGCGAAACCAACCCCGTCGATCCCGTCTTCAAGTTCGACCGCAACACCGGCAAGGTGCTCGCGAACTTCGGCAAGGGCCTGATGGTGACGCCGCACGGCATCCCGTGGACAAGGCACGGCAACGTGTGGATTGCCGACTTCGCGGGCAATAAGGACGGCACCAAGGGACACCAGGTGCACAAGTTCAGCCCGAAGGGCGAAAAGTTGCTGAGTCTGGGCATCGCCGGCAAGCCGGGCAATGCCGACGGCCAGTTCAACCAGCCCAACGACGTCGTCGTCGGGCCCGATGGCAGCATCTACGTGTCCGATGGCCACGACGCGCAGGGCATGACCACCAACGCGGCGATCGCCGAAGGGCTGAAGCGCGGCGCCACGTCGCGCATCAGCAAGTTCACGCCGGACGGCAAGTTCATCAAGTCGTGGGGAACGATTGGCGTGAGCCACGGCGAGTTCCGCACGCCGCACGCGCTGATGTTCGACGCGAAGGGCCGTCTCTGGGTGGCGGATCGCGGCAACCACCGGCTCGAGATCTTCGATCAGGAAGGCAACTACCTCGAGTCGCGCTACATGTACGGGCGCATCAGCGGGTTTTTCATCAAAGGCAACCTGCTCTACGCGATCGACTCGGAGTCGGGTCCGCTGAACCACCCGAACTGGCGCGACGGGTGCGCATCGGTCCGCTCGACGAAGATCGCATCACCGCCTTCATCCCGCCGTTCGAGCGCGAGGACCGGGTGTATCAGGGACGGCGGGAGAAGGCGTCGCGGTCGACGCGGACGGGAACGTCTACGCGGCGGAAGGACCGAACTCGCTGACTCAGGCGGGTGGCGCGTTCACGAAGTATTCCGTGAAGTGACTGAGCCTGGCTTCTTCAGGGGCTCCTAGTGTCCTGGCCGCGTGATTCGTGGCGTAAATGCCGGAGCGCGGCGCCCCGATGGCAAGGCGCGACGAGTGAGAATATTGGGCATATTTGTAGCGAGGAGCAACGCCGCCAGCGGGGATGCCGGCCCGGCAGTTATGTCACGAATAACGCAGATTCAGGACACGAGGATCAACGAGTTGGGGGTGGCGGCGGTGGTGGGGCCAGCAGTGCCGGCGGCCCCGGGTCGCTGCGCTCCCGGAGTACGAAGTCCTCCATGGATACGTTGTAGGTGTCGCGCGCGGTGTCGTACCTGACACACGAACCGTCGGGTAGTAGCCCGCCTGGCTCCACCGCGGCGGCGGTCTTGATCGGGTGGCACCTGTCCGGCTTGCTGAGGATGTAGTCCCGCGACAGCATCTCTTCGTAAATAGGTGATCCGGCCGTCGTAAATGCCGAAGATCCAGGAGCGCGTGAAGCGCTGGCCATTGAATTCGGGCCCGGTGAGGTCGATGAGATGGTTTCCCATGCCGGGCGCCACGGCGTCCACGTCCTTGTAGTCGGGATGAATGTAGTTGCTCGGGATCGGCTTTTTCGCCAGGTCGAACTGATCGCACCGGACGAACTCCGGACCGCAGGTTCCCGGCTCGATGGCGAACACGTCCTCGATCGGCTCGAGATAGAAGTGGACGTCGAAGTGAGGCAGGTCGTACACCCCGGGCGGAATGTGACCCATCGGGTTCCAGTTGACCAAGCGCCCACTTGAACGGAATATCCGGCCGACTCGTCGCGTCAGTGGGCAGTGGGACGGCCCATTCGTGCCACATGTTGCACTCAGCCGGCCGGTCCACGGCGCCGTCCTTGTTCCGGTCGGCGCAGTGATGCTGGTCGGAGTGGCTGGCCGGTGAGCGCGTTCAGGAAGGAGGACGAA
Organism: uncultured Acidobacteriota bacterium; assembly: GCA_963734095.1. GTDB lineage: Bacteria > Acidobacteriota > Vicinamibacteria > Vicinamibacterales > UBA2999 > JACCSI01. The sequence continues at coordinate 8,595 of CAVTGK010000016.1, read as the reverse complement.
AAGCTGACGCCGATCGCCTTGGGGCCGCCTTGTGCCTCCATTTCAGCGTAGGTGGAGATGCGGCCGGGGCCCACGTCGGTGTAGCCGCCTTCGATGCGCTCGATCGCTGTGTGCGCGGGGGCCGCCGCTGGCGGCGCTGGTTGATTGCAGGCGGCCACCGCGAACGCAATCGGCAGGCCCGCCATGAGGGGAATGCGACGCTGGAAAATGCTCCAGGGCTTCAACTTCTGAACAAGGCCGGTCTTCATCGAATCACCCTTGTCGCGGGAGGCGCCATGCTCGCGGCGTCCGCTTCTCCGAGCGGCTTAGAGATTGGCGTACACGACGGCGCCATCGCGTAGCCATTCTTCGGCAAGGGCTATTGGCGGAGCGGCACTTCACGCATCGGACCGCGTATTCTATTAGACCTGCGGGCATGTCATGCCCATCTGTAAGCTCCCCGTCAAGTAGACAGTGCAAAAGAGATACTGAGCGTACCAATGGCAAGAGCCTCGGCATAGAAGGTGAGCGGCGGCACCCGACCGACGCTGTCGTGAGGCCGCTCGCGTATTGTAAATCCTCAACCAGGTGTCAGTCTAGCGCCCGCAATTCTGCGACCGATTCGAAGAGATGCTCATAGAGGACTTCGGTCCGGTAGCTGCGATTGAAGCGCTCGATGTAGGCGTTATTATCGAGCTTGCCGGGCTGGATGTAGTGAATCGCCAGGCCGTGCTTGGTGCCCCAATCCACGAAGGCCTGCGCCGTAAATTCGCGGCCGTTGTCGACGCGGACAGCCCAGGGGCAGCCGCGGACGGCGACGAGCTCGTCGAGTGCTCGCGTCACGCGCTAGGCTGGGCACAGAGAATCCCGTTCACGATCTCCAGACCTTCCCGATTCCCTTCATCGATCATCGTCAGCAAACGCACCCGACGTCCGTCGTACAGCGTCTCTGTCATGAAGTCGAGCGCCCAGGTCTGATTCAGCCGTCGCGGAGCAGTGAGCGGTTGCCGCACGCGTCGAGGCACACGCCAAGTCGTGCGCCGAAACGGCGTTTTCGGGGGAGACGTCAGGGGCGCGCGCCGCGCCGCCGCGGGGCACGGTGCCTCATTGTCTAATATATTGCTGAGCGATATATGCGCTTCCTGGGCGCGACTGCTGCCGTCGTCGGAATCATCATCTCGATGCCGTTTGCGAACACGAGTGCCCAGCTGGCCGCGGATCGCGAACAACGGCTCGAACTGTTCACGCGGTATCTCGATCCCCTTCGCGCGCAGGCGGGGATTCCCGGACTCTCGGGCATCATCACCTCCGGGGGACGGGTTATTTGGGAAGGCGGCATGGGACTGGCCGACGTGGAGGCCCGCGTCGCCGCAACACCCAGCACACCGTACCGCACGGCGTCGATCACAAAGACAGCGACGTCCACACTGTTGATGCAATGCGTGGATGCGGGTACGTTGAGTCTCGACACACCGATCCGGAATTTCACCTCCGCGGTACCCGATGCGACGGCGACGGTGCGCCACGTGCTGTCGATGACGTCGGACACAGCAGCCGGTACACGGTTTCGGTCGATGGGGATCGATTCACGGCGCTCACGCCTGTCGTCGATCGATGCACGGGCGACCGTCCCGCCTTGCCTTGGCCCTGCGCATCCTTGACCGACTTGGCATGACGGACTCGGTCCCCGGTCAGGACCTCGAAGCGCCATCCGATGCAGCGTCAGCCGCCTTTGACTTGCCGACGCTCGCCCGGTACCGCGCTGTGCTCGCGCGACTCGCCAAGCCGTATGTCGTGCGAGATGGACGTGCGATGCTCGGCGACTATCCGCCACGTGGTATCAACGCCTCCGCTGGTCTCATTTCAACGGTCAGAGATCTCGCACGCTACGATGCCGCTTTGGACGCACAGGTGCTTGTCTCGCGACCGGCGCAGCTCCTCGCGTGGACTCCATTTCGCCTGACGGGCGGACAGGACGCGCCGTATGCACTCGGCTGGTTTGTACAAACCACCGCAGCAGGTCGCGCAATCTGGCACTACGGTCTGTGGCCAACATTCTCCTCGCTGCTGCTCAAGCTCCCGGAGCGCGGCCTCACCTTGATCCTTCTGGCCAACAGCGACGGGCTGAGCGCCCGTTTTCCTCTCGCGCTCGGCGACGTGACGGTCTCGCCGTTCGCGCGCGCGTTTGTCTCGGCGGCGCGATGAGATCGAACCTCGCACACGCACTGCGCGCGGCACCCGTTACTGGCGATGCTCCTCGTGTCGTCCGAGGCATCCGGCGATTGGGTCATTCGACCGTTTGTTGGCGCAACCATGCAATCGAGTCACGGCTTCGTCGATCTGGAGCAGAGCGCTGGCGATTCAAAAATCGTCGCCGGCGCGGCGGTCGGATGGCATCCGACCGCCCTGGGATTCGAGATAGAGTTTGCTGTGTCACCCGATTTTTTGGGCGGCAACCAGGATCTGCTCGTCGCCAGCCGGCTGACCAGCATCATGGGTAACGTCTCGTGGCAGCTTCCTCGACCGACCGCCTCCGCGCGGCTTCGCGCCTACATCGCGGGTGGCGCCGGCGTCATACGCATGAGCCTCGAGGACGCGCTCGACGCGTTTTCGTCCCAGTCATCGCTCTGGTCGGGAAACGTGGGAGGCGGCATCTTGATTCGAGTCCGGCCGCGCCTCGACGTGAATGCGGACGTTCGCTACTTCAGAAGTCAGTTTGGCGATCCGAACAGTGCTGGTTTCGGGGAGCAGTTCGTCGCCTTCACTCGTATCTCGGCCGGCGGGGTCGTGCGCTTCTGACGACGCGCTCCCGCGTAGCCATCTGATAGCCGCACGTGGCTGAACCCCGGTGTCCGAATCGGAGAAGCCGAGGTGGAGGGCGAAGGAAACAAAGGATCAATAATTGGCGGACAAGGGATTCGTTCCCGTCGTTCCCTCGCCATCAACAATCGAGGCCCGATCGGAAGCCCTCGATCCGCCAAATCCACTCAATGCCAGAGTATCAGGGTCAGAAAGGGACAGCGATCCTACGACGCCGTTTGGTATGCGGCGGGGCATCTCGCGGTGCCTACCGCGGCGGCAGGCCTCGCAGCAGGTACTGGGCAACCGAGAGGTAGTAGTTCCTGGCGTTGGCGCTCGTCTGCCGTTCGCCGAGTTCCGTCAGGGCCTGCGCCTTGAGGCGCTTCGCGTCGACGTTGGCGCCGTCCACGGCCAGGATGCAGTCCGCAAGCTCGGCGGCCCATCGGAAGTCCCCCCTGGCCAGCGCCTCCCTGCCGCGTGACAACGTCTGCGGCACGCCACCGGCCAGAGACACGATCCTCTGCGCGCGTTCCGTCTCCGGCATTGGGAACAGGTGCGTGGCGTTGCCGTCGAACCACCCCAGGTGGTCGCTGTAGATCGCGCGCACCGACCATTCCACGGTGCCGTAGTACTCCTGCAGATAGGGGCTCCCCGCCAGGTGCGGCGGCAGCTTCACGTGCGCGACCAGTTCGTCGGGGCGCTCGCCCTTCCTCATGCCCTCGAGCGTCTGGTCGAACACGGACTTGATCCCGTCGCTGTAGGCCGTGAGCGCGTCGCGCGCATTGGTCGCGCCCAGGACTGGGCGCGTGTGGCCCGGTACGACATGCTCGGCGCCGAGGGCGATCAGTCTCGTGAGACTGCCGACCCATGTCATTACCGGCCGCGGCGCCGCGCCACGGATTGCATACAGGTTCGGGAACGCCTTCAGGAAGAGATCGCCGGTGAGCAGCACGCGCGTGTCCGGCAGCCACACCGAGATACCGTCGTTAGTCTCGCCAGGCGTGTGCAGCAGTTCCAGGCGCACGCCGGCAATCGTCAGCGCCAGGCGGTCGCCGCTGAAGGTCTTCGTCGGCGGGAGCGGACCTGTCTTCATCGCGGCGGGTCCCGACGGACGCCCGAACTCGGTGCCGGTGCCGCCGTTGATGTACAACGCATCCGGCAGGGTCGAGCCGAACTGATCCCCGCCGTCGCGGCCTGCGCGGCCCACGTCGGGCACGCGGTCCACGAACAGTTGGTGGCTGTAGATCTCGGGCCGATCGGTACCCGCAAAGACGCTGGCGCCGCCGGTGTGATCGGGATGCGAGTGTGTGTAGATGATGGCGCGCACAGGCGCGCTCGAGATCTTCGCAAACTCCGCCTTCACCGCCTGCGCATCGTCGACCTTGCTGGTGGTGTCGACGATGATGGTGCCGCCCTCTCCCACGATCAGCGTCACGTTGGCCATCGAGTAGCCGACGGCCACGTACACGCCGTCCGCCACCGTGACGATGTCTTTGCGGAACTCCTGCTCGCCGTGCGCGCGCAGCTTCTCGCGCCCGGCGAATTCCTGCGCGGCCGCCGGACTCGTCGACACCAGCATCGCCAGCGCCCATCCCAGCGCGTCGCGCATTCGTCCACCATTCCAAAACTGCATTTCGCTCCCCCTGCCATCTGAGCGTACCCGGTTGCGATCCGGATGTCACAGCATGGCAAGGCCGCGGGCCGCACGTGGTTCTCGCCAGGAGCAGTCGGGGTGAAGTATTCCCTGTCAAGCTCGTCGCTGTTCGTTAGCGCTCCGCTATAATCTCCGACGTTGGGCCTGCATCTGGCAGGAGGAACATCTCTTGGACAACACCCGACGCGGTTTCTTGAAGGTGGCGATGACGGCAGCAGGGGCCGCAGCGACCCCTGGTCTTGCTCAAGTCCATGGTAGCGGCCAGGCCAACGAACACCTTCATCAGACGGTCCCATCTGACCTAACGTTACGGGTCAAATCGCTCGAATCGCTCCTGGTCGAAAAGGGGCTCGTCGATCGGGCGGCCCTCGATGCGCTGATCGACACCATGGAACACAAGGTGGGTCCGCGTAACGGAGCGCGAGTGGTGGCGCGTGCGTGGGTCGATCCTGCCTACAAGAAACGTTTGCTCGATAATGCGCCGGCGGCGATCGCCGAACTGGGCTACACCAGCGGCCAGGGAGAGCACATGGTCGTCGTGGAGAACACACCCACGGTTCACAACCTGATCGTCTGCACGCTGTGCTCCTGCTATCCATGGCCGGTGCTGGGCCTGCCGCCGGTCTGGTACAAGTCGGCGCCCTACCGCTCCCGAGCGGTCATCGACCCGCGCGGCATCCTCCGCGAGTTTGGAACGCAAGTGGCGCAAGACGTCGAAGTGCGCGTCTGGGACAGCACCGCGGAGCTGCGCTATCTCGTGCTCCCCGAGCGGCCCGAAGGCACCGAACAGATGACCGAAGAAGAACTGGCCGCGCTCGTGACTCGCGATGCGATGGTTGGAGTCGCCAAGGTCACGCTCACCCAGTCCGGAGGCGGCAGATGAATGGCGTGCACGACATGGGCGGTCAGCACGGCATGGGGCCGGTCCAATACGAGAAGAACGAGCCGGTCTTTCACGCTGAGTGGGAGGGGCGGGTCTACGCGCTTGACCCGCGCGATGCGGGCGTGGCGCAAGTGGAGCCTCGACACCGACCGGCACGCGCTCGAGTTGATGCCTCCGGTTGACTATCTGCGAATGAGCTATTACGAGCGATGGCTCGCACGGCTCGAGGCGCACGTGGTGAGGTATGGCCTCGCGACGAAAGATGAGGTGGACACCGGCAAGCCGGCTGATGGGTTCAGAGAAGGCCACGCCGCCGTTCACGGTGGCAACGTCATCCCGCTGGATGTCGCGTGGCGTTGCCTCGAGCCACGAGCCGGCGGTGCGACCGTTGTTCAAAGTGGGACAACGTGTGCGCGCGCGCAATATGCACCCGATTGGGCACACGCGTCTGCCACGCTACGCGCGAGGCAAGGTCGGGGTCATCACTCGCGACCACGGCGTGTACATCTTCCCTGACACGAACGCGCACTCTCAGGGTGAGAAACGTCAGCACGTGTACTCGGTGCGCTTCGCCGCACGCGAGTTGTGGGGACCACTCGCCTCGTCGCGCGATTCGGTTCACATCGACATGTGGGACGACTACCTTGAGCGAGCCTGACCGCACTCCGGGAGCCGAGCAACTCGCCGATCTGCCGCGGCTGCCGCGTGACGAAGGCGGCCCGGTATTCGCCGAACCGTGGCAGGCTCAGGCGTTCGCGCTCGCCGTCAATCTCTCCGAGTCAGGGCTATTTCACGTTGGAAGGAGTGGGCGGCCGCGCTGGCCGACGAGCTCAAGGTCGCTGCCGGACGCGGTGAACCCGACGACGGTTCTCGCTACTACGAACACTGGCTGGCCGCTCTGGAGAGCTTGGTCACCGCGAAGGGTCTGGCCGATCCAACCGCACTCCTGACACGAAAAGAAGCATGGGCCGCAGCCTACCGAAACACTCCTCACGGCCAGCCCGTCGAGCTCCTGCAAACACGAGCGCCTGAAACGAGCTGGCTTCTCCTTGGACTCGCGTGCACGTTCGCGACGTACTGGATGCTTCAGCAAGCGAGTGTGGGGCCCATGGGCGAACCGGGTCTCTGGACGCGGAGTGCTCCCGACGAATCATCTGCGCTCCCTCTGGGATTCGCTGCCAGCGCCGGTCTCGGAACACTGCTCGGCATGCGCCACGCGCTCGAGCCCGATCACCTTGCGGCGGTGTCCACCCTCATGACGGGCGAGCGCAGCAGCGCGAAGGCCGCGTGGCTCGGCGCGTTCTGGGGACTGGGGCATACGCTGACCCTGTTCACGGCCGGCGCCCTTCTCGTAGTGCTGCAGACTGAGATGCCAGCAATCGCAGCGCGGGTGCTGGAGGTCTGCGTGGTCCTGCTGCTCGTCGGCTTTGGCGTGCGCGCGATCTATCAGGGCGCCCGCCGGGTGCCTGCGGGTCCGACGCATTCCCATCGAAGACCAGGAGCCTTCTCACCCTTTCAAATGGACCGATGGACACTCGCACGACCACTCGCGGTGGGCGCTGTCCACGGACTGGCGGGCAGCGGCGCGATGACTGCGCTCGTGGTGACGACGCTCCCGTCAACGGCGACGCGGTTGGGCTATTTGATGCTGTTTGGTGTGGGATCGATCGTGGGGATGGCCGCGCTCTCCGGTCTATTGGGGTGGCCCATTGCACGTTTGGGATCCCATCACCTCTTCACGCGCGCCGCTTCCCTCGCGGTCGGCTGTGTCTCGACCGCGCTCGGCTTGTTCTGGGGCTATCCCTTCATCGAAGGCTTGCTCTAGAACCGCGGCACCGTCCCGGAACCGCTGCCCTCCTCGGCGATGAACTGGGCCATCCGCTGTTCGAGCACTGGCAACGGCACCGATCCGATCGCGAGGATCACGTCGTGGAACCGCCGCTGGTCGAACTTGGCCCCCAGCTTCTCTTCCGCTTCCCGACGATGACGGCGGATCTGCAACTCGCCGAGCTTGTAGGCCAGCGCCTGGCCGGGCCACGCGATATAGCGTTCGACTTCGGTCGTTATCTCGTGCTCGGCCAGCGCTGCGCGCTCACGCAAGTAGTCCATCGCCTGCTCGCGGGTCCACCCGTACTGGTGAATGCCCGTGTCGATCACAAGTCGGCACGCACGCCACATCTCGTACGTCAGGCGGCCGAAGTCTTCATACGGCGTCTCGTAGATCCCCATGATGGTGCCGAGCCACTCGGTGTAGAGTCCCCACCCTTCGCCGTAGCCGGAGAACGACGTCCCTCGACGGAAGGGCGGACGCTCGGGGCCCTCGAGCGCGAGTGCGGCCTGAAAGCTGTGGCCCGGCGTGCACTCGTGCAGTGTCAGCGACGCCAGCGTGTAAAGCGGCCGCGCCGGCAGGTTGTAGGTGTTCATCAGGCAGGCCTCGAGCCCACCGCGTCCGCCCGTGTAGATGGGCGCGAGCGCATCGGGAACCGGCCGGATACCGTGCCGGCGCCGCGGCAAGAACCCGATCGTTTCGGCGAGCTTCCAGTCGGCCTTCTTCGCGACGTACGCCGAGTACGAGAGGAGCTCGCGCGGAGTCTTCGCATAGAACTGCGGATCCGTGCGCAAGAAGTTGAAGAACTCCTTCATCGTCCCCTTGAAGTTCGCCTTCTGCTTGGTGACTTCCATCTCGGCCTGGATGCGGGCGACCTCTTTCAGTCCGATGTCGTGGATCTGCTTGGCGGTCAGCGTCAGCGTCGTGTGCTTCTCGATCTGTGCCTGGTAGAACGCATCGCCATCGGGCATCGCGCTTGCGCCGAGCGTCGTGCGAGCTTTCGGCAGATACTCGTCACGCATCATCGTCAAGAGCTTCGCGTAGGCCGGCGCGACTGTGTCACGGATGACGGTGGCGGCTTCAGCGCGCATCGCCTCCTGGTCGGCCGACGGGATGGAGGGGGGCATCTGGGTGAACGGCGCATACAGCGGGTTGCTCGTGTCGCCCTTCACGTACGGTTCGATCGTCTTGTCACGTCCGACGACCGACACGCGCGAGACGCTGTAGCCGCGTGCGAGCCCGGCCCGCATGTTGGCGACCTGCTCCTCGAAGTAGCGCGGCACGTCACGAAGCCGCCCCAGGTAAGCGCGGTATGCGGCGACGGTAGCAAAGCCCTGGCGTGGCGTGAAGTCGGTCCAGAAGAACGTGTCGCTGTTGAAGGGCGCCTCGTAAGTTCGGTACCTGACGTCGTTGGCGAGCGCGCGGATCGAGGTGTGGAAGATCTGCGCGTTG